>NZ_JABXKL010000104.1 GCF_017114995.1 Nostoc sp. NMS9 | reverse complement strand
CTATTTAATTACACTTGATTATAACCCATCAGAATTAATGGGACAGACCACTAGTAAGTTTCAAGAATACTTCACAGAAGTAAAAGACCCAAGAGCAGAAAGGACAAGATGGCATTTACTTACTGATATCATCACCATTTCTATTTTGGCAGTAATCGCCGGCGCTCAAGGTTGGGAAGATATTGAGGAATATGGATTAAATAAAAAAGAATGGTTGGAGACATTTTTAAAACTACCATTCGCCCCAGCCCCGATACTTTTAGAAGGGTCTTTGAGAGAATTAATCCAAAAGACTTTGAGCAATGTTTTCGAGTGTGGGTGCAATCGTTAGTTGAGAATTTAGGAGTAGAAGTAGTCGCTATAGACGGCAAAGCTCTTAAAGGCTCGTATGAGCGAAAAGATCAGCTAAAAGCTTTACACATGGTCAGTGCTTGGTCAAAAGAACACCGTTTGGTCTTGGGACAAACGAAGGTGAGTGCCAAATCGAATGAAATTACAGCAATTCCAGCACTATTAGAAATGCTGGACTTATCTGGCTGCATCATTACTATTGATGCTTTTGCGTTCACAGAAATCGATTGCTAAAAAAATTATAGAAAATGATTCTGATTATATTTTGAGTCTCAAAGATAATCATCCCACGCTACACCAACAAGTGAAGAATTGGTTTGAAACAGCACAATATCTTGGGTTTAAAGGTGTTGATGTGAATATTAGCCAACGGGTAGAAAAAGGACATCACAGAATCGAAAATCGGAAAGTTTACACTGTACCTTGATCACTAATCAAGAGCATATTTGATTGAAAATTATCAGTTCCAACAGTGAAAGCAGAGCCAGAACCTAAAAAGATTAGCTGCATCGTTTGATTTTGGATTTGAATTTTGGATTGTATAAAAGTTGCCTGCTACGTCTCTACTTATTTGAGGCTGCAACCGATTGGTAGAGATAGTTAAGTTGTGCTTCCACAACTAGTGTTTTGGATGTGAAGTGGATGAAAAAACTTTTGTCGCCTGCTGGTTTTGCCAGAACCTTAGCATAAATATCTTCACTGACTTCTGTGCGATCGCTTGGTATTAATAAGTTGAGCTTGATGTTGCCCAGCGGAGATGGTATGCATGGTTCTGCAACATTGTCAGCATGGATTTCGGCTTCCTTAGCTGAAAGTTTGACTAAACTTCCCTTAAATAATGTGTCAACAATATGTTTTCCTTCCAGAATCCGATATTGAATCGGCATGGCTTCGGGCAGGGGTAACAATACATCTTCTTCTTCTTGAGGGAGAAAGAGATTGTATTCCCCACCGATCCCCTTGACATCATAGATAGTGATCAGTTGTTGTACTCCTTTTGTGAGAACTGACTTTTGATCGTTGATTTTCACAATTGATAACCCTGCCTCTTTTAAAGTCGATTCGGAAATAAAAATCTGACCGCCGACTGTATAAGATTCGATCCGGTAAGTGAGGTTCACCTGGCTGCCAACGACACCATATTTAGTACGTTTCTCTGAACCAATATTCCCTACCACCACCTCTCCAGTATTGATGCCGATGCCCATTTCTAATGGAGGCAAGCCCCATTGCTTCATTCTTTCGTTGACTTTGGCCATTACTAACTGCATAGCAACTGCACAAGCGACAGCCCTTTTGGCATCGTCTTCTCTGGCTGTAGGAGCGCCAAAAAGAACCAAAATCCCATCACCCATGAACTCATCAATTGTTCCTTGATATTGGGCGATCGCATCTGCTACGCTTTCAAGATAGAAGTTGAGGATTTTAACCACCTCTTCAGCAGGTAATTGTTCTGATGTAGTTGTAAATCCTCGCAAATCGGAAGTCAACATGGTGATTTTCCGCCGTTCGCCGCCCATTTTCAAGCCTTCGGGGCTTTCCAGCAAATTGGCTACAACTTCATTAGTTAGATAACGTCCAAAAGTCTTGCGAATACTTCCGGCGCTGCGGGCGATGTAAGCTGTGATGACTGCTATAGATCCTCCAAGTGCCAAGAAGGGCGGCACAACAGGGAGCCACCAACCCCACAAAAAAGCCGCATAGGTGCTACCCAGCAAAGCACCACCTGCTAAAAACAGACTAGCCGACTTGTGGAATGAGAGGAATTCCACCCCACCTGTATATCGTAATTTCCAACTCAGGGTAGCCCCGATACTAGACCAGAACATAATCCACAGCCACTCTACTGGCTCCGACCAACTTTTGAATAGTGGGCGAGCTTTGAGGGCAGCACTGATAATCTGGCTGGTAATATTAGCATGAATTTCTAGCCCAGCCATAGGTTCTGAGAGAGTCAGCAGTCCGCTACTATAGGGGGTAAAGTATAAATCCTTAAAACTTTCGCCCACCATCCCAATCAAGATAATGCGATCGCGCCCCCAATTTGACGCAACTCGGTTTTGTAGAATATCCGTCATCGAAACGGTCTCAAAGTATGTGCTTGACCCCCGATAGTCTATCAATAACTGGTAGCCACGGGCATCAGCTCGCACATAGCCACCATCATTAGCTTCAAAGGGGGCAAATACCGTCTTACCCAACTGCCAATTTTTCGTTCCCTCAATTGTTTTTGGAGCAATACCTTCGGCATCCAGGTAATGCAAAGCCAAAAGAAAGCTAAAGCTGAAGACATTTGCCCGATCTCGATCTGCCACATAAATAAAGCCGCGTCGCACCTTATTATCCCCATCAATCAGTAGGTCATTTCCCCCTACTTGCCCCTTGGCTTTGAGTACGGGAGATGGGGCAACCGTCTCGCGCCCTATGTCACCAACTACTTTTTGGATGCCAATCAAATTGGGAGTAGATGCAAACACTCGAACCAATTCTTGATGACCCGGTTCTACTGGTAAATCACGATAAATATCTAGACCGATGGCTCTCGGCTGCATAGCTTTCAACTTCTTCAGCAAGCGCGCTAATACAGCATCCGAAATAATTGACTCATCGAGGTTATGTAAGTCTGTTTCGTTAATACCTACAAGCACAATTCGGTTATCAGGGCCATTTTGGGGACGCCAACGCATATATTGATCGAAAGCTGCCCACTCCCAGGATTGCAATAAACCAGCCCAGCGTAGTATGACTATCAATCCTGCCACGCTAGGAGTAGTAATCCACACACTGCGCCCTTTCCAGAGTAGCCGTTTTAACTTTAGCCACATATAACTGTACCGAGGTTAACGATCGCTTGTGCAGCAGTCCAGAAAAGGTTCTTTGGCGATCGCCCCTAGACCGACTGATTTTAAAAGTTCTTCCCATTCGGCTGGCTTTTCGTGGCGCAATTGAGCAACAGTATTCATCGTTTCCTGCCAAATTTTAGACTCTGCATAAATTTTTGCTCGTTCTAGAGGTGCTGCCTGATCTAGCCGACTCTTCAGGAATGAACTTAGTTGGGTGCGCTGGAGTAATCCATTGACAAACTTATCCTGCGCTCGGTCTTGAAAATCGCAAATTATCGCGAAGTTCCATCGATAATATTTTCCTATTTGCAGCGAAAAATTTGCCGGGAGTTTGAGTTGAATAACGCCAGGACTACTAGGCAGTTTAAATGTCGTCAGGTAAACCTGATTTCCTTTCTCATCTGTTAGAGAAAATTCTCCTGACTGGGCAGTATTTTTGGGAACATACCAATACAAAGTCGGATTAGCTGCAACCGTTTTCCCCAAATTATTTTGTGATGGCATCAAAGGCGTTAGCGGTATGTTGCCATCGATACAAGAAGAGCCGCGCGTTCCTCCCCCTGAAGTTTGAGAGGGCGCTCCTCGGTCATCCACAGGTGGGAATTTGAGACTGACTTTCCACTCCAAGTCTGATACTGAGCGCCGTGGCGGCAAGCTAGCAAAAGTGACAATGGTTGGAGAGAGTGTACTAACAAGGACCGCTAGAAACTGAAAAGATTTTGGTAAATTCATGATCCGCGTAAGGACTTTAATTGAACGTAAATCTTTGAAGCAGCAAATCGTCTTTTTATGTACATTTGAAAAATACGCTCCTTTACCAGGGATTGCCGACGAGCGTGAAACCACTCCAATAGTAGGGATGAGTAAAGTCTTTGTTTTCTATCTGTTCTAACTGCGCTGGTAAAAGGAAACTCCTACTCCCTGTTACCAACCGACCCTTCTCTAGTCGCACCTGACCCTTGAGCATTGCTACCTGCGCTTGCCGCAGAGCTTCGGCTTTGATAGGAGTTTGTTTCAATTTCTCGTAGAAACTTGTCATCAGTCCCATCGTGCCTTCATCGTCGACAGACCATAGACTACCTAGAGCTGATTTCACTCCCGCTAACACTGCCAAGCCTGCAAATCCCAACTCCGCTTCTGGGTTGCCTAGTGCTGTGCGGCAGGCACTCAAAACCAATAGTTCCACTGGAGGCTGACTTAACTTCAACTGCCGCATTTGATTAAGTTGTAACTTATTGTACCAAAACTCAACGTAGGATTTATTAAGATTGCCAGCTTGGAAGTTGGCATGGGTGGATAAATGGATAATGCCAAATATCTGGGAGGCGCGGGCTTGTTTGAGCTTGTCCACGGTAAAATTTTCGTTGAGGTAAGATTTACCAGACCACAACTGACCAACGATCGCAGACAACTCTATTGGTACTGCTGGTAAGGGTCTTTGATCGGGGAATTGATCGGCTCCCATTGCTAAGACTTGCTGATTTCTCACGTCCACGTAGCGAGTATCAGTAAGTGATAGGCTGGGCATGAGACCAACACTGTATCTTTCCACAATAAACCCTTGCCCGTCGTGTAAGGCAGCAATCGGCACGGAGCGTAAACCCGCGTCCATCAAAAAGGTAAGATTCGTGATTTTTTGAGCTTGTAAATCCTTTTCCAAAGGCTCAACGAGCCACTGGTAAAGCTTTTGAGCCGAAGCCAGGTAGGGTGGGGAGCGTTTAATATTAGTGATAGCTCCTTGGAATTGTTGAGCTACTTTGAGGACTTGCTCTTGCGTCGCTCCCTCCACCCGCCGTCTGATTGCTGTTCCAGAAGAAGTAACCATCACCAGTTCGAGCTGGTAGTTAGCCTGAGCTTGTTGGTTAATAAGTTGTAATTGTTGTCGGCGCTGCTCCAAATCTTGAGAATTAAATTGCCAGATAGGTTCCCGTTGCTTGGTAGTCTGCTCTTTTTGAGATTTGGAGTCGTCTTGCTCGGTTTTCGGTGTAAATGAGGCATAGATCAGGGCAGGTTTAATGCCAGTGGCTTCTTCAATCTGGCGCAGTATAGCCTGGGCTTCTTTTAGGGTTTTGACACGGACGTTGTCGATGCCCAGATGGTTCTCAAACGTCTTGCTGAACACTTCTTCCAGTTGTGGCACATTGGTGTCAGTTAGCACATTGGTACCAGTTGCTTGTGTAGAGACGAAGGTTGGTTCTAGTCGCTGGCTAACAGGGAAGGGATTGATGAGATTGACGGGATTAAGATTAATAAGTGGAGTTGGAGTTGGAGTTGGAAGGGGGATAATGGAGATTTTGCCGCCGACGATCGCACCAGCTGTACCATTTATCGAGGCATTGCCGATCGCAAAGGGATTTAAGCTGCCTCCTCCATGCCGGATCGTAATGTCTCCCCCACCGTTACCGTCAAGGGTGGAAATGCTAGCTAGAGCGCTGTTGCTGTCGGTGAAGGTATCTGTGCCTCGGAAAAATTTTCCAGTGCTAATGTCTACGTTACCACCTCTATTGTTTCTGCCAGCTTGGGCGTTAATATGGGTAACTTGAATGTCACTGCTCGACTCAAGGGTGACATTGCCACCGTTGCCGAGACTACCGCTGGAATCAATTGCGGCAGTGGTAATATTGGTGGCAGCTTTGATGGAGATGGAACCGCCGTTAACTCCTGAACTGTTAAGGTTGCCCGTAAAGACGTTACTACGGGTGCTTTCTAAGGCGATCGCTGCCCCATTGCCAGTTGTAGAGATAGTGTTGAGAGTTCCCGCACTGGTATTGATATTGCCGCTGGTGCTGGTTATTCTAATCTCCCGACCTTGATTTACGATATCGCCAGTAGTAATATCTTGGTTGGCTTGCAGGTTAAGGGTGGCATTGTCAGCTCCAGTCAGTTTAAATCTGCTGGTGTCGATCGAGCCTGAGGCAAGGGGCGATCGCAAAGTTATCGGGTCATTAAAAGTCACATCACCAGCTAGGGTAATGGCACCACTGCTGTTATTCCCTCCGATAAATATTTGAGAAAAGCCATTTTGCCAAGTGTTCAATTTACTGGCATTTAAATTTAAACGGTCATCATTAATGCTACCGCCGATGGTGATGCCTAAGCTAGACGTACGAGGCTGCAACTGAAAGAGACCAGTACCTTTGATTTGGGTGGTGCCAAGCAAGTTAATTTCATCAGCAGTAAGGCTGACAGTTCCACTACCTGTTCCAGTGGGGTTAATCGAACTGTTGTTAATGCTAATTCCTTCTGTATTGTTAGTAGCACTAGTGCCTTCTAAGGTTATATTTCCTGTTTCGGTCGATTCCACCTCGGCGTTTTTAAGTAAAACGCCGAAGTTGCCACTTCCCGTCCCATTACCACCAGTACCGATGAGGCTGATACTTCCATTCACTGAAGTGACTCTGGAGTTGGGACTGATATATATCCCCTCACTAATATTAGTCCCGACTCCAGCAATCCCCTCTAGAGTAACTGTCCCCGTCTTAGTCGCGGCGAAGACGCTACTGTTTACTTCAATGCCGTCGTTGTCATTACCTCCGCTCGCGTTACTAGTGCCTTTGAATGTAATCCTGCCAGTCCCAGTCGAGCGCACCACGCTATTGTTAAGCTGAATGCCGTTGTTGTTCTTTCCATTGCCGTTGCCGATGCCAGTTAGGCTGATATCTCCATCTACTGCTATGATGCTGCTATTATTCAGCCAAATGCCTTTGCGCTCGCTGGCATCAGCGTCGTTTCCCTCGCCTCGAATCGAAATATTGCCAGTACCGGAATTGAGAGTAACTCCATTAAGGCTAACTCCTATGGGATTTGCTGCTGTTCCTTCGGCTGGATCGTTTAAGGGGTTCCTACTACCGCCCAAAACTATATTGCCTCCCTTAGAATCGATCAGAGCGCCGCTATTGAGCGCGATCGCTCCTCCATTTATACCGTCTCGATCTGCATCGAGGCTGACATCCAACTTCCCTGCACCATGGGCTGTCACCTTTGCATTTGAGTTGATGAAAATACTGTTATTAGCTTCTAGTGTTAGAGCTGCATTGGCAGCACCCGTTGTGCCAATATCGGCATTAATGTTGATATTGCGATCGGCAGCTAATTTCAGGAAAGAACCGCTACTCCATGAGATCGGATCGCTAACTGTAATATCCCCTTTACCAGCCAAACCTGATGTTGTCGAAACAGTAACATTACTTAAAGCTAGTTGATTTTGTAGCGTTGTTGTATTGAGATTGGAGGGAGTTGTGGTGGTGTCAGCAAATATACCACTATTGGAGATGATACTCCCCGTATCAATTGCGGTGCTGATGGTGATATCAGTTGGATCGAGCAGGAGCGTGCCTAGTTCACCCGTAGGTGATCGCAAATCAACCGAGCCTTGAAATAAGAGCGATTCCTTGCCAGACACTTCTACTAACCCGCCATTGCCAGAGTTAAGCCCTCCTTTGGCGCTGATGTTACCCAAGAAGTGAGTTGTATCATTTGACCAAATAATTGCTTGACCGCCATCACCATTTAATAGTGCGTTAGCATTAATGAGCGAATCACTGCTGACAAATGTCTGCAAAGCATTCGGCAGAGTTCCTTGTCCTTTGTAGTCTCCCCCAATCCGCACCGTACCGCCGCCATTCGTGCCAGAGGCGTTGATGTTAGCACCAATCAATCCGACGCGAGCGCCCAAGATGTTGACTGCACCACCTGTCTGCATAACTCCTGTATTGGAAACATCTAAGGTTCCAGAGGCGATCGCAGTTCCTGCGGCAGTGGGGATAGTTGTACTAGATCTTGTTAACTGCACTGTGCCAGCATCTAAGTTAGGTCTCACACCCAGATTTAGTCCCTTAGCCCCTTGCGTTAACAGCGTTGGCAAATCTTGAGGGTTTATTGCTATCTGTTGGTCTTTTGTCTTTCTTGGCAGTTCTAGTTCTAAACTCAGCAGGTTTCCTGCTTGAGAGATGCGGATACGGTTTGTCCCTGGCACTGCTGCAATAGTAATATTTCCGTCAGGTGCGCTCAATGTTCCCGTATTGATGATACTCCCACCTACTAAAGTAAGATTGTGTCCTTCTGAAACTGACAAACTACCGGCATTGATAATACTCCCAGGATTAGCTAAGTCAAAGGCAAACCCAGAGGGATTGCCAATTAAATTTGAATAATCATTTTTACCCACCGCATTAAACCAAAAGCGATCGTCAAAGCCGATTCCTGTAGCAGTAGTTACCGTAAAGTCAGCTGGAACATTAATCTGGGCATTCGGCCCAAAAATGACTCCAGCTGGATTCATGATGAATAAGTTGGAATTTCCTCCAGTTACCTGAATCAAACCATTGATTATTGAAGGATCTCCTCCGACAACTCGTGTGAGAATATTGTGAATTTTGGGATTCGATAGAAAATTGGCAATCTGCTCCCGATTCAGTCCAAATTTCTCCAGGCTGTGAAATAGGTTCGCTTCATCACTAGAAAGCTTACCCCCTTGGATGTCGATGCGATTTCCCTCTTGAGTCACAACCGTCCCTGTGCCATCATTAGCTGGAACGATGGATTGTCCTAGTACGGGTTTAACAGCAATGTCCCTTAACCAGAAGCATAGGGTAAGCACGGCCAGCAACAGAGGACTCTGACTTTTAAACACCAGTTGCTTGTGCTGGCAAAGACGCTGCGCAAACAAGTGAGCAATTGCCGACGCTCGATGACTCGCTACTGCTTCGCTAACGCCAACACACTGCCTCGCCAACGCACTGTCTCCTTTTGACTTTTGATTTTTTCGGTTCATTGCCAATTCCCCAAGCCTAAAGTTGATAATTCACTTGGAAATAAAAGCCATCATCTTGAGCGTTATTGCCACGATCCTCTAAGTCGATTAAGGGATACCCGTAATCCAAGCGTACATTGAACTTCTCAATCAGTTCCCAAATTAATCCAAAACGACACCAACTAAGAAAGTTTGGGAGGGTAACCGCTGGGGATTGTTAGCAGAATTCCAGACTTTTCCTATGTCTAGAAAAGGAGCAATTTGCAGTCTGGAGCTTCCTTGCTGATCCCGCGATACCGTAATTCTATCTTCTATGGAAAAGCGGAATCCATTATCACCAGAACGGACATTTTGGCGATAGCCTCGTACTGATTGTCCACCACCAATAATAAATAAATAGTAAGGTAATAAGGAGTCCGGTGTTAATTGTAAATCTCCTTGAATAATTAATAAATTATCCTCATCGAGCTGTTGTACGCTTTGAACTTGATTGAACCAACTGAAGAAAAGACCATCAGGACTAGAGTCTGATTTGATAGTTGGATTGAATAAGCCAGTGCCAAAATTAAATTGCGATCGCAATAACAAAAATCCCCTTGGATCTCGACTAATATAGTCTGGACCAAAGTAGATCGTGCTGGTACGACTATTCCCAAACAGTTCGGCTCGATTCAATCCAAAGGTCTGCCCATCCTGAAGTCGAAAACCCAACGACAAACTAAACTCTTTTCGCAGGGTTCGTGTTAAAGGCTGGCGATAATTAATCTCATAAACCTGCTGGTCTCCCGTAATATCAAATTGCTCCAAGGAGGACTGAGTAATTTTTGTCTTATTTAGGGTAGCTCTCAATTGTAGCGTACCCTCCGTTGAGTTAAGAGGAACTTGATAAAGCGCATCTAGCAGATTAACTCCTCCTGTAGTTGAAAGGTAATAAGTCGCTGAAAATTTATCTCCTAGTCCAGTGACGTTACCATAGCTAAGTCCAATTCCCAATCGTTCAGATCCCAGGCTAGGAGGAGAATAGTTATCTATATTAAAATTACTTGTAAACGACTTTGCTTCTTGAATACTAACGGTGAGACTACTCAGTCCGAGCTTTCCTGAATCTTTCAAACTAGCCTTTACATTTTTTAAAAGCGGATTGCTATTGAGTAATCTGAGTTGCTCTTCGATTTTAATAATATTGAGCGGATTACTGACAGCAAGTTGTATCCGGCTACAAACATACGACAAGTTTAACCGCTCTCTGCCAGCAACTTTAATATCTGCTAAACAACCCTCGCTCACAGGAATTTCCGCAACTCCTTCATTTGTAATTATTAGAGGTTCTGGGGGGAAGATTGCCTCTGAAGTAATATAGCCTTCAGTTAAGTAAAGCTGAGTAATAGCTTTGACAATTTCCCTATAAATTGCTCTAAATTGCTCATCAGAAAGATGTTGCCGTTCAATCGGCTGAATTAACTGTTTAATAGTGTCATTATTGATAATCTGTTCGCGTTTAAAAACAGTACTTCCTCTTAACTTAATAAAGACTGGTTGGTTGTTAACTTGGAGCGTAACAAGGGGAATGGTTTCAGTCTCTGTTGCTAAAGGCTTAGGTTGATAGGGACAATTTTCTAGAGAAGCCTCTTTTTCATGGCGATTAGAGTCTGAAATTCGTCCTACTTCAGCTATGTTTATTGTTTTAGTTATTTCAGGTTCAATTACAGCAGAACTGGCTATAGCTCTCAAGTTACTCTCTATTATAATAAGAATCAAACTTATCATTAGCAAATTCTGCTGTAATCCCATTTGCTTGAATTACTACTCCACAAAATATCTTTGTTTTTAATTTTTATTTTTATTTGCCTAAGTCCCGCTAATGGTCTGATTGAGTGCGATACATAACGAAAATGTTGCGATTTTTTTCGCCAATACGTTCATAGAAAAACTTATCGACTTCATGAAGTGCAAGATATATGCCTAGACCACCAATTGGCCGCTCCTCTAGGGGCAGTTTTAACTCATCTTCTTCTGAAAGCTGAGTCTGGGTTGGATTGTAGGCTATACCTGTATCCTCAATAGAAATTGTCAAAGCTTGCTTGTCAATATCTGCTTGCAAGTACAAAACCCCCTCGTAACCCGCTTGAGGATAGCCATACATAATAATGTTAGTGGCTATTTCGTCTACTGCTAGGCGGCAGCGGTAGGCAGCTTTTTTGTCTAACCCAGCTGCTGTGGTGGCTGTGATTACATATTCTGTGATCGCCGAAAGTGAATCCAAAGTTGCGGGTACTGTTAAAGATGGTTGCATATCAACTACCTTGTAGCCAACTAATTAATATGCACCCCTCTAAACGTTTTCTAGTTCTGCAATATCATCCTGATCAAGCAAAATAACACTTCGATCAAATCCAGTTTTTTTCAAGGTACTTGTCACACTTTCTTGAGCGCCAACGACGTAAATATCAGTATTTGCACCCATTTTTTGCTTGGCGAATATTAGCACTCGCAACCCAGCGCTAGACATATATTCTAAATCCTGCAAGAGTAAAACAAGGCGTTTTACTCCTTGAGATGCAGCTTTGTCCACTTCTGTTTTAAAAATTGGTGCAGTTAGGGCATCCAGTTCGCCAGACAACTTAATTGTGGCGATATCATTATTTGTTTCCAGAGTAGCATTGAAGGTCATAATCTTTTTCCTTAAGTAGATTGATTTGATAACCTTATAGATAAACTTACTTGTGATATCAGTTTAATTGCTTGTTAATTTCCTAAAACAGATTAGTCTCTTGAAAGAATATAACACTTGCTTTGGCATGGATTTTTGCAACACAACTGTATTTCAGACAATACCAAAATTTCACTTTTAACTCAAAAATTGTTTATAAATCGTCAAATATTAAAGGTAGAACTTTTATATTAAAATATCCTAAGTAGTCACTCAGTGAAGAATTGCCCTGTTGAGTCTTACCCCTATTATTAAAGTAACAGGTCTATATTTTATGATCCAAAAATCTTATGAAGAGAACGGTATAGCAGGAAAACATCAACAGCTAATTGAGGAACTGGAGGCACTCCGGCAAGAGGTAGCTGAATTGAAAACAGAAAAAGCTGCTTTCCAAGCTCAAAAGAAGCTGCTGGAGTATTCGGTGGCGACAATTATCCGCGCTTCACCTGAAGAAGAGATGTTGAAAGCTACTTTAAAAGACACATTAGATGTTTGTAGTCAGCTTACTGGTGCCCAGAAAGGCAGTCTGTTTTTACTTGATCGCCAGGGTGTTGTCACCGATAGCATCCTGACGCAAAGGGAGGCAGCACAAGCAGAGCGCGATCGCCTGATTGGTTCTGTTTTAGCACAGGGGCTTGCTGGTTGGGTATACAGACAGCATCAGATAGGATTAATTGTAGACACTGAGACTGACGATCGCTGGTTGCAGTTGCCCAATCAGCCTTACACTGTGCGTTCAGCATTAGCTGTTCCAATTCTCAGGAATGAACAGTTGTTAGGCATTCTTACTTTGCTACACCAAGAACCGGGGCATTTTAGCCCGGAAATTGCCCATTTAATGCAGATAACTGCCGATCAAATCGCCATAGTTTTGGAAAATGCCCAACTCTATTGTAAAAGTGAAGCCTATTCTAAAGCGCTTAACTACGAATTAGAAAAAGGGCGGCAAATTCAGAGAGATTTTCTGCCTAACGAAATCCCACAGCTACCTAATTTGGAGATTGCCACATTTTTCTCTCCTGCCCGTCAAGTAGCTGGCGACTTTTACGACGTTTTCCTCCTACCTGGTGACTACTTGGGGCTAGTCATTGCTGATGTTGCCGACAAGGGTGTAGGTGCAGCGCTGTTCATGGCTTTGTTCCGCAGCTTAATCCGTATTTTTTCCGGACAAATTAGTTTGGGCGGACTGTCTATTATTGCCAATGAAGCTGAGTTATCCATTTTGCTTGAGTCGGAGGTGACAACTAATTTATACCAAATTAACCCTCTGAAAGCCGTAGCACTTACGAATAACTACGTAGCGCATCAACATATGCAAATGAGCATGTTTGCCACACTGTTTTTTGGGGTGCTCGATCCGGAAACTGGCATTCTCACCTATATCAATGGTGGACACGAAACTCTGTTTATTGTCGGCGATACTGGCGTGAAAGCAAGCCTCAACGCTACCGGCCCAGCAGTCGGGATGATGCCTAATATGAAATTTAAAATTCAACAGGTGCAGTTGGAACCAGGTGATATCTTAATTGGCTATACCGATGGGGTGACTGAGGCACGCAGTCCCAGTGGTCAGTTCTTTACTGAAAAGCGACTACAATCGCTGCTAGACCAGTCTGCACTCTTGTCATCTGCCCTGCTAGAGCATATTAAAACTAATTTGTTCGCTCACATTAGCAACGCACCCCAGTATGATGACATTACAATACTGATTGTGCAGAGAAAGGCAGAAGACTACAATTTTATCCTTCATCCTTTCACTGCCCCTTAGCTCATCAGTGAGAATCGAGGTCACATTTTAGTCTCTTGAAAGAATATAACACTTGCTTGGGCATGGATTTTTGCAACACAACCACAAAACGCCCTACCTCTTCATGCTCTTATTTTGGCGAAGGTATTGGCAACACAACCGGTTTTCCTACTAATATGACCACCGATCGCCCTCCTATCAGCAATCCGTACTGATCTTCTAGTACTGGTTCTGTCCCAGGAGTCCAGCTTTCATCTGGTGGCGTGGCACCAGTGTTAACAAAAATATGCCACTGCCTTCCTGCAGGAAGTCTGGGAATTTCAAACCACTGACTTTCCCAATGCATATTCATCGCTACGTAAATGTAATCGTCACTTACCGTTCCCTCCTTAGCGTGTTCACCACAGAGCATAAAAGCGAGGATGCGACTAGAGTCAGACCAATCACCGTTCCATGCCTGAGTTCCATGCCAAGTAATATCGGCATAGCCACTCCCCATGTAATCCACATTACGAAAGTGAAATTTATTTCTCAACACTGGGTGAGCATTACGAAAAGCAATGCAGTGTTTAAAAAACTTAAACAAGTCTGGATGAGATTCCAATAATCTCCAATCCAGCCAGTTGAGCTCGTTATCGTGGCAATAAGTATTATTATTACCATGTTGTGTGCGTCCTACCTCATCACCCATGAGGATCATTGGCACTCCTTGGCTGACCATCAACATAGCCACAGCATTTTTTATCTGTCGTCGGCGCAAGGCGTTGATGTCTGGATTGTCAGTCTGTCCTTCCCAACCACAATTCCAGCTATCGTTATCATTAGTGCCATCGTTGTTATTTTCACCGTTGGCTTCATTGTGTTTCCCATCATAGGAAACCAAATCCATCAGCGTAAAACCATCATGGCAGGTGATGAAATTAATCGAAGCTGTCGGGCCACGACCAGCCCAAGCATAGAGATCCGGCGAACCTTGTAGGCGCTGTGCCATGTCTCCCACTAACCCAGGCTCACCTTTAAGGAATTTACGAATAGTGTCGCGGTACTTACCATTCCACTCTAACCAACGCCCAAATGCCGGAAAAGAGCCAACTTGGTAGAGACCGCCTGCATCCCAAGCTTCAGCAATTAGTTTGCAGTTAGCGAGAATTGGGTCAAAGGCAAGACTTTCTAACAGTGGTGGGTTCGAGAGTGGTGCGCCCCAAGGGTCACGTCCTAAAATCGTCGCCAAATCGAAGCGGAAGCCATCAATATGATACTCAGCAGCCCAATAGCGCAGACAGTCAAGTACCATCTGGCGAACGATGGGATTATTACAGTTAAGGGTGTTACCAGTGCCACTGAAGTTAAAGTAGTAGCCTTCTGGTGTCAACATATAATATGTTTGGTTGTCGACTCCGCGAAAAGAAATCGTCGGCCCGTACTCGTTGCCTTCCGCTGTGTGGTTAAAAACAACATCTAGAATGACTTCAATGCCGTTTTTATGCAGAGTTTTAATCAGCGTTTTGAGTTCATCAACTTGCATCCCATATTTCCCTGTAGCCGCATAACCAGCTTTCGGCGCAAAGAAGCCCACAGTACTGTAACCCCAGTAATTTAGCAGTAGTTCCCCTGTTTGAGGGTTGGGGCGACTGTTTTCAAATTCGTCGAATTCATAGATGGGCATCAACTCAACACAGTTAACGCCTAACTCTTTAAGATAGGGGATTTTGTCGCGGATGGCAGCAAATGTCCCTGGATGTTTCACGCCAGATGAGGGATGGCGGGTAAAGCTGCGGACGTGCATCTCATAGACAATTAAATCCTCAGTAGGGATTTTTAATGGGCATTCGCCTTCCCAGTCAAAATCATCAAATGCTAAACGCGATCGATGATGATATATATCATCCCAGTTAGGTTTTTCTCCCCAAATATCTCTACCACCGATGATTTTGGCATAAGGGTCTAAAAGAATTTTCCTTGAATCAAACCAGTGACCTGCTCTTGGGTTAAAAGGGCCTTCCATACGATAGCCGTATTCAATGTTTTCGTAATCTAGATCAAATACAATCATGCTGTAAACATTACCAATGCGAAAATTTTCAGGAAAGGGAATTTCCACGAACGGTTCGGGAGCGTGCTTTTTGAATAGCACTAAAGTACAGGATTTAGCATGGCGCGAATAGATAGAAAAATTCACACCTCCTGGTATCGACATAGCTCCGAAAGGAAACGGCCGCCCTGGACGTAGTTTGAAACCAGCATAATTATGGGTGGGATGAATATCGATTCTTTGCATTTTTTTGCTTCTTCAGAAATAGTATTTAGAAATAGGTCATAGAGACGCGATTAATCGCATCTGTACAAGAGTCAAAAATTAGAATCTGGTAAGGTGTGTTATGAACTTTAGTCCTAACGCACCGAAAATCTCTGATCTTAACTCTCTGCGCCTCTAGCTTGATAAAGCTTTGAGACGCTCGTTCGCCTTTGGCGTCTCCCTTTGGAAGAAGACTCGCTACCGCTACGCTAACGCCGGAAGCCGGCGCTCAAACTTTTCGGTGCATCTGTGCGTGAAAAAAATCATCCTGCAAATATGCAACGCCAAATTTTGAAAGGCGTAACGAGTAGTTTGAAAATAGTCCCTAAGCGGGAGTGACCTGAACTTTGACATTAAGAGTTTCTAGTGCTTGGTCAAGAGTATCAGCAGTTTTAAAAAAGTCGAGAAATCCTGTGATAGACATTGTGTCCCTGATATCTTCAGAAAGTCCTACCAAAATAATCTGTCCGCCTTGGGTAGATATTTGTCGGTAGAGTGTTAGTAACATTCTTAAGCCAGCACTGGACATATAAGGTACTTTGGACATTTCCAGGATTATTCTGATTCCTGCTTGAGCTAGTGGTATAATCTGCTCCTGTACTAGAGGTGCTGTATTGGTATCTACATCACCGACAACTGTTACTAAAGTTACTTGTGAAAGTTCATTTAAAGCGGTTAATTCTGGAATTGCAGTTGCTTCTATGAGTGTTACTGGCAGCAGTTCGATGTTAATTTTCATAGGCTTGAATGTATTTAATGAAGTGAAAAACTCAATTTGCTAGTGTTTTTACTTTGTGTCTTTGTGGTTGGCACTAAGACACAAAGTTCTAGTTAATTGGGAACGATTTGCACTTTAACTTTCACTTGTTCTTGTGTATCTGGCAGCTTGACTGTTAAAGCAGCTGCATCAAAATTGGTATACTCTTCATCATCGATCCATACTTGACCAATTCGTACACTTCCAGATGACAAAATATCTGGCTGCACCCGCAAGAGATTATCTTTAAATGCTCCTGGTTGCGGTTTAAAGTAAAAATCCATTGGTTGCTTGGTAATTAGCAGGTTGGTGTAAACTGCTGACAAATAGCTCAATTCAGTTGAGTGATAACCGCTCATTGAATGGCTACCTTTAAAGCGCTCATTACCCATAAGATAGGGCAGCCCGTTTGCTAAAACGTTAAAGTAAATGCCACCATCATCATGATCGAGGAAGAAGGCGTTGTAGAAAGCTGACGCTTCCCTAGCATGGCGCAAATATTCTGGGTCTTGTGTAACGCCGTGTAGAATTAGATAGGCTAAAATTGCTTGCTCTTGCTGCCACCAAGCTTTTCGGTCATGCCAGACAAAGCGGTATTGTTCTTCACCTTCGCCCAGTGTTCGCTCTACAACATCATACCAGCCTCCACGCTGGCGATCGCTACCTGCAGCAGGCATCAGTTCAGCAATTTTTTTTGCTAGTGCCAAATACTCATCTTTGGGTTTGAGGCTTTGCATCCGAATTAGGTTCCAAGCAATCTTGAGATTGTGACCTACGACAGCGCGGTTTTGCTGCCATCCCCAAGTTGTGTCATGGCTCCAATCTTCGTAGAATCGTTCTTGGACAAACGGGCTATTTTCGTAGTCTGGAAAATATTTGGTAATTGTGTCAAAGGTGTACTCCAGCATATCGGCGTATTTTTGTTCGCCAGTTGCTAGCCATAAGTTGATCAAATAAGCAGGCGCGTGATCTCCTACTGAATTCCAGTTTTTGCGGGCGCGGTTTGCACCCAGGGATTCTGCACGCGGATCTAAAGTTATAGGGTCAAGATGGGAGAAATAACCAACGCCATCTTTATCTAAGAAAAAGCGATCGAACAAATCGATGGTCATCTCAGCATCTTTAAGAATACTGCGATCGCCTGTTATCCGATAAGTTTGGATCGGCCCAGCCAAAGCATAAATCTGTTCATAGGCTGGAATAGCATCATAGTCATCGCCAAACTCAGAAGTTAGTAGTTTTTGTTCGCGGTTGCCTGTAACTTGAATACCATGATACCAGTAAATTAAATCTTCATCGGGGTCATAAAATCTCATGTGCTGACGCAGATATTCAGTACCTTTTTCTGCGCCTTCCAGAAAGCGATCTTCTCCGGTTAACAAGTAAGCTGAGGCAAAACCGTATACCAAGCGAGAAATTGTATCAGTTTCTTGCAAGAAGTTATCATGCTTTTTCGTACCAGCCAAGTTGAGATAAGTGCGATATTCTTGATAATCAATTGGCTGTTTCGGGTAGCCAAACTGCCATTTCAGGTAAGAATCAGCAATTGAACGTATTTGTTTGACCCACCAATCTGGTTCTTCATGCCGATATTTGTTGGGTGCATCACCTGGAAAAACAAGATATTTAACTTCAAACTTATGATCTTGCCCATGAGGATAGAAAACACCATAAGCAAATACGTGCTGACCAGGAGTGAGCATTTCACCAAAGCGAGCAGTACAGTCAAGATAAGGTTCTTCTAAATTTTGGCTAATTCGACCATAAGCGCTAGGAGTGAGGTATGCTTGGTATTCGCGTTCATCTGATGTTTTGATACCAAAGCTTTTTTCGCTACGGTTAAACTGAGTAACATAACCGGCGATCATATCTGAAAACGAAAAACTCATGTGATCCATAAGATTATCTCCAATATTGGTCATTAGTCATTGGTCAAGAGTCAAAGCCCTTTGGGCGGGGTAAAGGAATAATTAAGTCCCTTTTCCCTTTTCCCATTCTTATCTCCCCCTGCTCCCTCAAGCATTTGCTTCGACTTTTAGCTTTTGTTCCTGCTTCTCAATTTCTTCTATAAAAACTTCCATAAATTGGTCTACAACCCCTGGATGTTTTCCTGTGATCAAATTGCCATCAACAACTAAATCGGCGGTTGCATCACCTTCATAAATCACTTCTCCACCAGCATTTTCTACATCACAAATAATGTTGTGGGCGCAGGTAACTTGGCGACCTTTAATTAAATCTGTATCAGCACAGAAAAGCCATAAAGAATGACAGATTGTACCAATTTTCACATCCTCTGTATTTATGGCTTTTCTAAGAAAAACTACTGCTGGAGCTTGATTTTTTTGACCTTTCTTAACAGAAGCTTGATATCTCAACCGATCCATAGCATAAGCACCGATACAAATAATACCTTTGTAGTCAGATGGATCTATATCGTTCACTTCTGTGGTGACAATTACATGATCTTCAACTTCACCATTATCGGGATTTGAGCCGAATGTTAATTGGGGATTGCCCCATAAATGAGAAATGTATTCTACTTCGTAGCTTTGTTGAGGAAAGTACTCGTTGAACTTACGAAATTCAGTTTGGTCAAAATGTTCTTCAATAAGTACACCGATTTTTCCTTTGAAATTAGTTGTCATGATTGCCTCACTGATTAATTATTTGTATGTATTAGATGCCAATTTTTAGATAAATACTGAATGTAAAGTTGTTCTGTTTCATCTCAGCGAAATCTGAAAAGGCGCTATTAATGATGAGAGTATTTAGTTTGTTGTTGGATAACTAAAAACGCAACGATCGCACCCAATGTCACTAAACAAGCACCAAGATAGAAGGCAGATTGAAAGCCTTGAGTTAATGCGCTTGCCAATACTGCGGGCGAGTAAGTGGAAGTGGGGGAATGAGTGCAAGGGAGAAAATTTAATCACTCTTGACCTCCTAACTCACCATTAACCTCTAGATTTAAATAATCACTACGCCTCCATTGTGACGACGACCTGGTAAAAGTTGAAATCGTGAGGTGCAAAACCTCCAACTTTCTCTTTCATAGCTATAAAATCTGGGTCTTTCATAGCTACTTCCATATCTTTCTTGCTGTGCCACTGAACGTAATTGATAACTCGCTTGCCGTCCAAACTTGTGTGTACACTGGCTGATATGAAGCCTGGTTGTCTCATAGGTATTTCTTTATTCTCCACCAGGAAATCTACTATGCGCTGCTGCTGTTCGGGACTTTCAACTGTGAAAATGTTGATTGCAGTAGTTTGACCAGCTTTGTCGCTAATTGTAATCATTTTTGCTCCTATTTCCGGGTTAGGGCTAAAGTAAAGGTGTTTAGTTTGGTTATGTTTGAGGAAATTAAGGAAAATCTGAAGAGCAATTGATACCGACCAACTTGCATTCAGAAACGTGACAAATGAGAAGTGTTAACTAGCTTTATACTCAGCAACGCCACTTGCTCCACTTGGGGAGACCCCAAGACCGCAGTGGCTCCTCAGCACTTTGTGATAACTTAGCTGATAACGAAATCTGAAGCCGACAATTCGTTGAACAGAACACCCGACAAATTTGCAAAGGAGATATCCTTGCCACCCAAGCTAGCGACGATGCTGGTGCTGCGAATATCGCCAAACGCAGGTAGCAATTTCAAATCATCAAAGTCAGAGATACCGCAGATGCCGTTAATGTAAATTTTGTCAACACCTAGCTCAAAGTCTGCGATGATGTTTTGAGTATCTCTTAACGGCAGTAAGTCGGGAAAGGGAAATTGCTGGTCGGTTATTTGTCTAGGATCGGCAACAGTATTGGGGATTCTACCGTTAGCAATCCAAAACTGATCGGCTCCATCATTACCGTAGAGGACGTTTTTGTTACCGCTACCAATGATGAGTTTGTCGTCTCCGTCACCCCCAACCAGTTGATCCATTTTGCCAGCTATAAGCAAGTCGTTTCCCTCACCGCCATCGAGAAGGTTGTGACCTTTGCCACTAGAAGCGTCAAGTAGGTCGTCTCCTTCTTCGCCGAAGAGGCGATCGTCTTTAGTGGCGTAAAGTTCATCATTACCCTCACCACCGTAAACCCGAAGATTTTTGCGATTGGGCTGATAAAATACATCGTCTGTATCTTTGAGGTAAACCAGTTGCTTAGGCGAGATATTTCCTTGAGGATTTAAGTATGAAGGAATAGGCGCTGGTTCAAGGTTTCTTTGCGGTATGGAAACTGCTAGCGATTTGACTTCTTGTGTGCCAAAATTACCGATCGCATATTCATTTCCTGGGGCAATTTCAATAGAGGTGTCCGGGCCGGCAAGCCTGACTTCATCACCGATTTTGACGGATAGTTGCCCTTCTGTGACATATAAAAGTTGATGGTTATCACTGGTAACTAAATCGGGAAAATCATTACTGTTGCGAGCAACTTGACCGCGAATCTCACCAGTTGGATTCCCCTTGGTGTCGATCTCGAAGTAGTAGTCGGCTTCTTGTCCCGGTAAGCCACTACCATTGAGGAAATCAATCAATTCTTCGGGAATCTGTGCTTCTGTAGAATTCCAGACACCGTTAAGGGACGTGGAACCATCCGCATTCAAAGTGAGACTAAGATTTCCTTCATCCTGATGAGCCGGATCTAAAATATTAAATACGTCCTGGCCATTGATACCGCGATCGCCTGAATGGATATGGATGGCAACAACGTCATCTAGTTGATTATCAGGAGTTTGGGCAGTACCGCCCGGTAAAAATTGTCCAAAGTCTAAACCATCTACTGTCACAGCGTAGCTAATACCGTCTGAAACAGATTCCAAATCGGCAACACCAGTTGCTGACGATTCAGTATGCTTCACTACTTGGTTGGCATTTAAGTTAGC
This sequence comes from Nostoc sp. NMS9, assembly GCF_017114995.1. Lineage (GTDB taxonomy): Bacteria > Cyanobacteriota > Cyanobacteriia > Cyanobacteriales > Nostocaceae > Nostoc. The sequence goes on along the minus strand of NZ_JABXKL010000104.1, from coordinate 10,545 downwards.
TTGGACAAAGGTATCAGTTTCCTGGGGTGCAAGCGAAAACTGATTGTAGGCCAACTCATTTCCCGACTCTTCAAAACTGAGCAGGGAAGTATACTCAATGCCAAATGGGCCATTAAATGTTGGTCGCTTCGCTAACCCTGGTTGATCGCCAGTTGTCCAGACACTAAAACCATCAAGCTTTGAGAGTTCTTTTGCCTGTTCTACTACTTCACCCTGTGCGTCTGCCGGCAGCACCAGTACGTACTTCTTAGCATTTGCGGGAGGTTGATAAGTTGGCGGAGCAAAATTGATGCCAGCATTAGTCCGAATCGAAAATTCTGCTAGTTTTCTGTAGGTTGCATCGCCTGGAACAGCGGTGAATCCAGGTATTGGATCGTTCCTATCTTTGATTGGGATAGCTATATTATCAAAGAAGAGGTCTAGCGCCCCAGGAGTTGTCAAAGAAAGCGTCCTTGCCCCTGGAGTGTTCCCTGAGATTGATGTCGCTGAGTCTATATTATGATATCCGTGTATTCGGTATCTGGCACCAAAGATTAAACTGCCTTCAGGCAATACGATACTATTAGTTCCCTGATCGCCTAAATTGTATTGAATATTTCCCGCAGTTATATACCAAGTCTCGTGTTCGTAAGGGTGAAAGTGAGCTGGTGGGCCGCCGTTGACTGGCAGGAAGAAATCGAAAAAATTGAAATCAAAGTTAGTTTCTTTAGAAGTTGCTAAGTAAGTATATAAGTCTCCAGAGGCATAAACTGCTGGGCGAGATGGATCGTCCTGTGTTACGAGCAGGTAATCATCAATTTTTTTTTGTATACCTGGATTGATAATCCCAACGGGGTTTGTGGTATGTGTCATGCCAATGAGTTTCCTTTAGATGACCAGAAGGTAGTAAAGTCATATATGGGCAAGCTAGTGCTTACCGTACTAGGAAGTAAGATAATTTCTGAGTAGAATTTTTTCCTAAGACCTAGTACAGCAAGTGAATCTAATGGTAGCGATCGCACTTCCTACCTAAGATTCAAGAGTTATCCCAAGGAGACATATCAGCATAAACGCGCCATTCACTCACCTTGTTGCCTCGCATTCGATAGACATCACAGCAGGCGATCGTCACGCGCTTTTTACTACGAACCATTTCGTATTTGGCATCCATTTCAATAGTGATGATATCTGGCTCTTGCCAAACTTTTCTGACATCATGACTATAAAAAATAGCAGTAGTTCTAAATGTGCGTGCAAAGAAATCAACTACAGCTTGGGGGCCATAAACAACTTCACCGGAACCGACTTTGTAAAAGATATCATCAGTCAAATAAGATTTGACTTTTTCCCAATCTTGAGCAGTTACAGCTTGCGCTAATTCACCTACAGCTTTTAACTGTGCCGCAGATTTTTCATCAGCACTTGGGGAATTAACTGGCCATTTTGGCCCGGTAATTGACCATTTTGGCGCAAATCCATTTTTCACCCTTTCTTGTGCTTCAGGATGTTCTGCAAAATGCCGCCTCATTGTTCCGGGGGGTAGCAGGTGGTTTCCTTGACTTGCCATTAGCACAGAAGCTGAATCAGGAACAGGAATTGAGGAGTTAAATACAGGATTCACATCCATAAAAATCCGCAATTCCGAGAATTTATCGCCCTCAACTCGGAAAATATCTTTGCAAGGAAGTGAAACAGATGAGCCATCTTTACGCCAGTAGATGACATCCATTTCTACGAATACTACATCGCCTATTTCCCACATCATCTTAATTTCGTGGTATACAGCCGATATTTGACTAAAGAAAGCATCCGCTGATTTCTTAATTGCTGCTTTATCTAGACAGACATCAAAGTTGCCAAATTGATAAACAGGTGTGTCAGTAAAGAAAGTAATAAACCCTTCCGAATCAAACGCCTCGCCTCTAGAGAATAAGCGTTTAACTAAATCAACATTTGTTCCAGAAATCTTTTCTGTTATTGCAGCTTCATTAGTACTATCTGCTGTAACTAAGCCACTTAATATTGACTCGACAACTTCACCAAAAACGACATGGACTTTACCGAGTGCTGATGCTAATTCTTCTGGAGTCAAATTGTAACCATTTTCAGATGCAATCTTGACAAAACTTTCTGGAGTTTTAGCAGTATGAAGTTTTTGTTGTAAAGCAGGATTATCAAAAGCATCTGCTAATAAACTAATTACTTTTTGTGACATAGCTTACCTCATTATATTTCTACAAATTTATATTTGAAGAGTATCAGGAATAGGCAAAATTTATTTTGAGGCATTGCTGAATATGAGGATGGAAATTAAAAGTTTAATCTCTCAAACTTTTATTCTTTGGGTATCTGTGTGAGTAATCATCCCATTAATCAGCAATGCCTGTTTTCATTACGATTGCCAAGGAGACATATCAGCATAAACGCGCCATTCACTCACCTTGTTGCCTCGCATCCTATAGACATCACAGCAGGCGATGATTACATGCTTTTTACTATGAACCATTTCATATTTTGCATCCATTTCGATAGTGATGATATCTGGCTCTTGCCAAAATTTTCTGACATCATGACTATAAAAAACAGCAGTAGTTTTAAATGTGCGTGCAAAGAAATCTACTACAGCTTGCGGGCCATAAACAACTTCACCAGAACCAACTTTGTAAAAGATATCATCAGTTAAATAAGATTTGACTTTTTCCCAATCTTGAGCAGTTACAGCTTGTGCTAATTCACCCACAGCTGTTAACTGTGCCGCAGATTTTTCATCAGCACCTGGGGAATCAACTGGCCATTTTGGCCCGGTAATTGACCATTTTGGCGCAAATCCATTTTTCACCCTTTCTTGTGCTTCAGCATGTTCTGCAAAATGCAGCCTCATTGTGTCAGGAGTTGCAAGCCTTTTACCTTCACTAATAGTAAATACAGAAGCTGAATCAGGAACAGGAATTGAGGGGTTAAATACAGGATTCACATCCATAAAAATCCGCAATTCCGAGAATTTATCTCCTTCTACGCGGAAGATATCGCAGCAAGGAAGTGTAATTACCGAACCATCCTTACGCCAGTAGGTGACATCCATTTCCACGAAAACTACATCGGCTATTTCCCACATCATCTTAATTTCGTGGTATACAGCCGATATTTGACTAAAGAAAGCATCCGCTGACTTCTTGATTGCTGCTTTATCTAGACAGACATCAAAGTTGCCAAATTGATAAACAGGCGTGTCGGTAAAGAAAGTAATAAATCCTTCTGAATCAAACGCCTCGCCTCTGGAGAATAAGCGTTTGACCATATCTGTTGTTATTCCTGGAAGTTTTTCTAACTTAGGTTTACTTCCATTTGAAGTTTCTACTTTGCCATTGGAAATAGCAAATTGTGGTGTTTTTTGTGCTTCTTGCTGTTCCGCTATAGTTTTTGAGTTTAGAACAGCTTGTTGAATTGCTTGGGTTATCTTGGGTTGGATTGTTTGAGCAATCTTTCGAGCTTCTTCATTGTAAGGCTCCCAATCTAATGTATAGGTAATTATTGGGAGTTCGTTAGGATTGTTGCTTGTAGGACGAATAACTGTATTAACGGCATGACCAGTAAAAAGGGGATTATTCACCAATATATGTCGAACTTCTCCCGTTTTTTCATCCCAAGTAATTTTTTCCGTGACTGTCATGTTTAGCGCTTTCATTTCGCGCAGTATACTATTGCTACATTTCTCTATAACTTTGTAATCTCTAGCTTCTGGATTGTAGCGTTCTGGGTTTTCAATTTTGTCTAGTAAAACATTCCAAACTGTTGATAATGAAGCATTTACTGGACTGCTAAATGTAGCATACACTCTTTCTGATATGTTTTCTTTTTGTTGAGAATTTATGCCTAAAAACTTAGCATCTGAATGTGTAAAATATGTATTGTTTGCCATGTTATATTTCTCCTGTGCTTGCTTAAAAAGTCCTTTAACTTTGCGGGTAGCTTGGTTGAATTCAAGCTGTTCGCCATTTGGCCCTTTACAATAAAACAATGCCCAACCTTCTAGTTCACCAAAGTCTGTTTCAGATTGTTCTGCTGTGGATAAATCTGGCTCATGCCAAAATTTAGTAGAATTATATTTAAGGGCAACTTGTCTTCTTTCTTCTTCTGATTTGACTTGAATAACCCGATTAAAAATAACGTTGTTCAGCCCACGCGCTTGACATTCTTCTTCTAAAAGTTTGGCAAAAACATTTAGATCCACATCATCTTTTACGTGGAAAGAGAGGTGCATTGCATTTACATGACCAATATGAGAAGGCAGGCTACTCACAGAAGAAGACTGGATATGTGGTTTTGTCGGGTCTTTGAAATATATAAGTTCAACACAGGTATTGCCAAAAGAAATGAACTTAATATCTAAGGCTGCTTGATTATCTCTAAGATTAGGTACATCAAAACCTTTGAGGCTAATACCTTTGGTGAGCGCATCTAGTTCTTCTTTTTGGAAGAGGGTATTTTGCATCGCATCACCCACTAAATCATGTTCGGCAATAACTAATTTTCCTCCTAACACTTCTGTGTAAAATTCGAGGGATTTTGCCATGTTCTCAACTGTTACGCCGATGTGTTGCACTCCTTGGAGGTAATGGCCTAGTCCCGATTTAGCAATTTGCTTACCACTCATAAGAGAAACTATGTCTGACTTGAGTTGATTTGTTGCTCCTACTTTCACAATTAGATCCGCAACATTAGAACTACATTGACCTGCCAAAGTCATCTTGCTGTCATAAACAAAGGTGTAAGCAGTTTGCTCAGGAAATGGTAAAAGCTGCTTGACATACTTCGGCAAATCTTGAACAGCAACAGCGTATTCTTTGGAAGCAAAGAATGTTTCCATTTCTAGAGGATTGGCAAAAGCAATTTCAAAAGCAGCTTGATATTGCTTTTCTGGGGCTTCATAATGAGATACCCCAGCCGCATCTGGGCGAGAAGTAGAACTATCTACTTCCTCTAATAAATGCAGTCGGAATTTTAGGATAGAATTGCTTTGAATAACAGCAGGTACAAAGCTATCTGTTAAATATTTGCGAAAAGCTTCCACACTCACGCCAGGGGATTTTTTCAGCATGACATGAAATTTGATGATACCTAGTTCTCCATTAGGTTCACCTGTGGGAATAGTATCTATATAAGTTTTAGAATTGCCACGGTTGGTATTGTAACCGATCGCTTTACTAAAAATATTGCGTTCATCATCCATGAGAATGGCGGCAGATTTGAACCAGATATCGCGTTCAGCTTCTGACTCAAAGGTTAATTCGGCAATTCCACTAAACTGATCTTCTTCAGTACAGGTATAATCTACGCCGCCGACTATCGGCCAAATACCACCATCGTTGTGAGCTATATGAAACTGCCAGTATTGATGCTGTCCTGGGAGACGAGCGCACAGAGGCCCGTGTACGTTTTTCCAGTAATCAGAGAAAAGCTCTGTGGAAATGCTTTTGCGTTTCCACAACAGAACATAGAAAGCAACCTTGCCTTTTTGGTCACGGATTGAATAATCGACCTTTCTTACTGCTGTGGTCATTGACTTTTTCCTTGTTTCAAAAATCTGATTCAGTACACCGAAGCAGCCAGCGACTTTATTGAATCCCGCATAGACACACATAAATAAAAGAACTTCGGCAATTTCTTGGTAAGTAACTCCTTGTTTAAGAGCCATATCAATATGTGCTGCAAAAGGATTGCCAGGGCCTCGATGATTTTGATTAGTAACATCAACTGCGATCGCAATCAGCACCTTAGTCTTTTGGTCAATTAATGGCAAACCCCAGGCTTCACCAGCTACACGAGTCACAAAATCGCCAAACTTCGGATTAATACCTTTTAAAGCTGCTTGCAGTTCCAAATCATCTAAAACTGCATTTTTGTATTTCTGATGAGCATCTAATGTCATTTTGTTTGATTGCAGCTACTTTCCCTCCCCCTGCTCCCCTTCGGATGACGCTCCTACGTCGCTAACGCTTCGCTAACACGAGTCGCTCATGGATGGGGGAAACTCCCTACGAACCCGTCGCTGGCTCCCCTGCCTCCAAAGCGATGGGATATTTTTTTATTTGGAAGTCCTTTAGGCTGTGGTGATCAACTTCAATAATCCACTTGGAGCAAAAACATCACGATAGAAAGTCAATTGCTCAGTTTTGAGATAACATCCACCTCTATGACCGCGACGAATCCAGGTGACATTTCCTTTAGCAAGTGTTTCGTTAGTTTCATCATCCACACACTTCCATTCAAAGAAGGTAACTTCACCATGAAACATCACAATTGGCCAACACATAGTTACACCTGGTTGAGCAATTAATGCCCACCAATGTTGTTCGCGTTCTTTTTGTTGTTCTAAGCCTTGATAAGGGCCATCTTGACAGAAATAAACTAAATCATTGCGATATTCACCAGTTAATATATCGCCTCTTCCTTGCCTTAAAGCTTCACAATGAGTCGGCCACCATTCTTTGTTTTCTCGTTCAATTTGTTCGATAGTATAATAAGGACTAATTTCTGGTAACGTCCTTTCTTTTAGTGCAACAAATCTCTCACTATCCTCTATAAGTTTTTTGGCTACATAGGGAGTTACAAGTCCTGGGCGAGAATAATCTGCTGCTAAATCTTTATAGTAATTAGTTCTTTTATTAGTAAATGTGCTTGTACTGTTTTGGGAACCATTACTAAAACTATTTGAATGGCCATTAGAGTTGGTGATGAGTTTTTGTTCCAGCATTAAACTAACTACGTCCTCTTTAAGTTGATTGGTTGCGCCAATGTTTGCGATCAATTCTGCAACAGTAGAACTGCGTTGACCGGCTAGAGTCATTTTGCTGTCATAGACAAAGGTGTAAGTGGTGCGTTCGGGAAATGGTAAAAGCCGCTGAATATACTTAGCTTGGTTTTGAACAGCAGCAGCATACTCTTTTGAGGCAAAGAAAGTTTCCATTTCCAAAGGATTAGAAAAAGCAATTTCAAAGGCAGCTTGATACTGCTGTTCTGCGGGTTCAAAATGAGATACACCAGCAGCATCTGGACGAGAATTATCTACTTCTTCAAACAAATGCAGCCGGAATTTCAGCACAGAATTGCTTTGGACAACAGCAGGTGCAAAGCTGTCTGTTAAATATTGGCGAAAAGCTTCTACACTTACGCCATGAGCTTTTCTCACCATGACGTGGAATTTAATTACACTTTGTTTGCCGTTGGGATCTCCTGTAGGGATACTATCTATATATGTTTGAGAATTGCCAGGGCTAGTATTGTAACCAATTGCTTTGCTAAATACGTTATGCTCGTCATCCATGAGAATGGCGGCAGATTTGAACCAAATATCGCGTTCTGCTTCTGACTCAAAGGTCAATTCAGCAATCCCATTGAACTGATTTTCTTGGGGACAGATGTACTCAATACCGTTAATACTCGGCCACAGTCCACCTTCATTTTGAGCTAAATGAAACTGCCAGTATTGGTATTGACTCGGAAGCCTAGCGCAGACTGGCCCATGAACATCTCTCCAGTAGTCATCGAAAAGTTCTAAAGAAATACCTTTGCGTTTCCACAACAGAACGTAGAAAGCTACTTTACCTTTTTGGTCGCGGATTGAGTAGTCGGTTTTTGTGATTGTTGCTATCATTATTACTCTCCTTTATTCACGTCTACTGTCTAGACCCTAGATTTGGGAACTGAGAATTTCATTGAGGACACCAAAGCAACCAGCGACTTTATTGAAACCGCCATAAACGCACATGAATAAAAGAAGTTCCTCTATCTCTGCAACAGTGGCTCCTTGCTTAAGAGCCATATGTACGTGTGCAGCGAAAGGGCTACCCGGCCCTACTTGGTCTTGATTTACAACATCAACTGCGATCGTAATTAGAGCCTTTGTTTTTTGATCGATTAAAGGCAGTCCCCACGCTTCACCTGCCACGCGAGTGCAAAAATCACCAAACTTTTCGTTGATGGATTTTAAATCCTTTTGAAGATCTAGATCGTTTAAAACAGCATTCTTGTATGTCATGTTAATTTCCGTTAGATAACTAAAGTAATAAGAGCTGATTCGTAAACAAAAGCTTAAGATACCATTCGCTTTATCATCAAACGAATTAATGAACCATAAATCATAGCTTCACTTAACTCTGTATATAATTCATAATCCTTACTCAAACGCCGAAATCGATCGTTTAAGAGTATTTCTGACTCGTGAGCAAGATAGAACTTTGTTCAACCTGAGAACGGCAGATGTACCCCCAGAAAGTTAAAGACAGAGCAGAAGTGATTAGATTGAGCGCAAATGGTTGGTACGTAGAGAAGATAGCGGCTCACTTTAATTGGACAGCACAAACAGTGCGAGAAGTTTTGCATAGATGGGAGCATCTTGGTTTAGAGGGACTTTGGGAAAAACCAGGGCGAGGAGGAAAATCAAGGTGGACGGAAGATGACATGGTGTTCTTAGAAGAATGTTTAGAGAAAGAACCTCGTACATATAACAGCGTTCAATTAGCCCAAAGATTAGAACAAGAACGCTCGATAACATTGAGTCCTGACTGGTTAAGGCAGGTACTAAAAAAAAGGGGGTCATTTGGAAACGAACGAGAAAAAGCCATAAAGGAAAACAAGATCCAGTAGTACAGCAAGTTAAACAAGCAGATTTGGAAATGTTGGAATTGTCTGCGGCCGCAGGAGAAATCGATTTAAAGTATCTAGATGAATCAGGGTTTTGTGCTTGGAGTGAACCGAGTTACAGCTACTACTTCCGAGGCAAACAAAAACGTTTAGAGCAGAGCAAGCGTCGAGGTCGAAGGTTAAGTATTATTGACTTTCTTCAACCGTTAATTAGTTTCGTTTACGGTCTGGTAATTGGAGGCGTTTCACGCAAATCTTATATTCAAATGATGGAGCTTGAAGCACTAGAAGCACAAAAAACGGGACGCATAAGAGTCATAGTGCAGGATAACGGCCCAATACATCGATGTAAAGAAGTGCAGGAGTTATGGCCAAAGTGGGAAGAGATGGGTTTGTACATCTTCTTTCTACCCAAATATTGTTCGGAAATGAACCCGATTGAATTGGAGTGGCAACACCTCAAAAAAGATGAACTAGCCTCGAAAACTTTTGAAGATGAGTTAGACCTTGCCTATGCTGTGATTGATGGAGTTCAAGCTAGAGCAGAGAAGGAAAATTACAGTACACAACGTATAAGATTTAACTCTAACTCTTCTCTTTAATTGTTTGTTACATAGTTATAAATTTTCTCCACGACTTACTTACGATAGCGTTGACTAAGAATCCGAAATACCTTCAATCGTCTGTTGACGTGTTCAACAATAACTTGACGACTGGCTAAATCACGATTCAATCGCTTATCAACATTCCTCAACTTGCCTGCTCTGGGCTTCTTCTTCGGTAAATGACTATTGGCATGAAATTTGGCAATTCCTTGGTAGCCACTATCTTGTAGACTCTCAGTATCGGAATGGAAACGTACCTTACTGTTAACAAACACTTTGAAATCATGTCTGCGACCTGAATCATTTACAACACAACATATTTGTGAAGTTTCCAGATCAATCTCAAATTGAGATTTGAGGGTATGCCGTTTTTGTTTACCATTGCATTAGGGGATTGAATTCATGTAAAAGCCTTCTACCATACCATAAAATAATTTTGCAAGAGGTTTATTATAAAAACCTTCTACCATACCATAAAATAATTTTGCAAGAGGTCTATTTAACTTGTTACAAAACTTCTATTAGATACTGATACCAATTCAAAAAATGTTTGCGACAGATAAGGCATCAAGGATGAAGTCATAACCAGTCAAAGAAGCAGCAATTTTAGGAGTTAGTTCAGCAAGAAGTTGAGCAACTTTAGTTCGCAGATGCTCCAGGTTATCAAATAGCTCCCATTTCAAGTCTTGCTTGAGATATTCCCAAACTCGCTCTATAGGGTTCAGTTCCGGAGAATGAGCAGGTTGGAACAAAAGAACGATGTTCTGTGGAATTTGTAAACGTTTAGCTTTATGAAATAAGCCGTTATCAACTTGAAGAACATTGAGTGATTTGGGATAACAGGCAGCGAACTCGTTCAAAAATTGCTGGTAGCATTCGGTATCGACATGAGAAAACTGCCAAAATAAACTTTCCCCCGTGAGAGGTTCAACTGCTCCGTATAGCCAAAAAGCAATAAAAAAGCCATTGCCACTCACCAATAGGCTTAACCCCAGGTAACGTAATCTTTCGCCCTTCAATGGTTTTAAGTCCAAATCGACTTTCATCTTGTACAAAATAACGGATATTTTCGTACTGTGGTAACATGATGGCGCTGTATTGAGCAATTAATTGCAAGTCATCACCGAGGTTTTTTTAAAAGCCTCTAGTTTTTTTTCGTCCTGCTTTCGACTACGCGGACGTGGAACTTTGAGCTTAGCTTTGAGCCTGTAACGTGCTAGACGATGTACAGTTGCGTACTCGGCTTGCACACCCAAGGTGATATCTAATACCAATTCTGTATGAAGCTGCGCTAAATTATGGAAAAGGGTATATTTGG
>NZ_JABXKL010000008.1 GCF_017114995.1 Nostoc sp. NMS9 | reverse complement strand
TCCGCGCTTCCTAAATATTCTCGAATGGCTGGTACTTTATTTTTTCGCAAGTCCCTTATGTCTTTTTTTCATCAGTTATAGCTGTGCGTACTGATTGAAAATTGGTATGAAGCTGTTCACGAGTGGATCACTCATGAACAGATCCTTGCGTATAAACTCTACGATTCTCTTCCCGATGCCCAAGTATCACGCCATTTGACAGTACCTTCTTTGGCAATCACCCAGCGGCGATTTACGAGATTTTCGCGCAGAGGCGATCGCCCTTCCCGCCACATGGCATATTTATAAGCAATCAGCTTACCAGTACTCTCATCAAAGGGAATCTCAGCAAACCAAGTATTGGTGTTGATATACTCTAAGGGATAGGCTTTGCTGATATCCCAGTTACCTAACTCTGGGCAATCTCCAGTCACCACAATGGTTTCACCAGGTTGGGTTTCCACGCCATTGAGTTGGACGCGGACAATTGTTTGTGCTTTTATCCGTTCGCCAACGTGGCTGAAAACAAGCACTCCCCTTTCTTCTAGTACTAGATCATAAATCTTGCCATCTTTCACCTCATACTTGTTGCGAGTCACCACACAGGTATGTTCTCCATCGGGCAATTCTGTTTCTACTTCTGGTAAAGTAACTTCTCCTCCCCGGTTTAAAGCGACAAAACACAGGGAGTCGCGATAGCGGCGTACATAGCAGTAAACATCCGGTGTTAAGTATTTTTGCCAGTGGCTACCCAATGATACGGCTGGATTCAGTCGTCGTAAGCCAGACAGCAGCCTGATGGAACGATAAATCTCACTCTCTGTATCCCAACTTTCCATCATTGGGCGGTTATATGGGTCGTTACCGCCATCGGTGTCGTTATGCAGATATTGTTCTGTGCCGTAATATATACAGGGAATGCCGCGACAGGTCATAATCAAGGCGATCGCAACCTTCAGCATCGCTGGATCGGGGTTCAGCGATTGGAAACGGCACATATCATGGTTATCGATGAAGGTAACTAGCTCTGTTGCCCCGTTGTAGCAAGAATCCTGGTCAAAAATGTATTGAATTGTTTGAAATCCATTTTCTGAACCTTGCCCCAGTGCAGCTCGAATTGCCACGCACAACCCAAAGTCTAAAAGTGTCATGCCTGAGTGGTTAACAAATTCCACTGAGCGATCATCACTAGGATTACTGTAAATCCATTCACCAAAAATAAATACATCTGGTTTGTGATTTGTCATGTCGCCAGTGAATTCTTGCCAAAACCAAATCGGCATGTGCTTGACAGTATCCACCCGCAGTGCATCCACACCCCGGTCTAGCCATTGTTTAATTGCTGACTTGATATACTCCCGATATTCCGTATTGTTTTCATTGAAGGTTGCTAGACCAGATAGTTCACAGTTTTGTACTTGCCAATCGTCTTCCCAGTTTTGCACTTCACCATAGTGGTGATACCAATTATTAGCATCATCATTGAAGTCAGCAATTTTGACACCATCATCATACAATTCACCTTTACTACCGCTGGTATCAGGTGTACTATGGTTGCAGACAATATCCAGCACTAGCTTCATATTGCGCTTGTGCAGTTCTGTAATTAACCGATCAAAGGTGGTATTTTTTTCTTCTTGAGTAGCGTTTAAAGAAGGGTTCTCTCCCTCAGCAATGTATCGAGGATTAAGCCGTTTAAAGTCTTTTGTCCAATAGCCATGTATTGCTGCATTGCCAACAAATAACTCTTCAACTTGCTCGAACAGTGGAGTTAGCCAAAGAGCAGTAACTCCCATATTTTTGAGATAATCTAATTTATCGATGACACCTTGCAAGTCGCCACCCCAGTATTTACCCCAATCCTGTCTAGTTTGATCGTACAGTTCTGAGTTTGCACCTTCGCTGTTATCTGGATCGCCATCATAAAAGCGATCGACTACGAGAAAATAAATTGTTTCCTGACGAAATTCAATATCTCTGGTGTAAAGGAACTCTAGAGCAATCTCAATATCTAGCTGCGGTTCTTGTATAAGAGCTTCTACATTTTCCTTTGCAGGATCTACTTTATATTGATCTGGTGAAAACTGGGATGGTGGGGTTTGTACCATAAAAAAACTCAAAATTTCATCTAATTCACACTTGCAGAACCAACAGTACAACGTTTCGAGTATTGTGTGTCACTACAAACTTCGGTATTGTGACATCCTGCCTACGATGTAGGTATCTATCGCTAGCTAGTTTATAATTCTATCGATAGATATAATTCATTTGCTATAGGATAAAAATAAAGGAATATAGCAGTTATTAACGATAATTGCTTGATCACAAAAATTTACAATATTTAATTAAGTTGACTTGCGGTAAATATCGAGCCTAGCTCGTGTTTAAGTGTATATTCAACAACAGATTTTAGACATCTCAACTCCTGGAAAATCAGTTGTCAATAAGGTTTTGTTACACCTGAGCAATACTTAGTCAACCAGGTATAAACCAACTTTTTCTCTAGAAGATTCGCTCCATTGGTAAACTGACCATTGTCACTTTCAATCTGTTATTACTATCAAGGAATTAATTTAGGTAGCAATTATGACCAAATATGACAAGGTTTTTAACTCACCAAAGACATCAGAGGAATCACTAAGTCCAGAGGAAGCGGTGGCGGCGATCGCAACTGTGACTGCGATCGCTGATTCATTTATTGAAGAGGTAGATGCAGAAAGTTTAGCGGGTATCCTCTGGGAATTCGAGGTTTTTGAGGAATACTCAGAAGATGAAATTGCAGAAATAGTTGATAGACTCATCTCCATTGCAGAAGAAGAGGGAATTGGGCCCCTGTTTAATGCCGCCAAAGTATCTCTCTCAGATGAATTAGTGCTAGATGGTTTTGCTGCTGGGGTAATAGTGCTTTTAGACGACGAACTCGCCATTCCCAAACCAAAACAAGTCTACCTGAAAAAGCTACAAGCAGCTTTAGAACTTGAGGATGAAGAAGCAGAGGAAATCATCAAGGAGGTAATCGCAGCCTTTAAAGAAGCAGAAGATGAAGAATATACAGACGACGATGATGATGAGACAGTGGTCATCGAAGATTTTAGCGAACAGACATATCAATCTCCTTTAGGCAATTTTACCGTACCGATTCCGGTTGATCCGCAGCAGGGCGGGAGAATTCAAAGCCAGGAAGGAGTAGTTGGCTTTTCTGATGACATCGGTACTTTACTGAGAATCGATTATTATCCTTTCCCCTTAGAACAGTTAGAGGAATTGGAGTCTGTTGGCCAAGAAGAATATTTACAAACAATTTTAGTAGAGAAGTATGTACCCCAAGCGATTTTTGCCAATGTACCAGATGCTTCTGTGGAATATACCGAATATCTGGAAAATACTTTGCGAGGTGCTTACTACGTGTTAATCGATATGCCCAAAGGTTCCACAATTTATAAGCAAGAAAATAACGGAACTGCGATCAGATTAGATGCGTACCGGGGCTTGCTCACCTTTATCAGTGGGGAATTTTTGTATATAGTTAGTAGTCAGCACAGCTTTATTAACGGTGAAACTCCCGATTCTGTTAAAGAAGAAGCTGAAGACATCAAAGAAAGTATTTTAGAGTTTGTTGAGACTATAGAGTTCACTTAGTACAGTATTTCATTCATTCGTAGCGAATTAAATTTGGCAGGATTCTGCAATGCTAATACGTTGGCTTGTATTAGATATATGCTGAAAAAGAGTGTAGAGACGTAGCACTGCTACGTCTCTACAAGGGTTCTGGATAACGCATATTTAATTTTACCAGAGTATATTCGCCCTGGCTTCGCTCATGTGATGTACTAGTGCCAAACAAAATTGACCTTGGCTACTTATTCGATCGTAATTCTAAAACGCTGCGTCAAACTGAGGTATCTTTTGCCCAATCGGTAGACCCACAGGTAATGGAGACTACCTTAAATGGAATGTTAGGAGGGCAAGCCACTGAAGAAATTAAGCAGGGACTCAAACAGGTACAACAGGGCCAATCTGATAATTTTAGTTTTAAGAATGGCTCAATAAATTTGAGTGTGTTGTTTGATAATAAAATGGCTTTCGCAGGATTTTGTATTTTATAAGACAATTCAGTATTCAATATAGTCCATAAAAAACGGGTTTTACTTGGGCTATAATCAACACAATTTCGGTATTTTAAAACACAAAAAGCCAGTTTTTAGAATTAGTGTAAGTCAGTTGGCACAATAAAACCAAACTATGTGAAAAAAGATAAACTAGGCTAAAATCCTTTTACCTGCTGCCTCCTGTCTTAATCCCAATGAGAAATTTTTACGCCGACCTACTTATTTGTTTTCTAATTTTTGCAACTTAACACACGAAAATCTATCTTTTCTTATACCCAATTCCCAATGCTCATTTTGAAACTCAGTTTCAAATTCTTAATCTTCATAAAGTTATAAATACGATTATTAAGTTTTTAATAATACTTGTCTCAGCTTCTACATTCATGTCGTAAATTGCGATTGGAATTGTGTAATCTAAAGACAGCTAATAGCTCATTATTCAATCGAGGTCTGATGACTCCTACAATCATGCGTCAGCTTTGGTCAGTGGTTGAAACCGCGCAAGCCAAGCTCCTCTTACAACTGGATGATGCTAGCTTGGTGCAGTGGTTAGTAAAACAAACCGAAACGCAAGTGTTGTTAGATTCTAACGAAACTGACTTTCTATGCCACTACATTCAATCTCGGCTAGCCCTTATACGTGATATTGCCCATGAACGCCAGTGTTCATAATCGCAAAATCAAGATAAATAGATTGATCGTCAAGTGTTATTACTGTTGACTATTAGCTTTTGGGGAAAAATAACCTTCCACTAAGCAGTCAGAGCCTACTACACGCCAACGAACACGTTCTAAAGACAACGCCTCAGTCATGGTAGTAAAACCTAAATCGCCCACTGGTGTGGGAGCAATACTACCACCAATGATTTTTGGGGCAATAAATGCCAAAACTTTTTGCACTGCTCCTTGAGCGATCGCACTAGCAGCTAAAGTACCACCACACTCCCACAGCACGCTACAAAAACCTCGTTCATATAAGTACGCCATTGCCTTATCCGGTGTAAGTGATGCTAATTCCACCACCTCCACACCCTGTTTGAGCAAGAGTTCTTGAAAATTGGGGTTAGCACCCTTCTGTGTCAACACCAAAGTTGGAGCATCCGCAGTTTGCCACAGATGGGCACTTGCCGGTAAGTTGAGATGGCGACTCATCACCACCCGCAGGGGATTATGTGCCCCCACTTGATGGCTGGTTAAGTAAGGATTATCTTGTCGGACTGTATTACCGCCGACAATTATGGCATCACAAGCCGCCCGCACTAGATGTACTTCACTGCGGGCTTCTTGACTTGTCACCCAGGCGCTATGACCAGAGGTAGTAGCAATTTTGCCATCTAAAGTCATGGCATATTTTAAAATTCCCAAAGGTCGTTTGTAGAGAATGCGATGCACAAAAGCTTCATTTAGCTGACGACAGGCTTCCTCTTCTACTCCTACCAACACTTCAATCCCCGCCGCTTGTAAACGGGCGATACCACCTCCAGCTACCAGGGGATTGGGGTCAACCATACCCACTACTACTTTTGCCACCCCTGCTTCGATCAATCCTTCCGAACAAGGGGGAGTGCGCCCGTAGTGATTGCAAGGTTCGAGGCTGACATAGATTGTTGCACCACGAGCGCGATTCTCCTGGGGAGAGGCTGCGCCAACGCCTGCTGCTTTTAAGGCAAACACTTCTGCATGAGGCTCACCTGCGCGAGGATGAAACCCTTCGCCGACAATCTCGCCATCCTTGACAATCACCGCTCCCACTAACGGATTTGGCGAAGTCCGCCCTAAAGCGCGGCGAGCCAGTTCCAAACACCGCAGCATCATACGAGAGTCAAAGTCACTTCCTACCTTTTGCTTCGGTGGTGAATTCGAGCCAGCTGCTGACTCCACTATTCGTGTATTTTCCTGAGTGTAATTTGGTAAGGATGCATCTGCTTGAGCGACCACTGGGGAATTATCCATAATTTTAGGCAATACTGTAAATATTCTGCACGCGATCGCGCAGCCTTTCCACAAGAGAATCGCGCTTTGCTCCTGATAATTAAACAGTAATATCTAGGCGCTATTATTGGCTGTCTCAACTTACATGAGTCTGTAATATTCACACTTACAGTTCAGGGTAACTGAAATTTTATCAAGTTTGAAAACCCTTCATCCAAATGAAGGGTTAATAGCATCAGGTCAGAGGAATTATTTTACACAATTCCTGGAACATCACTGGGAGGAATGTGCGATCGCAGCTGGCCCAAAGCAGGAAAGAGGAGGTGGAAATTGCGATCGCGGATGGACTAGCCCCGGTGGAGATTGAAAACTTAATCCGTCAGCAGCGTAACTCCTAACTCCTAACTCCTAACTCCTAATTAGCCTTGCGCCAAAGTAACCAACGGCGAAACGAGAGTAAAAATTTTCCAGCGATCGCGAATAGTTGTTTTGAAATTTAGATTTTCAGCTTATCCCCAACTCCAAGGTTTGTCATAGGTTTGGATAGAGTTGGTCAACTTTATCCCATGCCTGGTTACTGAGATTTTCTCTTTTCCATAGCCAAATACACAGGATGGTCGTCGAAAAATATCTCAATTTGTAGGATCATTGAGATTGGGGTTCATAGAGTTGCGATCGCGCCCTCAAGATCGGAATCGTTGACATCGATGTAAACAGACAACATTTTCAAATCCGTATATCCCAAAAGCTTTTGAATAATTCGCATCAAAGGAAAGCCAACTTGGAGACTAGCAGCAGATTTGTATCAGAACCTGCTAGTTTTACCATCATCAACATCCCAGTTTCAAGGGTTGGGTTCAGCAGCGAACAACTCAATATCACAACAAGAGTTACTATAAAGTGGAGAAAATTTGACATTTGGTTATGACCGATCTGGATATTTATAAGCAGCAACTAAAAGAATTTTATGGTAGTAGAACGACTTATGACCATGAAAAAGATACTCGCCATCCTCTAGATGCCAAGCTTCTATTAGAATTTGTTCCCTTACATTCGGGACAGAAAATCCTTGATGTGGCAACTGGAACAGGTTTAGTTGCGATACCCGCAGCTGAAAAAGTTGGTTCAGAGGGCTACGTGATTGGAATTGACATGACCCCTGGAATGTTGCATCAAGCAAGACTTAAGATTGCAGCAGCAAGATTACAAAATATCGAGTTGATTGAGACGGATGCAGAGTATTTAAACTTTAGTGATAGTAGTTTTGATGTTGTCTTTTGCTGTGAGGCAATTGTACTTTTTCCTGATATCCTTGCTGCTTTGCAAAAGTGGTATCGCTTCTTGAAAACAGGAGGGTTTGTGGCATTTACCTGTCCTCCCGAAACTGCTATTATGGCATCTCTTCAAAAAAGTATCTGTGCTAGAGTTTTAGGTGTATCAGTACCACATATTCTTGAACCACTTGGGACTCCAGAAAAATGTCGGAATTTACTCAATCAGGCAGGTTTTAGAGATATCGAAATTAAGATTGAGCCATCAGGACGTTATCGCCCTCTTAGTGATAACACATTATCGATGACAGTAATTAATATAAATTTTAAAGGCAATCCTCTGTTGTCAAAATTATCACAAGAACAATTAAATCAATTGCAAGTTGAGTACAAAGCTGAAATTGAGAAATTAGCAACCGATCAAGGTCTTTGGATAGACACTACAAAGTTCTTTGTTCGCGCTCAAAAATAAGTGAATGAGCAAAGCTTTGTTTCTTACCTGACAACTTAGGGCGATCGATCGCTCATGATAATCTTGCCATTAATAATGACAATGATAGTTTAAGCTTCTAGACCGATGTGGAAGTAAACATTTTCAGGATTTACTTGAACAGCCCGTTTAAAAATTTGTAATCTCATCTTTGGACATTATGCAAAACCTGTCCCTGATATTAGTGCCTGTACTCGCTGCACAAAAAGTAGCAGGTGACGGTGTAATTAAACCTCTCGGTCATCATGAACTGCTGTTGGTGCTGGTGCAACTGTCACTATTGCTTCTCGTAGCGCGGGGATTAGGTGAATTGATGCGCCGGATTAACCTACCGCCTGTTGTTGGAGAATTACTGGCGGGTGTGCTGCTTGGCCCTTCTCTATTTGGTTTGCTCCTTCCTGACTTACAAGCACACATCTTTCCCAAAAGTCAAGAACAGTCTAATTTACTTTCGGTGATTTCTTGGCTAGGCGTGTTATTTTTGCTGATTGTGACTGGGTTGGAGACGGATTTAAAGCTGATTCTTCGTAAGGGTAAAACGGCTCTTTTGATTTCACTGGGCGGAATTATTATCCCGTTTATCACCGGATTTGGATTGGGCTGGCTATTGCCAGATAGTTTTTTAGCCGACCCAGAAAAACGATTGGTATTCAGTCTGTTTATCGCCACAGCAATGAGTATTTCCGCAGTCCCAGTGATTGCTAAGGTACTGATGGACTTGAACCTGATTCGCCGTGACATTGGTCAAGTTACCTTAGCTGCTGGGATGACTGACGACACCATCGGCTGGATTTTACTTTCTGTGGTTTCAGGTTTAGCTAGTAGCGGCAAATTTGACTTTGGGACAATTTTCCATTCTGTGAGTGCAGCGGTATTGTTTCTAGCGATCGCCTTCACAATTGGGCGTACCATTGTAGACCAGATTTTGCGCTGGGTTGATGACTATATTGGTGGAATCGCCGCTAGTATGTCGGTTGTGCTGATTCTTGCGCTCTCAGCGGCAGCACTTACCCACGGATTAGGTCTAGAAGCAGCATTAGGTGCTTTTGTAATGGGGATTCTAGCAGGTCAATCCCGCCGCTTTAGCAATGAAGCTGGACACATGCTAGAAGTCTTCACAGCAAGCTTTCTAGCGCCAATTTTCTTTGCTTCAGCAGGCTTGAAAGTTAATTTACTCGCTCTGTTAGTACCCCAGACATTGATATTTGGCTTGATTGTTCTCGTTGTCGCTTGTGTTGGCAAATTTACAGGTGCTTACCTTGGTTCTCGTGCGGGCGGCTTGAGTCATTGGGAAGGTTTGGCGATGGGTTCTGGGATGAATGCTCGCGGGGCGATGGAAATTGTCGTTGCCACGATTGGTTTATCTTTGGGAGTGCTGAATCCCCAGATGTACTCGATTATTGTTATGGTGGCGATCGTCACTTCCCTAATGGCTCCACCCCTGCTGCGCTGGACTTTATCAAAAGTAGTTATGGGTGAAGAGGAAGCTCGACGTTTGGAACAAGAAGAACAGGATAGCCGCAGCTTTATCAAGCAGATTCAGCGTGTCTTAATACCTACTAGCGGTGGGCCCAACATCCAACTCGCGGCGCAACTAGTCGGTTACATGGCTCACCAAAACTCGATAGAAGTTACATCTCTATATGCCCTGAGTGATAAGCAACCTCAAAGTAGAGGACGCCGGATGGCGGCAACCCAGGTTAAAGATACCGCCGCAGACCTTGCTCTAGCTGCTGTCACAGAGGAAATGCAGTTACCTGCTGATACCACCCTGCAAACAAAAACGGAGTCTGGGCGTAATAAAGCGGAGGTAATTCTGAATGAAGCGAACAAAAACTATGACTTGATTGTACTGGGAGCTTCTGAACAGATAAGCCCTCAGAAAGCATTGTTTAATTTGCTTGTTGACCGGGTTGTCCAAGAAGCGCCTTGTGCAACGATGGTGGTAAAGTCGCGCCTACCGCAATCGAAAGGCGAGATATGCAAAATCCCTCAACAACAACTGAAAAAGATTCTGGTGCCAACGGTGGGGACAGAATACAGCAAAAATGCCGTAGAGATGGCAAGTACGATCGCCGCTCAAACCGGGGCATTAGTGATGATTGTTAACGTGATTAATTTGCCACAGGTTGAGTATATTCTTTACGAACAGCGATCGCTAGCTCCAGTCAAGGAAATTGCTCACGATATGCTTGAACAGCAAGCAGCCATTGGCCGCAATCTTGGTGCTGATGTCAAAACCTATATTCTTCAAGGAACCAGCCCAGAAAAGGAAATCCTCAAGTTTGCCAAAACCCAGGAAGTTGACCTAATTATTCTAGGGAGTAATATCCGAATGGTTACAGGTCGCGTTTTCTTCGGTCACAGAGTGGATGCAATTCTGAGTAAGGCCCATTGCCCAGTAGCGGTAATTACTGTGCCATAGTCGTTCTAAGCTTAGATGCATTTAGGCAACTTTATCGTTTGTGCATAATGCTCAAAGACGAGGTAAAGCTTTGCTTTGAGGCCTCCTTGAGTCTTTTCAAAAGCTAGATCCCTGGAATCCCGGTTGAGCGTTTCCTGAATCTCTGTTTTGTGAATCATCGTTATTCTTTAGGCGATCGCTCGCGCCAGCGAGTTAGTTTGCCATTGCTGAAGCTACTTGCGATGAAACGCCACCTGCGGCTTTAATTAAATCGGCTCCTTTCTCGCCGATCATAATCGTGGGCGCATTCGTATTGCCCCCGACCAGAGTTGGCATAATCGATGCATCAACAACCCGCAACCCCGTAACACCGCGTACCCGGAGTTCGGGATCAACAACCGCCATTGGGTCAGTTCCCATTTTGCAAGTGCCGACAGGATGATACCCCGTAACGCAAAATTCCCGGATGTAAGCTTCGAGTGCTTCATCGCTTATCACCTCAGCACCGGGACTGATTTCCTCACCTCGAAACTGATCAAAGGCACTTGTATGAAATAATTTACGCATTATTTTAATCCCAGCAACTAGCTTTTGCACATCAGATTGACTTTGCAGAAAGTTGATCCGAATAATCGGTGGGTCTTTGGGGTCAGGCGAGGGCAAACTGACACTCCCAATATTTTGGGGATGAGTCAAACTGACTGTAACAGTGAATCCCAAACCAGAGAGGGTTTTGCCAGGAGATATCCACAGAATGGGACCGAAGAAAAACTGTAAATCTGGCGTGGCATCCAGATTACCTTCGGTATCCAAAAATAATCCGGCTTCAGCGTTACCATTACTGGTAATTGCCGGGTCTAACCCAGCAATTACCTCGTGTGCCACAGGACTGGTAATTATCTGGTGTGCCACAGGAACGAGAGAGTGGTCTTGGAGGTTTTGACCGACACCTGGCAAATCAACGACGACAGGAATCCCCATTGCTTGCAGTTGTTCTGCATCACCAATGCCGGAAAGCATCAGCAGCTTGGGTGAATCGAATGCGCCAGCACTTAAAATCACTTCTTTGTTAACCCTAGCTTGGTGCAGCCTTCCCTCGTGCATATATTCCACCCCAATGGTGCGGGTTCCCTCAAACAATAACCGAGTTACTAACGCTCCTGTTGTTATTGTCAAATTGGGACGCTTGAGAATTGGCACCAAGAATGCAGCAGCAGCACTGTGACGTTTACCATCCTTGACCGTCAACTGATAAATTCCCGCACCTGATTGCTGTATTCCATTGAAATCAGGATTGTGGTTATATCCGATTGCCACGGCTGCTTCTACAAATCGTTGGGATGCCACAGTAGGGGGTTGAATATCGGTGACGCTCAACTCACCATCAACCCCGTGGTATGCGTCGGCACCGCGTTGCTGGTTCTCAGATTTCTTGAAATAGGGCAATACATCTTGGTAACTCCAACCAGGATTTCCCAATGACTGCCAGTGGTCATAATCGTGATGATTGCCCCGGATATAAATCATGGAATTAATCGAACTGCTGCCACCTAAGACTTTGCCACGGGGACAAAAGATTTTGCGGTTATTCAGGTACGGTTCGGGTTCAGAGAAATATCCCCAGTCCAGTTCCGAGCGAGGTAGGTTGGGGGATGACAACGGGATTTGAATCTCTGGTTTAGTATCTGGGTTGCCAGCTTCGAGTAATAACACGGTTGTTTCACTATCTTGTGTCATCCGGTTGGCAACAACGCAGCCTGCCGAACCTGCACCAATCACAATATAGTCATATTGAGTCATCACATCCTCGCTTGTAAATTCAACTACTTCAAGAGCTGCAACTTAAAGATTGATTAAAGCTTGAAGTTTAAGAATCTGACTGTTGCATTACGACCAACACAGAGATTCATGCTGAATCTCTGACGCTAATTTTTCTACTGATTGTGCAAAATTTGGGTCAGATTTCATTATCTCTTGTAAGTAACCAACTACCTGATCTAAATTAGCCCTTGACCCTTTTTCTGCCTCTACTAAAGCTGTTACTGCCTCTTGCTTACCTCGAAGCTTGTCCAAATCTTGTCACGTAGCGCTTTTATCTTTGTTAGAGTTGCTTGTGTCAGCTTCTCATATCATGTCCAGTTAAAGACTTATCATTAAGGCAGCAGGGGTGCAGAGGAGCAGAGAATCAGAGGAGAGAGGCTTTTGGGCTTTCTGCATAAATTTGGGAATTAAAACTAATTAGCCAGACTTGATATCAATTGTTTTTTCAAAAGCTATTTTCAAAGGCTTTGTTACGATTGCCTTTGGCACTGCCCCGATTGCGATCGCTAACTGCTGGCTGTCGGCAGTAATCTTTTATGTGTTTATATTTAATCTTTTTAAGTAATAAATGTATTTTTGTACTGAAGATAGTCATTAGTAATTGGCTGTATGGTTGTGCCAAAGGCAATCGCACGTTTTTTGCCCAACCTCACTTGCATCGCCTTGTTCCCTCCCCGGCAGGGTCGCTAGATGTCTTTGTGAACAATGCGGCCAGATGCGTTAACAATGCAAGCCGATGCATTAACAATGCAGGGTATTGCGTTAACAATGCAGGGTATTGCGTTAACAATGCGGCCAGATGCGTTAACAATGCAAGCCGATGCATTAACAATGCAAGCCGATGCGTTAACAATGCAGGGTATTGCCTTTCTTTAATTCGCTACCAATTAATGAAATGCTGTACTAAGCAAACTTTTCTTTAATGATTTGACCTTAGCGCGAAGCCCTAGATGTTACCGATCTTTGCAAATTAGCTAGAGCGCGATTGTAATCCAAAATAGCTGCGACTCGATTACCTTCTGCTCTTGTCAGGTCATTTTCAGCATCAATCACCTCTGTTTGAGTGCCTACACCAGCTTGGAACCTCAACCTTGCTAAATTCAGAGCTTCCCTAGCTTGATTTAAAGCCACACTAGAAGTCTGCACATTATTTAAATTGGATTGCAATTGAGCATAGTACTGTTCTACATCAAAGCGAATTAGGTCACGCTGGTTAGCAAATTGAGTCTCTGCGATCGCAATATTAGCTTTCGACTGATCTGCACGCGCTCTTGCTGCTCCCCCATCAAACAAAGTTAGATTTCCTTGAAGTCCCACTGAATAGCCATCAGTAATGCTGACGCCATCATTATACCGATCTAGCAGATTGTAGTTTCCTGCCAAACTAATTTGCGGCCCTAGCTGTGAAAGTGCCTGTCGTCGCTGTTGCTCGGAAATATTACGTTGTCCCAAATACTGTTGCAAATCTGGACGATTTTGAAACGCTTGGACAATACTTTGTTCTACCGTCTGCGGCCAAAGACCCGCTAATTGTACAGGATCAGAGGCACTGATATCAACTGACTGCGACAAACTTAACAACGTGGCAAGCTGACGACGGGCAATTTGCTGCTGTGAGATCGCATTAGTCAGTACTTGTTGGGCGTTTGCTAAATTCACCTGAGCTTGCAGCACATCGAACCGCGTACCTACTCCAGCCTGTTCTCTGGCTTGAGTATCCCGCAAACTAGCCTGGGCATTTACCACAGCAGAACGATTAATTCTGACTTGTTCATCTGCTTGTTGCAAATTGTAGTATTGAGTGGTGGCATTCAACCTAATTGTCAAAGACTGACTTTCAACATTTAATTCATCTACCCGTAGCTGTTCCTCTGCGGCTCGGATACTCGCTTGTCGGTTCCCAGAAGTATAGAGATTATAATTCAGTTGTGCTGAACCATTAAAAGAGGTGCTGGCTTGAGATGAGGTGTTGGCTTGAGATGAATTGCTACTAAAACCATTACCACTATTAGTCACGCTACTGTTAATCCCAAGAGTAGGAAACAAGGCAGCTTGAGACTCGCGGAGCGCCGAGCGACTGCGTTCTAGCTGTAATATAGCTACCTGTAAGTCTCTATTATTGCGTTTTGCTAGTTCTAAAGCTTGGGCTAAACTGATTGGTACAGTTCCCTGAATCTTTACTTCCTCCGGTTTAGTGGGAAATTGGAGAGGGTTGGGATTGGGGTTGAGGCGATCGGGAACTTGTACAGAGCTTGAAGAATTCTGTGGTTTTAGTGGAGTTGCTGCACTTGCTGCATTTGGAAAAAGAATCGCGATTGCGACAGTAACCCAGGTAAAATGCACGAAGAATAAGCTGAAATTCATAATCTAGATATAGTAATTAATTAGGTTTTTTTGAGGATATAATCAAAAGTTTTCATTCTGATTGACCTACAGAGATTTAAATCTTAAATTCCTCCTCAAAAGGTTGATCTTAACAAATTAGCCGACAATCAAACCATCCTGAACTCGGATAATCCTTTGGGTTTGAGCAGCGATATCAGGTTCATGAGTGACAATCACAATCGTGATCCCTTGGTTATTAAGTTCAGTCAGCAAACTCATCACCTCATGGGAAGTTTCAGTATCTAAAGCTCCTGTTGGCTCATCAGCCAAAACTAATGCAGGTCGGTTGACCAAAGCACGAGCGATCGCTACTCTTTGCTGTTGTCCGCCAGAGAGTTGACTAGGACGGTTCGCGATGCGTCCCCCTAGTCCTACCTTTTCTAAGGCTTCTAATGCCCTTTCCCGGCGTTTTGGCTTGGGTAAGTTAGCGTAAACCATTGGCAACATCACGTTTTCCAACGCTGTTGCCCGCGCCAATAGGTTAAATTGCTGGAACACAAAACCTATCCTTTGGTTACGAATATAGGCTAATTCATCATCATCAAAAGTCGTCAGGTTTCTGCCTTCAAAAATATAGTCTCCAGTTGTGGGACGATCCAGACATCCCAAAATATTCATGAGCGTGGATTTACCTGAACCTGACGCACCCATAATTGAGACATATTCCCCTTCCTCAATAGAGAGTTCAATTCCCTTGAGTATGGGAACACTAACTTCTCCCAAGTGGTAAGTTTTAGTAATAGATTCCATCCAAATCATTGTTGGCATAAGAGTTAGGAGTTAGGAGTTAGGAGTTACGAATTACAAATTATTTAGTCACTTCTTAAAGCGTTAATTGGATCTAATTTGGCGGCGTTCCGTGCTGGAATCACGCCAGCGATTAAGCCAACGGTTAACGAGAGTACAAAGCCAGCAACGATTGACAACAAAGAAATTACAAAGGGAAATTTGAAAACGTTTGCAGCTACAAAAGCTAATAAAACGCCAGTCGCCATACCAATACCTCCGCCGACAATGGAAATCACGATCGCTTCCGCTAAAAATTGATTGAGAATGGCTGAATTAGTGGCTCCTACGGCTTTGCGAATCCCGATTTCTCGCGTCCGCTCAACCACAGAAACTAGCATAATGTTAGCAATACCAATGCCACCAACCACTAGAGAAATTCCAGCGATCGCTACCACCATGACTGTAAATAAACCCACAACACTAGTAAAGGTACTAACAATATCAGCTTGATTAGTCAGCCGAAAATCATCAGCTTGTGGCGGATAAATATTATGACGCAGCCGTAAGAGATTGGTAACTTGAAACTGAGCGGCTTCTAACTGCTCCTGATTAGCGCCTTTGACTAAAATTCCACTTACAGAAACGCCTACCAGAGCATTGTTCCCAACTAGTCTCTTCGACATACTAGTTAGAGGAATAAAAATCTGGTCATCTCGATCCATCGGCCCCTGAGAACCTTTAGGTTCCATTACCCCAATTACTTCATAAGCCTCTCCCTGAATCCGAATTTTCTCGCCGATCGGATTTACACCCTGTGCAAAGAGTGTTTTTTGAACTGTAGGGCCAAGAATGGCCAGCTGTGCGGCAGTATCTAGTTCTTCCTGAGTAAAATATCTCCCTTGTTGGGGGTGAGTATTTCTGACTTCTGGGTAGTTCAAATCTGTGCCATAAATGGTTGTTGAGGTGTTCTGTCCTGCATATACAACTTGGGCAGTCCGTTGGAGATAAGCAGAAACCATCTGTGCTGATGGCGCTTGTGTAGCGATCTCTTTAGCATCTTCCCAGGTCAAGGTACTGCTAGAACCTACTCCTTGACGGACATTCCCGCTTCTTGCCGCACCTGCCAAGATTTGGATCACATCTGTACCCAATGCTTGTATCTGTTGCTCAACTCCCTTTTGTACTCCCTGACCAACAGAAGTAATGGCAATAACTGAAGAAATCCCAATAATCACGCCCAACATAGTTAGACCTGTGCGTAATTTGTTACTCCACAGAGTCTCTGCCGCCATTGTCAAGATTTCCAGCAATGGTACTGTGCGGGTATTCTTCGCTTTGTAAAAGCCCTTAAATATCTTAAACATAAAGTTTTATTTGAAACTCAATACAATTCAGTTAAGCATTTCTTCCTTCTCTTCCTTTGCGTCCTACCCTTCGGGAAGCCACTTCGTGTCTATGCGTCCTTCTCTAACGAGACGCTGCGCGAACGCGGTTCGTTAAAAAAGTTGAGCCTTTTTACTCGACAGTTGAGCCTTTTTACTCGACAGTTGAGCCTTTTTACTCGGCAGTTGAGCCTTTTTACTCGACAGTTGAACCTTTTTACTCGACAGTTGAACCTTTTTACTCGACAGTTGAACCTTTTTACTCGACAGTTGAACCTTTTTACTCGACAGTTGAACCTTTTTACTCGACAGTTGAACCTTTTTACTCGACAGTTGAACCTTTTTACTCGGCAGTTGAACCTTTTTACTCGACAGTTGAGCCTTTTTACTCGGCAGTTGAGCCTTTTTACTCGGCAGTTGAGCCTTTTTACTCGGCAGTTGAACCTTTTTACTCGGCAGTTGAACCTTTTTACTCCCCTTTCTGTTTCATCCCCTTGCTCCCTTGCCTCTTTTTAACTAAACCGTATTGATTTAAAACTCACTTTAAGGGGAACCACCAGCAGAACCACCGCCTGAACGACCTCCACCGCCACCGGCTCCTCTTCCTCCGCCTCCACCACCACCTAAACCAGGGAAAACTCCTCCTCTTGGTGTTGATTGTGGACGTGACCCTGGTGGGAAACTGAGCAACACCCTTTCATCTCCTGTTAATCCAGACTTAACTTCGGTAAAGTTATTCGCGGTGACGCCAGTCTCAATGCGAGTGAACACAGGTTTGTTATTTTTTCCTGGCACAAACACGCCTGTGGCATTTTCTTGGCGTACCACTGAGGCTGTTGGCACTACTAAAACATTTTGAACTTGACCGACTTGAAAATCTACTTCCGCATTCATCCCAGACCGCAGTAGTCTTTGAGAGTCTGAAAGTGATACTCTCACTTCAAAACTGGTGACGTTTTGCTCTACTATTGCTTGGGCAGCAATTTGGCTCACTTTACCTTCAAAGGTCTTTCCTGGGTAGGCATCTGCTTTAATCGAGACTTTTTGACCAAGGCTGATTTTGGAAATATTTGTTTCCGCTAAATTGGCGACAACTTCATTTGTAGAAGCTAGAGACAAGATTGAAGAAGAAGAAGAAGAAGCTACTTCACTACTGGCAGTTGTGGGTGTCACGAAAGCGCCTGGATCGGCATATTTCTTTGTCACTACACCATCAAAAGGTGCGCGAATAATCGTGTCATTGATTTCGGCTTGGATGTTTTGCAGCGAGCCACGAGCCGATGTTACCTGGGCGCGGGCTGCATTAATATCTTCTTGGCGCGTTCCGGCTTTCAGGAGTGCCAAAGCTTGCTGTCTTTGCTTCACTACAGATCGTGCTTGCTCAACGTCTTCTGGACGTGACCCGGCTTTTTGCAGAGCCAGTGCTTGCTGTGCTTCATTTACATTAGCTTGGGCGCTGTCACGATTGGAGCGGTTTTGGTTAAGAGTTTGAAGGGAAATACCGCCTGCATTGTAAAGTTGCTGATTGCGAACAAAATCATCTTCTGCTTGGCGAAGGGCGGCTTGAGCACTTTGCAAGCGTGCCTGTGCTTGGGCAATATCTTGAGAGCGATTGCCTGCTTGTACCTTTTGCAGATTCGCTTCGGCTTCGTCTAATACTCCTTGTGCTTGAGCAATATCTTGAGGGCGATTACCTGCGATCGCTTTTTGCAAATTCGCCTCGGCTTGTGCCAATTGTCCTTGAGCAGAGGTAAGTTGCCCCCGGAGGTTGGAATCATCCATGTAAGCAACAATCTGTCCTTGTTTGACGATATCTCCTTCTTTCGCCAGCAAGCTTTTCAAGATGCCGGAATTTTTTGGGCTGAGGTTGATTGACCGCTCAGGCTTCACCGTTCCGTTTGCTGAAACTGTGATTGTTAAACTCTGCCTTTCTACAGGTCTTGTCAGCACCCGACGACTGGCTTGTTGACGGGGAGCAACCGTTACTTGGTAATAAACGGCATAGCCAATTCCACCCAAAAGGCAAAGAGCAATTAGCCAAGAGAGCCAATTACGTCTGCCCTTTTTTTTCTTTACCTCTGGAACTAAAACTGATGAATCTACGGTATTTGGTGTATCAATTTTCATATCCATTTTGTCTATAAGGAACGGCTACCGAGCTATTTATTCACGGCTAAAACTATAGCCTGGTAGCCTAATACTGACAATGATTTTGAGTTTTTAGTGTTTAAAGGTTGATTTGCAGTACTAATCCACTAGGAAGTCTGAAGTAATCATCATGCACTCTCACTAATCTCCCAGCAGGAACAATTTCCTGATTGGGAAGAAGAATATCCCCGTTAGGAAGTCTGAAGTAACCTTGATCGCGCAGTCTGACTACGGATCTAGCAGGAATAATTTGCCCATTGGGATATCTGATATCACCATTACCAAGTCTGACTACTCTGCCATTAAATTGGTTGTCACGGTTCCAATTATCCCGATATCTGGGGTTTCTGACTTCTACAGGATATGTTCTGCTATCACGGTTCCAATTATCCCTGTCTCTAGAGTTTCTGACTTCTCTAGAATTGGATCTGCCGTCGCGGTTCCAATTATCTCTGGCTCTAGAATTGGATCTGCCGTCACGATCCCAATTTTGATCGCGATCGCCAACAACATAGACTTTCGTCTGGGCACTTGCAGGCGCAGTCAAGAGACTGGGAACAATAATCAGGGCAGCAGCAGCTAATACAATCGATATACGGTTTGGTTTCAACATGGAATTGACTCCTTATTTACATTAAAGTTCTATTCTGCTGAGACATGGATTAAGCAATCTTAGACAGTTGCTTTTTTTGATATCAAAGTGTTTAATCTTTACCTCATCGTATAAATTCATACATAACAATTATCGTTCAAAACATCCAAACTGATGTATGACCAAAGTCACTAGTAATTCCAGACTGATGTATGACCAAAGTCATCAGTTTTTCTAATGGGTATTGGGTATTGATTATTCTCCTTGTCTCCCTTGTTTCCCTCATCTCCCCACATCCCTTTCCCCAAGATTGGTAAGATTTTGCTACCGCCAACAGCGCAGATCGTTTAAGCTAGCTGAAAGATTCTTTGATTAGTGGCTTAAAGGCGGTAGTGTGCCTAAACATGTTCGTTTGATTTCTCTTTTAATGGTCTGTAGTTTATGGAGTATGCCAAAAGCCGCTAACGCGCAGGCATTAATACCCCATACACTGCAACTAGATGCGACAAAGTTAGAAAAGCAGGGGTTGAGCTTGGCACAAGAGGCGGCTCAACTAGCTCAGTTTCAACAGGTTGAATTAGCTTTGCCACGAGCGCGGCTGGCAAGTCAACTGGCTCCTGGGAATGATAAAGTGTGGTTGCTGTTAGGTGGATTGCAGTTGCAATCCAAAGAGTTTGATGGGGCGATCGCTAGTCTGAAAAAAGCACAATCTATCAACCCTAAAAATGGTGATATTCTGTTTGCTTTGGGTTCAGCTAATTTTCAGCAGAAAAATTACCAGGCTGCTGTTGTCAATTATCAAGATGGTTTGAAATTAAAACCCAACGATCCAGAGGGGTTATTTGATTTGGGTAATGCTTACTATTTGCTGGGTAAATTGCCAGATGCGATCGCACAGTACGATAAAGCCGTCTCCCAAGATAAAAAATTCTGGCCCGCGCTCAACAATATTGGCTTAATCAAC
Organism: Nostoc sp. NMS9; assembly: GCF_017114995.1. Taxonomy (GTDB): domain Bacteria; phylum Cyanobacteriota; class Cyanobacteriia; order Cyanobacteriales; family Nostocaceae; genus Nostoc. Next base: position 12,120 of record NZ_JABXKL010000008.1, on the reverse strand, counting down.
TACGAACAGGGTAATATCCCCGAAGCGATTAAGCGATGGCAATCTGCTGTAACCCTTGAGAAACAAGCGGCAGAACCTTTATTGGCCTTAGCCGTGGCACTGTATACTAAAGGCGATCGCCAACAAGGACTAACCTTGGGAGAAACTGCACTCCGTATCGATTCGCGCTATGCTAACTTGAATTTCCTCAAAGAAAATCTCTGGGGCGATCGTCTACTGTCTGATACGAAAAAATTCCTAGAATTACCTCGTATTCAAACAGCCATACAGCAACGAGAAAACTCATCATCAGCGCCTACGCCTAGAAAACAGCCTACTCAATAGGAGTCTAAGTTAGGAGTTAGGAGTTAAGAGTTAGGAGTTAAGAGTTAGGAGTTAAGAGTTAGGAGTTAAAAGTTAGGAGTTAAAAGTTAGGAGTTAAAAGTTAGGAGTTAAAAGTTAAATATTTCAACTCCTCACTCCTCACTCATAACTCCTAACTCTCCTATTGCCACTTGCCTAATAGTACCTTTTCGTAGTACATCTATACTAGATAAATACAGGAACTAGTTACCCAAAAACATTGGCGGGCAAGTATTCCTGAAATTAAGTCGTTAATTCTCAATGTTAGTCTGTGGGTAGAAGTGCGATGATTTGGTCAACGAACTGTTGATGGTCAACAACTGGCTTAGAAATGTAGCCATCAGCACCGCTTTGTTTGAGAAAGTTCTCGCGATCGCCTTCCATAGCATGTGCTGTCACTAGAATCACAGGTAAGTTTGCTGTTTTTGGATCAGATTTTAACATTTGTGTAATCTTGATTCCATCAACAGACTTGCCTTGGTAAACACTTCTGGAGAGAGAAACATCCATCAAAATCAGGTCGGCTGCTCCTGATTGGGCAATTTTAATGACTTCTTCGACATTTTCAGTGTGTTTCACACCCAAGCCACCACGCTTGGACAAAATTTTGGAAAAAACACGAGCATTAATTAGATCGTCTTCGACAATTAAAACAGTTTTCATGAGAATTTTAGTTATAGAGGTGAGGAGATTCAAGAATTCCAGAATTCAAAATTAAGAAATGCAATCATGGTAAATATCATGGCTACTAAGTTTATGTAGATTATACTCGTGTGCATCCTTTTTAATAGTCAATGTGCATCTTCGTCATCAAGGATGATACTACTGCTTTTTCTTCTGTGACTATCAAAATTTTGTTATGAATCTCATTTCATCCGTTATGCTGTGGTTGCCGCAGTGTTGAGTTGCATTGGCTTTTGTGTAGTTAAATTTCAGGGAAAAAACTCATGGCAAAACAGTTAAACCTTCTCTCAACGGGACAGGTAATTCCAACAGCCCTGCACACCGAGATGCAACGGTCTTATCTAGAATATGCCATGAGCGTGATTGTCGGGCGAGCGCTACCAGACGTGCGTGATGGCTTAAAACCAGTGCATCGGCGCATTTTGTATGCAATGCACGAACTCGGTTTAGTACCAGATAGACCTTATCGAAAATGTGCCCGTGTAGTGGGTGATGTGTTGGGTAAATACCATCCCCACGGCGACCAATCAGTTTACGATGCTTTAGTCAGGCTGGTGCAGGATTTTTCTAGCCGCTATCCCTTGCTGGCAGGACACGGTAACTTTGGCAGCGTCGATAATGACCCGCCAGCAGCGATGCGTTACACAGAAACGCGCCTCGCACCCATCAGCCATGAAGGAATGCTGACAGAAATTGGTGAAGAAACTGTGGAATTTGTCGGGAACTTTGATAATTCCCAGCAAGAACCAACGGTGTTACCTGCTCAGTTGCCGTTTCTGTTACTTAATGGTTGTTCTGGTATTGCCGTGGGAATGGCAACGAATGTTCCACCTCACAACTTGGGGGAAGTTGTCGATGGGTTAATTGCCTTAATTGACAACCCAGATTTGCCAGATGAAAAATTATTTGAGCTAATTCCAGGTCCAGATTTTCCCACTGGTGGAGAAATAATTGGTGAAGCGGGAATTCGGGAAGCATATACGACTGGTAAAGGTGGAATTCTGCTGCGGGGAGTCGCAACTCTAGAGGAAATTCCAGCCAGTAGGGGAAGCAAGCGCCGGACGGCAATTATCATTACAGAATTGCCTTATCAAGTGAATAAAGCTGCCTGGATTGAGAAGGTAGCGGACTTAGTAAATCAAGGACGCTTGCAAGGAATTTCCGATCTTCGGGATGAGAGCGATCGCGAAGGGATGCGGGTGGTAATTGAACTCAAACGCGATACCAATCCCCAAGAAGTTCTTCAGAATTTATATCACCAAACTGCTTTACAAATGACTTTTGGGGCGATTCTCCTGGCAATAGTGGATGGACAACCCCGCCAGTTAAGTTTGCGTCAATTGTTGCAGGAGTTTTTGCGATTCCGAGAAGAGACGCTGAACCGTCGCTACAATTACGAGTTGGCTAAGGCCCAAAGTCGTGTGCATTTGGTAGAAGGTTTGCTGAAAGCGCTGTCTAATTTGGATGAGGTAATTCAAATTTTGCGCCAAGCTCCCGATGGGAGTACGGCAAAAATTAATCTTTGTAGCCAACTGGATTTGAGTGAGGTACAAGGAGATGCAATTCTAGCTATGCCGTTGCGTCGCCTCACTAGTTTAGAACAGCAAAATTTGCAGCAGGAATTTGAGCAGTTAAGCGAACAAATTAGATTGTTGGAGCTGTTACTAAACGATCGCCGCGAATTATTGAAGGCGCTGAAAAAAGATTTGCGATCGCTCAAGCGCAAGTACAACGATCCCCGGCGAACAAAAATCGGAGAGGAGCAGAAGTCTAAGACAGAGGAGCAGAAGGGCAGAGGGGCAGAGGGGCAGGGGAGCACAGGGGCAGAGGAGGAGGAACTTAAATCTTCGGAACCAGTAGAGGAAGCGATTTTAGAATTTACCCAACGGGGTTATGTCCGCCGCACCCAGCCATCTGGGAGAAAGTCAAAAGCTGAAAATGGTCTGCACGATAATGACTTCATTATCCAAACTGTGTTGACCGACACAGGGAAAGACTTGCTAATACTAACTGGTGGCGGCAAAGTGTATCCGGTGAATGTGGGAGAAATTCCCCCAACTACTGGGCGTTCTCCACGGGGAAAACCTTTAATTACTATGCTCAGTAGTACTGCTCAAGGCGCTCAAGAAGCTGTAGTTAGCCGCTTTTTGCTGCCGGAAAATCTCGAAACTAGGCAGATGATTCTTCTAACAAAACAGGGAAGAATTAAGCGTCTGTCTCTGGGAGAATTTGCTAACCTGACTCGGCGCGGCATCACAATTTTGAAACTAAAAGACGATGATGAATTGTCATTTACCCAGTTCACCGCCCCAGGGGAACATCTGATTTTAGCTAGTTCCGGTGGGCGAATATTGCGCTTTGCAGTTAATGATGAACAATTGCCGGTCATGGGACGCACAGCGATGGGTTTACAAGCATTTCGACTATTGAAAAATCAGCAAATGGTTGGCTGTGTCACTGTCGGTAAAGATGACCAACTGCTGCTAGTTACTCAAGAAGGATATGCCAAGCGGATGGCTGCAAGTCAGTTAAGAGCGGCTAATCGTGGCGATTTAGGCACGCAAGCACTGAAATTTGCTAGCAAAACTGACAACTTAGCTGGTATGGTTATGGCGATCGCATCTGGTGAGGTAGCCTTAGTGACGAATAAGGAACGGGTAGTGCGAATACCTGTGGAAACAGTGCCGATTTTAGGTAGAGATGTCAAAGGTGAAAGCATCCTCCAACTCAACCGCGATGAAAAAATTATCACTGTTGCCGAAGTGCGATCATAAATCAGGGTGATTTTCAACTTGCGACAAGCCAACTTGCAGGACTTAGAGGCGCTAATCCAACTGCGTCTCGAACTCCTGCGGGAGGCTGGCGAGATTAAAGATAATTCTGACATCGCAAATTTAGCAGAAGCGACTCGAAAATATCTTGGCGAAAAAATGCCGCCGGGTGAGTTTTTAGCTTGGGTAGCTGAAGTGGATAGTCAAATTGTTGCCACTAGCGGCTTAGTATTTTTTCAACGACCCCCTTACAACGGCAATCTATCAGGCTTAGAAGCCTACATTATGAACGTTTATACAATTCCGATATGGCGAGGACAGGGAATTGCTACAGCATTATTAAAGGAAATTATCAGCTTTGTGAGAGCAACTAAGGCAAAACGCCTCTGGCTTCACGCCACTGAGGATGGTAAAAGTCTCTATAAAAAGCTTGGTTTTGTCTCGACTTCAAAAGAAATGGAAATTTTTTGGCACTAAGGAAAAATCAAGCAGCATCTAGAGTAAGCGCAAAGACAGATTGAGCAGCAAGCATTCTCCTTACCACTTCTGGCTCAATACCCAAAATTTTTAAGCAGCTTAACTCGTCTATTACGTTCAACATACTATGTTCTGTCACACGAAAACCTTGTTCATAAACGAACTGCCGTGCTTGATCGAGTGTACCAAAATTATTATTTACTAAAGACCTGCCTGTAAGGTTAGTACCTGTTTGTAATAGCTTTTCTAAACCTGAGTCATCTTGTTGCGATCGCACTAAACTACCTGTGTCAATAAAATCAGGAGTAATCCAAACACCACCATAAGAGTGAAGCATATCGCGGATATTGGCACATACAAGTTGTTTTTCTACCAAAGTCAGATGTGTCAGCAATCCTTCACACAAAATCATCACTGGCTGTCCAGCTTTAAGTACAGAAGTACTCTTCCAAAATTCATTAGGACGGCTAATAGCATCAATTTCTATAAAATGCAGGTTAGGACGTTCTCCCACTAATTGCTGAATTAGTTGCTGTTTGCAACCAATCATCTGAGGCAAGTCACTTTCAATAAAGGTTATATTCGGATTACTAGACATCAAAAGCCCACGCGGTAACAAACCAGATGCTAGTTCTAGAACTTGTGTGATTTGATATTGAGCTATGACTTGGTTGATGGCTTTATAACGAGCTTCCACACGTGCGGTAAGCAAAACACTTTTGTCTTGATTTTGTGGTTGAGATAGCTTTACCAACCCTTGCATCTCTATTAATTGTGCCAACTCTTTAGCATAAGGAATATCTGTGAACTGTCTAGCTAGACTAACCATGAAGGCAGTAAGGATAATTTTGTCAAACTCATTAGTTTGCTGCTTGTTCATAAATTTTTTTGATCTACTATCAAACAGTTTAAATATCAATTTATTAAATGAAAATTGCCTAAACTTATAAATTAGTTTTATTTGCAATAACTCTAACTTAACTATCTGGATGACAAAGCTAAATTAATAATTTTAGTGAGTGCATAGATATAAAGCAGTCTTAATCACTTAACTCTTCACCCACAAGACTGGTAAACAAGGTATTTTAAACCTTGAGCCGTAAGTATTTTCTACTCTGGATTTCTGAATTAATGCTAAAAAATAGCAATTAAATCATAATTAATACACATCTATCTGTAATTTAAATTCTTGTTTTTCAAGAAGTGTAGGCATAAAAAACTACTTAGATGATAAGATAGTTGCAAAATAATCCTAATAAACTAAGGCACTCTTCCAAAAGTCTTGAGTAGTTCAAGACTTGCGCACAAGCAACAAAAAATTGAACCGCATTCGCGTTAGCGTCTCCCCTTGGGAGAAGGACACGGAGGAATAAGAGTTTAAGAAGTTTTTTGTGTAAGTCCTATAGTTGTATCCAAAGATAGATGTTTTAGCTTGTATTAATTCCTACCTTTAATGTCAAGTGATGGAAACAAAAGTATAAAAAATGTTGCCCTTCTCAAAATATTTGTTATATTAGTTAACATAAGGCAATAAACCTTAATAATTAAGTTTGGAGTCCCAACCATGACAAATGCAAGCACAACAAAAGTTACTACTCCCGTAATTGAAGATCGCAACGCTTGGCGTTGGGGCTTTACCCCACAAGCAGAAATTTGGAACGGTCGCTTGGCAATGATTGGCTTTTTAGCAGCCGTTTTGGTTGAGCTTTTTTCTGGTCAAGGCTTCCTACATTTTTGGGGCATCCTATAAGTTGTAATATCCAAGATGACCTATAAATAAAAAAACCTGGAGTGCTAATTCACTACCAGGTTTTTTATTTTTTTGTCATTAGTCAGTTGTCATTTGTTTATTCACTAATGACCAATGACTATTGACTAATTACTACCGAATATACTCTTTGAGAACGCTGTTACGATTTGGGTGGCGTAACTTGCGGAGTGCCTTCGCCTCAATTTGACGAATGCGTTCGCGGGTGACGTTGAAAATCTGTCCGATTTCCTCAAGGGTTTTCATCCGACCATCATCCAAGCCGTAACGCAGTCTGAGAACATCCCTTTCACGAGGGCTGAGACTGTCGAGGACTTTTTCAAGGTCTTCGCGCAGAAGATTTTTGGAAACTTGGTCTTCTGGTGTCTCACCATCGGATTCAATAAAATCGCCCAATCGAGAATCTTCTTCTTTACCAATTGGCGTTTCTAATGAGATAGGTAACTGGGCGGATTTAGCAATGAACCGCAACTTCTCAATGGTCATTTCCATGCGAGTAGCGATTTCTTCTTCAGTGGGTTTGCGACCCATTTCTTGAGATAGTAACTTGGTAGTTTTCTTAATCCGAGAAATGGTTTCGTAAAGGTGAACTGGAAGGCGAATTGTGCGGGATTGATCTGCTATCGCGCGGGTAATTGCTTGACGAATCCACCATGTAGCATAGGTGGAGAACTTATAACCTTTTTCGTGGTCAAACTTTTCAGCGGCACGAATCAAACCGAGACTGCCTTCCTGAATTAAGTCCTGGAACGACAAACCACGATTCATGTATTTCTTGGCAATTGAAACTACAAGACGGAGGTTAGATTGCACCATCTTGTCTTTCGCCCGACGACCAACATGAAGGCGATAACGAAAGGCTGGTAGTGGCAGTTGTACTGCTTCTGCCCATTCACTATCTCGAGGATCGCGATCTAATTGCTCTGAGAGTCTTTCGCGTACTCTCTCTAATTCCAGCAAATCGGCTATTTTCCGCGCCAATTCAATTTCTTCGTCTGCCCGCAACAGACGAATTCTACCAATTTCTTGCAAGTAAAGCCGAATTGAATCTTCAGTATAGTGCTTTTTCTTGCTTTGTGTCCGACGACGCGATTTAGCGGCTTTTCCAGACTTTGCGTCGTCCTCATCAGACTGAGGCTCTAAAAATTCCTCGTCACCTTCATCGATGATCAGCAAGTCCTCTTCATCGTCTATTAAGAGTTCTTCTAACTCGAGCTCAGGCTGATTCATTATTTCTAGGTCAGGCTGATATATGCTTTCGAGTACGTTGTTAGCCTGGTTCATGCCGCGTTCCTCATGCTCCTTGCAGAATCAATTACTCAAGATGTGTTTAGTGCTCTTTTAAACGAGCCAATTGCCAACCGAAAATAAGTTTTTTGGCAGATTTGCCAGAGATATTTTCGGATATTTTAGACCTCCGGTCGGAGGCTTTTTACTTTAGTTTAAGCGATTACTAAAAGTGACTTGCTCACTTTAGTAAATGTTATATGTGTTGCTATCACATATTGCTTTCAACTAACTGGTCAAAAAAAATACTCGCCTTTATCAAAAAAATTGCCACTCTATACAAATGAGTTCAGACTGTTGGCAGATTTTCGTATAAAGACTCTTCCGATTGTAGCCTGTTTCACAGAAATTGCACTCTTTTTGTGTATTAATCATGAATTCATTAAGCAACTTTTAGCTACTTTCACCAAAAAGACATTGAAAACGGGATTTATACCCTGAAATTTTTTCTCCACTTTTCGGAATTGCAGTGACGCTCTTATTACATTACGAAGTAAGTACGCTTGCTCCTGCTGAATCTCATGTATTTTACACAACATTAATTACTGAGAAAGAGTGCCTTTTTTGTTAACTCAGACTATTCGTCTTAACCTACCCATTTTTACATTTCCTTCATAAATTAAGCATCCCTTAGACTAAAACGGGTATTGTCCTTGGGTAAATACAACAACGGTGGTGCTTGCCTGAAAGCAGTTGACCTTCTGCGTACTAGCTACCTTAACTGAGGAGTTGAGGCAGTGGCAGAATCGACCCGATCGCAGATCAATTTAGGTTTACTAATTCGGTCTTATTCACACGTTAGCGCACTGTGGCGATTTCAGCCCTATGAAACTTGACAAACTTTTTTTATTGTATACAAGGATATTTTAATCAATTCAAAAACAATTTGTCCTGCGAACTTGCCAATATCGTCTTATCTTAGGCAAAAGTACATACGATACAATAGCGATCATCACGGCACTACATGAAGATATTAACAAGTTTTCAGACTTCTGGTGTGTACTTCCAACAGCTCTTACCTCGAACACAGAGAACCCAGCAGATTACCTGATGATTTGGTTACAAAGCTTTTTTGCGTAAAGCAATTGTAAATTTCAATACTTTTATTTCGGTAAGTTTCTGTCATCTTATGATGAGAAATCCTCAAAATACTTATTAATTGCTGTTTTATAGATGATATTCAGTTATTTCCTTAAAGCATAACAAATGTGTTTCTCGCTGGTGGTTCAAATTAATCAACAAGTCAGAGCAAAGAGTATTATCTGGACTAAATCTCCAATAAAGTTGGTAGTTATGTTAACAATCGAGCATTGATTGTTTCAACAATATTGACAATCAGTAAATTATATGGTTGTCTAAGCGAGTAACTTGAAATATTTGTATTTCTTGTAGTATAGACTTATCACTTGTGTGACAAGTCAACTTAAATTTTTAATTGATTGTTAGCGACTAATTCAAAATCACGGTGGCTTTCAAAGTTGAAAACTGGAGACTATGAACTTTGCGGAACTACGGTGGTGTTGGGGTGGTGTTTAGACTTGCAGGGAAATTAGGTGGCACAAGTACTTGGTCAACTACATGAACGATGCCGTTGCTAGCTGGGATATCTGGCTGAATCACCTTAGCGTTGTTGACTGTGATTGAGTTGCTGGCACGATCAACTGTAATTTTAACGGGACTACCCTCAACTGTTTTAACTTCTCCAGATGTCAATTGCTGGGAGGTAATTCCCCCAGGTATGACGTGGTAGGACAGAAGCTTGACTAATTGTTGTTTGTTTGCTGGTTGTAAGAGTTGGTCTAGAGTAGCTTTTGGTAGAGCAGAGAAAGCGGCGTCAGTAGGTGCAAATACTGTATAAGGACCTGGTGTAGCCAATTGTTCAGTTAATCCGGCAGCTTGCACTGCTTGGATGAGAGTTTTAAACTGTCCTTGACTAGCTGCTGACTTTGCCAATTCTGCTAAATTTTGGGTGGCAATAGTCGCAGTAGGAGTTGGCGTGACGAGCGGGACAGTTGTTGGAGGGACAGTTGTTGTAGGAGTTTCTGCAACAGGTTGAGTGCAGGCAGACAGAGCAACTAAGCTACCGATGCCAATAATATTGAACAATGCTTTTCTTACTATGCCTTTGCTCATTTCATAGCCTTGTGTAGAATCCAGTTAAATAAAGAATTATTAACAATAGTTAATGAATTTGTAGATATAGTCACTCATCTAACGACATAATTTGTAGTAGTAAAAATATTAATACAATAAATTTATAAATTACATAGTTTGCCATCAGCCAAAAGAGGTAGTTTTTACATAAATTTTGGATATAAAGTCTTTAGCAAAATCTGTTGCAGGAATGTCAAGCAATATTTCAAAGTTAAAGATCCCCGGTTTTTTTGATAAATCGGGGATCTTAATTTTTTAGGAATGATTTAGGACTGCTGAGATTAGATATCTAAATCGGTAAAGTTGAGTTTAGAACCATAGGTTTCGATAAATTCTCGTCTGGGTGCGACCCGATCGCCCATTAAAATTGTGAAGATGCGATCGGCTTCGGCGGCATCTTCAATTTCAACTTGCTTCATTTTACGAGTTTCTGGGTTCATGGTGGTGTCCCAGAGTTGTTGTGGCATCATTTCACCCAAACCTTTGAAGCGTTGGATGGTATAGTTGGCGTTAGCAGGAAATTTGGCGATCGCTTGATTTTTTTCGCGATCGCTATAGCAATATTCATGATTACGTCCCCGTTCGACTTTAAACAATGGGGGACAAGCAATATAAATAAAGCCTTGTTCAATGAGCGATCGCTGATATCGATAGAAGAATGTTAACAACAAAGTCCGAATGTGCGCTCCATCTACGTCAGCATCCGTCATAATGACTATGCGGTGATAACGCAGTTGGGTGGAATCGAATTCATCACCTTTAACACCTAAACCAAGTGCTGTAATTAACGATTGAACTTCGTTATTTTTATAGATTTTAGCGTCGTCGGTTTTTTCAATGTTAAGAATTTTACCACGTAGAGGCAAGATTGCTTGAGTACGGCGATCGCGTCCTTGTTTTGCACTCCCACCTGCTGAGTCCCCTTCCACAATAAATATCTCAGATTCGCTGGGGTCACGAGAACTACAATCGGCCAATTTACCAGGTAATGGCGAAGATTCTAGTACGGATTTGCGCCGAACTAATTCTCGCGCATGACGGGCTGCTTCTGCGGCTTTGAAAGCTTGGATAGCTTTATCTAAAATTGAGTCTGCTATAGCAGGATGAAATTCTAGATACTCAGTGAGGACTTCTCCCACTAAAGAATCGACAATTCCCCGAACTTCGGTGTTACCAAGTTTGGTTTTGGTTTGTCCTTCAAATTCTGGATCTGGAACTTTAACGGAAATTACCGCAGTTAAACCTTCGCGGACGTGTTCGCCACTGAGGTTAGGTTCATTTTCTTTAATTTTATTGCGCTTGCGAGCGATCGCATTTAATGTCCGGGTCAGAACCGCCTTCAACCCTTCTAAGTGCGTACCACCATCCACGGTGCGAATATTGTTAGCAAAACCTAGCACATTATCCGTATAAGCATCAGTACACCATTGCAATGAAACTTCCACTTGTACATTGTTCCGTTCTCCTTGCACATAGATAATTTCTTCATGCAGCGGTTGCTTCTCACGGTTCATGTACGCAATGTACTCTTTGATCCCACCCTTGTACTCGTAGGTTTCTACCTTGGGTGTATCGCTTTTTAGTAGTTCTAAACGGTGGTCAGTAAAAGTAATTTTGACACCTGCATTCAGATACGCCAATTCCCGTAGGCGACCTGATAAAGTGATGTAATCAAACTCAATGCTAGTAGTGAATATTTGGGTATCTGGCTTAAAAGTAACAGAAGTTCCAGTTCTAGCTTCTTTGTAAGGTTTGACTTGCAGATCGCTAACTGGGACACCGCGTTCATAGCGCTGGAGATGAACTTTTTTATCTCGCCAAACCGTAACTTCTACAACTTCAGATAGGGCATTAACAACAGAAATACCAACCCCGTGCAATCCTCCAGAAACTTTGTAACCACCGCCGCCAAACTTACCACCGGCGTGCAGTACCGTCATTACGGTTTCCAAAGCCGATTTCCCAGTGCGCGAGTGAGTATCGACGGGAATACCGCGACCATCATCTGTTACAGTCACGGAACCATCAGCGTTGATATCCACTTCTATATGAGTGCAATGACCCGCCAAAGCCTCATCGATTGAATTGTCCACCACCTCGTAAACTAAATGGTGGAGTCCTCGCGGCCCAGTGGTACCAATGTACATTCCTGGTCTTTTGCGGACGGCTTCCAGACCTTCCAGAACTTGAATCTGATCGGCACTGTAACTGCTCGTCATGTAAACTCTCCTGATGCGTGGGGTTGAAATCGCCGAAAGGCAAATAAAAGTAAAAACACTCCAAAATTGTAACACAAAAGCCTTGCTGGCGTCTGTAGGGCATTTTCAAGAGAAGTTTATACAGGGGTTGCAGTACTGTTGGAGAGGGGCGGAGGGGCGAAGGAGCGGAGGGGCTGAGGAGGATGAGGGAGACAAGGGGACAAGGAGATAAACAAAACTCCTAACTCAGCACGGGCTAAACGCCCCGCTACCGCTAACAGCACTCCTAACGCCCAATGCCCAATGACGGCAGTTGCTCCATGCCCAATGCCCCATAACTAATGACAAATGACTAATAGACCCGTCCTAAAACTTGCAAGCCAATATTTACAAGGCTTTGAGACCAATCCTTGCAAATTCTCTTTAAACGTAACAATTA
>NZ_JABXKL010000100.1:18716-32330 GCF_017114995.1 Nostoc sp. NMS9 | reverse complement strand
CTTACGACTTTATTCTTGAAGCCTTATTTGGCGCAGCTTCATAAAGAATTGGTATTAGTAATTAGCTGTCCATTTTCCAAAATATTAACTGTGGCACATTTTAATGTGGCACAACCAACTGAAATTTCACTGGAATTTTTTCACTAGAATATGTATATATCACTACTTATTTAAAAGCCTGTTGGAGGGCTACTATGAAATACTGTCGCCCCCGACTTCAGTTTTGCGGCGGTTGGCTGTTGGCTATACTTACCGCCATTACAGCTACCCCTGCAATAGCACAGACAGCAAACTTTGGCACTTTGAATTTATCAACAAACTTTGATTCAGCACAAGGAACAGTGCAGGGGTTTACAGGTGGTTCTTACTCATTGTCTGCCATAAGTAACCGCGATCGCGATCAAAAAGCCTGTATTGGTTTTGCCGATCCCAATCCCGATCATATTATGGTTTTGGAAAAGGACTTTCCTCAGCTAACAATCCAAGTTGATAGCAACAACAACGACACCACTTTAATCATTCAAGGCCCAGATCAAACAACAATTCGTTGCGGCGATGATACTGGCAAAAGTAAAGATGCTAGCGTTAGCGATCGCAACTGGAAAAGGGGCACCTATCGGATTTGGGTAGGTACATTTAATCCTGGAATCAAGCGTGATTATACTCTGAAAGTGGAGCAGCAGTGAATTGGGGAGTAGGGAGTGGAGAATGGGGAGATGAGGGGGACAAGGGGGACAAGGAGGAATTCTTGAAAATCTCTCCTTTGTCTCTACTCCATGCCCAATGACGGCAGTTGCTCCACTTGGGGAAACCCCAAGACCGCACTGCCTCCCCAATGCCCCATTCCCAATCCCCTATTCTCAATTTTTAGGTGTAACACCTGAGAGGATAATATGAGAGAGTAGCTTGTTGTGCTTTCCGAGGGTGCTATCTCGTGCTATCTATACTGCGTGCTGACTTTCGTATCATATTTGAACGTGACCCAGCTGCCCGTAACTGGTTGGAAGTTTTATTTTGTTACCCTGGTTTGCAAGCCTTGTTATTCCATAGGCTGGCTCACTGGCTGTATAGTGTTGGTCTTCCTTTTATTCCGCGCCTGATTTCTCACTTGGCTAGGTTTTTGACTGGAATTGAAATCCACCCTGGTGCAACAATTGGGCAAAGTGTGTTTATTGACCACGGGATGGGTGTAGTAATTGGTGAAACTGCGATCGTGGGAGACTATGCCCTAATTTATCAAGGCGTCACCCTTGGGGGTACTGGTAAAGAATGTGGCAAGCGCCATCCTACTGTGGGTGAAAACGTCGTAGTCGGAGCTGGAGCGAAGGTACTGGGCAATATCCAAATTGGCAATAATGTCCGTATTGGTGCTGGTTCTGTTGTTTTAAGAGATGTGCCTTCAGACTGTACTGTGGTAGGCGTGCCTGGGCGCATTATGTATCGTTCTGGAGTTCGAGTTTCACCTCTTGAACACAATAACTTACCAGATTCAGAAGCTCAAGTAATTCGTGCTTTAGTAGACCGGATTGAGGCGTTGGAAGAACAAATACAAACTCTTCAGCGCACCAATTCTTCAGAAAAAACTCCTGTTTTAGTGGGTTGTTTAGCAGCGAAAGAGGATGAGCTAACCTACGATCCTCGCTGGTGCAACCTTAAGGATAAGACCATCCAGGAATTTCTAGATGGTGCTGGCATTTAAAAAAGTGAGAAGTTAAGAGTGAGGAGTGAGGAATAAAATCATATATGTCAGGTTTGCAGTTTCCAACTCCTAACTCGTGTAGAGATGCGATTAATTGCGTCTCTACACCAATATTTAAGGATTAATCGCTTGGCTAGACCACTCTTGCTGGTCATCACGGTAGTAAAGCCATCGATTTTGTGGTTCGCCGCGTAATTCTAAGTGATCTACCTGCACCGGATCGAGTAGCAGTAGACAAAAATTAGGCACTGGCTGCACGGGTTCGGGTGCTGGTGGTGCAAAAGCTTCTGGGTTTTCAACTCTGAGTTTACCAGGATGCGGCCAAGCAAACTGTAAACGGGCCGCATCACTCAATTCTTGCCACATTGCGATCCGGGCTGGCTGTAGATTGTGGTCAGAATCATCACCGCTTACCAGGGTCAAACAGCCAGTTATGCGGAATTGTTCTCGTGTGTTGGGGAAGTACCAGCAAACTTCTGCCCAAGGTTGTTGCTGTATCTGATCGGTTTTGGCGCTACGGTTATCGGTGATAAATTTTAGCTGGTTTGTATCTTCCAGAAAGCCGCGAAAGACTAGGGTACGATTAGCGGGGCGACCATTCGCTTGTAGTGTTGCTAGTTGCAGATAACGGGCATAAACAAGGCTGCGGTTGCGATGGAGCGCATGAGCGATCGCACCTCGCCAAGGAGCAAGAGACATTATACAATTCTGTTGGTAATCTAGCGCCAGGTATTCCTGAACATACTACCACTTCAATACTTGTGGTTGAGCGCCAGTGATTCCTAAAAGTTCTCTAACGCCAAGAAGCTTTAAGATTCCAGTGCTGTAAAATATGCATACATAAATTATTAATATAAATAACACCTAATGAGTTCCTTACCTGCTAATCGTGCTAATACCCTCAAAGCTGCTTTTCGTGTTTGTGATGTAGCTCCTTTAGTGAGTAATAGAGATATTGAACGTTATTATGTTAATTTATCAAAAGTTCGCAAGACAGAGGCAATTAATACTATTAAAACTCGCTTAAGTTTTCTGGAACCCGCAGAATTTTGCAGCCTTCTATTTACCGGACATCGGGGATGCGGTAAAAGTACAGAATTAAGGAAGATTCAGCAAGAATGGGAATCTCAATATAAGGTTATTTATATAGAAGCGGACGCTGAACTAGATATATTAGACGCAGAATACACAGATTTATATTTGGTAATTATTAAAAAAGTTGCTGATGTCTTATACACATCAGAATTAAATTTTGATGCAAAACTTTTAAATAATTTTGAGTCTTGGTTTAAAGAGATTACTCAAGAAACTGAACAAACAGTTGAAAGGTCAGTAAGTATCGGTGCTGAGGCAGAAGCAGGAATAAAAATTCCCTTTCTTTCAAAACTATTGGGTAAAATACAGGCTCAAATTAAAGGCGCTGACAAACAAAGAAAGACAGTTCGTCAGAATTTACAAAAAGATATTGGTCGTTTACAAGCAGATATAAATTTGTTGCTAGGTGATGCTTTTGTCAAGCTTAAATCAAAATACCCGGAATATGAAAAAGGATTTTTAATTATTAAGGAATTCATTTAGAACCAGATAAAAAATTAGTTTTGATTGTTATCGGTTTAGAAAAGTCTATTGGTTTATCTGGAGAATATCCCCCTGTACTGCAAGACTTGAACTTTGTCCGAGACGCTTTTACTCATAGCGTTCCTCACCCTATACTGATATTTCTGCCAGATCATGCCCTAACACGTTTGGCAAAATATGCCCCAGATTTTTGGGCATGGAGAAAAGGAGTATTTTATTTTCAAACAGTCGAGTCTACTCAAGAGTTGGCTATTGAAAAAACTATTCAGTCCGAGAGAATATTAGGAAGTTTAGATTTACCAGAAAGGCAAGAGCGGATTGATTTACTTGAGCGCTTGCTAATGGAAGAATCAACTGATATTCGTACCCGCATTAATATTTTGAAGGAGTTAGGGGTAGCTTGTAGGAGTATTGGTGAGGTACAAAAAGCAGAAGATTTTTTGCTAAAAGCTTTGAAGTTGACTGAAGAAGATGAAAATTTAGCAGGAATCAAAGCCAGCGTTCTCCACGCACTAGGAATTCTCTACGCCAACAAAGGGGATGTGGATGAAGCGATCGCACTCTACAATCAGTCTTTGTCAATAAAAGAACGCATTGGAAATGTCCAAGGCAAAGCGGCGACGTTGCACCAACTGGCAGGTATCTACGCCGACAAAGGAGATGTGGATGAAGCGATCGCACTCTACAATCAGTCTTTAGAAATAACTGAAAGCATTGATTATGTCCAAGGCAAAGCGGCAACTTTACACTGTCTGGGAAGGATCTACGCTAATACAGGGGATGTGGATAAAGCGATCGCACTCTACAATCAGTCTTTGTCAATAAAAGAACGCATTGGTGATGTCCAATGCAAAGCAGCGACGTTACACTGTCTGGCAATGATCTACGCTGATACAGGGGATGTAGATAAAGCGATCGCACTCTACAATCAGTCTTTGGAAATAACTGAAAGCATTGGTGATGTCCAAAGCAAAGCGGTAACGTTACACTGTCTGAGAATGATCTACGCTAATACAGGGGATGTGGATAAAGCGATCGCACTCTACAATCAGTCTTTGTCAATAAAAGAACGCATTGGTGATGTCCAATGCAAAGCAGCGACGTTACACTGTCTGGCAATGATCTACGCTGATACAGGGGATGTAGATAAAGCGATCGCACTCTACAATCAGTCTTTGGAAATAACTGAAAGCATTGGTGATGTCCAAAGCAAAGCGGTAACGTTACACTGTCTGAGAATGATCTACGCTAATACAGGGGATGTGGATAAAGCGATCGCACTCTACAATCAGTCTTTGTCAATAAAAGAACGCATTGGAAATGTCCAAGGCCAAGCAGCGACGTTATACTGTCTGGGAATGATCTACGCCAACAAAGGGGATGTGGATGAAGCGATCGCACTCTACAATCAGTCTTTGGAAATAGCTAAACGCATTGGAGATGTCCAAGGTAAAGCAATGACTCTCTGGTGGTTAGGACATTTGGCAGAACAGCAGGGTGAATACACTAAAGCGATATCCTATTTGCAACCAGCTTTAGAGATTTTGCAGCGATTAAAGTCACCGGATGCTGAAAGTGTGAGTGCAAGTCTTGATGGGGTAATGCGTAATTCGTAATACTTCGGCTTACCTCGGCTTTGCTCGGCACGAGTCGCTCAGTACAAGTTCGTAATTACTGAAAGATTTTTGTCTCACGCAAAAGCGCAAAGAAGAAGGCAAGAGTGTAATTTAAGTAAATGAAAAGTGCTGTAATAAGGCTTTGATACTCGTGAGCGAGTCTTTGATACTCGTGGACGAGCCTTTAATACTCGTGGACGAGTCTTTGATACTCGTGAATGAGTCTTTGATACTCGCGGACGAGTCTTTTATACTCGTGAATGAGTCTTTGAACTCCATTAATCAACCTCGGAGCTTCGTTGATGAACCTTTGAGCTTCGTTCGTGAACCTCAGAGCTTCGTTGATGAACCTTTGAGCTTCGTTCGTGAACCTCAGAGCTTCGTTGATGAACCTTTGAGCTTCGTTCGTGAACCTCAGAGCTTCGTTGATGAACCTTTGAGCTTTATTCGTGAACCTCGGAGCTTCATTTGTGAACCTCAAAGCTTCGTTAATGAACCTTTGAGCTTCGTTAATGAGTTTTTACAGCAATTCAGGAAAGAGAATCAGGATCTACGCCAAGCGATGTCTAAGAGGTTGTTTGAAAAGTGGTTGGCTGTGATTTTAGGCACTAACTGATCCCCCCTAGCCCCCCTTAAAAAGGGGGGAACCGGAATCAAAGTCCCCCTTTTTAAGGGGGATTTAGGGGGATCTAGAACGTTTTGTTACCGAGACGAAAACTTTTCAAACATCCTCTAACGATAAAAATATTTAAATGTTTGGACTCTACAACAAATCTAAAAATTTTTCTAAGTTGATTCGAGCTTGTTTTAATATCTTAGCCAGTGTAGTGCGTTTGACTGGTCGATGGGCAGGAACAGTCAATTTCAAAACTTCATCCGCATTTGTTTTTGCAGTCTAATGTGACTACCTCTTTGACGTACAACTGTCCATCCATCTCGCTCTAAAGCTGTAATAATCTCAATGTATGACAAACTGGGAACTTTAGTCACAAAACCAATTCCTTCACTATGGCTCCCTGTTCAATTATTAATTCTTCTTCCAGCAGTTCCAAGTAAAGTTGTATCGCTTCTCGAATATTTTCTACTGCTTCATCAACAGTTTCGCCTTCACTAATACATCCTGGAAGTGTAGGAACGAAAACTGTATAACCACCTTCATCGCTTGGTTCTAATACTACTTTTATATTCATAGATTACTTGACTTTCTATTAGTGTGGACTTTATTAATGTAGGGAAGGTTTTTAGATTAAATCAGGATCTACACCGAGCGATCGCAACTGTTCTGCTAATAGTTGGGTACGTTGCTGTGCTTGCTGCGCTTCTTGTTTAGCTTGCTGTGCTTCTTGTTTAGCTTGCTGCACTTCTTGTTTAGCTTGCTGCGCTTCTTGTTTAGCTTCCTGGGTTTCTTGTTGAGCGAGTTTTGCGTTTTCTTCGGGTGTTAAAAGCTTTTCCCCTTGCTGGTTATACCAATACAACCATTGGCGAGGAATGCCTAGATAAGTTCCCCGTTCCATGCCAATCCCTAAACCAATCTCTGGTAGCCAAACGGGATTACCATCTTCTAATGCAGTGTAAGCATCATTAATTAATTTGTATACTTCCAACCGTGGCTTTCGACGACGATTCGGATTGTAGACTACATAATATAAAATCCCTAATTTCGCATACTCTGCTTTTTTAGTAGAGTACTCACCACGATATTTTTGAGATACTACTTCTAGCGCTAATACTGGTACTCTCCTCTCTTCCCAAAGCACATAACTGGGGCGGAGGTTTTCATCATAAAATCGCTCTACGCCCAGACTCAAAAACCCATCTGGTACTATTGGCGGTAAGTCTGGGTCATAATAAATACCCATATCTACGCCAAAATACCAATCCATGCGTTCTGGCCAAGCAATTGCCAGAAGCGCTTTGAGTAGACCGGGAATTAAATCTTGTAATTCATTATCCACTGGCGTATCGTCAGAGTCTGGCAGTTCCTCAGATGAGGGCCAACAAGCTAATGGATCGTAATTTAGCATGATAGGTTTACCGTTTCTCAGTTATTAGTGCATCTTTATTTTATTAATTAATTTTGATAGCAATTAAGCACATCCTATTTTATTTGCAAACATCGAGAGACTCAGAACCCCGCTTATTTAAGAAGTCGGGGTTCTTTTGCTCATTGGATATTAATTTTCCACTTGTTTAAGTTTTTGAAAAATTTCCTCAAGTGGTGACTCAGACTCATCAGAACAAAATTCTAAAGCAAGTCTAACTTTTCCTTTTTTCCATCCCTGAGTACTAAATTGCAAAACTTCACAATTTAATCCTTGGGTATACAAATTTACTTCCTCTGTATCTTCTGCTCCAATATATTCCTTGATTGCTGTAATCAAATCACGGACTTTAAAAGTTTTAGCAATATTTAACTTATTAAAAGCGTCTGGTTCTATAGACACAACTTCATCATGGTTTAGTATCTCGAATCCATCTTCCATAAAAATCTCCTGTCAATAAATCTATATTTTCCAGAGATATAACAGTTCATCCGAAATAAAATAATGATTTTATAGATTTAGCGCTGATCAAATAAAAATTTAGTAATAATTTGATGTCCGGTAAATTAGCCTATACTTCTCGCGTTACCACACCCCAACCCTCCCCTTACCAAGGGGAGGGTGCGCGGTAGCGCGGGTGGGGTAGTTTTATTTAAACGGTTCTTAGAAAAACCAACCGTAAGAATGCAAACCTTTACCCAAAAGATTCACACCGAGATAGCAAACCCAAACCACAAGCAAGCCGGTGGAGGCTAAAATTGCGGGACGACGCCCTTGCCAACCGCGAGTAATTCTAGCGTGAAGGTAGGCGGCGAACACTAACCAGGTGATTAATGCCCAAGTTTCTTTCGGGTCCCAACTCCAGTAGGAACCCCAGGCTTCGTTAGCCCAAACGCCACCGGCAATAATGCCAATTGTCAGCAGGGGAAATCCTAGTCCGATGATGCGATAGCTGATGTTGTCGAGGGTTTCGGCAAGACTAAGGCGCTGGGGTGAAAGAGGTTCAGCAGATGCTAGGGCTTGAGATTCAGGGGTAGTTACTAAATTCAAAACAGCAGTGTTACCGTTACCGTTGCCGTTGCTACTAGTTTCAAAACGGGCAAAGCCGTTATTTTCGACAGCAGGAGTTGGTGGTTGAGAAATCAGTTCAGCTGCTTTGTGCAAGCGGTAGCCGTTGCTACGATAGCCGCCAGTACCAACAGAACTGCCTTGTAGTTGGATGTTTTGACCGCGAGTGACAATTAAAAAAGCGATCGCTAATAATGAACCCACCATCAAAGCAGAATAACTTAACATCATGACGCTGACATGCATCATCAGCCAATTTGACTTCAAGGCAGGTACTAAGGGTTCTGACGCTTGCATCTGGGATGGTAGTGTCATGGTAGCAAAAGCTGCGATCGCCATTGCTACCGGAGCTGTTGCAACTCCTACTAAGCGGCTACGGCTACTATTTTCGGCAATCAGATGGACGGCGGTAATTCCCCAAGTTAAGAAAAACAGGGATTCATAGAGATTACTTAAGGGAAAATAACCAGCTTCAATCCATCTTGCCCCTAGTAGAGTAGCTATACACAAATTTGCGATCGCCATCCCAGCTGTCCCCAAAGCGGCTAGATAAGGCAGATTCGGAAAAGCCGCTCCTCCCCAATACACCAGCATTGTCAGGAATAATATGGCAAAGGACGCATTGTCCAGCCAGTTCTGGAGTACAACCAAATTCATAAAGTGTTCTCTCCGTGGATAATTTAAAATATCGATTCTGACTGTTTTGATCCTATATGTTTAGAGGGGAATCGGGAATGGGGCATTGGGGATTGGGCACAAGAAGCAGAGGGGCAGAAGGGCAGAGAAGAAAGAACTTGTACAATAACTCTCCCCTGCTCCCCTGCTCCCCACTCTCTATCTAACAGAGTTACTCTTACTCCCTTCTGGACTAGGCAATGTAGTCGCGTTAGTAACTTTTTTAAGTTCGATAAAAATATCGTAACGGTTACTGCGATTATCGCTGACAGCAGATGTCATCCCAATTGAGCGCGTTGCATCTAGCAAAGTTTCTTGATTGGGAATTAGAGTCGGTAAAGGGAAATTTTTCACAGTTCGTTCCACATCCAAGAAAAATTGACCATTTGTCGGATTGGGTTCTGTAGGAACTGTTTGTTGGAAGGGAAGAGTGCCAGCTAGTGTATAGTTAGGTTTGGGAACAATTTTATCCGCGATCGGAGCGCCCACTAGCAGAAAGGCGACATCTTCATCTAACCAACCGTGGGTGGCAGTTAATGTACCATAAGGTGATACCCAGTTAACAACGGGTTGACCTGCGACTTTCCCCGGTTGCACTTGAAACTGGTATTGATTTTTCATCACTTCATCCAGTTGACTGATGGATGCTTCAGCTGATTTGCGTAGGCTTTCCCCACCGTAGGCATCGCTTGTCTGTACCATGAACAGCAAACCCGCACGAAAATCATTTGGTGAACCTTCTTTTGGAGTAGCAGGAATCACTGATAACGAAAACTCGCCTTTCATCCAACTAAGTAAATCCTTCTCTAAATCAAGATCGGTAAGGGATTTTATACCACCTCTGATCTGTTCTGGTGCGATCGGTGATAAAGGATTTCCCTGAGATGTTAAAACATAGTCTCTCCACAATCTCTGTAAGTTACCACCAGTAAGCATCATTAAGGTTTCCGCTGGTATGCGGCTTTGCATTTTCCCAGCTTTGTTTTCCACCACCAGCACACGTTGACTATTAGGATTTAACCAAGAAACGCCCTTGAAGCGGATTCCTTCTGACTCTAAGGTTATTGTCCCGGCTAAACCTTGGTTATTTTGCAGTTGAGCCAGAACTTGAGCAGGTAAAGGGCGGTTTGGAGAAGCTGCGGCTATTTTCGCTGCTGTTGGCACATTTACATAAAACTGGGCAAAGGGTTGGTAGTTGGCAATTTTCGGTAAATTCTCAGCAAAGCCCCCTGTTGTAGCTAGGGATGTTTTATTTTTGTAGGCATCGATCGCTCGTTCTGTGGCTTTAGGACTATCAGTTATGACTAAAAAACGCCCATCTAGTAATGCAGCCAAGAAGTTTTGCCCTGCTTGTCCCTCACTTTGTTTAATGGCGATCCCTTGATAAGTACGGTCAATCCATTTGCCTTGTTTAAGGGTTTTGGGTTGTGCCAAAATGCTTTTGGCGATTTCTGAATTTTTTACTGGCAATACCATTACCATCGACTGCTGATCGCTAGCAGCACTTTCATTGGTGGTAACTGGTTTGGGTGCAGGTTTATTCCCTGTTGCTGGGGCAAGAATTGCGATCGTCACGTCATCGCCTACCCAAGGAGCAATATCTTTCTGGAAGTCGTAACCATTATTAGTCAGAAAGCGATCGCGTAACTGGACTAAATTTTTGTCCAGTTCTGTTTGGGTTTCTTTTGTCCCAAACTGCCGCAATTTCTGCCACTGCTGGGGATCTGTTGTTAATGAAACCGCAAACAGGGCATCACCAGGAATAATATTTGCACCTACTAGCAAATCGCTAGAAGATATTTGTCTCTGGGCTAACAACCAGTAGGCTACACTCCCCGCACCAATCAATAACCCAGCAGCCGACAGCGTTAGCACCAGAGACGGTTTCTTATTTTTCTTCATCTGAACAGACACAAGAGGCGGTGCCATTGAAACCTGTACCTTATACTTGCAAACTTATTACTTGCTTGATTAGTCAAGTACACCAACAGTATTACCCATTCTTTAGGGCAGTTAATTATATTAAATTTTTCTACCCTAGATGCTGATGGTACTTCGATAATCAACTTTCCGTAGTCTTTTAAAAGCTATGTTTTTGGCTCAGTTACCATTTTTAACACGCTTTGTTGAATTTCGTAGGACGTTTCCCTGAGATTAATTCCTCTGTCGGAAAGTTTCCACAAGTAAATCTGTTATTCCAAGCAATTCAGAGAATATAACATTTTTTTCGGAGTTACATAAATTATATACAATCAGAAAACTCTAGGTATTGTAATGGTTTTAGGGATTTCTCTCAATTCTCCTTAAAGTATTATCCCGCTCTTAGAACTCTATTTTTATGCGATCGCACAAAGTCTGTATAGCAGTACATTTGCATTATTGCCTAAAACCTTGTATTGCGCTATCACTATTCTCCACACTACTGAGAAATGGGAGGCGTTATGCGATTTGGTTGGAAAATCCGTCCTATTGCTTTCCTCTCAAGGCATTAATGCCTCTTGCCATCTCAAAATAAGCGAACGTACAGATATAACTAACTGGACAAAGCTGCAAGCCAATTTGAGCTACTTGTCTTTGCTCGGTAGCGATCGCCTACCTACCTATACTTGCAACTCAAATCCAGGTAGTATATCTTCTCCAGAAACAATCGCTGGCATTTGTACAACTTCTACAGCTTTTAAAAGTCGGTAAATTTCAACCTGGCGATCTTGAGGATTAATCAGCCAACCCAAGCGCAGACCATTTTTAATGTATTCCTGCATTTTCTCTTGAATTGGTGCAAGGCGATCTGTGTCCGAACGCAGTTCAATCACAAAGTCGGGTACAAGTGGCGGAAATTTTTTTCGTTGTTCTGGTGTTAAAGCTTCCCACCGCTCCAATTTTACCCAAGCAGCATCAGGAGAACGTTTTGCACCGTTGGGAAGTATAAAGATAGTTGAAGAACTAAAAACTTTCCCTAATTTAGCTTGACGATTCCAAATTTCTAAATCAGCAATCAGTCCAGCTTCCTGATTTCCGCTTTCTCCTCCTACTGGTGGCACAATTATTAATTCTCCAGATGCGTTCATTTCCAGGCTGACATCACGATTGGCAATACACAATTGATAAAATTGCTCATCGGTTAAATGAGCAATCGGTTCTAGATTTAGCACAACGGTATTCATTAAACCTTTCCTCGTGTCTTTCTTGCTAACATCAGTAGGAAATTATTGCTTGCTGGCTGGAAGATTTCTTGAGGTGTAATTTGCAACCTTCCTATACTTGCAACTCAAATCCAAGTAGTATATCTTCTCCAGAAATAATCGCTGGCATTTGCACAACTTCTACAGCTTTTAAAAGTCGGTAAATTTCAACTTGGCGATCTTGAGGATTAATCAGCCAACCCAAGCGCAGACCATTTTTAATGTATTCCTGCATTTTCTCTTGAATTGGTGCAAGGCGATCTGTGTCCGAACGCAGTTCAATCACAAAGTCGGGTACAAGTGGCGGAAATTTTTTTCGTTGTTCTGGTGTTAAAGCTTCCCACCGCTCCAATTTTACCCAAGCAGCATCAGGAGAACGTTTTGCACCGTTGGGAAGTATAAAGATAGTTGAAGAACTAAAAACTTTCCCTAATTTAGCTTGACGATTCCAAATTTCTAAATCAGCAATCAGTCCAGCTTCCTGATTTCCGCTTTCTCCTCCTACTGGTGGCACAATTATTAATTCTCCAGATGCGTTCATTTCCAGGCTGACATCACGATTGGCAATACACAATTGATAAAATTGCTCATCAGTTAAATGAGCAATCGGTTCTAGATTTAGCACAACAGTATTCATTAAACCTTTCCTCGTGTCTTTCTTGCTAACATCAGTAGGAAATTATCAGTAAACCAAAAAGTTTTTCTCCAAAGAGCGAACGCTAAAATACTTAAAAGTTTGCCCGTCACATACACCTTGAGTTTCAATATAAAAATTTTTTACTAAACATTCAATAACCTCGTCAAGGGTTTCTGAATCGGTTAAAGCTAGTTCTTCTATAGACTCGCTCCGAGTGGTTTTTCGTAGAGATGAAACAGTCAACTTTTTCAGCCAATATTACGACACACTGCTTTCATCATTTCATATTTTGCACTGGTTCAAAATATGATAACTCTTCTTTATTTACTTAGTCTTATTAAAGAACATGAATCTCTGTAGTCATTTGTTGGTGATGCTTGCTGCGTGTGTAGCGATCGCTCTTTGGAGAAAAACTTTTTGGTTTACTATTAATAGCAGTTTCAATACAGTAACTCTTGAAGTTGTTTTTCGGCACGTTGGCTTAACTGAACATCACGGTTTAATTCGAGGACTTTCTTGTAATCTTCCACGGCTTGATCCTTGTTGCCTTTATTTTTATAAGCATTTCCTCTGTTGTAATAAGCAATGGTGTAGTTAGGGTTAAGTTTCAGGGCTTGGTTGTAGTCAGCAATGGCGCTGTCGTAGTCTTTTTTGTTATAATAAGCATTTCCTCGGTTGTTATAAGTCTCAGTGTAGTTAGGGTTAAGTTTCAGGGCTTGGTTAAAGTCAGCAATAGCCCTGTCATAGTCTTTTTTGTTAGAGTAGTAATTCCCTCGGTTGTTATAAGCCTCAGTGTATTTAGAGTCAAGTTTCAGGACTTGGTTAAAATCAGCAATGGCACTCTCGTAGTCTTTTCTGTTACGGTAAGCAAGCCCTCGGTTGTAGTAAGCCTCAGTGTAACTAGAGTCAAGTTTCAGGACTTGGTTAAAGTCAGCAATGGCGCTGTCGTAGTCTTGTTTGTTGTAATAAGCAATTCCTCGGTTGTAGTAAGCCTCAGTGTAACTAGAGTCAAGTTTCAGAACTTGGTTGAAGTAGTTAGGGTCAAGTATCAAGGCTTGATTGAAGTCAGCAATAGCGCTGTCGTAGTCTTGTGTGTTGTAGTAAGCAATTCCTCGGT
>NZ_JABXKL010000100.1:0-18706 GCF_017114995.1 Nostoc sp. NMS9 | reverse complement strand
AAGTCAGCAATAGCGCTGTCGTAGTCTTGTGTGTTGTAGTAAGCAATTCCTCGGTTGTAGTAAGCCTCAGTGTAGTTAGAGTCAAGTTTCAGTACTTGGTTAAAGTCAGCAATAGCGCTGTCGTAGTCTTGTTTGTTGTAATAAGCAATTCCTCGGTTGTAGTAAGCCTCAGTGTAACTAGAGTCAAGTTTCAGAACTTGGTTGAAGTAGTTAGGGTCAAGTATCAAGGCTTGATTGAAGTCAGCAATAGCGCTGTCGTAGTCTTGTGTGTTGTAGTAAGCAATTCCTCGGTTGTAGTAAGCCTCAGTGTAGTTAGAGTCAAGTTTCAGTACTTGGTTAAAGTCAGCAATAGCGCTGTCGTAGTCTTGTGTGTTGTAGTAAGCAATTCCTCGGTTGTAGTAAGCCTCAGTGTAGTTAGAGTCAAGTTTCAGGACTTGGTTGAAGTAGTTAGGGTCAAGTTTCAAGACTTGATTGAAGTCAGCAATGGCGCTGTCGTAGTCTTTTAAATCGAAGTAAGCAAACCCTCGATTGTAGTAAGCGTTAGCAATCCCTCGGTTATAGTAATCTGTGGCTTTAGAGGGGTCAAGTTTCAGGGCTTGGCTGAAGTCCGCAATGGCGCTGTCGTAGTCTTTTAAATCGAAGTAAGCAAACCCTCGGTTGTAGTAAGCGTCAATGTAGTTAGGGTCAAGTTTCAGGGCTTGGCTGAAGTCAGAAATGGCACTTTCGTAGTCTTTTTTATTCCGGCAAGCAATCCCTCGGTTTTTGTAAACTATAGCATTGTTAGAGTTGAAAAATGGTTCTAAATGTCCCTGGATTTTTGCTAGGGTTTCTAGTACTGAATCAGATTCAGTGTTAGCTAGAAACATCTGAAGATCTATTTCTGCGGTAAAAAGAGTCTGTTTTTCGGCTTCTTTCAATGCGTCAGTCAGTCTACTTTCCTTAAGACTAGATTGTGTCAACCAGCTCATTAAGCTATCTGAGAGTCCCGGATCGCTGTTAATTGAGGAAATTTCTGCTTCACCCAGGATTATGTTAGTAAGCTCCTTAATCTCCTCTAACCCTATTGACAGCTTCTGATCAATGTTGACCACTTCATTAATCAAACCTTGTAAAGAACCTAAGTATTCCCCAATATATTTGTCAAAATCAATGGCACCTCTTGCCATCTCCGCTGCTTCTTGCTGGATGTCGGCAATTTCCTTCTGAAGCTTATGAGTCTCGCTATAAATGCGCAAATGACCGAGCATCTCATCAAAAACCTGTCGTTGAACCTCCTGATCGTCAGCTAACTTGGCGAACGCACCTTGGATTAATTCCAGCTTCTTCAACATTAATAGTGAAGCACTACCAACCAATTGAGCTGCTTTTAAAAGTTGAGATTGCTGATTACGATAGATGAGTTGCAGATCTGGATCTTGTCCAGCTCGTCTTACCAAAATAGTTCGCTTGTCTTCTAGGGCAGAAATTTTTTGGTATTTTTTTGTAGTAATGCATTTAATCTCATCAATTAGATCAGCAAAAAATTGAGTATAAACTGTTTTTTGAGCCTGGATAAAATCGATAATCGACTCATAGTCGTTCATGAGGCTATTGAGATTCTCAAGGCTTTCATCGACGCTAAGAGGCTTGCGGCTCAGTCCCAGAAATGTTCGTCTACCTTCTTTTACCAACTGGCATCGTTGACGGATATCGCTGTTTCGCTGCTGAAAGCTTTCACTTAACAATACTGGTAGCTGATATTCGCGTTGATAGATTCGGACAACACGGGTTTGTGTGTTGAATACTGTATCGGGATTCTGGTTACCTTGTTTGTCAGCCATTGTCCTCAATGTTCCTTGGTTAAAGGGTATTAGTATCATCAGAAGATGTTTTAAAAGGGTCTTTTGTTCGCATATTGAACACAACGGAGTATCTCAGTACATGGCTCAAACCTTAATTTTTCGTTGCAGTTGACTTGAGTCAGAACGGCGAAATTATACTTCATGAATTGCTCCTACGGGAAATCAAGGCTTTCACTGCCTTTTTGCGTAAGTCCTAAATAATTCAACGTTCCTTTGATAATTTCATTGTATGATTTCAGCTACTTAGTTTTACTCGATAGCGATCAGCCTACATCATGGCTTCTTACTGATTTTTGGAATTTAATTGCATAGGCCCCAAATATTTGGTTAAATAAGGTGAAAAAACTTCATAAATTAATGTCAGTGGCTGTCCATGATGCCAAAACAAGTAATGGCGACCCCAAAAAGGCCCATTTACATCAAAACCGGACTCTAGTGCCAATGATTCACCGTAGTAAATTCCTCGAACATCCCGATACAATTCTGTGCGAAGCCGAGCTAAACTTGCCCAAATTGGTAATGAACGGTTTTGTAAATACTCATCGACATGACTGGCTTCCCACCACGAAGTAGCATAGGCTAATCTTTGACCAGAAGCGGTACGCAGCCATACTTGTCGCCGTAATCGCGGTTCTGGGACAGCTTGGATTAACTCAGGAGCAGCATCCAAGTCGATGCCAATCAATGACATATCAATAACATCTACTTCTACAGCCTCTCCTGTGAGCAATTCTAAGTGACGTGTTGGAGAGCCGTCACCCAAAAGCATTAGCTGCCATGCAGGTGCTAGCTGAGTGTGAGGTAAACTTTGTTGAATTATTTCCTCCCCTCCTTGCCAAATCGGAGTGAGGCGATGCCAAGCTGGTGGCAGTGTTAGGTTGTTTGTCGGCGTAAAAGAAATAGTCAATGCTTTTTACAAAACTTCACCTATTTCTATAAAAGCATAAAAAACTAGTACTTTGACAAGGCAATGCTTAATATGTAGTAAGCACTGAGGGTTCCGAAAAGGACTAAAGTCTTTACTACAAACTTAATATTTAAGGGTCAATAGTCTAAGGTTTTTTGACCTTAGACTATTGACCCTATGCTTAAACAAGCAAAAATGCGGATGGCGAGACTCGAACTCGCAAGGCAAAGCCACACGCACCTCAAGCGTGCGCGTATACCAATTCCGCCACATCCGCATGGTTTGTCTAAATATAGACTATAGCATAAGAAAATAATTATAGTAAGGTGATATCTAAATTCAGTTGCTCAAAAATATAAATTTTCTCAAGGCGGTATCAGACTGACAGAAATTTAGCAGATGTACAAGTGATATTGAAAAGGGTAGAGCTACTGTGTTCGGCGGGGTACAATGGCGTATCCGTCTGCGGTAGGCGATGTCTACGACGGGCTATGACGCTCGTGACGCTCGATGACTCGCTCTAAGCGAACGCGAGTGCGTGTCGCAGAGAAGCCATGCCGTTGGCGAACGCGAGTGCGTGTCGCAGACAAGCCTCTCGTTGGTGTTAGCGTCTCCGTTCGCGCAGCGTCTCCGACAGGAGAAGGAGAAGAGAAGGCTTTACGCTGCGCTATGCGCTAAAGCGTCTCCCTCTGGGAGAAGACTCGCTACCGCTTCTCTACGAGACGCACTCGCGTTCGCTATCGGCGTCGCAAAAGCCCAGCTTGGTAGTCTAGCCAAGACTTACAGCAGCAATGTTGTTAGTGTAGTAAGACCCGTAGAGGCAGCAAGCCTGCAATATGCAAGTTTGCTTAGGATCAGGGTGGCGAATCTCCTGTGATAATTTGAAATAATGTGGAAGCATTGTTTCAAGTTGGATCAGAGAAAATGTCAATCTACTGGTAATGATATCGAAACTAAAAAATGAAGTTTGACAAAATATTAATTGCCAATCGGGGAGAAATCGCCCTTCGCATTCTCCGCGCCTGTGAAGAAATGGGAATTGCCACAGTTGCGGTTCACTCCACCGTTGACCGTAATGCTCTCCACGTCCAACTTGCTGATGAAGCAGTTTGCATTGGCGAACCTGCCAGCGGTAAAAGTTATTTGAATATTCCCAATATTATTGCTGCTGCACTGACGCGCAATGCTACTGCCATTCATCCAGGTTATGGTTTTTTGGCAGAAAATGCCCGGTTTGCGGAAATCTGTGCCGACCATCATATTGCTTTTATCGGTCCAACTCCAGAAGCTATGAGACGGATGGGCGATAAATCCACTGCCAAAGAAACCATGCAAAAAGCTGGAGTACCGACGGTACCAGGTAGTCAGGGATTGGTAGAATCCGAGCAAGAAGGATTAGGATTCGCCAAGGATATGGGCTATCCAGTGATGATCAAAGCTACAGCAGGTGGCGGTGGAAGGGGTATGCGCCTAGTTCGTTCTGAAGACGAATTTGTTAAACTTTTTCTCGCGGCCCAAGGCGAAGCAGGAGCAGCTTTTGGGAATTCTGGCGTTTACATAGAAAAATTTATTGAACGTCCCCGCCACATCGAATTTCAAATTTTGGCGGATAACTACGGTAATGTCATCCACTTGGGTGAAAGGGATTGCTCAATTCAGCGCCGGAATCAAAAGCTGTTAGAAGAAGCTCCTAGTCCGGCTCTCGACCAAGACCTACGTGAGAAAATGGGACAAGCTGCTGTCAAAGCTGCCCAATTCATTAACTACAGTGGGGCAGGTACTATTGAGTTTCTCTTGGATAGATCCGGTAAATTCTACTTTATGGAAATGAACACCCGGATTCAAGTAGAACATCCTGTAACAGAAATGATTACTGGGATAGACTTAGTTGCCGAACAAATCCGCATTGCTCAAGGTGAAAGACTCAAGCTTACCCAAGAGCAAGTAGTATTACGAGGTCATGCGATCGAATGCCGAATCAATGCTGAAGATCCCGACCATGACTTTCGCCCTTCTCCTGGACGGATTAGTAGCTATCTGCCCCCCGGAGGACCTGGTGTGCGGATTGATTCGCACGTTTACACAGATTACCAAATCCCACCCTACTACGATTCCTTAATCGGCAAGTTAATTGTTTGGGCACCAGACCGACCCACTGCTATTAACCGTATGAAACGCGCACTGCGAGAATGTGCCATCACTGGGTTACCTACCACCATTGGGTTTCATCAAAAAATTATGGAAACTCCACAGTTTTTGCAGGGTAATGTCTATACAAATTTTGTGCAGGAAATGAACGGTTAGCGAAGTGGGGAGCAGGGGATCAGGGGAGCAGGGGAGCAGGGGATGCAACGGAGCAGGGGATCCAGGGGAGCAGGGGAGAGTTATTGTACAAGTTCTTTCCCCTCTGCTCCTCTGCCCCTCTGCTTCTTGTGCCCAATTCCCAATGCCCTATCCCTAATTTACACGAGATAGCATAGTCAGTAATCCTTGTTGACCTAGTAGGATTTCTCGCAGGAGACTAAAGATACCAACCCAAATAATAGGTGTAATGTCTACTCCGCCTATAGGTTGCACCAGCTTTCGCAACGGGATTAAAAATGGCTCAGTGGGCCAAGCTATTAAATTAAACGGCAAACGATTCAGATCCACTTGCGGGTACCAAGTGAGAATGATACGAAATATAAATAAGAATGTCATCACCCCTAACACAGGGCCAAGAATCCAAGCAGTCAGGTTAACACCAGTCATTGGTTTCAGGTACTATCTATCTGTAAAGAAAAAAAAACTTAGGCGTCGGCAAGCTTTGCTTTGCGACGCCGAATAGCCCGTCGTAGACATCGCCAGAAAATTTTAAGCTTTGTAAAGCACTCCGATCATTATTTTAACCAAATGCTGTCACTTCTTTCTGAAATAGAAAAGCTAACTCGCCCACGGGGTTAACTCAATAACTGGTAAAACAGTTACCAAGTTTGGCAGTTCAGAGTTAGAGGCTTCTCAAGAAAGTAATACACTATTAAAATTAGGATGAAGTGTGTAAAAAAAGGTTGAGAAGTATGACGCCTTCTTTAGCAAATTTTCTTTGGAGTCTGCTATGGGGTACAGCAATTGTTGTGATACCCGTTACAGTTGGTCTAGTTTTCATTAGCCAAAAAGATAAAATACAGCGTTCATAATGCTTATGAGAGTTAATTTAACTCTCACAATCGATTGTCTGTCAGCTATCTACTTAATTGCACTAAAAGCAGCAGTTTCTGCGGCTGGTGGCAGTTGTAGATGACAAACATAGGTGTTTTTACTTTTCGGTGAATGGCTTCAGAGCTTCTTTGCCAGAGGCTTTGAAGCTTCAATATATTGTGACTAATTAGAGTAGTGATTTTAATTGTGACTCGCTAACATAGATTTGATATTGGGAAAACAGCAATGATAAATTTTGGGCTGAACTCAGCCAGTTTTCTGGCTCAGGTAAATTTTGGGGCAAATTCAGCCAGTATTCTAGGAATTTTCCTGGCTGTGGCTGGGGCAGCACTGTATTTTCTCCGCACTGTGCGCCCAGAATTGTCACGAGATCAAGATATCTTTTTTGCAGCAGTAGGCTTGCTTTGCGGCTTCATTCTTGTCTTTCAAGGATGGCGGCTTGACCCAATTTTACAATTTGGTCAATTGCTTTTAGTTGGCACAACTGTGTTTTTTGCAGTTGAAAGTATTCGTCTGCGGAGTATAGCTACCCAGCAAGCAAAGCGTAATACTCCGATTGTGGACGATGAGCGAGAGGTAAGCGGAAATTATTCAATGAACCGCAACCGCAAGAGGTATGGGGCTGAGATGGAGGCAGACTTAGATCCACTGCCTTATGAAGACGAGGAAGAACGACCCTCGCGTCGCCGGATTCAGGGTAGCAGAGATGAGATTTCAACTCGTGATGACTACTACGAGGAGCAACCCCCCCGTCGTACAGAACGCCGCAACAGCAGCAGTAGTGAAAGACAGGTTCCATCTGATAGAACGCGTCGGCGGACTTCTGGTCGTCCCGTGAATCGCCCTTCTGAAAGCTCTGAAGATGAAAATTGGGGTTCTTCATCTAGGCAAGTTGATGATTGGGAAAGTTCGGGTGGGGAAGTTAGAAAACCTTCTCGCCGTAGTAATAATGGGTCACAGCGTCCCGAAAGTAGTGAAGATGATGTTTCTCCCAGACCGAGAAGGCGTCGTCCGCCCACTGACTCAACTTCTCGAAGACCGCGCGAAGATGATGATGCGATCCCAACTGATTATGTGCCATACAACCCAATTGAAAAACCAAATGAGGGACCAGATAATTTGACCGATTTTGATGACGATGTTTAAAACAGTTGGCGTGCAAGTAGGTTTAAAGGCGACGGAAAACAGTTGAGGTGGAAAAATTTACGCCTGCATTTTGGCTCCAAAGACCAATTCATTGGAGCCTGGTTTTTGGTTTAACAAGTTTGCTTGTATCTTGTGGTTCTAACGATATTCTCATAGGGCCTACTTCTCTTAACAGTCGCTACACCGAGGAGCAACCTGCTTTGAGTGGAAATGGGCGCTTTTTAGCGTTTGTATCTAATCGGAATGGTAATCAGCAGCTACTAGTGTACGATTTGGAGAGGCAAGTGTTTATTGGCACACCGGGGATCAACCGACAAGAGACAATTGCCGAAAGTCCTAGTTTGAGCTACACCGGGCGTTATATTTCTTATCTTACTAGCGATCAAGGTAGACCAGTGGTGGCACTTTACGATCGTGCTACGCAACAGTCGCAAATCGTCACACCAATTTATCGCGGCTGGGTTAGAAAACCAAATATTAGTCCAGATGGACGTTATGTTGTCTTTGAAACCGCCACTCGTGGTCAGTGGGATATTGAAGTCCTAGACCGAGGGCCAAATATTGAGTTAGATATTCCCAACGGTGCAACCGTCGGTTCACCTCAGTAGGAGTTAGGAGTTAGGAGTTGTGAGACTATTGACTAATGACTAATGACTAATGACTATATGAAACGTGTTTTTTTTATACCTGTATTTTTCGGTTTAAGTTTATTGACTGGGTGTTTTGGCTACCCTCGTCTTTTAAGTTATCCTTTTGATCCAGGGGGTCGGAGTCTCAATAGTTTAGCGTCGGAATTAAACCCCCAAATTTCTGGGAGATACATTGTTTTTATTACTGACCGACGCGGTAGCCAAGATGTTTATATGTTCGATACGGTAACTCGTGATTTGGTTGATTTGCCAGGTTTAAACTCCTTTGATGCGATCGCAAATCATCCTAGCGTTTCACAAGATGGTCGTTATATTGTGTTTGCGGCTAGTCGTCAGGGGCGATCGGCTATTTTTCTCTACGATCGAGAAACACGCCAATCGCGGAATTTGACTAATAACCTGCAAGCGGAAGTCCGCAACCCTGCAATTAGCGCTGATGGTAGCAGGATTGCCTTTGAGTCTAGTAATAATGGTCAGTGGGATGTTTTAGTATATGACCGTTATGGACAGCCGTTGAATATACCTCAAGAACCACGTTGAACAACAGTTAGAAGTTAAGAGTAAGGAGTGAGGAATTTTAACTCCTCACTCCTCACCTCTAACTTTTGTTTTCTACTTGTTGCACAGATTCAATGAGCAATCGCACTTGTTCCGTACCCTCAGAAGCTTCAAATGATAGGGGAAACTTACCCCGGAGGATCATCCGCAAACCGAGGGGTGCAAGACTGAGTAATCCTTTTAAATCCTGAAAATAATTACCGACTACTTGTAAACCAAATTGACGTTCATCAATCCAACCACCTTCTTTAACTAAATCTACCAATACTTTTCGGTGACGAATTGAGCGACTATCACTGGCTTGTTTCTGGGTGAGAATTTCTTGTTTAACTTTGGTGATTTGTTCTAATGGTGCAACTTCCATTGGACAAACAGAATCGCAGTACAAACAACGGGTGCAACCCCATACGCCTTTAGTACCTTCGTTATAGCTTGCTAAACGATTTTCGGTATCGCTATCGCGGGAGTCTGCTACCATTCGGTAAGCTTTGGCAAGGGCATGGGGGCCTACAAAGTCTGGATTAACTTCACGAGCGTTGCATTCAGAGTAACAAGCTCCGCACATAATACAGTTACCAGTTTGGTCGAGGCGTGATCGCTCTTGTGGTGTTTGCAAAAACTCTCTTTCTGGTACTTGTCGTGCTGCCGTACTCACATAAGGGGCAACTGCCTCTAGATTATTCCAAAAGCTGCTCATATCTACAACCAAATCTTTAATCACGGGCATATTGCCAAGAGGCGCGATCGTGATTTCACCAATAGCATTTACTTTACTTTGAGATGATGGTATTTGTTGTAATCTGGCAAGTTCACTCCCAACATTTTCTTTACAAGCTAAAGCCGAACGCCCATTAATTCGCATAGCACAGCTACCACAAATAGTATTGCGGCAATTTTTGCGAAATGCCAAAGTTCCATCTTGCTCCCACTTAATATGATTGAGACAATCCAAGATTGTATTACCTGGTTCGGCCTCGACAAGGTAGGTTTGCACAATAGGGGAGGAATTTTGTTGCTGTCGAATGACCTTAAAAAGAACTTCCATAACTACTAACCAAAATTTTAAAATTACTTCACCAGCCTCAACAATTATGAGTCAAAGCAGGTAGTTGCGAAAAGTGAGTTATACTTTTTCGCCCCTAATTCAAATCCTGGTGTTAATAGGCTGACGATTTAAGGGCGACTGATTCTAGTTTAAGGATAACCATTAAAATTTTACTTGTAGTAGCGTTGTAGGCAAGATTTTTGTCAAATTCTGAGTTAAAACGCCAAAAATGTAATCGCAGCTTTGCATTGAATTTACCTGTTTGGGAATGTAAAGGAAAGAGGGTTTGCTTGAAAAGTAACTTAAGTTGATCTTTGACCTAGCGATCGTATACAAATGAAATGCATGTGAGGTTAGCAACACGTCTTGATGTCAACTTGAGTCAAGCAGTCCTGACAGTAAAATTCCATCAAGTGGTAGCGAAGGCGGAATTTTTTGATTATATAGAAATGTGAAAGCCCATGTTTAATATATAGTAGTGGCAATCAAGCACTAGGCAGATGTTAAGAGATTTGTTCTTCCCATAGACAGACGTGTAAAATCTTCTGACCGCTTTTGACCTGAAGATAATAAACCGAGGAAAAATCCTCACCACTTTCAAAGAAAAGTTAGAGCACCGCGAAACCCTGAGGTGCGAGACTTTTCGCTTTTTGGCTTGCTCTCAATCAAGTAAATATGGGATTGAACTCATTGGTCAAAACTGCTCGTCTCAATTATATAAATTTTTATAAAAGCCAGATAGCAATGCTCACGCTTGCAATAAAGGGTTAAGAAAATCATCACTGCTTTTTTCTTGTTTAAGTCCAGGAATTTAAATAAAAATTTACTAGCAACTTTAATTCAAAATTAAACAACTATTTTGCTATTATTAGTCCATGCTAGTATTTAATATAAAATTACGAAGTAGCAAAACCAGAATCAATAGCCGTATCAGCGCGGTTAATACTGCTTTGTTGATTCGTAATGTAGAGACAAGAAAATTCGCGTCTCTACTGGTAGGACAAAAGGGTGTATGCCCGTAGGACTCTATTGAAATACTATGCTGTCCTAAGCTTGGGAGGACGAGTGGAGAAAACTCTACTTGCTCATTGGCAAGAAAGGCAAGCACTGAAAGTGAAAAACCTGCAATTTTTTGGGTCTACGACTTATTTGCAGTAGAACCTAACCCCATTTGTAAAGGTGGCTGAAAGTTACACCGCTACAGTAGCGCCAAAGGAGAAAATAGTTTTCTTTCTGATGGCGAATAATGGTTAAAAGTGCCGTAACATCACCAAAATTAATGTCTGTGGCAACTATGGCCTCTAGTTGGTTGTGGACAACCATATATAGAAGTGCTTTTAGCTCCTATCGGCAGGAATTCACCCGTTACACTAGGGTCTTCAGTAGCTCTATGCAAATGCTAAAAAATTAAATGCTGGCATGAGACTACATAGTTTATCAGTTTGGAGAGAGTAAGGAAAATTTGAGCATAATGACTGAAACTGCAACCGCGCCATTAACTGGAAAAGCACTACTTGCTAAAGTAAAAGAACTTTCCACATTACCACGCCGAGAAAGAGCTAAACAGTGCGGCTATTACACTGTTACTAAGAATAACCAAGTCCGTGTCAATCTCACCGATTTTTATGACGCTTTGCTATCTGCTAGGGGAATTCCTCTAAGTCCAGAAGCACCTAAAGATGGTCGTGGTCGTGAACCGACATATCGGGTTAGTGTCCATCAAAATGGTCAGATTGTAATTGGTGCTACATATACCAAAGCAATGGGCTTGAAGGCTGGAGATGAGTTTGAAATTAGGCTGGGATACAAACATATTCACCTGATTCAACTAGGTGAAAGCGATAAAAAACTAACCTCACAAGATATAGATTCTGACGAATCAGACGAAGATTTGGAAGACGAAGAGTAAATTTGCTGATGGTAGGGATAAATTTCAGTTGATGATAACTTGTCCTTACCCCGACAGCAAATTGGTAGCCAGGTAAAAAATACGATTAGACCCCTTGCAGAATTCACCAAATTTAGTAGAGTCTTGATTAATCAGCAAGAAATCTATAATGCAAGAAGTCTATCGTGTTTTTTTTGTTTATTTTGATAACTTTCTTTGAGTCTTCGGTCAACGTCTTACTGGCGTTTATAGAAAATGCACCGCCACTAGTTATAGTGACGGCATTTTTTGTTTGCTGGATACTTTGCTGGTTGCCAGTAGCAACAGTATCAGCAATATTGCTTAATTGGCAACCTCCTAAACCTTTACAGCCAGAGCAAAAAATGCCGTTATTGGTGTCACTTTACCTATTAGCTCCCCTGATCCTCTGGGGAGTTGTTTGGTTGACTAATAAATCTTTTTCAGATTACGGCTTTGTTGGCAATCTTTCAACTCTTAGTTCTTTAGCACTAGGTTTTAGTTTGGGAGTGCTGAGTTTAGCTATTGTATTTGGTGGGCAATTCGGGTTAGGTTGGTGTGCTTTTGAAAAATCTAATTTCAAGTTACTACTACCCATCTTGCTACCGATTTTCTTGATAGCCTTATTAGTCGGTGGGATAGAAGAGTTAGTTTTTCGCGGTTTCCTGTTCACAGAATTAGCGCAGGATTACCCAATTTGGGTAGCAGCAGCAATTTCTAGCTTGATTTTTGCCTTGTTACACCTGGTTTGGGAGCAACGCGAAACTGCACCCCAACTTCCTGGATTGTGGCTGATGGGAATGGTGCTAGTGTTAGCACGCTTTGCTACAAGTGGTAATTTGGGTTTAGCTTGGGGATTGCACGCGGGATGGGTATGGGCGATCGCTACCATAGATACAGCAGAACTAATTACCTACACAGGTAAAGTCTCTGACTGGTTTACAGGTAAGAACAAAAAACCCCTAGCTGGCTTGGGGGGAATTATTTGTGTATTGGGAACTGGAGTAATTATCTGGTTCTTCTCTAGGTAATGTGTAAATCTTAGTAAAATTTGGTTGCTGTAATTCCTTACAACCAAAGAAGTATCAGAAAATGAAAAAAATAACTAAAACCTTTGTAACTACCTGGGCGTTTTATCTATTTCACAATTCGTGAGCTTCCTATTGCTGAGTCTATTCCTGAACCCGCTTTCAGAAGCGGTTTTCTCACTCTATTAGGCTTACTAGGCTCAAGTTTAGCTCTCAAACACAAAATAAAATGAATCAAGGGTAGTCTTACGGAACCTGCAACTTCAGATATATAGGACTACTATTTGATTTTTGAACAACTAAGCTGCCTAGAAGCTTGACATACAAAGCTTTACTTCTCTGTATACTGAGGAAGATTCAATTAGGACTTCTATATATAGTGCATTAGGCGAATCTAGCGCACTATATATAACTTCACTCAAAACTACTCAGGTCTTTTCATTCTGTCGATTTCTCGTTGTAATTCTTCAATTTGACGGCGTAAAATTTCTGTTTCATTTTCGGAAGATTCTGCTGCAACATTTACCGATCCGGAAGCTGGCGATCGCTGATAATTTCCTCGGCGAATTTGCTGATATTCTTCGGATATTGCCCACGATCGTAAGTAATGTAAGCGTTCAACAGGAAAAGGATGACTCAACATCATACCCTGAGCGCCATTGTAGATCAAGAATTTATATATCTGATTCAGTCCATCCTCATCCAAAGCCTGATAATTTTCTGACTGCTTGATAAACTCTTGTAAACTACATTCATTGGCATATTTGTTACTACCGCCAGAGAGTTTCATCATCGTTGACATCACAGGATTCAAGTCATCCATTACTAGTAGTGCAGCGCGATCTGACGATAACTCGGCTTTGCGCCGCCACTCAAAAAAGGCGTAAATCAAGCCTTGTGTGACAATATTACCGATGCCAAAGGTCAATTCTCCCAAGGCAGAAGCAGCACTCATCGCCCACATCGCCATTTGAATTAAAATAGTATGACCACATTTAATATGCCCCAATTCATGGGCTAGCACCGCCCGAATCTCGGTTTCGTCTAGTAAGTCTAGTATCCCTGTATTTATGACTATGTAAGGATTCTCTTGCCCCAGCGCATAGCTATTTGCTTGGGGATTTTGCGAGACAAACAGTGTTGGTTCTGGGTAAATGTCCAAATCTCGGACGCATTCCCGAAACATCTGGTAAATAGTGGAATATTGACGCGGCCCGACTTGGATGGTGTTACCCATTAGATAGACTAATTGAGGGCGTTCGTAGATAAATTCCACAAATTTACGAGCGATTAAATCAAATCCTGGTAAATTTCGTAAAGCTTGCTCGGCTTGGCGATCTAGTGGATGCCTGAAGGCTTCGCTGGAAATTCCTGTGTAAGTTGGCATAATTTAGGGTATTGGGTAATTGGTCATTGGTCATTAGTCATTGGTCACTTGTACTGAGCGTAGTTGTTGGTGTGGTCACTGAGCGTAGTCGTACCACTTCGTGGAAGCAAGCTACGCGCAGCGTCTCGTAGAGAAGTGCAGCCTCTCCAAGAGTTGTATTGGTCATTAGTTTTGGATCAATGGCAAAGGACAAAGGACAAATGACAAATGACAAGATAATAGAAATGGGGCAATTGGAAGTAAAAATCACTTTGTATGGAATTGAAAGCGTGTGATTGAGGCAGAAGTTCATTTGTCACTACATAACTTTTTGCGATCGCAAGCGGGGTTCCCTTCCTGGCCCCATCATTTGACGATGGCACGGTTGGTAGCACGCGCCTTGCGCCTGGGACGTAGCGCCCTAATTCAAGTAGGGGCGGTTTGTGGCTATCAAGGGCGGTATCGTACTAGTTTCGTAGCATCAGCCCTGATGTGGCATGGCCCTGTAATTATTGTTGCTCAAGAAACAGTGCAACAACTTCTGCTGCGGGTGGAAATTCCCCGTCTACAGCAGTGGCTACCAACCAATAAATCGATTAGGACAGGTGATGCTTGGCCTGATGCTGAGTTCCAGGGGCTACTGTTAACCTCCCCAGAAGCTTGGTTAAAAGGACAATTAGCTGGTGGCTCACGCTTTCCCCAAGGCATCCCCACAATTATTGATGGGGTAGACGATCTCGAAGATTGGGTGCGTCATCAACTTACCCAAGATATTCAACCCGATGATTGGGATCAACTCATGCTGGCTTGTCCAAACCAAGCTGAGGCAATTCGTGAAGCACGGATACAACTAACACACGAACTTTTTCAGCATCCTGCTAATCCATATCAGTGCTATCTAATTTCCCAGCCAGAAATAGAAATTTTGAGTCGCCTGTATTTGGCTTTAGATCGAGCAAACCTCCCAGATAAGTGGAAAAATTTCTGGCAACAATTTCAAACCCTTGATGAAAATCTTTCCTCGTCTGCTTCCCCTCCTCTCTTCTGGGCGACTATTGCCCATCGACAAGGTTTATTTTCTTTGCACTACGCCCCAATGGAATTAGGGGAAATACTCTCGCATATTTGGCAGCGACAACCAGTAGTTTTAATTGGCAGCGCTATCGAACCGGAAACTGAGGCTCCCCTTTTTCGCCAGCGCCTGGGTTTGGACGATTTAACTTGCCTGAAATTCTCCTCGGAGAACCAAGCGGAAGCAATTCAACTGTATGTACCCTATAAGTTGCCTCTACCCAACACACCAGAATTTCAAGCGGCATTTATTCACAAAGTCCGCACACTGGTTTGTCTAAGTGCGACAGCACCAGGATTGACGGTTGTCTTGGTGGGAGATGTACCACTCAAGTCTCAAGTGGCGACAATTCTGGCCTCAGAGTTTGGTTCACGGGTGCAAGTAGAAAAAACTTGTTTAGATGAAAATGGTATTTTGATTAGCGGTTGGGAATTTTGGCGAGAACATCAACGAGTCTTGCCCGCACCCCATCTGTTAATCATTGCTACTTTGCCCCTACCATCTTTAGAAAATCCCCTGGTAGCTGGTAGGGTAGCTCTTTATAAGCGATCGCATCAAGATTGGTTCCGTTTATACTTGTTGCCAGCAGCTTTAAATGAATTACAACGGGCGATCGCTCCAGTACGAGAAAGTCAAGGGATTGTGGCTTTGCTTGATAGTCGTGTAGTTAACCGCAGCTACGGCGCTCAAATTCTCGCAGCTTTAAGTCCTCTGGCACGCATTAACTATCTCGATCCCAGCCTGTTTTCCAATACCGATGAGGAAAATTCTGCTTAAAATTCAGTTACCAGTACCCAATGCCTAATTTAAATTTTGTCAACCAAAGCGCGATCGCAAAGAAGCAAGCACTATTATCAGCTTATAGAAGGTGATGCGATTCATTGCCTCTCTGTACGCATGAATACTGGCAAAATAAATTTAGTACCTAAGTAGAATTTGAATTGCAGATTATGGGTGAAGCAAAACGTCGTGTGCGATTCGTTGTGAGTGAATCCCGGTATCCAGTCCGTACATAACCTCACCAACCCTTGCGGGTTGAACTCTCAGAAAGATGTAGGTGAAAGTCCTACCCGCTAGATTCAAGCGTGACTCCTTATCTGCCCACACCGAGCAAGCTCAATTCTTGCAGAGTGAAGCTGGGAACAGGACGCAATCAGACAGTCGTTATGGATTGACACTGGCGTTAACAGGGAGTTCCTATGGTGAAACTGAGCCTAGAAAAATAACCTATTTGCAAGCGAGGCATAACTTAAAACCCTCGACTTCATCAGAGCAAAAACCCGCTGAATTACGTCGAATATCAGCATGAATCTAGGGTTTCTGATGGTTAAATTGGCTACACCTAACGGAACAACGCCACTTGCTCCAACGCAAGTGGTTCATCAATCTTCTGAGGGAACGAATAAAAACGAATCAAGGGTCTTGGGACAGTCGAATCCCAGGTAGGTAAGATGAGATACGGAATCCCTTTGATTCGGGTAGGATGCGGTGTAATTACTGCAAGGTATTCAGAAAACACTTAACGGAGTTAGAGCATGATTAGGCACAGCCGCGAGGTTAGTGAATCTTGGAAGAATCTGCCCTGGAAGAAATTCCGGAAGGATTTATTCCGCCTACAATGTCGAGTGTTCAAAGCTATTCGAGCAGGAGACAAGCGGAAAGCTCTGTCACTTCAGAAGCTTATTTTGAAATCCAAAGCAGCTAGATTTTTGGCGATTCGTCAAGTAACACAGCTAAACGCAGGAAAGAAGACGGCAGGAATCGACGGCAAAAAGTCCCTCAATTTTGAAGAACGGTTTGCGTTAAATGACCTGTTGAAAGAGTCCAGTAACAACTGGGTTCACCAGAAGCTACGAAGTATTCCCATCCCAAAAAAGGACGGAAGTACCCGGATGCTGAAGATTCCGACTATGGCGGATAGAGTATGGCAAGCTATCGCGAAATATGCCTTAGAACCTGCACACGAAGCAACATTCCATGCCAAAAGCTACGGGTTTAGACCGGGACGTTCGGCACATGATGCCCAGAAAAGTCTGTTTTTAACCCTATGTTCCAATGCAAATGGAATCAATAAAAGAGTGATACAACTCGAGATTGAAAAATGCTTCGATAGGATAAGCCACACCACAATCATGGAAAACCTTATAGCCCCAAAAGGCATCAAATCAGGTATATTCCGTTGCCTTAAAGCAGGAATAAACCCAGAATTTCCAGAACAAGGTACACCCCAAGGTGGGGTGGTGAGTCCACTTTTAGCCAACATCGCTCTGAATGGTATCGAAAGTATTTATCAATACCATGTAAACCGTGGTCAAAGAGTCACAATCAACACCTCAGAGAAGGATATTACAGAACCATCAATCCGATACGCGGACGATATGGTGATAATACTCCGACCCGAAGACGATGCAAATGAAATACTTGAAAGGATAGACCAATTTCTAGCTGAAAAAGGAATGAAGCTTAACGAGAAAAAGACACATATTACCGCTGCGACAGATGGATTTGACTTCCTTGGCTGGCACTTCAAAGTGCAAAGTAACGGGAAATTTAGATGCACTCCTTCTGTGGAGAATTTCAAAAAGTTCCGTCAGAAGGTAAAAGCCATCGTTAACTGCTCAAATTATGGTTCTAAGGTAAAAGCCCAAAAGCTAGCACCAATAGTGAGGGGATGGAGAAACTACCACAAGTTCTGCAAGATGGATGGGGCAAAGTTTTCACTTTGTCACACCAGTTACAGAGCCTTTTTGGTATTTAACAAGGAAACCAAA
Source organism: Nostoc sp. NMS9 (assembly GCF_017114995.1). Taxonomy (GTDB): domain Bacteria; phylum Cyanobacteriota; class Cyanobacteriia; order Cyanobacteriales; family Nostocaceae; genus Nostoc. Next base: position 1,218 of record NZ_JABXKL010000100.1, on the reverse strand, counting down.
CAAGACCGTTACTCTACCAAGAAATTGATAGACAAAGCGTTCCCATCGGTTCCTTACTCCGAAGGCAAACACATCAACGTCAGGGGAAATAAATCACCCTACGATGGAGATATGGCATATTGGAGCGAACGCAATAGTAAGCTGTATGACGGAGCAACATCCACCACCCTTAAGAAACAAAACCATACGTGTGGTCACTGTGGCATGAAATGTACAAGTGAAGAACGAGTACACCTCTACCACATCGACGGGAACCACAGCAACTGGAAAAGAAACAATCTAATTGCTATCCATGAGTCCTGTCATGATTACATCCACATGAGCAAAGGGGACAAAAACCCTAAGAATATCGGGAGCCGGATGAGGTGAAAGTCTCACGTCCGGTTCTAACTGAGAGGTGCGAAGGATAATACCTTACATCGACTCAACCAAAACCACATTAGGTAAAACATACGGTCAAGAGACTCGGATCTTGCCTTGGGTTCCGATCACTAAAACTCAAGGCGAACAATTTGTCACTTGGACTACTCGTGGTGCTTGGATAGGCATTGGTCTTATGGTTGTAGGATGGGCAACAATCCGTTTTATCGGCCCAGCTTTCGGTTGGTGGCAAGTAGTCTATTAATTCTTAATTCATAATTGAATTAGTTGGATATCTAGACTCCAACTAATTCAAGACCACTAAAAAAGATAATGACACGCAAGATTTCCCTAATAATTACGAATTACCTACGTTAGCCCAATGGTAGCGAGTTTGCGTACCCTATGGGAAAGCAAGCTAGGCGCAGCTTCTTGTCGAAAGCGTTATGACAAATTACGAATTAGTTAACTGAGTTATTAATAAAAAATAATTACTCATTTTGGCTAGATAATCGAAATATATTATATATGCATTAAATTTGGCAAGACCAAAGTAAGATAAGAAACCTTTTAAATTAGCGTGCTTTGGTTCGTACAACTTTTTGAAAATACAGCACTTCCGTCTGTTATAAGGTACACTAGATTAAAATATAAATACTTTTAAATGAAGTCATACTCTGTCGATCTTCGAGAAAAAATAGTTGCAGCACATCTTCAGAAAAACATTTCAATCAGGAAAGTAGCTAACATATTTTCCGTCTCAAAGAGTTTAGTCCAAAAGCTTGTAAAACAACAAAAAGTTGGGTTCTTCAGTACCTGTTATGCTAAACAATTAAATTTCAAGATGAAAAAATGTAA
>NZ_JABXKL010000045.1:1985-32491 GCF_017114995.1 Nostoc sp. NMS9 | reverse complement strand
TTTGTTGGGGAAAAGTTAGGAGAATTAGACCTTACAGACGACCGTTTGCAATCGCTATTACGTTATCTTAACAAAGATGATAATTGGAAACCATTTGAGGTAGAACTTTCTGGAAACATGATACAAGTCTATGATTTAAATCCAGAAAAGGTTCGTTTAGATAGTACAACAGCTAGTAGTTACTGTGGAGTGAACTCAGAAGGGCTATTTAAATTGGGTCATAGTAAAGATCACCGACCGGACTTGGCACAAGTCAAAATTATGCTAGCGACTTTAGACCCATTAGGTATGCCAATAGCAACAGAAATCTTACCAGGAAATAAAGCAGATGACCCATTATATATTCCAGCAATTAACCAAGTACGTTCGACACTTGAAAAAGCAGGAATGTTATATGTTGGTGACTGTAAAATGGCATCAATAGCAACTCGCACTCACATTGCTCTCGGTCAAGATTTTTATCTTTGTCCCTTAAGTGGTAAACAAATAACACAAGAAGAAATCGGACAATATCTTCAAGCAGTTTGGGATGGAGAACAACAACTAACGACTATTGATTATGATTACGCAGATGCTGAAAATAAACAGATTGCTCAAGGATTTGAACGGGAAGTAGCTCATATAATTGAAGTAAATGGTCAAGAATTTACTTGGAATGAGCGACAATTAATAGTACGTTCCTTTGCAATGGCAGAAACAGAAGAAAAGTCTTTGCGTACACGTTTACAAAAAACCTCAAATGCTCTAGAACTACTCAAAAAATGGGCGAACCGGGAGTGATAACCCTAGCCACGACCGGGCTACAGGAGTGAAAAGCAATGGCACTCAAAACGCTATGGTAAAGCAGTTTGAAGTTTTACAGCGCAAACGTTTCTTACTTTTTATCTAATAGTTATCTTGGATATCACAGTTGATATCAAAATTGCTTCAACCTATCATCTCGTGAGGCTCCGACGAACTGGGGACACTTCATCTTAGCAATAGCTTTTACGTAAGCATCTAACTGTTTTTTATCTTCTGGAGTCATCGGCCTTGATCTAGGGATTGAACACTATTGATTTTCTCGAATTCTTGTGTTGCTGTACAGTTTCCCCCTTGCTTGGCGAGTATTACTCGCGAATAATTTCGGCTTTTCACCCTCTTTTTGCAAAATTGGGATGCTCCCAAAGTTACGGGTTTTGAGACAGGAGGCAGGAGGCAAGAGGCAGGAGTTATAAAATCCTTTGACCACAAGCTTTCCCTTGCATTTTACTTTCTTTACCTTCTGCCTCCTGCCTTATCTTAGTGACATTCGTTTCACAGCCAATGCCAGAAAGTCGTCTTTCCATACTCTTGTAGAGAGACGCGATATATTGCGTCTCTACCCTTACTCCCTACTCATGAAATAAATCCAAGTCTGTGACAGCACCAACACTACTAGAGGAAACTAACTTAGCATATTTTGCTAAGATGCCTTTTGTATAACGGGGTGGACGGGGTTGCCATTTAGCGCGGCGACTAGCTAATTCTGCATCAGAAATGTTGATTTGTAACAAGCGAGAATTAGCATCGATAGTGATGCTATCACCTTCTTCGACCAGAGCGATCGCACCACCAATGGCGGCTTCGGGAGCAACGTGTCCGACTACCATCCCGTAAGTACCGCCTGAAAAGCGTCCATCAGTAATTAACCCGACTGCATCACCTAAACCCGCACCAATAATTGCTGAGGTGGGTGCTAACATTTCCCGCATCCCAGGGCCGCCAATAGGGCCTTCGTAGCGGATGATAATTACATCACCGGCTTTAATCTTACCTGCAAGGATGGCATCTAAGCATTCTTCCTCGGAATCAAAAACCCGTGCAGAGCCGGTAATGCCGGGATTTTTTATCCCGGTGATTTTTGCTACTGCTCCCTCTGTAGCGAGATTCCCTTTCAGGATGGCTAAGTGACCTTGGGCATACATCGGGCTATTCCAAGGACGAATCACATCTTGATTGGTGGGTGGTTCATCGGGGACATTTGCTAAAATTTCGCCGATGGTTTTACCTGCGATGGTAATACAGTCACCGTGAAGTAATCCATGCACCAATAGCATTTTCATCACTTGGGGAATACCACCAGCTTGATGTAAGTCTGTGGCGACATATCTACCACTGGGTTTTAAATCACATAAAACAGGGACACGACCACGGATAGTTTCAAAATCATCTAGATTAAGTTCTACACCAGCCGCACGAGCGATCGCCAGAAAATGTAACACGGCGTTAGTTGAACCACCCACAGCCATAATTACAGAAATAGCATTTTCTATAGATTTGCGCGTGATAATGTGCCGGGGTAACAGTTGATTACGAATTGCTTCTACTAATACCTTGGCTGATTCTTCGGTGCTATCGGCTTTTTCATCATCTTCTGCCGTCATTGTGGAAGAATAGGGTAAACTCATGCCCATCGCTTCAAAGGCCGAGGACATAGTATTGGCTGTGAACATCCCACCGCAAGAACCAGCACCAGGACAAGCACGGCGTTCTACTTCCATCAGTTCGATGTCGTCAATTTTACCAGCACTGTATTCACCCACAGCCTCAAAGGAACTCACAACAGTCAAGTCGCGGCCCTTCAAGTGTCCGGGCTTAATTGTCCCACCGTAAACAAAGATAGCCGGGATATTCATCCTTGCCATTGCAATCATTGCCCCTGGCATATTTTTATCACAGCCACCGATGGCAATGACACCATCCATACTTTGACCATTACAGACGGTTTCAATGGAGTCAGCAATCACTTCTCGTGACACCAGGGAATATTTCATCCCCTCAGTTCCCATCGAAATTGCATCACTAACAGTAATTGTGCCGAACATTTGCGGCATTGCCCCAGCTAGTTTAATTCCAGCTTCAGCTATGAGTGCTAGTTGATTAATCCCCATGTTACAGGGAGTGATGGTGCTGTAGGCATTAGCCACACCGACAATTGGTTTCTTAAAGTCTTCATCTTGAAAACCTACTGCACGCAGCATAGCGCGATTTGGCGATCGCTGCACCCCTTGTGTGACAACTTTACTTCTGAAATTCTCTGACGTTGTTTTTTCACTCATTGCTCTGGCCTCAATCAAATCTCTGTACGAGTATGATATGTAGCCTTTTTTGAGATGTCCAATATATATTTATTTAAAATTGAAACTTATAAAGTATCAAAAACATGGGACTACGACACCTGAACTACTTTATTGCTGTAGCGAAGGAATTACATTTCAGCAGGACTTAGATAAATGAACATGTTGTGCCTTTAAGATTATCTGTACCTCACCTTGGCGTAGCCTCTCGTAGAGAAGTTGCAATCTGCTGTATATTTAAACAGTAGCGCGACTCCAAGTTAAGTTGATTAAATCTAAGATGTAATCTACAGAGTTATCTATATAATCTTCCGATCCTTCATTACCAATTACACACAATTTACCACCAGTAATATAAATTTTATCTGGTTCTTTGTAGTAAGCTTTCTGATGACTAATCCATCCTGGCTTCTCACCATTTGTTTTTATTTGTTCTATTTCAAATGTGTGGATATGTAATCTATAAACTGGGGTTTCATTATAGATTCTTGTACCGCAATATCCTAAACTGCCAATGATATATATGTATTCTCCAACTAATGTAGCTGAATGGAAATCAGTTGGTTCAAAAACATCTTGGGGATAACCAAAAATCTGAAAGTTACCATCACCTTGATAAACTACAACATCGTTATATATACAAAAATTAGAGTCATAGTAGTCTTCATGTTCACCAGCAATTTCTACAATTCTGCCATCTGGTAATTGTGTAATGGTTCTGCCAAATCGGTCATAGCACCATACTTTATATTGCCGATTTTCTGTATCTTTAAAAGTATTTTGTGCGTCATAAGCAGAACAACCTTCATAAATCATCACCTGCCAAAAAGGTATTTTCATCAATTCTGGATTGGTTTTGCCAAAACGTGGATGTTTGCCAGCAAAATATTGCTCTGGAGATAATTCTGATAGTGAGAATTTGCTGTTGGCAATTCCGGTGAGCGATCGCCGCATATCATTGTTAATATCGCTCACATCTTCACCAGCTGCAATTAACATTTTGACGATTTCTTTCTTTGTCGCTATCTTAATAGCTTTGTCATTGCAATGATTGATTCTGCTGGGGTTTGCACCAGCTTCTAGTAAAACTCTAACGCAATCAGTAGCACTATACTCTGCTGCAATTATTAACGCAGTGTTACCAAAATCATCAGTGGCTTCAATATCCAATCCCTCTGCAATTAGCCACTTTAGAACTTCCAGCCTATTATCTTCTATCGCATACATTAACGGCGTTTTTCCGCAGTTTCCCGCATCGTTGTGATTTGCTCCCGCAGCTAGGAGTAATTTAGCTTTAGGTAGTTCACCCATTTGAATACTCAATAACCAAGGGGTTCTATACCAACAATCACGCACATCTCGATCTGCTCCTTGCTCTAGCAACAACTTTACTTGCTCTAAGCTCCCAAAAACTATAGCGTGGATTAATTCTGTCCATCCCAGTTGCTCTGGATTAGCACCCGCGTTCAATAATAATTTGACAGCATCAAATCTCCCAATATGAGCAGCTACTTTGATTGCAGATTCACCATAGCGACTAATGCCATTGACAGCAGCACCTCTAGAGATGAGTAAATCTAAAGTTGATATTAAGTTTTGATCCTGCAAGATATCTCGACCATGCATAGCATTAATTAAGACATCATATCCGTCTGGGCTTTGATAATTAATATCTGCTCCAGCATCTAGAATCAATTGAATTTTATCTAGATTTCCTGACTGTACAGCCAACCCAAGTACAGTGTTTTCCTGTACAACGGCATTCACATTCGCGCCATGTTCCAATAGGAAGTGAATCATATCCATACCTACTGTAGGGGTACTAACCGCATACATTAATGGTGTTTGCAGGGAATGCTTTTCTACGCAATCAATATCAACACCATTGGCTAGTTTACGTGCGACTCCTGCCATATTGCCCTGCTGTACATAAATATAAATTTTTTGCATAAATTTTCTTAGTTAATTTCTGATATAAATTATCGGCGTTAGATATTTTGCAAAAGTTCGGTTAAGGTAAGAGACGCGATGAATCGCCGTCTCTACAATAATCAGTCTTTCGTATATACGGCAATTTATCGCATTTTTGCGATCTAGAATTTTTATCAAAAAACCTTAACTGAATGGTATTTAAACTGCGGATTTTGCTTGCAGTACGCGCGGCGCGAAACCCACAAAAAAGGGATAAGCCTAAAGCCTATCCCCAAAAAATCAATTAATCAATTAATCAATGTATCAAGTTCCTGAAGTCCAAGAATTGATGTACTCAATTTGGTCGGGTGTTAGGCTATCAATCGTGATACCAATAGCCTGCAATTTCAACCGAGCAATTTCTTGATCGACTTCAACGGGAATTGAGTGCAAACCAGGTTGCAACTTACCCTTATTCTTCACCAGGAATTCACAAGCCAAAGCTTGGTTGGCAAAACTCATATCCATTACCGCGCTGGGGTGTCCTTCAGCCGCAGCTAGGTTAATCAAGCGTCCTTGTCCGAGAACGACAACTGATTTACCATTTTTCAACTTATACTCTTCAGTGAAAGGACGAACTTCTTTGATTTCCTTAGCTTGTGCAGCCAAGTATTTCAAATCAAGTTCCAAGTCAAAGTGACCGGAGTTACAAACGATCGCACCATCTTTCATCACATCGAAGTGTTCACCACGAACGACGTGCTTGTTACCAGTCACAGTGATAAAAATATCACCTTGGGGTGCAGCTTCAGCCATTGGCAGAACGCGGAAGCCATCCATTACGGCTTCAATTGCCTTGATGGGGTCGATTTCGGTGACGATGACGTTAGCACCCATCCCACGGGCGCGGAGGGCTGTACCTTTACCACACCAGCCATAACCGACGACGACAATGTTTTTACCAGCCAACAAAATATTGGTGGCGCGGATAATGCCATCTAGGGTTGATTGCCCAGTACCATAGCGATTATCAAAGAAGTGCTTGGTGTCGGCGTCGTTAACGTTGACTGCGGGGAAGGTGAGAACGCCTTCTCTAAACATGGCGCGTAACCGCACGATCCCAGTTGTGGTTTCTTCGGTGCTACCAATCAAATCAGCGATTTGGTGTTGGCGTTGTTGTACCAAAGTTGCAACCACATCGCTACCGTCATCAACAATAATGTTGGGGCGATGATCTAAAGCTATTTGGACGTGGCGGTTATAAGTTTCGTTATCTTCGCCTTTTTGAGCAAAGACAGGAATTTCATGATCGAGGACGAGACTAGCGGCTACGTCATCTTGGGTTGATAAGGGATTGCTAGCAATTAAAAGCGCGTCTGCACCACCGGCTTTCAGAGCGATCGCCAAATGTGCTGTTTCTGTTGTAATGTGGGCACAAGCTACAAGGCGTAAACCAGCGAAGGGCTTTTCGATAGCAAAGCGATCGCGAATTTGCCGCAAAACTGGCATTTCGCGTCCAGCCCATTCAATGCGCTGTCTTCCCAAGGCAGCTAGGCCGAGGTCTTTAACCTCGTGCTTTAATCGGGGAGAAGTTGCGGTCATCAAAATTACCTCAAAAAATTAAAAAAGCTACGTAAAGTTTACGCACTCTACTAGGTTATTGTACAACTGGTGATTTTTGCTTGTATTTAGCAAATCACTAGTGAATAGTCCTCAGGACTAGCTTGACGTTTGATCGGCACAATGTCAACTTCCTCCCCAGCTTCTTCCTTTTTGTTTTATCTTTGGTAAGAGTAAGACTCCGATCAGCCTTACCTGCTGATTTTCAGCACCTTGTCATCTCTCTAAAGATAGAAGACAAACAAAAAAACATGAAAATTTCATCGTCTAAAGGGAAAACCTCAACTTTAGATAGGTACATCTACCCAAAGTTATTGCGGAGGATAGCTATAGAAGTAGTCACCAGTAGATTTTACTCAAGGAGGTGTTTGAGTGCGCTTTCAATTTTTGGCGATCGCCAGTTCAATGGCCATAGGCGTTGTATCTGTGCCAAAAGCCACAGCCCAGATGCCTTTGTTACCGCAACTGCAAGCTCCCAGCAGTATTAGTAATGATTCAGATAACAGAGTTGTTTCGGGCTGGATTTATTTAGATGGTCGTCGGTTATTTCAAATAGCGGCAACAAGAACCAACTTTCCTGAGCGTTCAGAAGATATTCAAAAGAAGTTGGAGAAAATTGGTCAAAATTACTTTCAATCACCAGCAAAAACACCAGTCAAGGTAGAAGTTCGCAAAGTCAACGAATTACCAGTAATTTATGTCAACGGTCAATATCTGATGACCGTTACTTCTGAAGATGCGGGACTGCGACAGGTAGATGTATCGACATCGGCAAATCAAGTCAAAGAATCGTTACAAGAAGACTTGCAACAAGCAAAGCAAGAAAGGCAAACTCAATCTCTAATCGACCAAGGTAAAATTGCTGCTGGTACCGGACTGGCAATGATTATTATGAGTTGGGGGGTATATAGTTGGCAGCGGCGTTCCCAAAAGGATTTAGAAAACTCCATTGCCTGCCAACCCCAAAGGGAACTCTTCAACTACCCAAAACCAGCAGATCAAGCAATTACAACACAACTAAATCAACGACAACAGCAACATCTCCAAGAAGCCAAGAGACGATTGTTTCAGCTCAGTCAAGCCGGAATTTGGGGAGGTGGAAGCTTCTTTATTTTGGGTTTATTTCCCTATACACGAGGTTTTCAGGTAGCAATTCTCATAGCCGCCCAATTTCCTTTGCGATTAGGTGTCGTATGCTTGGCAACCTATGTAGCAATCCGTTTGACCTATGCCCTAATTGACCGCTTCGCCTCCACTCTGATTAGCAGTGGTGCTTTCCTCACTCCAGAAAGTTCTGCACGGCTGCAACTACGAGTTTCCACATTTTCTGGTGTCACTAAAAGTATCACTACTGCTATATGGGTAGGAGTAGGTTTCTTGCTAGCGCTGGTATCCTTGGGGATAGATATCGTTCCCTTGCTAGCGGGTGCTAGTTTAGTTGGTGTTGCATTATCTTTGGCGTCGCAAAACTTAATTAAAGATGCGATTAACGGTTTTTTGATCATTCTAGAAGACCAGTATGCTTTAGGCGATGTGATTACTGTGGGAGATGTGGGAGGCTTAGTAGAAAATCTGAATCTGCGGATGACCCAAGTGCGGGATTCCGAAGGGCGTTTGATCACAATTCCCAATGGTGAAATTAAAGTTGTTGCCAATCTTTCTAGTCGTTGGTCACGAGCCGATTTAACAATTCCCATCGCCTACCAAGCCGATACAGAAGAGGCTTTGAAGTTGATTGCAACTATTGCTGATAAGATGAATCAAGAAATGCAATGGCAGAGTCAAATTTTGGAACCGCCGCAAGTTTTGGGAATAGATCAATTTGGCGATCGCGGTTTGATTATTCGTGTCTGGATTAAAACACAGCCCCTCAAACAATGGGATGTCGCACGAGAACTTCGCCGCCGCCTAAAAGTTGCCCTAGATGAAGCTGGAATTTCCATCTCTGTGCCTCAACAAGCAATTTGGGTCAATGACGATCAGTTGTTAAATTTTCCGAGTAATGGCAAAGATAATTAGAAATTTAGATTCATTACCTCATTTTTAGGTTGATTAGACCAAATTCTAACCTCTCCTAGCAGGGGAGCAGGGGAGCATGGGAGCAGGGGAGCAGGGGACAAGTTTCTTGCTTGTCTCTTCCCAATCCCCAATCCCCAATCCCTAATCTTGCGCGATCACCAACATTAAACCTTAATAAATCCTTATATTAATAAAAAGCTACTACTACAACACGGTGTAAATAAACCACCCATTCAAAATCAATGAAACGCTTACGCTGTATTAATTTTGAATTTTGAATTTTGAATTTTGAATTCCGCCTTGCGGTACTACGTTCCTAAGCATTCTGAAACTTTTCCTTTATTCCTTGATTTATGTTTGTCAATACCTTCATCAGACGACCAGTGCTGACGACGGTCTGCACGTTCATCATCTTGCTGCTGGGAAGCATCTGTATTCCGATCCTTCCCATTTCTCAGCTACCAGACCTCGCTCCGGTGCAAATCACCGTTAGCTCCAACAATACTGGTGCAGATGCTCAAACAACAGAAAGCACTGTCACCAACATCATTGAGCGACAAATTAATGGTGTTAAAGATGTATCTTATATATCTTCTAACACGGGTAATGATGGTTCCAGCAATATAACTGTCTCCTTCCCAACCAATGTCAATAGCGATATTGCTCAAGTAAACGTTCAAAATAAACAAGCACTTGCTGAACCTCAACTGCCAGATACCGTTCAACGAACAGGTGTTACCGTTGAAACGGCATCGAGCAGTCTGCTTCTCGTCTATGGGTTTTACTCAGAAAATAATGAGTATGACAACATTTTTATCAGTAACTATGTTGACCTGTATATTTTCGATCAGATCAAACGGCTTCCTGGTGTAGGAAAAGCTACGATTTTTGGGGAGCGCAAATATGCCATGCGTCTCTGGCTCGACCCCAACAAGCTTGCCCAACATCAACTAACTCCTCAAGATGTGACAACTGCCCTGCAAGAACAAAATATTCAGGTAGGTGCAGGGGCAATTGGTAAGGAACCAGCACCAGATAATCAAAGCTTTGAATTTGCTTTACGGGCAACCAGTCGATTTAAAGATGCGGCTGAATTTGAAGATATGGTGCTGAAGGTGAGTCGAGGTGGCAGTAATAGTACTACTAATAGCACGACTAATGGCACGATTAATAGCACTCTAGTTAAGGTCAGAGATGTCGGTCGAGTTGAACTGGGAGCAGAGAGCTATCTTGCTGATGCCAAATTCACCATCCCAGGAAATGCTCCCAAGGCAGCCGTGGGTTTGGGTATATATCAACTTCCCGGTAGTAATGCGCTGAACGTTGCTCATGCTGTTGAAGAGCAGATCAAAATATTAGAGAAGAGTTTTCCACCTGGACTAAAAGCACAGTTGGCATTTGATACCACTCCATTTGTAGAAATTTCTTTAGAAGAAGTTCTGCACACTCTGGTTGAAGCTATTATCCTGGTGGTCTTGGTAATTTTTGTCTTTTTGCAAGACTGGCGTACCACGATCATTCCCACTGTTGCGATCCCCGTTTCCCTGATTGGGACATGTGCGGCTCTGTTGGTTTTAGGATTTCAGATTAATACACTGACCTTATTTGGTTTCGTCCTGGCGATCGGTATCGTCGTCGATGATGCCATTATTGTGGTCGAGGCAGTTGCGGTCAAACTAGAGCAAGGCATGAGGCCCTTTGAGGCGGCTGTTGAAGCCATGAAGGAGTTAACTGGGGCAATCATTGCGACTTCACTTGTACTCATGGCAGTATTTATTCCAGTTGCATTCATTCCGGGCACTACTGGGATTGTCTACAAACAATTTGCGTTAACGGTTGCTTGCTCAATTGGCATCTCGACCTTCAATGCCTTAACCTTCTCTCCGAGTATGGCAGCCATCCTCATGCGTCCAGCTCAGACTCCACGGGGCCCTTTAGGTTGGTTCTTTAGGCAGTTTAATCGGGGATTTGGCTGGTTCACGCGCCGATATGTCGGGTTTGTTAGCTACCTTACCCATGTCAAGCCAATTGTAATTGGGGTTTTCATTACTGGTTTAGTCGCAACAGTTTTGATGTACAGAGCAGTGCCTACGGGATTTATTCCAGAGGAAGATCAGGGTTACTTCTTTGTAATTGTCCAGGGGCCTGATGGGGTTTCTTTGAAATACACCGAATCTGTGATGAATCGGGTTGTCAAGGAAGTAACATCGGTTCCCGAAGTTAGAGCTAGTTTTATGATCAGTGGTTTTGGTTTCGATGGCAATGCTTCTAATTTAGGCATTGCCTTTGCTAACCTGAAACCCTGGAAAGAGAGAGCTAAAGAATCTGAGTCTGTCTATGGAATACTTCAGAGACTGAACAAAAAGCTCTCTACAATTACAGATGCTAGAGTGATTGCGGTGAATGCTCCTCCGGTTAGAGGGTTAAGTACTACGGGTGGTTTTGAGTTTATCATTCAAGACAAAACTGGAACTGCGCCGATTCAAACCCTGGTTGATACTGCTAACAAATTCATTGCGGCGGCAAATAAAAAGCCTGTTCTCCAACGAGTCTTCACTCAGTTCACCGCAGACACTCCCCAATTTGACATTCAGGTAAACCGCAACCAAGCCAAAGCTCTCAACGTCGAACTCAGCGACATCTTTGGGGCGTTGCAAAGTTACTTGGGGTCGCAATATGTGAATGACTTTGTGCAGGGACAGCGACAGTATCGAGTTTATGTCCAAGCTGATGGGGTTTTCCGCTCTAATCCAGAGGATATTGGCAAGTTGTATGTTCGCTCTGCTAGTGGAGCGATGATTCCGTTAAGCAGCCTGGTGAAAGTTACTCCCTTTGTGGGGCCGAAAACCATCTCCCATTACAACTTGTACAGGTCAATCAAAGTCCAGGGCGCTCCTGCTCCCGGTGCTAGTTCTGGACAGGCGATTAAAGCGATGGAGGAAGTAGCAGTAGAAAACTTACCTCAAGGGTTTGGTTATGAATGGACAGGGACTTATCTCCAGGAAAAGACATCTGGGGGATCTACAGGCTTGATTTTTGCCTTAGCGATCGTGATTGTCTTTCTGGTGCTATCGGCTCAGTATGAAAGCTACATTGACCCAATCATTATTTTGCTGACTGTTCCTCTAGCAGTCTTGGGAGCGATGACAGCACTTTGGCTACGTTCCAATATTTTCATGGCAGGTAGCCTCTTCCCGAAAGTGGTGGATGATATCTATTGCCAGGTAGGTTTGGTGACTTTGATTGGTCTAGCTGCAAAGAACGCAATTCTAGTCGTAGAATTTGCCAATCAGCTGCATGAGCAGGGCATGAGCTACACAAGGGCGGCGGTAAAAGCGGGGCAAGAACGTCTGCGACCGATCTTAATGACATCCTTTGCAGCGCTGTTAGGATTTTTGCCCTTGGTAATCTCTCAAGGGGCTGGAGCCAGCAGCCGTTGGTCTTTAGGAACAGCGCTCTTTGGAGGGCTGATGCTTTCGACGTTCTTGAGTTTATTCTTAGTGCCAATTTTGTATATTTTGGTTAAGAGCTTGGCTCAGGCTATATTACCTCGGAAGCGATCGGGAGGCTCAAACCCTCCAGATTCTCCAAATGGAGCTTCGGGAACTAGACATGAAGCTTTGGCTGCTGGCTCAAGTCAGCCAGAGACACAACTCAGGTCTCAGGAGGATGGGATAACCTAACTTTTGCCCTTAAGTCTCCTAGCAAAGTGCAGACTACTTTCTAACAAAAAGAGGCAAGGGGGCAGGGAGCAGGGAGCAGGGGGAGAAAAAGTCGTTTTGATGGGCGTGAAATTGGATAATTTATTTTTTGGAGTTCCCTTATAAGAAGTGGATGGACTCAGACTTATGTTCCGCTCTGATTCACGCAGCAGGAAGAGGTCATTTCCCTCTGCTATGCAGCCTAAAAGCGTATCAGCTTATCCACAACATCCTCTAACTCTGATACCATTTTCTGTAATTTCCTGCTTGCTAAAAAAATTAGTCGAATAGAAATTAAGTACTTAGATAAGGAAGAGTGAAATGGGACTTAGCGACGGACTTTTGAACCCGACCAAAAAGGCTATGGTCATAGAGGATTGTTGCAACATGATCGAAGGACAGCTTGCATCCAAGTCAGGTATGAGTGGTATCGCTTTGAAAACTGCCTTTGCTGCTTTGAAGGGGGTTAAGCCAGGGTACATTCCCTATGTCGTTGAGCAGATATTACCGCAATGCTTTACAGCTCTCGATCCCATCTGGAGTCAAGGCGTAGAGAAAGGCAACCCAGTTGAATATCTGAGTGCGAATCGTTCTGATACAGCAAATGCACTACTGGGTGTTACTGATGCGAGAGTCAAGAACTCAAACCGCCAAATCGTGCGAGGAACTTATGAAAAACTTCGCGGTTCCGCCAAAAAGCACGTAGAAGAAGCAGTGCCAGACTTAGCCAAAGTAATCGGTAATTACACTAAGGTCTGAGCCAGAGAAGAGACGCGATTAATCGCGTCTTTTAGATTAATTGATCGCGCATCTCTTCTGGAGAATCGCCTTTTTATATAAGCCGTAGGCATCGCCTGAGATAATTCTGCAAAGTGCGTACACCCAAGCTTGTTGCCATACCTCCCTTGGCTCTATATATCAAATCCGGTTAATTACTTATTATTACTCGGTTGAATTTTTATTTTTTGTTAGGTGCGATCGCACTTTGTCAATTTTTGTGAAGCGTAACTGTCCTGCAACAACGGCGACCCTTATTCTGATTACATTTTAGCTTTTGAAATATATTTGCAAGGTTATTTTTGAGATAAAAAATGGGGGAATTTTTACTAGTTATGCCAAAGTGCGATCGCACTCGTATCAGCATAAGTCACTTGGTGCGATCGCTTTTATTGGAGTGGTTGAGATCAGAGGATGCTGATTAAAAAAAATTTCATAGAATAATACGAGTACTGTTATTTTTAAGTCATGCTAATGTAATAAGATAAATTTTGTGATGTCTTTTTCGATGTCTATAGACCTTAATTCGCCCTTGACGTTCTTGGAGGATTGCGTTACGCAAAAAAGCGATAATGCTATAGTAGTATTGGGAATCCAGCAAGATTTCCCTAAATTTACAGCATTTGAATGTAAAATAGATACTCAAATGTCTGAATAAATAGTTGGAGAGGTGTCCGAGCGGTTCATGGTGACGCACTCGAAATGCGTTTTGGGGAAACCCAACGGGGGTTCGAATCCCCCCCTCTCCGTTCAAAAGATTACTGAAAATTTACTACAATGTGGCTGAAATTTGCCTACCTTTAACAATAATCTTGAGCAACTTGTTTGTTTATTTGCAAGTGAGATAGGATTATCGCTCAATATTTACGTAGTCAAATATTTGCCAAAAAACACTAAAATATACACCGCCAACACAGATTTTTGGGATAAACTAATGCCATCGTGTGAGGAGTGAACGATGGTAGATCGCAGCTTGGGGCGAGTATTCTCATTTAGTGTTATCAGCATTTGTTTATATCTTGGTATTAGTATAGGAGTCATTATCCGGCTTGGGCAATCACAGCGATTAAACGCTGCTACTATGCCTACTGAGCCTGTGCGATTTCCATTAGCTATTCCTGAACTTACGCCATCAACAACAGAACAACAAACCTTTCCAGATACTATTACCATCAAAGCCGTTGGAGATATTATTCCCGGCACTAATTTCCCTAACTATAGATTACCCCGCTTTCGAGATCAATTATTACCAAAGTCAGTGAAAACTCACTTGCAAGGATCTGATATCTTGTTTGGTAATTTTGAAAGTAGCCTAACTAATTATCCCTATACTGCCAAAGATATTAGCCGAGGACAAGTATTTGCCTTTCGCTCTCCACCTGTATACGCCCAATTTTTTGCTGAAGCTGGTTTTAATGTGTTCAATATGGCAAATAACCATGCAATGGACTTTGGCCCGGTAGGGTTCAAAGATACAATAAAAAATCTTCAGGCTGTGGGCATTGCAACATTAGGTCATAAAAATCAAATTCTTTACTTGGAAGCTAACAATATCCCCGTGGCGATGATCGGGTTTTCTCCTTATGAAATGTATAATTCTATCCATAATTTAGGAGCAGCTAAAGCACTCGTAGTAGAAGCCAAAAATAAAGCCAATATTGTAGTAGTATCGATGCACGCTGGAGCGGAAGGAACAGGGGCACTACACGTTAAGAATCAAACAGAGTTTTTTTATGGAGAAAACCGAGGTAATGCGATCGCGTTTGCTCGAAACATGATTGATGCAGGAGCAGACTTAGTACTAGGACATGGGCCTCACGTTCCCAGAGCGATGGAAATTTATAAAGGAAAAATCATTGCCTATTCTTTAGGAAATTTTTTGGGATATCGGACTTTATCTACAAATGCCCAAACAGGTGACTCAATGATTTTAGAAGTCAAACTCAACTCAACAGGAGATTTGGTATCAAGTAAAATTATTCCTGTTCGGATGGATCGGCAAGGAATCCCTCATATCGATCAGAGTTTTCAAACTGTGAGACTTATGCGTTATTTGAATAATCAAGCTTTTCCCAAGAATCCGGTGAAGATTAATAAGAAGGGGGAAGTTGTTGTACAGAATAAACTTAATCCTTCCTAAAATAATTCTTAATTAGTTAATAGGAGTCTGCATGGTGGTGGACTCACCAGGCTGCTTTACCAAAATCCAAAATTGACTAGTTATTGTCATCTTGTGGCTTTTCCCCGAACTTCTGAATATTCTGGGGTTGGCTATTAATCGGTGAATTTTGCTTTTCCAGCGTTGGTACTACTACAGCAGAAGGATCTGATTGTTTGGATTCTGTTGGTGGTGCTGGTGGTATAAGTACAGGTTTTGATGGACTTACGGGTTGAGGGGAGGCAGGATTTTGACTAGAAGCGGGTAAGTTATTTTGTGGGAATGGCAATGGTGCGGGGGAAGCTTTTCGAGATGAGCGGATTGCCCGTAGTTTTTCCACTAACGAGGGTGTGGGGGAAACGCTAGGTGAAGGTGTGGATTGTTCGGAATCACCGCGTTGTGATTCTCTTGTAGGGCTGCTGGTAGATTCTTCTTGAGAAGAACGACGATTGCGGCGACGCTGCTTGGAATTAGAGCCAGGTGCTGTTTCGGTTCTTGAGGTAGTGTTAGTCTCTTCACCTCTGGGTGAAGATGTACTATCAAAATTAGGTGCTTTCGCGCCTGATTCTTGAGTTGGCTTTTCAACAAGTGGCTTGGCAGTCGGCTGCTGCTGAGATTTGGGTAATATGCTTGTGATCCCAAAACCTGCTGTAGCAGCAACTAAGGCTACACCTATACCAATAAATAATTTAGATGACCCCAGCTTTTTAGCCAATTCAGTTTCCTTAGCCATGCCTGGGTTAGGCTGCGCTAACACAGATGGTCTATAAATAGAATTTTGGGCTGTTTTTCCAATGACAGTTGCTGCCTGCTGCGCAGATAAATTGACAGTTGGTACTGCATAAGTGGGTAAGACTTGCGGTGTTCCATTCACTCCATTTCCAGGTAGCAATTGCAGCCACTCAGCAACTGTCGCTGGCCGAAAACGAGACTCTACCGCCATCCCGCGCATTACCGCTTGGTTGACAGCAGCACTCAAGTGTGGTTGCAGTTCACGGGGAGAAGGCATTTGTTCGCGATCGCGCAATAATGCTGGCATGGGAACTTGGGCTGTCAACAATGCATACAAGGTTGCTGCTAAACCATAAACATCCGTGGCGGGTGTGCGCGCCGCTTGCGTCATATACTGCTCAATCGGAGAATAACCCTCAGAAACCAGACCTGTGTGAGTCTGCCTGACACCACCATTAAATTCCCTGGCAATGCCAAAATCAATTAGTACTACTTCCTGTGTTCCTTGACGAAGAATAATATTATCTGGTTTGACATCACGATGTAACAAACCGTTGTTGTGTACTACCTGCAACGCTGCCCCAATTTGCCGGATGTAATGAATTGCTGTGGCTTCAGGCAAAGTTATCCCTGGTAATACAAATGCGTCTCCCAAGGTTTCACCAGGAATGTATTCCATCACCATATAAGGCAATCCAGCTTCCACAAAAAAGTCACTAACTCGGACTATATTTGGGTGAATACACGTAGCTAATCGTCTGGCTTCATCTTGGAATTGGCGCTCGAATTTGGCAAAATCAGGATGTTGTCGCAGCCGTTCATTGATGGTTTTCATCACCACCTCCTGACCCAAGTAGTGATGCCTAGCTTTAAAGGTAATGCCAAAGCCACCCCGCCCTATTTCTTGAATTAGGGTATATTTTCCATCCTGCAAAATTGTGCCTGCTAACATAAAGAGTCCTGAGTCCTGAGTGAGCAGATAAGTACCGAGTCCTGAGTCTTGAGGGATTTCCCAAAAATTTTCCCATATTTTTATCGGGCAGGGTTCTTGCCTGTCTATTTTACGGGATGATTTAGTTGTTGAAATTCCGGAAGTGAGAAAGACCTCCCCATGAGCACAACAGTTTTATCTTTCTCAGATGATAACGCGGGAGTGCGGCAAGCTTAAAGCAGAAGACGGGCTAAGGCTATTTTTTAGGTTTTATAGAAAAGTAGGCTAAAGTTTAGTGTCAAAACAGAATTCAGGAGTCAGAATTCAGAATTCAGAATGAATGATGTACAACTGGCGAATTTTGTAAAATTTCTGTTTAAACTCACTGGAATCTTGCTTAGTTTTGGATTTTAGATGTCTCTGAAATCTAAAATCCAAAATCTAAAATCCAAAATTCTTACAGTTGCCGCACTAATGGCTGACCATCTTTGACTTCGCCAATTAAAACTAAATCGACACAGTTAACGAAGATACCATTTTCCAGGACGCCAGGAATGTTATTCAATGTCTTTTCTAGTCCGGCTGGATCTTCAATAGAGTCAAATCTGACATCTAAGACAAAGTTCCCTTGGTCAGTGATTACTGGCCCAGCTTTTTTTACACCCATGCGGAGTTCTGGTTTGCCACCAAGTTTTTTGATGGCATTGGTTACAGGAGTAATTGCCATTGGAATCACTTCCACGGGCACAGCGAAACTAGAACCTAAGCGATCTACTAACTTGCCACTGTCTACCACGACGATGAACTGTTCTGCTAGGTAGTCTACGACTTTTTCGCGGGTATGTGCTGCACCACCGCCTTTAATCAAATTCTTCTGCGGGTCGACTTCATCTGCGCCATCAATGGCAATATCGATGTGGTCAATAGCATCCAAGGTGGCGAGAGGGACACCATACTGCTTCGCCAGCACTTCTGACTGAAACGAGGTAGGTATACCAATGATATCTTTGAGTTCACCAGACTTGAGGCGATCGCCCAAAAACTGAATCGTATATGCTGTAGTTGACCCCGTACCCAACCCGACAATGGAACCCGACTTGACTAGGGCGGCGGCGGCTTTGCCAACTTCTTGCTTCATCAACTTTACGGGATCTGCTGCTGTCATTCCCAAAACTGCTCCATAAAACTTATCTAAGATGAACATAACCTAAGTTACACACCTTTTACTGTTTATTTCCAGCTTCATAAAAGACCGTCAGCAACACTTTCTTGACAGATGTTTGATGTCGAGCCAAGCGAAAGAAAGATACTTTTTCAAGTTTAAAGATAATTGAAATTTCTATCTTTAATAACATTACATTTTTTACACTTAAAAACTTGTGAATAATTTTTGGTGATAGAAATGGAACACCAAGGTGTCATTTGTGAGACATTTTGGTGTTCCATAATGAAAATTATGGGAGTTTAAGCGGGATATAGGGGGATACGATTACTCAATTCTGGAAAACGCTGCTTAACGTAAGCACAAAGCTGGCTATAACTTTTGTTTTGGAGTTTGTCCAAGTCTTTATAAGGGTCAAGTCCCTGACTCTTGGCGTGTTCTATGGTTATTGCCATGAGAATTTTACAAGTCTTAGCCTCAGTTTCAATTTTTTGGTATGCCTCAGCCTCAGCCTTTCTTTGGCGTAGAGCCTCAGCTTGCTCTTGTTGGATATAGCTAATCCGCGCGAGAAATTCGACAGATTTGTTGAGAATCTCAGGCCCGTCTTCTCGGTTAATCACCATAGATAAAAATGCCAAAGGGTCTGGCTGAGGCTGATCTGAGTTAGGATTATTTGGTGGAAAGATCATAAAATTTCCTTAGATTAAATTGACGGTCAACAGCAGTGCGCCTGACCGTTAATGGATGGACAACCAAATTACAAACATTTGAAATAAGACAACGCTGCTGGACTAGTACTCCGGTTGCGTTTTTTTCATAGTTTTACAATCTGGTTGCGGATATTCTAGCAACCTCCATGCTAGACTCTTAACAGTAAGCATATTACTTTAAATGAAATAATTGCTTTACTGCTTACAATAGATATTTTAGCAGATGTATGTCTCATTTAGTTTTGCCTCTTCAGAAAATAGGAGAAATATTCCAAGGAATTATACTTAGCCGTTATACAGATGATAATGGTAGATCAGAGCGCGTTGTTAGCTTGTCTGATCTTGAGTACCTATACATTGAACGTAACCCAAGTGTGGTTCAGTTACGCGTATCTGACCTTGAGCGATATCGAGTAAAAACTGGTGATGTGGTAATTTCCAACCGAGGTACGCTCCTGAAAGCGTCAGTAGTTACAGATAAATTAGAAGGTAGCTTGGCGAGCAATAACGTGGCTGTTATCCGCCCCATAGTACAGATTGATCCTGTGTATTTAGCAGTTTTGATGCGTTCAAAATGGCTGGAACAGCAACTAGTCACTTTATACTTGCAATCTTCTACCATTCAGTTGATTCCAATTTCTCAATTACGTAATCTTAAGATTCCATTACCTAGTTTAGAGACTCAAAATAAATTAGCTCAACTCTTTTTAGCTACTGAACGAGCTAACCGCATTACCTTGGAAATTTTAGACACACGAAATAATTTATCAGAATTTACTCTTTTTCAAACTTTAGAAGGACAGCAATGATTACTTTTAAAAAATTAGAAGACAGACTTTGGTCTGCTGCTGTTATCCTACAGAATGTTTTTAGTCCTAGTGATTGTATTAACTGTTTTTTCAGAATTCTGCTTATCAAACGTTTATCTGATTTATATGAAGAAGAAGTATATAAATCAGATAAACGCTTTTTTATCCCTGCTATTTCGCAGTGGAATTATTTGCAGCAAATAACTGCAAATATTGGCAAAGTACTTAATGAAGCTGGTACAGCTATTGAAAAATATAACATAAATCTAAAAGAAATACAAGGTATTTTTATTAGTTATGACTTTGAAAATATAAGCAGTAAAGTTAGTTTGAGAGAGCAGGATAAAGTACTAAGTGAGTTAATTTTAAATTTATCATGTATCAAACTTCAGAATAGCTACTTTGCCGAAATAGATTTATTGGGAAGGGTTTTTGAATCCTTAATAGCAAAATTGGAAGATAATCTTGGAAAAGAATATGGAGGATTCTATACTCCACAGAAGGTAACACAACTATTAGTGCGTCTGCTTGAACTACAACCAGGAATGAGTATTTGTGATCCTTTTTGTGGATTGGGAGGTATGTTAACTGAATCTCTCAAGCAAATAAAACATTTGGGAAGTAAGCAAAATGATTTACTACTTTATGGACAAGATATAAACCAGAATACTTTTAGCCTTGCCAAAATTAATTTACTTTTGCACGATATTTTTGATTTTGATATTCGCTTGGGAAATACTATCCGTGAACCGCAACTGATTGAAAACGGGAATTTAATGCTTTTTGACAGGCTAATTTCTAATCCCCCATTTAGTATCCGTAATTGGGGTGATGAGCTAGCTAAATTTGATGTTTATGGTCGCTTCCGCTATGGAATTCCCCCTAAAGGCAGTGGTGACTTTGCTTTTATTCAGCACATACTAGCCACACTTAAAAACACTGGCAAAGCTGGGGTAATAGTTCCACTTGGAGTTTTATTTCGTGGAGGCGCAGAAAGTGAGATTCGCACAAGGATTATTGGATCTGACTTAATTGAAGCAGTAATTGGTCTTGCACCCAACCTACTTTATGGCACAGGTATTACTACGGCTATTTTGATTTTTAATCGGGATAAGAAAAAAGACCGTAGAAATAAAATTTTGTTCATTAATGCTAGCAATGAATATCAAAAGAGCCGTAATCAAAATTACCTGCGTCAAGAAGATGTCACTCATATCATCACAGCTTACCAAGCCTTTCAAGATGAAGAGGGATATGCTAAAGTCGTGGCTTTAGAAGAACTAGCTGCTAATGAATATATTCTCAATATCAACCGCTATGTCCTAACCCCCAAGGATGAAAAGGACAAAATTGATATTGAGGCGGAGATTATCAAGCTGCGCGAATTAGAAGTTCAACGCACTGAAGCCGAGAAGAGTATGAATAAATACTTGCGTGAATTAGGAATAAAATTAAGTGACTAACTACAAGCGATCGCAAAGTAAGTAAATTAGCTTGAAAAATAAGGGTGTCACTATACTTGCACCCAGCTTAAAAGGGCTAGGTTGCACACCCTACTCAAAACTTTTTTAAATCAGCTTCATGCTTCATTTGATACTGGCAGTCTAAATACATTACCCACAACAAGCAGATATGCAACATCGCCTAGCCTAAATTCGTCATTAACTAAGATTAAATTTTGCGTTAACCTCAGTAACGTAGTTTTTTAAATTCACGTTAGCAGCTAAAAGTAGTTATCATGATGCGTCAGCTTTCGATTACTCTATCTTTAATGGCACTACTACAAAGCTTGCCAGCAATTGCTCAAGTACCAGAATCTACTTCTGGAATACCAGCTGATTCCATTCAACAAGTAACTGCTGTCAAATGGATGACAAACTTTCCCGATGGCAAGTTTTATCCAGAAAGGTTACTGAGTCGGGCAGAATTAGCCTCGATTATGGTAAAAGCATTTCGCTTAGATAAAAGAGAAGCTGTTACCAAAGAAAATTTAACTATTCCAGATGTTCCTCGTTCTTATTGGGCATTTAATGATATACAAACAGTCTTAAAAACTGACATCATGAAAGGCTATCGAGGCAATGAATTCTTCCCTAACCAAAAGGTGACAAGGGCAGAAGCTCTGGCTATTTTCGCCCAGGCTTATGGTGTATTTCAATTTCCTGATGCCGCTGTGAATGAGATTCTGGCTTCACATCCAGATGAAAAGTCTATCCCAGCTTGGGCTAGAAAAGCGATCGCTACAGTCGCTACTGAGGGATTTCTGAATACAGATGCTCAAGGCAATATTTCCCCATTAAAACCCGTAACCCGTGGGGATATGGCTTATGTATTGAGTAAATATTTGCAACGACAACAGCAACAACCCGAAACACCAGAAGTTCCAATGATTCCAAATAGCCCACAATCACCTTAACTAGACTTTATCAAGCCAAAGTACTCAAAATCAGTTTTGACCCGTATTTCTATACTTGTCTCGAAGTTGATGAAGAAGATATAAGGAATTAGACTGTGTTGGTTGCTGCAACACATTATTCCTATAATTAGATTGTGGTAGTTGGGTCGGTTGCTGCAAGCCATAATTCCCATAATTAGTTTGTGGTAGTTGGGTCGGTTGCTGCAAGCCATAATTCCCATAATTAGTTTGTGGTGGTTGCATCGGCTGCTGCAAGCCATAATTCCCATACCCTACAGGGTTTGTGGGTGTGACAACACTTTGACTTTGACTTTGGCTAGAGTAAGGTACAGTATTACTTGGTGCTGCATTAGGCACTACTTGACCGTTATTTAAATTATTGTAGGGATTTTGCGGTAAGTTCGTACCCGTAGTTAACCCATTATTAGGCACTACTTGACCGTTATTTAAATTGTTGTAGGAATTTTGTAGTAAGTTAGTACCCGTTGATGTGTTGCCTGTCCCAGGAGTTAACCCAGTGCTTGGTAGAGAATTCTGACTGGTTAAATTGTTGATAGGTGGCATTAGAGTTGTTCCTGGATCGGAGACTTGACCCGAGGCATTTGTCTGAGTTGCAGCGTTACCATTGAAGCTAGACAATTTCTGGTTTGTCGATTGGTTAAGCGCTGTTTGCAGAGGGCTGATAGAGAGAGAATTTTGATTCTTATTGGTTTGATTAGTGAATCCAACACCCAGGCTAGAAGATGTTGCGTCTCCCCCTGTTGGTTCAGACGCCGTATTTAAGGTTTTAAGACCTAGAAACTGGTTACTACTATCAACCATTCCACTACGCAATAAATTGTCTGTTTGTTGGACAAAGGGATTTTTCGCGGCTGGGGAGGTGTTGCTGTTAACGCCTAAACCAGGATTTAATTTGGTATCATTAGCAGACTTTTGTTTGTTAATTACATCCTCTAATGAGCCTTTGCTCTTTTTTGCCTCAGTCTTTTCTTCAGGCGCATTTGCCGTTGATGAGACAGTTCCTTGCTCAAAGTCATTAAATAAAACTGGTAGATTATCAATATCTGCTGCAATAGCTTTGTTTTCTTCTGACAGGGAGGAATCAGCAGACTTTTGTAAAACGACTGGTTTTTTTTGCTTATAAGCAAAAATATCCGGGTTTGACCAGTATTCCCAGGTTGCTAGCCCGACTACAGATAAAAAAATTGCAGTTCCCCAAAAACCAGGTCGCCCTAGATTCCATAACCTGGCTTTGAGATAGCGTAAGTAGGCGGGAGGATAATGACGATGTGGCATGGGATTTGGTAAGTGAGATTTACTATAAATTGGTAAAATTCGACGGAAGAGGCATTGCTGTTTGATGCTTTTACTTGCCTGAGAAGAAAGTGTCTCAACTAAAGTTCGATTGTGATTTTATCGTAACTTCTCAAGAAATTATTAGTCATTATTAAGTCAAAAATTTACTAACGAATATTTTAAAACTAAACGGTTTAGTCTAAAAATAATTTTGAGTATCTTAGCTGCGATCGCACCAGTTTCCATTTTCGCTATCTTGATTTTCTACAGAACTAGGACTAACAACTCATCAATGGTGCTTACTGAAGAATGGGTAGTTACTGCGATATCTACAATATTCACCTTGGGCAGCAGAGGTGGCATCTCTGCGGTGGAAATATTTAAAATAGTTAATAACAAAAAATTACAGTTGGTAATTTTTTGTAACAATTTAGATGCAGGGGCAGGGCAAATGCATCTAAATTTTGACAAAGTGGTAAGTAGAGGTATGTTTAAAGTGGTACAAATAAACTATATGACTAGTTTTGCTTTGCGGTTCGTTTTTTCATGATTTTGCGTAAGTCCTGATTCAGTGAATAATCAGCTAGTTATGAAAGAAGTTTACATTGAGCAAGATCCAAACAAGCAACTACAAAATTGTTATTCTCGTAAACATCCCGAATGCAACTGTAAAGTACTAAGCCAAAGATTGTTGTTTATCTTTAATAACCCACCAGATACACTTGCTGATATTGCTCGTGAGAGCCAAATCAATTATCAAACTCTGGTATCTCATTGGAAATTAAAAGCAATACCGTTGTTGCGAGAAGTTGCAATTAAAGTTGGATATGAATCTAATTAACAACTATAACCATGAGTAGCACAGAAACGCTTTGTTTAAAAATTCCACTTGGACAACAAGCCCATGCCATCGCCCGCGAGTTTGCTCTTGAACAAACTACACCTCAAAAAGGTAAACAAATCTATTTGAATACACTAGCAGTTTATGCTGTTTACACTTACTTGAAATGGTTGCATATTGATACTGATACTGCTTTAGAGAAAGGTGATAGTTGGCATCCCCGGAAACGAGCTTTATTTGATGTTGCCGATTTAGTTATTCTTAACATTGGTAAGTTAGAGTGTCGTCCAGTTAAACCTGGAGAAACGGCAATTTACTTACCCCCCGAAGTAATGAAAAATAGGATTGGTTATGTGGTTGTCCAATTTAGCGAACGCCTTCAGGAAGTGCAGTTGTTGGGATTTGTGAGAACAACTACTATTTCTACTACTTCAGAGCAAATATCACTAGCAAGCCTTAAACCCCTTAATTTCCTTTTTGACTGTATTCCTAACACTGTCGCTCACCCTGCACTTAGGGCAAGCCAGATACAGGTGAACTTAAGTCAATGGTTCGAGAATCTATTTGAAAACAGTTGGATGGCTTTAGAAGAAGTTTTCAGCAATATAAATGAGAAAAAATTTGCTCTTAGAAATGTTTCATCGTTTGGTGAAAATAGCGTAGCGAGAGCAAAAATCATAGATTTAGGACTAAAACTGGGAAATCAATCACTAGTGCTGCTTGTAGCGCTCGCACTATTCTCTCAACAGAAAGTAGAAATACTAGTACAAATACATCCTTTATCTGAAAAACTCTATTTGCCATCTAACCTGAGAATTAATTTATTCTCAAACACAGGAAAAATTATTCAAGAAGTTGTATCACGAAGTAATGATAACTTTATTCAATTAAAACGGTTTCGAGGGGATTTTGGAGAAAGCTTTCATATCCAAGTGTCTCATGGTAATTTTACAATCAAGGAAACTTTTGTCATCTGACCGAAGAACACTCATGATACAAGCCCCTAAATTTATTTATGGGAATTATTAATTTTGAATTTTGAATGTTGAATTCCCTGTTCGCGCAGCGTTCCGTAGGGAAGGTATTGACACTTTTTGGAGTGTAATGAGTAAGTTAGTTGTCTTGAATTTAGGTAAGGGCGACCTCCATAAAGGTTTTCCTGATGTCACGGTTCAACTTGGGTTAATAAATGACCCACGTGCGATGGAATTTCGCGGGAGTTTACCACCAGCGCCAGAAATTTCTCAACTTTATCGAAATTGGCAAATACTATATTCAGCTCTCTACCGTCACTATAGTTGGTGGATACGTCTCGAAATCGAAGATAATGATATAACAAATTTTTCGGAATTGGAATTTAACGATTTATGTCAGCAATTATCATCTAGAATCAATATTTGGCTAAATTCGGAGCAGTTTCGCAAAATAGACCAAAAATTACGTACGCAATTAAATCCAAATGAAGAAATTTGCTTTATAATTGCAACTTCTGATAACTTACTACGACGACTTCCTTGGCATTTGTGGAGCTTTTTTGAAGATTATCCGAATGCTGAAGTCGCACTTAGTGTCTTAGAACCACAAAGACCAAATAAAATATATACTCAGGAAAAAAAAGTCAAAATTTTAGCGATTTTTGGCAATCATCAAGGAATTGATATTAGTAAAGATAAGTATTTATTAGAGAGTTTATCAAACCAAGCTCAAATAAATTTCTTAATTGAACCACAACGAAAAGAGTTAAGTGACGAACTTTGGTGCAAAGGTTGGAATATTCTATTTTTTGCTGGACATAGTTCTAGTCAAGAAAGAGGAGTTCTGCAAATTAATCAAACAACAACAATTACTCTAGATAAATTAAAACATGGACTTAAAAAAGCAATTGAGAGTGGATTGCACTTAGCAATTTTCAATTCTTGCGATGGTTTAGGTTTAGCAGAAGCGTTAGAGGATTTACACATTCCCCAAGTCATTGTCATGCGCGAACCAGTCCCGGACTTGGTAGCACAGGAATTTTTAAAACATTTTTTAGGTGAATTTTCTAGCGGACAATCACTATACTCTGCACTGCGTGAGGCGCGAAAAAGGCTGGAAGGAATAGAAGATAAATATCCTTGTGCAACTTGGTTGCCAGTAATTTGCCAAAATCCCTTGTCAGCGCCAATGATTTGGCAGTCGCACCGAAAGATGGTTGCGACTAAGAGTGTTTTAGTAATATTGCTAGCAAGCTTGTTGATAACAAGTTTAGTCATGGGAGTACGGTATGGGGGTTATCTGCAAACATCAGAACTACAGGCTTTTGACCATTTTATACAGTTGCGATCGCATCTTGTCACCGAAAAACCGGATGGGCGAATTTTAATTATCACAATCGATGAAGCAGATACTCAGTATCAAATCAATAAAGGAATGCAAATGCGATGGTCATTATCCGACCAAGCCCTTGCTCAACTATTAGAGAAGTTAAATAAATACCAACCACGAACCATCGGTTTAGATATTTATCGTAATAAGATTGTAGATCCAAAATACCCAAATTTAGCTACTCGTTTTCAAAAGGATAATCGTCTATTTGTTTTGTGCAAAGTTGCTACTACTGATGATGATGGCAAGAGTGATGGTATTCCGCCACCTTCTGGAGTTTCAAGAGAACGCGTAAGTTTTAGTGATTTTGTTGCAGATGAAGATGATATTGCTCGTCGCCAGCTTTTACATCTGACTCCTCCAACATCTCTCTGTTCTCCAGAATACGCTTTTAATCTCCAACTAGCACTTCATTATTTAGAGCAAGAAGGCAAAAAATCAAGTGTTACATCAGGTTATTTACAAATTGGTGATATTGTGTTTGAGCAATTAAAAGAACACACTAGCGGTTATCAAAAAGTGGATGCATCCGGTTATCAGATATTGTTGAATTATCGTTCTCTTGACTCTGTTGAAAAAATTGCCGCGCAAGTTAGTTTGAGAGATGTGTTAGATGAAAACATATCATTAGAAACAGTTCAATCACTCAAAGACCGCATTGTGATGATTGGTCTTTCTGCTCCAACCAATACGAATGATTATTGGAAGACACCCTTCAGTTCTAATGCCAAACAGAATCAAAAGCAAACACCGGGGGTATTCGTACAGGCGCAGATGCTAAGTCAAATCCTCAGCGCAGTTTTAGACCGCAGACCTTTGTTGTGGTGGTGGTCTGGATGGGTAGAGGCACTTTGGGTATGGGGATGGTCATTAGTAGGAAGTATTACAGCATGGTATTTTTCAAAACCGCTACACCTGGGACTAGCGGTGATAGTCACACTTTTAACAATATTTGGGTTATGTTTTGGCGTTTTTACACTAGCTGGATGGGTGCCACTTATCCCCTCAATATTAGCTTTTTTAGCTACCCAAATAATGGTAATCTCATGGTTGAGACGTTCCAATCTTCGTAAGAGAAAACAATTAAATTTTGATCGTGATTAAAAAAAAATTACTTTATCAACCAATTCAACACGCTTGCGTAATTCCTTTGGTGTTTATTGGTTTGATGAATTACTCGCAATCAGTGCAGGCACAACTGACAAATTCAATTCAAAACACTGTTAAAAATTCGCCCTCCCAATCCTTTCAGCAACCAAAATTGCCCAAAAACGGCGCACCCACAGGTCGGCGCAGAGGAGGGGCTGGGCGGAGTCCTGATTGTCCTAGCAATCTTACACAGCTGACTGCTCTAGTACCTGGTGATGGAGGTGAATCAGTCTTGGCATCAACAGTTGCAGAAAATCCAACTTTTTGGTTTTATATTCCCCAATTACCACAAACCACACGTTCTGGAGAATTCGTGCTACAAGTGCTAGATGGGAAAGATGTAAAAAATGTCTATCGAACACCTCTTACTCTGTCTGGAAAACCGGGGATCGTCAGCATTACCTTGCCAGCACAACCGCAATATTCTTTAAAAGTAAATAAAAAATATCATTGGTACTTTCATATTTATTGCGGCGATGTAGAAAAAACATCTGACAATTTTTATGTAGATGGGTTTGTACAAAGGCAAGTGCTGACAGAAGCTCTTAATAGTCAGTTGAAGTTAGCAAAACCAAAAGAGTACATTGTCTATAGTGCCAATAATATTTGGTACGATGCCCTGACTAATTTAGGTGAACAACGCCGCACCAATCCGCAGAATGCAACTCTTAATCAAGATTGGATTGACTTATTAAATGCAGTTGGCTTGCAAGACATTGCTAAAGAGCCAATTGTACAAGATTACAGCTTGGAAAAATAAGACTAGTCTCACGATGCAGTTACTAATTTATTGGGGGTGCTATGTCAGGTATTCAAGATTGGCGGTGTTGGTGTAGTAGTTTGATGATGGGAAGCGTGTTAATTTCTTGTTTGCAAGAGCATACTTTTGCCCAAATTACCCCAGATAACACCTTACCGAATAACTCCAACGTCGCCAGGGATGGAAACACCTTTAATATCACTGGAGGAACCCAAGCAGGAAGTAATTTGTTTCACAGCTTTAAAGAGTTTTCTGTGCCTCCTGATGGCACTGCTTCTTTTAATAATGCTTTGGATATTCAAAATATCATTACTAGAGTCACAGGTGGGTTAGCTTCTAAGATTGATGGCTTAATTCGCGCTAACAGTAAAGCTAACCTATTTCTGCTTAATCCCAATGGCATTATTTTTGGAGCGAATGCGCGATTAGATATTGATGGTTCATTTTTAGCAACCACAGCCAGCAGTTTCAAATGGAGCGATGGTAGCACCTTCAGCGCCACCAATCCTCAATCTCCCTCGGAGTTACTAGCAATCAATCCTTCGGCATTGTTTTTCAATCAACTGCAAGCAGCCAGAATTGAGAACAGGTCAACCACCGATGCCGGAAATAATCTCAAAGGGCTGAGAGTCCCAGATGGGCGAAGTTTGTTGTTAGTAGGTGGAGATATCGTCCTTGATGGTGGCTCGTTGAATGCTTTAGGTGGGCTAGTGGAATTGGCAGGAGTCTCTGGTAAGGGGACTGTGGGATTAAATGTTGATAGTCAAGACCTGAGTTTGAGCATCTCTAATGATGTACCAACAGCCGATATCTCTTTGAGTAATGGCGCAGTTGTGGATGTGCACGCTGGTGGGGGAGGCTCAATTACAGTCAATGCTCGGAATTTAGATTTAAAACAACAAAGTCAACTTATTGCTGGGATTAAGTCAGGTTTGGGTACAGCAACGGCTACGGCAGGAGATATTAAAATTAATGCTACCGATACTATCTCCTTAGATAACAGTTTAGTTAATAGCACAGTAGAAAAAAACGGGGAGGGCAAAGCCGGAGGTATATTAATTACCACAGGTTCACTAGAAGTGACCAATGGTGCCCTACTTGATGCCAGTACCTTTGGAAAAGGGAATGCAGGCAGTGTCACCATTTTTGCTAGAGATGCTATCAAGTTTGATGGTGAAGGCAACAAAGATGGATTTAACAGTGGTGCATACAGCCGAGTCATCTCTGGAGCAGAGGGCAAAGCCGGAGGTGTATTAATTAAGACAGGCTCATTAGTAGTTACCAATGGTGCCCAACTTGATGCCAGTACGTTGGGAAAAGGGGATGCAGGCAGTGTCACCATTTTTGCTAGAGATGCTGTCAAATTTGATGGCGAAGATAAGGGTGGAGTTAACAGTGCAGCATACAGCAACGTCAGTTCTGAAGCAGAGGGCAAAGCCGGAGGTGTATTGATTAAAACAGGCTCATTAGCAGTTACCAATGGTGCCGAACTGAGTGCCAATACTCAAGGAAAAGGGGATGCAGGCAGTGTCAGCATTTTTGCTAGAGATGCTGTCAAGTTTGATGGTGAAGATAAGGATGGATTTGACAGTGGGGCATACAGCCGAGTCAACTCTGGAGCAGAGGGCAAAGCCGGAGGTGTATTAATTAAGACAGGCTCACTAGAAGTGACCAATGGTGCCCTACTGAGTGCCAGTACCTTTGGAAAAGGAGATGCAGGCAGTGTCACCATTTTTGCTAGAGATACTATCAAGTTTGATGGTGAAGGCAACAAAGATGGATTTAACAGTGGTGCATACAGCCGAGTCATCTCTGGAGCAGAGGGCAAAGCCGGAGGTGTATTAATTAAGACAGGCTCATTAGTAGTTACCAATGGTGCCCAACTTGATGCCAGTACGTTGGGAAAAGGGGATGCAGGCAGTGTCACCATTTTTGCTAGAGATGCTGTCAAATTTGATGGCGAAGATAAGGGTGGAGTTAACAGTGCAGCATACAGCAACGTCAGTTCTGAAGCAGAGGGCAAAGCCGGAGGTGTATTGATTAAAACAGGCT
>NZ_JABXKL010000045.1:0-1885 GCF_017114995.1 Nostoc sp. NMS9 | reverse complement strand
AACGTCAGTTCTGAAGCAGAGGGCAAAGCCGGAGGTGTATTGATTAAAACAGGCTTATTAGAAGTTACCAATGGTGCCGAACTGAGTGCCAATACGTTTGGAAAAGGGGATGCAGGCAGTGTCAGCATTTTTGCTAACACTTTTGAGGCTAGTAATGGTGGTCAAGTATCCACCATTACTTCTGGTGAATCCGACGCTGGTAATATTACATTCCAGGTCAAAGACAATATTACCCTCTCTGGGTTAAAAACTGGTCTATTTGCCAGTACCAGTGAAGGTTCTATTGGAAATGGTGGTAGTATCATCATCGACCCCAGAATCATGACAATTCGAGATGGTGCTAAAATTGCCGTTGACAGTCTGGGAGATGGTATTGGCGGTAATATTCAACTGGTTGCTGATTTCCTCACACTAGATCAAGGCACAATCTCCGCCACAACTCGCAGTAATACTGGTGGTGATATCACTCTCAATCTGCAAGAATTATTATTATTACGCGATCGCAGTCAAATCAGCAGCACTGCTGGCGTTGAGCAGTTTGGTGGTAATGGTGGTAACATTACCATCAAAGCCCCCAATGGCTTCATACTCGCTGTGCCCAATGAAAATAGTGACATTACTGCCAATGCTTTTACAGGCAGTGGTGGCAGAGTGGATATTCAAGCCAATGGCATTTATGGTATTGAGTTCCGTGAAAGTCCAACTGTGTTGAGTGACATCACTGCTAGTTCAGAATTTGGTACACAAGGCACTGTAGAACTGATTACACCTGAGATTGACCCTAACAGTGGCTTAGTCCAATTGCCAACAATACCAGTTGACACCAAAGTAGCTCAAGGCTGCTACAGTCCAGATTATGCCCAAAACCGATTTGTGATCACAGGACGCGGCGGTTTACCACCCAATCCCAAAGACATTCTCACTCCTGATGCGCCTCAAATCGATTGGGTGTCTGTTAAACCCATTAACACCAATCGTTCCATACCACCTGTTACCACTAAACCAACTACCTCCACTCCCAAACGCATTGTTGAAGCCACAGGTGCGACGCTAAACGCCAAAGGACAAATAGTCTTGAGTGCTAATTCATCTACTGCTACTTCACACATTTCCACACAGAACTCTATTCAATGTCATGGTAGCTAAAGTTACTCATATTTTGGCAGCATCTTGCTTGCTTATAGTTACTAATTTATAAGGATTATTATGTTAAGAAAAACTCCAGATTGGCGGAGTTGGTGTAGTAGTTTGATGGTGGGAAGTGTGTTAATTTCTTGCTTGCAAGAGCATACTTTTGCCCAAATTACCCCAGATAACACCTTACCTAATAACTCTAGCGTTGTAAGAGAGGGTTACACCTTTAATATCACTGGAGGAACGCAAGCAGGAAGTAATTTGTTTCACAGCTTTAGCGAGTTTTCCGTTCCTACTAATGGCACTGCTTCTTTTAATAATGCTTTGGATATTCAAAATATCATTACTAGAGTCACAGAACCCTATTCAGTGTCATGGTCGCTAAAGTTACTCATATTTTGATAGTATCCTACTTGCTGATGTTGTTCAACAGCCTGATAACTACACCCAGCAGGGCACAGACACTCAATCGCGTACAACCACCCCAAAACAATTCTCCCTCGCTTCCCCAACTTCCGCCACCGCAGGATGTCCAACCACCTTCACCCAAAACACCAACACTACCAACACCACCCCAACTTCCACCTCCATCCGAATTACTTCAACCTGAACAACCACTACCTAAACCAGATGAACCACTCCTGGAGAGATCGCAAATCTTCATTGTTAAACAGTTTGAAGTCATTGGCAGTACAGTAGACATCTCCGAAAACAGTCAAAACTGCTTTGTGACTAGCTTACAAGGCGCATT
>NZ_JABXKL010000078.1 GCF_017114995.1 Nostoc sp. NMS9 | reverse complement strand
AATGCGCCTTGTAAGCTAGTCACAAAGCAGTTTTGACTGTTTTCGGAGATGTCTAATGATCCGCCCCGGCTTGCAACGATGCGGCTGCTTCTTCAGGAGATTTGATACTAGCTGCCAAGATTTCCGTATCACTACCTTTGAGTACGCTAGCCATATCCCGCACTAAGGCAATACCATCACCTAACAATCGGGTAGCTCGATTTACATAAGCTATGGCAATTTTAGCTCCTGCTTCCCGTGCTACTGCTGCCTGTGCTGCACTATAAATCGCTGTCACCGAACAGGTAATCTCTGGTGATAGACTCGCCACCACTTCAAACCCTAACGGTGTTGCGGGAATCTTCAAAATTGTTTGTGAACCAATAATCTCGAAAGCTTTTCTACCTTCAGCTAGCATCCCAGCTTTATCAGATGCCACAAGCTGATAGTATAACGGGCCATTTGTCAAGGCAAGCAATTTTTTGAGCGTGGTTTCTGGTGGAGTATCGCTTTGAGACAACAGCGTGGGATTTGTGGTAATGCCTTTCACCCATCCCCAAAGTTTAACAACTTCAGCTTCCGATGCGATCGCTGAGTCTAGATATAGTGCCATACTTAATTCCTCACTTTTTCTTATCTGCATTTCTCCTGCTACACACCCTACATCGTCCAGAAGTTCCGCACTGATATTTCTACCGATCCCTATCAGATAAGCATTTTACCTGTTTATCTATGCTTTTTTAAATACCTACCCTTGAAAACCACCATTCATACCCCTTTCCTTAAGAAATGCATCAAATGTAAACCTATCCGGTAGCGAAGTTTGTGCGCCTGGTTTTGTCGCTGTCAAAGCACCTGCTGCTGCACCCCAAATAACTGCTTGATGTAAGGAAAGTCCTTCAAAAAGTGCCGCCGCTAAACCACCATTAAAAGCATCGCCTGCGGCTACGGTGTCAACTGCATTAACTGAAAACGCGGGTACAAAAAACTTTTCTTCAGCAGTGGCACAAAAAACACCTTTAGCACCCAGTTTAACGATCGCACATTTCACACCCCGTTGCAATAAAACCGCAGCTGCCTTCGCTGCTTGTTCCTCTCCATTCACAGGAAAACCCACCAACTGCGCTGCTTCAACTTCATTCGGTGTAATAATATCTACCAATGGATACAATTCATCTGGTAAATTACATTGTGCGGGTGCGGGGTCGAAAATTACTTTTATATTTGCACGTTGTGCCACTTTAGTAGCAGCAACCACGGCATTAATAGGAATTTCTAGTTGTAAAAGTAGTGCTGTGGCTTGTGGTAAAAAGTGGGATAATCGCTCTACATCTTCTTGATTGACGCGCCCATTTGCACCAGGAATCACGACGATTTGATTTTCACCAGTATGACTCACGGTGATAATAGCGACTCCAGAACTAACAGTTTCATCCACAAAAATGTTATCAGTCTGCACACCAGATGCTTGCAAATTGTTAACAAGTTCTGTACCAAAATCGTCTGCACCTACACGCCCCACTATCTGGGTAGGAATGCCCAATTTTGCTAATGCTACGGCTTGATTGGCTCCTTTACCTCCCGAAACTTTAAAAAAATCTTCTCCTAGTAACGTTTCTCCTGCAACTGGCAACCGGGGTGTTGTTGCTACTAAATCTATATTGATGCTGCCGAAGACGATAATACTCATGATGCTGATTTTAAAGTTATTCAGATTGATATTACAGGAGGCCAGTAACGCAATATCATCACATCTCGCATATTGACAACTACTCAACCCAGTTTTCTAATGGAAGCGTAGGAATATGAGAAAACTTTCGCACATTATTGGTGACGAGGGTAATATCATGTCCGGTTAAAGACTTATCATTAAGACCGCAGAGGGGCAGAGGGGCAGAGGTGCAGAGGGGATGGGTTTTTGGGCTTTCTGCATAGAGAAAGGGAATTATAACTAATTAAGCCGGACATGATATAACTCCTAAACTCAGCGCATGAGAAGCAATGAGCATATCCATTGCACCAATAATAAGTCCTCTACTTTCGAGATCACTTCTGATGCTGCCGTAAATCGTTGCAGATGATTGATTGAATTCGACAATTTCTAGAGGTAGCAGAAATTGCACCAGGGCGATGCGGTTTTTCTCTTGCTGTTGGCTTTTGGCAACTCCGTATTCGAGTTCAGCAACGGTGATGGAGGAGATACCCACATCAGAAATGCTAAAGCTTTGGAATTTATCCAGTACTTTTTGGGGTTTTTGCTTGATGAGGTAAATACAGATGTTGGTATCAAGCAAATATCGCATTTAAAAGCTCTCTCTGGTGTCGAGGAGTGCCTGATCTCTGGTAGTCATGAAATCATCAGAGAAATTGTCTAGACTGTCGATCAGGGATTGCCAGGGATTATCTTTGGCAATGAGGACAATGGCGTTACCAATTTTTTTGATATAAACTTCAGTACCAGCAAGTTGAAAGTCTTCGGCCAAAATAACCATTTGGTGAGTGCCATCAGTGGTGAGTTTAGCAGTGTTCATGATGTTTTTGTCCTTCTTATAAGAATGGCAATCGTACCAAATAGATGATCGACTTAATTCAAAGATAGTTTAAGAAGCCATTCATATTTTCGATCCATGAATTAATCGCAATTTTACCTGAGCTAATCTCTTTTGCTTCAATTATATCGTGAGGACATTTAGGCTTTGAGATAACAAAGATACTTCTCCAACCGACGTTCTTTTAGCATGGATTCCACCTGTTTATCGGTCAGCGCTGGCTGTTCGGTCTTCAATAAAGCTTTCATCTGCTTGATGATGCGCGATCGCTCAGGTGGTTGGGTTGGAACATCTTGCAGGGACATAGAAAACACTCCGACAAATGCTGTATCTAAATTTTAAGATGAGCGATCAACGTTTAACTAAAGATAAATCCGGTGTCAGCCTTTGCAAAACTTGCTTCAACACCATTACCGTCCAATCGATATCAGCTTCGGTAGTATCACGCCCCAATGTGATGCGAATTCCGCCCAATGCAGCTTTTTCGGAATAACCCATCGCTAACAATATCGGGCTAGGGCTAAGTTTACCACTATGACAAGCAGCACCAGCACTGATGCCGATGCCAGCAAGGTTTAGCTGTCGTACCAAGGTTTTACCGCTGAGTTTTTCGCCGTCGGCGTTTTCTAGGCACATACTGATATGGTGAGGCAAACGATCGCAAGTATCCCCTGTAGGGATTAAACCAGGAATTTCAGCTAATTGAGCAAAAGCGCGATCGCGTAACTCAATTAACCGTGGTGTTTCTGTAGCCAATTCTTCGGCTGCTAATTCTGCTGCGACACCAAACCCGGCAATTATTGGTACTGCTTGTGTACCAGAACGCAATCCCATTTCTTGTCCACCACCACCTAGTAAAGGCATCAATTCCACACCAGGACGCACATACAACGCCCCTGCACCTTGCGGCCCATATATTTTATGACTGGAAAGGCTAAGTAAGTCTACAGGTAGTTGTTGCACATCTATGGGTAAGCGTCCTGCAACTTGCACTGCATCTGTGTGGAACAGAGCACCATGCGATCGCACTATCTTACCCAGTTCTGCGATCGGTTGCACTGTCCCAATTTCACTTTGACCGTAAATTATAGAAACTAAGGCTGTGTTATGTCGCAACGCCGCCTTTAAATCCAAGGGATTGACTCTGCCTTTCAAATCTACAGACAAGCGCGTAACTTCCCAACCCCACATTTCTAGAAACCGTGCTGTCTCAGAAATTGCAGAATGCTCAACGCTGGAAATAATTAGATGTTGAGGAACAGCATACAACCGAGCCACACCCATAATTGCCAAATTATCTGCCTCAGTGCCACCAGAGGTAAAAACGATCGATTCAGGAGTAGCGGCGTTAATTAAACCAGCAACTTGGACTCTGGCTTGTTCTACAACCGTTGCTGCCCGTTGTCCCCACTCATGTAAGCTGGAAGGATTGCCCCACTGTTGAGTGAGGATTGTTTGCATAACTGCGATCGCTTCTTTTCGAGTGGGTGTTGTGGCGCTGTAATCTAGATAAATTTGCATATAACCGATAATAGGGAGAACACACGGTGGTAGTAGGCTGTTGATCTTGCCAGCATATACAGTTTTAGTGGACAAATCCTGAAAAAATATCTGTAATTTTACATCTAGTAGTGGATTTTTCCCTTTACTTGGAAAGTTATTTTTCTACTTAATTCAGAACATAAAATTTTGGGAATGATAAATATATCCACTCCCAATCCACTTTTAGCAGATTACAGTGCAACTTCTCTCTAGACAAAGATATTTTTTATATATCTTTTTACTGATATTCTCCCTCGCTGGTTGTCAACGAGTCCAGTCTTTCAATCAGCGTCCAGCACCTTTAGCGCAAGATCCGTTAGTTCAAGTTTACTTTAACCATTCTGAGTCTTCAGAATATAAAGAAGCTTACCGTCAGCAAACTCGTCTGGGGGATGATTTAGAAAAACAGATTGCCGATGCTATTACCCAGGCTAAATCTACAGTAGATGTGGCGGTGCAAGAATTACGTTTACCCAAAGTTGCCCAAGCACTGGTTGATAAACAAAAAGCTGGAGTAAAAGTCAGGATAATTTTAGAAAATACCTATAGCCGACCTTGGAGTAGCTTAACATCTGCTGAAGTCGGTAAGTTAGATAAAAGAGAACAAGAACGCTACAACGAATTTCGTCAATTTATCGATATTAACCATGATCATCAACTCAGTCCAGCGGAAATCAATCAAAGAGATGCTTTAATAATTTTGCAGAATGCCAAAATTCCTTGGATAGATGATCAAGCAGATGGTTCATCTGGTAGCAGTTTGATGCATCACAAATTTGTGATTGTAGACAATCGCCTTGTAATTATCACTTCAGCCAACTTTACATTAAGTGATACTTCTGGTGATTTTACAAATCCCAGCAGTTTAGGAAATGCCAATAATTTATTGCAGATTGACAGCCCAGAATTAGCATCTTTATTTACAGAAGAGTTTAATATTATGTGGGGCGATGGCCCAGGAGGTCAACCAGATAGTCGATTTGGTTTGGAAAAACCAATGCGTTTACCTAAACAAATAACTTTAGGTAACACCAAAATCACTGTGCAATTTTCGCCCACTTCTCCAACTCAACCTTGGAGTAACAGTAGTAATGGTTTAATTGGTAAAACTTTAGATTCAGCAACCAAATCTATTGATATAGCGTTATTTGTTTTTTCTGAACAGCCTCTTGCTAATATTTTAGAAAAACGCCATCAACAAAGTGTGCAAATTCGCGCTTTAATTGAACCACAATTCGCCTACCGTTCTTACAGCGAAGCCTTAGATATGATGGGGGTTGCTCTCAGTAACAAATGTAAATATGAAGTCGACAACCATCCTTGGTCAAATCCAATTACTAGCGTAGGTGTACCTGTGTTACCCAAAGGTGATTTATTGCATCACAAATTTGGTGTAATTGATAGTCAAACAGTAATTACAGGTTCTCATAATTGGTCAAACGCTGCTAATAATGGTAACGATGAAACGCTTGTAGTGATTGAAAATCCGATAGTTGCTGCCCATTATGTGCGAGAATTTGCTCGTCTTTATACCAAAGTTAAACCCGGTTTACCACCAGCAATTCAAGAAAAGATTAAATTAGAACAAACACGGTGTCCTCAAATAAAAACTTTTTCATCAACTGAGTTACAAGCAATTCAAAAAGTAGATATCAACACCGCAAGTTTAGAAGAATTAGCAACTCTTCCTGACGTGGGTAAAAAATTAGCACAGCGAATAATTATTAGTCGTCAACAGCAACAATTTACATCTTTACAAGACTTAGAACGAGTTTCAGGAGTGAGTGCTAAGATGTTGGGAAAATGGGATAATCGCGTAACTTGGTAGGGGCACAGATGTGCATCCCTACGATGGTCTGTATTCTAATTAGTTAAAAACATGTAAGATTACATGAATGCGATCGCTAGCTAGCTAAATCAACCAAACTGCGGAAATGCCCATTCTGAGAAAATCGTTCTGCGATTATTTGTTGATAAACCGCCTCATAGCCATCAGTCATGTGCTTAACGCTGAAAAGGTTTTCAACATACTGACGACAAGCATAACGGTCTAACTCTACGATGCGATCAATGGCACTAATGCACTCTTGAATATTATTGCAGAGGAAACCCGTCTTACCGTGGGAAATGACCTCCTCAGTAGACCCCAATTTCATTGCAATCACTGGCGTACCTGAAGCCATTGACTCAATCATCACCAATCCAAAGGGTTCCCGCCAAGTGATGGGGAACAGAGTTGCTACTGCACCACCCATCAGGGCATTTTTTTGAGCATGGTTGGCTTCACCCAGATACTCAATTTGCTCTCCGTCAATATGTGGTTTAATTTCCTTTTCAAAGTATTCCACATCAACGACATCTATTTTACCTGCCATTTTTAAATGCCAACCAGCAAGTTTTGCAATTTCTATGGCTAAATGCGCTCCCTTTTCAGGAGATATTCGACCTAAAAACGCCAAGTAAGGAGGATGTTCTGGTTGGGAGTGAAACTCATAACTGCTGACATCAATCCCGTTGTAAACCGTCGCTATAGAGTTTAACCCTAACCTTGGTTCTCGTTGTGAATTGGAAATATTGACGTAGGGTTGTTTTTTACCAAAACTAAACATCTTTTCGTTGTCAGGGTTAAAAGTACCGTGCAACGTGTGAACCGTAGGGGTTTTGACAAGATTTGCGTAAGCCAGCGCCCCATGTCCAATATGAGAGTGAATAATATCAAACTCTTCTGCACGTTCATACACCGAA
Source organism: Nostoc sp. NMS9 (assembly GCF_017114995.1). Lineage (GTDB taxonomy): Bacteria > Cyanobacteriota > Cyanobacteriia > Cyanobacteriales > Nostocaceae > Nostoc. Next base: position 25,935 of record NZ_JABXKL010000078.1, on the reverse strand, counting down.
GCGATATTTAGCATCTCGTAGATGCCGTAATCTTTGATAGTATGATCGAGTCTAAGGGCACGGGGATGAACTGACGTTAACGTTCCCAGACTAATAGAATCTCCCGATGCAAATAAAGTTACTTCGTGTCCCCGTCGGACTAATTCATCGGTCAGTAACCCCACTACTAACTCTACGCCACCATAAGCTGGAGGTGGAACTCTTTCCCACAGTGGAGCTATTTGAGCAATTCGCATCATAAACCTCCTAAAAAATAAAACTTGAATTAGAAGTTTTTTATTTCTGTTGTTTTAGTGCTTGTAATTGATTCACTTTGCATCAGAAAGTAACTTCAGATACTAAACTTATTAAGAATCTCTTTCAAATCTTACGCTGTTACTTCTATATTCTTTGTCTATCCTAGTACGGAAATTACCCACTCCTAAAGAGGTAAATACATTCTATTTTATTAATTCTTGGTAGTTGAGTAGAATGTTAAATATAAATGTTTTTGGCAAACAGGGATTTCCTAAAATAGTCAAAATCCCAGATAAATGCTGATAATAGGCAGAAAAACTCTTTTATTGCCTATCAATTATCTAATTTACAAAAATTAATTAAAGAATAAATCGTGTAGTCACTTTTTAGGCGGCTTTCCGTACTCTCAAGAAGAATTTAGAGTCGCCCAAAGGAGAGATTTTGGTAAAGTAGGTAGTTGGAAATTAGAAGCAGAATTTTTCTTATAAGTTCTATCCAAGTTCTTAAAGGTAACAATTAACTATTAGACATCTTCAGAAATTAAATATGCGTTATCCAGAACCCTTGTAGAGACGTAGCAGTACTACGTCTCTTTTTCAGCAGATGTCTATTATGGGTGGAAGTTTACCTACCTTATAACTAGTACAGCACGGCGTAAATAAACCACCCATTCCAAATTAACGAAACGCTTACGCTGTATTCATTTTGAATTTTGAATTTTGAATTTTGAATTCCGCCTTGCGGTACTAGTCGCTTTGAGCAACTTGTCTGATTAATTGAGATGCTATTGGATTCTCCACGAGTCAAAAGGGAGAGAAGATAGTTAAATCATTGACTGATTGCATAAAATATGATATTTTGTATTGCTATCAATAACATATATAAACGTGAATATCTCTCCCTCTCTCAAAAAACCGCGTGTCTCATGGCAGGCGGTTTTCTCAGTTCTGATGTTTGTGTTCATGTACCTGCCTATACTGGTGCTTGGCTTTTATAGCTTCAATCAGTCGCCCTACAGTGCAACTTGGCAAGGATTCACTTTCGATTGGTATCGCAAGTTGTTCAGTGACGATCGCATTTTATCGGCTTTGCAAAACAGTATGATAGTTGCAGGTTGTGCCGTAGCAATTTCAGCAGTGCTGGGAACCTTGATGGCGGTTGGGTTGGCGCGTTACGAATTTCCTGGTAAGAAATTGTATCGTGGTATTGCTTACCTACCATTGATTATTCCCGATATTGCGATCGCAGTGGCGACCCTAGTATGTCTAGCAGCCTTTGCAATCCCTTTGAGTTTGTGGACAATAGTTGCAGCCCATGTCGTGTTTTGTCTCGCCTACGTTGGACTTGTGGTAGCTTCCCGACTGACTAATTTAGACCCACACTTAGAAGAAGCAGCACTAGATTTAGGCGCTACACCAACCCAAGCTTTCATTAAAGTATTGTTACCTCAATTAATGCCTGGGATTGTCGCTGGTTGTCTCTTGGCTTTTGTCCTCAGCTTAGATGACTTTCTCATTGCCAGTTTTACTGCTGGTAGCGGTTATAACACCCTGCCAATGGAAATTTTTAGCCGCATTAGAACCGGAGTTAAACCTGATATTAACGCGCTGAGTGTAATGTTAATTTTAGTATCTGCGATCGTTGCCCTTGTAGCTGAATTAATTCGCGTTTCTGGAGAGAATAAAACTTTTAAATAAGAGTCGCAATTGGCAATAAAAGTTATAGGTAGGTGATTTCGTTCTTCGTGAACTTTTTTAGATAGTGAACAACAGCTATATTAAAATTTAGGGTGCATTACGGTAAGCCTAACGCTCCAATATTATGGCAATGTGCCATACTTTCTGCTAACACAACGTCATCGTATAGATAAGTAATACCAATTGGAAAAAAGAATGCGACATACACAATTTGTAGAGACGCGATTCATCGCGTCTTAACCCAAGTATGTGTTGCAATCATTAATTGAATTGGTATAAATAAATATAATTTATTCATCCTTATGCCCTCGTGTGAAAGATAGTTTTAAACACATGAATAAACTTCCGTGTTCGCTTCTCTACATAACTGTTTTCAATTAGATAATATTGGGGCTAACTTTGGAGAAGATGCTATTTCCCCCTGATTATGCAAATCTGCCAAAATCCCAATTGCTCAAATCCATTCAACTCTGATAGCAATAGATTTTGCGTCAGTTGCGGACAAAGCAACTTTGGCAAACTTCTCAGAAACCGTTACCGCGTATTAAGACTCTTAGGTGAAGGTGGATTTAGTAGAACATATTCTACAGAAGATGTAGACAGACTAAACGCCCCTTGCGTCATCAAGCAATTTTTCCCGCAGTTTCAGGGAACAGGACAACGCACTAAAGCCGCAGAATTTTTTAAAGAAGAGGCTTTTCGGTTGTATGAACTGGGAGAAAATCATACCCAAATTCCCAGACTACTAGCTTATTTTGAACAAGGTACTAGCTTATATCTCGTACAAGAATTTATTCAAGGAAAAACTCTCTTACAAGAAGTTCAGCAACAAATTTATGGCGAACAACAAATTTGGGAACTTTTAGCTGATTTATTGCCAGTTCTGCAATTCATTCATACCCATAACGTTATTCATCGGGATATCAAACCAGAAAATATCATTCGCCGTGCAAGTGATGAAAAACCCGTCTTAATTGACTTTGGCGGTGCTAAACAGGTGACACAAACCAGTATAGGAAGACAAGCTACGGTAATTTATACCCTTGGCTATGCCCCAACAGAACAAATGGCTGGATTTGCTTGTCACGGCAGTGATTTGTATGCTTTGGGCGTAACTTGTGTGCGTCTTTTAACTCAATGTTTGCCTTTGCAGGATGCTTCTGGACAGATTAATGACCCTATTTATGATGCCATGAATGCTAAATGGTTGTGGCGCGAACGTTTACAGAAAAAAGACATTACTATCAGCGACGACTTAGGGAAAATCTTAGATAAATTACTCAAGCATCTACCGAGTGAAAGGTATCAAACAGCAGTAGAAGTCATCAATGATGTAAAGTTTGCCACATCGAACATTGAACCTGTTGCCTTAAAAATTGTTTCGATGCCTCAACCTATATTACCGCCGCTACCACAAAAAGTAATCGTACCATTACCCCCATTAGAAACCTTTGAATTTGACGTAGTGACAGTAGACACAGGTGGTAGAGAAGTAAACCGCATAAACTGTAATGCAAACTTCTTTGCTGAAGAATTAGGTAAGTCTGTCACATTAGAAATGGTATCAATTCCTTGTGGTAGTTACATGATGGGTTCACCGGAGTTTGAAGGAGATGCTGACGAACGTCCACGACATCAAGTTACCGTTGAACCATTTTTTATGGGGAAATTTCCCGTAACTCAAGCACAGTGGAGAGTAGTAGCAGCTTTACCCAAAGTCAAACAAGCTTTAAATCCCCATCCATCAAAATTCAAAGGTCTAGATAGACCAGTGGAAAATGTATCTTGGTATGAGGCTGTAGAATTCTGTCTCAGGCTATCAGAAAAAACTGGACGCGACTATCGTTTACCGAGTGAGGCTGAATGGGAATATGCTTGTCGTGCGGGAACTACAACATCCTTCCACTTTGGCGAAACCATTACCTCTGAGTTAGTCAGCTGCACTATGGAACCAAAAAGCAAATTCCGTAAAGAAACAACAAACGTCGGTAGTTTTGAAGTCGCCAACGCCTTTGGATTGTACGATATGCACGGGTTAGTTTGGGAATGGTGTGCTGATTCGTGGCATAACAATTACAATGACGCACCCTTAGATGGAACAGCTTGGGAAGTTGGCGGTGATATAAATCGCCGGGTGCTACGCGGTGGTTCTTGGAGTTTCAATGCAGAACTTTGTCGGAGCGCCAGTCGTAGCTGGAATGAGTCAGACGGTGGGCTGAGGGTTTGTGGCTTTAGAGTAGTATTTTCTGTAGAGGAGATTATTTAGTAATTTAATTACAAGGTTGTATAAATTATGAACAATAGAATTGAGAAAGGTGACATAGTAGTTATAAATAAAAGTGGAAAATATCATCAGCAAGCGGGTGAAGTTAGTGAGATAGATTACAATCTTTTCTTCGTCAAAATAGTCTTAGTAAAGTTAGGTAATCAAGAAGAAGCCTTTGAAGAAAAAGATTTACAATTAAAAACTAAAAAGCCCAGTCTGCAAGAAATAATTGTATCAATAGACAAAATTTTAGAACAAGTTGCTCAGATTGCCGACTTGCCGACAAAAGAGAAAGTAGAGTTATCCAACCGTTTGAAATATCTGAAATTAGATATTCCTAAACTAGATAAGCAGTTGATTCAAAAAAACTTCGATAGTATATATAAAATATTCGCAGCAACAAGAGAAGCAGACTCTTCAGCAAGTTTGTGGCAGGAAATAGATCCTAATTTGGATAAAATAAGTTGGTGGATTAGAACAAGTCTGTGAACTAAGAAGTAAATCGGCGAGAATAAATCAGCTTTCTCTAATTCTCAGCTAGAGTCTGCAAATACCTGATTAGACTTCTTGCATGAATCAATGAGCTTTCATCCTAACGCTCTTCTATGACTCTGAAGAGAGAATAATCCAAGCGATTAGAAATCGCGGCTACACAAACTCTCGTCCGCCTGCGCGGACTAACGCCAAAATAGGGTTTCAAATTTAATCTGACGAGAGTAATAAAAGAGCGCTAAATCCCTCTCCCAAGGTTTGGAGAGGGACTTTGAAATTTGCTCCCAAATAATTGGCATTGGACATAATTAAACGTAACTATATTTTTTTCATCTTATATCCTTAATACTTTATACCTTATAGTTTACGCCTCATGCTGACCAGTAATTTTTATTTTTACCCACTTACTTAACTTGGTATTTGTAACTGCATGGTTTAAATTTTGTTATTAACTGTATGGTTGCATAATCTTAAGTTTTGAGAATAGTTTTTTAGCGGTAATTTTTGAGTTTATAGATTAATAAAGGACGTTTTTTTATATAAAATAAAGTACGAAGATCATCAGAAATATATATGCGTTTTTTTCAGTTTGCAGGGATTCTTGGTTGTACGACAGCAGCTTTTATCTCAATAGCACCCATAGAGGTAGAAGCTGCAACTTTTAAAGTGATATCTGGAGTCACCAGCATTGATCGCGATCACGATAAGATTCTTAGTAGTATTGGGTTAACCTTGACAGGCACTAATCAGGCAGTTGCACCAATTCCCAGCAATTATTTAGTTGGCTGGAACATCGACTCACTTACTAACTTCACGTTTAGTGACGAGGGCGGTTTTACTCCGCTCTCAGGTACAATCGAGCATACTGGTACTGTTACATTCAACGATCAAATTACTGTTGGTGATTTTTCAATCGGTTTTGCTCCAGGACGTACTGTCACAGGTGCCAGCGGACTTGTTTTAAGAGACACATTTTCTTTAAATACAATTTTGTTTGATTTGAGCACTCCGGGACTTGTGTCATTTGATGGCCAAAATTTAACCATACCTGATGTTCAATTGTTGATTTCTCCAGAGTTTGCTGATATATTAGATGACCCTAAATTGTCTGGTTTGTTTGCTGGAACTGCACGAATTGATGCTCAAGTTGCTGCCGTCCCTGAACCTGATAGTGTACTAGCAACTTTAGTAGCAGGTGCGGCTCTTTTAGCAACTAGATTTTATACTCAAAAAATTAAATGCACCTGATATTTTGAAGCATAGCCAACCAAAAGTTTGCTCTACAACCCAACGCTTAATCCTTTTCAAATCTCGTTTCCAGCAAGAGGCTGGAAATGCTGCTCATTGCGGCTCTGCCACAAGTCTTGAGGGAAAAGAGAAACTGTTTTACCTAATGCCCTATGACCAAATACTTTCGCTCTCATGTTGATGCAATGGCTAGCTATGTACTCGGTGAGCAGCCTCAACGTTGGTACAGAGATTATTAAACTTCTCTGCTTCCGAGATTGCTTGTTGTAAGAAGTTTACTTTCTGAGCGTTGCACAGCATATATATAGTGCGGTATGTTGCGCCAGAGTGTCTCTTGAACGACCTTGAGTCCGTTCTTTTCAGCTACACGGCAAGAGGGAATGTTCTCTGGGCGAATCAGGGAGATGACGCGCGCGCTACCCAGCACGTTAAAGGCGTAGTCTTGGCAAGCAGATGCAGCTTCAGTTGCGTAACCCTGCATTTGTTGGTCGCTGCGGACATGATAACCAATTTCGAGTTCTCGGTTTCCCTCGACCTCCTGCCAAACCAGTCCACAATCGCCGATTACCTCACCCGTCGTCTTAAGAACCATCGCCCACAAGCCGAGGCCGTGCTGTGCGTAGTTGCAGCGATGCCGGTCAATCCATTTTTCCACCATCTCGCGGTCAAAGGGCTTTGGGTAGTAGCGCATCGACTCTACATCGCCGAGGACAAGCAGTAACGCATCGAGGTCAGAAAGCGTCATTTCCCGCAGTAATAGGCGTTGAGTTTCCAATATCATTAGTGAATCCTCGTTTAGTCATTGTCCAGTTTATCTTTGTTAGGACTTACGCAAAATCATGAAAAAACGAACCGCAAAGGACGCATTCGCACAGCGTCTCGTCAGAGAAGGACACAAAGAAATAAGAGTTTCAGAGAGTTTTTGCGTAAGTACTATTTGTCTATTACGTAGTAAGCACTGAAGTGCTTATAGTGCTTTTCAAGTAATTGAACTACACTACTCCACACTTTCTACTCACCGTTTCAGTCGTGGTTTAACTACTTGAAAATTGCTGTAAGGTAAGGACTTTAGTCCTTACTACAAACTTGTTTATCGCAATTAAGTCCAGTTGCGTACTACTACAATCTTGAACCTACTTTCACCAGACAAATCGTAGTCTAAAGAGCCGTAGTGTTGCAAAGCCCAGTCTTGCAAATCTTGAATTGCACGGGCAAAGATATCATCTGGGATGTGCCAAGTATGGCGATAAATCTTGTTTTTATGAGATTCAAGTAATTTGCCCACAGTTAGTTTAGACTGCCATTTGGCTGCAACCACTGTTTCTAAATTTGCTCCTTGTTCGCGCAACTCTGTTAAAACCTCTTCTTCTGTTGCACCATAGCAAGGTAAGGGATAATCATAGCTAGCAATGATATCTTGCCAACGTTGCTGAAATTCAAATCTACCCTGATTGATATCTTCATTAACTTTGCTAAAATTCATATTACCGTGAGTGTAGAGGTAAATTCCTCCCGGTTTAAGGACTCGACGAATTTCTGCTAGTGCTTGCTTCCAAGCAGAAACCAGGTGAAACACATGAACTGTCAATGCGACATCAAAAGAATTGTCAGCAAATGGTAGAGAAGTTGCATCTCCCTTAATTGCTGTTAATTTATGAGACACACCCTCTAGCTTTTGGTGCAGTTCAGCTAACATTTTTTCAGAGATATCTACACCAGTATAGGAGTAACCTCTTTTTGCGATCGGGACAGCAATTCTACCAGTGCCGATACCTGTTTCATAAAATTTGGTTTCTGCTGTTGCTGAAACTAGATTGAGGATAAAATCTGTGATTTGCTCGGAAATCTCAGGCGGTAGTCCTCGTGTTGCATCGTAGATATCAGAAACGCGATCGAATGAAATGGTTGCAGTCATATATCTTTTATCCTTTATTGATGGTTGTTGACAAAGGCAACTATAGCCAGATGACTAAGAAAATTGCACTTTATCAAGTTTTTTTAGAGCGAAAAATAATGAACTAATATGTAATGTTTGCAGCAGTATCCCATTATCAATATTTTTGATTAGCTTTTCTAGAGGCAATATAACTACATCAATTTGCTCTGTAAAGTCTAACTTTAAATCAGCTACACGTTCCACATCTGTTGCTAAAAAACAATGGGTTAAATTGGTATGAGTAGCTGGGTTTGGTGATAATATACCAGTTTCAATAAAATGATTGCTAGTGTAACCAGTCTCTTCCAATAATTCGCGTTTTGCGGCTTCCACTGGTAAAATATCTTCAGTCTCTACAGCACCACTGGGTAATTCTAGAATTGTTTTTTTCAGACTGTGGCGATATTGCTTTACTAAAATAACTTCCTGATTTTTTGTTAAAGCTACAACATTAACCCATGTTGGATATTCAAGAACATAATAGGGGTCAACTATTGTTCCATTAGGCATTTGGCAAGTATCAGAACGTACTGAAATCCATCTGTCTTTTACTATGTGTCTAGATTTTAATACAACCCAATCAAATGAATTTCCCATATTTAAACCTCTATTTGTCTGCTTTTTACAGTAATTATTTCTAGTAATTTTAAATTTGGTAAAGCTAGTACTATAGCCATTGGATGCTCAAGTTGCTGCCAGAAATAAAATGGTTGTTTGCCAGTAAAAGCAGCAATAAACAGCGTCATGACAGTACCGTGCGACACAATCATTACATCACCAGTTGGAGTTTTGGCAATAATATTTTCTACAGCTTGCTGGAAGCGTTGATGAGCTTGCGTTGCTGTTTCCAATCCCATCACCAATTCATCTGGTGTGGTGAAAAAAGTAGTCAGGGTTTCAATAAACTTTTTTTCTTCTATAAAACTAAGATTACTACGGTTATGTTCATTTAATCCTGCAAAAACTTCAACTGATTGATTAAATTTCTGGGCAATAATCTGGGCAGTTTCTATAGCTTTTGGCTCATTGCTAGCAGTTATAGTACTTGGTTGGAAATTTGCTAACCTTTGCGCTAACAACTCTGAGCGTTCTCGCCCTTCTGCTGATAATGGCCAGTCTCTAGCAGGCAATTTTGCTATTTTCTCTGGAAGCGAATGTCTAACCAGAATTAATCTTTGCACACTATTTTTATTGAAAGTCGCATTCATAAATAATTCATTGGATGCGTGTCGCTAGAATTACTGAATTTTTTGCCGTCACGGGGATTTCTGTGGCGGCAATCCGAGGATCTTTGAGCCAAAATTCCCTGATTTGATCTGTGCGTCCGTGCCATTGTGGTGGCCAGTATTCTTCGGGTGTGAGATCGTCTAGTAAGATGAAGCCTCCAAGCTTGAGAGCAGTTATCAATGTTTGAGGTTCTGTGAGTTTTGCCTTTCCGCCATCGGCAAATAACAAATTGAAGGGAGCGTAGGTGAGTAAATCGTGCCAGTCGCCTTGAAGTGTGCGGACATTAGACTTATTTGCAAATAGCTGTTGCACAACTTTGGCAAGCTGGCGATCGCTCTCGATCGTAATCAATGTACTATCTGGGTGTAATGCGCTCACAATCCACGCTGCACCAACCCCACATCCACTACCAATTTCACCAATTTGACCCTGTGTGATATGGCTGGTGAGGACGTGCAACAGACGACCAACTTCTGGGAGTGAGGATTGGGTAAACTCAAGTTGTGCAGCTAGAGATTCGGCCTGCTGCACTAATGATGGACTAGAGGCGATAGGATAGGTTGTCATGTCTACTTCTTCACCAAAACTTCTCGCAACACAACTGCTAAATCCTGCAATGCACGTTCACCATCTCCCACAAACGTTGAACCATGCATTGTCGCCAGTGTACGCGGCTTGAGAACTGCTAATTCCTGGAGAATGCGAGCGGTATGCGTTGTATATGGTATGTAATTGGGAAAAGGACTTGCTTCATAATTGACGATTGTTTGACGGAACCGTTCAATCACATCAGACTCAGTTATTGCTTCCACATCTCCAAACTGGTGGAAAAGGTCTGAGCAAAACAAGGTTTTATGACTAGTTTCCAAGAATAATCCTGCATCCCAACCGTGAGGAACTTGTGGTGTATGGTGAAACTGAAAACTATATTTACCAGTGTTTAAAACTTCAGCGTGTTGCATAATTTTGGATGGACGAATTGCAAAATCATCTACACTCACAAAGGCTGCTATGGGGCTACAAACTGTCTGAGCATTTGGCGCAATGGACAACCATTCATTTAGCGATCCACATTCATCTGCTTCAAAATGGCTAAAGCTAATCCAGCGAATTTGTGATGGATCAATAATCTTTGCCACTGCATCATGTACTAGTGGAAACATCCTCTTTAGACCCGTATGAAATAATAATGGTTCTTCATCCTTCACTAAAAACTGGATGAATTGCATATCTATTTTTGGGTCATAGCTTGAGATGCGATAGATATCTGGGGCAATTTCGGTAATGCTAGTCATAGTTTTAAAACTCACACTGGCAATAATGAAACGTGTGCTGAAACCACCTTCCATCCTTCGGTAAACCTGTACCAAGTCTGGCTTTGTCGCCCGAAACGCTCTACACCATTGATAATCCGGCGAAATTCTAAAGTTACTGTTGCTGCATCTTTCCCAAAGGTTACAACCTTGAGATTCGAGATTTCTCGCTCTATTTTTGGGTTTGGTCGATTCTGGCGAAAGTTACGAACTTCATCGCCACCATACAGGTTTTCTGTAATTCCAAACCGCACTACTTCGGGTGCATCCCAAAATAAGCTATCCATCACCTCCAAATTGTTATTAGAAAGGGCTTCTTCATACTTGAGGTACAAATCAGTTACTTCAGCTACAACAGCAGGGTCATTTATAGTAGTCATTGTTGTTATCAATTTTTGGTGTTATGGCTGATTATGCACTCTTTCAAATAGCCAGAGCTATTTTTCTTTTAAGCTCCTTCAGTAGGTAGATTCAGACGAATCAGATCGCGGAAGGTGGAGATTTGCTGCATAAAGAAAATTGAGCCTGCAATACAAATACTTGCACCAAGGATGACAGTATTGCTACTACCAATTTTACTTGCTAGTGCGCCAGCTATTAAGTTACCTATAGGTACTGCGCCTGTAGATGCCATAACGTAAAGACCGGTAATTTGTCCGCGATTTTCATCGCTCACCAACAACTGAAGCAAAGTGCGTCCGGCAATTATCTGTAAAATAAAGCCGAAACCAGCCGCTAATAATGAGAGCAGCGAAAGCCAAAATACACGAGATAGGGCAAAGACAATCAAGCTTACTCCCATAAAACATATACCCAATGCTAGAACTTTACCCGACTCCAGTACATTGCTATGCTTAGTTAAATAGATACCACCTGCTAAGGTTCCCAAACTGGAAGCTGTCATCAAGAAGCCGAAGGTGTTAGGGCCACCCTGCAAAATCTCCTTGGCAAAAATCGGCCCCAAAGCTAAGTAAAATCCCCATACGCAGCAAACTAAAGCCGAACCAATCAAGACTGAGCGAATTGGCAAAAACCCAAAGGCATATTTAAAACTAGTTTTTAATTCTTCTAAAGGTTTGCGTTTGGAAATAACAGCTTTTTTGGGGGCAAGGTTCATTGCAAGAAGGGCAATAATTACGGCGATGTAACTGATACTATCGAGCAGAAAACAAAGCCCCGATCCCATTGCCGCAATTAACAAGCCCGCGATCGCAGGCCCAACCATAACTGAAACGCTGACAAGGGAGGAGTACAAGGCGATCGCATTCCCAAGATTTTCCTTACTGACCGTTTCTGGTAAAAATGCCTGTCGGGTGGGAATATCGAAGGCGTTGATTATCCCTTGCAACACACCAAGAAATGCAATCTGCCAGACGTTAATAGTACCGCTCAAAGCCAGCCATGTCAGAGCCAAAGACTGAAGCATCCCCAGAACTTGGGCGACAAGCAGAATACGATGGCGGTTCGTGCGATCGGCGACGATTCCACCCAGAGGAATCAAAACAAGCGTGGGAATTTGGCTGGCAAAGCCCACTAGACCGAGTAACCAAGCGGAATCGGTGAGGCGATATACTAACCAACTAGTAGCCACTTGAGTCATGGACGTACCAATCAGAGAAATTGCCTGACCTATGTAGTACAGGCGAAAATTTCTAGAACTAAAAGCACGGAGCACGACTTGTGATTTTTTTGATGCTTCCATATATCACCCCTGAGTAGTTCCCAGGTCTTAACCGTGAATAAAAAAGTAGGCAGTCATGCTGAAGGCAACAATCATGACAAATTTCCGAATTAAGTGGGGTTCAAGTTGACGAGCATAATGGGCGCTTAAATAACCACCAAGAGAGCCACCGACTGCCATCAAAATAGCTTGATGCCAAGCAATCACACCTGCAAAAATAAATGGAACGATCGCAATTCCATTGATACAACTCCCTAAAAATGTCTTAAAAGCATTCATTTTGTGAATACTTTTGATACCTAAAAATGTCAGAGTTGCCAGCATTAAAATCCCTAAACCTGCGCCGAAGAAACCGCCATAGATTGCGATCGCTAGTTGAGCCAGTACCAAATTAAACAAGGGTACAGATTCCGGTGATGTATTCTGGTTTTGACGCTGCAACCACTTTTTGAACGGTTCGCCAAAGGTAAATACAACTGTTGCTAGCAGCAATAGATAGGGAATCAGCTTTTTAAAGATATCTGGCGATGTATACAACAAAGCTATGGAGCCAATCATGCCACCAACTAAACTGACGCCACATAGAAGTAAAAAATCTCGCCGCTCGATGCCTAAATCTTGACGATATGCTCCAGCACTGGCTAGAGCAGCCACCCAAATCGCGGTATTATTGGTGGCGTTAGCTGCGATCGGGGGTACACCCGTAAAGACGAGAGTTGGAAACGTGATAAAGCTTCCACCACCCGCTACAGCATTTAAACCGCCTGCAATGAAAGCGGTACTGAAGAGAAGCAAACTATGGATAAACGTTAATGATGGCGGCATTATTATGAATTATGAATTACGAATTACGAATTATAAGTCTGGGGATATCACTTGGAGAATGGGCAATCAAGTCAGCACCATGAGCTTTTAATTCCTCCTCAGTTCCATAGCCATAGGTGACACCAATTGAAGCGATGTGATGGCGTTTGGCTCCAATGATGTCATGTGAGCGATCGCCTACCATCACCACAGTAGATGGTAAAAGTTTTTCTGTTAATAAAATATGGTGAATTAAGTCACCTTTTATGCTCCGCGTTCCGTCAAGTTCACTACCATAAACACCATCAAAAAGCAATGATAAGCCAAAATATTCAATAATTTGCGTCGCATAAATATATGGCTTGGAAGTCGCAACAAAAGTTTTATAGCCAGCAAAACGAATTGCTTTTAAAACTTCTGTAATTTGGGGATAAAGTGAGTTTTCAAATAATCCAATTGTGGCAAAGCGACGACGATATAGTAAAAGAGCCTGTTCAATTACTGTGCGATCCAAGGTATTGAGTAATTGCGAAAAACTATCTTTGAGTGGTGGGCCAATACACCAATTTAATTCATCAGCATTCGGTGATTTGTAACCGAGTTCAGAGAGCGCATACTGAATGCAACCAGTGATGCCAGGTTTAGGATCTGTCAAAGTCCCATCAAGATCGAAAAGGATAGCGGAGAAAGGCATATCTTAATTCCCAATTCAACCCCTAATTTTGAGCGATTTCACAAAGCCTTCTGCACTAAGTAACGCGATCCCCAATGTGACAACACCAATCCCTACACTCTGAATCACATTTAAAGTTTCGTTAATGGTTATCCATGCAACTAACGCTGTCAATGCTGGACTGCTAGAGCCAATTATGGAAGCGGTAGAAGCGCCAACCATCCGAATCCCCACATTGTTTAAAGTGTGTCCGAGAAAGCTGACAAGACCGGAAAATATGCTACCAATCCATAGGGGTGTCCAATCAAGTTGGCCGCTCTTAGCTGGCCAAAACAGTAAACTAATACCAGAAAGCAATAAAGTGGAAGCAAAACTGATCCAGGTAAAGGGAATTGGATGGAATTTTTCTAAACATTTTTGAGCAATGATGCAATAAAAGGCGTAAACAATCCCAGCGCCAAAACTAGCAAAAATGCCGATCGCAATGGTATGACTGCTGTAGGTAGCAGAAGATTGGGGAATGGTGAGAGCGCTTCCTACCAGAATAATAGCCATTACTAGCCAACGGAACAATGTGGGGCGATCGCCAAAAAACCTCCAAGACAGCAGCGCTGTAAATACGGGATAGGTGAAGAAGAGGGTCAAGGCAATACCTGTGGGAATCAAGCCAATAGCAATGTAGAGTGAGGCAATATACACAAACATCAGCACTCCACAGCCAAGAGCTTGAATCAGAACATCCCTACGCTTGCGGGTGAACAAGTCTTGGAGTTCTGTCCAAGCAGATGGATATAGCTTGAATGATAGAGATGCCATGAGTGGAACCACCAGCAGCATTCGCATGAACATCAGCAAGAAGGAATTCTGCAAATCCGGTTTAACGTATCCACCGAGTAAAAATAAACCTAGTACGAGATGTTCTGAAAACAAAACTCGGACAGTAACGTTGTGAAACGTCAAAACAAAGGAGGATAGAAGAACCGTTAGGATGCCCAACACGATAAAAAGTTTCCTTAGAGACGACTTGATTGTATTGTTAAAACCACTGGAATAACAAACCAGATGAAGTTTGAGGAAATCAAAGCCGTCGCTTCAAAAACACTGCCAGTTGTTCAATCAAAACTATGCCAAGGAACCGACGCCCACAGGTTCAGAAGCAGTCTTTGTGGTGAACTGGTTCACCGGACGGGGCAAACCAAGATTCTCGCGTAAAGTACTACCTTCATACTCAGTACGAAATATTCCTCGACGTTGCAGTTCGGGAATTACCAAGTCCACGAATTCATCTAAACCCCCAGGTAGCCAGGGTGGCATAATGTTAAATCCATCAGCTCCACCATTGACGAACCAATCTTCTAACTGATCGGCAATGTGTTCTGGTGTTCCGAGAATCGTTCGATGTCCCCGCGCTCCTGCAATCCACAAATACAGTTGTCGGATTGTTAAGTTCTCTCTGCGGGCAAGATCGGTAATCAACTGCAAGCGGCTTTTGCCAGCGTTGGTATCTGGCAGATCCGGCAGCGGCCCATCTAGGGGATACTTGGACAAATCATGGCCACCCACTAGCCCAGAAAGCAGCCCTAATCCGACCAGCGGATGAATCAACTCCTGAAGTTGCTCATATTTATCCTTAGCTTCTTGCTCAGTCTTACCAATCACTGGGAATACCCCTGGCATAATTTTAAGATGGTCAGGGGAACGTCCGTATTTAGCTAATCTCTCCTTGACGCTGGCGTAGAAGGCTTGAGCTTCTGCCAATGTCTGTTGTGCAGTGAAAATCGCCTCTGCTGTTTGGGCAGCCAAATCCTGGCCAGCTTCGGAAGATCCCGCTTGTACGATTACTGGATATCCCTGCGGTGGACGCGCCACATTGAGCGGGCCGCGCACCGAAAAATATTTGCCCTTGTGATGGGGAATATGCAACTTTTCTGCATCAAAGTAAATACCTGACTCCTTATTGTGGAGGAAAGCATCGTCTTCCCAACTGTCCCAAAGTTTGGTGACAACATCCACAAATTCCCTCGCCCGTTCATAGCGCAGCGAGTGTTCTAGGTGGTTTTCTTGGCTAAAATTCTGCGCTGCGGCTTCAGCAGCAGAGGTTACAAGATTCCATCCGGCACGACCACCGCTGAGATAATCTAGTGATGCAAACTTGCGGGCGAGATGAAAAGGTTCATCATAAGTCGTTGATGATGTTGCCACCAACCCGATATTTTCTGTCACCGCAGACAGAGCCGACAACAAGGTTAAAGGTTCAAAGTGGACACTGAATTGTCCCGAACGACTAAAAGCCTCAGTCCCTTGCCCTCGATCCCAGACGGCTAAACCATCTGCGAGGAAAAGCATATCAAATTTACCCCGTTCAGCCGTTTGTGCCAGCTGCTTGTAATGTTGGAAGTTCAGACCTCCATCAGCCGGAGTTTTGGGATGTCGCCATGCTGCGACGTGATGACCACTGCCGGGTAAAAATGCTCCGAGTTTAAGTTGTTTTTTTGTACTCATATTTCTATTTGTGAGGGCGTACTTGTGCTTTTTTCGTTCTCTTGTTTGGAACAATAAAATGTTAGTTATTAGGACTCTGGTCTTGTTGCTTGGATAGAGGGTAGTTTAGAGAATTCATCGTACCAATGAGCAAGTTTTGAATATTTTTGCCGCCATTGCAGATTGGGAAGACGGATCTCTAGTCCCAGTGAAGAGGCGAGGGTTATATGAGCAAGTTTTGGAGTTTGGTCGAGTTTATCTGATATCTTCTCGAAATAGTCCAAAATTCTCAACGCCCGCTCACGCTCAAACTCGATCACCCCAGTAGACTGCTCACTGTGGGGACGCCTTAACTCCCTTACCCAGACAGCAATACCATCTATGAACCCACCAGTCATACCTTCGAGTTGCTGTAAAAAGCCATTAGAAATGTCAGCAACTAGTTTAATTTCAGGATTTAAGTGATTCAGATAAGCGCATATTATACGTGTTTCACTCAAGATAAATCCGTCGTCAGTCGCTAGAGTTGGTACTTTACCTGTAGGGTTGTAATTCAATAGGTCGCTGTTTGGATCTCGTGCAATGACTTTTTGCGTTTCGATGCGATTGCACAGATTCAATTCTATTATTGCTACCCGTGCAATGCGTGCATAGGGAGAGTTAGGTGTATAGAAGAATTTCATAAAAAAAGTGCGATCGTCATTAGATACTGAGTTCAAATCTCTATCGTTTTAACATTTGAAAAAATCTGGTCAATAAATTAGGAAAGATGATTTGCTCTCAAGAAGAGAATCGGTTCTGCCAAATTATTGTTTTTTAATAAAGCATCGGCATACTGCACAGGATTAGATTCTGCAAAATAGATTCGTTGTGCGGCATGGTATCGCTGACGATACAGACGAACTGCGTTTTCCCAAGACTCAAGCCGTGCTGCATCTCTGTCTACCCCACGCTGCTCGGCCACATCAAAATCTGTATCTATATAGATACGATAGTCAAAGTAAGAGACAATCTCTGGTCGTAGCAAAAAACTGGCAGCAAAAAGAAAAATATCTCCAGGATTGGCTTTATTAAGTATCTCTTCCACTGGAGCATCTCTTTCCAAGTCGAACCCACGTGCCTGGTAGATTAAATTACCTCCAGATCCGAGCGGTTCAAGCACAAGCTTTTTGAGGAGCGGATAGTTGTAAGCATCAAAATAGTAGCCTTCAGCCGACTCACGACCTCGGCGATAGCGCAGATCGCGTGGGTTATGAAAATCATCCACTGCAATGTGAACAGAACTTCTTCCACGTCTGGTTAATATCTGCGCTAGCTCCTGTGCCAAAGTGGATTTGCCACTAGCAGTAATGCCTGTCACTGCTACTTGCAGAACACGAAAAGGCAGAGCATCAGCACGCTCGATTAAAGTATCCGCTATTGTTTCCAAGACAGCAGTGCGTGTATCAGTCATACATTGCTACAGCATCTAATAATTCATTTCGGCGCTGTGGTGATGTGAACGCTACTGCGATCGCATTACGGGTAACAGCCAGCAATTCATCTGCGGAAAAACCAAGGGCATGAGCTACTGCATACTCTCGTCCAATGGTCGTGCAGACTTGCACAGGATTGTCTGTACACAGAGCGATGGGAATACCAGACTTCACAAGCTGCTGAACCGGATGCTCGCTGTAGGAAGATACAGCGCCCAGAATAACGTTACAACTCAGGGAACACTCAACAGTAACGCCGCTCTTTGCCAGTAAATCGAATATAAACGGGTCGTTTATGGCGTGTGTTGCATGACCGATTCTTGTTAGTCCAGGTACGCGCAGAGCAGCAGCAATATTGGCAGTAGAGAATTCCCCAGCATGGGCGGTGATTCCTAACCCGGCGCTAGCTGCCTGCTCTGCAATTTGATAAGCCGTAGTCCAATCTGCTTCTGTATCATAAGGTTTGTAAAGAAAATCTATTCCGCCTAAGCCTTCATCTCCTGCTTGAATACAGGCTTTTACTAGATGGTTTAAGCGTTCGCCTTCAAACCGATCCAAAATCAAGATAAATACTGCCTCAGCCCGGAGTCTGGGATACCGCGCTTGGACGCGACGCTCAGCTTCTCGGAACAATGTCATCAGGTCTGGTTTGAGTACATCTTCGTTGCCAAAACGCACTTCTACCAAGATGGCTCCGTCTGCTGCTGCTTCTTCTAATAAATCCTCAATCCGGGTGATGAAATTTTCTTGCTCCGCATCACTATCTCGCGTTGCAGGGAAAACAGTAGCAAGTTGCCGCAGGCGTGCTATCCCAGGCGGTGTTTCAGCTACCATCCGCTCTACCCAATTGCGCCAATTGTAGGGTATCCGTCCCTCACGCCGCGCCAGCACTCGGTCAAGGCGCGGCGACCACTCCTGATGAATGTGCAAGTCTACTTTGGGGAGGTCAGCAATCAGTGGATTTGGCTCTATTTCCGCAAGTGGCATGATGCAGGTAGTTTCCATCCATTTAAGCTCCTTTTTGGTAAATAGGGACTGGGGACTAGGGACTGGGGACTAGGGACTGGGGACTAGGGACTGGGGAAAGAATTCTTCCCAGTACCCAATCCCCGATCCCCAATCTCTTTTAAACTGTAACTGCCTGACGTCGGTTGTACTCAGAAGCATCTCCTTTGATAGCCTCACTTTGTTTACCATCGATGCCAACGGGGAGGTCGCCGACAATTGTGACTCGTTGAACATGGCGGGGCTGGTCGCCGTAATCTGCGATCGCATAATGTTGAGTCGCCCGGTTATCCCAAAAGGCTACGTCACCAACTTGCCAACGCCACCGGACTGTGTTTTCAGGACGTGTGATGTATGCTTGCAACAGCCGGAGAATGTCATCTGATTCAGTTGTTGATAAGCCACGGAACTGGCGCACAAATCCGCCGATGAATAGCCCACGCTCTCCAGATTCGGGATGGATGCGTACAACTGGGTGCAGAGTCTCGTATACAGTCGAGGTGAAGACAGCCCGGTAAGCCTTGGCATCTTCAGGTAAGTCAAATGCAGTAGCATAGTCGTATTTGTTGCTATGTACTGCCCAAAGTTGGTCTGCGAGATTACGTAGATGAATAGGTAAGTCTTGGTATGCAGTTACTGAATTTGCCCAGATTGTATCGCCGCCGGTTGGAGGAATGTCAAGCGCTCGTAAGATAGAGCCGAGAGGAGGACGGTCTACAAATGTTACATCAGTATGCCAGCTATTGGCGCGGGAAGTGGTACGCCCATAATTCAGGTCTAAGACTTCTGGATTTTCTGGCAGCGATGGTACAGTTGGGTGGGCTGTAGTGACTTCACCAAAACGACGAGCGAAGGCAACCTGTCCATCAGCATCGAGTTGTTGCTGACCACGGAAAAAGATGACTTTGTATTTGACTAGAGTCTTGCGAATATCGCTGATGATGTCATCGCTGAGTTTAGAACTCAGATTAACACCGATGATTTCAGCACCGATACGTCCTGCAACTGGTTTGATATCAAAGTATTGAGAACCCATGTTTTTATCTCCAAGAAGTTTATGTTTTTACAAGAGTAGAGACGCGATTCATCGCGTCTCTACTGTTAAACACCAGGGGTAGATCCGCCATCAACGATAATCTCTGTTCCTGTAATCGATGCAGCAAGATCGGACACCAAAAATAGCGCCAGCGCGGCAATTTCTTCTGGCTGGGCGATTCTTTTTAAAGGAATACTTTGGATGTTTTGTGCTTTCACTTGCTCGATGGTGATGCCTTGCGCTTGGGCATTCTGCCGAGCTAAAGTCTCGGCACGCTCAGTAGCTGTAGCACCAGGGGAGATAGCGTTAATGCGAATTTTGTACTCGGCTAGCTCTTTAGAAATGCCCTTTGTGAAGTTAAGCAAAGCAGCATTGCTTGTACCACCAGCTAGGAAGTTAGGACGAGGTGTACGTCCTGCACCACCAACTATATTGACAATCCGCCCATCACCGCGACTTTTTTGATGTGGGACGACGGCTCTAACTAAGCGAATATAGCCCAATAATTTTAAGTTCCAAGCATCCAAAAATAAATCATCAGTTGATTCTAGGAAAGACCCAGCACGGGCTGAACCTGCATTGTTAATCAAGATATCAATCTGATTAAATTGGGCCAAGGTGGTTGAAACGACTTTCTCAACATCCTCTGCTTTAGTTAAATCAGCGCTGATGGCAATAACTTTCGCGCCTGGGGTGGGTAAAGACTGGATGGCAGCTACTGCATTTTCTAGTCTTTCTTGATTGCGGGCTGCGATCGCAACACTCACACCCTCACTATAAAGTGCTTTGGCGGTGGCTAAACCAATGCCCGCACTTCCTCCTGTAACGATCGCTGTTTTACCTGATAGTTTTAGTTCTAAGCTCATACAAACTTACCCTCAAAAATGTAAGTAATTTATTTGCGAACCAATAATATTGCTGATTGAGAGCCTGTATTGTGGATATCCAAGATGGCTTGATTTTCTCCAGAAGTGCAGCCCAGAAGTATTTTGATTTCTGTATCCCGTTTTTCCAAGTCAACACTACAAATGACGGCGGTGACTTTTTTGCTAGACAAACTACCTATCCAGACATCAATATCGGCTCCATCTCCAGAGCGAGTGTTTTCCAAGTATCCATAGTCCAACGGATAAACAAAGGATGGATAACGTGGATGTGATGTCCCTTTTGGGCGATCTATCTTGAAATTACTAATGGCTACAAGCTGATCTAGTTTCAACCAGAAATCAGTACTATCTCTCATACCATCTGCTATTGCTCAATTTGAAATGTGCAACACAGCTTTGCCAGGAAAACGCCTATCGAGTAGTTGTTGGGCCACATCAGCTATTTGTGTCCAAGAAGCTTCTAAATCAATGTGAGGATGTAACTCACCTGCTTCTACAAGACTCAAAAGCCGTTTTAGACCGACTGCTGCTGATTCAAATCTCAATTCATCAAATAGACGTAAGCCATACAGGCTCACGCTACCAGTCCCAAAAAACTGAGCTGCATTGAATGTTACTTCAGCTCCCCCAGATACTCCATACAGCACAGTTTTCCCATCCTGTGCCAGTAAGCCAAGGGCTACCCCCAAAGTCTTGCCACCTACTGACTCTACAATTAGATCGTAGGGCCCATACTCACTGGCAGGTGAGAGGTCTTCGCCAATCACCACCGATTGCGCCCCTGCTTCTCTAACTAGAGTTTCATAGCCAGGTTGACGAATATGTGCCACAACTTGCGCTCCTGACAGTTGCGCCAATTGGATAGAGAAGTAACCAACGCCTCCTGATGCGCCTGTAACCAGAACTGACCGACCCAAAAGTGAACCACCTTTTAACACTGCATGGTATGCAGTTAAACCCGCTACAGGTAGTGTGGCGGCTTGACCAAAAGATACTGATGGCGGCACTACTGCTAAGGCGTTAGTAGGAACAGACACGAGTTCTGCCCAAGCACCGGCACGGCGCAAGCCAACTACACGCGCCCCTTGGGGAGGCCCCGAACCATCGGCGGCGGGGATTTCTACTACACCTGCTAAGTCCCAACCAGGCTGCCAACCAGCCTCAGCAGTGGTTGAACGTTTTATCTCTCCCCGATTGAGGGAAATTGCCGCTACCCGCACTAGAGCTTCATCTGGGGCAGGCTTTGGTGCAGTTACTTCACTCAGTGCCAAACGCCCCGGCACATTGGGATCAACAATCACAGCACGTATTTTGCTCATAAGGTTGCCCTGGCTTAGAGATTAATTTCTAGTTCGTTGGTTCGCAATGTTATACCTGCAATAAATAATCTCGATAGATTAGCTATTTATTCTTAACTTCAAATCCTTGCAACTAGGTTAACGAAATCTAAAACAACGTAAACTTGATAAACTTACAGTATTTTATGGTTTGTAAAAAGAAAAGTATCACAGACAGCCAGAAGAATCAAGCACCTTGTGAATAAATTCGCCGTTGACACTTCTGGCATTGTAGTCAAACCAAGTGGCTTCCGTATCGTTCGGCGTTCTTTTTATAATTTTATGACTTATGCATTGACACAAAATACAAAGTATGACGGGCTTGAAAAACCACATCTGTCGTAGGGGCACAGCATTGCTCATTGGTGTCATTCTGGCATTGTAGTCAAACCAAGTGGCTTCCGTATCGTTCGGCGTTCTTTTTATAATTTTATGACTTATGCATTGACACAAAATACAAAGTATGACGGGCTTGAAAAACCACATCTGTCGTAGGGGCACAGCATTGCTCATTGGTGTCATTCTGGCATTGTAGTCAAACCAAGTGGCTTCCGTATCGTTCGGCGTTCTTTTTATAATTTTATGACTTATGCATTGACACAAAATACAAAGTATGAAGGGCTTGAAAAACCACATCTGTCGTAGGGGCACAGCATTGCTCATTGGTGTCAACTTCAGCTGAAATCTACTGACTGCATGAGTTTTGCCCTCACCCCCACCCTGCTCTCCCAATTTGGGAGAGGGTAGCATAATTCTCCAATTCCCCTTCTCCCATGTTGGGAGAAGGGGTTAGGGGATGAGGGCAACTCTAGACGCTTTCTCTTACCTAACTTTTACGTTAAGTTGACACCACTGAGCATTGCTGTGCCCTACAGCGCGGGTTTACCAATCATCAAAGAACAATTAATAAAGGTCTGAAACAACCTATTTTCGTGAATACATACCATGATTAATTTGTACAGTGCGTAAGTTCTAAATTTCTCAATTTGATTTTTGAGTTTGAACCTCTACCTTTGCATCCGATTCATCTCCACTTTGAGAAACTTTTTCTGGGCCGCACTGTACCGGAGTTACTCCTGTACCTTGAGTGAGTCCGTGTTTCGTTGTGGTGTCGTAGGCGCTGTTATCAGTATTCGCTTGGGCGTAAGTATCGTTAAAAATCTTGTCAGATGCTGAGGTTGTTTTGCCAAGAAGCTTTTTGTGTAAATCTTTAAAAGCCTTTTCATCAATACTAATGTGCCCATTCTCGTGTGTATCAAGAGCGCTATAAAACCTTGCCCATTCTTTTTTAACGGGTTCGCACTGTTGATCGAGTTCAGTCCAGACGGGCATTGCCTTAGTTTCTGTTACTAAGACATCTGCCTCGTAGACAATTTCATTGGATTGATCTTCTGCTTGGTAAGTTTTGACATCTTTTTCGGGGGCACAAGTAACACTGCCCGCTTCGCCCTTTCCTTGTGATGTTAAGTTTGTAATTGCTTCGGTAATATTTTTTCCAGAAGCAGTAATTGTGGCATTCTTTTTGTCAATTTTAGTTGTCCCTTTTTTGGGCGGCATACCATTGGATGTCTGTTCAACAGGGGCTGGTGCTGTAGATGCATCGCTTTGTTTCTGCACTTTGCCTGTCTGTTGTACCACATGGGTTAACTCATGGGCTGTCAACTCGTTATTACCAGGTGATTTCTCGGCGCTAAAGTAAACATCACTACCATGAGTAAAGGCCTGCGCTCTCAACGACTTATTCATCTGCGTAGCATTGGAGTCAGTATGTACTCGCACATTGTCGAATTTACTACCAAAGCGTGGTTCCATAAAGTCTCGCACTTCGGGAGATAACGGGCTTCCTCCACCCTTACTATTATTTAACTGACTCTCAATATTGTCTTGGGTCTGAATGCTGTTATCACTAGTGCGTTGTAGCGACAACTCGGTTTCTACTTCCTCTTTTTCTTGCTCACAATCTGCACATTTTTGTTGTACTATATCTGAACCTATTCCACCGACATTTATATTTGACTTAGGTCTAGGTAGAAGCATAATCTGGTCAGCTGACTGCTCATACTGGTCTTTTTGCTGGCTAACTATAAGTTGCGGCTGTGGACAACGCAAAGATATCCGACTAATGTCGTGAACAAGAGGCTTTTCTTTGATAGCTTCTGGTTCTAATAATTGCTCATTAGCAGACGGGGCTTCTTGAAGGTCGCCTGCTACTTCCATGACTGTATCGAGTGGAGTATTATTATTTATTGGTAAACCAAAACCGCGTGTTGGATTGGCCAATGTAGGAATATTGGATGAGACAAGCGATGGATTCGTAAAATTTGATGTTCCTGTGTTGGGTCGCTTCCATGTGGGTAAAGGCAAAGCGGCTTGTCTTTTAATGTCGCTCATCTCTTAATTCCTACATTTTCTAGATTAATTAGTCAACCTCTTATCTATTGCATTCCAGTATTATATATATACAAAAATTTAACTATTTTATTGACATACTTAGGGTTTGCTGAAAAAGTCTTTTCGTGAGGGCTAAGAGGCAGGAGGCAGGAGGCAGGAGGCAGGAGGGGAGTTACAAACTACCCCTAAATCTCTTTCTTCCGAAAAAGTGATTGATTTTTTGTGATATCAAGTCTTTTTCCTTGCACCTTATTCACCTTTTATCCCACTCAAGGCATTGATTTATCAAGGTTTTATGTTTATTCAGCAAGCCCTACTTATATATAGACTTTAGTCTAATTTTGTCATCATTCAGCTACCCAATACTCAAGAATTGACATCTAGTGAAATTAATTATACGTTATTGAGAACACATAATTAATTTCACCAGCAGATATCTAATAAATAGCTAACGAACCGTTCCCCGCAGGGCTTCAGTATCAATTGGTTTGATGAGATAAATTAACAGCAAATTCCAAACAATTGCTGCAATCAAAGGTAGTTTGCGAATTAGCTTCACCAATTTCGGATTATAATTGCCTTCAATCTCTGCAATTTTTAAGTTATAACCAGCACAGCGTTGTAGACGTGAGAAAAACTTGGGATGTTCGGTATTCAACATTACAGGAAAAGCCCGTCCTGCGGTTTCATTGGTGTTGCGGACAACTTGGATATCAAATTCTGTGGCATCAAGTCCCAATGATTTGTAGAACCCGGAACGTTCATGAACTGTCAGAGTGTGAGTAGCAAATACTGATAGCAAGAAAAAGCGACTCCACAGCCTAGATTTCCAGGTGTTCCAAAGTTGCGGTTGAGAACGCAATAATGCTTTGAATATGTCCCCGTGGCGGTTTTCGTCCTGACACCAGCTCTCAAAGTAGCGGAATATGGGGTAAAACTGGTTTTCTGGGTGCTTTTCTAGATGCCTGAAAATAATAATGTAACGCCAGTAGCCGATTTTTTCTGAGAGGTAAACGGTGTAAAGTACCCATTCAATCGGGAAAAATGTATAAGTGCGGGTTTTAGTAACAGTGCCTAAATCAAGGGAGAGTTTAAAATCGGCCATTGCTTTGTTGAGAAATCCGGCGTGGCGGGCTTCATCACGCGCCATCATTTGAAATATTTCCGCTAGCACTGGACTGCGATTTTTTAGCTTGCGGGATAATTCCTTGAATAACAAGAAGCCGGAAAACTCAGAAATGCAAGAACGTTCCAAATACTCTATAAATGCCTGCCTTGCTTCACCGCTAATGTGTTCCCAAGACTGCTCAAACGCTTCATCCCGAACAAAATGGTGGCGGTTGTAGTCTGTCCGCATTTCTGTCAACATCGCCTGCAACTCCGTTTCCTGGGCAGACAAATCCAGGTTGGCTGCGGTTTCAAAATCTGTAGTGTAAAACCGGGGGGTGAGTACAGTTTCTTTGCTGGGGGTTTTAATTTCTGGCTTCGGTAGGGTGTTAACCATGAGTAATGAGGCGAGCAAATCAATAGTTCTATAACTATAAAGCTATGATAAATATTATTATTTGGCTAGACCTCTTCACAATCCTTTAGTAAAGTCGGAATTTCTGAATTTTCTTTCAACGGGTCGCGCCCAGGATTTCCCAATTTGAGCCAAGCTTGAAGGTGAGTAATGGGCGCTCTAGGACTGGTTAGGGACTTGCAAGAAAATAAGATCCCAATCAAACTGGAGTAATCGTGATATCCCAT
>NZ_JABXKL010000077.1 GCF_017114995.1 Nostoc sp. NMS9 | reverse complement strand
TTTTGAACCCAGACTATTTGCATTATATGTCCTAACTCTCTTGGCGATTGCTATATATATTCAAAGAGTGATTCTGAATTATTTTCTACAATAACTTTAGTGGTAGATAAAGGAAAAAGTGTTTTAGGATAATCTTCTAAAAGATATTGCACACTATTAGAAATAGTCATTTAACTCACTTTTGTAGAATGTGCAATATTATACCAGATAAAAATAGTTAGTGGCAAGGCAAAATAGTTAAGCGATCGCACTTCCGATTTTGACTAAATAAAAGTGCAATCGCACTAAATATAAATGTTTATTTCGTTGTATATGTCACAAAAATATCCTTTTTCATTTCAACTTCTGCGGGGGCATCTGGATTATAAGCTGGTGATAATAAAAAACTAGCAAATGACGGTAAAGGAACTCCAGTTTTAGAACTACATGAGGGATAAAATAATGTGTAAAATGGCTCGGCTACAGAAGGAGTACTAAGTTTAACTTCCATCGCACTTGCTAAAGCCTGAGCGCGGCTTTTAGCATCTTTCATAGCTGATTGATAAACTGAACTCTGCAAAGCTTGACAGTCATTAACTGCGTACTCAACACCTACACTTTTGACAGAAAGGTTTTCAATTTGGCTTGTGGACTTGTTCGCTGTAGCAACAATTTCCTGGACGCGATCGCGTGTTGGTTTTTCTAGTCTCACCAATATCTTGGCGTTATTCTCACTGGAATTAGGGTTAATTTGCACTTGAATTTTATCAGCCCTAATGCCTTTAGCAACTAAGCTATCCACTACAGGCTGAAGAGTTGCTTTAGTTAGGGATTTTTTGCTTGGTAAAGATTCTGCTGCTGTTTTGTAATTAAAAAGTAGAGTCGGTGAGGATATGCGGCGGGTTTCAGGTAGAGATGATGGTTGCGTTTGTAACTCATCATTGCTACCTCCGCTACTGAATACCAATTCAATATCCGCTGTATCTGCTGGCACTTTCACTACCCCTTGACCGATTACCATTAATGAATGGCGATCGCTTGCTGGTGGGTAAAATAATTGGGCATTAGTTATTTTGGGTGTTAATGCTTCCAGCCCGACACTCACGGAAATACCTAGCATTAGAGCAGTTATTTTTCTCATGTCCTGGGAATATCCTTTGAACTTACTAATTGTCAAAGTTTACACCTCAAGAGGAATCTACTTAAAAAAATATTGAGCTAATTCCACAGCCTTTATTCGTGGGATTAGCTCAAAAATTCAAAATTCACTGCGGAGGTTATGATATCTCAGCAGAGAGCCAAATCTTGTTAGAACTGTTAACCAAACCAGTGAGAGGGTTCACAAGCTGGTTGAACTGTTTCACAAACACGATGGCTAATCCAATCTGACTTTTCTTGAACGATTAAACAAATACCTTGGTGAATTAAATTCTGTAAATGTAGCTGCTGTTCTAAGGGCTTACGAGGCAATTTGTAATAAGCCAAGCTTCCTTGTTCAGCCTCCGCTAGCGGAATCTGTTCGTCAGACATGACGCTGTAAAAGGAGGGAATGCGATTAAGGACGAAAGTAATTAGCTCTTGGCGTAAATCAGGAATCGCAAAGGCTTGCTGATATGGATGGGATGGATATGTATTCAAAATACTTTCAATTTCTCCCACTATTGATTGTTGTGTTAAATTAACTACCGTTTTCATGATGTTTAAACTCCTTTTTTAATCAAGTCAATGCTTGGTGGAGAAAATAACTTTTTTAGATGGCAAGCTCGTGATGACAATCAGTTAAAAGTAATTCAACTTACAGATGCAATCAACCCCGAAACTAGCCTCTTATCTTGGTACAATCTTAGACATTTGGCTTTACTTATTTTAGTTAAAGTTTATACTGTCTCACACCATGACTTATTAAAACAGCGTCCAAGAAGCTGGTAAATTACTGACATTTTATATTTATAATCTTAATTATTTCAAATTTTTGCCACGAAAGCAAAAATCTACATAAAACGCAGCATTAAGGCTAGGGGATCAAGACTAACAGCAATCAAATAACTTGAATTATGAACAAGTTTTTCATGAAGTTAAGCTTTTTGGGTTTGCGGCAAAATTTGCTATTTCATCTAAAAAACTTATCCGTTGTACTTTGATTTAGTCAGTTATAAAAATACCGACTCCCTATAGTGCAAAATCAGTCTAGCGACAGATGAAATGATTGTGTAAAAACGTTTAAAAAGTTCACATTATCGAAAGGTAGATGACGTAACTGATTATTAATTTCATCAGCCGCAGCTAATCCAGAAAGCATCGCACCTTCTACAAGATTGCCCCTACACCAATCACCACAGCAAACTAAAGGTAAGGGAGTTCCGGCAGACAAAAAAGCTTCGTGCCAAGGACGGCTAGGAAAGGCATAACGCCAACGATGTACTTGCATCCATTCGGGAGTATTCAGCCAAGGAAGGGACAGAGATTCAGCTGCTCGTTGCAACATATATTGTCCGGCAGGTTGTAAATCCTGTGATTCGAGATGACGTTGGGCAAAATCAGCGCTACTTTGCACCACAAAATGTGGTTGTTGAGGGTTAGGACGCTTGCTACTGTCTAAACCAATCCATGCTAAATCAGCATTATCCACAAAAGTTAGAGCTTTCCACTGAGGGAGGGGTTGAGATATACAAGAATATCCAGCGATCGCACTAATCGAAGGATAAAATTCTACAGAACGCAAGTTATCAAGAAAGACTGCATCTAATACACTTGCACCCAAAGGTGACAACAGCATCACAGCTTGAGGTGCAGGAATAGCGACGACTATAGCTTTTGCAGTTAATTCTTCGTTACTAGATTCGAGAGTCAGACACCAGCTATTTTCGAGAGTTGGAGTAATAGCAATGACACGCTGATTCAGTAATATTTCTAAACCTGGAGCGAGGGATTTAGCGATCGCACTCATTCCCCCAGGTGCAACATAACGCGGACTGCGGTTATTCGATTCAGATAAAGGAGCGTCTGCTGTGAGTTCGTAAACCTCATCTGTCCAAACTTCCAGGATATGGCGCGATCGCAATATCTCCACAAAACGTCCCAACAATTCACCCTTTGGCTTCAGGTAACAAGCCCCATGATCTGCTAAAGTTCCATGTAAGCGGCGTGTAGCTAGTCTTCCTCCCAAACCACGCGACTTTTCCACCACTACCACCGAATATCCAGCTTGACTTAACTGCTGGGCGCAGACTAAACCGGCAATTCCGGCACCAATCACTGCAATATCAGTCATGAGTCAATAGTCCTTAGTTAGTTATTGGTCATTAGTTATTGGTTATTATCAAAGGACAAAATTATTACTAATGACTGCTGAAAGCTAATAGTAGAATAAGGTACAGAAAGCTGCACGGAAGGGAGGAAGGGAAATTGGATGAAATGAGGGCGGCGCTAGAGTTAGCGACCGAAGAAGAATTGCAAGACTTAACGGCAATTCTATTTAGTCGTAAGTTCAATCCCTTAGACTATGTACACACACCCGAACCCATCGAAGTGCAAAGCCAAGACCGCAAAGCTTGGTTAGACGCACTAGAGGGCCGCTTTCGTTTTTTGGCGGCAGATGGGATGACAGTATTACGGGGACGCACAGGGCAGGTAACTTACCGACAAGCGTTAGTTCAAGTATGTAAGTATCTAAAAATTCCCTATTCTCATCAGCTGGCAACCATTGATTTAGAAGCAGAAGTATTTTTGCATCTGCTAGGACAGGTGTGGAAAAAATTGCCGGAACAGGAAAAGCAAAAATTGACTGTACAGGTGCAGCGTCAGCTGCTCAAATCAGAACTAAAACAACCCCTACCACTTTTATTACAACGTGACCCCTTGGGGTTGCTTTTCAAAGGCGGTAGTGCGCTAGCGGTTACTTCTCTTCTCCAGCCACTTGTACTTAAGCAAATTGCCCGTCAATTTGCCATCCACTTTGCTACTTATGAAGTAGCCAAACAAGCCGCAATTACAGGCTCAGAAGCAGCTGTAACACAATTTCAAAGTTATGTAGCGATGCAAATGGCGCAACGGGGTATGACAGTGAGTGCAGCTCGTTATGGGGCAGCCCGCACGATGTTTGCCGTAATTGGCCCGATGATGTGGACTTGGTTTATTGCGGATTTAGGCTGGAGAGCGATCGCTACTAACTATGGTCGAATCATCCCCACTATCTTCGCCTTAGCTCAAATTCGCCTCACCCGTGAGGAATGTTGGGAGCCAGCTTGAACAAGGTTTTTGACTATTTCAAATCTCGTTGGCAATCTTCTTGGAACTACTCTCTATGGGCACTGTTAATCTTCCCATTGAGTCCTTTAGTGGGGGCTGTGACTGTAGGTTTTGTCTCATTAATAACTTGGCTGAAACAATCCCGCAAAATTAATCGCCGCCCCCTCAACTGGGGATTTGCCCTATTGAGTTTTTTGCTGATCGTGAGTGCTGGCTTTGCCCAAGACAAAACAGCAGCTTTCCTCGGCTTATTTAATTTATTACCATTCTTTTTACTTTTCGCTGCCCATAGCGCTCTGATTCAAACATTTACCCAATTGCGGCAAATGGCTTGGGTTTTGGTGATTGGTTCCATGCCAGTAGCAATTATGGGCTTGGGACAATTATTTTTAGGCTGGAGTTTCAAGTTCCAGTTTGTGTGGGTTGTGTTTAGTTGGACAATCAGACCAGGCGGAAACCCACCAGGTCGTATCGCTTCACTTTTCTTGCACGCTAACACCTTCGCAGCTTATCTAGTAATAGTTTTCATCCTTGGTCTAGGGTTGTGGATTGAACAATGGCGATTGAGCATAAGAGGCAGAGGGGCAGAGGGGCAGAGGGGCAGAGGGGAAAGACTTACTGCAACTTTTGCTCTGCTACCCCAGTCCCCAGTTCCCTTTCTCTTCCTAACTCTGGCGGTGATTACAAATTTCATTGCCTTAATTTTCACCAACTCGCGTAATGGGTGGGCGATCGCTATTTTTGCCTGTTTAGCTTATGCACTCTACCAAGGTTGGCGCATTCTTGTAGGTAGCGTTGCTGCGATCGTTTCTAGTATTCTTTTAGCGGCTTTTGCTCCCTCACCAGTCGCTCACATTTTTCGCTGGGTAGTTCCTGCCTTCTTTTGGGCAAGGTTAAATGACGATATGTATCCAGATAGACCAGTCGCTTTAATGCGACAAACTCAGTGGGAGTTTGCCTGGTCTTTAGCTCAACAACATCCTTGGACTGGTTGGGGATTACGCAGTTTTAGTACACTTTACAAAGCAAAGATGCAGATTCCCTTGGGTCATCCCCATAACTTGTTTTTGATGTTATCTGCTGAAACTGGTTTTCCCAGTGCTTTTTTATTTTGTGGCTTACTAGCTTGGATTTTGATTACAAGTGTCCAATTACTGCAAAAGTCAAAATATATAAATACAGGAGACAAATTGATATTTTTCAGTTATCTTCTGTCCTTTGTTGGGTGGATTTTATTGAATACAGTAGATGTAACCCTCTTCGATTTTCGTTTGAATGCGCTTTCATGGCTAATTTTGGCTGCCATTGCTGGAGTAGTACATCATTATCACGAAAAAGACAGGCTTGCATCTCATCAAAATTAGCTATTAGTTTTTTCAGTGTATGCACTGGGGACATTGAGAGTTTTAAGTTAATAAGATTGTTATATTCACGTCTGTGAGTGTGACTAATACCTAATTAGTCACTGTTGCTGATTGTTGGGAAGGTGTAGGGACATCCCTTTGGGGTTTTCCTGCATGACGGGCATCTCTTGTAGATGCCCTTTTGTATATTTATTATTTTTCTTTAGTTAAACACCATCTTAAAAATATTGAATTTGACGCAATATCTGAAAAATTTTATCTTTCATAAAGGAACATAAAACATGATTGCTGAAATTAAACTAGGTCTTTGTAACCCACCAGAACCTATTTATTTATATGTGAAAAAAGGAGAATTAAGCGGGGAATCCTACCTATGGTATAATTATGATATTAATAATAAAATGACTATTCCTGTGCAGCAAAAAGGCCTGACTGGTTATCTATCAGATATTAAATTAACGACGAAAGAGTTTAGAGAAAAGGACAACATTAAGTTAGACATTGTTGTTAGAGCGGATGAAATTTATATTGTTAGGACTGGAATAGAAACGAACTTTGCTAAAAGTTTTCTTTTAGCTGCATCACTAATCCAGGATTTTTCCAAGCCCTTGATTATCGCTGCAACTGCTGGAGAAGAGAATGTGGTTTTTTGTAACCTCTACGACGCAGCAACTAAAACCAGGATTCATTCTGAATGGAACAAAGATGCTGATTGGCTAGCAATAATTGATAGTATTCAAACTAGATTGCAGACATCTAAAAATTCCCATATCGTCTCTGGTGAACCAATATTGTTCTAGGAAAACTAGAGAGGCGGGGAAGTTAGTTAAGGAATTTATTTCCCAGATTTATTAGCTAAAACCTAACAAAATTAAATTACTCACTAACGGAATGATGATGTGTTTTTTAGCTATGGCTCTAAGCCTTGGCTACGTTTTTCTTGGATGATTTGTTGTAGCTCATCTACTGAATTAAGACGTTTGCCATTAGACTGAACATGTAATGCTAGGGCGTGAATTGCTTCTGTATCGCCACGATTTTGTAAGATATAATCTCGCAATTGCTTGCGTGTCATTTCTCTAAAGTTAGGCTTATTCATAATCAACCTCTGCTTCTGGATTAATTACTAAAACTGTCTCTTCACCTGCTATTACTACGATGTTATCTGTTCGCTCATCTAAGCTAACTAGGTAAACCGGGAGATACATTCGCGTTAGCCAAGTCAAGACTCTGTATAACTGTTTCAATTGTTCTGAGGTTGGCTTCATTCACCGCTAAACTTAAGCTAAACAGAAGTTGAAACTTTATTATGACCGATAACCTTTATGGTGTAGTATCAATTCTTTGTAAAACTGCACAAAATTAGGCTTGGTGATACAAGCGGCTTGAGCAAGTTGTTCTATCTATGCAACTCACAGATAATCGGTGTAAGCTCTCGGTAAAATGGGTGTGTCGGTAACGAAAAAAAGACGCCTCCATAACCAACCTTATGCTCACAACAGCTAACTTTCTTCAGTACACCCAATGGTCAGGTATAGCTACATTGGTATTTGCTGCCTTGACATTTTTGGCTTTTATTCTCAAATGGGGCATCCGCTTTCGGCTGGTGGGTACGACTGGCTTTATGCTGGTGCTGACTGGTGGTTTATTTGCACTCTCAATAGTCCCCTTGAGTCGGACTGTGATTCCAGGAGCAGCCCGGTACACTCTAGTTTATGACAATGGCTCAACACAAGCAGTGATTGCTACATCACCCCAAATTACACCCACACAATTAGAAGCAACTTTACGTCAAGCAGCTAGTAATCTCTTTTCTTATGGTCGCTCAGGTACACGGGAAGACGAAAATTTGACAGTTCGCGCCCGTACCATTATCCACCAGGAAACAGGGATTTCTGTCCCAGTTTACTTGGGTGAGGTCAAGCGATCGCTCGTTTCTCATCAAAATTCCCCGGTAACAGTCAACATTTACACAGACAATTTCGCCAAATTGCCAAAACCTACTGCTTAAGAAGGAGGGGAGCAGGGAAGCAGGGGAGCAGAGGAGAAGTAGCAGTAAGTCTTTCCCCTCTGCCCCTCCGCACCTCTGCCTCTTGTGCCCAATGCCCAATGCCCCATGCCCCATGCCCAATCCCCAATCCCAGAGAACAAAAGTAATTTACCTGTTATCAGGATGACAAAAATTATTTTGTATTTACTGATACATTAATGGTTATTTTTAGATTAAGATATTCACACTTTAGTGGTTATACTGTGGGAAAAAGTTAATCAGCGTGGGGTAATGGGTACTGATAGTTGTAATTTGTCAGTTGTTGTCCTAATTGCCCCTGTTGCCATTTTCAAAATTCTTTGCAGCAAATCAAGGGGTTGTAGGGGAATATATTTGCATACCTTTACATATATATCTGTAGCTAAAAATTGCACGAAATAGTACGATCGCCTACACATTATCAATTCTCGATTGCTTTTCTTGAGAATCTGACAATGGTAATGTTAATTAATGATACGGTTATTCAAAACTTTGATAGTTCGGAATTTCAGGTCAATGGGTATTTATAGATTCAAGCAATGTCGTCAAACTACCCAATCAGTCGGTAACAGGACTTGTCTATTTAATTGCTTGGCTCAAATCCAGATAAGCCGGGTGTCAGGTTGGAGCCATCCAAAAACCAGCTTGGCAACAAGTATCCTCGATCGCCAGTCTATTTGATTAAGAAATATCAAGGTTTTGGTAAACGAGATTATATGCCCAATAATTTTTCTACTCAACCTTCTTTGTCTACTCAAACCTCTAGTTCATTATTTACGCTCACAGTTTCCCCGGCAAAAGTAATCCGTGGTTCTGGGGTGTTGCAAACAGCCGCAGCAGAGATTGCCTGTTTGGGAAGTCGTCCCTTAATTGTGGCAGGTAAATTTACTCTCGCCATCAGCCAACAAAATTTACAACCAGTTTTAGAAGCGCAGCAGTTACATAGTGTCCAAGCTTCTTATGGTGCAGATTGTTGCGAAGCTAGCCTGAAATCTTTACAGAAGAAGGCAAAAGAACATAAAGCTGATGTCATTATCGGTGTTGGTGGTGGCAAAGCCCTAGATACAGCGAAATTAGTCGCCCAGCAGTTACATCTACCAGTAGTGACAATTCCGACTTCCGGGGCTACTTGTGCAGCTTGGAGTGCCTTATCAAATGTTTATTCGGAAGATGGGGCTTTTCTCTACGATATGGGGCTATCTCGTTGTCCCGATTTATTGATACTCGATTATGACTTGATTAAAACTGCACCACAAAGTACCTTAGTAGCTGGAATTGGTGATGCGATCGCTAAGTGGTACGAAGCCTCAGTTAGCAGTGGACACTTGCAAGACACTTTAATTATTGCTGCGGTGCAACAAGCACGAGTTTTGCGAGATATCTTGTTGCAAAAGTCAGCCGCCGCCCTCGCAGAACCAGGTAGTGAGGTTTGGCGAGAAGTGGTAGATGCCACTGTTTTATTAGCTGGGGTAGTTGGGGGACTTGGAGGGGCACAGTGTCGGACTGTTGCTGCCCATGCCGTGCATAACGGTTTAACTCATATTTCAGGACATGGCAGTATTCATGGCGAAAAGGTTGCTTTTGGGATTTTAGTGCAACTGCGTTTAGAAGAAATGCTACAAGGCAATCAACTAGCAGCATCGGCACGGCAACAGTTGTTAAAGTTCTACGCAGAAATTGGACTACCCCAAAAATTAAGTGATTTGGGATTGGGCAATATTACATTAGGCGAATTGCAAACAGCCGCCGAAATGGCTCTAGTTCCTAATTCTGATATCCATCGACTCCCGTTTAAAGTCGCGCCAGAACAGTTGATGGCGGCAATGGTTTCTACCACTGCACCTATAGATTGTAGAGATACTACAAATCGAGTTTCGCCCAAGGGAATGAGTGACGAGGTTTTATGAGTTTAAATTGGATTGTCCCAGCAGAACGCATACAAAAACTACCACCTTATGTATTTGCTCGTTTAGATGAACTGAAAGCTAAAGCACGGGAACAAGGGTTAGATTTAATTGACTTGGGTATGGGAAACCCCGATGGTGCAACGCCAGCACCAGTAGTAGAAGCGGCGATCGCAGCTTTAAAAGATCCTGCCAATCACGGTTATCCACCCTTTGAGGGCACAGCTAGTTTCCGCCGTGCCATCACTAACTGGTATCATCGCCGTTATGATGTGGTTCTCGATCCTGATAGCGAAGCCTTGCCATTGCTGGGTTCTAAAGAAGGATTAACCCATTTAGCACTCGCCTACGTTAACCCCGGTGATTTAGTTCTGGTTCCTTCCCCGGCTTATCCGGCACATTTTCGGGGCCCGGCGATAGCTGGTGGCAAAATCCACAGTTTGATTCTCAAACCCGAAAATGACTGGTTAATTGATTTAGCTGCTATTCCTGACGAGGTTGCCAAACAAGCTAAAATCCTTTATTTTAACTATCCCAGCAATCCTACCGCCGCTACCGCCCCGCGCGAATTCTTTGAAGAAATCGTCGCCTTTGCCCGCAAATATGAAATTTTGCTGGTGCATGATTTGTGTTACGCCGAGTTAGCTTTTGATGGTTATCAACCCACTAGCTTGTTAGAAATTCCTGGTGCGAAAGATATTGGTGTGGAATTTCACACCTTATCTAAAACCTACAATATGGCTGGTTGGCGCGTCGGGTTTGTCGTGGGGAACCGCCATATAATTCAAGGTTTGCGGACGCTGAAAACTAACTTGGATTACGGCATTTTTGCAGCATTGCAAACAGCAGCCGAAACAGCTTTGCAACTGCCAGATGTGTATTTGCACGAGGTACAACAACGCTACCGTACCCGCCGCGATTTCCTCATTCACGGGTTAGGAGAGTTAGGTTGGGATATCCCCAAAACCAAGGCAACGATGTATCTTTGGGTGAAGTGTCCCGTTGGTGTTGGTTCCACAGATTTTGCCCTGAACGTGTTGCAGCAAACTGGCGTTGTTCTTACCCCAGGTAATGCCTTTGGGATTGCAGGTGAGGGTTATGTCAGGATCAGTTTGATTGCAGACTGCGATCGCTTGGGTGAAGCTTTACATCGCTTCAAGCAAGCTGGCATCCGCTATCAGCCTGAAGCTGTAGTCCCTGCTTCAGAGGCGATCGCCGATCTCGTTAGTTGATTACAGAAAGGAAAACCAATATTACATAACTAAAATTTTTGCTGATGATCTTTGAGATCATGTAAAAAAGTAGAAAGAGTTAACAATGATTGGTACTAATATTTACATCAGTCAAGAAACTCAAGAATCTTGAATTAAAGCTGCTGCTTTAAAAGAAGTATCTGTTGAAGAACTAGCTTCTTCTCTTTTGAGGGAAAGTATTCAAAAAAATTTTGGGCAAATTCGCTATTCTAGTTGCACAAGATACTACAACTAAAGGATTTACTAAAAGAAAAGGCTAGGTAGTATTAGTTGAAAAGCCAGAGGTCAAGAGCCAATAACTTTGACTTGCCGAATTACCAACTTCCATAAGGTGGGGAAACACTACAGACGATCTGACGAAGTACACCAGATGCGAATATACGAAGCGACAGCTATTGTAAGTGAACTCTTTAACGTGGACTTCCAAGTTGAGACAACCCGTAGCTATGTTCAATATCTGCTGTCAAAAGGTAATGTAGCATTCATTCGACCTCTTGCAAAAGTCCCTAACACCCCACCCCCAACCCCTCCCCGCTTGCGGGGAGGGGAGACAAAGCGTAGCTTTGGCGGGGTGGGGTTCTTATTTTGGATTTATGCAAGAGGTCTATTGCCTGCAAACCAGGATATTGAATGAAGACGGAGGGCTGTTCGAGCTTACGGAAGACTGCCTTCTGCTTTCTGTCTTTTTTAATAAAGACCTAATCTTAAATCCAATATCTAATTTTTTTGCTATGGTGATCCTAAAGGAATTGTTAAGTGCTTACGAGATGTAAATTAAGTGATTAATTACTTACTGAGTACATTATAATACAATTATATGTAAATGATTTATCTATAAAATACATCTTTATTGTTACTTAGTGAGTTGAGTAATACGCATTTCAATATCTTCCAATGTTTGTAATAATAAACGATTTGCCTGCAATTTCCAACCCCATTTCTGAATTCTGTAAGCTAATACAGTTCCAACGACAGATGCTAACAAGCCTATGGGTTGATTTAAAGAAATTCCTAGTAACAAACTCAATCCAGCAATTCCCCAAAATGGTAAGGCTACTGCTTGTCTTTGTTCTTCCACAACTTGGGTGATTATATTAGATTTCATCGTCACAAGTAATGCCTCTTTTACTTGCTGCTGTTCTGTTACCGATACTGTTAAACCTATTTTACGGCGTAGTTTTTCTATTTTGCGGGCATCAGTGCTGTATTCAGTTAGTTCATCTTCTGCCATTTTCAGGAGTCGTTCTAGCTGCGCCATAATTTATTACATCCGGTATTTTAAGCGAGTTATTAAACTGAATAATTATTAATTTTTATTGCTTATAAATTGGCATTTCATCGCCAAATATCAAACTACGCGACAGAACCAAAAATCTAAAGTTGAATATGGGAAAAATAAATATAGTAGCAGTTATGCACTTACAAGTTGAGTATAAACTTAAAAGGTAATATTTATGACTACAGTATCTAAAAGCACTTTGTCTCTATCTGCCCAAGAACGATCGCTCATTCTCTGGTTTAATGAAATTGGGATTGCTGATATACCAGTAGTTGGTGGTAAAAATGCTTCGCTAGGGGAAATGATTCAACAGCTAACACCCAAAGGCATTAATGTTCCCACCGGATTCGCCACTACTGCTTACGCTTATCGTCATTTCATTCAATCAGCGGGGTTAGAAGCAAAGCTACGCAAACTTTTTGCTGACTTGAATGTTGAAGATGTCAAAAATTTACGAGAACGCGGCAAAAAAGCGCGATCGCTATTAATCCACACACCATTTCCTGTAGAATTGCGTGAGGCGATCGCCACAGCATACCATAGTCTCTGTGAACGATACCATACAGACACAGATGTGGCAGTCCGTTCCAGTGCCACTGCTGAAGACCTTCCCGATGCTAGTTTTGCTGGACAGCAGGAAACTTACCTCAACGTTGTCGGTGTCGAAGGTGTTTTAGCAGCTTGTCATAAATGCTTTGCGTCTCTATTTACAGATCGCGCCATTTCTTATCGCCACACCAAGGGATTTGACCACTTTAGCATTGCTCTGGCTGTGGGTGTACAAAAAATGGTGCGCTCTGACTTAGCAACCTCTGGGGTGATGTTCTCCATTGATACAGAAACAGGCTTTAAGGATGCGGCACTAATTACAGCCGCCTACGGTTTAGGTGAAAATGTTGTCCAGGGGTCTGTAAATCCCGATGAATATTATGTTTTTAAACCAACTTTAAAAGCTGGTTTCCGCCCAATTATCGATAAAAAATTGGGCAGCAAAGAACTGAAAATGATTTATGATGACGGCTCCAAGTTTACGAAAAATGTTTCGGTTTCGCCCAGCGAAAGAGGTAAATTTGCTCTGAGTGATGAAGAGATTTTACAACTAGCAAGTTGGGCATGTTTAATTGAAGACCATTATTCCCAAGTCCACGGCATTTTCACTCCAATGGATATCGAGTGGGCAAAAGATGGAATTACTAACCAACTTTTTATTGTGCAAGCGCGTCCCGAAACCGTCCAGTCACAGAAGAAGGGAAATGTGTTGCGGAGTTATCGGTTGGTATTGGGGAATAGGGAATGGGGAATAGGGAATGGGGAAAAATCTTCCCACTCTTCACTCCCTGATTCTCAATCCCCAATCCCTCTGATTACGGGAAGTGCGATTGGGGAAGCGATTAGTCAAGGAAAAGTACGCCTAATTTTAGATGTTCAGAAACTCGACCAGTTCCAAGTTGGGGAAGTTTTGGTGACAGAGAGAACCGATCCCGATTGGGAACCAATTATGAAACGCGCCAGTGCAATTGTCACCAATTCTGGAGGCCGCACATGTCATGCAGCAATTATCGCGCGAGAATTGGGTGTACCTGCGATCGTCGGATGCGGCAATGCTACGGAAATCTTGAAACCTGGTCAAGAGGTAACAATTTCTTGCGCTGAAGGGGAAGAGGGAAAAGTTTATGCAGGCTTATTACCTTTTGAAGTTGAAGAAGTTCCTTTAGAAAACTTACCGCGCACCCGCACTCAAATTTTAATGAATGTTGGTAATCCCCAAGAAGCATTGAGTTTATCGGCAATTCCCAACGATGGCGTAGGTTTAGCGCGGACAGAATTTATCATCGCTAACCAAATCCAAATTCATCCAATGGCGTTGATTCACTATGAATTATTAAAAGATGAATTTGTCAAAGCTAAAATTGCTAACATTACCTCACTTTACGACGATAAACCACAGTATTTTGTAGATAAATTAGCCCAAGGTATAGGGAGAATTGCGGCGGCATTTTATCCAAAACCCGTGATTGTCCGAATGTCAGATTTCAAAAGTAATGAATATGCCAATTTAT
The DNA here is from genome assembly GCF_017114995.1 of Nostoc sp. NMS9. GTDB lineage: Bacteria > Cyanobacteriota > Cyanobacteriia > Cyanobacteriales > Nostocaceae > Nostoc. The sequence goes on along the minus strand of NZ_JABXKL010000077.1, from coordinate 18,906 downwards.
TAGGTGGGCGACAGTTTGAACCTAATGAAGAAAACCCAATGTTAGGTTGGCGAGGAGCGGCGCGTTACTATGATGAAGGCTACAGAGAAGCTTTTGCCCTAGAATGTCATGCCATCAAGCGGGTACGGGAAGAAATGGGTTTGACGAATGTTATCCCGATGATTCCTTTTTGTCGTACTCCCGATGAGGGACGTTTAGTTTTGGCAGAGATGGCAAAAAATGGTTTAAAGCAGGGTGTTAACGACTTGCAGATTTATGTGATGTGTGAGTTGCCCAGTAATGTTATTCTGGCTGAGGACTTTGCTGACGTATTTGATGGCTTCTCGATTGGTTCTAATGATTTAACTCAGCTAACACTGGGGATAGACAGGGATTCGGCGTTGGTAGCGAGATTGTTTGATGAACGCAGTCCAGCTGTTAAGCAGATGGTGAAAATGGCTATAAAGGCTGCAAAAAAATATAATCGCAAAATCGGCATTTGTGGGCAAGCACCCAGCGATTATCCAGAATTTGCTCAGTTTTTGGTGGAACAGGGAATTGACTCGATTAGTCTGAATCCAGATTCAGTTTTAAAGACGATGCTGGAAGTGGCAAAAGTCGAGAGTCCTGAGTAAAAACATCCGTAGGATGGTTTGTAGTTGATTTAGGACTAGTACAATCAGCAGGAGTGATATGTTGAAAAGCGTTGGCGTAGCCCGCCGCAGGCATCGCTCCTATTTTAACCAAAAACAAGATGACAAATCTTTTGGAAACCGAACGCTTGATCGTTCGCAGTTGGATACCCGAACGCGATGCCGATCAAGCTTTTGTAATGTACAGCGATTCTGAAGTGACGCGCTTTCTTGGTAAAACTTCTCGCGTCACAAGTATTGAGTCACAGCGTCAGCGCTTGATTGAAGGTATCGAGCGAACGCACCAACGCAACAATGGTACTGGATCTTGGGCAATTGTTGAAAAGGAAAGTACAACAATTGTGGGAACTATCCTTCTTAAACAATTGCCCGACAAAGATGGTTTACCCACTCAAGATTATGAAGTAGGCTGGCACTTGCGGCGAGCTTCTTGGGGTAAAGGGTATGCAACAGAAGCCGGACGAGTTATGCTCAATTACGGATTTAGTGTTTTGAACTTACCAGTGATTTATGCCGTAGTGAAGCCAGAAAATCATGCTTCAATCCGTGTAACTCAAAGACTGGGTATGAAACCAATAGGGACTACAAATAAGTATTACGGTATTGAGCTACTCCTGTTCCAACTAGATGCACCTGAAGAGTGGAAGGGGAGCAGGGGGCAGGGAGAGCAGGGGAAGCAGGGGAAGAAAGAATAACTAATGTCCAATGACAAATGACTAATGACAAATGACTAAAAAGTGGTTCCGAATTGGGATGGTGAGTGTATTTATTCTCTCACTTGCCTTACGGTTTTGGGGACTGGAGCGATTCAACACTCTGGTATTTGATGAAGTTTACTTTGCCAAATTTGGTAATAATTATCTTACGCATACGCCATTTTTTAATGCTCATCCACCGCTGAGTCAATATATGATTGGCATCGGCATTTGGATTGGCAGTCACATTCCTTTTTGGCACGATACGGTAAATGGGCTGACAGGTTCATTGCGATCGCCTTGGACTTATCGTTGGTTCAATGCCCTTACTGGCTCATTTATTCCTGTAGTTGTGGCTGCGATCGCTTATCAGTTAAGTTATCGTCGTACCTTTGCAATACTTGCAGGATTATTCACAGCTTGTGATGGTATTTTTCTAGTTGAGTCTCGGTATGCTTTAAGTAATATTTATATCGTCATTTTTGGTTTATTAGGGCACTGGTTTTTATTATTGGCATTAGATAACCAAAATCGGCAACGTTCTTTTTGGTTAGTTTTTGCTGGCATTGGTTTTGGTGCCTCAGTCGGTACTAAGTGGAACGGTTTATGGTTCCTATCAGGTGCTTATCTAATTTGGATAGCAGCTTGGGTAATTCATTTAACATATTCTTTTCCTAACTTCAAATTCTTTTTTAGATCCTCTTCATTGAAGGAGGCAGGAGGCAGGAGGCAGGAGGCAGGAGTCAGAAATCAGGAGTCAGGAGTCAGAAATCAGGAGTCAGAGGTTAGTACTTATTCTCCCTCATCTTCCTCATCCCCTTCATCTCAGACACCACTACAAAACTTGACTCAGCTCAATATTTTTCAGATGCTGTTTTATCTAGGAATTATCCCAGCTTTTATCTACAGCATCATCTGGATTCCTCACCTTCAACTAGATAAAACTTATGGATTTATTGCAGTACATCAGCAAATTTTGAAGTTTCACTTACATTTAGGTGGTAATAGTCCTAACGTGCATCCTTACTGTGCTGCTTGGTATAAATGGCCTTTGATGACTCGACCAATGGCATATTATTATCAAACGGCTGAAAGTATCACTGAACCGTTACCTGTGATGGGCCCGCCTTTACCTGCTGGTGCTGGACAAGTTATTTATGATGTCCATGCAATGGGCAATCCATTTTTGTGGTGGTTTGGTGTCGCCGCCATGTTGTTTTTAGTAGGGATGCTGGTGTTACAAGCAGTAATTCCTTGGGTGAGAGAAAAGCGTTTTTCTATGCCTGCAACCCTGAGTATTGATACTTGGATTGCCTTATATTTAGTTATAAATTATGCTGCTAACTTATTACCTTGGGTGAAAGTGACAAGGTGCGTTTTTATCTACCACTATATGTGTGCAGTAGTGTTTGTATTTTTAGCGATCGCTTGGTTTGTTGATCGGTGTCTTTGTAGTTATTATCAACAACTCCGGGTGCTAGGTGTCACCATTACTTTTATAATTCTGGCTGCTTTTATTTTCTGGATGCCTATTTATTTGGGTTTACCCCTCTCTCCTGACGGTTATAAGCTGCGAATGTGGTTCAACTCTTGGATTTGATTAAAGAAGAATTCAGGAGCGGAGCCGGAGACGCTCCGCCTCCGGTCAGAATCAAGCTGCTCTGGTGCGATCGCTGCACTATCCGCCAGTAGTAACTGAGCTTGTCATACCACTTCCCTACGGGACGCTACGCGAACGTGGAAGCAAGCTACGCAAAGTTTCTCGTAGAGAAGTGTCACACAGAATTCAATTCTGTTAGCGGTAGCGGGGCGTTTAGCCCATTCTGGCTCCTGACTCCTGAATTCTGTTTGTTAACATAGCTACACATATATAGAATTGTTTAATCAGATCTGTTTCACATTTCTTATCGCTATGTAACTTTAGCTACTGTTAGACTTTTCAAATCACAAGCAGGCCGTTACGTATACGATCTCCCAAACGAATTTTCATCTGTGGTAATGGCGACTCTGTTATAGCTTTTTTCTCTGCTCACGAGAAATTTATTTTTACAAAAAGTTTACTAAAATTTAACGACTATTTTCGGAATTTACGAATTGGATTTGTAGCCTAATCTAGGCTTAGAAAAGGGATACTTAAAAACAGTTGTAAAACATATTACTTAACTTAATTATTTTTTGCATAAAATAAAAAACAAATAGTAACAAGTATTACAGTTGCAAAAAAATTAGCTTTTGCAATATCTCTATAAGTAGAGATATTGCAAAATCATGCATCGTTCAGAAGACATTTGTTTATCCACAAATCTAGTTAATTATACGTATATGTCGGACTGTCAAATGAAAATTGAAACAAGATACATAAATGTAACTAACAGTAAGTATTTAACATCATTTCAGCGTAAATTACTGTTAGCAAGTTTGGAAAAAAGTTTACCTGAATCTTACCGACAACGTATTGAAATCATATTGTTGGCAGATGAGGGAAAAACCCAAACTGAAATTTGTCAAATTTTGGGGTGTTGCCCAGCAACAGCAAGGCATTGGATGCACATAGCCCGGACAGGAATGGCGCACCAATGGCAAGATTGCCCCATTGGTCGCCCGAAGGCAATAAATGACGAGTATTTAGAACGTTTGAAAGAACTGATTAAAAGTAGTCCTCGCGAGCATGGCTATGCTTTTAGGCGATGGACAGCTAACTGGCTGGTGAAACATCTAGCGAAAGAATTTGGGATTGAGGTGAGCGATCGCCATATCAAGCGACTGCTCAAACAGATGGGATTATCCACACTACCAAAACCCAGCAATTCTGAAGGAAACAGCAATGAGCAGACTAAGAGTCCCAAAATTTTGATTAGCGATCTCAAATCGGCAGCTATTCCAGATGATACCGAATTTTTCTCTATTAACTTTCCAAAATTAGGAAAGGATTCAGACATTTATGGCGCAAGATATATCTGCTCAGTTGATTTCTCTGGAACAGTTCAACAATACTCTGGGTTATTCTCTTTCGACAGAGGAATTTCAACACTATCTTCAACAAGTTAAATTTATTAACCCGAAAGTCGGCAAATTCTGGCAAGGAACTGATGTCCAACCAGGAATTTATATTGCGATCGCAGGCAAAGTAAGGTTACTGGATAGCGCCGATGAATTAATCGCCACTTTAGAGGCAGGTGAATCATTTGGGGAATTTACCTTATTTAAGGAGGGTGACTTTAAACCTTACGCTGCCAGGGCTTCAGTAAACTTACAACTGTGCTTTGTTCCAGGTGAAGTGTTATGGCCATTGATGGCTAGATATCCCCAAATTCGGGAGCATTTGTGGGCTAAGGCGCTATCTTGTAATCCCCAACAGGTGGACTCCGATAATTCCCCAGTATTGCCATCTGACTCAAAACCACTGCATGAAACAAAGATTTTGTCAACGCCAGCAATAGAGCCACGCCAGAAAAAGATTAGCAAAGCCTATTTTCCCAACTCCACGCAGCGAGTCGGGCATTTATTACAGCGTGTGATTCGGCGTTATCCGTTTTTTGCCCAACAGAGTGGATCGGATTGCGGTGCAGCTTGTTTAGTGATGGTGTCTCGCTATTGGGGGAAAAACTTTAGTGTCAATCGCCTGCGGGATATCGCCAATGTTGACCGCAATGGCTCGTCACTGCGGGGGTTATCGGCAGCAGCGGAAAGTATTGGGTTTGCCACGCGGCCTGTGAAAGCGAGTCTTGACCAATTAGCGAAGCAAAAATTGCCTGCGATCGCCCACTGGGAAGGTAAGCACTACATTGTTGTCTATGAAATTACCCCCAAACACGTCATTGTCGCCGACCCCGCCATTGGTCAACGCACCCTTAGCCACGCCGAATTTAAAGCCAACTGGACTGGTTACACATTGCTGCTGCAACCGACAGCAATGCTCAAGGATACTAAAGAGACTTCTACCCCCTTTTGGCAATTCTTTGAATTAATCAAGCCTCACTCTTTAGTAATGCTAGAAGTGTTTGTTGCTTCCTTATTTATCCAGATATTTGGACTTGTTACTCCCTTATTTACCCAATTAATTTTAGACCGCGTAGTGGTGCAGCGTTCTGAACTAACCTTAACGGCAGTGGGGTTAGGGTTACTGATTTTTAGTTTATTCCGTGTGGCGATGACAGGGTTGCGGCAATATCTGTTAGACCACACGGCGAATAAGCTCGATTTAGCACTAATTGTGGGATTTATTCGCCATACCTTGCGGCTACCTTTGAGTTACTTTGAGTCCCGTTATGTGGGGGATATTATCTCTCGTGTACAGGAAAACCGCAAAATTCAACGCTTCCTCTCTGGTGAGGCGTTGTCCATCCTGCTAGATTTAGTCACTGTCTTTATCTATTTAGGATTGATGTTTTGGTACAGTTGGAAAATGGCGTTGTTGGTGTTGGTGATTATACCGCCTTTTTTCCTGCTAGCATTGATTGCTACACCTTTTTTACAAAAGATATCTAGAGAAATATTTAATGCTGTTGCTAATGAAAGTAGCTATCTGATTGAAGCCCTTTCTGGTGTGCGAACAGTTAAATCCACAGCAGTGGAACAGACAGTTCGTTGGCATTGGGAAGAGTTATTAAGTAAGGAAATAAAAACTAACTTTTCCGGGCAAATTATCAGCAATCGCCTGCAAATATTCAGCAACACAATTGAAGCAGTGGTAACTACCGTATTGCTGTGGTTTGGGGCGTACCAAGTGATTCACAACCAGCTAACTATTGGGCAATTGGTGGCATTTAATATGCTATTGGGAAATATTATTAGACCCTTCCAACGATTAACAGTTTTGTGGAATCAATTGCAAGAAGTGGTGATTGCGGTGGAACGCATTAATGATGTGTTGGATGCGGAACCAGAAGAGGATTTGCAGCATCAGGCACGGCAATCTTTACCACCTATTCAAGGTAACATTCGCTTTGACAACGTGACGTTTCGCTATCACCCTGAAAGTGATATCAACGTTTTAGAAAATCTCAGTTTTGAAGTACACAGTGGACAAATGGTTGCTCTGGTGGGACGGAGTGGTTCGGGTAAAACCACAATTTCTAAGCTAGTTTTGGGGTTATATCCCCCCACAGATGGCAAAGTGTTGATTGATGAGCAGGATATTAGCAGTCTTTCGTTGCGTTCTCTACGTGAGCAGGTTGGGGTAGTTGACCAAGATACCTTTTTGTTTGGCGGAACGATTCGGGAAAATATTAGCTTGGCACATCCTGGGGCAACTTTAGCAGAGATTATTGAGGCGGCGCGATTGGCGGGTGCCGATGAGTTTATTAAAAAATTACCTATGGGTTATGAAACCCAGATTGGTGAAGGAGGGGGGATGTTGTCTGGAGGACAGCGACAAAGAATTGCGATCGCTAAAGCGTTGTTAGGCAATCCTAAGCTGTTGATTTTGGATGAGGCAACTTCCCATCTGGATGCAGAGTCAGAAAGGATTATTCAGACGAATTTAAACACAATTCTCAAAGACAGAACCACTTTAGTAATCGCCCATCGCCTTTCAACTGTGCGGAATGCAGATTTGATTTTAGTGCTAGATCGCGGCGTGTTGATTGAGAGTGGGACTCACCAAGAGTTGATGGCCAAGCGGGGACATTATTTTTATCTCAATCATCAGCAGATGGATGTTGCGGGGTGAAAAAAGAACATAAGGAAGAAGCTTTTGTTGTCTCCCAAAATCCAAAATTGATATTAGGAAAAATCATGCCAAACACATTAAATGGAAGGGTTAAAACCCAAATCTATGAGGTAGAACAGCACGGGGAAGTTTTAAGGGAGCAAACACCAGCTATATCAACTGATGATTGGGCTGACGCAACCAAGGATTTACTTGATAGCTTGCCCCAGGTTTGGACAAGAGGATTGCTGTATTTTTTGGTGGTGTTTGTCTCAATCATTTTACCTTGGGCAATGCTATCTAAGGTGGATGAAACGGGTACGGCAAGAGGGCGGCTTGAGCCAAAGGGAAAGACGGTTAGACTCGATGCTGCTGTGGCAGGTACTGTTGCCGAAATTCGGGTAAAGGAAGGTGATTCCGTTAAAGCTGGGCAGACTTTATTGGTGTTGGAATCGGAATTAGTTAAGGTGGAAATGCGGCAGGCACAGGATAAATTGGAGGGACAATTAAATCGCCTTTCTCAGTTAAATTCATCTAAAAGTCAGTTAGTTGTATCTTTGACAACTCAACAGCAACAAAACCAATCTCAACAGTTAGAAAAGCAGGCTCAAATTGATCAAGCGCGACAGAATATGAATGCTCTGAGGAATTCCTATGATTTACAAAAAGACGAAAAATTAGCTCAAGTCAATCAGGCACGGCAAACTCTTGAGCATAGTCAAACTGCTAATAAGTTAGTAAACAGTAGTTTAGCGAGTACCGAGCGGGAAGTTGAACGCTATCGCAGTCTTTGGCAGTCAGGGGTTGTTCCAGAAATTAATGTTGTCCAGAAGCAAGATATAGCTAAAGACAAACAACAGTTGTACGAACAAAATCAGTCAGATATTCAGCAGGCTAAATTACGTTTGGTAGAACAACAGAGTAGTTATGAGCGGACTATTCGGCAAGCAAATGCAGATATTGAGCAGGCACAGTTGCGATTGAAAGAACAGGAAAGGAGTTATCAGACCTTAACTCGTTCCAGCAAACTGGCTCTGTTAAAAATCGACGAGCAACAGAAGAATTTGGAGACAGACATTACTACGCTTCAGGCAGAAATTGCTCAAAGTAAGAGTCAGATTGTCTCGTTAAAGTTTCAGTTAGGACAACGAGAGTTAAGAGCCACCGTGAATGGTAGAGTGTTTCAGTTACCAATACAAAGGGCTGGGTCTGTAGTGCAACCTGGAGGAATGATTGCGGAAATTGCACCCCAAGGTTCGCCTTTAATAATTCGGGCGCAAATGGCGACAACTGAGAGTGGTTTTTTGCGAAGAGGATTGCCAGTCAAGTTAAAGTTTGATGCTTATCCATTTCAGGATTATGGAATAGTGGAAGGAGAATTATTAGATATTTCTCCTACTACGATAGAAATGGATACATCTAATGGGAAGGTGGCAGCTTATGACTTAGAAATTGCCCTAAAACAAAATTGTATTCCCTCGGCTAACAAATGTATTGCCTTGCGTCCTGGAGATACAGCGACAGCTGAGGTAATTGTGCGCCAGCGTCGGATTATTGATTTTCTGCTTGATCCATTTAAGAAGTTGCAGCAGGGCGGTGTGAAATTGTAGTAATTTCGCGCCACTTATACATTCCTAAACTTAACCACCTTACAAGTAAGCAAAGGAGGCGGAAAGCTCCCCTCTCAGCGAAAAACATTTAATGTTGTCTATCTACTTAGGAAAAAGATCATGTCACGAACTATCACTATTACCAACGAAGATATTCTTTCTCAAGTTAAGCTATCTTGCAAAGTTCCTGAGTTCATTGAGGGGATTGTTACCCGTAAGGTTATTGCAAATGCCGCAGCCGAAGCAGGTATAAAAGTAGAGACTGAAGAATTGCAAAAAGCAGCAGACCAAATGCGGATAATGAACAAACTAAATAGTGCTAATGATACCTGGGCGTGGTTAGAAAAACATGGTCTTTGTATAGATGATTATGAAGAAATTGTCTACAGCACCGTCATTTCTGGGAAGTTAGCTGCTCATCTGTTTGCAGATAAAGTTGAACCCTATTTCTTTGAAAATCAACTAGATTATACTGCTGTGGTCATGTATGAGGTTGTTCTGGATGATCAAGACTTGGCAATAGAACTCTTCTATGCCATTAAGGAAGGTGAGATAAGTTTTTATGATGTTGCTCACAAATACATCCAGGATACGGAATTACGTCGCAAAGGAGGATATCGGGGGATAGTGCATCGCAAAAATATAAAGCCGGAAATTTGTGCTGCTGTTTTTGCTGCAAAGCCTCCCCAACTTCTCAAACCTATAGTTACATCTTCGGGAGTACATCTGATTTTGGTAGAGGAAATTATTCAACCTCAATTGGATAATGTACTACGCCATAAAATTGGCTTAGATTTGTTCCAGGAATGGCTAAAGCAACAAATTACTCAAGTTGAAATAAAATAGACTTTTAACAAGCAGCCCAAGACTTATCACCTTGGGCTACCGTCTAAACATTACTTCTAATAGTTAGAATTTATAGAAATTTCATGTGTTTATAACTAGTGCTTACCCCCAATGCAAAGTAGTACTACCCCCCCCAATTTCGATATGGATATGCAAGCCACCCTAGACATTTACTATTTCCTGCTCCGTTAAGTCATTGAGAAGCATTTTAGAATCCAGGGACAAGTTAGTACCGATGGCACGTAGGTCAGATATTGCAATGTTAACCATTTTTAAATGTACTCCTAAGCAAAATTTTTTTGGTTGGAATCAGGCTTTGAATCGCTGAAGTTTTAATAAAAAAAAGAGAAGAACAAAATATTGTATTCTCCTCTTATCTATCTAGTTTAATGTAGAATACCAGTATCCACAATTTTAGCGGGAATCTGCCAAACCATCATGTACACCTCGCCAAAAATCTGCCCACCAGCCTGAGCCAAATAATTGACTCGCTTCTTCGTTAGTTAGCTCGGCTAAATAGCCTGAATCAATGTCTCCAATTTGGATCGTCGCTTTCATAATCTAATTACCTTTTAAGCTAATTGAAACTATTGACAACTTACAGTTAACCTTAGATCATTATTAAGCTAATTGGAAAGACTAAAGATGACCAATGAGCCAACCGATTGCGTAACCAAGTGCGTAAGCAGCACTGCCACCATACACTTCATTGGAGTCTTTATAAGACAAGTCCTTCAAGAAGCTTTCAGAATTACCGAACAGGCTAATATCGGTAGAGTGTAGATCGGAAACTGTAATACTACTCATTTAGAAATCTCCTACCAACTAAGTTTATTTCGTTTGAGATTAAGATTTTAATTGCCTTATCCCATTACCATAATCTGTTATTTCATTTAGTATTTCAAGGTTTATATCATTAAATAAGGTGCCATAAATAATGCAGTTAAATGTTTGTTTATTATCAACTTTTATATGTTATCTTTCAAAAAATAAAAATATTATATTTATTTAAATAAATTATTTAATTTTTGATGATATAGATAAAATATTTATGTCCTTTTTCTTTCTTGCTTACTTCATTTATAAAAATTATAAAAAGCAATAGAAAATCAGCCCAAGAATTCTCTTAGACTGAACGATAAAAATTTAAGGCTATTTCATTGTGGCAGTAGCAGGAAGACCCATGCTATTGGCTACAGTCTCACTCAGGTGAGACGTACTGCAAACTGCGCGATCGCTTTCCACAGCCTCTACGTTGGCATCCAAACTCTACGCTGATCTACAGATATTAAATGGTTGGATTACCAAAAATGCGAGCGCATCAAGCTCGCATCAATTATATCAATTTAATGAGTCTGATATACTCATATTGTACTTACCAAGCTGATTCCTAGTTATGAGGTAACATGACCACGCCGATATCATCTAATCCAGAAACCGTAGAAACCAAGCGACAGAACTTCAACATCACTCCAGAACAAGAAGCAAAGCTCAACTGCCTACGTGATGCGATCGCAGTTCCTAATACCAAAGAAACAATCCTGCTTAATCAATAGAATTACTAATAAATATTCTTTGAATTAGCATTAAGATAAGGGCGCTGCAAGTCAATCCCTAAACGAGAAAATTGCCCAAGGATAGTCTGCATTCTTGCCTCTAGCGAGTCATCTCCTTGCTGCCAAGCTTCCAGTGACCCATTCGCCACAATCTGACAGCGATTCATGCCAAAACTTTCTTGAACAGCAAATTTTTGGTCTGGTTCTTCTGCCAACCCCAACCCTAGTGCTAGTTGTTTGGTAAATAAAGGAATTTCTGACTTAAAATGCAATTTGTGTTCTTGATAAACAGTTTTTAAAACTTGCTTAACAACTTCATAGTCTCTCTTGTCAAAGTAAAGCACACCTGAATCGTAGCGTTAGTATTCTTTGGGGTTATACAAAACCTTGAAACTGAAAGGAATTGCTAACTCATTCAGTCCTTTTGTTAAACTTCCCATCACCGCCACAGCACCTTCAGGAGTTACATTCATATAAATTCGAGCGTTCCCAATCAATTAGCCGGACAATATTGTTACTGGAATCCTGCCAATCTTTGTACAGGAGAATATTATTTAGTTTCAAATCATTGTGGGTGAGACAAGAGGGCATTACAGCATTACCCAATTGGGCGCTCGCCTGCCCCAAGCTATCATAATGTTGATATAGAGCAAAAAACTTTAACCCATCCCCAGGAACTAGCCCAAAAATTTCTTGTCATAACTTTTTAATATATCAAACAATTTTGATGTATAGAAAACTGTGGTAGTTGAGTTACTACCACAGGCTGTTTTGCAAGGATTATTAAAACTAGTAGCGCACATTGAAAATAAACCATCCATTCCAAATTAATCAAATGTCTGCGGTATATAAATTACAAATTACGCGCAGCAGTACTAACCCAGTAGATAGCCGCCTAATAAAATTATCGCATCTCTCACATTTGTTGCTACTCCACTACCCGTAATGTTTTTCTGTTCTTCTTCAGACAATTCTGATAGCGGCTCTTGTGCATCTAAACCTTGTTTTCGTCTTGCTGATGCATTCACAACAGCTTCTTCAATCAAGTTCGTAATTTCAATTTGACTTGTGAGATATTTCTGATGAATGTTCATTGACATGATATTCTCCTTAAATTACTTCAATAAACTTTGTAGCTTTGCTTAACTAACAGTCGGTGTCGCCACTTTAAGTAGTAATTCAGAGGGATTGTAGTTATCTGTAATAACTTGTGGACAACGCATACAAGCTGCCTTGCCTTCCTGCTCCCACCATCGGCAATCTCGGCGTATGGAACAAGGTGGTAGATCCTCTACTACCGTCGGCAAATTTTCTACAACTCGCATTGCTAAACGACAATCTTTACCATCAAAATGTTGACAACCCTTAGTTGCACAGGGTGCAGCCGTCCGAAAAATTTCAGTGGGTGTTACTGGACTAGCCTTTGCTATCAGTTCATCTGTGACAGCTTGGGGGTGCTTAAGATAAGCTACGCGGGGTTCTGTGACTGTACCACCAACGACGCCGAAAACAACACTGTCCTGCCATTCTGGTCTTGCACTAGGGCAAAGTGTAGTCTTTTCGGTAGCGATGTCTTCCATAAATTGAACCTATAGTGAATTGTATTTTTAAGCTGATGGAGATTGACAGATAATTTCGGGTCAAACTCCTCTCCATCAACCTAAATAAGCAAATTAAATGTCCAAGAGTTTAATAGTTACTAGCAACTTAAAAGGCTTGTGCGCTCAAGTTCGGATTTTGTGCAATTATTCCACAAGTAATCGGTTCTTTCACAAAAATACCACCTGCAATGGTCGGCCCTTTCAGAAGAGAAGCAGTTGCTAAACCACCTGCAACGTTTGCCATTTCTTCATCAGACAGAGTTAGTAAAGCATCTTCTGAATCCTCAGCTAGATTCCGTCGTGCTACAGCATTGTTAACAGCATTATCAATCAGGTTGCTAATGTCCAATTTAATATCTGAATTCTTTTTATTCCTTTCCATTTTACTTTTCCTCAGAATATATAACTAGATATAGGCTTAATCACTAAGTAGTGTAATTACCTAATCTTTCTATATTCTAGGGATGAGGAAAATGATTTAACTATGTTTTACAACTTTTTACTAGACCTAAATAAAACTTTTATGTCACAAACTAATAAATCGCTCCTTTCACTTAAAACTATTTATTTATCAATTCCTCTAGGTATAAACAAACTTTTGCACCAATTATCTAGATAGTATTTCAATAAAATTTGAACCTTTAATAAAATATTTATGTCCCCAAAACTTTTCCAAATGATGGGCAATATCTAACGACAAGATAACAAGTAAGGCTTAAGTCTAGATTACTAAATAGTCTTAAGGCTAATCAATAAAACTTGCAATTCGGAATTGTGGGACAAAATTGATATTTTAACATCTCTAGTCAGTACTCTTCACCCTTTCAAACAAAGCTCGATAAACAGGTTCACCCTTTTTTTGCGTACCTATTTCTCGTTCTGTGGGGATTGGTAGCGGATTTTCGGCTAACCATTCTTCTGTACCAACTTTCTGAAAAGCTGAATTAGCAGCAAAGCGATCGCGCATTTCCACAGCAACAAATTCCATATCTGATTGCAGAAATACCAATCCTCCAACCGCGAGATAATTAGCTAAGTCTGCCACTAGTTCTGGTTGGACTACACGACGTTTAGCATGGCGGGTTTTAAACCAAGGATCGGGGAATTGAATTGTAACGCGTTGTAAACTTCCTGGAGGGAGGGAAGATAAAAGCGATGCCTGCGGCGGGCTATGCCTACGCAGCGAGTTATTCACATTGCAAAATAAATAGTGCAGGTTTGTTAAACCTAGCTCAGAACGTAACTTATTCGCCTCCACCACCAGCGGTTCCCGAATTTCCAAGCCGAGAAAATTCCAGTTAGGTTCTATCTTGGACATATTCAACAAAAACAGCCCCTTAGCACAGCCAATATCTAAATGTAGTGGTTGATTTGGCTTTGCATAAATTTTTTCTAAGTCTTGGGGACTTGCTGGTGTTTGATACTTTTTACCAAGTGGATTAACATGCTGGCGGACTCGGACTGCTGCCAAAATTTGTTCTCCTTTACGTGAAAATATTCTGTGGTGAAACTTTAGGTTATATCAATTCAAAAAATGTTTGCGACCAAACACCCCACCCTCACTGACACGCACCCTCCCTGAAGCCTTGGGGAGGGTTTGGTGGGGTCTTATCTATGTATTGCATTCTTATTTTCAAATTGGTATTACAAGGAAGTCTAGCAAAAGTATGCCAAAAATTATCGGTCTATGATTCAATTGCTTACCCAGCAGCAAGTTTGTAAAGCAGTTTTAGTCAAATACGTCATACTCACACTGTTTTTTTAGGTTTTCGAGAAATTTATATTTTGGAAGTCCCTCATTTTGCATTAATCTCTAGAATTAAAATGCCTTAACACATTTGCTTTAGTCGTGGAGGGAGGAAACTTAAACAGTGGATATTTTAGATTTGTTTTACAAGGGTGGGCCAGCGATGTGGCCATTGCTAGTTCTGTCGATTCTGGCTTTGAGTGTGATTTTCGAGCGTTTGTGGTTCTGGCTGCGAATTTTGACTCAGGAAAAGCAAATAGTTGATCGCATCCTGGATGCTGCCCAGGATAATTGGGAACTAGCTGCGGACATCGCAAAACAAGCCAGCCATCAGCCTGTCGGGCGTTTTCTCTACGCCCCTCTACGTTTTGCCAAAAGTGATGCGGAAACCTTTCGACTAGCACTGGAGGCTACGGCAGAAGACGAATTAGCTGGGATGCGAAGGGGCGAAAAACTTTTAGAAGCCGTGATTGCCCTAGCGCCGTTGCTAGGATTGTTGGGAACAGTTTTGGGTTTAATCCACTCTCTGCGCTCAATTCGGATTGGCGATTTGGGAACTGAATCTACTGCTGGGGTGACTACTGGTATTGGTGAATCCTTAATTAGTACGGCAAGTGGGCTAATAGTTGCCATCATTAGTTTGGTATTTTACCGCCTATTTCAAAGTTTTGTAGTCAACCAAGTCAAAGTTTTTCGGAAGGCAGGGAATGAGATGGAATTGCTCTATCGCCAGTCTCCTCCTGACTTTAGCAATAGGACATCAGCAATTGTGCAAGAAAATTTCACTCCACCCCGCAAGCCAGGAAAGACTAAAGTTTCTGAACCTCCTGAACCCCCGAATACACCTAATTAATAATCAATAATTCAACCCCCAAACCAGGCTTGAGAGTGAGACATGAAAGTTAATCTACATACTCCAATTGAAGAAGTCCAAATTCAAATCATCCCTTTAATTGATGTCGTTTTTTGTATACTGACATTTTTTTTATTAGCGGCTTTACAATTTACACGGCAACAGGCAATAAATGTTGATTTGCCTAAAGCCAGCCCCAGTACAGTCTCTGGAATAACGTCACAGAGTGGAAGTGTGATTGTGACCATCGATGCCGTTGGCAATACTTACATAGAAAAACAGCCTGTAAAACAGGAAGATTTGAGACAGAGCTTAAAACAGTATCTGCAAGCCAACCCCAGTGCGGTTGTCGTGCTGAATGCTTCGCGCACCGCAACTTACAATGATGTGATTGAGACATTAGACTTGCTACGACAAGTAGGGGGCGATCGCGTTTCTTTGGGAATTATTCCTGGCCCATCTCAACCATCCATAAACTCACCTAACCTGCCTACTGTCCCCTCTTTCCCAATCAATCCTGGTGCTGCACCAGTTCCAGGCATCAATCCTGAAGGGAATATTACCCCAAAATTCCCCTTAGCACCTAATTCTGTACCTTTTCCTAGCATCACTCAGCCTCCAACTGGGCAAGGCATCAATCCTATCAATCCTGGTATTTCTCCCGTGGTTCCTAACTCACCAGCGCCTCAAGCGCCTTTAGCACCCAAACAAACCCAACCTCCTCTTAAAAGATGAGATAGGGGAATGGGGAATTGGGAATGGGTTATTCTCCTTGTCTTCCACTCATTACTCCCCATTCCCTCTTCAAGCCTTTTGCGAAACCTAAAGATATCTATAACAAATCTCGGCTAGATAAAAAAAAACTGCTAATTTACAAATAATTGGTTGAGCTTTAAAGATTTTTCCACCTATAGACTGAGCAATTCATCACCAATTACCATCCACATTTCATACCAAATTGGGAAAGGATGTCCAAATAGGTTAACAGATTGAAAAGCGCTTCTATCAAGCGTCTTTCAGTGTGTCCTAATTACAAATTACTAATTAGTATCAGGGGTTGTGGCATGAATATCGTGACGCTTTTAATTGTTTGGGTCGTAACAGCTATCAGCTTGTTGATAATTAGTAAGTTGCCTTTGGGAGTTGAAATTGATACTCCTGGTAAAGCGTTTCTTTCTGCCGCAGTGCTTGGTATTGTGACAGCAATAGTCAGACCGATTTTAAGCCTCATTTTTGCAGTACCAAATCTACTCACATTGGACTTATTATCCAGCATTTTCACATTTATGATTGCTGTGGTTTGTTTTAGTATTGCGGCTTGGTTAGTAGAGGGCTTTCGCTTGCGTTACGGGATTTGGAGTGCTGTTATTGGTGCATTTACACTGACTATAATTAACAGCTTAATCTACAAAATATTGGGCGTCTAAAGCTAAGAGTTAGGAGTTAGGAGTTAGGAGTTATTAACAATTCCTCACTCATAACTCCTAACTCATCACTGCCAAATTCTAACTATTCGTTGGAACTTGGGGGAGCAACTGGGGTAGTTGATTGTTGTTTACGTTGCTCGCGTTTTTTGCGATCGGCTGAGAGTATATCTGCCATCACCACTAGCGCTTGCGCCATTTTGTCTAGGTTAGAACGGTATAACTCCAAATCCTTGTTGAGTTTGTCATCAGAAAGATGCAAGCCAGCAGCGATCGCTTTCAGCGCCTCAGTGAGTTGCTTTTCGTCTTTGACTAATTCGGGATCTGACTGTTCTAATAACGAAAATACACCAATTGCGAACAAACGGTTGTATTTAAAGTTAGGATTATTGGCGATCGCTTGCAGGTTTGCTTGCAAGTCAGCATCTCGATCTAAGTAACTAGTTTGGCCTAGCCACGCAATTAAATCTTTAACTTGCAAACCTTTAGCTACAGTTTGCAATCTTTGCGCATCCTGTCGATAGCGTTGGGGATCTTGTTCTATAGCCTTACATAAGGCGTTAAAAATTGATTCTTGATCCCGTTCTGGTTGATAGCCTTCCATGAAGCGATCAAAAGTAGTGACGACACCCAAGGCATAAATTGGATTGTAGCTAAAATCGATATTTACTGACAGCAGATGCATTTCCACCATCAATTCTTCTACTACCCGACGATAAATAGTGTTGATCGGACGGGTGTGAAGATTGTAGAAAGTTCGCTTTGTATCAGAGACTGTACGGACGTTATTCACAAAGAAAAAAGAAATGTTAAGGGCGACGTATCTTTATTTTCTCGCTTAAAGGCTACTTTGCCAAGTTGAGGTTTTAGGGGGTGACGGTTTCATTTACAATATATACACATCAGAAGTATTTTATAAGCTGGTAACTACAGCAAATAAGACCTTTTCTCCTCAAAAACTAGCCAAAAATTATTATCCTTAATGATTTATTTATTGTAATTATGAACTTGTCGCCACAGTTAATTGCTTTAGGTGAGTACCTAGCTGGTGAATTTGATAATCGGGAACAAGCCATAGCAGAACCAGTTTGGTATGTACACCTGTGCCTGTGGCAAAGACCAGTTAATCTGTTCATAGAAGATAGCATCACCTTATTTGCCGAACAGGCTAATGTTATTACCCTAGATCAACCTTACCGCCAGCGAATTATCCGGTTGCGTCAAAGCAGCGACTCTGACGCAACTGTGGAAGTACAATATTATATGCCTCAAGATCCAGGTGCATTAAAAGGCGCAGGTAATAACCCTGCTCTACTAAACACACTGACATCCGAACAATTAGATTTACTACCAGGTTGTATGCTAACAGTTACTCAGGAGAAACTAGCTGGCGATCGCTATAAGTTTACCGCTACCCCACTACCAGAGACTCGTTGTAGCTTTACTTATCTTGGCAATAGCATCTATGTTTCTTTAGGTTTTGCAGCTACAGCGACAGAATTTCACAGCTACGACAAAGGAATTGATCCCGCAACTGGAAAAGCAACCTGGGGAGCGATTATGGGGCCTTATCGCTACACCAAGCGAAATCAGTATTCAATAAGATAAAGTTATGAGTTATCAATTAACTCCTCACTCCTAACTCCTCACTCTTAACTCTTTTTTAGCTGGCAATGCTACGAGGTACACCTTCTAAAGCTTCCTCTTCTGTTTCAAAGATTTCAAAAACAGTATCCATCATCGTCACTTCAAACACGAGTTTGGCTTCTGGATGTACATTACAGATGCGGAAACTGCCCTTGACTTTATCAGCATCACGCATTCCAGCTACCAAAGATGTAAGACCAGAACTATCAATAAAATTTACCTGAGCCAGATTTACAACTACATGGCGACTGAGTTTGGAAATACACTCTTGTAACTTCAGGCGAAATTGCCAAGCAGTGGTGATATCCAGACGGCCTGATGGTGTCAAGACGATAACAGTGTTTCCGTCTTGGGTTGTATAGGTTTTTTGGTCTATATGAATCACTAAAGCCCTCCCCGTGCATTCCTTTTAAGATTAACTAGTGACAGAATTTTCTAATGCTGTCACTTGAGATTAACAAGCTATAGCTAAATTTGTCACCTTTTTCGGCTAAGTGCTTAACTTTAGTAGTTATAACTCACCAAAATAATGGGGAGTAGGGAGTGGGGAGATGAGGGAAATGAGACAGCAGGGGAAGATCACTTTCTTATAACTCCTAACTCCTAACTCCTAACTCCTAACTCCTAACTCCTAACTCCTAACTC
>NZ_JABXKL010000059.1 GCF_017114995.1 Nostoc sp. NMS9 | reverse complement strand
TCCGCGCTTCCTAAATATTCTCGAATGGCTGGTACTTTATTTTTTCGCAAGTCCCTTACTATTCCCGCAAGGATGACAATCACAACCAATCTGAGAATAGCAGCGAAAATGCTTTATCTTTGTTTGCCTATACCAATATTGGTCGTTACTACGTTTTGAACTTTCATCGTTTGCTTACTGACTTGGATGGTCAACACGGCCCTAACGTATTGGCACTATCAGGAACTTCTTATCTACGAGATTCCACCCAGTTTCATGTTGGCAATCCCCAAGGTATTTTAATGCCAGAACCGAGCGCCACAGAAGCGATCGCTCAAAGCTGCTTTAAGTTTCTGCCTCAATTGAACTGCAAAGGTGAACCTATCCGTATTTCTGGAACACCTGAACGTCAGAAAATGGGAATGTTTAAAGAGATGGCACAAGCGTTAGTTGGCAACAACGGTAGCGGTGATTTAGGACAGGAGCTTGAGGAATTGAAACAGCTTGGCGAGAGCGCTCCAGATTTTTGGCAGGATAGGGAACGCATACTGTTACTTGTCAACTCCTACGATCAGGCACGATGGGTAGCAGACGAAATCCGTCAATGTTGGTGGGGTATGCGGGAGCAAGTCTACCATTTGCAGCGCGATCGCACAGAAATTATTACTGATGATGATATCGACTATCAGTCAAGGATGGAAGTTGGCGCTCTTAACCGTGCTGACATTGAAACTTTTGCGCGTACTGGTGGTAAAATTCTGGCTGCACCGATAAGTGCTATGGGACGCGGATTCAACATTTTGAATGCAAATGGCAAAGCTGCTTTTGGTGCGGTTTACTTTCTCACCCTTCCTTATCCTCATCCACATGATACTCAAGCGATCGCTCAAGAAATCAACCGTCGTGCCTTAGATTGGATAGAAGATGCGAATTTCATTGCTTGGGAAGGAGAGGGAATTTTAGGACGTGCGGAAGCCGTGCGTCGGTTGGCTGCACGTTATTGGCGATCGGTAGAACATCGTTCTTACTACAAAACACTGCGTCCAAATGAAGAGTTACGTGCCTTTCCGCGCCAAGATTTAGCCGCAACTACTGCTGGCGTAATCGTTCAAGCTGTAGGTCGTCTTTTACGTGGAGGTGTTCCCTTTCACGCTTACTTTGTCGATGCTGCTTGGGGGCCAAACTATGCCAAAGAGCAACAGCCGGATACACCGCGTACCAGCTTGCTGGCAGCAATCATCGATTTGCTTTGTGACTATGTTGATGAAGATGTTATTAGTAAAGCTTTATACCAATCAATAGCAGATGCTTTGGTTGATATCGATGGCTTCAACTGGGAAATAGACCCAAGAGATAGAGAAAGAGTATGACTAGTAAAATTACACCAGCAAATATTTTGCTACCTGCACGCATGAGCTTGGTGACAGATGCCTTTGCCAATCTAGAGATTGCTGTGCTGCCATTTCCTTTTGTTCAGGTGGTAGCAGACTTTTGGCGGGATATAAAACAAGTATTGTATCCTAGCAACAATAAAAGAGAGGTTCAACCACCATATCGACAGTTAAATAATGCTCTGCTTGCCTGTGCATCTACACTTACATACGGCTTTGAGTCTCTCGACTTTGACCAGGAAAGGAATCTGGTTTTATATCAGGCGTTAGCTGTAGGAACGCTAGAGAACCCATTGAAGACTCCTACACCTAAGCAAATACATGAATTAATAAGAATTTGGGCGCAGGAGTGGACAAAGCAATATCGTGGCAAAGGTAAAAAAGATCAAGTGAATAGCGTGTGCGATCGCTTTCTCGAAAGAATAGCTGTAATACCGCCAGATTGGGAGTGGCAACGCATCAAACCAGAAACACTTGTGCGCGATATCAACGCACAGAGAGGATTGGGATTTCAAGCCATTCCCAGTCTGCTCGCAACCATGTTGCATGGTAAAAAGTGCATCATTGACTCTGGACAACAAGAGCAGGAAATTCAATGGCGCAAAGTACAGGGAGGTGGTTCGGGTAAGGTTGGACTCTACGTAGTTAGTAAGCCGTTTAAAGCGAATTACACAGATAATAATGGCAAGGAAAGAGAAGGTTATTTTGCTTACCGCCTAGACTTTAATGTTGAAACGCAAGCAGGACGGTTCAATAATAACGACAATTTAGAGCCGTGGATTTTCTTACATTTAAGTTGCCAGCGATATCCTCATGAACCCTTGTTGGATGGCAATTATGGCCGTGACATCTCTGTTCTCATGGGTATGAACAAGGCACGTTTATCTGATTACGAGGTAGATTCGACGCTAGTACGTCTGGTCATCGAAAACAACGGCAAAGAAAAAGAGAATTTGTGGAGATTGCAACTACCGGAACTGCTTGCGTCCTTCAAAGCACGCGCTCTAGAACAGCCAGAAAATATTCTTAACAATCCCGCGACATTGGGTAATTTAAACAACTCAACTAAGTGGGGTGATAGGGACGAATATTATCTAATTCATGTTGAGGGCTATGGGTACGAGCATGAGAAACATAAACGAGGACACAGTATCAAAACAGGATTTAGTTTTTTGGAGCGAGGCGATATCATTGCACGGGTACTGGAACCGCTCAACGGCGTTTTGATACCAGATAATCCGATGCAATGTGATATTCCTACGCCATCTGGTAAGAAAGTACCACTAGCAATGCGCGATTACGAATTTATTTCTAGACCTCGTAAAGGATGGCAACTGTACCAACAAATTGCTACTGATGCTATTTACCGAGCATTGCAGGGTAAGCCAATGCATATCTTTCTTATTTATCGAAAACAAGACACTTGTGAGACTGTTTACCAGCAATTGCGTGATGTATTCCTTCTCAATGAAAATCAGGATTTTCCAGCACACATTACAGTTTCAAAAATTTTGATTGATAATGCCAAGCTTTTAGAAAAATTTAATACAGATGGACTTAAACCTAAAGATGGTAGCAAATTCGATAGACGGATGCGTGATGAACATCAAGCGAAGCGAGACCTATGGCGTACCTTTCTCCAGCAAAGTGCTATTCCTCTGATAAATTTTGAGACTGCTCCTCACTGTTTAGCGATTATCGAAATTGGACGAATTAAAACAAAGGGAGTTCTCCCCCAACAAAACATTAAAGGAGGTATTCGTGAAGCTTGTGTCAGAGAGGGAATCAGTTCGCAAATGATACAGCCGGTTCAACCAAAACCTAGCGAAAAAGAAGATGATGAAGATAAATCACCAGCCTATAGCAAACAGACAATAGGACGTGTGATGAATGCTGTACTGGATGGAACATTACGCCAAATTGGGGCGCTATATGGGCTACCCTCTCAAGTCTACGAGCAAGCAAAGATACCGAAAGAAATTGCTCAAGACTTAGATGTAATTGCCTTTTGTCGCCGCAAAACTAGCCAAAATCAAGGTGATATTCACTATGCTCTTGCGGTTCGTCTGCGTGCAACGGGTGCAGTAGATGTCTTACTTCCAGATGCTAATGATTGGATTCCTTATACACAGGCAGGAATTGCTGCCGGAAAAATTTTTGCTGAAGCACGTCGCGATCGCCAAGAAAATAAAAAGCGCCTTCAAAGTAAAATCAAGTTGAGCGGTACGGAATTAGTACAGTTTGTTGCACGCGTACTAACCAAACATTTAGACCGACCAACTATTGTTCTAATTGAATCTGAAGGCTGGCGTAACGGACGCGGCGAAGACAATGATGGCAAAATCTGGCCCCAGTTACAAAATGAGAACCTTCTGGCAAAACGCAACGTTCTCGACTTCTGCCATGTTCCTGGTAACACTTGCGAGTATAAGCGTGACAATAAACAACTACAGAACTTATTAGCAGTAATTCGTATTCGCACTGGTAAAGAAACACCGCAGTACATTACCAATCGAGAAGCTTGGAACGAAGATTATCCAGCACGAGATTTCCAACATCTGAGCAGTTTTTACGATAAGTCAGCACCAGAACTACTACATTACTTCTCTATCGGAAGGCTACCAAAAACACAGAAGGCGCAAGATGAAATGCCAATACCCGAACTTTATAAACTTGGATTCCAAGAGGATAAATACGGTGCTAACATTTCATTCAAACATCAACAGATGGTGGAGATGGTGCCGTTCTTTGTACACCCAGATTTTCAGACAGAAGAAGCTTTAAAGGCACTGTGTCGAGTACCTGACTATTTAAGATGTTCACCTGCTTGGTCTATGGGAAATATCATTTTGCCATACCCAATGCATTTAGGCCAGGAAATCATAGAAGATCATCTGTGCATACTTGGTGTAAATTTACAAATTTAACGTGAGGCATAATGATAGTAACATCCGCCCCTAATATTATCTATTTTTAGATATTTTATTGGTTGATAACAGCAAAATCATTGAAATATTCCAAAGATTTATTACCTATAATCTAATGCCAAAACTAGTTAAGTCTGGCTTGTTTTGAAATGTGTTTAATTACTTTAACTTCTTGCTTTATTTGTTCTGCTTCGTTTTGAGATTCCTCTGCTAGTTCTTCGAGGTCGTCAGCTATTGACACAATTTCTTGTGCTAACTTTTTTGTCTGTATTGATTTTTGATCGTATTTTTCTAAAGCTTCTGTAATCTCAGAGAAAATTTCTTTGTATTCTTCAGGTGGATTTTCTAACCACTTCTCATACTCGCTTTGGGATTTTTGGAGAATAGCAATAGTTTCCTGCCAAGAGGTTTTTAGACGCATATCTAGCGTCTGAATTTCCTTATACTTCGCCTTGAATTGTTTGGTAGTAGTTACCTCAGCCAACTCATAGACTTTAGCTTTTAGCTCTTGAAGTTTCATATTTAGTATTGAGCGTCTCAAATTTAGAAGATTTTATCGCTCTAGTTGGTTTATTTTTTTATAAAGCCTTTCATTCTCCTCACGAAGACGCTGACTCTCTATAATTAACAAAGCAATTTGCTGTTTCTGCTGTTCAGTTAAAGCTATTGCTTCGTCTCTTTGCTGCTTATATTTTTTCGTATGGGCAACTCTTCCACCTAAACTCTGATTATTCTTAGCTAACTCCTGTCTTCGCTTCTCAACAGCATTGTACTTCTTTTTTAAATTTTCTAGTTCTGTACGTAATTCTGCCTCAGCTTTACTATTCTCTACTTCAGATCGCAGCGCTTCATTTTCAACTGCTAGCGAGGCTATTCGTGCTTCTAACCTCTTAATTTCTTTGTCCTTACCAAATAGTTTCTCTTGTAATGCCTTGATTAGACCAAGAAGCTTAGATTTTTGTTGATCTTGTTCATGACAAGCTGCTTCCAGCTCATGAGCGCGATCGCGCAGACGACCAGCCCGATTCTGTAAAACTTTGGCTGTACACTCATACTTAATGATAGCAATAACCCTGCTACGCTCTGCTTCATCCAATCGTTGAATTTCGGAACTACGCCAGAGTTCGTCGTAGTTGGTACATTCATGACGTAGCTCTTGGGTTTGGACATGACCAGGCGCTGCAATCAATTCATAGTTTTTCAGTCGTACTCGGTCATGCCAATAATCAAACAATGCTTTGCTGTCGTCCATTGTGCGATCGCTTATAAAAGTAGCTATTCTTCTTAAAAGATAGAGTAACTAAAAGCCCACTTAGAGCCGTATTTACTCTGAAATAATTAAAAAATCTTTACTAAGCTTTTCTTACATCGACCAGGAAAGTGATATAGAGATGAATGTAGGTGTACCAGAACAAGGTAGTGCTGGAATCTTCTCTTAGGAACCTTTACCCGCAGGCACAGTGTACACCGCCACAGCAAATGAAGAGGCCAGGGTTGGTCTTTACTGTCTGGAAGTTGCTTGTACATCAGGGACAGGAAAACTACGAACCCCTACAGGGTTAGACAAAGCTTTAAAAGAATCATTAAACCGGGCTTTCAGCTATCTTCAAAGTATAAAGGAAAGGACTCAACGAAACCCTGGCATTGAGAGATGCTTTAAAAGAATCATTAAACTGGGCTTTCAGCTATCTTCAAAGTATAAAGTAAAGGAAAGGACTCAACGAAATCCTGGCATTGAGAGATATTTACGCTGAAGCTGTAGACTTGTCTGGAAGCCGTGTTGAATGTCCTTGTGGGGTAGCGTTTTTTGTCGTCATCATTTCAGCCATACAGAATCGTCAAATTCAAGCCGGAACTCTGATTTTGGGCGATTTAACAATTCAAGGGAATATCAAAGGCCCTGCTTCAATTGTCGAATCACTGCAAATAGCAATGGAAAGCCGAGCGCTACGAGCTTTGGTACCACTTTCTAATAAAAGCCAATTTGCAGGTTTACCAGAAGAGGTAGTCGAAAAGCTTGATATTGTGTTTTACGGTGATGTTGACCGAGCAGTAATTAAGAGCGTCGAAATTTAAGAGTATATTTTTATCTTCTAAACTCAGCAATGTCTATACTGTTTAGGTAATATACATCTCTGAAAAAGAATCTCAAACCCTTATCCTGTAAAGGTGAAAACCTCATTTCTAGGAGCGATGCTACATACACTTGGTGCAAATCTTGCTTGCTTCCAGTTTCGTATATCATCTGGGGATTCTATGTAAATACAAAAAGTTAAAAAAATAGCTTGCACTATCAAAAGCAAACTACCCTAAATTTTAGGGCTATCAAGAGGTGTTGTTATGACTACCGATGTACCTAAAAATCTTTCCCAAGACCCAAGTATTAATCCTATCCATGACATTGTAGACGTACAAACCACAGATTGTTGCATTGTGGGTGGGGGCCCAGCAGGAGCAGTATTGGCACTGTTGTTAGCGCGTCAAGGCATTTCTGTGATGCTGCTGGAAGCACACAAAGACTTTGATCGCGATTTTCGCGGCGATACGATTCATCCATCAGTGATGGAAATTATGGAAGAATTGGGACTTAGCGATCGCTTGCTAGGACTTCCCCATACCAAAATGCGCCAAATTAGTATTCAAACTCCTCAAGATACTGTCACATTGGCAGATTTTAGTCATCTGAAAACCCATTATCCCTATATTACAATGCTTCCCCAGGTAAAATTCCTGGAGTTCATCACCCAAGAAGCACAAAAATATCCTAGTTTCCATCTGGTAATGGGTGCGAATGTGCAGGAATTAATTACCGAAAATGAGGAGATTCAAGGTGTCCGCTATCGGGGAAGCGGTGGTTGGCATGAAATTCGGGCAATACTGACAGTGGGTGCAGACGGTCGCCACTCACGTTTACGCCACCTGGGTAAGTTTGAATCTATCGAAACTTCGCCGCCAATGGATGTCCTCTGGTTTCGCCTACCGCGCCAGCCAGAAGACCCAGAGGGGGGAATGGGGCGCTTTGGTCAAGGTCACATCATCGCCATGCTTGACCGTGGCGATGAGTGGCAAGTTGCATATATTATTCCTAAAGGAGGCTATCAACAACTGCGGACTGCGGGTTTAGAGGAATTAAAAAAATCTGTTGTGAAAGTGGTGCCAGAATTCCAGCAACGCATTCAAAATTTACATGATTGGTCACAAATAGCTTTTCTTTCAGTCGAGTCCAGCCGTGTCAAACGTTGGTATCATCCGGGACTATTACTCATCGGTGATGCAGCTCATATAATGTCCCCCGTTGGTGGAGTTGGCATTAACTACGCGATTCAAGATGCTGTCGTTGCGGCGAATGTACTTAACAAACCGCTCAAAAACCGACAAGTACAACTTAGTGACCTAGCAAAAGTACAGCGTCAACGCGAGTTGCCAACACGCATCATTCAAGCGTTTCAAACTTTTATCCAAAAGCGGGTATTGGCCCCGGTTCTCACTTCAAATCGCACCTTTGTACCACCTACGTTTTTACGCTTACCTATCTTGCGCGACCTTCCAGCAAGGTTGATCGCCTTGGGTGTTTTTCCAGTTCACGTCAAAACTTAATTTTTGCCAATAATTTTTTCTATTTAATCAATGGGTGGTACAATTATACTACTCAATGCAGAATTTAATGCTCATTTAGTCAAGCGAGGGTGGCGAGTAGCATACTCAATGCTGTTCAAAGCGATCGCTTGGCTTTTATGCTAGAAAGGACTAAAAACTAAGAGTGGATGTAGAAAATTTGTTCAAATATTATTAAAAAATGCAAACAATTAAACCTATCTAGATATTAATTGGCACTACATAGAAAAACCCCCTCTTTTGGAATCAGTACTTTTTGCAGGAGTAATTTTAATGAACAGCTGCGTTTTAATGGCGGAAATTATTAACGAGCCGCAACTCCGCTATACAGCGGATAATTTGGGAGTTACTGAAATGCTGGTGCAGTTTCCCAATTCCCTGAAACCAGAAGATCCGCCAGCCACGCTGAAAGTTGTCGGCTGGGGGAATTTAGCGACAGAAATTCAGCAAAATTACCATCAAGGCGATCGCGTCATCTTGGTAGGACGTTTAACTATGAATACTGTTGAGCGTCAAGAAGGTTTTAAAGAAAAACGCGCTGAATTGACGGTGCAGCAAATTCAATCTGTTGGAGGTAGTTTTAATACCGATCCATTGCCCTCAGCAACCGTAACTCCATCATTCACTGAAACTGCTCCCCGACAACCATCTTCAGCATCTCGTCCTCCACAGAAAGACGTTCCCACTTACGAGTCACCACGTCCAGCGCCTACCCCGGTTGCAAATCCTGTTGGCGTTACTCCCCAAACGACAAGTTACGAACCCGTACCTCAACCCACAAATTATGAGCGAACCACTTATCCAGCAGTGAAAGAGCAAGAACCAGATCCAGATGACATTCCCTTTTAAACACAGAGGAACTAATGCTATCAGTTTTACAGCCCTTTTAAGGCATTAAGGATACCTTTGGTAAGACTGGTAGCAAGCACTGACGCATTACCAGGATCTTGTTGTATCTTTTCAAGGTAAACGCGATCGCTGGCGTTAGCTAGATCACCTACAAAAATTACAACTGCTGGTAAATTCACATCTCGACAAAACCTCAAGCCACGAGTATTCGTATAAGAATCAGGAAGGGCACTGACGGAAAATGGCAAGTTATCTTGTTTAAGAAATGTTTGCAAGGATAGTGCTAATTTTTGAGCGCGAACATTGCCAGCGTCGTAGTAAAGTTTGATCCAAGAATCTTTGGATTTGGATTCAGAAGGATCTGAACTATTGACCAGCAGTTCAATTGCTAGTTCATCTTGCTGTTGAAGATTGCGTTGCTGGTTAATATCCTGTATCGTCTGCTTGATGGCTGCTTTTTCTGACGATTCATTAGTAGGATCTACTGATATGGGGACAACGCTCACATCTGAATCAAGATCATTCATTTGTGCAATAATTGAATCTCGTAGATTCTCCATTGCCTTTTTTTCTAGCTTGGCGTAGTCATCTCCTAAGACTGAACGTCTTGGTCGTCCGGCAAGGATAAATGCTCGAGGCTTTGGCCGTGGGGTAGTGGGATCAACCCAAAGGCCTTTCAAAAAATTTTGCAACTCTGGATTATCAGAGCTTTGTTCCTTCAGATCTGCCAAAATGCTATCGATCCGAATACCTAGATAGCCTTTGACCTTGTGATCATTGCTTTTTTCATCTAAAAGTGCAGCTTGATGAATACCAACTACCTGCCAATCTGTATTAAATAACGGACTGCCAGAGGAGCCAGGTTCAGCATCAGTGTCATACTCAAGACAATTCTTGTAAATCTGTACGAGGCGATTATTAAACACAACAACTTGCTTGGGTCGCCCCCCAGGATGCTCAATCATGTGGATTGGATCACCGTCAATATTTTTGGTCTCGATAAGAGTTACGAATCCAGCTTCAATGTTTGCTTTGAGGTGGGAGTCAGCAGCCAACATATCTGTGCTTATACTTGGAGCAACTTCTTCTTCTAAGATTTTTGCTAAATTAACTTTCCCAAACTTGACAATCGCCGATTCACCATCCAGTGGCTTCAGCTTCAGCAACACGTAATCCAGGTCTGGGTTGGGTGATGTCACCCAAAATGTATGATCAAACTTATACTTGTTTGATCGAGTTAATAGCTCTGGGTCGCTTTCCTGGCGATGGGGATCGGCTTCGTAGTTAAATACCGCACTAAATTCAGAGAAGAGCTTTTTCTGCTCCTCAACATCGCAATTGGTTAGCAGATCCTCAACAACATGGCGATTGGTTAGCAGGTAGTCACCGCCTACAAGAAACCCAGAAGCGTAAGGCAAATCCACCGTTGGAGCCTTAGTCTTAAATTCGTCTTGCTCCGTAATCGGGTCAAAGCTGTACCATTTCAATAGCCTTGATCGCAGTATTGGATCATCTTTAGCTACTTTGATCAATTTGTCTAAGTCTTCGGGTTTGCTAATTCGACGGACTAAACAACACACACTTTTACCTGCCTGTAGGCCTGTCCTAAAAAAACTGAAAGGTAACAAATCGTTCTCGTTTAAGACTGGGGTCAGAGTCGTACTGGTTTGCTGATTTCGTCGGTGTAATCGCTGATTGATAAACTTTGCAAGGTCAGACCCTGACACAGGGGTTAACTCTGTATTTTTTTCTTGAGGGTGGATACTTTCTAGCTCTTTCCAAACCTTGCCGAGTTCAGTCCATATTTTATTCAGTAAAATCCTTGCCATAAAAAACTTCCAATAGTAATTTATGCTAATTGTAATACGTGCCATTACTTAATCAAAAGTAGCTGTTATTTTACTTAAATGAATCAGGCATCACCACCAACTAGCCTGCCTCGCTTGATTGATCTCCGAGGAAAGCGCGTTTCTCAAGAGATGCTGAGTCAACTGGACTTCAGCCAGTGTTTGCTGGGACTTTCCGCGACGAGTCGAATTGGGATATTTTCCTTAAGCTTACTACTGAGTCTCTTATGTGCCGTGGTAGCAGCCAACGTTGGAGCTAAGTTAGCCCTCGACCTAGTATTCGATTACCAGGGGTGGCGCTATCTGACGATCGCAAATGTGGCAATTATCCTAGCTGTGTTTGTTTACTTGGTGCGTACCCAATGGTTGCAGAGTATTTTAGTGGCATTGATTGGGTGCTGGCTGGTTTTGCCGATCTTAGCGGTGGGGCTGCGACTGATGGGACTAGAGAACTTTGTGGTCGTTAGCCCTTTATTCGGCACTTTATTCACAGCGGCTTCTCTGTTTAGTGTAGTCGGTTTGAGCTTGGGGAGTTCACTGCTGGCTATGGGCTTTCAAAGACAATTTCGCTGGTTGCATGGATTTTTGCTAGCTAGCTTCATGCTGTTTTGTGGTGCAGTCGGACTGGTGCGGGCTGCAAGCGGTGCTATGGACAATCCGTATTTAAAGGGAATACGGTCAACTCAAAAGCTCATAGGTTTCATAACGGAGTTACTGGGATGGTTAGGTAGTAGTGTTTTGGCTGTAGCGATCGCCTTAGTTATACTGCAATTTTTCCAAGACAACCGTGGTTCGCAGGGACAACCCGATGCAATTCTTAATCTGGGAAAAGCGATCGCTAACTTGGGAGGCACTTCTTTCCGTGAGCTAGACTTGAGCCACCTGAATTTTTCCGAAATATCCCTAGCAAATATTGACCTACGAGCCAAAAAACTCTACAGGACTCGTTTTGCTAGTACAACTGATTGGGACGCTGCAACAGTAGATGATTCCTACTTAGATTTGCATCAACCCAAAGTGCAAGCCTTGCTAAAAGGAGAACCCAAAACCCAAAACTTTTTTCGCGCCAACCTGCGGGGAGCCTATCTGCAAAAAGCGGTCTTGCAGTATTTCGACTTCACAGAGGCAATTTTGGATGGGGTAGACCTCCGGGGGGCTAACCTCTATTATGCTAGGTTTGTGCGGACGCTGGTTACTGATGTAGACTTTTCCCTAGCAAATTTAACTGGTTGCTGTCTGAAAGATTGGAGCTTTAATCGCCAAACCTGTTTTCAGGGGGTAATTTGTGAATATATCTACCGTGACTTTGAAGATGGTGAGCGTACCCAACGTTATCCTGTAGGGCGAAACTTTTTGCCTGGGGAGTTTGAGGCGATCGTTCGCAAGCTAGAAACTTCCTATGAGCTGGTGTTTGAGCAGGAGATTGACCCCATATCCCTGAGTTTTGTGTTTGAGAAATTCCGCTTGGAGGATGAGAGTCTAGGGCTAGAATTGCAGGGTTTAGAGCAACGCGGCGATCTTTGGATTGTCAAAGTTGGTCATCGGGAAGGGGTTTCTCGTCAACAAGTGGTAGAGCGGGTGAATGAAACTTATGAAGACTTGCGTAAACTGTTTGAGACTCGTTATCAGTTAGCTTTGGAAGCTAAGGAAGGTGAGATTGCTAGACTATCTAGTTATTACCAGGTTTTGATGGATATGTACTGGCAATTCTCGCAAAAATTAGTTGAACGCACAGGTAATTCTACTGAAAGTGTGATTTTTCAAGGACAAGGACATCGAATCTACCTTACAAATCAAGTTGGAGAGATTATGGAAAATCAGAATATTAGCGCAGGTGGTAATGTAGATGCTTCCACGGGGGCAAGGATTACAGTAGGAGGCGATATTACAGGTTCAACCATTAATTTGGGTGAAATTAGCGGTAGTGTGTCTAACGTTCTCAATCAGTTACCTAGTTCTCCAGATCCCACTGAACCGGGAATTAAAGAACTACTGATCCAACTTCAGCAAGCGGTTGATGAAGATACTGATTTAGCTCCCGAAGATAAAGCTGATTTATTAGAGCATGTGAAAGCTTTGGCAGAAGCAGGACAAACACCTGACCAGGAGAAAAAGAAAGGATTGGTGCGAAAGGCTAGAATAAACTTTGATGGAATATTGAAGAGTTTGCCAAGCACTGCGAACATCATCGAGTCGTGCAGTAAACTATTGCCGCTGATTATAAAAGCATTGGGACTTCCTGCGTAGTGTTTGAGGCGATCGCAATTTGCAGAAATCACAAGAAATTCTACATCGCAAATGCGTGTATATTGTGGAAGTATGTGAAAAACTGCCAAGAAGTGTAAAAACCAAATTTACTCACATATACATCAAAACTATTGTTAAAATCAAATAATTTTAAGTTAAAATTCATACCCCACTCCTATGAGAGAAACTGTCCTAGAGGTTCGCAATCTCCAAGTTGAATTTCCCGGTGATGGCAATACTGTCAGAGCTTTGGATGGTATTTCCTTTGGACTGCATCCAGGTGAAACTCTAGGAATAGTAGGAGAATCAGGAAGTGGAAAATCAGTGACAGCCCTAGCTGTGATGGGTTTGTTGCAAACTCCCGGTATAGTTACTGGCGGTGAAATCTGGTTTCGTCCGCAGGAGAATGCCAATGCAATCGATTTGGTAAAATTGCCTCCTGAGCAAATGCAGTTACACCGGGGTGGCGACATCGCCATGATTTTTCAAGAACCGATGAGTTCGCTTAATCCGGTTTATAACATCGGGTTTCAGCTAACAGAAGCGATTATGCGGCATCAAAATGTGTCAGCAGCCCAAGCACGACAAATTGCGATCGCAGGTCTGCAAGAGGTAAAACTTTTACCTAGAGATGAGGAGATCCAACAGCAGTATATCGAAACTTGGCATCAAACCAACAGCAATTCATCGAAACCAGAACCATCAAAGTTGGCACAGTTGGTTAAAGAACACAAAGAAGCCATGCTGGAACGCTACCCTCATGAACTTTCTGGGGGTCAGTTGCAACGGGTAATGATTGCAATGGCAATTTCTTGCAACCCATTAATCTTAATTGCCGATGAACCAACTACAGCCTTGGATGTGACGGTGCAAGCGACAATTTTGGACTTGTTGCGAGAATTGCAGCAAAGCCGTGATATGGCAATGATTTTCATCACCCACGACTTGGGACTAATTTCAGAAATTGCTGACCAAGTAGCGGTGATGTATAAAGGTAAAGTTGTCGAATCTGGTACTTCTGAGCAAATTTTCAGCAGTCCTCAGCATCCATATACTAAAGGTTTGATCGCTTGTCGCCCCACACTCAACCGCCGTCCCCAAAAATTACTTACCGTTTCTGACTACATGAGTGCAGAAGAGACGCCAACGGGACAAGTAGTAATTCAGCCAAAAGAACCTGCACAACCCATAGAAGTGACCACCGAAGAGATTGCTGAAAGATTGGCAAACTTCAATGAATTGGAACCCCTGCTGCAAATCCGCAACCTGAAAGTTGGTTTTCCAGTGCGCGGGGTGTTTGGTGGTACAAAACGCTACAATATGGCAGTTAATGGCGTTTCTTTTGATGTCAAACCAGGAGAAACACTAGGTTTGGTGGGAGAATCTGGTTGCGGTAAAACTACCCTTGGCAGAACCTTGCTGCGCTTAATTGAACCGATGAGTGGTCAGATTATCTTTGAGAAACAAGATATTACTAGCCTCAAAGGAGAACGATTGCAAAAACTGCGGCGAGAAATGCAAATAGTCTTCCAAAATCCTTTTAGTTCCCTCGATCCCCGGATGAAGGTTGGGGATGCGGTGATGGAACCATTGTTAATTCACGCTGTTGGGAAGACAAAACAACAACGACGCCAGCGAGTAGTCGAACTCTTAGAACGGGTGGGGTTGAGTGCAGATGCAATTAACCGCTATCCTCATCAGTTTTCTGGCGGTCAACGCCAACGGATTTGCATAGCCCGTTCTTTGGCATTGAATCCTAAATTTATCATCTGCGATGAATCAGTTTCAGCGCTGGATGTTTCAGTACAGGCGCAGGTGTTAAATCTTCTCAAAGAATTACAGTCAGATTTTCAGCTTACCTATATTTTTATTTCTCATGATTTAAGTGTAGTGAAATTTATGAGCGATCGCATTTTAGTTATGAATCGCGGTCAAATTGTTGAAGAAGGGACAGCCGAAAGCATCTACCAAGAACCCAAAGAGGAATACACGCAAAAATTAATTGCTGCGATTCCTACTGGTAGTGCTGAACGGGTGCGAAATCGTCATTTACGGACTTTATAGTTAAAAGGGCGGTTATAAACCAATAGAGTTCAGTTAAGCATTTCTTTCTTCTCTTCCTTCTCTTTCTTTGTGTCCAACTCTTACGAGACGCTGCGCGAATGCGTCCTTTGCAGTTCGTTAAAAAAAAATTGACTTTGACAAAGAGTTAAGCCTTAACTGCCGAGTTCAGAGGCTCAACTGCTGAGTAAAAAGGCTCAACTGCCGAGTTAAAAGGCTCATAAACCTCGTCTATACAGGCAAAACCCACCTCCGTGGGTTATATAGCAAAGTGCTGAGTGCTGAGTGCTGAGTAAAAACCCAGTTGTTTCAAGGCTTTGAGCAATCAACACTGTCCTAACCTCTGTGACTACGGCTTAAAATTATTTTTAACAGATATTTGTGCAAACAAAGTTAATTACATCTGCAAGTCCAGACTGAGTTTTCAAATTAGTAAAAATAAAAGGTTTATCGCCGCGCATTTTTTTAGCATCTCGTTCCATCACACTTAAATCTGCACCAACATAGGGTGCAAGGTCAGTTTTGTTAATCACCAACAAATCAGACTTAGTAATGCCGGGGCCACCTTTGCGGGGAATTTTATCGCCAGCTGCAACATCGATGACGTAAATTGTTAAATCTACTAATTCGGGACTAAAAGTAGCAGCCAAATTATCGCCGCCACTTTCCAAAAATACCAAATCCAAATCGATAAAACGTTCCTCTAACTGTTCAATTGCCGCCAAATTCATCGAAGCATCTTCGCGGATAGCAGTATGAGGGCAACCACCAGTCTCTACACCCAAAATGCGATCGCTAGCCAACGCCTGAGAACGCACTAAAAACTGAGCATCCTCCTGAGTATAAATATCATTCGTCACCACCGCAATCTGATACTGCTCACGCAATCCTTTACATAAAGCATCCACCAAAGCCGTCTTTCCCGAACCCACTGGCCCAGCAACCCCTACTCGAAATGCATTCATTGTCATTTGTCCTTTGTCCTTTGTCATTTGTCATTTGTCATTTTTTCTTGGTACATGGTTATCGGGACTTAGTTTTTGCCCCATGCCCAATGCCCAATGCCCAATGCCCAATGCCCAATGCCCAATGCCCCATGCCCCATGCCCAATGCCCAATGCCCAATGCCCAATGCCCAATGCCCCATGCCCAATGACTAACTCCTAAACAACCTCGTATACTGCGTTTCATGCTGCATACTTGCCAGCGACAAACCCCAAGTACAACAGGCGAGTTGATCGTCCTGCAACGCGAGAATTTCTAATACCGCAGCGCTAAGTAATGGTTGCAAATCTAGTAATAACTGCTGTCCTGCTGTTTGTCCAAGGGGGATAAGTTTCACGCCAGCAGTAATCAAATTACTTGCCCAACTATGCAGATATCCGAGTAATGCGGCTTGGATACTGATTTGCCAATGGGCAACGACAATGCCAAAAGCGATCGCATAATTGCAAGGATTACCGACAGCATTGGCAATAGGTACAATCTGCGGTTCTAGTTTACCAAGTAATTGGATGAGCGATCGCCCCATTTGCCAACTAGAAGCGCGTAATTCTTCTGTTTCCCTAGCAGCCGATAACCAGAGATTCCAACGGCATAGAGACTTAATATCACCCATTTTTACAGCTTGCTGCGATCGTACCATCACCGCCGCCTCTAACCGAATTGCCCCGTAGAGCAACTCTGCTTTTAACCAATCTTTGAGATGTGACTGGCTAGCGATCGTACCATTTTCCACCAACATTTCCAAACCTTCAGAATAACTATATGCTCCCACAGGTAAAGCGGGGCTAGCCAGCTGCAAAATACTCAAAAGATGGCTATCAGTGAGCATGATGCTGTTGTCCATAAGCCCCCAATTCTGGCTGAAACGGTAAAATTTCCTCTTTAACTTCTAACCCCAGTTGTTCTAACATTGGACGTAAAACAGAATCTGAGGACAAGCGTAAATAAGTCGGAGTAATTTCTACAGGTACATGGCGATTTCCCAGATGGTATGCCGCCCGTAATAATAATAGTGGTGTTTGGGCAAAGGCAGTTAGCACTAGTTCTGGTTTGGCAGTAATTCTGATTAAACTGCTATCGGTTTCTTCTTGCAGAATATCGCCATCGTGTAAGACAGTTCCTCTGGGTAAATGTAAAAACACAACTTTACCATCTTCAGTTTCAAAGCGATGACGACTGCGGGTGCGTTCTTCTGCTGTTAGCGCCAGAGTAAAAGTAACAGCGGCATCGTAATTAGGTGGTTTAAGTTGGGTAAATGTCAGCATACAGAGTTTCACCTGAACTTTTGCTTTTCATTATGGTTCTAATTTAAATACCATATCTGCCTTACCCGAAGAAAAGATAAAATTAAACAAAGGCAACGAGCCAAGCAGGGAAAATCATGAACCAAGCCATTGAGGGAGTACGCTGGACAATTCACGATTTAGAGGTTCTACCCGAAAATGAGTGGACGCGCTATGAAATTATTAATGGAGAACTTTTTGTGACTCGCACTCCTCACCGCCGTCATCAACAAGTTTGTGTAAAAATCGCTCGACAACTCGATGTTTGGTCAGATTCGAGTGGTTTAGGGGAAACAATTGTAGCTCCAGGAGTGATTTTTTCGCAAGCAGATAGCGTTATACCGGATGTAGTTTGGGTAAGTCGAGAACGACTGGCGCAAATTGAAGATGAAGCGGGACATTTGACAGGCGCACCAGAGTTAGTAGTAGAGGTTTTACCTCCTGGTAAACAAAATGAACTTCGAGACAAAGAAGCAAAACTGAAACTTTATTCAGTTCAAGGCGTGCGTGAGTATTGGATTGTTGATCGTTTTACTAAACAAGTTAAAGTTTATCGGCGAGAAAAAGCACAGTTGGTTTTAGTTGCGACTTTGTTAGGTGCTGATGAAATAACATCGCCACTTTTACCCGGATTTTGTTGTTCTATCAGTTTATTTTTTCCTGAATAATCGCAAATTCGAGAAAATTTCTGGAAACCTAACCGCTAGATTATAGATGCTTACAAATATTGTATTGGGACTTGTGTTTCTGATTCGTAAAAAAATGCTTTTGATAACAAAAAGGTTTAATTAGCAACTTCACTCTGTAAATGGGCTAATAATTGGTAAGGTAAACCAAAATGTTGCCCCTGCATCCAATTCACTGTTTACACCGATTTCGCCGCCGTGAGCATGGATAATTTGCTTACACAGATACAATCCTAATCCTAAACTTACAGAATTGCCGATACTTGTACCCCGAAAGTAAAGGTCAAAAAGCCGATCGCTTTGTTGTTGACTAATTCCCACGCCGTTATCACTAACAGTACAATAAATCATTTCACCCTCATGGGTAGCATTGATTGTCAAGAGCAATCCAGGGGGATTATGTTTCAGAGCATTAACAATTAAGTTAGAAAAAACTCGCCATAGTTGCGTTAGATCGGCATTTACTAATGGCAAATCTGCGGAAACCAGATTTGTGAGCTTGGCTTGATTTTGCTCTAGCAATGGCTCTAAATCGGCGATCGCAGCTTCGACAACTGTCAGTAATTGTACGGCTTGACGTTGTAAAACAACACCTTGCACCTCGCTGATATGAGTTTCCATTAACGAATTAATTAAGTTCAGTTGGCGATCGCTACTTTGAATCATCCGCTCTAAAATTGAGCGGGAAATCGTAATATTTGCCTCTGAACGTGCAAGCAAATTCTTCAGCACCATTAAAGTACCTAGTACTGGGTTGCGTAAGTCGTGGGAAACTGCATGGAAAAATACTCGTAGTTCTTCTTCAGTTTGCTTGCGCTGGGTAATGTCTTCAATCAAACCTTCGTAGTAAAGCAATTTTCCCTGTTCGTCACGGACTGCGTAGGCTTTTTCGGAAATCCAGACAATACTCCCGTCTTGGCGATAAATTTGGGACTCAAACTCGGAAACACTGCCATACTTTTCCATCAGGCGTACAAATTCTGCCCGGCGGTTTGGATCAACGTACAATTGTTCAATATCAGTGAAATTTGCTGTCACCTCCTGCGCTAAGGAGTAGCCATAAATCCTCGCTAAAGCAGGATTTGCCGTAATGTAATGTCCATCGGGACTGCTTTGAAAAATCCCTTCAACAGCGTTTTCAAAAATACTGCGATATTTAGCTTCGGCAACCTTGAGTTTTTGGTAGGCAGATTCCAGTTCTTGACGGGCGAAAAATTCAGAACGTTGCAGGCGATCGTACAGATAAACACCGATGTCACATATAGTACAAAACCAAAAAATGTATAAAATGAACGTTACATTATATATTCCTGGATGGTCGGGGATTGGTGTTTTTAGCCCAAGTGCTGTATTCACACCAAAATAGTAAATCAGCACACTTACTTGAGTCAGCAAGTGAAGAATCCAGCAGACAGGCATCAACACAGCTTGGCTCAAGAACAGCAGCGACCAGCCGATGGTATCGGGTAATGCGAAACCTCTGATGGTTGCAAACAACTGTGATGCTAAACTAATTGACCAAGAAGACCCTAAAAATAATAAATCTGGACGATGACGACCTAATTTAGTTTTATGTAAGGCAAAGCAAATAATTAATGTTGCAAGCATTGCAACATTAATTACAATGCGTTGAGTTCTAAGTTGTTCTGGTAGTTGCTGCAACTCTGCAAAAGGAAAAAACAAGCTGTAAATGTCTCGCAAAGTAAAAGACAATAGACAAATCAGCGCCAGCCATAACCATAAACGTAATCTCTGCCACAAAAAACGGTTACGCCAAGCTCTGTAAAGAGTAGTGATTTCATCTGTTGTTGGTGCAGAAAAGGTTTTTCTCCACCACCTTTGCACTGTTGTAAATGGAGTAGCCATTAGCATCCGAGCAACTTTGCCCATACCTTGAGGGTGTTTCCTTTACTCAACATTGCCATAAATAACACCCTCTCATTTTTTGGTGATTTATGGGCGATTTGTTGCGGATGAAGTCAACAGAGGTAGTGTAAACCAGAAAGTTAATCCACGCTTGCGGTTACTCATAACACCGATTTCGCCGCCATGCGCCTTAATAACTTTCCGACAAAGGTACATTTTTAAGCCAATGCTTGTAGAGCAGCAATCTTGAGGATCGCGGACATGGAGATCGAAGAGGCGATCGCACTCTACTTTACTCATTACCACACCGTCATCTTGAATGTGAGTGCGAATCATTCCGCCCTCAATGGTGGCACTCAGGGTAAAATTTAATCCTGGTGGATTATTCTGCAAGCCATGTGCGATTAAATTTACCAAAACTTTCTGCAATCGAGTCCCATCTGCCATTACTAACGGTAAGTCTGCGGGAACCAAGTTCTTCAAAGTCGCTTGATTTTGTGTCAGCATGGGTTCCAACTGGACTAATGTTCCTCCCAGTAGAGTGCTAAATTGCACAGGTTCGATGTTGATCTCAATACCCTGTTTTTCACAGGAATTAATTTCTAGCAAGGAGTTAATCATCGTCAGTTGGCGATCGTTGCCCTGAATCATTCGCTCGATGATTGAGCGAGATATTGGAATAGGGGATTGGGCATGGGGCATGGGGTATGGGGCATGGGAAAGAGGCAGAGGGGCAGAGGGGATGGGGGGCACAGGAGAAAGACTTGCTGTAATTTCCCCCCTGCTCCCCTGCTCCCCTGCTCCCCTGCTTCCCTGCCCCTGATTTAACAAATTCTTTAACACCATCAAGTTACCCATCACGGAAGTTCGTAAATCGTGGGCAACTGTATGCAAAACAACATCTTTGACGCGATGCAATTCTTCAACTTCTTGCATTTTCTGCTGTAACTGTGCTGTCCGTTCTTGGACTTGGTGTTCTAAATTAGTGTTGAGTTCTGCTAGCTTTTGGCATATCTGGCTTTGTTGAATCGCGATCGCTACCTGTTCTGACATCTGCTGTAACAAATCAATTTCTATTGGCTGCCAATGACGCGTCCCTGAGCATTGATTGGCAATTAATGCGCCAAATAATTCATTACCTAGCATAATTGGTACAGTCAAAGTCGCTTTCGTTTGGAATTTTTGAAAGTGCGCTTTGACTTTGGGAGATACTGTCATTTGCGTTACGTCTTCAACGACACGCACAAGATTATCTTTTAGTAAGTTTTTTAATTCTTGTAGATAAGCTTCATCATTAGTAGACCAACCTGAGACTGATGGATATTTGGGATCTACTGATTCGGCAAGAGTTCTGACTCCTAAATTGGTATTATTTAAACCAATGAAAACCCGATCTGCTTGGAGAAATTGCCTAACTTCTGTCACGGTGGTTTGAAGAATTTCCTTTAAGTTAAGCGAAGACCGAATTCGCACTAGGGTTTCTGCCAACAAGCGATCGCGTTGCGCACAAAAGCGTAATTGTGCTTCTACCTGTTTGCGTTCTGTAATGTCGTGATGCACTGCTAAAATGGCAGGAATACCATTCAAATCAATGACTTCGGCTGAAAGGAGCGTTGTAATTATCTCACCAGATTTTTGCCGAAATTCAACTTCTAAGTTACGAGCGACTCCCGTGCTTTGCAACTCTTGCACTAAGTTTAGGCGATCGCGATCGTGTAACCAAAGATTTAACTCAAAAGAAGTTTTACCAATTGCTTCATCTCGCCCATAACCTGAAAGATTTACAAAACTGTCGTTAACTTCGATAAAGCGTCCTTCTTGCAGCGTGCTAATCGTAATTGAATCGGGGCTGCAACTAAAAGCTTTAGCGAATTTTTGGGCAAGATTTTGTAAGGCGACTTCTCCTTGTTTACGATCTGTGATGTCTCGGACAATTGCTAGTACTTCATCTGCGCCACTCACTACCAACCGCGCCTCATAATCTCTGATTCCCAAAGATGTTGCTAGTTGATATTCACAAGTTTGTAAAGTTCCAGAATCTAAAGTTTTAGCGATCGCTACTTGGCTAATGGCTGCAACATCACTCGGCAATAACTCTTGCAAATTTTTTCCAACTATTTCTTCTCTCGATAGAGTGATATTTGCGCCCTCACTTTTCAAATCTAGATACTCGCCATCGCGGCTGATGCGAAACATCAAATCGGGGATAGCATCTAAAATTGCTTTATACCGTGCCTCACTCTCTTGCAATTTTTCTTGGGCTTGTTTTCGGTCTGTAATATCCATAAGCAAGCCATGCCAAAGAAAATCGCCTGCTGCTTGTAATTCGGGTTGTAAAGTACCTTGAATCCATTTAAGTTTGCCACTAGGCGTAACAATCCGACCTTCCCAATGCCAAGGTGTAAGAGTAGTACGACAAACAGCAATAGATTCTGTAAAAGCTTTTATATCTTGTGGATGAATCAGTTTGTATAACACCTGAAAGTCTGCCTGTACAGCTTCTGGTTCTAATTCATACAAATATTTACAACCAGAACTAATATAAGGGATAAATATAGAACCATCTTGCCGTTGCAGAATTTGGAAAATCATCCCCGGTAAATTGGCAGCAATTGTTTCCAACAGAGGGATCTTCTCTGGTAGAAAATCTGGTTTATGCACTGATTTGACAATTTCATCCACTCTTAGACCCTTTGATATATAAGCAATTGGCATAATATTCAAGGCAATCATAGCCATTGTAAAAGTTTTTTAGCTGTCAGCGAGATCACTAACAGCAAAAAAGTGGCTCTACTTTCAGAGTAGTTCTGGATGCTGCGATCGCATTCACCCAATCGGGTGAACCATTTGTCAAAGAGCGAATCAGTTCAGGAGTGCTGAGTCACTTTGAGGCAAAGGTTTCATCCTTTTCTGAACACTAAGTACAGTTTTGCATAAATTCGTAGCTTTTTTAAACGCAAAGGAATGCAAAGAGAATGTAAAGATGTAGCACTGCTACGTCTCTACAAGGGTTATAGATAATAACTAATTTAGAGAAATATCTAATAGGTGATTAATTAATAAAATTTTGTAGTCAGCTAATCGTCGTTCAAATAGCATCTTGGTGTCTTTGCGTAAGATTATCTGCACATCAGCTTATTCTCATATCCTTGAAAAACAAACCCTGATTTTAGGAACAATAACTATCTACTAGAATAGATATATTGCTTCCATCAAAACTGATAACATGAATACTACCACCGTCAGTTTACCTCCTACACTCGAATTAAATATCGACTTGACTGACGAGCAATTTTTTCAGCTTTGTCAAAATAATCGAGACTTAAAGTTTGAGCGGACAGCTTCAGGGGAATTAATTATTATGCCACCTACGGGGAGTAATACTAGTGACCGTAATGCCGATTTAACTTATCAATTAAGAGCTTGGAGTCGTCAAAATAAACTAGGTAAATCCTTTGACTCTTCTGGTGGTTTCAAACTTCCCAACGGTGCAGAGCGTTCTCCAGATGCTTCCTGGGTGAAAATGGAACGGTGGAATGCTTTAAGTGAAGCAGAAAAAGAAAGATTTGCTCCTTTGTGTCCCGATTTTGTGGTTGAGTTAATGTCTCCAAGTGATTCCTTAGAAAAAACGCAAGCCAAAATGATGGAATATTATATGGAGAATGGCGCTAGATTAGGCTGGTTAATTAATAGAGGACAGCAGCAGGTAGAAATTTATCGTCCTAATCGAGAAGTTGAGATTTTACAAAGTCCTAAAACTCTATCGGGAGAAGATGTTTTGCCAGGATTTGTTTTAGATTTGGTGGAAATTTTGTGAATAGTTCGCATATAGTACAACACTTGCATAATTATCATAAATTATTTTCGGAAATTAAATGCGATGTCTACGACGGGCGTAGATGCAGCAACGAGAATACCGCAGGCACCGCACTTCATATCGTTTAGCCTTAGTTGCAGTAAACCGAGCCGACTTTGATCGCAACAATCAGATAGAAAGTAGTTTCTCGATACAGCTAATCTATTCTCATTTAGAACATGAATAGATTTACCAACATGGAGAAATTAACGATGGGTTTTTAGGAGTGGATAGTTTCTGTATTATGGGAAGGCTCGATCTTTTTTATCAAGAAAGGCAGGAGGACGTTCGGCGAACCCTCAATCGAGCCACAGAGGTTAGGAGGAAAACCCACCATTTTTTGCTGCACTAGCCAGTCTTTCATATTCAGGTCGTAAAACGGACATAATAATCAGGGAATCATAACCATTTTCTGATTTTAGACATTCGCGTAGCTTTCCTTCGACAACAAAACCAGCACCTTTGTAGACAGCCTGAGCGCGATGATTTTGCTCTTTAACATCCAACCATAACCGATGTGCTTTGTATGTCTCAAACACCAATTTCTTAATTATTTCAACAGTGTCTTTGCCATAACCTTGCCCTTTTTGTGTGATGACAATGCGACGAAACTCAATACTCTGATTTAAATTAAGCAGTCCAGCCAAAATAACGTAACCAATTTTTATTTCTGTTTGCACAATCAGATGAGCAATATCAGAATCAGCGATCGCTTGAAGGTGCTGTTGATATGACCAAGGAATGATGTACTGTCGATTATCATCATCATACTCGGTTTGCAGAACATAATCGAGATCAGCTTCTTGTGTTTTGCGTAGACTTAAACTGTGCATGATCTCACTCAACGATGTATTATCATCACTTTGTTCATTATTGTGAACGGTTATGTTTATCTTAGGTGAATATTCACCAGCATCATGCTGATCTTTGCGGATCTAGTTGTCATTGATAGTGGGGTGCTAAAAACAAATGAATTCTTTAATAAAA
Source organism: Nostoc sp. NMS9 (assembly GCF_017114995.1). GTDB lineage: Bacteria > Cyanobacteriota > Cyanobacteriia > Cyanobacteriales > Nostocaceae > Nostoc. The sequence continues at coordinate 9,819 of NZ_JABXKL010000059.1, read as the reverse complement.
AATATATTGAAGGAGGCATCAATGCAATTACAACAAACACCAGTCTTGGAAGAAACACTATGGGAAGCAGTTCTCAATCGAGACTCCGCTTTTGAAGGCAAGTTTTTCTATGGTGTTCGCTCTACAGGCATTTATTGCCGACCTATTTGCCCTAGTCGCAGACCGAATCGGAATCAAGTTTGTTTCTTCCAGTCGGTACAAGATGCTGAAATTGCAAGTTTTCGACCTTGTAAGCGCTGTCAGCCACAATCTGAAATAGTTCCAAATACAGCCAAAATCTTAGCAGTATGTCGATATATTGAATCACAAGTTGACCACATTCCAACCCTCTCGGAATTATGCTCTCAGGTGGAAATGAGTCCCAGCTACCTACAAAGAATATTTAAGCAGATAATTGGCGTATCCCCTTTTCAATATGCAGATGCGCTGCGTAGCCAACGATTGAAACAGCGTCTTCAGTCGGGGGAAGAAATTGCTGATGCAGTTTACGATACGGGGTATGGTTCAAGTAGTCAACTTTATGAGAAAGCACCTAAACAACTGGGAATGACACCAAAAACTTACCAACAAGCTGGAAAAACAATTAATATTGTCTATGCGATCGCTCCATGTTCACTAGGATATTTGCTTGTGGCAACAACAGAGAAGGGTATCTGCGCCGTAAAATTAGGTGATGAAGCAGACAAGCTTGAACACATTTTGAAGCAGGAATTTCACCAAGCGCAGATCGTGCGTGATGATCGCACACACAAAAACTGGATACAAGCAATCCTCGACTTTATTGCAGGAGGCGAGGCACATCTTGATTTACCACTTGATATCCGTGGGACAGCATTTCAGAAACAGGTTTGGCAAGCATTACAGAAAATTCCATATAGCGAAACCCGCACATACACTGATATTGCTCGTGATATTGACAAACCCCAAGCAGTTCGCGCGGTGGGTAATGCTTGTGGCGCTAATCCGATCGCGCTGATTGTACCATGTCACCGTGTGCTGCGGAGTGATGGCAGTCTTGGTGGTTATCACTGGGGAATTGAGCGCAAACAAAAACTGCTTACACAAGAGTCGAAATTTTACAAACATGACTCAAACACCTGAATTAGAATCGTTGACTGAAGAAAGTTTGACCCGTGGTTTAATGGTGCTTGCCAATCTTGACAGCGATTTGGCTCGGATTTTAGAGACATTAGGGCCTCCACCGATATGGCCAAGAGAACCGGGTTTTGTAACGCTATTGTGCATAATTTTGGAACAACAAGTTTCTTTAGCGGCTGCAAAAGCCGTATTTACCCGACTATGTGGGGTTATTGTTACTTTGACACCAGAAACCTTTCTAACATTAGATGATGCTCAATTAAGAGCGATTGGATTCAGTCGGCAAAAGATTTTATACTGTCGTGGATTGGCTCAGGCAATCGCAACTGGTCAGCTTGACCTCAGCAAGCTGGAAACAATGGACGAAACTACTATCAGAACTGAGTTAAAGCGTCTCAAAGGTATAGGAGACTGGACAGTTGATATTTACTTGCTAATGGCGCTGCAACGTCCTGATATCTTTCCTAAAGGCGATTTAGCGATCGCGATCGCTTTCCAAAAACTCAAAAACTTGGCAACCCGTCCAACACCAGTGCAACTAGAAGCAATGACACAGCACTGGCGACCGTGGCGAGCCGTTGCTGCAAGGCTTTTATGGCACTACTACTTGAGTAATGCCACTGTTAAGTCAGTTACAGTTTCCCAGTGAATACCTTTTCAGCCGGGCCTGTCATATAAACCCGTTGGTCGATTTCTGACCATTCAATTTGTAAGGGGCCACCAGGTAATTCTACAGTTGCGGTGCGATCGCATTTCCCGGTTAACACACCAGCTACTAAAGAAGCACAAGCACCAGTCCCACAAGCTAATGTAATCCCAGCACCCCGTTCCCACACCCGCATTTTCAAATAGTCACGGCGTACCACTTGAATAAATTCGGTATTTATGCGTTGAGGGAAAACTGGGTGATGCTCAAATTTTGGCCCAATGGTTTCTAGCTCAATTGCTGCTACATCTTCCACAAAAGTAATGCAGTGGGGATTTCCCATATTTACACAGGTGACATCCCAAATTTGCCCCGCTACCTCTAACGGCTGAGAAATGACTTTTTCTTGGGCGGGTGCAAGGGTGGTAGGAATTTCGCTAGCGAGTAACCTGGGTAAACCCATGTCTACTTTAACTTGACCATCAGATAAGAGTTGGGGAGTCATTACACCACCCAAAGTATGAATGCGATATGAGTCTTGATTGCGGGATTCGCCTTCTAAGTCTGCCAAAAAGCCAGCTAAACAGCGAATGCCATTGCCACACATTTCTGGTTCTGAACCATCGGAATTAAAAATCCGCATGGTGTAATCAGTGCCGTTTTCTCCAGGTAGGACAAAAATTACACCATCAGCACCGATACCAAAGTGGCGATCGCACAACTTGATGGCTTGCTCTGGAGTCACTACAGGCACAGATGACGAGCGATTGTCAATCAAAATAAAGTCGTTGCCTAGACCATGATACTTAGTAAATTCGATTGCCATTTCTTCAAGGATGAATTATCAAGGATTAGTTACTCTTTATTTTGCCTTGTAGGTTCATCTTTACTAAAAATGCTTACCGAATTTGACACCACTTTACCCAGTATTAGACAAGTCCAAAACCTGATTAAACAAACAACGCCAGTAGAGTTAAAGCTGCTGACTCAGGATGTACTCACAGGAAAGGTTTTATGGCAAGATCCACAGTGTATCTGTATTGCGGATGAAAATAGTCAGCAAATCACCGTTTGGAAACAAGCGATCGCCTACATCAAGCCGAAAGTGAGTTAGGAGTGAGGCAGAAAAATCACAACCGATCGCTTCATCACTTGCTTCACTCGAATTAAAAATTAAAAATTCAAGCCCACGGCTTAAGCCGTGGGCTTTGAATAAAGACGCCTTGCGCCTCGCATCTCGGAGCAATTCTTTATTTATTGTGCGATACAAGCCCACAACTAAAGTTGTCTATTTTTAATTTTTAATTTTATATTTTTAATTGTTTTGTCACTGGACTTAGAGTTTTGCAGCACAAACCCACCTATTGCGTCCTTGTTCTTTAGCTTTATACAAAGCTTTATCGGCTGCGTTAATTAAGTCTTGAGATGAACTTTCATCTGTTGGTCTTTGAATTGCAACACCTAAACTGACGGTCACAAAATATTGAAAGTTATTCTTCTTCTTATGGGTAATCTTTAATTCTTGAATAGATTTTTGAATCAATTTAGTTACTTTAATCGCACCTGATTCGTTCGTATTTGGCAAAATGACAATAAATTCTTCACCACCATAACGAGCTAGTAGATCGGTAGGACGCTTTAATACAGATTGTGCTGCATGAGCAACTTTTATTAAGCATTCATCCCCAGCTAGATGTCCATAAGAATCGTTATAATCTTTGAAATAGTCAATATCAAATATAATTAAAGATAAATAATTTTCACTTAGTTTTAGTCGATTCCATTCCTGCTCTAAAAATTGATCGAAACAATGACGGTTGGCGATTTGGGTTAGAGCATCTAGCTTACTAAGTTTTTCTAGCTGAGAATTTGCTAGTTCTAAAGCATGGTTTGCTTGAGCAAGTTGATTCGCTTGAGAGCGGAATTGCTCTAATAATTCAGAATGTTCTAAAGCTACATTAAACTGAGCGGCTAATTGGTGGATAAATTGAATTTCTGACTTTTTCCACTCGCGTGAACAATAGCACTGATGAACACATAGTAATCCCCATAAAGTTTTTCCTTTCATTAGAGGTGCAACAATTTGTGCCTTGATTTGAAATTGCTCTAACAGTTGAATGTGGCAATCCTTTAGCCCAGCTTGATAAACATCTGATACTACCTGTATACGCCCTTGGTGATAAGCAACTGCATATTTTTCACCAAAACAATCATCCTTTACCTTGATGGCGATCGTAGAATCGTAGTCAGGTAATACATTCTCAGAGACAAATTCCCCAGAGGTATAGTTCGATTCCGGGTCAAATCGAAAGATACTGACGCGATCGCTACGGAGAGCCTTACGAATTTCTCGTACAGTAGTCTTAAACAAGGTGTCTAGATTCAGAGATTCACGAATTTCAGCAACTAAATTAAATAGAATATCCTGCTGTTGATTCGCTTTATACAGTTCTGCTGCTTTTTGTTCTGCTTGAGCTAAAAATTCTGCTTGTTTAACTGCAAATCCTAGCTGCGTTGCAATCTGAGACAGAAACTGAATTTCTAATTGTTTCCATTCATGTGGCTGTGAGTGCTGATAAGCAGCAAGCACTCCCCACAGTTTTTTTCCAACAAAAATTGATGCAGTTGCATAAGCTCGAATATGGAACTGTTCTAAAATTTCTAAATGGCATTGAGACAAGCCTGCTGCGTAGACATCTGAAGCAATTAAAGTTTCATTATTACGATACCGTCCACCTTGATGTTCTTGTAGATAAGAGTCATTCCAAACTGTATTTTTTCCTAATGTCTCTACATCATCCCATCCTGTCTCTGCAAACTCAAAGTCGCTGACAAATTCTCCACCCCAGTTTTCATAGAAACGATAAACGGCAATCCGCTCGACGCGGAGTAACTTGCAAGTTTCTTTAGTGGCTGTACGAAAAATTGTTTCTAATTCAAGAGAAGCTCGAATTTTACTAATAACTCGGTAAAGCGCCCTTTCTTGCTCTTCTAGCTGCTGAATTTGAACTTGTTTATCATGGAGTTGAGTTTCTAAATTACTAACACTAGGCTGTCCTAAAAGCTTACAGAGTAGATTAGCAGATACTTTCGTAATAATACGTAAACTTGTGTACAACATTATAAGTATAATTTCAGTAATATTTTAAAGATCAAAAGAGACAGCTACAACGATGTAAAAACGTAGTTTTTCTTAGTTTATAACGATTATCGCGTAAGAAAGTTTCGTGGTCGCTTCTCTTCATTTGACTTTTGCCATTAAGTCTTAAAAAGCTTGCTCACAAATAATTTTGGATACATTACAGTAATTATCATTATCACCAAAGTATCTGATAACTGAAAATATGAGATGAAAAAGTATTGTAAAGACAGAATAAATTTGTAAAAAGTAAAGCTCAATTTTTAGATAAATTCAGTTATAAAACAAGGTAATCAAATTCAGTAGACCGAAAACTTTTGCGATTGATAAAGATCAAGCAGATGACTCCATTAAATACTTTTCTGCAAAAGAGAATCAAAATTTAGAGTAGTCAAAGGCAAAAGATCGCCAGTCCTCAAGCTTGATTTGTCGCCTTACACCGCAACCACTTTTCAAACATCCTCCTAAGCTCTTACGGATGGACTGTTACCGAAACTGAGCTGCAAATTACTCAATCCATGATCATGTCCACATCAGAGAGAACATCTTGGATCTGGGTATTATCAAAAGCAATATTATCCTAGAAGAATATGAAAAAGCACCCCAAATAGTCAAGTCACTACCATCCCAAAGGCGCGATCGCTATATTGAGTCGCTTACCTTGCGGAGTCTTAAAGTTTAATCAGTCACACTATCCGTAGGTAGAAAGTCTTTGAGCGCTTCTACCTCACCAGCTTTCGCCATTGGGATCGAAAGGGGTACTGAACTAGCGATCGCAAATAACTGTTCTAGTTGACTCAAACCCGTCAAGCCACCACATAATAATACTTGGTCGCCGATTCGCAAGTCCATGCCGCCATCAGGATAGCGAATAAATTTACCATCTCGCCGGATCGCCTGTACCTGTACTCCATACTGCTTACCGATCTCTAAATCTTTAAGGGTTTTACCTAGTGTTGGCGCATCTGCATTAACTGTAACCCACTGGCAAGCACTATTTTCTCCAGGAACAACAGCTTGTCCTTTAGCTAATTCTGCTAAAGCCCCTAGTTCTTCATCTGCTCCCACCACTAGCAAGCGATCGCCTTCTGCCAATTTGGTTTGATTATTGGGATAATCAATTTCATCGCCGTTAGCGCGGCGAATTGCCATCAAACTCACTCCTGTTAAATAGCGCATATCCGCCTCTTCTATACTCATGCCAATTAAGGGCGAATTAGATGGTAAAGGATACCAGCGCTGATTTAAATCGCGGGTGGCTTGGCGCAAATCACGAGCCACTTCAGTCGCAGAACGCTCTGGGCGCAAATCTAAATAATGATCGTTGCGGATTTGCTGCATTTCTCGTTGTACCACAGTTGACGACAACAAGCCTAAGCCAGTTAATAAATAGGTTGCCATTTCTAAGCTGGCTTCAAACTCTGGTTGCACAACTTCCCTGGCTCCCAATTGATACAGCACCTCAATATTTTTATCCTGGGTAGCACGGACAACCAAATCTAATTCTGGGCACAATTCCAAAGCGCGTTTCAAGCAAAGACGAGTACTCATGGGGTCTGGGAGTGCGATCGCCATTCCTTTGGCATGATTCACCCCAGCAGTTTCCAAAACGTGTAAACTTACGCAATTACCATAGACATAAGACACCCTAGCCTCGCGCAACTGCTGAATTCTACTCTCCGATTGGTCGATTACCACCACAGGTAGGTCGTGTTGCAGTAACAACTTCACCAAATTCTTGCCGACTCGCCCATAGCCACAAACTACTACATGGTCTTTAAAGGGCAAATCTTCCGACACATCCCGCGCCTGATCTTCTTCTAAGTATGGTTTCAACCAAGGCATTGATTCGGCAAAGTTAAATAAAAATGGCACTAACCTCAGTACAAAAGGAGTAAGCATGAGAGTGACTGCGGTAGTTCCCAAAATTAATAAGTATATTTGTCGGGACACTAGCCCCAAAGACTGCCCTTCGCTAGCGAGAACAAAGGAAAATTCCCCAATTTGCGCCAGTCCTAAACCGGCAATTATCGCTGTTTTCAAAGGATAGCGGAACAGTTTTACTAAGGGCGTGATAATCAAAAATTTACCGACGAAAACTATTGCCACCAACCCCAAAATCAATTCTAGGTTGTTCCACAAAAACACTGGGTCAATTAACATCCCAATGGCGGCAAAAAATAAACTGGCAAATATATCTCGCAGTGGTTCGACATAAGTCAGGGTTTGGTCGGCGTACTCCACCTCAGAAATCATCAAACCCGCGACAAATGCCCCCATCTCAATCGATAGTCCCAAATGCTCTGTCAACAGGGCAATGCCTAAACATAGGGCTACAACTCCTAATAAAAAAAGTTCTTTGCTTTCGGTACGGGCTAGCAGTTGCAACAAAGGCGGTATCAGCCAAATCCCCGCAGCTACCGCACCAGCAGCAAATAAAGCAATCGAACCTAGCGCTGTTAGGACGGCAATGCCAATAGTTTCAGCTGGTTGGTTGAGGGCTGGTAAGACTGCTAGCATCAATCCTAGTGCCAAGTCCTGTACTACCAAAATACCCAGCATCACCTGACCGTGGGGCGTTTCTGTTTCGTTGCGCTCCATCAAGCACTTGAGGACAACCGCTGTGGAAGACAGGGACAGAATACACCCCAAAAACATCCCCTTAGCAGGTAAGGCTCCCCAGGCTCCGGTTAACCCGCATACTAAAACTGTCACCAAAATCGTCAAAGCAATCTGGAGTCCACCTCCACCAAGAGCGATCGCTTTTACCTTCTTGAGTTCCGCAAAGGAAAATTCCACACCCAAAGCGAATAACAAAAAGGCGACCCCGAACTGTGCCAGAGTCTCTACTTGAATCAGTTCTTTAATCAATCCCAGTCCCGTTGGCCCAACGACTATCCCGCCAATGAGATACCCCAGCAGCACGGGTTGTTGCAAAAGTGCCGCGAATAGTCCGCCACAAGCTGCAACGCCTAGAACTAAAACTAAATCAACAATTAACCGAAAATCTTCTTGCACCAGTTTTAAAAGAACTCTTAAGACCTATTAATTCAGGATACAAAGTTTTACGGTCTCAAACAGCTTGTTTCGTGAAGGGGTGACAAAATTTGCTTATTTTGAAGGGAGCAGGCAGTAGGTGAGCAGGAAGGATACATCAAGGTTTTTGAAGGTATTTTGATTCACGAGTATCAAAGGTGGATTCATCCAGTTCAAATACTCGTTAACGGAGTTCAAAGGTGGATTCATCTAGTTCAAACACTCGTTAACGGAGTTCAAAGGTGGATTCATCTAGTTCAAACACTCGTTAACGGAGTTCAAAGGTGGATTCATCTAGTTCAAACACTCGTTAACGGAGTTCAAAGGTGGATTCATCTAGTTCAAACACTCGTTAACGGAGTTCAAAGGTGGATTCATCTAGTTCAAACACTCGTTAACGGAGTTCAAAGACTTATTGTTGCATTATTTAAGACGCGTCTCTTCTGGCTCCATGCCCAATGCCCATTAAATTTTAGGCGAACCCAGGGTATTCAATAATAGCAGCGACCACGGCACTTTAATATCAGGTATGAGCCATGAATACTTTCTCAGTACAGGCAATGCAGCTGGTAGTACAAAACGCAGAGAGCGTAGGGATGCGGGCTGATGGCCATTTTCATCTACAAGATTATATTTCTTAGCCAGTTCGGCAACAATCTGCACACGTCCTGTACGGTTTATAAGATTTGGCTCACTAGCAAGTGCAGCGATCGCTCGTCCAGTTAATAAAGGAGTTTCCCAGTTGTAGCGATCGCTAATGAATGAGTTCTTCTGGTCAGTAGCATTGGTTTGATTCATTTCAGAAGCAAAACGGGAAAAAAGCTCAGTACCAACAATACCCGGCCAAATTGAAACAGAAGCGACGTTATGGGGTTTTAACTCAACAGCCATATTAGCAGCTAGGCGATCGCAAGCTGCTTTGCCAACACCATAAACTGTATTAAAGAGATAAAACATACTACCCCACGAGGAAATAGTGCAAATTAGTCCAGAGTTACGCTTAGTCATCATCCGAGCCGCAAAAACACTCGCAACATAGTGGCTCCGAAGACCAACGTTGTTGCTAGCATCCCAAAGAGTTGGTTCACAATCCCAAAAGGGCTGTCCCTGAGCGTCTTTTAATGCCTGAACTCCTGAGTAAGCATTATTTACCAGTAGGTCGAGTTGGCCATTTTGCTCATCTTGAATGCGATCGAAAAGCAAACGTACCTGCTCATCGTCGCTGTGGTCTACTTGGATGGGAATGCATACACCACCGACTTCCTCAATGGCTGATTTCGTTTCACTAAGACTTCCTGAAACCCCATCACTGGAAGAGTTGTTGAGGCTGCGACCTGTGATGTATACAGTTGCACCTGCTTCACCAAGTCCAATGGCAATTCCCCTACCAATTCCCCGCGTAGCACCTGTTACTAAAGCCACTTTACCTTCAAGATATTTCATTAGCGCTCATTTCTAATCTTTGACCGTTAAATATTGATTATTACAATATTCTTTCGTAGCTGTAACTGAAACAACTTCTACTTCTATCGGTTTTTCTTTAGTTCCGTCGATCAGAAACTCACTAGCTCCTTCACGAGGTTTTTTCGGATTTCCCCAATCATAGGTGTAACCTAAACCTGTCCAAGGATAATGTTCTTGACTAGCGACTGTATAAGAAGTTGTGTATATCTCTTGCAAAATCGGATAACTAGCAGGAATCGGTATATTAAAAACATTACAACTAGAATCATTAATTTCTGGATCGACACATGGTCTACTTAAGTTTTCAGCTTTCACCCACATTTCGACAAAATGCGTCTTATTTGAATTTCTATTTAAAATTAAGCCTAAATACTGCTGTAAGGGACTTGCAAGAAAATAAGATCCCAATCAAACTGGAGTAATCGTGATATCCCAT
>NZ_JABXKL010000030.1 GCF_017114995.1 Nostoc sp. NMS9 | reverse complement strand
CGTCAAACCACCCTCTACTGGGGGCGCGTCCAACTGCGATGGTCATTAGAGCAAATCTCCAAATGTTTATAAGTACAGGTTGTATCTGTATTATAGACTGGCTATATCAAAGCCTTCCATAAGCAGAAAGTTAACTGGGTTGTTAACCAAGTTTACAATTTTTTACACACCTTTAATCATATTAGGTGTAAATCGTTAATTTTTCTAGGGGTTTTGTAATAAAAATTAATTTTGATTCAGATGATGTGATAAATGGGGAGTAGGGAATGAGGAGCAGGGGAGCACAGAGGCAGAGGAGCAGTGGAAGAAATAACTAATGCCCAATGACGGCAGTTGCTCCCAAGGGGAAACCCCATCGCCCTTGGCGTCTCCCCTTGGGAGAAGACCGCACTGCCTCCCCCATTCCCCATGCCCAAGCCTCATTTCCCTAGAATCAGTCAGCTGACGCTAAAATGAGTCCACAGTTAAATTTGATTATTGCTAAATGTTTACCATCGATTTAAGCATCAGAAACACTGCTTTCCCTATCTCAGTACAACGTAAGTCAGCAGAGGATGCTGAGGCTGTCTATCAGCTAATTTTGGCAGCAATCCGTTCTGGGAACCCTGATATTGTAGAACTCAAGTGCGAAGGCAAGACAGAGAAAAAAATTGCTGTCCGCGCTAGCGAAATTTCTGGGGTGCAGATTGTTCAGAAAGATGGTACAACCCCTGGTGGTGGCAGACCACCTGGCTTTTTCGCTGTAGCTGCTGAGTAACCAAGGTTGACAAATGGCTCAAGTGGGCATTGAGGTCAAAGATTTAAATTTCAGTTGGCCTAATGGAGAGAAAGTGATCAAATCTTGCTCTTTAGAAGTACCCAAGGGTGAGTTTTGGATGCTCTTGGGTACAAATGGCAGCGGCAAATCTACGTTACTGAGATTACTGGCGGGGTTATTAGCTCCTGCATCTGGCGAAATTCGGATTTTGCACCCCGTTGGCTTTGTCTTCCAAAATCCGGATCATCAACTGGTGATGCCAACTGTTGGTGCTGATGTGGCTTTTGGATTGGTCGAAGAAAAGTTGCCACCTGCTGCTACTAGAGCCAGGGTTGAAGAGGCACTAGGGGCGGTGAATTTACTTACCCTCCAACGACGCCCTATTTATGCACTCTCTGGGGGACAGAAACAGCGAGTCGCGATCGCCGGTGCGATCGCCCGTCGCTGTGAAGTTCTATTATTAGATGAACCCACTGCTTTACTAGATCCAGATAGCCAGTTGGATTTAGTTGCTGGTGTCCGCCGCCTTGTCAAAAGTCGAGGTATTACAGCCCTGTGGGTGACACATCGATTAGATGAGTTAAATTACTGTGACGGCGCTTTTTTGCTAGAAAAAGGCTCTTTGGTTGATAGTGGTGAAGCTCAACGTCTCAAACAACGTCTGATGGAGGTACATAGCGAAGCCTCTTAATTAAGTGCTGAGTGCTGTTAGCGGATAGCTAAGGTTTAGCCCGTGCTGAGTAAATAAATAAAATTCATTGGATTCAGCACGCCTGAATACTACTAAAAAAGAACTGTAACGCGCCTTTTAAACAAAGGCGCGTTTTAAGTTGGTGCGTCTATCTGAGGTTTGAGTTTTGTGAGGCTGCCGTATTTTTTATTCTGTGTAGCATAGTGTTACAGACTATGCATCAATTATTATAAAACTTATGAATGAATTTTGTTAACTCTAGAAAATTGTGATTAAAAACCATGCCCCGTTCCTTACTCCAAGCCGTTTTGTTAGTGGACGGCTACAATATCATAGGCGCTTGGCCTTGCCTTAAAAAAACGCGTGATAGCGTTGGATTAGAGGCAGCACGGGGCGAACTTGTGGAAGCGATGACTGGTTATAGTGCGTTTCAAGGTTACACAACTCAGATAGTTTTTGATGCCCAATATCAGAATACCTCTAGTAATAAAGAAATTATTACTGAGCTTTTATCTGTTTATTACACTGATTTTGGACAAACAGCAGATACTTATATTGAAAAATCCTGCGCTTCTTTTCGCCATCAAATAGCCCAATCTTTGATTTCTCGTGTGATTGTTGCTACATCAGATCGGGCACAGCAGTTGATGATACAGGGGTATGGGGCTGAATGGTTGTCGGCACAACAACTCTGTGGGGAAGTGGAAACCACTGTTTGTCGGATGCGACAAAAGTATCATACGCGCAAACAATCTAAGAGTAGGTTTTTAGCTAATGCTATTGACGCTAAGGCTCGGCAGCGTTTGGCTGAATTACGAATGGGATTACAGTAGATATTTAGTATCTAATGAGTCTCTGCTTAAGTTGCTGATTGATTTTGACTGCAAAAATTCTATAAATTAAGTTTCTAAAAAAAATATTGGCGAAAGTACTTGCCAAATCCTATTTTTAGCCCTAAGATTATAAATCGTGAGTGATCCTCAGTAGCTCAGTGGTAGAGCGATCGACTGTTAATCGATTGGTCGCTGGTTCGAATCCAGCCTGGGGAGTTTAGCAATTTTAGATTTTAAACTTTGGATTCTAGATTATCCATCAGAGATTTATGTATGGTCGCTTGACTCGGCTGTGAGGTTTCTGAATCATGGGTCTTTTGGTGCTTGTCTTAAACAAGTGCTGGAATTTCAACAATGTTTGCGATCGCTCTCTCCTGCGCCGGATAATCCACGGGGAAACTCCCACGCAGCAAGACAAAGGCGTTATCCGCAAACTAACGCGAAAAGAGATTTTGACTCAAGAAGGGAATGCTTTTCAAGTGCCTTTAGTACAAAAATATATAGAACAGTTGCTAGAAGAAGAATAAGCGTAATTCGTAATTCGTAATTACCGCTTGTTAATTTGTTATTATCGCAATTTTCGTTACAAACACTACGTTTTCATTACCAACGTCAGGATTTTTGTTACAAACACTACGATTTTCGTTACAAACACCACGTTTTCATTACCAACGCCACGATTTTCGTTACAAACACTACGATTTTCGTTACAAACAAGATGATTTTTGTTACAAACAAGATGATTTTTGTTACAAACACCACGATTTTGTTACAAACATCATAATTCTCGTTAAAAACATCACGATTTAGTGCTGTAATAGCTTGCTAAATTCAACTTAACTATGAAATATTACAGTCAGTAGAGGCAGGAACGCCAACAGAAAGCCATGCCAGGATTGCAATTGAGCTTCTGGGGTTGCTTCTGGTGGTGCTAATAAAGCTTCTACTCTTTGTTCTAAGCGATCTGCACCAGAAGAACCTAATGCAGCACAGCAAATTTCCGATAAGACTGGGCTGCTACTAACCACTAATAAAAGTGATTCCGCTAACACTAGAGGGTCTACCTGCAATGCTGCATAACCGTCGGCACGGAGTTCGCGCAAAGCTAACAGTTCTTCCCACAAAGCCTCTGTATTCGGCAACCATGCAGTACAGGAACGCACCCAACCCAGCCAGAAAAACCAGAACGTATCCCTGTAATAGTGATGCCCTTGCTCATGGGCTAAGACGCTTTCTAGATGAGCCGGTGAGAGAGTTTGCACTAATCCTTGGCTAACCACTAGTTCTGGTTGCCAAAAACCGATTTGACCTGCGAACAGCGCCCCGGTTTGCAGCAGTCTGGCTCGTCTATCGCCAACATTCACTAAAGGGCAGTTACGGGCAGATTCTACAGACTGCCAACCTTGGAAAGCAAGTTTAATGCATGAAATGGCAAAAAATGCTAAATAAATTAATGCTAGGAAATAGCTAATTGAGCCTGTATACATCCCGCCCATTTGTCCTTGAGGCCCCATGAACAGCACAGCGATCGCAGTCATGAAAATTAGCAAAGGCGGGAAGAGAAACAAAAATAGCGATCGCTGCCACCGTAAACTCCAATTACCTTGGCGTTGATTCCATGAGGATCTTAACCACCAGGCGACTGCCAAAGCATTCAAAATCATTATTAGATGCATCATTGTTCCTCCCTGGCTTGGCGTGCAGATTGAATACGTTTAGCGATCGCTGCTATTTGCTCACTAGCTGCTTCATCTAGACTATCGGCAAAGGCAGCAATAACATCGGGATTTCCCACCGCCAGAAATCGCTGTAACTGCTCATGAGCTTTGATGACATCTGATTGCTGCTTACTCAGCATTGGCCGCCAATAGAATGCTCGCTCCTTTTTGTCGCAGGCCAGCCAACCTTTATCAGTGAGGCGACGTAAAACGGTGGTGACAGAAGTATACGCTAATTCGCGGTTGGGATCGGCGAGGATGCGATCGTGTACATCCTTGACTGTGGCTGAACCAAGTTCCCAAATGATATTTAAAATTTCCGCTTCCAACGGGCCTAAAGATAGTTGTTTAGGGCGGTATTCGGGTAAAGGTGCCATAGCAATTTCAATGGGGAGTGGGGAGTGGGAGAGACGCGATTAATCGCGTCTGTACTGGGGAGTAGGGAATGAATGAATATTTGTCCCTTTGGGCTGTAACCTTGAAACTGTAACTTTTTCCCCATTTAGAAGGTCTGTTCTTGTTTTAGATTACAAGATAGTGCAGCAAGTCTGAAAGTCTAAAATCATAAAAATGGGCTTTTTGAATATTTATTAGGGATTGAAAATTGGGCATCGGGTATTGGATATTGGATATTGGGTATTGATTATTCTCCTCTGCTCCTCTGCTCCTCTGCCCCCCTGCTCCCTGCTCCCCACTCCCATCTATACTATTGAATGAGATACATGTTGTATTTTTATGGTAAAAAACTTTCCTTGAGCAATTGTAACTATAGTTAGTGACACCAACTAGGTAGAATGTTATTTGCGACAGTATTATTAAACTAGGTGTATCCAGCGCGTGAAGCTATTCGTATACCACACTCCTGAATTGACTCCAACGGGTAAAGCGCCAGAATGTGCGATCGCAGTTGATGTCTTGCGAGCCACTAGCACAATTGCGACAGTTTTGGCAGCTGGAGGCGAAGCTGTACAAGTATTCAGCGATTTAGATCAGTTAATTGAAGTTAGCGAAAAATGGCCTGCTGAAAAACGTCTGCGGGCTGGAGAACGCGGTGGCGCGAAAGTAGCTGGTTTTGAGTTGGGTAACTCTCCCCTCGACTGCACACCAGAATTAGTCCAAGGGCGGCGTTTGTTTATCAGCACCACAAATGGTACTCGTGCCTTACAACGGGTACAAGACTCCCCAAATCTATTAGCAGCAGCCTTGATTAACCGGGCGGCGGTGGTGCGATTTCTCCAAGAGTTGCAACCAGAGACAGTGTGGATTGTCGGTTCCGGTTGGGAAGGCAGTTTTTCTTTAGAGGATACAGTTTGTGCAGGTGCGATCGCTCATAG
Source organism: Nostoc sp. NMS9 (assembly GCF_017114995.1). Lineage (GTDB taxonomy): Bacteria > Cyanobacteriota > Cyanobacteriia > Cyanobacteriales > Nostocaceae > Nostoc. Next base: position 94,456 of record NZ_JABXKL010000030.1, on the reverse strand, counting down.
TATTTTGCAGCAAACCCAGTTGTCACCAGAAGAACTCGCTGGGAATGATGAAGTAATTAGTGCGATCGCTCTTTACTCTCAATGGCAAGATAACTTATTAGGATTACTTCACCAAGCTAGTCATGGCCAACGATTGTTGCGTCTTGACTGTCTAGATGATTTAAAATATTGTTCCCAAACTGATATTTTAGATGTCTTGCCAATACAACATGAAACGGGAGTATTGAAAAGTCAAAAGAAATAGGGAATGGGGAATGGGGAGATGAGGGAGAAATCAATTCAAAATTCAAAATTCAAAATTCAAAATTAAAGAACTTCTGCCTTCTGCCTCTCTGCCTCTTTTCAATGCCCTATGCCCAATGCCCTATGCCCAATTTTCAAATCTGTGAGCATTTGCCCAAGTCTTTGTCGCCAATGGGAAGGATAAGTCCCTAAAATTGCAGAAATTTTTCCACAAGCAAGGACGGAATAAGCAGGGCGACGGGCTGGTGTCGGATATTCGGCAGTTGTAATGGGGATAATACGTTCAACTTTCAAAGGGAAGCCTAGTTGTTGTGCTTGTTCAAAAATAGCAACGGCAAAGTCATACCAGCTAGCAACGCCGCTATTAGTGTAGTGATAAATGCCGCTAATTTCTGGGGTTAACTGAGGAATCATCTGGGCTATAACTGCCCCTATATCTTGCGCCCAAGTCGGGCTACCAATTTGATCGGCGACAACACGGAGTTCTTGGCGTTCTGCACCTAGTCGCAGCATGGTTTTGACAAAGTTACTTTTGCCAAAAGTTCCATAAACCCAAGCAGTGCGGAGAATGAGATGATGGGCGCAAGTTTCCCGAATTGCTTCTTCTCCAGCGAGTTTGGTTTTACCATAAACACTCAAGGGATTAGTTGTGTAGGTTTCTTGGTAAGGGCTACAGCCATTGCCATCAAAAACGTAATCAGTTGAAATATGAATTAGAAAAGCTCCTAATTTTTGGCTTTCTTGGGCAAGAATTAGGGGTGCAGTAGCATTAATAGCGGTAGCAAGTTCGGGTTCACTTTCGGCTTTATCTACAGCAGTATAAGCGGCGGCATTAATGATGATTTGCGGCTGCTTGGATCTGATAACTTGGCGGAGGGTATCAGGTTGAGCAAGGTCTACTGTTGGGCGTGCTACTGAGATAATATCGCCATAAGATGAGAGTATTTGTTGTAGTTCCTTACCCACTTGACCGTTGCTACCAATCAGCAAAATTGATTTAGTCATTTGTCATTTGTCATTTGTCATTTGTCCAAGAGAAGCCACGCTCACTCTTTAACGTGGTTTGAATTAATCCGATGAAAGACAGAGTTTTTCCGCCCACCATAAAAGTAAGCTTAGGGTATCACAAGAGACGGGGTATGTACCAATGACCAATGACCAATGACTATTTAATCAAATACTTCAGCAGTTCTTAAAGATTTACCAGCTTGGTCTTTAGCTGATAAAATCGGTGGCCCACTCAGGGGCCAATCTATCGCTAAATCTGGATCGTTCCATAGAATTGTGCGATCGCTTCGGGGTGCGTAGTAATCTGTAGTTTTGTAGAGAACTTCGGCTATTTCTGAAACTGCAAGAAAGCCGTGAGCAAAGCCTGGTGGTATCCACAGTAGGCGTTTGTTTTTAGCACTGAGTTCATAACCTACCCACTTCCCGAAGGTAGGCGAACTTTTTCTAATGTCTACGGCTACGTCGAAAATAGTGCCAACAAGAGCACGAATGAGTTTACCTTGGGGTTGTTGGATTTGATAGTGCAATCCACGTAGGACGTTTTGTTTAGAGCAAGAGTGGTTATCTTGGACGAAGTTCGTAACAATCCCTATCTCTTGAGCAAATCTTTGGTGGTTGTAAGCTTCAAAAAAGAAACCGCGATCGTCTCCAAATACTTGGGGTTCGAGTTGGATAACTTCGGGAATTTTAGTATGTACAATGCTCATTAATATTACAAGTAATGTGCCACAGTCTTAATTCTGAGAATAATTTAATACTTGTATCTTACAGGTATTAGAATTAAAATTTTGACCAAAACAGACTCATGATACAAGCCCCTAAATTAATTTATGGACAATAAAAAAGATTTATTTCGAGATGCGAAGCACGAGAAATAATGTGTCCTTATTTCAAGCCCATAAATAAATTTATGGGGATAATAATTTTGAATTTTGAATTTTGAATTTTGAATTCCCCGTTCGCGTAGCGTCTCGCAGAGAAGGGGTTGACTGTGGTTTTTTTGTTTTGAATAAGTAAATCACGTTAGTTCAATTTGACAGTCATCGCCAATCATAAATCGCAAGGCTTTAGGGCGACGCGGTGCAAGACTCAATTGTGCCCTTTGTCCAATCACACTATCAATAATGCGTTGATGAATTCCGGCAATTTTAGCACCTTCTAAAATAACGCTGTGTTCTAAATCAGTATCAATGAGTGTGACATTGTTAGCGATGCTACTATAAGGGCCAATAAAGCAGTTTTCTAAATGACAATTGCTACCAATGACTACTGGCCCCCGAATTGTGCAGTTAATTACTTTAGATTTTACACCGATTTGGACTCGTCCAATAATCTGACTTTGGGCATCAATTTCGCCCACAACTGATGCTGTCAGATAGGTATCGAGAATCAATCTATTAGCTTCTAATAAATCATCTTTTTTACCAGTATCTAACCACCAGCCTTGGAGATTGTGGGCTACAACCTGCTTTTGCTGATTAATAAGGTATTGAATAGCATCAGTGATTTCCAACTCGCCTCTAGTGGAAGGTTGGATATTTGCGATCGCATCATAAATGAGGTGAGAAAAGAAATAAACCCCTACTAATGCCAGATTTGAAAGAGGAACTTTGGGTTTTTCAATTAACTGTAATACCCGTCCTGTTTCATCCACCTGAGCCACACCAAAGGCACTAGGGTTAGTAACTGAACGTAAGAGAATCAAAGCATCTGGCTCTTGTTGGCTAAATTGTTGCAGAAAGTAACGTAACTCACCTAGTTGAATCAGGTTATCGCCCAAATACATGACAAAGGGAGAATCTCCTAAAAAGGGACGAGCAACTTGGACGGCGTGAGCAAGTCCAAGTGGCTGCTCTTGTATGATGTATGTGATGTTTGCTCCAAAGTTTTCTCCATTTCCGGTTTTCCCTTGGACTTCTGCCCCGGTTTCTGGACTGATGATGATGCCAATATCAGTAATCCCAGCCGCGACCATTTCTTCAATGCCATACCATAAAACAGGTTTGTTAGCAACTGGGACAAGTTGTTTTGCCCCGCTGTAGGTAAGGGGACGCAAGCGTGTACCTTTACCGCCAGAAAGAATTAGTGCTTTCATAAGGATTTAGGATTAATTACAAGTCATTAGTCAAGATAATCTGAAAACTTGACAGAATCCCAAATCATTGCATTTAAATTCTGGTGTTAGTTTATAGGTAACGAGATAACACTTCGGCGCTTGCTTTTCCTGTTTTTTCCCAACTGAATTTTTGAGAGTGAGTGATACCTTGGCTAGAAAGGCGCGATCGCAATTCCGAATTAGTTGCGATCGCCTGCATCGCCTCTGTAATTTCTCCGGTGTTGTAGGGATTGACTAGAATCGCCGCATCGCCAGCCACTTCAGGTAAGGAGGAGAGATTGGAGGTAATGACGGGAGTACCACAAGCCATTGCTTCAAGGACAGGTAAACCAAAACCTTCCCAGAGACTGGGGAAAACCAGAGCGATCGCTTGATTGATGATTTTTGGTAATTCGCTATAAGGAACATAGTCAAGGAACTTCAACTGATTAGTTACACCCAATTCTGCAACTTGCACTTTTAAAGTCGGGGTGTAACGCGAATCAATTGGCCCTACTAACCATAGTTCATAATCTTTGCAGTTAGGTAACGCCGCAAAAGCACTAATGAGTCGCTGGATGTTTTTGTAAGGATCTTGGCGACCAATGTAGAGAAAGTAGTTGCTGGTAGGTAGATTGAGAGGAAGGAAGTGAGTGCGATCGTGCGCTAAAGGAATTGGAGTAATTTTACTGGCGGGAATTTGGTAAAAATCGGTGATATCTTTAGCCGTAGTCTGGGAGATGCAAATAATGTGTTGTGCTTGCTTAAGAACTTGGGGAGTGTAGTAGCGGTGGTAGGCTGTGAGTGGTGAGAAGCGTTTGGCAAAACGCAACGGTATCATGTCAAAAGATGTGACAACAAAACGACAGTCAGTATAAAGGGGTGCTTCCGGTAGCGGGGAGAATAAAAGACTAGATTTGAGATTTTTATATATTTGTGGTAATTGAAATTGTGTCCAAATCAGGCGCTTAAAATGACCTTTTGTGCCGTGGTCTGGTGTTAAGTTTGACGGAATTGGATAGTAGTCAAAATCAGGAGATTTTTGCGCTAATAATAGAGTGGGTTGCAAAGATTTTAAATAAGGAAAAAGGTTTTGAGCATAGTTGCCTATACCCGTTGGTTTAGACAATAGAATAGATAAGTTAATAATTAATTGTTTGGCAGAGGTATTATCTACTATTTTCATTAAATAATGGTTCTGTAAGCGTTTAATGTTTCTTTTGCCGTTCTTTCCCAAGAAAATAATTTTGCTCTGGCTTTCCCTTTATTAATTAATTCTTGGCGTAACTGGGAATCACTGATTACTTTCAGGATAGCTTCGGCTAGTTGAACAGGATCACTGGGGTCAATTAATATAGCAGCATCTCCTGAAACTTCTGGTATTGACGAAGTATTAGAAGTAACGACTGGAGCGCCTAGCGTCATTGCTTCCAATACGGGTAAACCAAACCCTTCGTAGTGAGATGGATAAACAAAGACATCAGCTTTTGAATAAAATAATGCTACTAATTCATCAGATAAGTAGTCAAGATGATGAATTTGGCTTTTCCAAGGTGAACTCTCAATGTCAGCAAATATTGGATCGTAATTCCAACCTTTTTTACCAATTAATATTAATTGATGCTCAATTTTGTATTTTTTCTTTAATAAATTAAAAGCATAGATAATAGCATGAATATTTTTCCTTGGTTCTATTGTACTAACAAAAAGTAGATACGGGTTTGAAAAATCGTAATTAACCTGCTTTTCTAAAGCCGCAATATTTTTTTTATCAGATAAATAATTAGGACTGTAGCGACTAGCTAAAGGAGTAACATAGATTTTTTTGGGATCTACTTGTAAATACTCAATAATGTCTTTTCTAGAACTTTCTGAAATTGTCAAAACTAGGTCTGTCCATTGTAAACATCGTTTAACTCTTTCTGCATATCTTTTTACAACTGAATCTATATAATTTGGATATTTAATAAAAGTTAAATCATATATATTCATTACCTTTAGACTATTATTACAAGGATAAACAGAGTAATTTGTTCCATGTAATATATTTGGGTAATCAAAACATTGTTCAAAATATGTTTGAAAATAATATAGAAATAAATTTGAAACTTGAGTTGATGTTAATAATAAATCCGAGACTCTGACAGGTATAGGCAGTAAATAAATATGAGAATATTCATTTAAACAAGTAGGTACAGTTACTTTGCCTAGAAGCCAATTTTTGAAGCCTGGTTGATAGGCAATACCCAGTTGAAACTCTTCTTGAAACTGTAAAGCATTAAGTGAGCGAATTATATTAGCAACATAAAAGCCAACTCCACTAGGTTTTGGAAATACTGGGGTGGCATCAACTACAATTTTTAGCATCAGAATATTTAAGCTCCGTTTTTGCTTATTTTTTTCAGGTCATAATCAACCATAACCTCAACCAATTGCTCAAATGAGTACTGAGGCTGCCAACCTAACTCCGTCTTAATTTTATTAATGGAACCAACTAACTGGACTGATTCATCAGAGCGATAAAAAGCAGGGTCAACTGAGACATAATCTTGCCAGTTTAGACCAACGCAGTTAAAAGCACACTCAACAAGTTCTCTAACAGAGTGAGTTTCACCACTGGCAATGATATAGTCATCAGGTTGTTCTTGCTGCAACATCAGCCACATAGCGTAAACAGCATCCTTGGCATAGCACCAATCACGACGGGCATCTAGGTTGCCTAATTTTAGTTCATTTGCCAAACCTAATTTAATTTGGGCAGCTGCATGGGTGATTTTGCGAAATACAAATTCTGTCCCACGTCGAGGTGATTCATGAGTATAAGTAATACCACAGCAGTTGTAAAGGTTGTATTTCTGCCGATAGTTGACAGTCATCCAGTGAGCGTATGTTTTGGCAACACCGTAAGGGTTGCGCGGACGAAAAGCAGTACGTTCGGTTTGGGGTGATTCGTCAGGCTGACCGAAGACTTCACTACTGGATGCTTGATAAAATCTGGCATCTGGTTTGCAACGACGAATCGATTCTAAAAGACGGGAGACACCGAGGGCTGTATATTCAGCAGTGAGAGCAGGTTGTGTCCAAGACAGAGGGACGTAGCTTTGCGAGGCAAGATTATAAATTTCGTCAGGTTGAGCTTCGGTAATCGCATCCATTAATGATGATTGATCTAAAAGATCACCAGAAAGGATTTGGATATCGCCAGAAAAGTGATTGATGCGCTCAAGATTACTGGAACTTGAGCGGCGGACTAAGCCAAAGACTTGATAGCCTTTGGTTAGTAGTAGTTCACCAAGATAAGAGCCATCTTGTCCAGTTAAGCCGGTAATAAGAGCTTTTTTAGTCACAGTTCTAAGCCTACTTTTAAAAAAATCAAATTTAAAAGGTTCTTCAGTATTTGTTATGGTTAACTATTAGTTAAAATCCAAAACTTTGTTTTAAATTAAGCATAAAATGCTCAAAATTAAAATTGACTAAATATTGGGATAGTAATTTTGTATTTTTGTTATTTTATTTTTGCCAAACTACTAAAATAACTCCACCTACAATAAAACTCAAACCTACGAGCCGGGTTAAGGGAATCGTTTCCCTGAAAATGAAGTAACCTAAAAGGACTGAGAAAACATAAACTAAGGAAATAGATGGAGCGGCAACACTTAAGTTGACTCTGCTGAGAAGCAGAATGTATGCAATAGCGCCTAACCCATAACAAGTTAATCCAGTTAATAATTCCGGTGTAGTAGCAATACTGATAATATTATTTAGGGCATTCGGTGAATTGACTTTTGCCAATTTCATCGCCCCCAATTTTAAGAAAAATTGTCCACTTACACTTGTAGCAATAGACATTAGCAGTAAAGCAGATTCTTGTAAGTTCATACCATTTTCCTCACACTCATTTAGCTAAATGAACAATTAAGAATTTGATGTAACATAGAAATTCAGTATATTTTACAAGAATTTTCTTACATTTAGCTAAATTAAAAATTAAGAATCTGATGTAACTGTTACATCGATTTTAGGGTACGGAGATTGCTTATCGGTAAACCAAGCAAGCGTTTCCTGCACCATTGTTAAAATAAGAGTATATTTTTTTGCAATCGTAGGTGGTTTGATAGCTGCATTAATTGCTACCGACTCTCGCGGAGCTACGTCAAAAGGCAGAATCATGCGATCGCCTCAGCAACTACCAGTTTCTCACTAGCATCAACTTGGATTATTGTATAGTAATTAACTCCTCTTAGTAACTGTACAGAAATTGTTCATCCAAAACTGAAAATATTGGTGATGAAATCCCTCAAATCCAGTCAAATTTACCAAAACTTTTCTGAGCTTCTCGCGCTTATAGTATCTTTTGTGATCTCTAATCTCTGCTTCACTCACTATTTTTAATCTATAAGCCAAAAATTCTAGTAGTGGTTGCGACCAAACTGATGGAACTGTCAGTATTAGTTTGCCTTGAGGAACGAGAACTCTATAAATCTCTTTTAAAATTTCTTTTTCATATTCTATGTGTTCTAAAACTGCCAGCATGGTTACAACATCAAAGCTTTCATCCTTAAATGGCAAATGATTTTCAAGCATTAGCTGCTTAGTTTGTATATTGCCAGATTGAAAATTTTTGACTTTAAAATCAACACCGAATCCCTGCTTAATATGAGGGGAAATGCTTTTTAGAAAAGTAGCCGAACTGCCACAGCCTACATCCAAAATCAGAGAGTTTTTAGGAATATGGGATATTACCCTTTTAAGCCGGAGGTATCGTAATATTGGTTCTAAAAATGGTTCGCTCATATTTATTTATTTTTATAGCTAACTGGAATTAATTGATAAATTTCACTAAAGTTACTGAGGAAGCATATATAAATTATGTAGCATATCGTGAGCATACCAATAAAAAAAATTAATTAAACTATGAATTTAATTAAATTTTTTACTTTCTAATAATTGTCTTTGTCTAAACCATGATAACTGTGGAAATAGCCACCAAAATAACATTTTTATGAAAATCTTGGGTGAGATCAATTTTTGCCAACGAGAAAAGCCCTCAAAACTATTCAAAATCAATATTTTAGTAAACTCTTTAATTTGAGTATCATCAAATTTATCAAGATTTGTAGTTTCTTCAACTTTTATTAATGCGTATGCAATAATCCAATTATCTGGAACAGTACCAAATTTATTTTTCAGCATTTCATTAATTTCATAATGTGCTGGCAATCTTTTACTTAAAGTTTTATTGGTACTGTACATACGAGAACCTGCCAGTTTTTGCGGCACATATTCAACATTAATATATTTTCCACAACGTAACCATAGCTCATAATCCATACAATACTCTAATTGTGGGTTTAAATTGCCAAAATTTTTAATTAGGCTGCGTCTAAAAAACACTGCTGGTTGACAAAGATAACAAGTTTCAATTAACCGTTTATAATTCCAAGGTTCTGTGGGAAAAGGTTGCAAAATTTGATCATATTCATCGATCCAGTCAGCTTCACCATAAATAACTTGAGTCTCTGGATGAGCTTCAAATATTTTTTTAACGATCGCAAACGCTCCTGGATAATAAATATCATCAGAATTAATCCAGGCAATAATCTCACCTTTTGTCATTGATATGCCTTTATTGACAGCATCAGATTGTCCTTTATCTGGTTCTGATACCCACTGGATTTTTTGATCGTATCGTTTTAAAATTTCTAGTGTTCCATCATCGCTTCCTCCATCACAGATCACATATTCCATATCTTCTATATCTTGAGCTAAGACACTCTGTATAGTTCGCTCTATGAAGCAACCTTGACGGAAAGAGGGTGTAATGACACTAAATTGTAAATTCATTAAATTTATTTTTTAACAGTAAAAACAACAAGTGGTTTTGCTGTCCACACTTTTGTATAAACAATTTGTTTTGTTAAAAATTTTTCTCTATCTTCGGCATCCACAGAAATGATTGCACAAGGAATAAAATTTCTGTAAGGATAAACACGATATTTTACTGATGATAAGTTTTTAACATTAATATGCTCAAAATTAAATAATTGTTTCCTACTATTATTAGCAATTACCGAAAATGGATATTCCCAAGAATCTTCGTTCATCAATAAACCAATATTATAACATTCTTTGTAATTAATAAAATTAATTGCATCAATATAAGGCTCTTTCAGTTGAGAATTATTACTAAAAAATTGAGATATCCTGTCTACAGTAAAAATAGTACCATTTATGTTATTAACAAATTTATTATTATGTAATAGTGGACGCGATGCATTATAAAAGAGGTAAGGCTGACAAGATAATATGAAAATCAATCCTATAAAATTAACTAATCTTTGATTAAAAACATTAGAAATAATCGTTCCAATAAATGCAGAAAAAAGTACGAAAATAGGAAGATGGAGACGGCTAGCCCAGGGTTGCCATTTAAGAAGTAAACTTAAAAAAATAAATGAAAAGCAAAGATTAACAAGATAAATTTTAATTAAGTCATTATGCTGATTAGACTTCACATAAACTAGATATATTACAATGGAAAACGTAATCAGTAAAAAGTGTATTAAGTTTCCAGACAAATCTTCATGTAAATAAATGTTTGGAGTTGAGATTTTAGGAATATGAAATTCTACTCCATTAAAAGTTGTAGCAGGATCACTAGCACTAATACCTAAAAAATCATGAATTTTATATATTATTTTTTCTTGAAAAGTATTTATTTCTTGAATTGGTGTAGCTAAATGAAGAGAAATATTGCGAACAATATTTGATAAAAGTGCTGGTAATGTAAATACTTCATTTATAGTGATCTTTCCCAACACCCCAAGAGGATTGTTGTAAAGTTCAAAGTTCCGATACCAAATACCAAGGTTGATAACAACAGCTATAATACATATTCCCCAAAGATGTCTAAAAGCTTTCCATTGTATACGCTTTAACATCAATACAAGTAAACAAATAGCAAATGGTAATGCATATATATAAGCTGTACCCTTTGTTAAAATAGCTAATCCAAGACTAGCACCAATATTAAATGAGTTTTTCAAGCTAAACTCATACTTGATTGACAATAAAAAATAATAAACAAAACAAACTAACCATAGAGATACTACATAATCGTTTTGAGTACTTGATGCTTGAAGAATACCCATTGGTATAGTTACACATACAACTGAAGAAAAAAGCTGACCCCCTAATTTTGCTCCTAATTGTTTGGCAATTAAGGATACTCCAATTAGACAACCAAGCATACTAAACCATTGCACCAAATTGGCTAAACTATCGCCACCACTAAGAATCTGCAAATGCATAATAGTATACTCTGACCAAGGACTTAACTCTAATTGTCTGAGTATGTGGCTAGGATAGTGAGCAACACTAGCATTTTGAATCCAATGAACTACACGACTCATGTGATAAGTCATAGAATCCCAATTGTTAGATGGTGCTATTAATGCAATTAAACCAACTACAACTGTAATAAAAGCTGTACCAGAAAGTAAAACAATATGAGGTTTATTCTTATAACTATATATAAGTTTTGTTTTATTATTTATTCTAAAAAAAACAATTATGCATAAGATGTTAAAAGCAGTCCAGTTAATTAATATACATATAAAGTTAATATATCTAAAAAGACTAAAAAATTCAGTTACAAAAGTTAAAAAAGCACCCCAAATTATCAATGATGATAATACTGACTCACGCCAGCATCTATTTATTTTATAAAATATTATCGTCAACAAAATTAAAGGTATTATTAATAGCAATGCAAACATTTTATAGTATTCTCATTGTAATTGTTAGTATTGGAAAAATCTTTAGGTAAATAAGTTATACTTAATTATGCAAAATATAGCTATAATGCCATCTTTCCAACCTATTTTTTTACCTTCTTTGTAAGTTCTACCATAATAAGATATGCCTACTTCATAAATCCGGCACTTCATTTTTGCTAATTTGGCAGTAATTTCCGGTTCAAAACCAAATCGATTTTCTTGTATTTTGATAGATTGAATAATTTCCCGGCGAAATGCTTTATAACAAGTTTCCATATCTGTCAGATTAATATTAGTAAACATATTAGATAACATAGTAAGAAATCCATTACCAACTCTATGCCAGTAATACAAGACTCTATGGGGCCCACTTCCTTGAAATCTAGAACCAAAAACTACATCGGCCTTGTCTTCTAAAATAGGCATAATTATTATTGGATATTCTTGAGGATTATACTCCAAATCAGCATCTTGAATAATCACAATATCACCAGTAGCTGCTGCAAAGCCAGAACGTAAAGCGGCACCTTTTCCTTGATTTTTGGAATGATAAATTACCTGATCAACCTGTGCTTCAACTGTTGACTTTAGTAGTTCGTATGTACCATCTGTTGAACAATCATCTACAATGATAATTTCACAGTTTTTAACTGGGGATGCTTTGACTGCTTTTACAACTCCATCGATTGTTTCAAGCTCGTTGTAACAAGGTATAATTACAGATAATTTCATAGTTATTCATTCCTTTATAATTTTTTGTTAGAGTTGTAAAGATACAGTTCATTACGCAAAAAATTATTCATCCATTTCTTTTGCTCAACTTATTACGCCATTGCAACCTTAATTTGGCAAGATGATAATTTTTATAAACCCAGTTGTTCCATAAGAACTGGGGGTATGAATAAGCTTGTAAAGCTTCCGTAAAAGCAGTTAGATGAGACTGAGCAGTCATTGAGGGGGAGAAGTCTTTGGCGCGTTGCTTTCCTAGAGATATCATCTTTTGTCGTAATGTATTATCTTGCCATACCTTCTCAATGGTCTCAGCAATAGCTTGTGGTGAATTCGGATCAAACAATTCAGCTGCACTAGAAGTAATTTCTGGAATAGATGTTGCATCTGCCGCAGTCACTGGACAGCCAGCTGCCATTGCTTCTACAAGGGGGATACCAAAGCCTTCAAATAAAGAAGGAAAAACTAGCATTCTAGCTTTGGTATATAAATAAGCTAACTGTTCAACAGTGACATAACCCAGCAGATGTACTTGCGATCTGAGTCCATAGTCTTCCGCTTTTACTGCAAGTGGATAACCATTTGCTTGCTCAAAACCAGTAAAAACAGCATCAATTACCAAATTTCTCTCTTCCTTTAGAAGACGTAATGCCTTAAGTAATCGGTCATGATTTTTATGCTTCCAGAAGTTTGCTGGAAAAAGGATAAAGTCTTTTGGTAAATCTCTGTCAGGTGCTTGGGCTATTTGATTACTGCGGTAATAACGTTCATCTGCGCTGAGATAAGATACAATTACTTTTTTCGGAGCAAGTCTGTGGTGTTCGACAATTGTTTCCTTAGAAAATTCAGAGATGGTGATGACTCTATCAGCCATACGTGTTGAACTCGGAAAATGAAGTTCACGGTTATATCTATCTTCAAGAGTGAAAAATTCTGGGTAGAATACTTCTTGAATATCAACTAGTGTCATAACCGTAGGCTTCGGAAGTGGGCGAGGATACAAGACGCTAAACGGGCAAAAATAGAGGTCTATCTTGTCAAGATGAGATAACACCTGTAGTTGGTCTTGTAATAAAATTGCATTTTTTCTCCAACTATCGATTCCTAATTTCTCTAATTCTTCGGCGTTATGATCAAACCAAAAAAAGATATATTCATTATCTACATCTCTTTCTAACAACTCTTGAAATAACGTAATAAAATACTGCTTTAAACCACCAATATGAGCTTGAAGTAAAAAACAATTGATACCAATTCGCATAGTTTAGCTTTTAATTTTTTTATCAAAATAATCCAATGTTAACAAGCCGTAAAGAACGCCCAAACTAAATGCAGTTTTTGATAATGACAACATTCGCATTTCTAAAAGGGAAACATCTTGATTTTTTTTATAGTTAGGTAAAATTGCTCTTGCAATAGATTTGACGACTATACGAGAATGATAAAATATATGATTTTTTTTATTTGACTTTAAGTCACCTAAAAAAAATATTTGTGAGATAGTTGTCACACCTTCCCAAAAGTGACGTTTTAAAAAATAGCTTATAGTTAACTTTTTAGGGGATATTTGATGGTAAACGTGAGCTTTAGGCTGATAGTAAAGTTGATATCCTGCATTTTTTACTCGTTTGCCTAGAATAGCTTCTTCGCCAGTAAGCATAGAGCGTTTACGAAAGTAGTTAGGGCCTAGATTTTCATCAAACCCCCCTAATTGAACTATCACATCACGTAAACCTGCCATATTGGCTCCTATTGGTTGATCGTGTTCTGGCATAGGACAAATTTCATTGCCAATATTATATAAACCTAATAAAAATTCTCTTTCTTTCGGATACCATTTTGGCTTCCGGTGTAGCCAGATGGGATCAATGCGACCTCCTATTAATGCTGGTGTTGGTTTAACTGTCAAAAAGGCCTCAGCGATCGCTTTTAACCATCCAGAATCAGCTACAGCATCATCATCAATAAAAGCAACTATCTCACCATTAGCCTTTTGTAGTCCCAAATTTCTAGCTTTACTTGCTCCTGCTTTGTCTAAAAAAAAGTACCTAATTCTAGTTTCGTTTGAATATTCTTCAATTAACCTTTGTTTCAGCGTTTGATTTCTATCTTGATCGATCACGATAATTTCATAAGTGTCATAATCACCTTTTAAAACGCTAGCCACACAAGTTAACAAAAGCTCAGTCCTTTGACATGTTGGAATTATCACCGAAATATTAGGGGATTCAGTCATACGCTGATTTCCATGAACTATAATTTTCTTTGATGATATCGGTACTGAAAACGCTTCCATCTATACCATTTAATAATATTTTGAGTAACATTATCTAAGAATCTAGAAATATGCATTCCTAAAATTTTTTTAAAAATATATGATAGAGCAAAAATATGCATAACACCTAATGGCCTTTTAGACAAACCTTTTTTAAAAGTAGCAGTTGCTAAATCATTCAACTGCTTTTTATGTAATTCATTAGCTAAAAGTAGGCAGGCTAAATCTCTTCCTCTACTTGCCTGTTGTTCAATAATTTTTTTTTCTCTATCTGGCAAGAATTTCCATCGCCTGAAAACTCTATTACCTTCTTCTAAGGTTAGTTGGATATCAAAGTCAACTTCTTTAGCTAGATTGTAATAATAATATGCAAAAAAGATACTTAAAGACTGACTACCTCGATAACGTCTAAATATTTCCAAGTAGTCTTCCCAAAAAACTGTAGGGCTAGAAAGCGATTTTGTACCTTTAATTAAGCGAAACTTGCCAACTTTATATGGTCTGTGAATAAGTTTTAATCCAGCATCACCTGCTCTCACCCAATATTCAACATCCATAGCATAATGAAAAGATTCATCAAAATAGCCAATTTTATTAATTACACTTTTGCGCCAGAAAGTGGCTTGCTGCATAATATAATTTGTAAAATCATTCCAGAGGAAATGATAAGATGTCATCAAAGAATGATTGTAAGGACGAGATAACCATTCCCACTGCAAATTGCCGACTTCATCAATTACGTCGCCGTCCCCATAAATAAAGTCAGCTTCTGGGCGATCGCTAAATTCTTTAGCTATACGTTCAAAAGCTCCTGGACAGTAAAGATCGTCAGAATTAATGTAACTAACAATATCACCAGTGGCTTGGCGCAAACCTTGATTAATGGCATCTGATTGACCTTTATCCTTTTGGCTATACCACTTAATTGAGATGCCACGGCATTGCACAGTCCATTTTTCTGCCGATACTAAATCGGCATATTTTTTGATTACCTCAATTGAACCATCACTTGAGCCGCCATCCATTACAAAATATTCAATTTCAAATTCACCTGCTTGAGAGATAACACTCTCAATGGTTTCACCGATGAAAGCAGCTTGGTTGTAGGATGGGGTAACGATGCTGAACCTGGGTAAATGAGGCATTTTTAATGAAATTATCGTTTATTCAGGAGGAGCGAATATCCTAAAGTCATCAGTTGCTCTACTGAGTAGGGAAGAATCTTAGACAAGTAATCAGCTATCAACAGTTTATTATTACACTGCTCATCATACAACGAAGTCATCCACTCTATTTGAAATTGGCAATTAATGAACATATTTTGCAATTTAACAATATCAACTCTATTTATCTCTAAACTTCTATATATCCACTCTATAGCTTCTTCCAAAGACATTGACGTATCGCTTGACCATCGTTTCTCTAAAGCCTGTCGCATTGTTTCTTCAGTCCAGATCAAATGTGCCCAAGGAGGAATTAGTTTATTTACTTCCTCAATGTGATGCAGATGATGGCCATAAGAGCTAGTCCAGACAGGTTGAAAGTTAATGAGTACACTTCCTCCTGGTTTCAATACACGGTACATTTCCTGCAGAACTTTACTTCCATCAAAAAAATGCTCAAAAGTTGAAAGAGAGATGATTAAATCAAACATCTCTCTTTCAAAATTTAGTGTTTCTGCGTCCATATTCATCAATTTGCCACAAGCATTTTGATGTTTAACTTCTATATCTTCAGCAATGCCTAATCCAATGCCAATGTAAGTAGAAACTCCTTTAAGCAAGGACTGCTCCATTGCATAACCATGTGGAGAAGCTCCCACATCTAATAACTTTTTATTTCTGATAGGACGTAAAGTATTTAGAATATCAATCATCTGGTGATTGTATGCCCTAACACCATTCATATCAGGTCTGCTTTGGTTAAAGGCTTCTATGGTTAAGATATATTCTTCATAAAACATGGAATTAAGTTTTTATACAATTCCTGGAAGTAAAATCGAGTTTAGTCAATACTATCAGAATAGTTGAATAAAATTTTGCGCTATGGAACGATTAGACGCAAATTACTCTTCCATTAATACAGATGAAGATATTGGTTGAAATTTAAGTAGTTTTAGACGGCGAAGAATTCTTACTAGTAACTGAATCTGAAGATTATATAACTGCTGCTCCATCTGCTCGATTTGAGCCGCTTGCTCATTGATCACCTGTAACCGCGCAGCCCGATCAGCCTCAATCTCCTGTAAATGCTGCCCCATCTGCTCGATTTGAGCCGCTTGCTCATTGATCACCTGTAACCGCGCAGCCCGATCAGCCTCAATCTCCTGTAAATGCTGCTCCATCTGCTTGATTTGAGCCGCTTGCTCATTGATCACCTCTAAGTAAGCAGCATGGTTAGCCTCAATAATTTCCTGCAAATGCTGCTCCATCTGCTCAATTTGAGTTGCTTGCTGATTAATCACCTGCAAACGTTCAGTTCTGTCAGCCTCAATCACTTGCAAATGATCGCTCACTTGCGTTAATTGCGTTTGCAATTTAGTATTTTCTTCACCTTGCTGCTCAATTACTCGCAAACGCGCAGCCCGATCATCTTCAGCTACTAGCCATTTTTTTTGAAACTGGTCAACCTCATCAGCTTTATCAAACAGCGCCTGTACCATTCGCCCGGATGGAATAGTTGCTAAACTGCTGCTGATCTGCTCAACAGTGTTTTGAGCTAATGGTTGCCTACTAACTACAAAATACATATCATAGTCAAATAATGCAGGTTTAAAATGCAATGTATTACAGCCGAGATGTTTAAAAAACATTTCAACTGCTCTTTCACTAAATAAATATAAATGCTCAATAGTCATTAGCTGTTCCATAAATTTATCATTTTTAGCAACCATCTCTGCATAAGTTTTATTCTCTATGTAGTTAGGTGTCTGAATAATGAAAATTCCGTCTGGCTTCAGTAGCGAGAAGCAGTATTGCATGGTGGCTAATGGGTTAGGTAAGTGTTCTAGTACGTCGTAGAGTACAATAGCATCGAAGGATTGTTGTTCTAATTGCTGATCTTCAACCCTACCTAACAACATTGGTATATTAAAAGTTTTTTGGGCAAAATCGACTACCCAAGGACTCAGTTCTAATCCAGTGGCATCAAAACCAGCCCACCGCATTAGTGCCACAAAAGCACCATGAGCACTACCTAATTCTAAGACCCTAGCAGGCGGTAGCTTATAAGTTAGTAAGGTACGCAACCAGTATAAACTTCTCTCTGATAAATCTAGGCGTGTCCGTTGATAAATATTAGGAAAGCCTAAATCTTGGGACTGGTGTGAGAGCCAGTACTCCTTACCATAAAAATCTTTGCTATCCTCACATACTAAAGTTTGCTCTGGGGTAAGACCTGTTTGTGAGACAAGTGTTCCACATTTAGTACAAACTAAGTAGTCAGGAGAAAAACTTTTTAGTTCGTTATTACCGCACCAGCAATGCCGTTGAGGTCGATTAATCATTTGGTTTTTATAAGTAATAGTTTGCTTGTGAAAAATCAATCCATATTGATTACATTAATTATAAGTAGACAAGTATTAGTCTTGGTCTGCCACTATTGTGATAGTTTTAAGAAAATGCGCTATTGCTAAATATTCATCATTAAATCTAATTTCCCTTTAAACTCATATTCTGCTGTTACTGGCAACTGAGCAATGCCATAAAACGGTAACAAGGGATCGGATGGAGGTACTACCATAATAGGTCCAAGCGACTCATAACAGTCATGGACAAAACCAACATTGGGATTGTCACCTGCTATCTCTTCTCCTACGACCAAATTAAAAGTGTATTCTCCTGGTTCTATACGCATCTCTAAACGCAAACAGACTGCTATGTACTCCTCCTTCTCAAGCAAGGGCAGTCGTTGCCGCAACTGGGTTGTTCCAGTGGCAAACACTAAAGTTCCCATTCTGTTGTATAAGTGTATACCTATGTTGGGAGTATTTATTACTTCTTTGGCTTCAAGTAGCAGTTGAAAATGTAAAGCGCTCATCATCTCAACTACTAAAGTGTCACGATCATCATCATTACATACCCTCGCAGCCACTAGTTCTAGCCCAAGTCCGCCGTGACGTTGCCAATGATCTGATCGTAGAATTGTATGGTTGATTATTTTCTGAAAGTCAATAGTTGTTCCCAGAATTTTATTGGTTTGGTTGATAACTTTGTGGTTAGTATTAACAGCAACACGCTGTCCAAGTAAACTGTAGTAACGATTGACTGCTTCATTTGGATCGCCATCAAAAATTGCGATGCCATCTTTCATTAACACTGAGCGATCGCAAATGCTTTGAGTTGTACTGAGATCGTGGGATACGTAAAGGATGGTTACTCCACATTTCTGAAGTAAACGAATATGCTCAAAGCATTTTTGTTGAAAAAAGATATCTCCTACGGCTAAGGCCTCATCTACAATCAGGATATCGGGATCGCAATTAGCGGCTACCGCAAATGCTAACCTCACAAACATTCCACTGGAATAAGTTTTTACAGGCTCGTCAATAAACTCCCCAATATCAGCAAAAGTTGTAATAAGATCAAATTTAGCTTCTATTTCTTTTTGGTTTAGCCCTAATATTTGTCCATTTAAAAACACATTTTGCCGACCTGTAAACTCTGGATTAAACCCACTACCCAACTCCAAAAGTGCTGATATCCGGCCATTCACTCGAACTTCACCTTGAGTCGGTGTTAATGTCCCAGCAATAATTTGTAGTAATGTACTTTTGCCAGAACCATTACGCCCAATAATTCCTATAGTTTCTCCTCTAGCAACTTCTATATTAATATCCTGCAATGCCCAAAACTTCTGGGCGTGGCTTTTACCAGGTAGTAAAATCTCCTTCAATCGGTCTACCGGACGAGCATAACGCTTGTAATATTTAGAAACATTCTTTAAGGAAATTGCAATCTCACTCATCACATTACTGCTGCTTACAAGCAACTAAATTACATCGGCAAATGCTGGACGCAAACGCTTATACACTACAAACCCGGTACAAAATATAATTACGGCGATCGCAGAAGCTACACCCCATTCGCCCCAATGCTTCACCTCACCCACTAAAATTAGATCGCGATAAACCTCAACTACGGCTGTCATGGGATTTAACCAAAATACCAAACTCCGCCATTGTTCTGGAATTGCTGACGCTGGATATACAATCGGTGTCAGATACAACCAAAGATTTAAAATTAACCCTAATGTCTGGGGGATATCCCGTAAAAACACTGTTAGTCCCGCCGCTAAATAACCCAACCCTGCTGTTAACAATAATTGCGTTAACCAGATCAAGGGTAATAGCGCCAAAGTAGTATGTAAAGTATGAGAAGTTACTGCCACAAAAAAAATCAACGCCATCAAACCAAATGAACTTTCAATGAATGTTGATAAAATTGGTACTAGTGGTAATAAAGCTAGAGGAAATACCACTTTTTTAACTAAATTTGACTGTCCGATGACAGAATTAGCAGACTGCATTAAGCCACCACTAAAAGCAATCCAAGGCAATAATCCTGCAAATAGCCACAAACCAAAGGTGAAGTTATTGTCTGGTAAGGTTTTGAGGCTCAACTTCACCTTTAGCACAATCGAAAATACATAAACATAAATCAGTAATTGTGATAGCTGATTTAGTAAAGGCCACAAATTACCCAAAATAGAACCCTTATACCGCGCTTCTAAATCCCTCCTTACCAAAGTTCTCAGCAAGTAAAATTTTGACCACCACAGTTCATTTACTGGTAAGATATGCCTCAATCTTCCTGCTTTACGTACAAACCCTCGCATTGTTCGCAACAATTTTTGCTTCCTTGCTCACTACCTACACACACAATCACTATTTAGCACTATTTAGTACAGCTTTCTAGCTGTAAAATTTATCTTTGTGTTCCTTTTGAAATCGTGGAATACATCATTATATTAAACATCATCTTAGCCAAATTATCTTGGTGATTATACAATGAATCGGATATTGTTAGTGTATTTTTACTCAAATAACAATTCAGTTGACAGCAAGGCTTTTCTCAATTAAAACAATAGTTTTTGCTTAACTCAAGCTATCTGGATCAACTCCTAACGATCGCAAACGTTCCTCTAAACGTTGCGATCGCATCTGTTCTTATTTCAACTTCAATTCTGCCTTTAATGCCTGTTGCTGCGCTGTAACAGCCACCTTTTGCGCTGCAATAGCAGCTTACTCTGGTGTTGGAACTAAATCACCATCGGGTGTAAAGTAGCGCAATTTACCTTCTTCTACGCCTAAATACAGCTTAAGTACATCGCTCCAACGTCATCCCCGCGCATTTGGTGTAATTTCCTGATATTTGTTACCTACTAATTCAAAACCCATAAATTCCAGATTATCCGGCGAAAACCAAAAATATTCTAGTGTGTGAAATCGATTTTCATAGAGATTTTTCTTCAAACTCTGGTCAAGATCAGCCGGACTTTTCAGAAAGTAATTCAATAATCAAATCTGGATAACGACCATCTTCCTCCCAGATTACCCAGGAATTGCGCGATCGCTTTTGGGTGTCTTTGACCAAAAAAAGACAAACATAGGTATGTAGCTGTTTGGTTGTTGATTTAATTTTAAGCTGTTAAGTCAGGAGTTAGAAGTTATTCTTTCTCATCTCTTTCCCATCTCCACTGAATTTATGAGAGCAGAGTCACGGATTCCGCTACACTGAGACTTGGTTTATCTGAACTGTAATCAGGCATGGAAATCGGACAAAAGGTTAAAGTCTTTCGTTTACGCGATCGCGTTTCTCCCCCAGTTGTAAAAAAACTCGGGCAAGTGGGTATCATCCAAGGCTACAAAGTCACCGATGGTGCTGGGATCGGTGTAGTGGTGCTGTTTGACGATAATTATTCCACTTGGTTTTTTGAAGATGAAATCAAACCTGTGTAGTAGAAAAGAACTCAGATCCGGGTTTTTCTTGGTATCTGAAATTTCAAGCATAGGTTGAGAGTCTTTGTTGAATGTTAAGTTGGAGTTGAAAAGCTCGGCGGTGAAAATAGGAATCAACTAATGGCTCTAATATTGACATTTTTGGGCAAAGGCGGCACCGCTCGTACCAAAATTGCGATCGCCGCCGCCAAATTATTGGCAAGTCAAGGCAAGCGCGTACTCCTAGCAGGACAAGCAGAACCAACATTGCAAATCTTGCTGGGTACTCCCATTACTGCCGATCCCCAGGAAATCGCTCCCAATTTACAATTAGTCCAGTTTCAAGCATCTGTACTGCTAGAACGCAATTGGGACGAAGTGAAGAAACTTGAGGCGCAATATCTCCGCACGCCCATCTTTAAAGACGTTTTTGGTCAAGAACTGGTAGTATTGCCGGGGATGGACAACGCCCTGGCACTGAATGCTATCCGCGAATATGATGCTAGTGGCAAATATGATGCGATCGTCTACGATGGCACAGGCGACTCTTTAACGCTGCGAACGTTGGGTTTGCCAGAATCTCTGAGTTGGTATGTCCGGCGATTTCGGCAATTATTTGTCAACTCCGACTTGGGGAAGATGATTACTGAATCGCCCTTGATTCAACCGCTGATTAGCAGTTTTTTCAATGTCAACTGGACAGCAGATAACTTTGCAGGTCCCACTAACCAAGTCAATAATTTCTTAGAAAAGGGGAGAGCCGCTCTTGCCGATCCCAAGCGTCTTGTTGCTTTCTTAGTGACTACAAAAGATCCGATTGAGGTAGCAAATGCTCGTTATTTATGGGGTAGCGCTCAACAAATCGGTTTAACTGTCGGTGGTGTTCTACTTGTGTCTACCGAGACAAATGTTAATCTGTCAGAGGAATTTATACCGCTACCTGTGAGCGTCGTTCCCGACTCGTCAACGGGTGATTGGCAACCACTGATAGACGCTCTACCCAACTTTGAAGCACAAGCTTTACAGGCTCCCAAACCTATTGAAATAGACATCCACAATCGTCAAGTACGCTTATTCTTGCCAGGATTTGACAAAAAGCAGGTCAAGCTTACCCAATATGGGCCAGAAGTCACGGTAGAAGCAGGAGATCAGCGGCGCAATATTCCCTTACCCCCGGCTCTGAGTGGTAGACCTGTTGCTGGAGCAAAGTTTCAGAATAATTATTTGATAATTTCGTTTTAAGTTATGGGAATTGGGCATGGGGAATGGGAGATGAGGGAGATGAGGGAGATGAGGGAGATGAGGGAGATGTGGGAGATGAGGGAGATGAGGGAGAAAAATTAATAACCAATGCCCAATTCCCAATTCCCAATTCTCAATTCCCAATTCCCAATGCCCAATGCCCAATTCCCAATGCCCAATTCCCCATTAATTAGTAAAAATTATGTCAGAATCAACTCCCATTACCCCAGACCCTAACCCATCTGAAGCACTAGACTTAGTGGCAAATAATGCCAATGAGCAAGCGAACGCATCTACCGATCGCAGTGCGAAAACTAGGCAGATGTTGGGGATGAAAGGTGCAGCATCTGGGGAAACTTCGATTTGGAAAATTCGTTTACAGCTAATGAAGCCCATCACCTGGATTCCCCTAATTTGGGGTGTAGTCTGTGGTGCGGCTTCTTCTGGTAACTATACTTGGACGCTGGAAAATGTGTTGAAGGTAGCAGCCTGTATGTTACTGGCTGGGCCATTGATGACAGGTTATACCCAAATTCTCAATGATTACTACGATCGCGAAATCGATGCTATCAATGAACCTTATCGCCCCATTCCCTCTGGAGCAATTCCCCTACCCCAGGTAATTATTCAGATTTGGGTATTACTGATTGCTGGCATTGCTTTGGCATTTGTGCTTGATGTGTGGTCTGGTCATGAATTCCCAACAATTACAGCGATCGCGATTATCGGTTCTTTCATCGCTTATATTTATTCTGCACCTCCCCTGAAACTCAAGCAAAACGGCTGGCTAGGTAGCTACGCCTTGGGTGCAAGCTACATTACCCTACCTTGGTCAACAGGACACGCTTTATTTGGTGAACTAAATTCCACAATTGTGATTTTGACAATGTTCTACAGCTTGGCTGGATTGGGTATTGCCATTGTCAATGATTTTAAGAGTGTAGAAGGCGATCGCCAGTTAGGATTAAATTCACTACCCGTAATGTTTGGCATCACCACCGCAGCATGGATTTGTGTAGTGACAATTGACGTATTTCAAGGATTGATTGCAGCTTATCTCGTCAGTATCCATGAAAATTTGTATGCAGCAATACTAGTATTGTTAATCATCCCGCAAATCACCTTGCAGGATATGTATTTCCTACGTGACCCTGTGAAGAATGATGTTAAGTACCAAGCCAGCGCTCAACCTTTCCTCGTTCTAGGAATGCTGGTAACAGGTTTAGCGCTGGGTCATGCTGGCGTTTAACTTATACTATAGTAAGAAGTTAAGAATTAGGAGTTAGGATTTAATATACTTCCTACTCCTAATTTGTATTAAGGCATACCGTGTTTAAACTGATATCTTTCCTCATTCATGGGATTCAACCTTTGTTAATCCCGATTTGTTTTATCGGTGCTTGGACTGTAACTATTCTCGTTGTTTTAAGTCTCTGGGCGGCGGTGCGAGATAGTGTAACTACAGCCAAGCAAATGCATCAAATCCCCTGTACTGGTTGTCAATTTTTTACTGATAATTACCGTCTTAAATGTACTGTACGCCCATCTATTGCCAATACAGAAGAAGCGATCAATTGTTCTGACTATCAACCGAAGACGAATCCTTATCTGTATTAGGGACTGGGGACTGGGGACTGGGAACTGGTGGAGATGAGGGAGACAAGAGAGACAAGAGGAATAACCCATGCCCAATGATAAATGACAAATGACAAATGACTATTAACTAATCTCCAATAATATCTTTAAAACACCCCGACTCTGAGCGTGTTCAAAAGCCGCAAGCCCTTCAATCAGAGGGTATGTGGCATGAATCAGGGGTTGTACGTCAACTTTTCCTGTGGCTAGTAACTGGAGGGCTGGAGCAAAGGGGCCACAACGGGAGCCGATGAGGGTGATTTCATCCACTACTAAAGAAGAAGCATCTAGGCTGAGGTTGCCAGCATAAGTACTTTTCAGTACAAGAGTACCACGGGGACGTAGGGCGCGGCGGGCGATCGCAAATCCTTCTGGGTTGCCAGTGCATTCTACTGAGATATCGAAATATCCATCTGTAACTGCGTCGGCTAGACTCGTTTTTATCCCCCGCGCTTCTAAGTTAGCCAGTTTGTCTCGATGACGCCCCACAGCTAAGAGTTCGCAGCCAGTTAGAGCTAGTGTCTGAGCTACTAACTGCCCTAGTTTGCCATCTCCAACCACTAGCACCCGATCGTTTGGATGCAATGGCACTTGCTGCTGAATTTCCAAAGCTGCTGCTAAAGGTTCAGTAAATGTTGCTACTTCTGTCGGCACATTATTAGGTACGGGATGCAGGTTCTCCACCGGCAAACAGAGATATTCACTAAAGGCTCCGTTGCGGTTGACAATACCCAGAACTGTACGATTTTCGCAGTGAGTTGGTTGTCCACTACGACAAAACCGACAATACCCACACACAGCGTTGATTTCTCCAACTACACGTTGGTTAACTAAGTGTTCTGGCCCTTGTTCGACAATGCCGACAAATTCATGGCCCAAAATACCAGTGTAGGGATAGTAGCCTCTGAGTAGTTCCAGGTCAGTGTTACAGATACCTGCACGCAAGACGCGTACCAAGGCTTCTCCCTGTGGCGGTTCAGGAACGGGAATATCTGTGCGTAATTGCAACTGGTTATTTTCGAGCCAAAGTCCTTTCATTTCTCTTCACGTCCTTTACCTAATTATGTTGTCAATACCACTTTGAAAAATGTTTACAAATATAGGGGCATATATCCGTAACCCCATACCCACACCTATGTCTCTGTAGAAGGTATTTCTTTAATTTTGGTTACATCAACTTTGCTTAACCAAGTAACTAAGTCTTCTGAGCCAAGTGCAATCTCACTTCCCAAGGTTTTGATATAGAGAAGTCCGTCACTGATAATTAAATCTCTAATTGGATACCATGAATCTCGTGTTCTAATCAGAAGTTCCAACGGAATCCCTGGTCTTGAATTATACTTACAATATTTCCACCAGGCTCGCCATAGAATGACACATTTAGTACAGTGCATCTGATAGCCTTTGGGAACTTCGCAGTATTGATACTGATAGAAACCCCGACTATCTACTTCTCCTTTGAGGATATAACTATATTCTGCTAATGCCTGATTTATCAATTCCCACTGGGTTGATTTTGGAGAAATCAAGAATTCAGATAGGGTATTAGATAGTTGAGCAGTGGCAATTACGCCTTCAGATTTTGCTATCAGTTGGTTGATTTTATACACTGTTTGCGCTGTCAAAACAGGATTTGACAACAAAACGTCTTTTTTATGAATAGAGTTTTGTACAAACTCTCGAATTAGATCTAGATTAGACAACATAAAATTTTTTATACTAAATTAACCAGTGTGATGAAAGCCACAACACTACTTAAATTAATAACTACACTGGTCTTGCGCTTAAATCAGGAATCTTACCAGCTTTATTTATACTCAATTCTTTGTTTGACTAGGGTTTTGTTAAGTTTAATGTCGGGTATGCAATACTCCGATAGGGTGATTGACAAAATCACTGTTTTAAAGTAAAGCCTGCAAATTAAATTTTTATGCCTTCGAGAAAAGGTTGAAATACCGAAACTAATTCGGGACGACTAACTACAAGGGTCGGAAAAGAGCGATCGCTATAATCTTCTCCGGGTGACAACGGAAACGGCTCTGACTTAAGCGATACCCAGACCCCACCAGCAGCTTGGACAATTACCCAAGCCCCCGCTAAGTCCCAAACTTTTGGTGTCGCCTCAATACCACCTAGAGTAGCCCCAGTGGCAACTGTCAAAAAGTTATAGCTGGCCACACCCAACATCCGAATTTTGCAGGGAAAGCCGTTTTGGATAACTGCGGTGCTACGAGAACAGAGGTTAAAAAAGTGATTATTGCTAGGACTATCAATACTGGTGTGGATGGGGTGGTGGTTGAGAAATGCTCCTGTTGGCGTTGCTAAACCAGATGAACCTGCCCAGAAACCATGAAAAGCTTGATTCAAGGTTGGTGCGTAAACATAACCAAAAATGGGTGTACCTCGATACAGTAAACCCAGAGATATTGTCCAGATGGGAATGCCGCGTGTAAAGTTGGTTGTACCGTCTAGAGGGTCAATTACCCAGCACCACTCGGTACCGGGAAATGACTGATCGCTCTCTTCACTCAAAATGCCGTAACCAGAGAAATTAGAAACGATCGCATCCCGAATTTCCTGATCTGCCCATTTATCTGCTTGCGTCACCAAACTACCATCAGCTTTTTGAGAAGCCTGTACTTGCCCAAAATCTTGCATTAGTTGCTTGCCCACTCTGGTAGTGGTAGTTTGGGCAAAATCAAGAATTGTTGTCCAAAAATCATTCATTGGTTATTTGTCATTTGTCATTTGCCCCATGCCCCATGCCCAATGCCCAATGCCCAATGCCCAATGCCCTATATAGTTTAATCTAAATCGCTTTCCAAAACTGAAGCGATCGCAAGCTTTGTATTTGTTTGAAATTCTGTGACGTTCACACGATTCAGAAACCAAATCGATAGCACCATTCCCACGGCTTCTAGAACGAATACCAGTCCATAAGCTAACTCTAGGCTTGGTAAAAACTTGCGTCCAATATCCAAAACTGTACCTCCGATTACTACCGCCACACCTCTAGAAAGGGACTGCGCTAACCCCCATGCCCCAATAAATGTACCTGCGGCTTCTGCCGCAGTAAGATCCAACATCAAGCTAATTGCTGCTGTAGTTAGGAAACCTGCGGCTAAACCAAAAAAGAACAAACCTAGTTTGAGAACTGCTGCATTAGCTGTGAATCCTGATATACCCAGCAATATTGTACACAATGCTACCAACATACAGCCTAGACGTGCAGTTCTGCGCTTACCCAAACGCGGGACAATGTAAAAGCCCGTAACGCCATAGGCAATCAGTAAACCCGTTCCATAAAAAATATTTAATTTGGTGCTTTCCGCTAGGGGCATTTTAAACACTTGACCCGCATAAGGTTCCAAAATCGGGTCTTGCATAAATAAACTGATAGTCATCACCAGTAAAAAGGTAAAAAATATACCTGTTTGTGGGCTAGCTGTCAAGATTTTCCAAGCATTGCCTAGAGTAATGCTGTCTTCCCGATTTACCACTGTGGAACGGCTTAAGTATTGAGAGTACTTTTTTTCTACACCGAATGTTGCTGCGATCGCTAAACCAAATACAATTGCTGGGACGATAAAAAACAATCTGTTGATTGCTGGCTGCAAGGTTGCTATGGAAGCGCCTAGTGTTAATGGCTTTAGTAATATGGTACTAATAATCGCCCCAACAATAATTCCCACCATTAGCATCGACCAAACCACACCGACTACTTTGGAACGGTTATCTTCTTCAGATATATCCACC
Source organism: Nostoc sp. NMS9 (assembly GCF_017114995.1). Classification (GTDB taxonomy): domain Bacteria; phylum Cyanobacteriota; class Cyanobacteriia; order Cyanobacteriales; family Nostocaceae; genus Nostoc. Next base: position 66,758 of record NZ_JABXKL010000030.1, on the reverse strand, counting down.
AACAAAGCAGCAAAGGCAGTACTACTAGCACAAATTCCTAGACCGTATATAGCAAAAACTAAAGCCAAAAGTGCTGTCCAGCCGATTGTTTGGGTTGTCCATACCCAAGTACCTGAACTATTTCCAGCAATATTAAGCTGCCATATTACTTGTATCGCTAAAAAGGCTGCGATCGCAAATATTGCCGCACCCACCCAAACATAAGCTGTACGGTGGTATCCCCATAACGGCTTGGCATCGGAAATCTGTCCGAACCAGACACGAGAAGGAGCAACAAATAAAGGCAGTGCTAGAACTACTGATACCAGCGTCGCCGGAATTGCTATTTCTTGAATCATGACTCTGTTGAGTACGCCTAGAGTCAAAATTGACATCATGCTCAACCCCATCTGAAATAAACCCAGCCGGAACATGGTCAGCAGGTTTACCCTTGGCACAGATAGGGATTTTGTTTCGGTATCAAATACTTCACCGCTTGCCATAGATACTTTTTCGGATGATTTATAGGATTTAATCTCTCTCTCTTTAAATAAAGATAAACCCTACCCGCTCCAAAATCAGCGAACGAAAAGTTGAAGTTGCGATCACACCCTACTTAGGGACTTCCAAATTAAAAACATCCAAAAATCTCAAACAACAATCCTCCCTCTTCTTCATTTCTCCGTGCCCTCTGCGCCTCTGTGGTTAGTTTTATTAAATAATTTATTTCTTGGAAATCCATTAATCTCCCGACTTAGCACAGTTAACACCTTGATTAGCGTATGCTTCAGCCAAGCTAGGATTAATCTTTAAAATCTGCGATCACATAACGAGAGAATTTTAGGATGAAGTAGTGAAACGAGACTCAATTTACTATCAAATTTTTAAGCGCTTTCCTAGGTTACTCTTTGAACTGGTTGATAATCCTCCTCTACAAGGGCAAAACTATCGATTTGAGTCAGTTGAAGTTAAAGAAACCGCTTTTCGCCTCGATGGTGTGTTTTTACCTCCAGAGGATGCAATATCCAAAGCGAGCTTTTTTGCTGAAGTTCAATTCCAAAAAGATGAAGCCCTTTACCATCGGTTCTTTACCGAGTCGCTGATGTACCTGAACCGGAATCGTTCTCAGTACGATGACTGGTTCTGTGTGGTAATTTTTTCATCACGCTCTTTGGAACCAAGGGATCAAAAAACTCATCGAATATTTCTCAACAGCGACCAAGTGCAGCGAATCTATTTAGATGAGTTAGGCGCGACTAGTCAGCAGCCAATAGGCATCAACTTGATGCAGTTGACTCTAGCATCGGATGAATTGATGGTAGAGCAAGCTCGTCTATTGATTGAGCGGGTAAAATTAGAGGAAACGGACACACTGCCGAAAAAAGAAATACTAGACATCATCACCACAATCGCCGTTTATAAGTTTTCGACCCTGAGTAGAGAGGAAGTTGAAGCTATGCTAGGACTGACTTTGGAGCAAACAAGAGTTTATCAGGAAGCGAAAGCCGAGGGTCGAGAAGAAGGTCGAGAAGAACGGGAAGCTGAAATGTTGAAACTTACCGTACCTCTGTTACTAAAAACAGGAATGAGTGTGGAGCAAATTGCCCAACACCTCAATGTTGATATAGAAGCTGTCCAGATTGCAGCACAGTCAAGCACATAGAAAGAGGAAGTTGAAGCTATGCTGGGATTGACTTTAGAGCAAACAAGAGTTTATCAGGAAGCGAAAGCCGAGGGTCGAGAAGAACGGAAAACTGAAATGTTGAAACTTACCGTGTCTCTGTTACTAAAAACAGGGATGAGTATGGAACAGATTGCTCAACATCTCAATGTTGATATAGAAACTGTCCAGTTTGCCGCACAGCAAAACACATAGAATGTCCATTCTATGTGTTTTGTCATATTTTTGCAAAATGAGGAGAGCTTGATAAGAATCCTCAATTGTCCTTTTATGGTTTCCAGAGCGATCGCCTCAAAGCAGCAAATGGTAAAAAAGCTTGAAAAATGACTAAAGTAACAAATTTTAGCACGGTATTTCTTATCAATGCTTGGCACACTCCAGCCATATCAAAAGTTTTTAGACCCTCTTATTCGCATCTTTCTTGCGAAGTAAAGGTGTGGCTAACAGATGGGAAAATCTTTGAATCTAATCTAAACTTACAACTACCAATCTATTAAGTTAGGTATTCCCGAAATTCGCCAACGGTATCAGAAACTCCCAAATATGGATAATACCCTTGAGAGGCAGCTAAAAGACTTGTCAACACAGCTTTTATCAAATAATTTACAAGCTGGCAAAGCAATTGTTTTAGGTTGTACCTGTGGGGTGATTGAGTGCTGGTTTATACAGGTTCACATCACACTTAATAAATCAACTATTGAGTGGGCTGATTTTGGTCAATTTCATCGTGACTGGCAATATAATCTAGGCCCATTCAAATTTGATCGTAAGCAATATGTATCTGAATTGTACAGACAGAGCTAATAAGGCGATGAAGCGGACAATGACAATACACTATAAAAGTCAAAAAGCTTGAACAAAGACTTATCACAACAAAGATTTTAAAGTAAACCCAATAGTAATGCTGACTAGAGTTATGGTATTTATTGTGCTGTAACTTTATCGGACGCAATCAAGACACATAAAAATATCAATGTAAAAATGTGGTTTTAACTACGCTATTTCATTGAATTAGTAAGATAAAATTGCCGTGTGTATGTCATCCAACTACTTACCTTCATCTAGTAACAAAAAAGGCATAAGCAATGACTAAAGAACCAGTCAAAGTAATATTATGGGAAGAAAATCAAAAAGATTTTCTAAAAAAGTTCTATGATCTCCAATTTACTCCCAGAGTAGGAGAGGAAGTTTACCTAAAAAAGGAAAGATGGAAAGTAACCAGGGTTGAGCATGATGTAGAAATTAGTGAGATTAATGTCTACATGGAATTAATCAAAAAAGCCAAGCAGGATAAATCATCTAATTCTTAAATACAAGTAAATACACTCAACTATTATTAAAGGGAGGTTATTAGCCTCCCTTAATTATGAGAATAGAGATATTGTCAGGTGTAATTTGTAAATCTTTATGCAAGCCGTGATGTCTACGACGGGCTATTCGGTGTCGCACAACAAGAGTTGCGTCCAAGTGGTGGCGATCGCACTGTAACGATACACTATAAAAGTAAAGAAATGTAAATAAATTAAATTTTGCAACCGTGGAAAACATCACATTGGGGCAAAATGGCCCAGTTGTTACGCCTTTGTGCATAGGCACTTGGGCTTGGGGTGATAAACTATTTTGGAATTATGGCGATCGCTACGGCCCAGAACAGTTACAAGAAGCCTTTACCGCAGCCTTAGAAGCTGGTATTACTTTCTTTGATACTGCCGAAGTCTACGGAATGGGAAAGAGCGAGAAATTTTTAGGGCAATTTCTGCAACAGACACAACAACCTGTGCAAATCGCCACAAAATTTGGCCCCCTACCGTGGCGATTTACAGCTCAATCCGTCTGTGATGCTTTAACAGCCAGCCTCAAACGGTTACAACTTGAGCGAATCGCCCTGTATCAAGTGCATTGGCCTTTTGCCTTCTTTTTAAGTCAAGAAACTTTGATGAATACCCTAGCGGATGAAGTGAAGCGGGGCAGAATTTCTACAGTGGGTGTGAGTAATTACTCAGCAGAGCAAATGCGAGACGCGCATCAAATATTGGCGGAGCGTGGAGTGCCTTTGGCTGTGAACCAAGTACGTTATTCTTTACTCAGTCGTCAAGTTGAAAGCAAAGGTATTATCGCAACTGCGCGTGAGTTAGGTGTGACTATCTTGGCTTATAGTCCTTTAGCACAAGGATTACTTACAGGGAAGTACAGTATTGATAGTGCTGAAACCCCCACTGGTGCGAGGAAAATAGACCCACGATTTAAAAAAGAAGGCCTGCAAAAAATTGCGCCAGTCATATCTTTGCTACGCAACTTCGGGGAAAAATACGATCGCACTCCTGCTCAAGTTGCTCTTAACTGGTTAATTGCTCAAGGGAATGTTATTCCTATTGCTGGGGTGAAGACAGCCGAACAAGTACGGCAGAATGCTGGTGCTTTAGACTGGAGATTGAGCGACGATGAAATTGGAGAGTTAGAACTAGTTAGTCGTCCTTGGCTATAGTAGTTTTGAACTACTCAAATACAGGAGGCCAAATTTCTGACACTACTAGCTCCCAACCTGGAAGTAAATCTGGTAGTGTCAGTTTGTCGTTGTCTTGCAAAACTATTGGTTCTTGGTTGAGTCGATAAACGGTGAGCGTCAATTTGTCAGGATCAATTAGGATACCAACTGTACATCCAAGTTGTAGGAATAGCTGAATCTTTTCTACCAATGGTTTGATGCGGTCTGACTTAGATTTTATCTCTACCATCAAGTCAGGCACTAGTTCCACAAAGTCGCGTTTGCTTATTTTAAGTCTATCAGCACGAACAAAAGATACATCAGGAGCGCGGAGATTTCGTTTTTCGTTATCAGCTTCTTTCCCGTTTTCAGTTTCTAATGTAGGCAAAATAAAACCAGCGCTAGAACCCGTTACCCGTCCTAGTCTCTGTGGGCGTACCCAGTTGCCCATCTGCCGTGCAAACTCTATACCTATTTCTTCTGACTCATAATCTGATGGGCCCATAACAAGTATATTTCCGTCTACTAGCTCCATCTGCCATTCTGGATGCTCTGCTTGTAGTTGCTCTAAGTCTGGAATAGTGAACATAAGACCACGAAGAATGCATCTTTAATTTATCTTCCTACAAAATGTAGAAAAAGTTACCAAAAAAGCCAAAAAGTCAAGAGCTAAAGCCAAAATCTTGACTCTTAACTCTCAACTCTCAATTTTATATTTGGATTTTGGATTGCAGAAAAAATCTAAAAATCTAAAATCCAAAATTGATTAACTTCTAACTGTTGACTAAGAAGCTGATTCTCTAGCTGTAGGTGAACCTATCTTTTTACTAGGAGATACAGAAGAATCCTGCCCACTTGTCCGCAGTTTTGGCTTGGGAGAAGAATGTCTTTCTTCACCATTGCTGCTATCTGATTTCCATGCAGAACGGGGGCGATCGCTGGAAGATTCACGACGTTTGCCGAGTCTTGGTTTGGGAGCAGAAGATTCTTCTTGGGGAATTTCCACGTCTGAACTCAACCAAGCGGGACGAGTTTGATCGTAAGCGATTTGTAGTGCAGCTGCGGCGATCGCTTGAGCATCGTATTCTTCAATCAGTTCGCTGACAATTGGCAAGAATGAAGCCAAACGCTCACCTGTCAAAGCTTCTCGCACCAGTTCTTGCAATTTCAGAATGTGTTTTGCTTCAATCTGGGCGCGTGTGGGAATTGTCAGCACTTGCCAACTTTGACGGTTATGACGTTCAAATGTTTGCTGCTTGCGCCGCTCAAATGGTTGAACTAAAGAAATTGCTGTTCCTTCTTTACCAGCACGACCAGTACGACCAATACGGTGGACGTAGGTTTCTACGCTATCGGGTAAGTCGTAGTTGATCACATGGGAGAGTTGATCGACATCTAACCCTCGTGCTGCAATATCAGTTGCTACCACCCAGCGAACTTGACGGTTACGGAATCTGACTAATAAGCGTTCCCGCGCTTGTTGCGACAAGTCACCATGGTATTCATCGACACTGTGACCAGCCCCTTGCAACTGACTGGTGAGTTCTGCGGCTGTGCGTCTGGTGCGGACGAAGATTAAAGCTGTTTCTGGATCTTCCATTTCCAGAATTGGCTGTAAGGCTTTGGCTTTTGTCCAGTGGCGAGGGATCAGGTAAGCTACCTGATTAATCTTGTTAGGAGCAGCTTTTGGTTGCTCAACGGTGACAGTTGCAGGCGATCGCAAGAACTTATTCACCAACATCCGAATCGATGGTGGCATTGTTGCCGAGAATAAAGCTGTTTGGCGTTCTACGGGCGCTTGCGAGAGGATTTTGATCACATCGTCGATAAAGCCCATGCTCAACATTTCATCAGCTTCATCCAATACAAACCACTTGACTTGATCGAGCTTTAAACAGCCGCGATCAAGCAAATCGATCACCCGTCCGGGAGTACCCACGACCATGTGAACGCCACGTTTGAGTTGTAACATTTGACGGTCAATTGATTGACCACCGTAGATTGCTAACACCCGCAATCCTTCATTACCGATGAATTGGGCGATCGCATCGTGAACTTGCATCGCTAATTCACGAGTTGGTGTTAAAACTATGGCTTGCACGGCTTTCTGATTAATATCTAGCCGTTCTAAAATTGGCAGTGAAAATGCTGCCGTTTTGCCTGTTCCAGTTTGAGATTGACCTACCACATCACGACCAGCTAGCAATTGGGGAATTGCTTGCACTTGAATGTTGGTTGGTTCGGTAAAACCAATTTTTTCTAGTTGTTCGACACGTTCTTGGGAAATGCCTAATTCTTGAAATGAAAGAGTCATTAATTCGTCCTAAATTTTATGTAAGGATTTTTGGATTAGTCATTTAGTCATTAGTTATTAGTCATTAGTCATTAGTCATTAGTCATTAGTTATTGGCTAGTTAGTCAGCCAAGGGCGATAGCAAAGCCTCAAATCTTGGAGAAGCTATGCCCACGAGTGAGTCCCCGAATTTCAGGTAAACCCTCATGAAAACTGCCATTAATGCAGCGTTGATCTTGGGATAAGGGTGAATCTGTAAGGGTCATTTAACAAAAGACAAAGGACAAAAGACAAAGGACAATTTAGTTATTGACTACTTGACCATAGAGGTCGTATGTATCAGCGTGGTGAATCGCTATTGGCACGATGGTTCCTAACTTTGCCTGGCCTTTGACATACACCAGACCATCAACCTCTGGGGAAAATCTACCTGAACGACCGATTAATTCACCACTTTCAGGATTTTCTTGCTCAATCAGGACATCGACTATTTTGCCTACTTCCTGCTGATTTTTCTTTTGAGAAATCGGTTGCTGGAGTTCCATCAGTTGGTATCGGCGATCGTCCATCACCAACTGGGGCAACTGATTTGGCAACTTATAAGCTGGAGTTCCTTCCTCAGAGGAAAAGGTGAAGACACCAACATGGTCAAATTCATGCCGCTCGACGAACTCTAGTAGATGCTCAAAATGCTCGCTTGTTTCTCCTGGGAAACCAACAATAAATGTTGTCCGCAATACGGCTGTTGGTAGCGCCGTTTTGATGCGATCTATAATCCCATCATTTACGCGCCCTTGCCAAGGGCGGTTCATGGCGCGGAGAATATCTGGATGAGAATGCTGCAAGGGCAAATCCAGATAAGGCAGGACGTTGGGTGTTTCTTGGATGGCCGCGATCACATCTGGGGTCAGTCCCGTGGGATAAGCGTAGTGCATTCTGATCCACGGTATATCTACTTTCCCCAAGGCGCGAAGTAATTCGGCTAATTTTGGCTGACCGTAAATATCTAGACCGTAATTAGTGGTGATTTGGGAAATTAAAATAATTTCCTTCACCCCTTGACTAACTAACTGCTCGGCTTCGGCGACTATAGATTCAATAGTACGCGATCGCTGGTTCCCTCGAAGATGAGGAATTATACAAAATGCACAACGATAATCACATCCTTCCGCAACCCGCAGGTAAGCAACGCCCTCCGTTGTAGTGCGATAGCGCGGTGTAGTTTCGTCGGCAATGTAGGTTGGCTTTATACTAACCTGTTTGACCCGCTCGCCTTGTTCTACACGCTCAATTACATTTACAATTTTGTGATAATCGCCTGTACCCACAACGGCTACTGCTTCAGGCAACTCCTCCAAAAGTTGTTCTTGGAAGTGTTGCGCCATACAGCCAGTGATTACGATCTTTTTATTTGCCTCTGCCAGTTCTACTAAAGTTCTGACAGATTCTTGCCGGGCCGCTTCAATAAAACTACAAGTATTAACAATAACGTAATCTGCTAATTCTTCATTTGTATCTACACCGTAGCCTGCTTCTACGAGCATTCCCAGCATGTGTTCTGTATCAATTCGATTTTTCTCGCAGCCCAGGTGAGAAATGGCAATCGTTGGCTTGTCACCCATATTTTGAAAATATCTTCATTTTTTTCTTGTAGTCAACATTTTGGTGCTAATTTCGCTTTTTTCCGATCACTATCCTTCTAATAACAGTACGATGGCAGATTTTCACTGTCAGCAACTGTCCGTAGAATTATGACCCTATCAATAATAAAAATAGAGGTCATGTTATGATATTTTTATCAATCTGTTCCCCAGGGTAAATTGAAGTGTCTTTGGGTACATTTGACACTTGTAATGTTTTTTAACAATTCGCCTATTGGTATTTTACATTACCACAGCGTATGCGTTGTTAACCTACCCATCGGGAAGCCGCCCAAAGGGCTTGTTGTGAGAAGTCGCTACCCTCAGGGAAATCGACGAAAGCGACTACGCCTATAAAGCAGTAATGCTACCCTGGCGATTGGCAAGTCCTACGACAATGCGCGGACAAGACGCCTAAACCACGGAAAGCTGCCTTGCGTCTAGTGAGTGGCAAACTCCTCTTGTAGCCAGGTTTTATCTTAACATATCTTATGGGAGGTTTGACGCCAATTTCCATCTGAGGAAAGAGGCAATAAACCGACTATCATAAAACACATTTGACTAGTTAATGAAAAGTCAAGAGTCAAGGGTCAAAAGGAGCCAGTCACGTGCGGGGTTTCCCCCGTTGAAGAGCCACCCTTATATAGAGGTTCCCGACCTTCAGGGGAGTGGTGTTGAGCTGGCGTTCAATAGTCAAAAAATTCTGGACTCTGGACTCCGCGAGGCGGATTAAAGACGTGGACTTATATCAGATATTTAAAACTCGCTCACCAATTATTGGCGTGGTTCACCTGCTACCACTGCCTACCTCACCCCGTTGGGGAGGTAGCCTAAAAGCGGTGATTGACCGTGCCGAACAAGAAGCCGCAGCCTTGGCAAGTGGAGGGGTTGACGGTCTGATTGTCGAGAATTTTTTCGACGCGCCGTTTACCAAAAACCAAGTCGATCCAGTGGTTGTGAGTGCCATGACCATTTTGGTGCAGCGGATACAGAATTTGGTGACTTTGCCCATAGGTTTAAATGTATTGCGAAACGATGCCAAAAGTGCAATAGCGATCGCTAGCTGTGTACAGGCGCAATTTATCCGCGTCAACGTCCTCACAGGGGTGATGGCAACCGACCAAGGATTAATTGAGGGAGAAGCCCATCAACTACTCCGCTATCGACGGGAGTTGGGCTGTGATGTTAAAATCCTGGCCGATGTGTTGGTGAAACACGCCCGTCCTTTGAGTTCTCCAAATCTCACAGTCGCCGTGAAAGACACCATTGAAAGGGGTTTAGCAGACGGAGTGATTTTATCTGGTTGGGCTACTGGTAGTCCTCCTAACTTAGAAGATTTGGAACTAGCTTGTGGCGCAGCAAATGGCACGCCAGTGTTCATCGGGAGTGGAGCTAATTGGGAAAATATTGATACATTGATGCAAGCAGCAGATGGTGTAATAGTTTCCAGTTCCCTGAAACGTCATGGACGCATAGAGCAACCAATTGACCCAATTCGCGTCAGTCAATTTGTGGAAGTCGCCCGTCGAAATTGGAACTCCAAAGGTGAAAGCAAATCAGCAGAACAAGTGAAGTTACATTCTTAACTGGGGCATGGGGAATAGGGCATAGGAAGAAATAAATAATACTCAATACCCAATTATCAGTCCGCAATCTCCAATGGGGAGCAATAACTAATGCCCAATCCCCAATGCCCAATGCCCAATCCTCATTAACCAATAACAGTTTATGATTCGCCGCCGTTCTACTCCTTGGATTCATAAATGGTCACGTCCATTGATTGCCGTGATCGCTGGATGTGGTGCCCTGATAACAGGTTATCTCACTATAGAAAAGTTAACCGGAGGCAGTGCCGCTTGTGTGGCACAGGCTGGTGCTAAGGGCTGTAATGATGTGCTTTCCAGTCCTTGGGCAACGGTTTTTGGTCAGCCATTAGCTTTGTTTGGGTTTTTGGCATACACCAGTATGGTGATATTGGCTTTGGCTCCCTTGGTATTCAACTCAGGTGAAAACAATAACCGCAAACAATTGGAAAATTGGACGTGGTGGTTGCTGCTGGTAGGTGCGATCGCTATGTCTGTCTTTAGCGGCTACTTAATGTATGTGCTGACATCTCAAATCAAAGCTATCTGTCCTTACTGTATCGGTTCAGCTTTGTTCTCTGTGAGTCTTTTAGTACTAACGATTATCGGTCGGACGTGGGAGGATATTGGACAAATTTTCTTTACCGCCTTGATTGTCGGGATGGTAACGCTGATTGGTACTTTAGGCGTCTATGCTGGCGTAAATCAATCAGATGCTATACCTGGAACTCCTGGACAACCCACAAAAATTACCTTTACTCCCAAGGAAAACCCCAACCCAGCGTTCGGTTGGGAAGTTACCACTACTTCTGGTGAGGCAGAAATAGCCTTAGCACGCCATCTGGCAAAGGTAGGTGCAAAGGAATACAGCGCTTACTGGTGCCCTCACTGTCATGAACAAAAACTGCTTTTTGGTAAAGAAGCTGAGGAAATAATCAATAATGGTATTAAGATAGAGTGCGCCCCCGATGGACTCAAAGCTCAACCAGAACTGTGTAAAGCCGCAAAAATTGAAGGTTTCCCCACTTGGATCGTTAATGGGAAAAGCTATAGCGGAGTCCAAAACTTAGAGGAACTAGCAAAAGTTTCTGGTTACACAGGGCCTCGTAACTTCAAGTATTTTAAGTAAAGTATCTACACTGACCTTCAGTAGTTCACACCCCATAGTCAACTGGATGAATACAGTAAAATCTGTTTCCAGTTGGCTTTTTTGTTTTTGGTAACAGATAATAGGTCTTATCTAATGCCCAATTAGCAATTTTCCTGCGGCTTTTATCTGCAAATACTTAATACCATTTCTTTGTGAGGCTGCGCCAAACCCTTTTAACTTCTTCTTTCTTTGTGTCCAACTCTTACGAGACGCTGCGCGAATGCGGTTCGTTTTTCTTTCTCATCATTAAACATGGTTTAGCGCATCTTCATACAGAATTGGTATAAGCTCAAGAGAATTAGCTAAATATATTTACTTTAAACCAATGTATATTTTAATTTCTTTTTATCACACTTGAGAGCCACCTTGGGATGTAATCATGTCAGGCTCGAACCGAGAGGTGTGTCTGTTGGAAGTTAACGTAATCTTCAGTAAAATACCTAATTGATCGTAAACGTGAGTTTAATTGAGTAAGCTCTACCAGAGAAGGCTTTGAGAGTTAAATTTACTGAACTCACTTTCAACAATATTTATTAATCTGTGCTGATAGCCACAAGAGTCCCAGTTGCCCTTTAGTCAGATAATTGGCCTGAATATATGGTAATACATCACAAATAGCACGATGTCTTGAAAAACCTTGCTGAGTTGAAAAAATTTTTAGAAACTCTATTTAGCTCTTACTTGAGCTATCTTAGTCCGATAGTTAATAGCTATAAGAAATAGAGAATATTTCTGCCTACTAGGTAATGGGAATGAATCAGCAGCTAGGCAAGCGTTTTGTGAAGTTAATCTTTGGACTGAAACAATCGCTTAGTCGAGGACACAAAGAATTGATTACTGCGGCCAGCGTTGCAGTCTGCGTCCTGCTTTTGCACTCCATTGGATTATTGCAATCTTTGGAGTTGGCAGCTTTGGATCAATTTTTTCGCTTACGTCCAAATGAACCGCCAGAAGAGCGTATTACCATCGTAGGGATTGATGAAGCCGATTTAAAGGAAGTAGGTTCGTGGCCGATTCCAGATGCGAGGATTGCCGAGTTGTTACAAAAATTGAACGTCCACAAACCTCGTGCTATTGGCTTAGATATCTACCGAGATTTGCCAGTAGGATCTGGTAATCAAGAACTTCGTAATGCTTATAAGTTAATGCCCAATTTGATTGGTATTCAGCTACTGGCAAATGTCAAAAACAAAAACGTTAGTGTTTCGCCTCCATTGGGACTAAATCAGGATCAAGTGGGCTTTAATAACGTGCTGTACGATCTTGATGGTAAAGTACGTCGTAGTTTGTTGTATTGGCACGTTAAAAGTGAACTACACGAAAGTTTTGCCCTGAAATTGGCTCTATTGTATTTAAATTCAAAGGGAATTACTCCCACCCAAGCAAAAAGCAACCATGAGTATTTGCAATTAGGTAAGGCAGCATTTACTCGTTTTGAGGCTAATGATGGTGCTTATGTGGGAGCTGATGATAGAGGCTACCAAATTTTGTCCAATTTTCCCAAACCTAAATGTCAAAGTTCATGTGGAGAATTTTATAGTTTTAGCCAGGTATCGATGAGAGATGTACTGGCAGATAAAGTCAAAGAAAACTTAATTAAAGATCGGATTATACTTATTGGCTCCACTGCACCCAGCCTCCAAGATTTTGTATTTATTCCCTACTCCAGCAGTGTAATGAGTACGGCAAAGCCTGTACCTGGTATTCAATTGCAAGCTTATTTTATTAGTGAGTTAATTTCAGCTGCTCTTGATGGAAGACCATTACTCAAAGTTTGGCCTGACTTGGTGGAATACTTGTGGGTTTTTGTCTGGTCTTATCTGGGAGCCGTGACGATATGGCGGATACGACACGCAACTAGGAGTCTCTTCTGTATCCTAGTTTCTTGCTTTGTATTGACCGTGAGTGCATACCTTGCTTTCTTGTACGGTTGGTGGATACCACTCATTCCCTCACTGGTTTGCTTTGGCACTTCAGCTATTTGGATGACTAGTCATATTGCTCACATGCAGGAAGAGTGGAAACGTTCCAAAGAATTTTTGCATCACGTTATCAACACGATCCCCGATCCAATTTTTGTGAAAAATCAACAACATCAGTGGATTGTTTTAAATGAGGCATATTGTCGATTTATTGGTTATCCAAATAAGTTTTTAATTGAAAAGTCAGACTATGACTTTTTCCCAAAACATGAAGCTGATGTGTTTCGACAACAGGACGATCTTGTTTTTCGGACTCAGCAACCCCAAGAACATGAAGAAGAATTTACAAATGCCGCTGGTCAGACTCATCAAATTGCCACTAAGCGATCGCTTCACAAAGACTCGGCTGGTAATTTCTTTTTAGTTGGTGTCATCCGGGATATTACTCAGCGCAAGTTGATGGAAGAACAGCTAAAGCGTACTGCTGCTGAACTATTCCGCTCTAACAATGAATTAAAACTTAAAGAAGACCACTTGCGTTATTTAGCATATCACGACCCCCTCACCGGTTTATCCAATCGCAAATTTTTTGCCGAACAACTTTACGAGTCTTTACATTGGGCAGAAGACAATAACTTGTTACTGGGACTGCTGTTTATTGATCTAGATGGCTTTAAGCAAGTCAATGATACTTTGGGACACGAGACGGGCGATCGCTTGCTAATGACTATTGCTGGAAGACTCAGCAACTCTTTACGCGCTAGTGATACAGTTTCTCGTTTGGGTGGCGATGAATTTACTGTGATTTTACGGGCAATACCTAATGTCCAAATAGCTGCTAAAGTCGCCGAAAAAATTTTAAGCAGTATTACCAAGCCAATTGTTTTGGATGGCTATACAATCCAAGTCTCTGCCAGTATTGGCATTAGTGTTTACCCATACAACAGTCAAGATAGTGAAACTTTGATCAAACAAGCTGATACAGCAATGTACCGTGCCAAGCGCCTGGGTAAAAATCGCTACGAGTTTGCTTAATTAGTCAAGAGTCAAGTCTCCAGATTTTTCCATTTTAGTTACAATTTTTACCTTTAAATTAGGAATTTAGACTGGAGATACGTCTAAGGCACTGTCTTGAAAAAATATAGCGTATATCCTGCAAGGTAAACTTTTAGCCAAAATGTAGACCTAGTAAGGTTTTTTGGCTTGAAGACTAAACCTCATTACTGATGTCAGAAAGCAATTAGTCATCAAAGATAATTAGGAAAATAAATTTTATTTGTAAATTTTAGTACACATGAAATTATACTTATATTTATTCGCTTATTACGCTGTTTGATAGGTTTAAAAATCCTTTTAATACGAAAAATATGTTGTTTTATCTTTACAGATCTTTACTCATTAAATCTAAAGTATACAATCACATAAGTATTATTTCATGTTTTTCTGAACTCCTGAGTCAGTAAACATAGTGTTTATACTTAAGAGTGTTAAGATATTATTAATAAATCGTGAATTAGGCAAAATACTTGCAGTAAATCATTGACATATCTAACCTGAGACTGATGTAAAAAGCGCTTATTAAGATTACCACTTAAGTATAAAGACTATTTAATATCGGCAGATTAAGGTTAATCGACAAGCAAATACCACAATGATTTGTCCCCTACCAGCAATAATTCCATAAAGTTAAAATACTTTTTTCAAGAAGCACAGTAAATATACGGTAGTAAATAAAAAATACGTTTTGGAATAAAAAAATAGTAAATTTACTGAAAGATATGAAGACTGATTTCCGAATCACAAAGTTTATGATATTCTGCATAGGTGCTTATATACTGATCCCAAAAATTGCCGCTTGCACAGGTATATTCAGTACTGCAAGTGCTAATTCTTTTGGCCCTACTAGCAGTAACACCTTAATCGCCCGCAAGGTCAATTCTCAAAATTTACAAGACATATACATTCCACCAAATTATGGTGGTCCCGACAGTCATAATGGTAGCGGCACCCGCTGATGGCAATTTTGAATTTTAGATTTTAGATTGTGGTAGAGCAGCGCAATGAGTTATACCAATTCTCTAAAATAAGGCAACAGATGTAAGCCGGAAAAGCCTTGCTGCATCTAAATTTCTCAATTGCGAATTGCGAATTGGTATTAGCTACCGTCTTGTACACCACATCTTTTACTTGGCGGCTCATTGCAAGATGTTGTGCTTAGGGTTGCGAAAACCGTCAGGCTCTTTAAGGTAGTTTATTCAAGACAATAGTGGAGATTTCCACCAATGATTTGTTTGTATAAGTGTGTGGACTTGCCAATTTGAGTCTGGTTGAGGATAATCTAAACGGAAGTGTCCGCCTCGGCTTTCGGTTCTAAAAGCAGCACTTTTGAGAATTAAATCAGCTACATCTAATAAATTGCGGGTTTCTGCCCAAAGTCCCAATTGCCGTTCAACATCTGGTAGGTCAAAACTAGCGGGTTCTACTGGACGTAAAGCAAGCAAGAATTGACTTAAAGGCAAGGCAGCGAAATCTTGCTGCCAAGATTCAATAGTAGCGATCGCACTTTCCAGCCTTGATTGCTCCCGACAAATACCAGCACTTTCCCACACTAGACGCGGTAACTTCTCCCTGAGTGCTTCTAGCTGTGCTTGTTGGATGTGCCACTCACTAGCATCAGCATTAAATTTCCGTAATGGTAGCACTGGTGTTTCTGAGGGCAACCCAATATTTTCTAACTTAATTTTAGCCATCTGGGCCCCAAACACAATACATTCCAACAGGGAATTACTGGCAAGGCGATTGGCCCCATGCACACCGGTACTAGCGGTTTCACCCACTGCGTACAAACCAGGTATATTTGTGTGATTCATCAGATCCGCAACAATTCCACCCATCCAGTAATGGGCAGCTGGCGCTACAGGAATTGGTTCGTGGAAGACATCAACCCCCCAATGCTGACAAACTTTGATGATATTGGGAAAGCGATGACGAATCTTGTCAGCGGGGATAGGGCGCATATCCAACCACACATGGGCAGTAGCCAAATCAAGGGCGGTACGTTGTAAATGGCTGAAAATTGCTCTACTGACTACATCTCTAGGTGCAAGTTCACCCGCAGGGTGGTAGTCAAAGGCAAAACGCCGCCCTTCATTATCGATAAGATGTGCTCCCTCGCCGCGTACAGCTTCGCTGATCAGAAAGCGATCGGCACCAGGTTTAGTCAGGGCGGTGGGGTGAAATTGGACAAATTCTAAATCGCGGAGGATAGCCCCAGCCCGAGCTGCGATCGCTACCCCATCACCTGTACTCACAGCCGGGTTAGTGGTTTGGGCAAATACCTGACCACCGCCACCGGTTGCTAGTACCACAGCACCAGCTCTTATCCAGGTGATTTTACCTTGATAAAACAGGCTAATTCCCTGACAGCAACCAGTTTCGGGTTCAATCCACAAACTCAAAGCCAAAGCTTGCTGAATGACTTGAATATTCTGGCGACGTAATACTTGAGCGGTGAGGGTAGTAGTAACTTCCCTCCCTGTAGTGTCAGCAGCATGGAGAACACGGCGGCGAGAATGGGCGGCTTCCAAAGTTAAAGCTAAGGCTTGACCATGACGATCAAAAGCGACCCCCAAGTTAACTAGGGATTGAATACAGCTAGGGGCATGTTGGGCGAGAAATTCGACAGCGGTGCGATCGCATAAACCTGCACCCGCCTGGATCGTATCTTCAATGTGCAGTGTTGGAGAATCTTCTGGGGCGATCGCTGCGGCAATGCCACCTTGTGCCCAATCGCTGGCGGATAAAGCAACGGTTTCTTTGGTAATCAAGCCGACTCGCAAGGATTCTGGCAGACACAGCGCTGTGTATAGTCCAGCAGCACCAGCGCCGACTACTAAGACATCAAATTGGCTGGGAATATCTATCTGAGACAAGGTAATGGGTAGGGGGAAGTGAGGAGTTAGAAGTTAGGAGTTAGGAGTTTTGAATTTTTAACTCAAAACTCCTAACTCCTAAGTCATATCATCTCCCACTCCCTAGAATCAGGAGTGGGCTGCTATTTGCTACATTAACTGCAATTCAGTTATCTGTAGATACCGTTGTTAAAGCGATCGTCTCCTTCATTGAAGGCAGGCTCTAGTTCTGTCACGGTGAATTTCTCGAGGTTGGCTTGCAGGGTTTCTTTTTGGCGATCGCTCAATCCTGGAAGATCCAATACATCCTCTACATTTTTGTAGGGAGCATTGGTGATGATTTTCTTAGCCAGGGTGGGATAAAGCCCTGGAAACTGTTGAAAAGCTCGGACGTTGGTATTATTCAAATCAATTTTTTTACCAAATTCCGTTCCTAGTTTAGCGTCTGCCCGATTCTGCCGCTCAATTGCCAGAACTGGGACTTGGGGAAAAGCAAAACTGTTGAAACTAGCAGCTTGGGCTATCTGAGTTGTTTCCAACCATCCCCAGCAACTAAGTAACAAGCTAAACACTGTTAATAAACGCGCCAATCCTTTCACGATTTTTCTACCTCTTTCCATCAAACAGAAATAAAAGTTTTAAGCTAACAACAGTTATTAGTCATTAGTCATTAGTCATTAGTCATTAGTCATACCCTGCGGGAAGCCGCTAATGCCTCTACGTGAGAGCGCCAAGGACGAAGGACAAAGGACAAAGGACAAAACCTGATAGCTTAGTCAGTCAACACAGCAGTCATCAGAAACTAATATACAGCGTATTAATATCCACAATATTTACCGTTACTGGGTTTGACTATACTTTTGGCAAAAATTTTCATCGTGCAAAGAGTGCCTCCATAGCTGCAATAGCGTTGCATCGACGATCCTAGCAGCATTCCCAGCTAGACGAAATCTTTTCGGGGTGGCTGATTCTACCTCTCAAGCAGACACAAAACTGCACGATTTCTAAGATCGAAAACCTTACCAAAAAAGACTTGATGCTGATGGATTTTATGTAATATTTCTTAACTAATTAATCATCTACAACATCATTTTTGATGTGTCGTAGATTGGGCTGGGAAAAGTTTTGGAAAGAGAAGCCTACACGCTCATTGCAACATATAGTGTCTCCTGCCTTCTTCACGCTGTGATCGCAGCTAACAAAAATAGGCTGTCTACCAAAATTGTGCTTAAAACTGCGCCACCAAAGGCATACCAGTGTCTTTGATTTCGACCTAAAGCTGAAATTCCTACTGTTAATAGCACTACAGCGAGAATTATCGCCCAAGTTTGTCCCCAAGGTGCTTGTACTTGCATGAGAGCATTTTGTAAGATTTGTGGTACTACATCTGCATCTACTCTCATGATTTGCCGCCAATAGGGCATCAAATCTACTATATAAAAATATACATCTGTTAAAACTGTACCGAGTAAAGAACCTAAATAAAACCAGTTACCTACCTTGCCCCAATTCTTCGCCAGACACCAACAAGCAAACGGTAAACCGATAAACTCCACTGGCAGATGCCATAAAGGTTCCCAACGTAACCAGCCCCAGTAAATCGCTCCTGCTAACCAACTCCAGCTAAACCCCAAGAGCAAATCCCCCCAGACATAAGTTGCAGGACGTGACATTAAGGCAAAACTTAGCCACACCCAAAATGCTGTCAGGGCTAGACTTAGACTTGGTAGCGATCGCACTATTGGCGCTTCTACAAATACTGGCACTGATACCAAAAACACCGCCGCTGCAAACACTAACCAAGTTTGTCGGTCAGAAATAGATAAGGGTAAAGAGGGAGAAAGGGAGAGTGTAGATTCCAATTGCCTGATACCCTTCTGCCCAGTATCAGCTAAATCCAATTCGATATCAATAGAAGGGGTAGAAGCGCTGTAGGAGGACAGTGTATTATTAACCAAAGTTTTTAATATTTGTTACTAAACTTTATCTTATTTAAGATATCACACTTTTAAATCCCCCCCTGGGGCATTGTAATTATACTGAAATTTTCAGGAGCCTTGGTGCAAACCAAACAAAACATTCTCTGCCAAAGGAATCCATTAAAGTTGCACTATGTACAGAACTGCTATGTAGTTCCTTGTAAATGGGGGACTACAGAGAGGTGAGGGGTAAAATTTAACAGTTAAAAGTGAAATCGCATCAGTCCGCTAAATATTAAAGTTTGATGAATTGACAAAATTCCGTTGACTTATTGAGGTGGGTGTAAGAACATAGTCAGCGTCTTCGATGATGTTATCGATCGGTAAAATTGAGTTTTCTACAAGATTAGGTGCAATAGAGAGTATATAAAACAACATCATCATCCTACAAATAATGTCTAAAACACGAAAAAGGTATTAATTGCAGATGGAGTTTATTCAAGCTTTTATTTTGGGTATTGTTCAAGGTATTACAGAGTTTTTGCCAATCAGCAGTACTGCACATCTTCTGATTTTTACCAAGCTATTTGGTTGGAAAGAACTAGGTTCTAAAGATTTTGTTGATGCAATTCAATTTGGCAGCGTTATCGCAATTGTGGGGTATTTTTGGTCGCTGATTTATAGTATTGCCAAAGGTGGAATCGAAGCATTAAAAGCTAAAGACTGGCAACGCGAAGAATGGAAAATTCTTGTCGGTATTGTAGTCGGAACACTGCCCGCTTTAATTTTCGGCTTTCTTTTGAAAGATATTTTACCTGAGAGTGCATTAATTATTGGCATCATGTCAATTATCATGGCACTTATACTAGCTTTGGCAGAAAAAATTGGCACTCGTAAACGAGGTTTTGAGTCATTGCAGATTCGGGATGGTATTTTGGTCGGATTGGGACAAACACTTGCTTTGATTCCGGGCGTTTCTCGTTCTGGATCGACGTTGACGACTGCCTTATTTTTAGGATTAGAACGCGCTACAGCAGCGAAATTCTCATTTTTGTTAGGGTTTCCAACTCTTACCATTGCGACGCTATATAAAAGCCTGAAAATATTCAAGTTGTTTCAAGCCCACCAGTTGCCAGATAACATTCTTGGACTGTTAATTGTAGGAATTATTTCAACCTTTATTTTTTCCTACCTATCAATTGCATTTTTGATCAAATACTTAGCAACCAAAAACACTTTGATTTTTGTATGGTATAGATTAGCATTCGGTAGTGCGATCTTACTAGCGATCGCAGCAGGTTGGAAAGCATAATAGTCATTAGTCATTTGTTGTTAGTCATTTGTCCTTTGTCCAAAGCAAATGACTATAGCGATGTCTACGACGGGCTACGCCTACGCTCGTTTGTATGCAATACAATCTAACCTCACTCCAAACCCTCTCCTAAAAAGAGAGAGGCTTTGAATTTTACTCCCCAACGCTAGTAGGGAAGGGGCTGGGGTTAAGTCTGTATTAGACTCAACTAAGAAACGCTATAATGCCCAATGCCCAATGCCCCATTCCCCATGACTACCATTCATCCTGCCCGAATTACCAAGGTTCTTCCAGACTCAATAGCCGCAGAGATTGGTTTTGAAGCTGGGGATGCGATCGTTGCAATCAATGGTACACGTCCCCGCGATTTAATTGATTATCAGTTTTTGTGTGCTGATGAAGTCTTGGAATTAGAAGTTTTAGACGCTGCTGGTAAAACTCATAGCTTGGAAATCGAAAAAGATTACGACCAAGACTTGGGGCTAGAATTTGAAACTGCCCTATTTGATGGCTTAATTCAGTGCAATAACCGCTGTCCATTTTGCTTTATCGACCAACAGCCACCAGGTAAGCGCACCAGCTTGTACTTTAAAGACGACGATTACCGCCTAAGCTTTTTGTACGGCTCTTATCTTACCCTGACCAATTTGCCAGAAAGAGAATGGCAGCGGATTGAACAAATGCGCTTGTCTCCGTTGTATGTTTCTGTTCATGCCACGGAGCCGGAAGTTAGAATTAGACTGCTGAAAAATCCCCGTGCAGGACAAATCTTACAACAACTCAAGTGGTTTCAAAAAAGACGGCTACAAATTCATGCTCAAGTAGTTGTTTGTCCTGGTATAAATGATGGCGAACACCTGGAGCAAACCCTAAAAGACTTAGCATCCTTTCATACTGGTGAAGTGCCTACGGTGGCATCGGTGGCAGTTGTGCCAGTCGGATTGACAAGGTTTCGGCCTCCAGAAGACGAACTTACACCCGTAACCAGAGAAAAAGCGAAAGAAGTGATTTCTCAAGTGCGAATACTTTCACAACAATTTCGCCAAAAGTTTTCCTCTAGCGTCGCTTGGTTAGCTGATGAGTGGTTTTTGATTGCAGGTGAGGAATTACCAAGCGAATCTGAATATGAAGAGTATCCCCAAATTGATAATGGTGTTGGTTCAATTCAGTTGTTTATCAAGCAATTTGCAGCCGCTGCAACAGAATTACTACCGCCAAAAGTTTATCCTCAGAGAAAATTAACTTGGGTAGTAGGCAACGCAGTAGAAAACGCCTTTGAACCTATCTTGAAACGGTTAAATTCTGTTGAAGGATTAAAAGTAAATATGCGTGCTTTATGTAGTGATTATTGGGGACAGAGTATCACTGTCACGGGATTACTAACGGGTCATGATTTGCTATTGAACTTACAAGGGCAAGATTTAGGAGACGGAATTTTACTGCCAAATGTAATGCTCAAACATGGTGAATTAGTATTTTTAGATGATATGAGTATTGAAGAATTAGCCTGTAAATTGGAGACAAAAATATTACCAGTACGAGGAGTTGAAGATTTAATCAATACCTGTATTCTTTAAGCTATTTTTGTTAGCTCTTTAGTTTATAGCAGTTCCCAGGTGCATGAAGTACATATCAAAACCTCACCCTCAACCCCTATTATTATCAAGAAAAGGGTTTGGGGTGTGGTTATCTGTCATAAACATTTTTTGAATTAGTATAACTTTAAGCCTTTAAACTCAAACTAATCTGTTTGCATCCAAACATTTGGATTTAACATCCAAAATTGATAAATTTTAATTAAATGTAAAAATCTTGCTTACTTTTATATCAATGCGATTCAGCTAAGGGTTATTGCTGTAGAAAATTGGTCTTTCAAGACGCGACCAATTGCTTCTATACATCAAATTTTTGTTGCTCATTCTGAACTGTATTGACTTTTATATTTAATAAATTTTGTTGGTTGTAATTGCGACTGTTGAAATTATTGTCTTCTCTCTATCTAAAATTTTCTAGACAAACTCATGAGAAATTATTGTTAGTTTAACTCTGGCGATCGTCAAGAGTACTAATTAGACCTATTGCACAAATACAAAATTTGCCCACCCTGCGGGATCTTGCTACATCCCCCAACCCCTTCTCCCAAAATTGTGATCGGGGGAGCCGAGCGAATTTCAAAGTCCTTCTCCTAAGCTTGGGAGAGGGATTTAGGGTGAGGGCTTTAAGATGCACTAGTATTACTTTTTTAACTCACAAAAACCCTGAAAAACAGATAATTAGAACAAGAGTGGCATTTTTTATTTTAGGTTTAAGTGGAAACTCTCTGCAATTATACAAACACCTATTGGAATTGGTAAATGCAAAATTTTCTGAAAAGCTAGTCACCAATGAAATAAATTCACAATGTAATAGCTAACAATTTCTATAGAATCGCTTGTGGCAATTTGAGTATCCATCTTGGCATTTTTTACTGGTTTTGATAGGCTAGATTGATAAAAGTCATTCACTAAGTACTTCTACGAAAAGCTTATAGGAATCCTATTTGATTTTTGAAAAGCCAAATATCAGCTTTACTAATCCGGGTGAGAATCTCAGTAAACTTACCAGGAATCAAGCTAGAGTCCTATATTATGTACTAATGAATTCTGACTAATAACTAAATTAATTAATAATGAAGTGAGGAGTCACTGGTGAAGCATCAGGAAAACCAAAAAGATATAAGTTTAAAAATTAAAGAAGCTAGAAGATTATTTATTTTAAGTTGTGAAATTGTACTTTTAAATTTTTTGGGTATTTTGCCAGTAACGGCGGCGACTGAAGAACCCGTATTGAGCGTAGTGTATGGTCAAGAAAATGCAAATCAATGGAGAGGGATAAGCGATCGCTTACAGACAATAGGGGTGAAATATTGTGTAATTTCCCTAAATGATGTCAAAAGTGGGGGAGATTGGGGCGATCGCCGGGTCTTATTTTTACCAAACGTCGAGACATTAACACCAACTCAAGCGATCGCTCTAGAAGACTGGATGAGTAAGGGAGGGCGTTTGATTGCTAGTGGGCCTGTAGGTAGTTTGTCATCGCCAGGAGTACGGCAGTTATTGCGATCGCTCTTGGGAGGTTATTGGGGATTCAGCCTTAGTGACACAGAACAGATTCAAGCTGCAAAAACCAAGATCCCAGAATGGACAAATCAAACTGGACTCTTTGGTAAAGTGCGCGGTGGCGTTGTGATTCCTAATGATATGGGCACTGAATCTCCTGCTGTTTGGAATTCCAAAGATAATCCGGCCGCAGTAGTGACAACTGAGCGTTCTACCTTTTTGGGCTGGCGCTGGGGAACAGATACAGCCTCAGCAGCCGAGTTGGATAATGCCTGGTTAAAAACTACCATCAATCACTATTTGACAGCACTAGCGCCATCAAATCGGACAAAAAAAATAGCAGGCGGTTCCCAAAGTTGCTCTACAACTGTTGCAGCTGCGCCCTCAGCGCAGGGGAGCAGAGGGGCAGGGGGGCAGGGGGGTAGTTCATCTCCTTTATCCCCCTCATTAACTCCTCCTAAAACTGCCACTGCTCCCATACCTAGAGCGTTGCCTATGGTTAAACCCCCAAGTTCTCAGGAGGCTATTGACCAATTAGAACAAGCAGTGCGTTTGGATGTTGCACCCAACTCCAATGAGCCGATTGATCACAACCAAGCGATCGCTCTCCAGCAAGAGCTAGAAAATCTGATTGGTCGAGTGGAAAGCGCTCATTTAGCGGTGTTAGCCAATGCAGCTAATGTTGGTGAAACAATATCTGAGGAAAAGCAGTCTTCTAGGCATTTGAACACTTATACCCCTCAATCTCTCAAAGAGCAGCCAACACAATTGGCGTCAAGCAAACTGGGGGCGCTAGCCATGAGTAACGAGCAAGCTTTGGCACAGGTAAGGGTAATTGCCAAAAACTTACCGCAATTGATTGCCCAAAAAAACTATGCTCTCGCTCGTCAGCAATGGCTGGTCGCTAAAACGACTTTATGGCAGCAGTTTCCTGTCGATCGGAAGCTAGCTCAACCAGAAATTCGCGCAGTTTGGTTAGATCGAGGGACGATTGTTCGTGCTGGTAGTAAGGCGGGATTGGCACAGATTTTTGATCGCCTCGCCCAAGCCGGGATTAATACCGTCTTTTTTGAAACTGTTAACGCTGGCTATACAATTTATCCGAGCCAAGTCGCAAAAGAGCAAAACCCATTAATTCGTGGGTGGAACCCACTAGAAGAGGCGGTGAAACTAGCCCATGAGCGAGACATGGAATTACACGCTTGGGTTTGGACTTTTGCTGCTGGCAATCAACGTCATAATGAAATTCTCAACCTTAATCCTGATTATCCAGGGCCAGTACTGGCGGCTCATCCCGATTGGGCAAACTACGATAATTTGGGCAACATGATTCCCCTTGGTCAGAGCAAGCCATTCTTCGACCCAGCCAACCCCGAAGTGCGGCAATACTTGCTCAAGCTGTATGAGGAAATTGTGACTAAATATAAGGTGGATGGTCTACAGCTAGACTACATTCGCTACCCTTTCCAAGACCCATCAGCAGGTCGAACTTATGGCTATGGGAAAGCTGCAAGAGCGCAATTTCAGAAACTTACTGGTGTAGATCCAGTGAATATTTCTCCTAGCCAAGCAGACTTGTGGCAAAAGTGGACAACATTTCGCACCGAGCAAGTTGATAGCTTTGTCGCCCAAGTATCACAGCAATTGCGACAAAAGCAACCGAATTTGATTTTGTCGGTTGCAGTATTTCCTTTGCCCGAACTAGAACGGATTCAGAAAATTCAACAAAATTGGGAAACTTGGGCAAGGCGGGGGGATGTAGATTTAATTGTTCCCATGACTTATGCTCTCGATACTTCTCGGTTTCAACGACTGGCCCAACCCTGGATTGCCTCTAAACAATTGGGAGCTACCTTGTTGGTGCCGGGAATTCGCTTACTTTCTCTGCCAACAATCGGGGCATTCGATCAACTCCAGTTGGTAAGGGACTTGCCGGTTAGTGGTTATGCACTATTTGCCGCAGAAAATTTTAGCAACGATCTCCAAAAACTCTTTAGTAGCACCCAAGGTAGGATTCAATCCACAACAAGTGAACCGATTCCTCACCGACAGCCTTTTCAAACTGCCGCCATCCGTTACACCGCGCTACAACGGGAATGGAAATTTGTTTTCCAAAATGACCAACAACAAAGGCCATCTCAGAAAATTTCAGATTTTAACAACCAGGCAGAAGTTTTACGCAGTGCTTTAAATCAGCTTGCCGCTTCCCCTTCTGCTAGTAAGTTACTGGTGGCCAGAGCTTCTCTAACTCGGTTCCAGTCTCAATTTCGGGTATTGATGAGCCAAGAAATTAAGTCGAATTCCTATCAAGTCAAAGTTTGGGAAAATCGACTCGTAACTATAGAAAGGCTATTACGTTATGGCGAACGACGGGTGCAGTTGCGTCCTTTGTGAAGAGGTAGAGGGGTGGGGAGTAGGGCATTGGTGTCAACTTAAGCTTAAACGCTTGTCCCACATCCGCTTTACCCAACCCCCAACCCCTCCCCTTACCACTACCGTGTCAAGGTGACTTGAGTGAAAACTTGCAACAAGTCTTTCCCCTTGTCCTCTTCCTCATGTCCAACGCTCAATACCCAACTAGCTGGATATAAGCTAGTTTGTAATTCTTAACACACTTCTTGTAGTGTTTGTATCCCAAATATTACTACTTGTTTAGCGTCAAAATATTGGAAAATACTTAGATGACCAGCTTTAGATAACTATTATTTGATGATAGCTATCGTTAAAATCTATGCAAGCTTTACCTCAGTTCATCGAGCTACAAAGCTTAGAGTTAAGAATTGACTGTTTGCCGCTGATGGTTGTGTTAAAAACATCACTGTTAGAGTAGATGCTATGTCTACAATGGGCTACGCTTACGCACTGATGTAGCACCGGGGTAAGAGAAGAGTGTCTTGTTTTTTCATCTTCGCAGGTAGTAGGGTACTTCACCAAGCATGATATGGTACTGCTTGTAGCTTCTGGAACTAGCTTGAAAACAGCCAATATTTTTGAAGTTATGCATACTTTAGTCATGACATTAAACGTGTCAGAATTTTCGGAGATAGTTTCAGTGCTATCACGGCTGTACCAGCAGCAGTTGGAACTACTGCTAGTTGTAGATAACCCAGGTAATATTACTCCTGAAAGTATCTGTCAAGCACTGGCACAAGAAACAGAAAAAACTAGAGGTAATGCTAGTATTAGTTCCTTTGAGGTAGAACATCAGATTTTCGTTGAGAGACAATTACTCAAGTCCCAATGGTTACTAGCACGCGCTATAGTACGTAAAGATACGACAGGCAAATACACTCACTTCATTGAAGTTTATGAGGTAGATTTGGACTTCTACCGTAAGTCTAATAGGGTCATGCAGACCAATACGCCCAAATATCACATAATCATGACTGAAATCTTGAATGATGTGTTGATTATTGGCCAGTTAGAAGTGGGAAAATTAGAGTATAGACCAACATCCTTCAATTTGGTTGAACATAGTCGACAATCGCCAGAACAAATACAGATGAATCTGGGCTATCGGCGCTTGATTTTTTTCACCAGTCAATATAAATTTGAAACCTGCTGCATCGATGAAAAACTTCTGGCACAGATTTTGACTAACTTGTTTTTAAATTCGATTAAATCTTTCTCAGATGATAGCATTTTCAAGTTTAATTTCCTTAGTCAAGATAGACAAGCCGGATTTGAAATTCAAGAGTGGCAAATTTTTATTTTCCAAGAAGATATAGTAGATTTTATTGAATCATTTTATCACACTATAAATGGTATTAATATACTAAATAGTAGATTAAAAATGGCAATTTTAAAAAACTGTGTAGATATCTACACAGTTAAAATATTTATTACAAAAATTGTTATTTTTGTAATAAATATGGCTGTATGGTGTCGTTAAATAATAAAATATAAAGATGAGGTAATTTATGCACAGAATATTAATAATAGAAGATGAGGAAGCAGTTAGGGAAAACATTTTAGATTTGCTAGAAGCTGAAGATTTTGAAACTATTGCTGCGGCTAATGGCAGAATCGGGGTAAATTTGGCTATCTCCGAAGTTCCTGATTTAATTCTTTGTGATATGATGATGCCAGAAATTGATGGTTATGGCGTGCTAACAGCATTACGTCAAGATCCATCAACGGCAACAATTCCCTTCATCTTTCTCACTGCGAAATCTGCCAAATCTGACTTCCGTCAAGGTATGGATATGGGTGCAGATGACTATATAACTAAGCCATTCACTCGATCTGAGTTATTAAGTGCCATCATCAACAGGTTGGAAAAATACGCTACTTTAAAAAGGTATTTATCTCCTCAGACAGTAATTAATAACTTGTCTCCAAAAATGCAGTTGTTAGAAATTAGCTTACACCGAGCTATCAAACAACATAATTTTCAAGAATTTGAAATTTATTATCAACCAATAGTCGATATCGCATCTGGAAAAATAGTAGGTGCTGAAAGTTTATTGCGCTGGCAAAGTCCAGAATTAGGAATGATTTATCCAACAGAATTTATTCCGTTAGCAGAGTCTACAGGTTTAATTGTTCCGATTGGAAAATGGGTATTAAAAAGGGTATGCCAACAAATTAAAAGCTGGCGTGATGCTGGAATTCATTCCTTGATTGTTGCTGTAAATCTGTCAGTAATTGAATTTAATCAGCCAGATTTCATTCATAATGTAGTGAATTTTATATCTGTGAATAATTTGGAACCACATAACCTAGAACTAGAACTCACTGAAAGTATGATTATGCAAGATGTAAATAGTGCGATCGCTACTATGAGCAAATTGCAATCTTTGGGTGTTAAAATTGCGATCGATGATTTTGGTACGGGTTATTCTTCTTTGATTTATCTGAAAAATTTACCAATTAATACATTAAAAATAGACCGTTATTTTATCCATAATGTTGCTAACGATTTGCAAAAGTCAGCCATCGCTAAGGCATTAATTCAGATGGCTCATAATCTCAATCTAGATGTAGTGGCTGAAGGTGTAGAAACAGAAGCAGAATTAGGTTTTTTACGCCAACACAACTGTAATTATATGCAAGGGTTTCTATTTAGTCGTCCCTTACCAGCAGCAGAATTTGAAAAATTTTTTGCTTACTAACAAATGTTTGTATGTGTAAATATTGGGCATTGGGGAGCCAGCGCCGTGGGCGGGTTTCCCGACTTGAGGCGACTGGTGTCATTGAGCATTGGGCATTGAGAATAGAATTTAGTCACTAGTACAGGTCGGCGGAAATAAACCACCCATTCCAAATCGATGAAACGCTTATGCTGTATTCATTTTTAATTTTTAATTTTTAATTCCTCCTTGCGGTACTAGTGCTTTATTTTTGAATTGTTAATAGGATGACTAACTAAGGAAAATCAAACTTTTGACTGGCGACAATTATTAAGCCTCAAGTCTAGAGTAGGAACATTGTGTATAATGTCTACCACCATGAAAGTCCCTGCGCGTTGCTTGCTGCCAGTTTTTTTAATGACTTTGGCAGCAGCCTGTAACCAGACTCGCGCTAACTCAGATAATCCTACACCTCAAAAATCTGTACCTTCTACCCAACTGACACAGAATCCTACACAGCCAAAAAATATTGTCCCTACTGAAGCACTTTCACCTACACCCATCCGAATCAATCTGAAGAATTTACCAGCGCCCTTTGCAACAGAAAGCGCTTCCAAGCGGCCTGAAGTTGTGCCCATTCCACAAAATCCGGTGCTGCGTGTACCACAAGGCTTCACAGTAAACGTCTTTGCTGAAGGTTTAGATGCCCCACGCTGGCTAGCTTTAACCCCCAGTGGTGATGTCTTAGTGACTGAAACCGGGCAAAATCGCATTCGGCTGTTGCGTGACAACAATACTGATGGTGTAGCTGACGTTCGAGAAACCTTTGCTAGTAGGGACAACGGACTCAATAGACCCTTTGGAATGGCTTTTGCAGGTAATTCTTTTTTTCTGGGGAATACAGATGCTGTGGTGCGTTTTCCCTATACTCAAGATCAAAATAAGATTACAGGTAAGGGGGAAAAAATTGCCGACTTGCCCGCTCAAGGTTATAACAATCATTGGACGCGCAATGTCGTTGTCTCGCCCGATCGCAATAAATTATATATTTCAGTTGGATCGGGAACCAATGTAGATGAAGAACCCTTACCACGGGCTTCCATACAAGTGATGAATTTAGATGGTTCACAGCAGCAAACTTTCGCTTCTGGCTTGCGTAACCCTGTTGGTTTAGACTTTCATCCTGTAACTAAAGAACTTTATAGCACTGTTAACGAACGGGATGGAATTGGTGATGATTTGGTGCCAGACTACCTGACACGCGTTAAACAGGGGGCATTTTACGGCTGGCCCTATGCTTATCTAACACCAAACAACCTCGATCCGCGCCAAAAGACAGATGACAAAAGTAAACGTCCTGATTTAGTAGCCCGGACTCAAACGCCAGATGTGCTGTTCCAGGCGCACTCAGCAGCATTGGGCTTGCAGTTTTATGATGGTAAAACGTTTCCAAAAAAATACCGGAACGGTTCTTTTGTGGCTTTTCGTGGTTCTTGGAACCGCGATCGCGGCACTGGTTATAAAATTGTATTTGTTCCTTTCGACGCTAAAGGGCGATCGCTTGGCTACTACGAAGACTTTCTCACAGGATTTTTGCTAAATCCTTCTGTACCAAGTACTTGGGGACGGCCTGTAGGTTTACTCGTGTTGTCAGATGGTAGTCTACTACTAACAGAAGAAGCCAATAATCGGATTTATCGGATTCAGTATACGGGGGAGTGAACAATTCAAAATTAATAAATTCGGGGATAGAATCTGTTAGCTGGGGGCAAATTAGAGCAGTTGTCATTATTTATAGAAAGATAAGATGTTGTGACTGCATCTTTCTACTCAGCTTGATCTCGTTTACGGTAAATCACTGATAAATACTAATACTCATCTGGTTGAGAAATTGATTATGACTCCCAATGAAAACAATACTCAGTCAAATATCAACGAAATGTCTCCACATTCAGGTACACGATATTGGGGTGAGGTGGAGGTAATCGAGGAGGGAGAAACCTATAGAATTAGTCGTGTGGAAATCAAGCCTAGGCATGGCATTAAACCACAAATTCATTATCACCGCAATGAACATTGGGTTGTAGTTTCCGGTGTGGCAAAGGTGACTTGTGGCGATACAGAAATATTACTGAATCGAAACGAATCAACTTATGTCCCCGCAGCAACTCTACATAAGGTAGAAAATCCTGGACATATTCCGCTAGTTATTCTGGAAATTCAAAATGGTGAATATTTGGGTGAGGATGATACTGAGCGCCCTTATGACTTAAATTTAGTCAAACCTGTAGCTGAAGGACAGTAACAGCTGGGGGAGTGGATGAGGGGACAAAGAGAATAACCGATGCCCAATCCCCCATGCCCAATGCCCCATTCCCAAATCAAAACCACCCTTCTTGTTCCAGGGTTTCAATCAGTTGCAAGCCACGGGGATCGCCCACTCCTAATAGTGAGGCTTTGGCGTCTTCCCGGACTCCCAAATCTTGATCTTCGGCAAAGGCTTGAATTAGGGCATCGATCGCTGTGGCATAAACTACATTAGAAGGCAATTCGCGGCATAGTTGACCAATTGCCCAAGCACTGTTACTCCGCACCGCTGCTACGGGATCTTGGACTAAGGCTTCGATTAATGGTGGTATTGCCCCTATAACTGCTTCATAACCGACTTCTGCCATCTGTGCTAAGGCGCTAGCAGCCCACAAACGCACTGCGGAAATGTCTGTTCTGAGGGCGTTTGCTAAAGGTGCTAAAGAACGGCGATCGCGACAGTTTCCTAAAGCCCAAACTACACCTTTACGCACATAGCCATTCCAATCACTGTTTAGTTGAGCAATTAACGGACTCACTGCTTCTAAACTGGGATTGCGTCCGATGCCATAAGCTGCACTTACCCGCACTAAGGGACAAGTATCAGTTAACAGGCGAATCAGATGGGGGGTAGAACGGGCATCTTCAATATCACAAAAAGCACGTGCCGCTAACATTCGTTGCTGAGGCTGGGGATTTTCCAGCAAGGCTAGCATCACTTCTGGATCTGGCTTTGCCACAACTGATTCGGCAGTTAGCGGCTCTATTTTATCTAAGGGGCTTTCTAGCTCCTCCTCAATATCGAGTAGGCTTAGATCGTCTTCGTCATACATAATTTGATTTCAATCCCGAAAAGGGATTAACACATAATCCCCCGCGCTAATAAGTTAAAGCTTTATATATATTAGTTGGGTTCTTATACATTTTTCCTTCTTCCTCGTTGAGTTTTATCCAAACGAGAACCTCTATAACTCAGACGCTACAGTATGTTATCGCTATCCTTGAGTTTATTTTTCTGCACTCAGGAATTTTACCATCCAGATGGATTGGGTTTGATAACCTAACTGATTATAAAGATTCAATGCGGGTTTGTTTGATTGAAACACTTGCAGGCCAATTTGGCGATCGCCTCTTTGAATAGCCCAATTTTCCAGATATCGCATCAAGGCTGTACCAATACCCCGTCGCCGATGTTCTGGTACAACGTAGAGGATAAAGATGTGAGCATGACGGTTTCCATGTACTTGATCTATAGCATTGCCCACCCAGAGGCAAGCGATCTGGGGATGGGGGACAGAGGGGCAGAGGGGCAGAGGGGCAGAGGAGAGAGATTCTTTATTGCTCCCTTGCTCCCCTGCTCCCCTGCTCCCCTGCTCCCCCTCCTCTTCTACCCACCACAAGGGCGTATTGCTAGAAAAGTATTGCTTAACTGTTTGCTCTAAGTGGGAAAAATCCTCTTTGGGAAAGAGATCCTGGTAAGTTCGCTGCATAAATTTAAGCAGCAGCGATCGCTCCAAAAGAGAGCCACGGCGAATAATATATCCAGGTAATAGTTGCTCAGACACTGCTAATGTTTATTGACTTAGCTAGCTCGCGTTATGTGCTGCTGGAGGTAAATCAGTTGGAGTAGGTTGAGAAGTTACCTCTACCTGTTCAATTGGTGCGGGTGCTGCCATATCGGACGGTAAAAAGATCCGGGCGCTGACTGCAACTAGGGCAAAGAGAAATACCAATACCGCAAGCAGCGGAGCGATGTATTGACGAAAAATAGCCATATTTTAATTGCAAGAAGCTAGGAACTTTTATGAGAACCTAGCTGAAGATTTGTGAAGTATTCTTGATTTATTTTAGCAATTTTATGTGCATAGGGAATTGGGCATTGTTATTCTCCTTGTCCCCCTACTCCCCTACTCCCGCTGGCGATCGCTCTCCAAATCATCAAGTACTCTTTCGCAATACCAATTCTCCGGCATCCCAGGATAAGTCTCTTTTGCCTGTTGAATTAACCGTTCGGCTGCGACAGTATCACCAGATAATTTAGCAATTAGCCTGTTTTTGAGATAGCTATCAGATAAACCCTCCTCTACCTGAGTTGGTATCCCTTCATTTATGGTTGATGGAGTTGATGGCCGGGATTGTTCTCTCCGCAACTGCCAAAATAAGACGTAATAAAGTGTACCAAAAATTAAAATTAGGCTGAGTGTTCCAAAAAAAGTTAGGAGGTTAAATGCTAGAAATCCCAGAACTAACTGCGAGAGAACATACCCAAGTAATAAACCAGTCAGTAAGAGAATAAATGTGCCGACAGCAATAACTACTTGATTCCCCATATATCCTCTTCTTCGTCGTCAAGTCCTGGTCTGGATAATACTACCACTGGCTTTGGATTCCAAGGGGCAAAGAATGGCAATAATAGTAATCCCGGCAAAGCAGCTATTGCTGTCAGTAGAAAGAATGTAGACCAGCCGGTGGTTTGTGCCCATGTACCTGCTGGAGCCGTGAGAATATCTCTACTAAAAGCCTGCAAACTCGAAAGTAAAGCGTACTGTGTAGCTGAAAAGCTTTGGTTACAAAGACTCATCAAAAATGCTACAAAAGCAGCTGTTTCTAAACCAGCACAGAATTGTTCTATATTAACGGCAGCTAACATTAGATAAAAGTTTTTACCTACTACTGCTAACGCAAAGAAAGCCAAGTTGCCGACAGCTTGCATTATGGCGAATATCCAGAGGGATCGATTAACACCAATTTTGGTCATTACTGCTCCTGCTGCCAAAGTGCCAATAATAGTGGCAAAAATTCCCAGCGCACCAGGAAATGCGATGTCGGTTTGAGTAAAATGTAAACCTTTATCTAACAAAAATGGGGTGGATACATTCTTTAGTAAAGAATCCCCCAACTTGTAGATCACAATGAATATCAGGATTAAAAGTCCTTGTAGCCAGCCCTGACGCTGGAAAAATTCAATGAAAGGTAATTTGACGGCGGCGGATAAAGTCTGAGGCGGGCGATCGCGTAGGACTGGTTCTGGTGCAAAAATAGAAGTTACCAAGCCTACGAGCATCAACAGCGACATCAACAAGTAAACAGCTTGCCAAGGCATTCTGTCTGCCAAAAATAGGGTGACATAACCAGTTACGAGAATGGCAACGCGATAACCCAACAAGTAAATAGACGCTCCAGCACCTCTTTCTTCTACTTCCACTACATCAGTGCGGTAAGCATCAACTAAAATGTCTTGGCTGGCGCTAAAAAAGGCAACGGCCACAGCAGCAATTATTAAAGGTTGTAGCTCTTGGGATGGGTGTTGTAGAGCCATGACAGCTATAGTTGACAGTAATGCTATCTGTGTAATTACCAGCCAACCTCGACGCCGCCCCAAAAAAGGCGGTACAAATCTATCTAGTAAAGGCGACCAGAGAAATTTTAAAGAATAGGGCAGCTTGACTAAACTAAAAGCGGCGATCGCTGCCAAGCTAATCCCTTCTTTGGTCAACCAGGCTTGTAATGTCTGACTGGTTAAATATAACGGCAACCCTGATGAGAAGCCAAGAAATAACAAAGCTCCCATCTTCTGGCTGCCAAAAATTCGTAGCAGCGATTTATTTACTTGCACAATCTTGAAGATTCCTTTTTATTTAATTGAATTGCAGTTATCTTGCCATAACTGCTGTCTAATTTCGTGTAAGCACACAAATCTGCTAAGATTTTCTTTATTTAAGATACATATCAGCAATACTCTAACAGTGTGATTATTCGTTAATTTTCCTTAATTGAATAAACCTGATGCCCTCTGATTTCTACTCTGTGTGCAGCAAGGCATTTTTCCCAACCTTTAAGCGTACCAATGTCACTTTTACTATTGAGTAATCCTAATTGCTGTTCTTGTTGGGTGAGTTTAGCAAATTCTTCGTAGCCTGGGTAGTTGCTGGTAACAAATGTTTCCTTACGGTGCAAAATCGGCGGATTTTCCCTAGTTGCATAGTCTCGATGAGTGACGACTAAGGTTTTTAAATCAATACCTATGCTGGCTTTTAACGTCGGGTGGGGATCAGTGTCGAATTCAGGGTAAGACAGATAGGATATTTGCGGCTTGTCAGTGTGATATTTGATCAATGTGGCTTCATCTACACGCCCAATGGTACGACTAGCACAACCTTCACAAATTCGTAGTACGGGATCAAGTGCTGCTAGTGCGGAAACATGGACATAAAGCGCACCGCGCGTGTGTTTACCAATTTGGCTTTTTTCGCACGCAGTTTGAATCACTCCAGGTTTGCCTAAACTGAAAAGTTTTTGGTCAGCTACTTGACAAGCTTCCTCGTAGCTACTAAAAAAGGCTTTGATATCGTGACGCATTTCTGGCGCTAGCTTCTGCCATGCAGGACGTTTATCAAAGTGAGTCAGGGCGAGATAAACTTGGATATCGAGAGAACGACGGTAAGCGATCGCATCCCATTCAGCCTCATCAGTAGCTTGCAAAACTACACCGAAGGCGCGGCGAAAGTTACCAAATTCGCTCACTAATTCCTGTTCATTTTCCAATTCGCCTTTCACGGGTAGTCTACCGCGCTTAGTAAAAAAAGCCATGAGTGGTTGCAGCTGTTCTTGATAGTCTTCAAACCGCTTGGTGGGAATGCGGACTCGCGGTGTAGAAGTGGTAGAAAAGAAGCGGATAGCTTTGTAACTTTCTTTTTCAGCTTCATCTCGAAAAACAAAGTAAACGCCTAGTGCGATCGGTACTGCATCTACATTTAGGACTTCATCAATATAAGTTTTGAGTTCTTGTTGTTCGTAATATTTCTGAAAAGTGTTGCGGCGCGTCACAATGCCATCGTTGTAAGCAAGTTGAGTCTTGCTGGGAGCGTTAATCAGTATTTGAGCCGCGACAATTAAAACTTTCCCAGTGAGTTCCCAGGCTTGGCAAAGGCTTTGACGGCGTTCTTCTGAGTCTTCAATGACGTTGAGGACATAACCCAAATTGACCACATCGGCGGGGGTGTGTGGTACATCGGGATGGTAGTAAGGGTCCCAGCCTGCGCTGGTGTAACCTAAGTTTTTTACTCGCTGGACATCACCACCGTAGCCGCAACCGTAGTCAAAAAAAGTGGTGTCTGCATTTAGGATTGCCCATTCTATTGCCAATCGCACGGGGCGAGATATATCAGTGCGAGCGATCGCAGCTCTATGACGCTCAATTTCTAGCGCTTCAGGCATAATATTATTTGTCAGTTAACAGCGAACAGTTAACAGTCAACTAATATCCTTTCAATTTTTAACCGCCAGTTCAATTAAATCTTCAATTTTCTTGATATTTGGATCGCCTGCTAAGTAGCCAATACCGCGATGCAAATGTAAGCGGAATTGGGTGGCGAGGGTTTCTTTGTCGGTGGGATAGCCGTCATTGTGACAGCGTTGCTTGAGGGCGAGGAGGAGAATATCGGACATTTCGCCGCCAAAGACGCGCCAAGTCATTTCGACGTTGCTATCCTGGGGAATTGGGACGGGGGAGGGTGCGGTTGGTTCTGTGAGGGAACGGCAAAATGCCCAGCGGCATAGGATATTCCATTGGTCGATTTTGGTGCTGCGTCTGAGTTTGGTAAGTTGGTCTTTGGCCGTTTGAGAGAGTTTTATTCTTTCGATTGGGGATTCCATAGTTTTTATAAATAAATAGTGATATAGAAATCATAGTGCTGGGAAAACTAAGAGTATGTCTTAAGTTTTAGCCAAGAAATAATGAATGGAAAGCCCTGAACTGCGACTTCTCTCACGCCCAGCAGACAGTTCAAAAGCCTTAGTTTTTATAGATGGATATTTAAGCGAAGAAAAAGTGAGAAACAATAATTTGCTTTATGCCTTGAGTAATGCTGGTTGGCGACATTCTGTATATCATTTGTTGTGGGATTCTGGTCTTTTTGAAAGTTCTATTATGGGTTTGGGTCTTGGTCACTGGCATAAAACCAAATATCGTGCAGAACGAGTTGGGAGAGATTACTTTCCTTATTTGATTTGTAATCAAATTCCTGAAAAAAATGTCTCTCTTATGGCTCATTCATTAGGGGCGCGTGTTGCTTATTATTGCATGGAAGTTTGGACAGAAAAACAACATTTATTAGAAAATGTGATTCTTCTTGCTGGTGCTGTTCGTAGAGATAGTAGCAAAGATTGGGGATATGTAGCTTCCCAGATCAGAGGAAACTTAATCAATGTATATAGCTCTGATGATAAAATATTAAAATATATATTCAAAACAGCTGAAGCCGGACAAAATGCTTGTGGACGGAAACCAATAAAAGAGTATCACCCCAGAATTGTTAATGAAGATGCAACATATCTTATTGGTAAAAGCCATAGCCCATCCAAGTCCTTCGGCTACTTACCAGAGTTAGTTAGAAAAGGGCTATGGCAGATATGAAATTTTTTGTAACCCCAATTCATTATTAATAGCGGTAATTTCTAGCTGTATATCTAAATCATTAGCCATTGCAGCTAGTTGTTCCTTCATATATTTCACATCAGTGAATTTATTTGATATTTGCTTTCTTTCTTGCACTTGTTTTGCGATACGTTCTAATAGCCATTCTAATTCTTCTAATGACAAAACACGTAGGTCATGCTCTATTTTTATTAAATATGGTGAGTTCATAATTGATCTCCTTTCCAAAGGTCGTTAGATATATTGTAAAGATGTAGGCTTCAAAAAATTGCGCTCGCTCAATTTTTTAACAATATTTACTACCAAAAATATCCTGGTTGGATAGTTGTTTGCCGGGTAGAAGAGTCGTATTTGAGCAGGTATTCGCGGGCGATTGCTTCGTTTTCTCGCAGTGTTTCTACTTCTTTTTTGCCAATCTCAGTATCGGTAGATAACAAAATTACTTGATGGCTGGCGGATGGAAAGTAACGCTCAACTAGGTTGCTGCGGTGGGATGAGTCGAGTCTGCCTAGTGGCGTATCGATTGCTACTGGTAAGCGGTGTCCAGAGATTTTGGCTAAACCCCAGAGGAAGGCGATCGCTAGTAGTTGTTTTTCGCCAGCAGAGAGGCGATGTTTAGGGACGGGTTTACCATTTAAATCATACAAGTAAAGTCCAAAAGTATTGCTATCAATGGCAATGCGATGTACTAAATCTGATTTGTGGAGGAGATAAAGGAAGCAATTTTTAACTTCTTCCTCTAATTTATTGAGCTTTCTTAAGGTTAGTTTTTCCCGGAAAATCTTGAGTGTTTCTTGAACTTTAGCTGCTGAGGTAATAATATGATCTTTATTTTTACGTTCAATATTTTCTACAGTATATTCTTGTAATTCTTTTTTGGTCTTATCAAGGGCAGTTGCTAACTCAGCTAACTTTTGGCGAGTTATCTCATAATTTACTTTAGCTTCCGAAACTTGATTTTGTGCTTTTTCCACAGCTTCGTGCAGCTTTTTATAGGCTTCTGGTTCTGCTGCTGTTTGTACTTGTCTTGCTAAATTGATAATTTCTTCTTCTAAATTTTTGATAATATTTAATTTTTCTTTTGCAGTATTTAAAGCGTTTTGCAAATAATATCTTAGATTATCCAATTGACTCAAACTTTCCTCATCAGCTAATAACCAAGGTGATTCCGATTGAGAGTAGCTTGTATATAAACTATCAATATCTTCAGCTAAAAAAGAGTTAATTTTATCAACTTTATCAGAAGCGATCACTAATTCACTTAGCCAGTTTAGTAAGCGTTTGTCTCGTTCAAGTAAAACATCTCTAGCTAACTGTACTTGTTGATAGCGAAATTCATTTGCTCCCTGTGCTTGTACTTGACTCAGTAAATTAGAAATTAGCTCTAAAGGTAACACATCAGCAGCTAATTGACACATTGACTGCCGAATATTTTCTGCTGCGGCAGTTTTCTCTTTTTGTTGTTGTTCTAGTTGATTACGTTCTGCGGCGATTTTACCCCCTTCCGAAACGAATTTATCTAAGACTTCTCGCTGTATAGTTTCTAATTCTTCAAGTTGATTTTTGAAATGGGCTAATTTTTCTTCTATAACTAGGTAATCTTCTTGCTGCTGCGTTAACCTTTTTTCAATTTCTTCTATATTAGCTAAATCTTTAGTGTCAGCCATTTCTTTACGTTTGCGGTTAACTAAAATCTCCAAATCAACTGCTAAACGATCAGATAATTCTAGTCCTAAAAGTCCGCGAATAGCTTCAATTACAATTAGTGGTGGTGATTCCTGTTCTGCAAGGTTTCTTACTTGTTCACCATCGAAAAGAAATAAATTAGAAATTCCTAATGGCAACAGATTTTCTATATAGTCATCCCAAGTATTCACCAAAGATTCAACAGGCCAAGTATCATCATCGCCTAAAATTCCCAAAGAATCTTTACCATCTTTAGGATTTTTTTCCCAAGTTCTGACAATCCGATATTTTACTGGTTTATCATCTTCTATGTGTTCAAAAACTAATTCAATCCGGGTTTTTTCGGCAGGGTTAGCTTTACTATTAACACATTGGTTCAGAAAATCGTTATAACTCAAATTACCACGGGTAGAACATTGAGCGCGATGACCATAAAGCACAAGGCGTATGGCATCCATCAGCGTAGTTTTTCCCCCGCCATTCATCCCACCTAATAAAATAATTGGACGCAGATTTTCATCTTTTCTTGGGTCAAGATTGATTACTTGTCTTCCAGAGTAAGGACCAAAGTTTTGTAGTACAAGTTCAAGAAATATCATTGATATTTAAGAATAAAATATATGACGAATGGAATTCGCTCAGTATTGTTTCGTTATTTTTGTAGGGTGTGCATTGCCCACCCTATCATATTTTTTACTAGCCGAATTACAGTCACGTTGTCAGAATGTGCCTAGTTAAAATACTCATCACTTCTCCAGGGTTGGGTGGGACTAGGTAATAAAGGACTCCATTCATTAACTTGAGCAAAACCCAGCTTGTAAAGGGTGAGAATTGTGTTGTTAACACCTGTTTTAGAACCATAAATTACTACTTTTACAGACTCTCTCCTTGGTGTTGCTTCTTGAGATTTGTTGGCGCAAACAAGCGGCGAGGTCGTTGGAAAGGTATCTGCCAAAAAGCTTTTAGTCATTGGAACTCACATATTTTGCTAGAGATATTTATGTACCGTATACGGTACATAAATATCTTACATCTTTTGTCGCTTATACGGGACATTTACTTGGTTAAAAGCCTTTGACACAATCAGAAGCATGGGAAAAGCAGGAAAAGCGTTGAAACAGGCATTAGAGACACATGGCATTAGCCAAAATAAGTTAGCAGTGACAATGGGAACTGGACGCTCAAATGTTAATCGCTGGGTAAATGAGATAATGGACCCTGTAGCGGAGGGGGTGTTAGAAATTCGGGATGCACTGAAGAAAATTAATCCCGCCGCAGCAGAAGAGTTTATCAGGCTGTACTTGGGAGATGTTGATGATGATGAGACACAGCCTTAAAGCACTGTGTACCTATTTTTTAAATTTCATATTTCCCCAAGTCTTTGTCTCAGCATCAGATTTTGTAAGGTTTGTTGCGTCAACTTGTGCATCAGGCGCGTAAACGTGTAGCGGTTTGTCGTTAGACATCGCTTGTGTATCGGGTGTGGCAAAATCTGCTAAAGTTAGCTGCTTGACCTTTTCAATATCGCCTTCTTCAGCTGCTGTTTTCAAATCACGCTTTAAATGAGCATTTTTAACTGCTTCATCTTTAGAACGCGAACTTGTAGCAAAGCATTTTTCAAGGGTGTCGTAGATTCCCACACGACGGGACATTTTCCGAAATTGGCGTTCTGTGTCTAAAAGTTTAGCCATGAGTTCCAAGTGCATACTATCATCTGCACAGATTTCTTCTAACACAGCCCATTCATCACGACCTAGTAGGCTATAGTCAGCACCAGGACGGGGATCTTGAAATTCTTCGCCAGTCACTTCTTGATAAATCCGAGGTAAGCTATCATCAAATTCGTGTTTTTCTTCTAGCCAAATGCGGCGGATTTCACTCATTTCTTCTAAAGTAATGAGGATGATATCGCGCATATTTTCTGGCGCTGTCCGACGGGTTTTTGTTTGCGCTTCTAATAATCGTCTGAGCCAATGTTCCCGCCAAAATTTTGTATAAGGGCCAGGTATTGGTTCAACAGAATGTTTTCCATCTTTATTTCGCTCGAAAAGCTGAACATCTCCCCAAATTCTTCTAAAATCTCTTTTTTCTCGATCATCTTTGATATCTAGTTCATTACGGATATCTAATAATGGCTGCATCCATTCTTTTTCTTCATCATTTTGGATCATCGCCTCCATTGATTTATCCTTATTCACTAGTGTGCAAACCCAGCAGCCAAATCGTGAATCGCCACAACTAGGAGTAGAAGTATCAACAACTAGTGGACATTCATTATCGGCTGTTGCACCTCGATACATAGCAAATAATTCTTTATTACTTTGTCCCCAAGGATTATCCCACTGATTCAGGTATATCCAGACATCGTTATTACTCCAATCTTCAATAGGGGTATAGATTAAGGAGTTGGGTAGGCTAGCATTAGGACTCAGGCGATCTCGTACTCTATCAACTTGATGCTTTTTCATTGTGGCAGCACGTTTGGAACTCTCCGCTTTGCGAGTCCCCAATACAAGAATTGTTTCACCGTTAGCTCTAACTATTTCACGGATGAATTGATTGGCGGGATTAATTTTTAAACGTGGTGTACACCAGCGAAACTGGTTACGAGGTGCTGGATATCCCTTACCAATAAGATTTACCCAAAATGTGTCTTCAATTACTGGTTGTAGTAAATGTGGATCAATTGGCATCTCCTGTTTTTTAGCAGCTACCTTCAGATTCCGCAAGGATTTGCGAACCCAAGCAGACACTACAGGATTTTCTACCTGAGTATCGGTTGTAATTACATATATAGTTTTAGTTCTTTTTTCTGGAGGAAGAGCAGCGATCGCATTCCATACAAGCTGCAATACTGTACTAGAATCTTTTCCCCAAGACACGCCCAAAACCCAAGGTATCTCATCTAAACAATACAATTCTTGAATTTCAATGGTAAGAGCTTGGATGTAGTCCACTAACTCTGCTACAGTACGTGTTTGCTGAATTTTATTTTCTGGTTGTTGTGCTGTAGTCATTTCTCCTTCTCTCTGGAAACACTGGCGTAATATTCGGGCGAATAGAATTCGCGGCTATACAGATAAAACTCACCTCCGTGGGTTGAAGAAAAGTTTTTAAAAATTTAACTACTAATATCCAATTTTTTGGATAATTAAACGACATAATCCTATTCTGTTTTTAAAATTTAACATGAAAGATAGTACATCTGACCCCACTGCTGACATCGCTAGAGAATACCTGGAACGGGAAAACAAGGAAAGACAGGTACTAGCTTTACTCCTGGAGAAGTTTTTAGGGAGAAAAGATCAGATTCTCGTTCAAAAAACCGAGATGGGTGGTACTGAGGCTTATGTTAGCTCTGTTACCTTGGAATGGTTTGCAGGTCGGGTTCACTTTGCCTCTGGCTTACCCCTATTTCAAAAAAAGTACAATCCTGAAACTGATAATGTCGAGATTGACGCAGATAGTATTGATGAAATTCAGCAGCGTCCCCTTGATTGGTCACGTCAAGCACCGCTAGTGCAGTATTTAGCGGCTAGACACAACCACAAGTTTCCGCCGGTACTGGTGGTGATTAATCAACCGTGGGTAGATAATCCCAAAGCTGCTGAATGGGATAGCGAAGGACGTGCCACCAAGTCTACTACTGATTTCATCCCCCTAGATAAAGACACTAAAGTAGGTCTGCTAAATATTTCTGAGGATGATGTGACTATTTATGCATTAGATGGTCAACACCGATTAATGGGGGTGCAAGGGTTGATGGAGTTAATTAAAACTCGTAAACTCCAGCGATATAAAAAAGATAAAGGTGCTGATGACAGTTTTATTACAGTAGATGATTTGATAGAAAAGTACCAAGTAGACCTTGCTTACTTGCAAAATTTACCCAAGGAAAAAATTGGTATTGAGTTCATCTGTGCGGTAGCGGCTGGGGAAACTCGCACCCAGGCGAGGCGGAGGGTGAGATCGATTTTTGTTCATGTCAACCTGATGGCTGCACCCTTGACTAAAGGTCAGTTAACACAGTTGAATGAGGATGATGGTTTTGCGATCGTTGCGAGAAAAATTGCAGTTACACATCCACTGTTAGAACAACGACAAGAGCGCAATCCCCGTGTTAATTGGAATAGTGCAACAGTAGCCTCCAATTCTACAGTTTTGACGACTTTGCAAGCTCTACAAGATATGTCTGAGCGTTATTTGGCTCAAAAGTTCCCCCACTGGAAACCCTTGGAAAAAGGTCTAATTCCCATGCGTCCAGAGGATGAAGAACTTGAGCAGGGGATTCAGGAATTTAGAAAGCTATTTGATTCTTTGGCTAGTCTTTCCAGTTATAAGATTTTAGAACATGAGGATACACCAGCTTTACGGCGCTTCAGCTTTGAAAAAGATGGAGGTGAAGGAAATATGCTTTTCCGTCCAGTTGCTCAAGTTGCATTAGCGCAAGCTTTGGGAGTTTTGGTTTTTAAAAAAGGTTTTTCCCTAACAGATATTTTTAAGAAACTGCGGAAGTTTGACCAGCAAGGCGGTTTTAGTGGTATGGAATATCCCCAATCTCTCTGGTATGGGGTTTTGTATGACCCAAATAAAAAGCGAGTGCAGGTTGCTGGACGAGATTTGGCGGCGAAGTTATTAGTTTACATCCTGGGTGGAATTCAGGAACAGATGGAACGTGCTGAACTTCGTAAGGCTTTGGCAGATGCTAGAACTGTGGAAGATAAAACTATTGGTTTTGATGGCGAGTTTGTTGAACTAAAGGCGGT
Source organism: Nostoc sp. NMS9 (assembly GCF_017114995.1). GTDB lineage: Bacteria > Cyanobacteriota > Cyanobacteriia > Cyanobacteriales > Nostocaceae > Nostoc. Next base: position 23,518 of record NZ_JABXKL010000030.1, on the reverse strand, counting down.
AGGACTTCCACTGATTTTATGATAAACAAAAAAGCTTCAGGAGCGTTTCTATTTGTAAAATCAGCCTAGATAAGGCTGACTCTGATAAACGCTCCTAAGCAATTGGGTTTTAGAATATGCTCTCAGTGTAACTAAAGAGCTTTCTGTTTGTAATTATCCAATTAGCTTAATACCTGCCTGGTTCTCTACTTCTTTGACAACAATATTAAACGCTTTTTCTAAAGCTGCCATTTGGGAAACAATCTTCCTATTCCCCGATTCATCTGATAGTACTACATTATTTTGCCATAATGGAGACTCGCGTGTGTAGTCAATATGAGCAACAGCACTTATTAATTTGTTTTGCTCCTCATCTGTAAATTTTTTACCAAAGAATATAAGATGACCAATTTTACTGATGATTTGAAAACCTACAGAATTGAAATCAATTCTCTGCTGTCGTAAAGTGTACAAATCTAGATTTGAAGTTGCCGATGCTGGTATTAGTAGTGCTTTCCAGGCTTCGCTATTCTTACTAAATTCCATATAAAAAGCTTTGGCTTTTGCCAGTAAAAGGCTAGTTTCTCCTTTTTTTTGGTTAGAACGAGATTCTATTACCTGTTTTCGAGATGATCCAAATAAGAACTCAGCAGTACAAACCTTTAACTGGTTCATCGTAAAGAGGTAACTTGGATCTTTGCCTACAGTTCGTGAAACTTTGTCAATCCGACCATCAAAAATGACTAATTCTTTAGCCAGTTGACGTGTCAAACTTGCTAGTATGTTGCTTACATCAAATGCTGCTAGCAAAGCTGGTGGTATAGGTCTTGTTTTAGCACAATCTGCAAAATCCTGGTGAATTTGGTCTAAGTCGTCTTCTCGTATAACTAATACTGTTGCACTCTTGATTTCAAAAAGCAGTCACAATATGCGACTGCTTTTTTATTACCCGTATTACTACGGTAATACTTGCAGTTGATTTTTGTCAACTATCAGCACAAAAATAGACTGCAAAATAGGTTTATCAGTACAATAATAAGCTGGGCAAAACTTATGAAATCTATTTTTAGCTCAATATAGCCAAAGTTGTTATATGGCACGCCTGTTAAAATGTTTCATATAAAATCATATCAGGCTAAGGCAAGTACACTTACTCTTAATGTTCTATTCATCCATAACTTAATTGTTCGGAAATTCTTTACGTCACCTCTTGTCAAGGCCTTCTAGAGGTATTTCTAGCTACTTCCCATATTCAGTATTTAATACTGTGCAGCCCCATAAGGAATCACAGCATTAGTCAATACAGAAATTTTCTCAGATCAAACTCTACCTCTTGTTCCTCTTGTTTGTTTTTTTCTGAACGAAGTATCAATAACAAACGTTCTGAATAGTCTACTGATCCGCGTAGTTCATTTTGTAAAACTTCTAGTCCACCATTGGCATACTCTTCAAAAACATGGATGCGTTGCTCGTCAGCTACTTCTTGTTCACTGAGGATATTAATGTCTTTGATTTCAGTCATAGCCAACAAATTAATTAACAGAATAAAACTAGTGGAAAAATAATCTTGTCGCAGAGGAGATAAATCTTTAGCAATTCCGTCTAAAGGAACTCGTTTTTTATGCTTTGCTCCCAATGCTGCTGCAAACACCATCACTTCTACATAGGTTTGGAAAGCCCCAGTTGTATCTTTTGAAGCTACTAATGCTTTTACTAACTCAACTTTATCTTTAGCAATCCTAATTCTGTTTGCAGCCATTGATTTATATATCTACATTGTGGCAATTTTAAACGAAACCCAAGAGCGATGCCTACGGCTGGCTACACCTACGCACTTACAAAGGTATTATTTTATAATAGTATGCAGGCGATCGCTAAACAAACAAATTATCCACTAACATAGTCCATCCTGGCACTGCGGGTTCAGCTTCAGCCACCTCACCACGGCGATAAACTTGCGGTTCTTCAGAATTACTAGCACGATATAGTCTAATAACTTCCTCTTTGAGTACGTCTACATCCCAAACTACCAACGTACCAGCCGCAAAATAATCACGGTGTTTACTAGCCATATCTTTCTCAGCCTTATCACCGTAATCATTTTCGCTTCTTACCTCAGCAGCAAATATAGGCGCACCATTGAGGAATCTTCCACCTGTAGGTTTCCCAGTATAAAATGCAGCATCAGGACTTAAAGAACGACGATTAGGGAGATTGACAATAAAACCGACATTATCAGGCAAAGCATAACCACTTTTTGTCAGACGTTCATAATCCCGTAGACTTGCATAAATTTCACCGCCTGCACGTCCTGGTAAAAATCCAGTTGGAGACATCAGCACCAATTTCCCATTGACAATCTCTGCTTTACAATTGTCAGGTAAGTGGTACAAATCTTCAATAGTTGCTTCAGCTTTAATACTCATAAAACCCCTAATCATGAATCTAGAATAAGTCTAATTTAAATAGGAAATAGAACATTTTCATACACCAAAGATATCGGAAAGCGGAAATTAACGCTGGTTAAATAAACCTCATCCTCTGCTTCATAAGGATGTAACTCCCAGAGTCCTCTATCATTTAATCGGAAGCAATCTAAACCAATTTTTTCAGCATCTATGAGGACGTATTCTTGCAAAGTCTGAATGCGACGATACCGCGTAAATTTTTTACCTCGGTCGTAAGCTTCCGTGCTAGGGGAAAGAACTTCAACAATTAAACAAGGATATTGGAAAAATTGAATAGCTTGTTTATCCCGTTCATCGCAACTCACCACAACATCGGGATAATGAAAAGGCCCGTTTTCAGATACACCTACTTTCCCATCCGCCATATTCACACGACAACCACTTCCTCGCAGGTGACTTTTTAACGCTGAAGCTAAGTTTAAAGCAATATCATTATGGGGAAGAGTACCCCCAGTCATGGCGAAAACTTCACCATCAATATATTCGTATTTAATTTCTTGGTCTTGTTCCCATTCCAGGTATTCCTGGGGAGACATATAATTTCTGTCTGGACTCGCAACCATAACCTGATTCCTTCTCAAAAGTCACTTTTCTCAACTTTAACTAAAATCGGACTTACGCACAGTAACAGAAAATCGTAGACGCAAAACGGTGAAGCAGCGTGGTCTTCTGCCAAAGGGAGAGGCTAGCGCCAAGGGGGTTTCCTCCATAAGCGACTGCTGAACCCGGAGGGCTTGCCGCAGGCTATCACAGAGGGACAGAGAACACGGAAGAATAAGAATTTGAGAGGTATTTTGCATCAGTTCTGTAAAAAACCTTTGCGCCTACTCTACGAGAACACCTAACGGCGAATGCGCGAAATCATAAGATTCCTTGGAAAAGTCTTTCTCTGCGTCTCTGCGTGATAATTACCTATCCCGTTCAATTTCCATAATTTCTGTATACTCAAACTCGTTCGGACTTTGTTTCACCAAAGGATATCTTTCGCCACCCAACTCAATATAATCTTGTTCGCAATCTGGCTTAGAAGAATAATATGTAAGCACATATTCTCTCCCAATTCTGTTTGTCATTTCTGCTTCTACTTCACCGCGCCACTGAGTTTTAGTTACTAAAACTATCAACTGATTCGCTAACTGGGGAATTGTCTTCGCAATGTGTCGCCGCGAATTCTCATCCAAACTACCGAAGGGCGAATCCATGACAATTGGGAAAGTGCTACTATCAGGAATCATCATTATTTTTCGCTTTTCACTCCATTCCCGTACTTTGTCAATGATACTGGCAATAAAAGATAAACTGAGAATTTGATTTTCTCCAGTGGATGCTGCAACTGGTGCTTCCACACCTGTGGTATTTTCTACTAATGTCAGTTCATATTTATCGCTAATTTTAGGAATGTATGGAGTCACAGAAATTTCTGTGAATATTTCTTGTACTCGCTTTTCTAGTTGCAGGCGAAATTGTTGTTCTTGACGATTTCTAACTTCCGTTAACCGTTCGATTGCATCTTGGGTAGCGTTAATTCGTCGCTGTGCTAAAGTTTGCTTGTCTTCATTCAGCTTTTGCTTGGCGATTTGTTTATTTAAACCTTCAATTTCAGTTGTGAGTTGAGCAATTTGCTGCTGATTTGCACCTTGTTCTCGATTTAATTCATCAATTTTACTTTCAATTTCATCTAACCGTTTTTGCAAACTGCTAATTTCTTCATTAGCATCTTTTCGCAACCGTTCTTGAATATTGTCTAAATCGCCTTCAATTTGAGATATGCTTTGCCTTAACTGATTAATCCTAGTTTGTTCTCTATCAACTTCTTCCCAAAATCCTATGGCTTGTTTATCAATTTCATCTACTTGTGCGCTCATCCGAATTGCAGTTTCTTCCACCGCCGAGGAACCTGCTTTATTTAACCAAGTACTCACATAAGTATGAGAATGATTACCCTCGTGTAATTCTGCACCACAAATACAACGTTGAGAATTGAGTAAATCATTCACAAATTCTCGTGAAATTCCTGATGTTAACTCGCCGCGCTGCTTCAAATCATTGATAATCCCTCGGAACTGTGCTGTGGTTTCTGACAGTAAAACTGTATAACCCCGCGCGGAAATAACTTTTTTCAGTGCTTCTTTGGTTTTTTTATATTCTTCTTGATTCGCCGTCTTCTGCGATTCTAAATCCTGCCATCTTTCTTGCAACTCCTTAGCAGCACTCAGTTCACGCAAACGATTACTTGTTTCTTTTTTGAAAGTTTGTTGATACTCTAATTCTTCTTTAATTTCAGTTTGCCGTTTGGTAATGCGTTCGCGTTCGCGTTCTATCTTTTCTTGCTGTCGTAATAGTTGTTTAATTTCAGATTCACCGATGGCTTTTAAATCATTTTCTAGAGTTTTTTTAGCATCTCCCAAATGTCTGATAGAACGGTTGATTACCTCCACACCCAAGAAAATTTTTGTAGCTTCAGCAATTTCAGCTTTTTTATCAGAACGAACTATTTCTTCAATTCGTTCGCCGTCAAAGAAAAAATATTGATGTAAAGTAGCGGGTAAAATCTGGTTAATTATATCGTCTGGTTGCTGAGTTGGTATATTCCATTTGCCATCATCCGCACCAACCCACATGGTTAATTGAGTTTTACCAGCGTCAAAATCACCTTCGTTTTTATAACCCCGACAGGCGCGTTTAACTCGATAGCGTTTACCTTCATGTTCCCAGCCAATTTCTACCCAACATTCTACAGCTTGACCTTTTTGAGCCTCTGCGATCGCACGCTTATTTACCAACTGTTCTATCGATGCAAAGGCTGCACTAAATTTTTCATATAATACCCAAGTAAAGGCATTCAGTAAACTAGTTTTTCCAGAGCCATTATTGCCATGAATAATCGTTGTATTCTGAACATCTCCACCAGCTAGAAGCATCTCTGGTGTCGTACCATAAAAGGAGCGAAAGTTGCATAGCTTGATTGAAGTCAGCTTCATCGCACCTCTTCCTTAATAATATCCAAAATATTATCATTTATATGGCTGTTAATCTTTTTATCTAGTCTGCCTTTTTCCAGCTTCCATACCCGCTCAATAATTCGCCGTACCTTCGGCGGAGCGCTGCTTATTGGCTCCTGCACATCATCGATATTTGCATCTTGTGACATCTTCTGTTTGGAAATATAGTTTTTCTATATTTTAACTTTCTCTAGTAGTGCATTTACCTCCGTAAAGCCACTGTTAGCGTTATCTTTAATTTTGCAAAAACTATTTTTTCAAATTTATAATTTTCTTTAAAAAAGACTTTATTCTTGAATTATCTTCTGTTATTATTAATATTAATAATCTAGATCATAATGGGATGTCAGTAAAATTTTTAAAGTCGCTGACATCCCATTATGATCAAACTCATAATTTTATTATTTCATACTTAATGCCTCTTTTTTGAAAACTCGAAAAATTTTACAAAATAATACAACTATATAGTTCATCATCAAATATCTAATAAACCATATCGCTTTTGTAAATCAAGTAACTTCATTCTTGCTTCCCCTGCGTTATCAGCTAAATCAGCAAACTCCACAAAGCGACGCAATTCCTTTTTCAAAAGATTACGCTCAACTTCTATAGTTTCTCTATCTAAATCTGGTGGTAAAACAATCATGTCAAATATTGTCGCGCGTTCTTTAGCCGGATGAGGACGTAAAACTCGCCCCCGTCGCTGGATAAATTGGCGGGGATTACCAGAACTTGATAAAATCACCGCAGTTTGAATTGCTGGAATATCGACACCTTCATCTAAACAACGAATTGCGACTAAACCTTGCAACTCTCCACTTTCAAATTGATGGCGCAATATTTCTCTTTCTTGTAAAGTTGTTTGGGCTGTATAGGTACTTACCTTGTACCCCAAATCCACTCCGAGAATTTTAGCAACAGCTTTGAGTTGGCGTAACGATGAACGTTGTCCCGCATCTTGGGAACCATCACTGCAATAAAAAAGAGTGTGAGTAGTTTCGCGGCGAGTACTCATTAAATCCCGCAAAGCGGTTAATTTATTTTCCGCCGCACCAATTAATCTTGCTCTTTGCATCAATAACGGCTTTAAATCTTCATTGCCTTCAAAGTTTCCCACTTGTCCATTTTCTCGTTCTCTATATAGTAGCGATCGCCCAATTCTTTTAGTTAGCTTTAAATAAGCAATACTTTCAGCTTCAGTTAACTCTACTAACACCGGATAATACAGATAATGTACCAAAGCACCTTGAGCGATCGCATCCCTCAAAGTAAACTCTGGCTGAAGAACTGGGCCAAAATAATCAAATAGAGATTGCGTGCTAAAATCATCAAAATATCTCTCCGGTGTGGCAGATAAAGCCAGTCTCAACCCAACACTACGCGGTAAACTTTCTTCTAGCTTGGGTGCGCCTAAATTATGCGCCTCATCCCCAATAATTAAAGTTTTGGCGGGAAAATATTTGAGTTGAGACTGAAAACCATCTCCAATTAAAGTAGAGTTCGTAGTAATCACCGTGACAAAACGTTGAGAACCAGAACGCAGATTATAAATTTGGGTAGAAAGTTGACTTTGCCAAGTGCGTAAATTCTCAAAAGCTAAAATGGGTTGCAAATTAAATTTTTCACATTCTCGCGCCCATTGGGTAACGAGATGACGATAAGGACACACTACCAACAGAACTTGTAAATTAATCTGTTGGTAGAGTTCACAAGCGATCGCTAGTGCGGTAATAGTTTTACCACTACCAGTAGCCATTTTCAGCGTCCCTCTGCCATTGTTGGTAAACCAGCTAGCGATCGCTTCTCGCTGATATTGCCGCAATTGCAGAGACACAGGCATTCTTGGGCATCCTGGTAATGGTTGCAAAGTGTAATAACTGCCCTTACTTTCCCTTGCAAACGGTAATTTCAACCGGAAAGTGGGCAGTTGCTGCACTGAATTTTTCGTCAGGTACATATTTATTTAGTCATTAGTCATTGGTCATTGGTACTTATCTTTCCCATTTCCCATTTCCCAGTCCCCAGTCCCCATTACTCAGTTATAACCACGCCATACACCAATGAGAGAACCCTGCACCTGTACTTGTTGAGCCATGACTTCAATGGGATTGTACTTAGGATTTGCTGGTTTGAGGGTAACGCGATCGCCTTGGCGATAAAAACGTTTTAATGTCGTACCGAATCCATCTACTCTAGCGGCGACGATGGTGCCATTTTTCAAATGATTAGGTTCTGCTACTGGACGCAGAAATACCACATCACCATCAGTAATTAAATCTTCAATCATGCTATCACCAGCTACCCGCAAAGCGTAAGTTTGGGGAGGTAAATCGAAATTAGAAAAGTCTAAATGATCTACAGCATCAGTAAACGGTTCTATTAAACCACCAGCAGCGATCGTGCCCAAAATTGGTACACCTTGCTTCACAGGACGCAAAATCCGAATCGTTCGCGCTTGGCCTTCAGTCCATTCTATATATCCTTTAGTGCGTAAATGTTCTAAACGACTTTGAATTGGTGCTGGTGACTTCAAGTTCATCGCTTGCATCATTTGCCGAATAGAAGGCGAATGCTGGTGCGATCGGATGTATTCTGCCAACCATTCGTAAAGTTCTTGTTGAGCTTCCGTTAGACGTTCCATAAATTTGCGGGAAGTAATTATAAATGTCTCTAGAACATTAGTACTACAAAAAACTCCCCATAACAAGAGAAAAGTAAAAATATGAAAGGCAAAAGCAAAATTATTTTCTTCTCTTTTGCCTTTTGACAAATAAGAATATTACAGGTTACACGTTAGAGCTTACAGGTTATAAGGAAGAAAAGATACCCTATCCCCTGTGCCCTATTTTCTTACTCTGCCCCTAAAAGACTTGCAAGTAAGGCCTTTTGCGCGTGGAGACGATTTTCTGCCTGTTCCCAAACTCGTGATTGGGAACCTTCAATAACAGATCCGGTAATTTCTTCACCGCGATGGGCTGGTAAGCAGTGTAAAACAATTGCCTCTGGATCGGCAAGACTTAATAGCTGCTCTGAAATTTGATAAGGCTGGAAAATTGGCATCCGGTTGTCTGCTTCTGCCTCTTGCCCCATACTCGCCCAAACATCAGTGTAAAGTACAGCAGCTCCCTTAGCAGCTAATTCTGGATCGTGAGTCAGAAGGACTTCAGTTTTGTTATTAGCGATCGCTCTTGCTTGCTCTACAATCCTAGAATCTGGCTCATATCCACCAGGAGTAGCAATTCTAACATTTATCCCCACCAAAGCACAGCCTAACATCAGAGAATTAGCGACATTATTCCCATCACCCACGTAGGTTAAAGTTAACCCAGCAAGAGTACCAAAGCCTTCTTGGATCGTCAATAAATCCGCTAATACCTGACAAGGATGTTCTGCATCGGTAAGCGCATTAATCACCGGAATCTTGGCGTAGTGAGCAAAAGTTTCCAAATCCTGCTGTGCAAAAGTGCGAATTGCCAAAATATCCAAATATCGATCTAACACCCGCGCTGTATCCTGCAAAGGTTCCCCGCGACTAACTTGAGTGACATTAGGGTTGAGATCGATTACCTGTCCACCCAGTTGGTACATCGCCACAGTAAAACTTACCCGTGTACGAGTTGAAGCTTTGGAGAACAACAACCCCAAAACTTTATTACACTGCAACTTTAACTGTTGTGATTTAAGTTGAGTTGCCAATTGCAGGAGTTCTTGAAGTTCCGTAGAACTGATATCCGCTAGACTTAATAAATCTCGTCCGAGCAATGCTGCCATGCTTGTAATCTGTAAAAAATAATTATATATTTCTGTTCCTTTATTCAACCGTGCCAAGAAAATATAGTTTTAGAACTGACCAGATATTTTTGCGTTCAGCCCAGGATTTGAGTTAGCTTTTGCGATGAATATTAATTTATCAACTTTATCAGCGATTCAGAATCACTGATTTTTTCTGGTTCATCACAATGGCAACGCCAGAAAAACTATCTAGGCGTACACAAGCAGCGATATTGCTAAAATTTCTGGTCTTTTAGCCTTATTTCTGGAGAGGTAGATATTTTTTAGAATTTACAGCTAGACAAATAAATGGATTATGGTACAATAATAAATTGTGGTTACTAATTAAAAGCCATCGTCAAACTTGCCAGCATAGCACAGTGGTAGTGCATCCGACTTGTAATCGGAAGGTCGCGAGTTCAAATCCCGCTGCTGGCTTTAAGTATACATAAAAATTCAAGTTGTCGATTGTGTATAGTAATTCAGCCAATTGACGATCTACTGGAGTGGATCGTGTCTTAAAACTTTTGGAAGGAAAGGACAAATTGAATGGGCATCCTCCAGAATATCTTCAACTTCAAATGACATAACTGAAACCTTTTATGTAAGATTGGCCTAATTTTTATACATCTACACTGAAACAGATTAAAATAGTAAATCTTTTATGTAGATGAAGCCTGTACTAACATCACAGCATTTTGTGCGCTTTTATATTATTAAGTATTGTGAGCTTCCTTTGTAGTATAAACACTTGTACTAACAAGAAAGTGACATTTAATTTGTAAAGTTGATAAAAACAGAAGTTTCTGCATCAAATAGAATAAGCTACACTTATATTCTCAAAAGATTAGGTTTACGACCCTAAATGTATGAAACAAGGTAAAATTTCTATCGACTTTGAAATGCTCATAATTCACTAAATTGTGTCTCATTTAAGCCATAATAAACAAATCGGTTGTTATTATATTTATTCTAGCATGATCCAAACTAGTCTGAAATTTACAAATTTTGAAAATGCAGTAAATCCAATATTTGCCAACCATGAAACTTTCCACCCTCGTTTTGGTTGGTTGAAAAAAGGATTTGATGCAGCCAAAAAAAATCCAGATATCTTCTCACAAGATGATGCTCCTGTACGTTTAGGTGTTGGAAAAAACATGGTAAGTGCTATTCGTTATTGGTCTAGTGCATTCAAAATTATTGATAAAAGTAATTTACCAACAAGATTTGGGGAAAAACTTTTAGGAAATAATGGATGGGATGCTTATTTAGAAGATCCGGCATCATTATGGTTATTACATTGGAATTTGTTAAAACCCACTTGCGAAGCGGCTGCTTGGTATTATATCTTTAATATTTTTCGAGATTTGGATTTTACAAAAGAAGATATTTTGGCGGGGTTGAAAGATTATATAAATAATTTCAACAAAAATATTGCTGAATCTTCTTTTATCAAAGATGTAAATTGTATTTTAAGAATGTATGCAGCACAAGATTTTAGTAATGATGAGTTTAATTGGAGAAGCGATTGATTCGTCGGCAGCAGACAATATAAGCTGTGCTATTCGTAGTGACTCTGAGGAGTGGAGCAAATATTTAGAATCAATAATTGTAGATGAAGAAATAACCGATCAAGTTATAAAAAAAGTTTATCCGCTACATCCCTTATCTGCATTTGCTTTACCAACTCTCTGTCAACGCTATGCTCAAAATGACCGTTCTTTATTCACATTTTTAACGAGTGGCGAGCCTTTATCATTTCGTAATTTTTTAGAAGAAGTAACAGTTAAAGATAATAACTTACCAAGTCTTAAGTTAGATCGAGTTTATGACTATTTTATTGAAGCTGCGGGAATGGGTTTAGCCTCTCGCCCTAATTTGCAAAGATGGGTAGAAGTTCAAGATTTAATTAATGATGCTAAACGTTTAGAAGAAGATAGTCTGAGGGTACTAAAAACTATTGGGATTTTGAACATAATTACAGTTACAGGTTCGATGAGGGCGACAAGAACTTTAGTATCTTTAGCAATGTGCGATCGCCCGTCAGAAACACAAATTAATTATTGGCAACAAATTATTGATAAACTACTAAAACAGAATCTAATTACTCATCGTCGTCAATTGGATGAATTGCGGATTTGGCAAGGTTCTGATTTTAATGTTGATAGTGAATTAAGTATATATATAGAACAAGAGCGATCGCCTTTAGTTAAACTGTTATCTCTCCAGCGTCCTTTAAGACCTTTAGTCGCACAACGTCACAGTTATAAGACGGGAACTTTACGTTATTTTGAACGGCATTATTTAGATAATTTCCAAGATTTGAGTCAGTTACGTTGTAGTAGTGTGGATGCAGATGGTTTTGTTGGGTATTGGGTAGATGACGAAATGCCTAGTTCTGTTCCTTCCACAACTAACGATGGTAAACCATTAGTTATTTTGAGTGCAGCTAACTTAGATATTTTGCGAATTCGTACTCTAGAATTTGTGGCTTTAAATAACATTAAAAAAACAGCCAAAGAGTTACAAACTGATGGGGTAGCTAGAAAAGAGGTAAATTATCGTTTACAAGAAGCTGAAGAATTTTTAGATGAAACTCTCAATCAGTCATTTAGTATAGGTGTAAATCAGCAATGTTGGATTCAAGGACAAGTCGAAATACTCAATAACATTACTGACTTTAATAGTAAGCTTTCTGATATTTGCGATCGCGTTTATCATCGCAGTGCAATTTTGTGGAATGAATTAATTAACCGTCGAGATTTAACCTCTCAAGGGGTAAAGGCTAGACGAGAATTGATTCAGGCAATGTTGGAACATCAAAATGAAGAAAGATTAGGCTTAGAGGGTTATGGCCCCGAAGTTAGTATGTATTATTCTCTGTTAGAAGAAACAGGGATTCATGCCTCCGGCACGCTGCGCGAAGGTCAAGAAGATGATTATTGGGATTTTTATCCACCATTAGAAAATTCGGGTTTGAATTCTCTGTGGGAAGCAGTTGAGAATTTTTGTTTAGCAGCAACAGAAACAAGCCAAACTTTTAATTTACTTTATCAACATTTAGCAGCACCTCCCTACGGTGTAAAACAAGGTGCAGTTCCGGTTATTTTAGCGGCGGTACTGTTGTATCACGCTGATGATTTGGGACTTTATCAAGACGGTACATTTATTCCTGTATTAGGAACAGAACATTTTGAATTATTAGTTAAATATCCTGAACGGTTTGCAGTTAAGTATTTTGCAGTAGTCGGATTAAGGGCAGAAGTTTTCAAAGAATTAGAAGCAATTTTACGCAATCCTCAGTTAAAAAAATTGGGTAAAGTTCGTAATGCCACTCTGTTAACAGTAGTTACTCCTCTTTATCAATTTGTTAATAAACTGCCTAAATATACTCAACAAACCCGACGGTTGGCAGATGAACCAAGAGCCATTTTAAAGGCATTAAAAACTACTGTTGAACCTGATGAATTGTTATTTAAAGCTTTACCAGCAGCTTGTAATTTACCCTCTATCGGCACTGAAGTCGGGGATGATGGTGTCACTGCGAAAACTTTACGCACTAAGTTAGTTCATGCCCTCAGAGAGATTCATACAGCTTACGATCGCTTATTGAGTGATTGTCAAAAACTGATTTATGAAGCCTTTGGGGTCAGAAGTAAGGAAACAAAACTTAGAGAAGATTTGCGGGTAAGGGCGAATTATTTAGCCGGAAAATGTATTGAATCCTCACTAAAACGCTTTATTCGCGCAGCATTGGATGAAACCGCAAGTGATTCTCAGTGGTTGGAAGCTTTGGTGATGATTGTTGCGGATAAACCTGCTGAATCATGGACTGATGATGATGCGATCGCATTTGAGATGAAGTTAGCGGATTTGGCGCGACGGTTTAACAATCTGGAAATTTTGCAAAAGGAAGTTGCCGCCAAGGGGGAAGGTTTTGAAGCCCGACGGATCACCATAACTCGTCCCGATGGTAATGAATTCAATCGAATGGTATGGGTAGATCATGCGAGAGAATCGCAGGTTGAGCAGATTGTTGACAACATTCTGGCTGAATTACCTGACGATCAGCAGTTACGACAAGCGGTTTTGGCAAAGTTAAGTGAACGGATTTTAAATTCTGATTTGCCAGAGACGGTTATTCAGATAGATGAAAAGCGATCTGATGAGAATATCAAGGGGAAGAACTTCGGTTAAAAGAAGCATTATGATGGGGAAAGAGAACCTAGCACTAGCATTTATGAATCTTCTAGCCGTCACAAGTTTTAATAGGCTGTCTCTTCATGTTCTGGTTGAACAGGCTCAGTCGGGACTCTTTATCGCATCAGTCCCAGAGTTACCTAATTGTACAGATGAAGCTGAAACCCGTTCAGATGCGTTCCCCTTTGGGGTTGCCGAAGGCATCGCGGCCGTACAGGAGCAAATTAAAGCTAGACTGGCAAATATTGAGGTGCTGACGCTAGAAGTGGCAAATAATCCCTGGACAGATTTTATTGGGATGTTTGAGGGAGATGAAGAGTTTGCGGATCTGGCTCAGGAACTGCGTACTGAGCGCGAGTTAGATATAAATAGCACTGTATGAGCCTTTGGCTGTTAGATACAGATCATGTGTCGCTGTTATTAGAACGACATCCACAGGTGAGGCGTCGAGTTGCAGAGGTGAGAGTAGAGGTAGCGATTTCCATCGTGACGGTTCAGGAATTGTTTAATGGTTGGGTAGTGCGAATCAACGGTGCGCGGGAAGTTGAAGATGTTGTGCGATTAGATGGCAAGTTAAACCGGACAGTTGCTTTATTCGGACAAGTGAGGGTATTAGATTTTGATGAAAAAGCAGGCCAAAGGTTTCAGCGATTGCTAAAAGAAAATCTAACTTTATCGAAACAGCGATTGCAGAAGGATATGCGAATTTCAGCAATTGCCTTGAGCAATGATGCAGTTGTAGTGACGCGAAACTATCGGGATTTTTCTCAAGTACCTTCTTTAAAGATTGAGGATTGGTCACAACAAGATAAATGAAGTCTCTGTGTGTGCTATTTAAATAATAAAGAATTGGTGCGATCGCACCAACTCCTTACACTTTTTATCCTTATTATTGGTTTAACCAAATTTCTAAGTCAGCAACATTAGAAAAGTCTAATAATGCTTCTCCTAGATTTTCTAATTGTTCAATAGATAAACCTTTAATTCGCTCGATTAATGATTGATTAATTTCCCCAACACGGCGATTGATTTGACGTATAATTAAATGTTGTTCTCCTTCTTGCCTTCCTTCCTGTCTTCCCTCTTGTTTAGCTTGTTCTCTGTCTCTTTGATAAAGTGGTTCTAATCGCATAACTAACTCCCTATCATCTGCTTCTAATTCTTGATTTACTCTCAAGTTTTCGCGCAAGTTGTAAATTAATTCCAGGGTTGCTTTTTGGTATGGATGATTTAATGGTAACGCTTGCAACTCGATAATTGCTTGCGACTGCACGCTTCCCCTACCCAAAAGCCTCAACCATAAAGTTTCCGGTATCTGTGGTAATTGATGTATTGCTACAATTGCTGTCCGCAAGGCATCTGCGAGAAAATGTACTCCTGATAACCAACCTTCTTTTTGCATAGTTCCAAAGCTAGACAATCTAGTTTCAGATATCGTTGGGGTAAGAACCCACAATTTGGGAATTTCTGAGTCCTGAAGTTTAGTTTTCTTAGCTTTAGCTTCTCGTCGCAATAAAGCCTTGATTTCTAATAATTTTAGAATACAGTCGCATATTTCATCGGTAGAAGCTGGATTGCGGAATGGTTCTATGAGTGCAGGATTTTCAGCAAATCTTCCTAGTAAACCCAGTATTTGTAAATTAGAGTTTTGCTGTTTGTCAGGAGTGAAGAAAACATCTATTTCTTTAATCTCTCCTGAGACTTTTTCTGATGACTTGACTTCTCCGTAATCTTTTAGCAATTCCTCAAGATAGTCTTTGGCAAATTTGTCATGTATGAAACGTGTCATTCAATTAGTTCTCTAGTTATTTAAATTATCAAGAGTTGGTGCAATGCGCGATCGCGCCAACTCCCTACACTTTTTATTTCCTAGACTTGCTATCTAATCAATACACTCACTACATCGCCTGATTCACCTAAACTACCTGCTATTACAGGTTTAGACCAAAAGCCTACTTCTGCATAATCTATAGTATGCAAGCGATGGATAGTCCCCTTCACTACATTAGGACTACCGACTAATATGTGTTTTATCTTTTCTCTACTTACCTGGACTTGATCGCTGTTGTCAGCTTCTAATGTCACAAATTCTTCTGCCATAACTCACCTATTCAATGTTGCAAAGTAGGATTAATCCCTTTCATGCACTATTGTACTATACATACTATACGTACCGTACAAAAGGTATATTGAAACTTAACGATTTATGATGAGTCATGATGATATGCAAAAGTTCTTTGTGACAGAGAAACGTCAGGGACAAGAGTATCTTGGTTTCTATCTTCCAGAGGGTAAGAAGGAGCAGTTTAAGGAGTACTGTCAATTTATTGACAGTACTATGAAGGATGAACTGGAGAAGTTCATTGACGAGTGCATATCTGATCCTAAGTTCCAGCAATATTTAGAAATGAAGCGTAGGTTAAAACATTAAGTAATGTTTCGTTCTACCAAATTTCAGATTTTTGACTTTAAATGAACCGGATTGAGGTATAAAAGCTTAATTGCCTAGTTGAGAAAAATGGAGTTTAACTCAGTAATTATACTAATAATCTTTAACATTAATTTAAAAAGGCTACACATTGGCTTTGCATCTTTGCTAAGATATTAGCGTTATTAATATACTTGGCAAAAAGCACTAAAAAATAAGCATGGCAGACAAGAAAGTTAGACACATATTAGGACTTTCTGGGGGAAAGGATAGCACGGCTTTAGCGGTAGTGCTGCATAAGGAAATTCCAGAGATGGAATATTTTTTTTGTGATACCCATAAAGAATTACCGGAGACTTACGAATATCTTGACCGCATCAAAGCACGTCTGGGGATTAAAATTCATTATCTCAGTGACAAACGAGGCTTTGACCATTGGTTAGCGATTCATGATGGTTTATTACCTTCACCCCAAATGCGTTGGTGTACCGTCAAGATGAAAATTAGGCCTTTAGAAGATTTTGTGGGGGATGATGAGGCTATTAGTTACATTGGCATTCGTGCTGATGAAAACCGTGATGGTTATATCTCCACTAAACCTAATATTAAACCTGTGTTTCCCTTTAAGGAAAAGGGTTTAGTTAAGGCTGATATTATTCGGCTATTAGAAGAGAGTGGAATTGGACTCCCTGATTATTATCGCTGGCGCAGTCGTTCTGGGTGTTTCTTCTGTTTCTTCCAACGCAAGTATGAATGGGTAATGTTAGCACAGGAACATCCTAAGTTATTTCAAGAAGCTGTTGAGTATGAATCAAATCATAGAGATGGTAGAACCTATACATGGACAGATGGGGAAAGCTTATTGCAACTTCTAGAACGCAAGGATGAAATTATTGCTCAACATGAGAAGTTAATGGCTAAAGAGAAAAAGGTTGCTTTGAATTCTTACGTAGCTGAAGCATTAGAAGAAATTTTAGATAAAGAAGATGATGAGTTAAGTTGTTTAGTTTGCCATTTGTAATTCTCACGAATATTAAATATTATATTTTGATTTTTAAATATTAATTAAATATGTATAATTTACCAAATTATGATAATTGAAATATTTCAGTCAGATTTTAGTAGGGTGGGCAATACTATTGGTTGACTCAAACCTTTCTTTTTACTTTGTGGGCATTGCCCACCATACGGTTATTGAGAATGGCACAAAATATCAATTATCAAGAGTTAGTGCAATCGCCCTAACTCCTGTATCTTTTATTTTCTAAACTTGCTATCTAATCAATACACTCACTACATCGCCTGATTCACCTAAACTTCCTGCTATTACAGGTTTAGACCAAGAACCTACTTCTGCGTAACCTATGGTATGCAATATATGGATAGTTTTCCTCACTACATTAGGAGTACCGACTAATATGTGTTTTATCTTTTCTCTGCTTACCTGGACTTGATTTCTGCTGTCATCTTCTAATGTCACAAATTCTTCTGCCATAACTCGCCTGTTTAATATTACAAAGTAGGATTCGCCACAAACCAAACAATTAAATTAAGGAGTTTTGTATAGTCTTACAAATCCCAGTATTGAGAATTAAAACCAAAAACAGATTTAAGATCGTGAACTTCAGAAGCCCAAGCAGTCAATCGAGATGAGATTCTATATCTAACTTCTGTGTCATAGACTTCACCATACTTTTTTGAAAGTTCTTGAATTTTTTGATGAAGTTGCTCACGCACTTTTGGTAAAGGTTGGTTAGAAAGAGCCTGTTTAATCTCTTGCATCATCTGAGAAACGGCTATATTCCCATCCTCATCGAACATTTGCCAATCTTCTACTTGCATAGTCTTAAGTTTTTTCTACAATTTTTGTTATCTTATATGATAACAGATTGAAAAAATAAGTTATCACAAAAGTTAACAAAATTCTGCTCCCTGACCTGTGATAATGGAAATTATGGGAAAAGCAGGACAAGCACTCAAACAGGTTTTAGAGTCTTACAACATCAGCCAAAGCCAATTGGCGACAGGTTTAGGTGTTGAGCGTCCGATTGTCTTTCGTTGGTATCATGAAAAAATTGACCCCACTGCTGAAACTGTTGCAGAAATTGTCAAGGCGTTAAATAAGATTAATCAATCAGCCGCCAATGATTTCATTCAAGTATTTTTAGGAGATTTAATCTTATTTAAAAATCAAATCATAAGTCGGGATTTACCACTTTCAGACAAAGTTAATGTTACAGTTTTATCTCAAATATTTAATAATATAACTAATTCTTATAAATATCTTTATTTTTTATCAATATTAGACATTATAAAAAGAAGGAATTTTGATACTTTATCGCCTATTAGCTTTCGGGAAATAATTGTTGAAATGTTAGCTAATGCTTGGTATCCTTACAATTATTTTAAACTATCTTTTGGTAAGCAAGACCAAATTGCTAATAAATTAGATGCTCTTGAGCTAGAAATTACAGAACCAATTTTAAAGTTTAGAGATACAGATAAAAAACTTTTGCGTACGTCTATTAATAATCAAAATCTTGATGATATTGTTATTTCTATTAATCGCTATGTATCTTATCGTTTAATTCGTCCTTTCTTTTCTCAAGAAATGAGAGGATTAAAAGATTACGATGTTAACCCTACTATTATTAGTTTGGCTAATAATCAATTTGATAATAAAAAGCCTTTATATTATTTTAACGCTGAAGATCAAAAAAATTGTAACGCCATTATTTTACATCCAGATTGGATTGAATATTTAGAGGAAAACTACACAATAGTTAGGGGGTGGGCTTCTTGGGAATGGTTGAATTATATGCAGCAGAGAAACCCTAGCACTCCTAATGTGGTAAACAAATTATTTATGCCACAAGAAAGAGATTCTTTGGCAAATCAAACTAAATATTGGAAAACTATTTTAGAATATCGAGATATTGAATGTATTTATTCAAAAGTTAAATTAAATAAGAATGAAATTTCCTTAGATCATTATTTACCTTGGTCTTTTGTAGCTCATGATCAATTATGGAATTTAATTCCAACAACAAAATCTGTTAATTCGTCTAAATCTAATAACTTACCATCTGAAGAATATTTTAAGGCTTTTCTGGAATTGCAACATATTGGTTTAACTATTGCCTATGAAAACATATCTAAAAATCAATGGTTAAAATATACTGAGTCATTTGTATCTGAATTAAAAGTTAGTCAAGCTGATGATTTGTTAAATTTAGAGGTTTTGAGTAAGGCTTATAAAATAACAACTCTACCTTTAATTTCTTTAGCAACTATACAAGGTTTTAGCCCTAATTGGGTTTACACCTGAGAAATAATGAACCCACTTTAGTAATTTGGTTGGCATATAGTGAAGAACTTTGTGAACAAGCAGTTACAGAATTTCAAAAAGCATGGGACTGTTTAGGCGATCGCCCCATTTCAACCTATCGCTTCTGGGGTAGCCATGAGTTAGATTTAGAACAAGCTGAAGATGGCTTAGTAGTAGCAGGATTAGCGAAAGTCTATCACGCCGCCAAAAAGAGTATTCGCTTTATTAATCAATTGGGTGTGCGTTGTTCATTGGTAATTATCGATGAAGCCCATCAAGCAGTTGCCCAAACCTACAAACTCGTCTTAGATGCTTTAGTCATCCCCTACGAAAAAACCGCCTTATTAGGTTTAACCGCTACACCGGGACGGACTTGGGCTGATATTAACACCGATGCACAACTAGCAAAATTCTTCGCCCAGCAGAAAGTTACTTTAGAAATCCCAGGTTATGACAACCCCATTGATTATCTCGTCGATCAACAATACCTCGCTAAAGTTAACTATCGTTCCTTATTTTATGAAACAGGTATTGAACTAACTCCCCAAGACCTGAATCGGATTAATACAGAATTAGACATACCCCAATATATCCTCAATCGGTTAGCAGCAGACGAACAACGCAACCTCCGCATCATCCTCGAACTAGAAGCACTAGCCCAATATCATCAACGGATTATCGTTTTTAATACCTCCGTTGAACACGCGCGACTCATCGCTTCAATATTGCGTTTGAGAGGATTTAATGCTGATGTTGTTACAGGTGATACCCCCAAATCAGAGAGAGAAAGGCTGATTCAAAGTTTTAAAGACGAACAGCCCCAAACCAAGATTTTATGTAACTACGGCGTTTTAACCACTGGATTCGATGCACCCAAAACCAGCGCCGCCGTTATCGCCCGTCCCACCAAATCCCTTGTCCTCTACAGCCAAATGGTAGGACGCGCCATTCGCGGACTCAAAGCTGGGGGTAATGCTACCGCCGAAATTGTCACGGTTGTGGATAGCCAACTCCCCGGTTTTGGTTCAGTAGCATCAGCTTTTCACAATTGGGAAGACGTTTGGAGGAAAAACCCATGAATGCTAACGCTCATGATATCGTGCCGACTCACCTGGCAGTGCAAGCAATGCGCGATAACGGTTATAAAAACGCCGCTTATGCGATCGCCGAATTAATGGATAATGCCATTCAAGCCGGTGCATCCCAAGTAGAGTTACTGTGTGGTGAACGAAAACAGCAGGTGGAGGGGAGGAAGCGATCGCGTATTGAACAAATAGCAGTATTAGATAATGGTCAAGGTATGGATGCTAATGTTTTACGTCTAGCACTGCAATTTGGCAATGGTACGTATATAGATGAAGATAAACATACCGGAATTGGACGTTTTGGCATGGGTTTACCATCTTCCTCCATTTCCCAATGCCAACGGTTAGATGTGTGGTCATGGCAAAATGGCATAGAAAATGTACTCCATAGTTACCTTGACTTAGATGAGATCAAAAATCGTCGGATGACCGAAGTACCTGAACCTACTGCTAAACCAATTCCGATCATTTCGAGAAACATCAGTCAAAATTTTGGTGACAGTGGCACATTAGTAGTGTGGTCAAAAATAGACCGTTGTATTTGGCGAACAGGAAAAGCGATTATTGATAATTCTGAATTTGTGATCGGGAGAATGTATCGCCAATTTCTGAATAGCGGTCAAGTAAAAATCCGCATGGTAGCATTTGATTTAGATGCTTTATATAACCTGATTGTAGAAAAATATGCCCTACCCAACGATCCAGGTTATCTAATAGAAAAGACTTCCTGCCCTACACCATTTGATAATCAGGCAATGTTCCGACCTTGGGAAGGTGATACATCTTATGAAGCAACTTATAAAATTAATTTTAAAGAGAAAGAACATGATGTAAAAGTGCGTTTCTCTTACGCCAAAGAAGAAGCCCGCCAAGCCGAACCAGGAAAAAATCCTGGTGATTTACCTCATGGAAAACACGCTGCTAAAAACGTTGGTGTTTCTGTAGTTCGTGCTGGACGAGAATTAGATATGGATACAGGAGTAGTGATTGCTTATGATTCAAGAGAAAGATGGTGGGGAGTAGAAGTAGAATTTCCACCCTCTCTTGATGATATTTTTGGAGTAACTAATAATAAACAATCAGCTCGGAATTTTGCTGAACTTCTAGAATTTGAGATTGAGTCTTTATTAGAAAATGGAAAAACTATTACTCAACTCAAAGAAGAACTCCAAGAAGATGAAGACCCAAAAGCTCCTCTTTTAGATATAGCCCATAAAATCAAGACTCAATTGAGTGTTATTCGTCGTTTACTGCAAGCACAGACTAAAGGCACTCGTACCACTGAAAAACGCCATCACCCTTATAAACCTGAAAAAGTAGCTACTACTGTTACGCAAGAACGTAAATCACAGGGTCATAAAGGTAAAAGTGATGAAGATGAAGAATTGCCAAAAGAAGAACGAAAACAGGTCATTAAAGAAACTTTAAAAGAAGAAGGTGTAACTGAAACCAAAGCCGAACTCTTAGCAGCAACTACAATAGATGATGGCTTAAAATATACCTTTGTTGAAGCTCCTCTTGATACTCCTGCTTTCTTCTCAGTTAAACCCAGAGGAGGAGCAATTATTGTTACTTTGAATACCAATCATCCCGCTTATCAAAATTTAGTAGAAATCTTAGAGGAAGACGTGGATAAAGCTGATATAGATACTTTACGTTCTCGGTTGATTAACTCCTTAGATGGATTGAAGCTACTACTAATGGCATGGGCAAGGTATGAGGATGAACAACCAGATGGTAAACGTAAAGAAAATGCTCAAGATAATCGTATTGATTGGGGGAGAGTTGCCAGAAGATTTTTAGAGAATGAGTTATGAAATAAAATGACTACACAAGAGAATATAATTTACCTTGATTACCATTCAACTACTCCCGTTGATCCCAGAGTAGCAGAAAAAGTCATGTACTATATGACTACTGCTTTTGGTAATGCAAATAGTGTAGATCATGGTTATGGCAATCAAGCAGCACAAGCAGTTAAACAAGCCCGTCAACACATAGCTGAATTAATCAATACTTCTTCCAAGGAAATTATCTTTACATCTGGTGCAACAGAAAGCATTAACTTAGCAATTCAAGGACATATTTCTCAACAAAATAGTCCCGCCACAATAATTGTTTCCCCAGTTGAACACAAAGCAGTTTTAGATACCTGTCAAGCATTAGCCAAAAAAAGACTTGCAAAAATTATTTGGTTAAATGTCAATCAACAAGCCCAAATTGATTTAGAACATCTAGAAAAAGTCTGCTCTGGTGGTGCTTCCTTACTCTGCGTGATGGCTGCTAATAATGAAGTAGGGACAATTTACCCAGTACAAAAAATTGGAGCGATCGCGCAAATATACCATATCCCTTATTTATGTGATGCTTCCCAAGCAGTCGGTAAAATTCCCATCAACTTCCAAGACTGGGGTATTACCTATCTGGCTATTTCTGGTCATAAACTTTATGCACCCAAAGGCGTTGGTGCATTGGTAGTAAAAAAAGGTCATTATCTTGAACCACTTATTTACGGTGGCGGACATCAACAGGGACTCAGATCCGGTACACTCAATGTCCCCGAAATTGCTGGCTTAGGAGAAGCTTGTCAATTGAGACGATTAGAAATGTCAGCAGATGAAAATGCGATCGCACTTTTGCGAGATCAACTGCAAAACTTGCTGCAAGCTCAAATTCCTGATTTACTGGTGAATGGAGACTTAAACAACCGTTTATCAGGTAACTTACATATTTCTATCCCTAACATCCCTAATAATGCCATTATTGCTAGAGTTCGCCATCAATTAGCTATTTCTACAGGTGCGGCTTGTTCATCAGGTATTGTCGCGCCATCTCACGTTCTGCAAGCTATGAATCTTGCGGAAAATATAATTGAGGGAGCGTTAAGAATTGGTCTTGGGAAATTTACAACCAAAGAAGAAATCGAAAAAGCATCTTCTCTGATCGCTAGTGCAGTAAATGAAATTCATCAACTTCTCTAAAAATATACAAAAAAACGAATTATCGTCAGTTGCTCTCCATATCTGAAAAATTTTCTCATCCCCTTCTGAATGTTTACACCATCATCAAATCACAATAGACTTCTTGTAAAAGTCATTATTTTTGCATTCTTCTTTGCGTCTTTGTGTGAGACAAAAAAATATTTATGCAGAGAACAGCTATTTGGGCAATGAGTTTGTACTAAGCTATTTTGAGCCTAAAATAACCTGAGTTCGGGTTAAAGGTAAGAAGGTAAAACCCAGTCTAGATGTAGGCTA
>NZ_JABXKL010000015.1:57952-223089 GCF_017114995.1 Nostoc sp. NMS9 | reverse complement strand
CAATCGAGTTTGTCTTGAACCTAGTGTCCTAATTACCTTGGCGATTGCTATATCTGTCGGATTCTTTTTTCAAATTGGTATGAGATTACTGATAATTATTTTCAATTTTTGAGGAAAAACTCCGCGCTACTACTGAGTTGTTAGTTGTATCTAGCAATAAATGCTGTGGCATTCCCACTGATCGCCGGGTATGCCTATGGTAAAGGTAACTGGCGTAATATCGGTGACAAGCCGAAGAAGCGTCTACACCAGCCCCATTATTTAGCCCAATTGTTTATTAAACCTCAACAAAAGAATAGCGATCGCGTACAGATGACTACGTCTACGCATCACAAGTTTGCGAGGCAGACTCGTCCCCTTTTTTGTCACTATCAATTGTCAGTTAATTTCGACCTGACTGTGATATTTCTATTATGTGGCTAACTACAGTTTTTGCCCGATAACGATACCACCACATCACAAAACCAGTAACGAACAGAATTAGTGGTGCAAGTCCCACGAAGACGTAGAGTATACGTGTTGGTAAGCCGCCAAAAGTACCAAAATGCAATAGTATAAATGAGTCTAAAACTTTGTCGCCCAGAGATTTATTGAGTGCATCTTCGATCTGAATAGTCTTACCTGTATATTGGTCTAGGTACACACCTGAACGACCTAAGATTGCCTCTTCATGAGAATATTTCTTACGTATATAGATAGCTGCTTCCGGGATCTGAGGTAAATAAACAGCAGTGGTAACGGTGTTTGGTAGGGCGGGATCTGCTTTTTGCAGCAATTGTGTTAGGCTTAACGCCGTTGAGCCAGCAATGGGTTGGGAAACCGGGTCAGGTGGATTAGGAGTGAAAGTAACAGCATAAATAATCGGTGTAACGAAGCCTCTAAAATTTAAATAGAATCCAGTAAACCCTGTGAAAGTCAGAAACACAGCAGCAATAATTCCTGCTACTTTATGGATATCAAAGTTGACTCGTTTGGGATGTGCATTTTTCCATTTGATCTTAAAACCAGAAATGAGTTTTCTCCATCCGGGCCAGAGGATGATACTTGTAAGGCTGAAAATAAAGAGTAATAGTGCTGCTACCCCCATTATTTGGGTTCCAGTTTCGCCAGCGAGCAGTTGTTCATGGATCTTAAGGGTGAATGTCGTGAATGTGCGATCGCTCATACGGCTACCTATAATTGTGCCCGTGTAAGGATTCACATAAACTGCCGTAGCTTCCCCCTGTGCAGGTTCAAGCATGACTTCATGGGCAGCATCTGCTTTCCTGGATGTATAGATGCGATCGACTTTGAGTTCTGGCTGGTTGCTGTACGCTGCCTTTACGGTGTTTATGACTGCTTCAATGGGAATTTTTTGTCCAGAGGGGATGATATGTCCAAATTGACGAGTGAGCAGAAACTCATCGATTTCAGGTGAAAACACCAGCAAGCTACCTGTTAAGCCAACGATGATTAACAGCACTCCGACGACTAAGCCAATATAGTGGTGGAGGATGAATACAAAATTACGCAGAGTTTTGCGGTTCATGGCGGATGCTTCTAGAATTTTCGGAAATTTAATGCGCTTCATTGGGTACTGAACAGACAAGGGAGCAAGGGGCAACCGTCAGCTCTCAAAGTCCCCCTGTTGTTGGCGCAGCCTGTCCAAAGAACACAGGGGGATAATGGGGATCAAAACTGCCACGAAATCGTGCCCTGCACGACCAACGGATCGCCATAGTAAACATTCAACGGGTTCCGAGCAGATTCAAAATAGTCTACGTCAAACAAATTCTTGAAATTAATCGCTGCCCGGAATCTGTCTTGTTTATAGAAAATGGCAGCATCAGTGCGGAGATAACTGGGCAAAGTGTAGGTATTGTCTGGATCTGCTTGTCTATCGCCAACGAAAAACACTCCGGCACCCACGCCAAATCCTTTTAGAGCACCCGATTGAATTTCATAGCTTGTCCAGAGTTATCAAGGGTTTTATGGGCGATCGCTCTTTTTCACACAAGAAATATAGCCAACCCGTTAGTAATAATTATCCGTGTGGCTAAAGCATCAGTAAGAAATTTGCTCTAAAAGGGGAAAGTAAGTTGTTGAAGTCAAGTTTATAAAATTGATAACAGACTGGCTTGTTCTAGCTAACCAAAATACTCCAATTGTGGCTGTGGAGTATCATACGCCTGACAGAATGCAAATACTACAGCAGTTTTACCATTGGGGTGAGGAGCGTTCTTTGTCAATCTTTGTCTGGAATCCTGGTTATTGTGGACTACAGCAATTAATTCAGCATCAAGGTCAGTACATCTTACAGTCAACTGACAGGGGTAAAGACGGGGACATTATTCAGTATCTTCTGGAGGAATATCAACCAGGCATTTATTTACTGGAGCGAATGCTAAATGAGGATGATGGTAGCAAAATAAGTCAAAAATATAGCTATCAATTACTAAATGCCTGTCATCAAGCTCTCTGGAGTCAACAACGTCATTACTGGGTGTTATTGGAAACTTACGTTCAACTACCTCTAGAATTACAGCCTTTTATTCCTGTACTGTCAAATCCACTTCCAGACCAACAGCAGGTACAGATGGTTGTGGAGCAGTTTTGTGATGCCTGGGTTGGGTATAGTCATCCCCGGCTTCAGCAGTTTGCGGAGTGCGATCGCGATCACCGCGCCGTAACCGATCGCAATTCTTGGTTAAAGACAACAGAAAAAACATCAGCACTGCAATTGCTCTTTCGTGCCTGTCAAGGTTTACCCATAGGCGAGATAAATATGCTATTACAGCAATGTCTAGGTTTTGCAGAGCAGCTTGAGGAAATGACCCAATTAGTCCTAGAGCATAAAGTTAGCAAACTGCGGGGTCGGGGTTTAAAGTACATTGCTCAACCGGATGTACCTTTAGCCGGAGGATTAGATTTACTAGAGAAAAGGTTGCAAACTATTACCTGTCTACTTCAACCTAAAGCAAAGCAATATGGATTGAAGTTTCCCACTGGGATACTCTTATGGGGGCCACCGGGTACTGGTAAAAGTCTCTCTGCCAAGTTAGCAGCTAAGAAAATGGGATTGCCACTGTTAGCAGCTAATTGGGGTGTACTAGTGGGTGATCCTCATCCCGACAGAGCATTAAAGGAGTTTATTGCTTTGGTGACTTCCTTTGCTCCCTGTGTACTTTATTGGGATGACTTTGATAAAGGCTTTGCTGGCTGGGATTCCAATGCAGATGGAGGTGTAGCACCGCAGCTATCTGCGGCTTTATTAACTTGGATGCAAGAGCATCAAGAGCCAGTTTATACCATTGCTACTGTCAATCGCTTGTCAATGCTACCTGCGGAATTAGTTCGCCGTTTTGATGATATCTTTTTTGTGGACGCGAGGATCGCCACACAAGGACTAAAGTCCTTATTACAAACTTATTTACCCAAGACAAAATACTTGTATTGACAAACTAACGAATTACGCGCAGTAATACTAGTGGTCTTTGAAGAAAACACCGGGAACTATCAGAGTGAGATTCAGACCCCTTCTTCCGGTAATATAAGTACTTATCAAGAAGTTTTAATAAAAAAAATATGTCTTCAATTCCTCTAACATTGAATTTAATTGAAGGTTCGGTCTCCTTCAGTTTTTCACCCCAAGCAGCACGAGAATTAAAGACAGCGACGGATCAACTGATGGAACGCCTGAAAGCGATCGCTGCTAAACCCACTCCTGGCGGTGGTAGAGTCACTCCCCAGCCTCCCCTGGAATATCGTTATACGGGTGAAGTATTTTTAGAAGTTTTTTGTAATCCTAATATCTGGCCAACGCCCTTCGCAGCCAAAGTTTTGCTGACTGTCCGCAACGTCAACATCCGCTTGACTACTGAAGCTGAACTTACTCGCATCATTGAAGACATTAATCAGTATTTAGAGCAAGTAGGATAATATTTCATAGGATTTTTCTATGCTTTTCAAGATTTTTTCAGAAAAAATACTATACAAATTTTGGATTTGATGAAGGTTGAGCCAGTTGCTGGCGGAGGTTCCCTTTGTTGTCGCAACTGGTGTCGGTTAGCCCGACTTAGGAAATTTTTCCAGACGGATTTTGGTTTTGAACAGCAAGCAGATTATCACTTACTTGAGGGAAGTGATGGAATAAATTGCGAGTCAAAAGTGAAGTTCCTGCACTTCTATCAGATCAATGTAGGAACTTCACTGAATCTACATACTAAACTCAAGCTGTGACACCAGATGTACAGAACAAATGGTTTTGATGCCTTCTTTAACTTGAAAAGTTGTATAAATTCAGACTCAAATGCTTCTGTATTAATCAAAAACGCAAGATTCTGTATAGGGCAATGCTCATCAAAAACCAGAGATTATCCTCCAGATTGAGCGTTGAATCGTTGATGGTGACATCTACACATCAAAAACAAACTCCCAATCCTAAACCCGAAATCAAACATTGATTAGTCGTTGTCCCACTGTTCACGACCAATTAGGTCGCCAATGCGATCGCGTAACAAAAAGTCACATTTCTCTAATTCACATTCAACGCAAACCCACTCTCTCGCTGGAATGTATTGGCAGAGGGTATATATTGGCTGTTGTCGGCTAATCATTCCCTTTTGCACCAGTCGGCGTGCTTCGTCTTGAATCACATCTAGAGAGTAGTAATTGATAGAAGGCACCGTATTCACACTCATGTTTTTTACTCACAAATTAACACTTAGGATAGTGTTCCCGTTAAAAATTAGGAACAAACATTACAGAAATTAGACTTGTGGCTAAGATTTTGTAGTTTGCTATACGGAACTATTTTTATTTTGACGCTACATCTCCTGAAATTATCTCAAGAAATGTTAAGAAAGTCAACGAATGCTGACATTTATCGAAAATCCGCTTTACAAAAAAAATTCCGAGTAGTTAACCTAACCTGCTTATGTAACTGTATGACTTTGATGCCACAAGTCTGAAAGGTCTTGCCATTACTGTATTTAGGCAAGATTTGGTGGGTAGGAGGAGTTTATATCGTGATGGCTTACATATCAAATAATCACCTTAAAAGCTGGGTCTATAACTGCTGGTATTTATCTAAGGGTAAACAACACAATAATATTTGTCAGTTACTAGGGTATAAATTGTTGCAAAACATAACGGCTAAAGTATACTCCGAAGGTTTTAACCATAGCATTTGTTAACCTTTTCTTAAGTAAGACTGTAATTTATTAGTTAATTTCAGCACTAACATCATCCACTTTTCTTTTGAAAAACATCTGTAAAAGGGTGGAGTAATACTCTAATTCGTAATTAGGACACACATAAACAGGAGTCACGTCGCTTCGCTCCGAATTCAAAATTCAAAATTCAAAATTCAAAATTAATGATCCCCATAAATAAATTTAGGGGCTTGTATCCTTTTCGTTTTCGGTCATAATTCAGAATTAGTGAATATTCCACCCATAAAGGAATGGAGTTTTAGCAACGAAGAATGTTTAAACCTTGTTTCGCCCACAATAAGAGAAGTGTCTTGCTGAATTAGGTTATGTTTACATTAAAACAGACGCGATCTAGTCACGTCTGTAAACTGTTTGGCGGATTTGCTGAGATTAATTGTTCTGAAGTTACATTGTTGTTTTAGTTACTTATTCGGAGAATTCCTGATCATTTTGAACAGTGCTGTCTTCTACTCCTACCAGATTTTCTGGCGGGCGATCGTGATTAAGTTGATTTAGTAGTGCCAATACTTTATTACCGCGTTCTATAGAGCGATCTTCAAGAAATATCACCTCTGGTGTACGACGTAGCCGTACCCGCGCCCCAAGTTCGCTGCGGACGTAACCTGTGGCCGACTTTAAGCCTGCCATTGTTTCTACCTTAGCTTCATCCGTACCATAGATGCTGACGTAGATTTTGGCGTGTTGGAGATCGCCGGAAACATCAACATCAGTCACACTGACCATTCCAGTACCCACACGGTCATCTTTAATTCCGTTAAGCAGCATTTGGCTAACTTCCCGTTTGATCAGTTCAGCAACGCGGGAAACCCGACGATTTGTAGCCATAAAAATTTCGCCTCATCACAGAGGTTGTACGACAAAAATAGATGCAAGTTGGTTAGACAGTACTTAGCGGGAGCAACGCCAAGAGCAACCGTCTATGGGGTACAGCCCCGATATAACGCTAGTCTAGATTGCACTCAAGCCTAGCATTGCCCGTAGGGTGAAAGTCAGGAAGACTAGGCTGCTCACAAATAAACCCAAGATAGCGATCAAGGTGATAGGGCGTTTCAACAATGGCACTAATGGCGCAAAGGTGTTCAGAAACAAGCCTAAGACGATCGTAATTAAGTATCGGGGGTACCGAAAGACGTTATCCCAAAATCCGTCAAACATCTGAATGTAAACTGCCTTGTTATATACTTACGTTTGTTTTGATATGCTTTATCTACTCAATTGTAATATATGCGGCTGGAAAATTAGCCAGTTAATCTAAAATTTGGTTCGTCGGTTATATTGGCTTTATTTAGTCATAATTATTTTCAGTTAAATTGTAAGTAAATGGTAATTCAAGTCTCGAAGGAAACTAGCCCGCGTCCATTTTTGAAGTGGGCAGGGGGTAAAAGTCGGTTGATACAGCAATATATTCCTTATTTTCCCAAGAGTTATAAAAATTACTATGAGCCATTTTTAGGTGGTGGTGCTGTTTTTTTCTATCTCCAACCCAGTGCAGCCATTTTAACTGATATTAATGCCGAATTAATTAACACTTATTGTTGTGTTAGAGATCGTGTTGAAGAATTAATTTATCTATTACAAGAGCATAAAATCCGACATGCTAAAGATTATTACTATAGTGTCAGAAACAATTCTAGTGGTACTGATATAGAAAAAGCTGCTCGTCTGATTTATCTTAATAAGACTTGTTTTAATGGTCTTTATCGAGTCAACTCACAGGGTAAATTCAATGTGCCATTAGGCAGATATGACAATCCCAATATTTGTGCTGAGGTTTTATTAAAAGCAGCCTCTGAAGCGCTTTCCCATGCAGAAATTAAACAAGCAGATTTTACAGAAGTCCTAAATCATGCGACTAGCAGTGATGACTTTGTATTTTTTGATCCGCCCTACCATCCTATCAGTGATACTAGCTATTTCACTGCTTATAGTCAAAATTGTTTTAGTAAAAAAGACCAAGAACTTTTAAGAGATGCTTGTGCAGAATTAGCAAATCGTGGGGTCAAAGTTATGATATGCAATTCTGATAGTGAATTTATTCAAAAAATTTATACTGATATCAATTTTGAAACCTATAAAATCAAAGCGGCGCGTTCAATTAACTCAAAAATAAAAAATAGAGGTCTGATTTACGAACTATTAATTACATCTTTTAAAGATTTTTATTTGCCCAAGCAATGAATCTATCTAAGCTATAAACTGCTAATAAATTATGGTTATCATTAACTCTTGCTTTCAGCCATTTGCTTGCGCCTTCTCGCATACCTTCACCGCCTAAAATTACGATGGTTGGTGCAGGGTAATAGTGCTGAATGTTCATATTCAAGTAAGGAAATTTTTCATCAACTGAACCAGGGCTTTCTTGCCATTTGCACTCGAAAATTAAACCAGATGGCATTGCAGATGAGCCGACAACATAAAAATCAACCTTCAGATAGGTATGATAAATTCCAGTTCCAATATAAACTTCTTTGCCATAACGTTTTGACAATAAAGTAGCATTTAGTATAAATTCTTTTTGGACATAGTTCCCTACTTGGAAATAATTATGCCCATGCAAGATTGCTTCTACATTTGCTTCTAAAATATTCCCAGACTTATTTGCCCGTCCGCCTTGAGTCAGAGCCATCTTCAATCCCTCTGCCAAAAGTCCTGCTTATTATAGGATTTCACAGAAGCAGTAAAAAAGGTTCAGTTGCTTAATATGAATTTTTGATTTTAGCTAAACGTGGTTGGATTAATAGGTAAAAAATCCGAATTTATTGGTATTTTTGTACTAAATAAATACAAATGTATTAATAATTTGGATAAGCAACGAGTTACTAATTCAGATAATAGTTAAAATAATGAATTTATCTTTAGTCTCAAAGACCAACTATTGCAAGCGGCTACGCCATTTTTCTGGGTCTTGGGAACGGTGAAAAACAGCGTAGATAATAATCTCCTGTTCATTAAACTCGTAAAAAACGACGTAGGGAAAACGCCTAATTGTAGCGCGGCGATAGGTTTCATGAACAATCTGGTATGTGTTGGGGTGATGCTAAATTAAATTCAGGCAGGCATCAATACACCGTAGGAACTCAGCGCCTAACCCTAATTCGCGCCCCTCGTACCAGTCATAAGCTTCAATAATGTCCAGTTCTGCGGCTGTAAGGATAGTTAAGTTTCTAGCCATGCCGTTGAGAGATTCTGGCTTTTACATCTTCCCAACTGTTGCTGATGGCTGGATTTTGTAGATATTGGGCTTTGCGACGGGCTAGCTCTTGTTTGTGCCAATCTAAAACTGGGAGTCCTGGTGGTGTAGCGGCAATTTCATCCCATAAATATTCTACCAGTTGAAGTTTTTCCGCTCTCGAAAGACTAGAGAGTTCGGGAAATACTGGGTTCATGCTTTTCTCTGATTTTATTCCCCTTTATTATTACACCTCAAAACCGCCATATCCATAACAACATTTCTAATAACTGGAATTTAGCTTGGATAAATTTTAGTGATTTCGCCTTGGCTTCAACCTGTCTGGGCTTCAGTATGACCGTTGCGGATAGTCCATGCTAGTTCTAAAAGTTGAGTCCAGCGCTTTTGCAGCTGTTTGGGGGTGCATTTGATAGCTTTGGCGATCGCAACGTCATTTTCCCGTGCAGTTTTTAACTGTAATATTTGCTGTTGCTGTTCTGTGAGTTGATTTACAAAGATTTCCCACTGCTGGGAAGATAAACCCAACTTTTGCTCTAAACCCGCACCTAACCATTGATGTACCAATTGCCAATGGTGTTGTTTGGCAAACTTTTCTACATGGTATTTAAAGCGTTGTTGGAGATAATCGCGCTGACGGCTAGTTAAACCGAGAATTTGGTCAATTTCTGGGGCTGAGAGGTCTTGAAGTTTTAAGCTGAGGTAGTTCATACAATCAGATTGACCTTGAGACTCCAAGTATTTCATCAATTCAGTGATGACGCGATCGCGTTCTGATTCTTCAGATGGATCGAAATTAGTTTGGGCGATCATTTGCGATCGCAGCTGTTGCACCGCCGAGTTGCGCTGGTAAGATTCTGCTTCTTCACCCTTAGCAGACTCTACCGCCATTTCAATATCTACGGTAGTTTCTTGGGGCTGACGACGAGCAAAACCTTGGGCCCGCAAGATAATCAATTGCTGATTTGCACCACCAGGTAAATTAATCCGGCGTTTGGCATACTGCTCTGTAAAGGCCATGTATTCAGCTAATTGCAGCTGAGTTCGCGGCGTGTGATTCTCTGGTAGTTCGTTTTCTCTACGGAAAGCTTTGATCGCTTCGATATAAAATGCTTGTAAAAAATCTTCAATCAGGCTGTAACGAGCATCAAAGCCCAACTCAGAGCCAGACATAGTTACATGACGGTAAACCATAGCACCCAAATTGCTATGTAATTCCACCCGCCCTTGTTTGGAACCTAGTTGGTAATAACGTAAGCACTTTTGCATCCGATGTCTTCCCAATGTCATCTGCCAGGACTTGATTTCCCCAGATGTTTGAATGCGGGAGCTTTTGTCGCAAATGCGTTCTACTTCTACGGCTATGCGCTTTGCTAAAGCTTCTACGCACTTGGGTGTTGCTTTCACTTGCGCTTGCATTTCCTCAGACAGCAATTGAATCAAGCGATCGCTGCTGCTATCTGAAAATTCTTCAGTCGAAACGTGGTTCTCAAAAATGGGTGTAGAGTTTGGTAGATTGACGACGTTAGCTTTCATGACTTTTCCAGTAGTATTGCACCGTAATTACAACGCAGACACAGCAATCAAGACCGTCCTTGACTGGAGAATCTTTAGGCATTCATCCATCAAGACTTGCCGTATATAATGCTCACATTTAAAGCTCATATATCAAAACTATAGGAAATACGAAAGAGTTACAGTTATGGCAATGTGTCGGTTTTCTTCACAAGCCACCATCTTAACGCTGGCACACAAGTACTGCCATTTTCTCAAAGTTGTCAAATACCTTACTGTGCCAAGTTTTGCCACCATCCTCTTATATCCACTGCCTCACCGAACAGCCCATCCTAGACATCGCTTTTAAATATGACAATTTTAAAACTGGAGTTGTTTTTATCACAATTTCCGAAACAAAGAGGTGCGCCTGTGAAGTGGAATTATTATACCCATGCTGCTGCTGTTTCCCAACCTAAACCCCTCCGTATAATTGCTGCTTCGTCTCCGGTCATATCCAAGATAGTAGATACTTCATAAGTAGGTTCCTCGCCAGTGTCTACAATTATGTCTACCAACTTGTCCAAACGATCAAATAGCTCTACCCGCGACTGAATCGTTTCAGGATCTATCCGAATCATGCCATTATCTGCTTCATCTGGTGGCAGATGTGCTGAAGTTGAAATAATCGGATTGCCCAATGCTGCCAGCAACTCCAAACATACAGTATGGTTTGGTACTCTAATTCCAGTAGTTTTCCGCTTGGGGCTTTGCACCAATCGCGGTACTAACTTCGTAGCTGGGAGCAAAAACGTGTATGGCCCTGGAATCAGGCGTTTCATAATCCGATAGGCTGTGTCACTTACGAAGGCATAAGTTGCCACATTTGAAAGCGAGGGAGATAAAAATGTCAATGGTTTATCGTTTGCTAGCTGTTTTATTTGCCGCACTCGTTCTACCGCCGACTTGGCATTCAAATCACAACCGATCGCATAGACTGTATCAGTAGGGTAAAGCATGACTGCGCCACTAGAGAGCGCCGACTTTATTTCCTCTATTCGGCGAATTTGAGGATTATCCGGATGAACTGGGAAAATTTTTGCCATAACTCGGTGAGTGGGGAGTGGGGGAGCAGGGGAGCAGAGGAACAGGGGAGCAGGGGAAGAAGAACTATTAATTATTGATCTATTCCCAATTCCCAATTCCCAATGCCCAATGCCCCATAACTAAATGACTAATGACAAATTTATTATGAATAAAATCGCTTATCTTCAATGTCCGACAGGAATTTCTGGTGATATGTGCCTGGGTGCTTTAGTAAGTTTGGGTGTTCCTGTGGAGTATTTAATTGAAAAACTTAATGGGTTGGGTATTGAACAGGAATATCAGTTAAAGGCAGAACTTGTCCAACGGAATGGTCAACAGGCGACTAAAGTCCATGTGGATTTAGTACACGATCGCCATCACCATCATCACCACGATCGCGAACAGAGTCACAATCACACTCGCCACTTGCCAGAAATAGAGCAGATGATTCTCAAAGCGGGGTTGCCATCACGGGCAGAAGCTTGGAGTTTGGCGGTATTCCGGCAGCTAGCGGTGGCAGAAGGGGCAGTGCATGGCATTTCGCCTGAAAAAGTTCATTTTCATGAGGTGGGTGCTATAGATGCGATCGTAGATATTGTGGGTACTTGCCTGGGGTTGGATTGGTTGGGGATTGAGAGCAATCAGGAAGGATTGCCTCTACTTTACTGCTCGGCGTTTCCGACTGGTGGCGGCACTGTTCGGGCTGCACATGGTCAGATGGCAGTACCAGTCCCAGCGGTATTAAAGCTGTGGGAAATGCGGGGTTGTCCAGTTTATAGCAATGGCATTGACAGAGAATTAGTAACACCAACAGGAGCCGCGATCGCCACTACTTTGGCAAGAGATTTTGGTTCACCACCTGCGATCGCTATCAAGCAGATAGGACTGGGAGCAGGAACCATAAATTTACCCATTCCCAATATTTTACGCCTCTGGTTGGGTGAAAGTGCAAGTTTACAGTCAAATTTCAGTGATTCTGAAGGTACTAGCTCAAATTTGGAAACCATCTCGGTATTAGAAACCCAAATTGATGATTTAAGTCCACAAGCGATTGGCTATGTGTTTGAGGCGTTGTTTGCGGCTGGTGCGCTGGATGTTTTTACCCAAGCGATCGGTATGAAAAAGTCCCGTCCAGGAATTTTGCTGACTGTGATTTGTCATCCAGAAAATTTACTCAGTTGTGAAGCCGTCATATTCCGCGAAACTACAACTTTAGGCATTCGGCGAACAACTCAGCAACGCGCCATTTTACAACGGGAAATTCAACAAGTGGAAACGGAATATGGCAAAGTGCGTGTCAAGATAGCATGGAAAGGACAATCGCCAGAAAAAGTTATTGCAAATGTGCAGCCCGAATATGAAGATTGTGCAGACTTAGCCAGAAAACATAATATTCCCTGGCGTGAAATTCAGCGATTGGCGCTACAGCATTGGTATTTGGTCAACGGCTGATACAAACTCCTCGTTCCTCGTTCCCAGTCTTCGACTGGGAACGAGGAATTTGACTAAGTTAGAGCTTTCATCAAATATTGTGTCAATGTAAACGCATCTACACCTAATTCAGTACGCTCTTGGGCTGCTAAAATACCCGCTTGCGAATGCCACCATGCAGCTGTTGCTACAATATCTTCTACAAGAATCCGTTTAGTTGCTGCTTGCGCCAACAATCCACCCAGTAGCCCAGTTAACACGTCGCCGCTACCGCCACGGGCTAAGGCGGGTGTGCTTTCAGGAACAATCCAAACGTGACCTTGAAGGTTTGCGATCGCAGTTCTTGCCCCTTTTAACAATACTACTGCCTCACTTTGGGCGGCAGCTTCTTGTACTGCTTTCACTCTGTCATGTTTGGCATCGGCGACATCAGGAAACAATCGCTCAAATTCGCCAGTGTGGGGTGTGAGTATGGTTACTGCTTGGCGTTTTTTTAATGTGGCGATCGCTCCCATTTGTGCCAAGATATTTAAACCATCGGCATCGAGAAGCAAAGGGCGTTCGCTTTTAATTACCTCTTGCACAATCGGAGTCGCATCTCGTGTTAAACCGGGGCCACAAGCGATCGCATTAAACGAACTCAGATCGGTGTTTTCTGGTAGTTGTAGGTGGTCGATCGCTCCACTTTCCGTCTCTGGACAACCGACAATTAGTGCTTCTGGCAAGTGTGACACCAAAAGAGATTTCAGGGATTCGGGTACGGCAATCGAAAGCATCCCGACACCACTAGCCCTAGCACCCAAACCAGTTAAAATTGCCCCACCTGCATAGCGCTGCGAACCGCAAATCAGCAGTAAATGTCCTTCCTTATATTTGTGAGTAACTGCTGGACGGGGTAAAGGTAAAGTAGCAAGTACTGTTGCCGATGTAATGCGTTTAATTTTCGGTGCATCTTTGAGAACAGCTTCTACATCAGCTAAAGGAATATCAAAATCGATTAACTCAGCTTTACCAAGATATTCCAACGCTTGATCTTGGAAGAAAGCTAGTTTCCATAAACCTAAGCAAAATGTGTGAGTGGCGCGAATGGCAGTTCCTACTACTTCGCCTGTGTCGGTGTGTAAACCTGAAGGTAAATCGATACTATAAATCGGTACAGACAATTCATTTAGCTGATTAATTGCAGAGGCGATGGGATCGGTCAGGTTTCTTTCTAAACCAAGCCCAAACAAGCCATCAATCAACAAATCAGAATCTGGCAGTTGCTCAATTGTTTGATAAATTGGAATACCCAAACTCTGAGCATATTGCAAGTGCTGCGAAGTTAATTCTTTAAGCTGAGAAAAAGGAGAATAAATCCAAACCTCATACCCGCGAAAGTGTAATTCACGGGCTACGACTAAAGCATCGCCGCCATTATGACCGGGGCCGACAAGAATTCCCACACGAGATCCCCTTAACAAAGGGGTGTTTGAAAGAATCTCTGGAATGCGACGGGCAATTAATCCCGCCACCTTTTCCATCAAAGCAACTACAGGCATTCCTGCTGCAAAGATCCGCTTTTCAACATCGTGCATCTGCCTAGCAGTCACTACCACTTGCGAAATTTGTTCTTGCCTATCTTGCATTAGTCCTGAGTGGTGAGTTATGAGTTTCAATATACCTTGGAGCAGTAAGCTTAAATCCTTAATGCAATATACCAAACACATCCTATAGCTATTAAAGTTGATATCCACGTCACAAAGTTCAGCGCTATCTGGGTTAATAGCAGTTGATCGTCTGTCAGGGAACCAAGCCAACTATCAAGCCATTTACTCACCGGGGATTCAGAGTAACTGAAAGTTTAGCAAAATTGACTCATATTCCACCCAAAAAAGTTACCGAAACAATCGGGTCTAAAACCTCGCCTTTTAAGGCGAAAAGTTTTTGGAGCGGGGCATAAATCCCCGTTACAAAAACGGCCTCCTGCCTCCTGCCTTCGTTAAGCTCCCTACAAAGTGTATACTCACGAAATGCTTTCTCGCTTTGATGCCCTGTGAGCTTGCGGGTATGAGTTGGATCAACACCTAAATGAAAACTGCTGTAAGAATTGTGTATGCAATGGCTAAATCATTTTTTCCTAGCCCTGTTCACTGCATTTTTATGCATAGCCTTATCCCCTGTTTTGGCAAAACATATTGCTGTTTACTCTGCCATGCAAAATCTGATCGAGCAAGGGGAGTGGGGAGAACAAGGAACTAGGCAAAACAGGGAACTGGTGAATGCTGAATCCTCTATTTACCATTTCCGACTACATCAGTGGACTCAAACTCTTCCATCCCCCACTCTCTACTCCCTACTCTCCCTTAAAAGCAGCCCATCGGAAACGGAAAGTGTAGTGGAACAGGGAAAAATATTATACGACACGGAACAGTTTACTGAAGCGGTGAAAGTTTTACAACAGGCTGCTGCTGTGTTTAGAGCTTCTAGGGATGGATTAAGAGAAGCAATAACACTGAGTAATCTCTGTTTAGCTTATCAGCAACTTGGCTTGTGGGCTGAGGCTGAAGAAGCGATCGCCCAAAGTTTAAAATTATTACAGTCACGAGAAAATACGGGCATTTCTGAGGAGCGTTTGCAAATTATTGCACAAACTCTAGATGTGCAAGGGCAGTTACAACTGGCACAAGGACAAGCAGAAGCGGCTTTAACTACCTGGCAAAAAGCCGCTGATATTTATCAGCAAATAGGCGACAGGGTGACATTAACTCGTAACCGAATTAACTCTGCACAAGCTTTGCAAGCTTTAGGACTTTACCTTCAGGCTAACAAGATTTTAAACGAGGTACAGCAAACCCTTACAAGCCTTCCAGACTCACTGATAGTAGCCACAGCACTGCGTAGTCTTGGCAACATCCGCCGAGTTGTTGGTGATTTAAACGTATCCCGGTTGGTATTGGGGAAAAGTTTAGCAGTGGCAAAGCGAGTACAATCTCCAAAAGCGATCGCTGAGGCTCAACTCAGTTTAGGCAACACAGCCCGCGCCCAGCAAGATACTGAAGCAGCTTTACAATACTACCAGCAGGCTGCTGCTGTATCTGTTTCTTCCATCACACGCATCCAAGCTCACCTAAATTTACTTAGCTTACTTTTGGAAGAAAAGGAAGTTCAAAGAGGCAGGAGGCAGGAGGCAGGAGGCAGAAGGAGCAATTCAGAAGGGGATTCAACCCCTGCTGAATTGAAGCCACTGAACGGAAGTTCAGTGGGGGTCTTTAACCCTTGCTCCCTCTGGTCACGACAGGAAACAGCTAGCGCAGCGGTAGCGAGTCCGCGAGCGTCGGGCAGTTTTCCTCCTGCCTCCTGCCCTCTGCCTCCTGCCTTCATTGATAAAAATAATTTGCAAGATGCATTGGCATTGTCATCCCAAATCCAGTTGGAAATTAGCAATTTGCCACCCAGCCGAGCCTCAGTATATACTGGGATTAAATTTGCCCAAACTCTTGCAGAATTAAAACAGAAGACCACCTCAGATACTCCTTCATGGCTGGATATTGCCCAACAGTTGTCAAATGCCATAAAACAGGCACAGAATTTGCAAGACCGACGAGCAGAATCTTATGCTATGGGTACTCTTGGCGAGTTGTATGAAAAAACTGGGCAGTTTTCTGAGGCTCAAGACCTGACCGAGAAATCTTTGTTCATAGCACAAAGTATAAATGCATCGGACATTGCTTATCAGTGGCAATGGCAACTCGGACGTATACTGAAAAAAAAGGGAGATATTAAAAGTGCGATCGCCTCATACAACGTAGCGTACAATACCCTGCAATCTCTGCGTGCTGATTTAGTAACGATGAATCCAGACGTTCAGTTTTCCTTCCGAGAAAATGTCGAACCAGTGTATCGAGAGTTAGTTGAATTGCTGTTGCGTTCTACCGTTGGCGTTGGCGCAGCCTCTGGTAAAGAAGAGGAACAAAGTTCAAGTAGCAGCGTTCCACTATCGCTCCAAGAGAGTATCAATCAAGACGATCTAAAGCTTGCTCGTAATGTAATTGAATCTCTGCAATTGGCAGAACTGGATAACTTCTTTCGGTCAGCCTGTTTAAATCCTACGCAGGAACTTGATCCAGTGGTTGACAAAAAAGACCAACAAGCAGCAGTGATCTATCCGATTATTTTGCCAGACCGCTTAGATGTGATCCTCAAGTTGCCTAATCAAGACTTGCGCCACTACAAGACTGTAATACGTCAAGATAATGTAGAAAACATAATAGCAGAACTGAGGAAAAACTTACTAAATGTCACTGCGACTGTTCGGGT
Source organism: Nostoc sp. NMS9 (assembly GCF_017114995.1). Classification (GTDB taxonomy): domain Bacteria; phylum Cyanobacteriota; class Cyanobacteriia; order Cyanobacteriales; family Nostocaceae; genus Nostoc. The sequence continues at coordinate 206,379 of NZ_JABXKL010000015.1, read as the reverse complement.
TCAGCAGCAGTCGCAACAGATATATGACTGGTTAATTCGCCCTGTGTCAGCAGAATTAGCCAAAAGTGAGATAAAAACCTTAGTGTTTGTACTAGATGGTGAATTGCGGAATATCCCGATGGGGGTTCTCTACGACAAACAGCAGGAGAAATATCTGGTAGAGCAATATGCGATCGCCTTGACACCAGGTTTGCAACTCCTCGACCCCAAACCTTTGCGACAGATACAGCTAAATGCTTTAACTGCCGGAGTCAGCGAAAAACGCCCAGTCGAAGGCAGAGAATTTTCCGAATTGCAAAATGTACCACGGGAATTAAAAGAAATCAAATCTGAGGTATCCAAGAGTGAAGAACTGTTAAATCAACAGTTTACTGAAACGAACTTGCAAAATAAGTTGCAAACAGTTCCCTTCTCTGTGGTTCACCTAGCAACTCACGGTCAATTTAGTTCTGATGCGGAAAAAACCTTTATTCTCACCTGGAATAAACTGGTTAAGGTCAAGGAATTTGATAATCTACTGCGAGTTAGCGACAAAAACAGGTCTAATGGCATTGAATTACTTGTCCTCAGTGCTTGTCAAACTGCTGAGGGAGACAAACGAGCAGCTTTGGGACTGGCAGGGATAGCTATGCGCGCGGGGGTACGCAGTACACTCGCAACATTGTGGTCAATAGACGATCGCTCCACCAGCGATGTTATGAGTGAGTTCTATCGACAGTTAAAGGCTGGGGTGAATAAAGCCGAGGCACTCCAGCGTGCCCAATTAGCTGTTTTTGCTAAGGAAAAAGCTCCATATTTCTGGGCACCTTATGTTTTAGTAGGCAATTGGCTGTAATCTTTGCCACAAACCCAGTTTCTCTAACTAATACTATTTCACACAAACCATCAAAGTTAAATCTACTTCGTAACCAGATAGACGTTCCTCATTCATCAGTTTCGATTAATGTGCTATCACTTTGGCTGAAAGCTAGATAACATTAGATTCGTTACTGTTCGGGAGTGCCAAAATGTCTAAACAGCTGGGTCAAAAAATTGCACCTACACCGATATCAAATGATATCAATGTAGTGGATTTGATCGATCAATACTTCACCGCTTACAACTCAGCGCGGTTGCGGGAAATCTGCCAACTACTGAGTCGTGATGTACTAACGGAAGGTGTCACGGTGGGCGTTAGCCTTTCTGGTGCGATGACGCCAGCAGGATTTGGGGTTTCAGCACTTGCACCTTTAATTCGCAACGGCTTTATTGATTGGATGATTAGCACTGGTGCAAATCTTTACCACGATATGCACTATGGTTTGGGTTTTGAACTCTTTGCTGGTAATCCGTTTTTGGATGATGTGAAACTGCGTCAAGAAGGCACGATCCGCATTTATGACATTATCTTTGGTTACGATGTGCTTCTAGAAACTGATGCGTTCATCCGCAAGATTCTCCAAGGAGAAGCGTTTCAAAAGCGGATGGGAACGGCTGAATTTCACCATTTACTAGGTAAATATGTTCGAGAAGTAGAAAAGCAATTGGGTGTGCAGCATTCCTGCTTGCTAGCTACAGCTTATGAATATGGTGTACCGATTTATACGTCTTCTCCAGGAGATAGCTCAATTGGGATGAACGTGGCGGCTTTAGCATTGGAAGGTTCGCAGTTGGTGATAGATCCATCAATTGACGTGAATGAGACGGCTGCGATCGCATATAATGCCCGTGAATCAGGAGGTAAAAGTGCGGCTGTAATTCTCGGTGGCGGTAGTCCTAAAAACTTTTTGCTACAAACTCAACCCCAACTTCACGAGGTTTTAGGGTTAGAAGAACGAGGACACGATTACTTTGTGCAGTTTACCGATGCACGTCCAGATACAGGCGGTTTATCTGGAGCAACCCCATCGGAAGCTGTCAGTTGGGGTAAGATTGACCCGGATGAGTTACCTAACACAATCGTTTGTTATACCGATAGCACGATCGCTCTACCACTGGTGACAGCGTATGTGTTAAACAAATGCCAGCCTCGTCCCCTGAAGCGTCTGTATGACAGGCGAGAAGCCATTTTCGAGAAACTGCAAAAAGACTATCTAGCAGCCAAAACCCGACCATCGGATCAGGTTCCAGCAGCAGTTGCTGAAAGTGCTTCACAGCAAACAGCAACTTATCCCTGTGGGCGGTTGATTCCGAATACTCACTAGGGAATAGGTAGGGGAGCAGGGGGAGAAATCAATTCAAAATTCAAAATTCAAAATTAAAAAACTTCTGCCTCCTGCCTCCTCTTTCCCAATGCCCTCATCTCTTCCGTCCAATCAACAAATAAGTTGTCATCTTCCCTTTGCCTTTAACTTCAATTTCGCCTTGTTTTTCAAATACAAATTCATCACACAAGCACTTATAAGTATTTTCTGTAACCTGGATTTTACCAGCACTACCTTGGGATTCCATACAGTTAGCGATGTTTACTATGTCTTTACAGAGTTCATAAGTAAACTTATTCAGATCAATTACTCCCCCCACTACCGAACCGCTATGGATGCCGATACGGATGCTGAAATTTTGGTTATTCTCAGTATTAAATAGAGCGATCGCAGTTTGCATATCTAGTGCCATCAGAGCGATCGATTGAGCACGATCTTGGCGGCATGTAGGTAAGCCACCAACCACTACATAAGCATCGTTAATAGTTCTGATTCTCTCTAAACTATATCGTTCGGTGAGGCGATCAAAAACTGAGAAAATTGGGTTGAGTAGGTTCAGCAGTTGAATTGCACTCATAGAAGTAGCAATTTCGGTCAAGCCGACGATATCTGCACATAAAACTGTGACATCAGCAAAGTCTTTGGCAATGCTAGCTGGTTGTTCTTTCAGTTCTCTAGAAATTGCGACTGGCAAAATATTCAGCAATAAACGTTCGGTTTCTTTCTGCTGATAGCGAAGTGCTTCTTCTGCCGCTACTCGCTGGGTTACATTGCGAAAAATGCCGCGAATCGCAACAGGATGACCTTCAACAAATTTACAATTAATATTACCTTCTAGAAAGATTGTTTGACCGTCTTTAGTAACGAATATGGCTGTTACTTGCCCAAGCTTTTCTCCTGATAGCACCCGATAAAATCTTTGCAAACAGCTTTGTTTAAACTCTGGATGTATAATATCGAAAATACTCATATTCGCAATTTCCGCTTCGCTATATCCCAAAGTTTCTTTCCATGCACGATTGACATACAAAAAACGACCAGATGGATTGACAGATTGAATCAAGTCATTAGCATTTTCAAATAAATCTCGATATCGTTCTTCACTTTCTACAAGAGCATCTTCTGCTTGTTTGCGTTTGATAAATTGGGCAATTTGGCTACCAATAGAACCCATCATTTGCAATAGGTCTTTATCTTTTGATAGTAACTCCCGGCTAAAGAAAACCATCACTCCTAAGATTTCACTATCGTCTAAAATCGGGAAGCCAAAAGCTGCGTGCAATCCAGCCTCCGCAGCTGGTAGCGATCGCCTTTGATCTCCATCTACTGTGATATCTTTAATCCACAAAGGCAAACGTCTGATCCAAATTCGACCAGGTAAGCCAACACTAGGTGTATAAGTAATTTGCCAGGTGATTGCTTTAAACTCTCGGACAGAAACTAATCGACTTGACCAAATTTCTACACACCTTAGTACTGCATTGAGACTATCTCCTTCTACCGAAGTGCCAATATATTGGTTTGGTGTCCAAAGTTCGCCTAAATCCCATCCCAAGTTTTGACAAATCGACTGCAAAATTTGTGGAATTCCCTGCTTTATGCTCTGTGATTCTGATAATATGCGAGTAATAGAATACTGGGCACTTGTACGCTGTTCCCGGCGTTGCCAAGCAGTAATATCCCGACCAATGTAGACAATATCTTCTAGTCCTTCTGTTTTTTTTGGAATCACTGAGCAAGAAAAAGCAATCAACAGTTTTTCTCTAGTTTTTGTTCGACAAACTACTTCTATATTCTGGAAATTACGCTTTAAATAAGAATGTTGATAAATAGCTTTAATTAAAAATTGATCCTCATCAATGATTAGTGATATTGGTTGATTTATTAATTCTTCTTCCTGAAAACCAAATAATTGTTGAGCAGCACGATTTACTTTTTTTATTTTTCCTGAATTATTGGTTACTAACAAAGCATCTGCCATTGAAGTAATTACTTGTTCCATGTAATTTCTGTATGAGATTAAAGTACTTGATAGCAGATTCGTTTTTTTGGGTTGTTGTGCTAATTTTTGCTAGATGGCGCTATCATAGTGATAACTAATAACTCAGTAATCATAATTTATAATTAATAATTTCAGTACTAATAAGGATTATTTTAGCTATTATTTCAAATGTTTGATTAATATACAAGCCTGTTTTTCCAAAATTTATATAAGTTACTATTACTCAGTTTTTTACTAAGTTTATATTACTTGATTAAGTGTGCTATTATTTCACATCAATCGAGTATAGTTGAGCAAAAACGACTAGTTCGCTGTGGCGGAAGTTTGCCTACCTTTAACAAGTTGTTCAGAGCAACTTATCTAGTTAATTGAGATAGTAGCTAGATTTCCGTTGTGCTGTACTAGTGCAATGTCTAAGCTAGTGCAAGAGGTTTGATAATAAACACTTTAGTCCTTACTACAAACTTGCTTACCCATCAATTTAAACTAAATAAGCTTGATTAATATTTTTAATATACTTCTTTTGGAGGATTGACAATTTAATATAATATTGATGTTTGAGCAGATGATACTTAATAGTTGCCTTCATATTTAATTTTAATCCTATCTGGTATTTTACAAAACGGTGAGTTAGATTAGTATTGCAACTAACATATTGCTGAAAACACCTTTCATTAGTTTCGCTATCTTGAAAGTTGATTTTTCAAGATAGTGCGTAGGCGTAGCCCGTCGTAGACATCGCCAGCATCTGAGAAATTTGAAACCCGTTACTTTATAAGAGAGTGGCGAGTCTGTAACTAGGTTCCCGCCACTCTCTTGTTCTTCAATTCCATCAATGAAGTTTATGATTGTGCGCTGGCTACTATTTGATTCCAAGCTTTGACTGCTGTCTGTAAATTCTTTGGCAGGTTATTTTGAGAAATATCATTGTACTGAACCGTACCTTCTTGACTGGTGAGGGTGTAGGTGATATAATCAGCAGCACCACTGGGGGCTGGGTAACTCAAATTCCGAAATTTACTAAACTGAGAACGTTTTAGCGATCGCACAAATTGTTGTACCTGTTGCACAGAAACACGGCGAACACTACGTTCAGAATCATTAGCATCACCAATCCGCACGCGAATCAGTCTCCCATCTTTGAGTAAAACAGTCTCATCGGTTCTGCCAGCAAAACCCCCACTGGAGATTTGGCGAAATATTATATCTCGATCTAACGGTGGTGGTAACTCACTAGCTGGAATTTGCACAGGCTCCAGTGTAGTTTCGTTAGCCTTTTGATTCAGCCTGAGTGCAGAACCTGTTTGATTGGTATGATAAACCAAGGTTTGGTCAACTGCACCGACAACCACCCGCCAGCCTGATACCAAAGCTTGGGTACAGAATTCATCAGCATTAGCTAATTCTAAACAGCTATCTCTCCAGGTTTGCTGTTGAGCCTCAATAATGGTTAACTGAGAAATTGGCTGTTGCAAACGTCTAGATGCGGCTTGTAAAACCGCATTTTTTACAGATATAGGTAATTGATCTGGCAGATTTTCTGAGGGAGTGTTTGCCGAAGCCAAACGTAGCGATCGCCCATTGTTATTGGTATGATAAACCCAATTTTCTTTGCTATTAGATACCACAATCCGCCAACCAGGAACTAAGGCTTGGGTGCAGAATTCATCAGCTTGAGGCAGTTCCAAGCAACCATTGCGCCAAGTCTGTTGATTGTAGTCAATAATTTGCAGTTGTCTAGTAAAAATTCCCTGCCTGCGGGCTAAATCTCGCAATACTGCATTAGCTACTGGACGTGGCAAGCGGTTTGGTTTAATATTGTCTTTAAGAACTTCATTGCTTGTTTCTAGAGATAAATTCGCAGAAGCGCCCGTCGCACCTTTGACAAGTGTTAAACCGCTACCAACAGACAAAATACCAGTCAAAATCAAAGCAGTGAAAATTCGCGCTTGATTGGTGTTAAAGTAGTTTTTCAGCATAATTTTCATAGTAAAATAAAACAAAGAAATAGTATCCAGCCACGAATAGACAAAAAAGTATATAATTCTAGAACTTTATTAGTTGGAATTAGTTTAGTCTCTATGTTGTCAAAGAGATATAAAGACAGACGCTAATATACTGTTTGTTTGTTCCTTATACAAATTCTGAGAAAAATCCACTCAATCAAAACGCTCAAATAAAGCTGTATCATTGCAATGAACCCAAATTCCTATTAAGCGTAGATATAGCCTTGCTGACACCAAAGGCAAACTAAACCGTATAGTTTAAAAATCATGCTCATACTTAGAGGTGAGATTTCTTCTTTAGCCAACGCATCTGTTATCCTGTTTTGGGATTATCCGAAAATAGGTTTATTGTACTTGACATACACCTAGTGCTAAAGCCAAAGCCCGATGAAATCTATCTCCAACCATGAGTATGATATATTCCGGCGCTGTATGATTGCGGCTCGCAAGGAAGCACAACTTACTCAGGAATCTCTTGCTAAATCTCTTCAAAAACCGCAATCTTTTGTTGCTAAATATGAGAATGGTGAGCGACGCTTGGATGTCGTCGAGTTTATCATAGTTACTCACGTAATTGGCGTAGACCCTTGTGCCATTCTTAGGAAGGTTGAACAACAAATATCTGAAACATCTTGTGAAGAAAAATTATGAACACACAAGATGTAATCAGACTCGCATCTCAGTATTTAGCTAATTTATCGGGGCATACATTTGATGTTTTAGACATATCTAAACCCGTGACAGTGAATGCAGCAGTCAATTTAGCTAAAGTGATCTCGAAGCTTTCACCATTACTTGGAAATCTAATCGAATTTAACACTGTTGAGTTCTTAAATAAGCAGGATGATTTTGCTGAATTTGGAACATGGCAGAGGCAAGATCCTGGATTCCCTGACGCTATCTTTGTGGGAAACGTTCAACCAACACCAGGATTAGAGATTAAAGCATGGTTTCCATTGGCAACAGAGATAACAGCGCGATTCAAAGATAGCCAGAATCACTTTCAGTTTGATCAAACTCACGTTGCGATGTTGGCATGGCTACCTGAGAAAATTATTTACGGAAAACCTCGTATTTTAGATGTGTGCGTTGTATCTGGCTTGTCAGTAGCTCTAGCTAGAGACACTCATTACCATAATCCGCCAGACTATCTTGTTTTAGAGCCAGAAGATACAACTCAAAGGACAGCAAACCTACAGCAAACGAACACCAGTGGCTATAAGTTTCAAGGTTCTGCCACTGAGTTTTTAGAGGCTCAGAAAATGGTTGACTCGTGGGGGGCTGAAGCTAAGATTTACAAGCCAACTAGGGAATATCAGCACCTTCTACGGGAGTTATTAATAAGATATAAATACAGGCTAGACACTAACTTTGCGAAGATAGACAGAATTGTGCATCCCGGCATTGAGAAATTTAAGAAACGTGTTTATAACGTTGAAGTTTCTGGCATGACAGTTGGGCAATGGAACAGGATTCTATCAAGCCGCCGAGAAGACACTATAACAAAATCACTACAGGAGTATTTAGAGATCAGAGAAGAGAGCATTGATGAACTTCTTGATTAAATCGCTGGACTCCATAATAGAAATAATCTGGATCAATTTCACAAGAGTAGGCTTTGCGGCTAAGTTTCCGGGCGCCTAAAGAAGCACTAAACAGTCCACCAAAAGGTTCCCAAACTACATCATATTCATCACTTGATGATTCAATAATTATGTTCATCAAATCGAGAGGCTTCTGGTTAAGATGCAACGCCTTCCCAGAGGTTGTTTTAACTCTTTCATCACCTCGTAGAGCTGGGCGTTCCCATACATTGGTAAAACCATGAGGACATCTAAACTTTGACCGCATTTTACTCCATTCTTGCCCTGTTAAGGGTTGATTGCCATCTAAAGAAAAATAAGGTTTTCTTTCAGCGCTACCATGCTCATTTGCATAATTGACTAGCCTTTCAAACATCTCTGGAGGTGGAAAGTACCATAAATGTCCTTGATCAAAATATTTCCTAGTGGCGGCATCCACCACTCCACACGCATCGTTTGCTCGTCGCAACGGTAATCTAGACCGTTTCCATTCTTTCAGTAACCAGGCTTTTAAGATAAGTTCGTTAATTCTAACTTCTTTTACATATTGAACACAAACTTCTGTAACCACCGGAAATCTGCGAATTTTTTCTGTGTTAACATTCCCTGCAATGTGACCTTTGCCCTTATTCCAAACATTGCAGTTAATATACCGCCAACCATACTTTTCTAAAATTGGATGTACCACAGCCCAGCCAATTTCTGAGTTCCAAAACCAGAGTGTTGTGGATGGCATTGCTGCTTTTGACCACTCCTCAATATGAGGCTGATACCAACTGGGCAAATCAATATGATCGGATGTGTCTCCTTCAAAACCAAGAATACCATAAGCACCATCTGAAACGATTACAGTAGGCTGCTCCCAATCTTTATAATGTTCAAGGCTATTACCTAGAAATAAAGCAACGTATTCATCTCTCCATTCGGAAAAGTTAAGTTTGGTGTTTAGGCTAACGACCTTTCCGCGACCAACTGTACTGGTAGCTTTACTTTTCAAGGTTACTGTAGAACTAGCTTCTGGATCAGGTCGGCTCATTGATTCTTCCAGCTCTTCAAATCGTGATGTATGCAAATTTATCCTATTTTAGGATATTAGCCTAGTGAGAGACATTAAAATTAACGTTAACCGGACAGATATGACTCCTGAATTCTGTTTGATAAATCCATCAAATTTGCCAGCTTGTAAACTACTCGCGCTCCAACATTACCATCCCACTCCGCATCACCGACTTCGCAAATATCAAAGCCAATAATTTTTCTCCCACTATTGACCAATTCTCGGAACAGACAAAAAGTTTGCTCTAATTCCAACCCACCTGGAACAGGAGTACCCGTACTCGGACAGAGTTTTGGATCTAAACCATCTACATCAAAGCTAATATAAACATACTCAGGTAAATGACTGATAATTTCTCGGCATAAATCAATCCAAGTTGTGCCAGAGTAAAGCTTTTGCTTAATAGCTGGGTCGTAGTAAGCAATAATGCGACTATCAGATTGGTCAATCATTTGCACTTCATCATGACTAATATCACGCAAACCTACCTGTACTAACTTAGAAATTTGCGGTATTTTCATCGCATTAAACATAATCGACGCATGGGAAAACTCAAATCCCTCATAAGCATCGCGTAAATCTGCGTGGGCATCAATGTGCAAAATGCCATAGTTTGGGTATTTAGCTGCTAATGCTTGGAAATAACCTAAAGGCGAACTGTGATCTCCACCTAGAACTGCAACTCGTTTACCATTATTAATTGCTGCCTGACAATTTTCAAACAGCCATTGATTAACCTGTTGACCAGCCTGATTAATTTCTGTGAGGACAGATGTTAAATCAGGTGTATCTGAAAGTTGTTTACCTTGGGCTAATCGCCCGATAATTTTTGCTGCCAAAGCGCGGTAGTATGTGTTCTTCTCTAAAATATCTTGGGGAATTTCTTCCATAAAAATTCCCTGCTTCCAACCATCAGGGTGATCGAAATCAAACAAATCTAGTTGAGTCGAAGCATCTAGAATTCGCTGTGGGCCATTAGCAGTGCCAGCACCATAGGAAACAGTGACTTCCCACGGCACACCAAAGACAATCAAGTTTGCAGACTCATAATCGCAGGGCAAACCTAAGAGGTTGCCATTTATTTCACCTACGCCGCTGGGATTGTAGTCTTTTAATTGATTACTCATTGAGTATCTTCTGGATTTACGTGGATAGACAGCACGCCGCCTAGTGGACATCTGCATTGTAATCAAAATTTTTCACAGGCGGTAAACTGCTTCAAGGGATGAACAGGAAAAACCCACGAGTATACAGGTCACTTCAGCATAGTTTATTGGGCACAGGGGATAGTTTTTCTTTCCTGTGCCCTTGTTAACTCCCTACTCAACTCGCTTAACTTCAAATCCTCGCAACCCTTCCGGTTCCTCATATTCAACCACAACATCTTTAACCACAGCAGCAGGTGGCCCAGAGTGACACCAGCGAACCATGTCATCTACAACCTCTCGCGCCCCTTCAAAAACTGCCTCTACTCGATTATCGGGGAGATTCCGCACCCAACCGGTTAATCCCAATTGCCTAGCTGTATCCACAGTGGAATAGCGATAACCTACTCCTTGGACTCGGCCAGAAATGAATACATGGGCGCGGATAATCTTTGGCAGTGCTGTGGAATTCTGCATAGACTAGTCTAATCTTTACGATTTCCAGTCTACCTAGTTTGTGTATACACAATCTGTTTTTAACTCCAGCTAGCGAAATTAATTCCGGTCTTTCTTAATACCTACTAGTTTTTGTGCATTTCTAGCGCTTTTCAAGTAATTGAACTACCCTACTCCCCATCTAAGTCCTAGTCTAAATACCTGAAAACTGCTGTAATTTAATCAGTAGCCAGTTTTTCCACTTGGAATTTTGAATTGTTTATGTCTAACTTGCCACCACTTAATACAGAAACAATTTGGGCAATTCTTGACGATAAACTTGATGATGCCACAGTCAACCAGTTGCTATGGCATTATTTAGGTTATCGCTATGACTCCTCAATTGCACAATGGGACACTAACCAAGTTGCACCAGAGTGGCATAATGAGTACCCACAACCACCAGATTTCATTGAATCTCGCCCCGCAACTGTCAAATTGACTCGTTCCATTCCTGCTGAAAATAAACAAATGCTAAAAGAAAAGCTGGGTTTCAAAGGTTACAAAATTGGTGAATTTGGTCCTCGGCAAACTCGCAGGGCGACAGCAGCGAATTGGTTATTAAGTTATCTGCAACAAGCTAATAACAAAAAAGAGTAATTTTGCTGTATATTTTTGGTAAAAATAGTATGTTTTTTACCAAAAATGTACTGTATTTGAACATTAGAAAAACTGTTGTTTTATTTAATATTTTTTGCAGTTATATGCAATATTTTAAAAAAGATTAGTTTTTATAGACAATCTTTGCAGGATAGTAAATCCGTATTTTAGTTAATAAACAAATACTATAAACAGCCAAAAATCAAAAAAATACGGTTAAGTTTTATAAACGATTCATAAATTATTCCTGAAGATAGAAGCACTCGCGATCTAATTATTTCTCTAGAGCTATTTTCAAATTCAATTGAGCATCAGAGAATATTTCTATCAACCCTTGATATTACAAACACTTCTATGGCAAAGCCAATTGAATTTAATTTATTTGCACCTTACAACAAAGGAGCCGCATTAATTGGTTCTTTTTCTGATTGGCAAGAAATTCCAATGAAAAGAGGTGATGATGGTTATTTCCGCACAAGTGTTGAACTAGAAGATGGCGTTTATAAATATAAATTCCGCATTCAGTCAAATTCATGGTTTTTTGAACCAGAACAATGGGTTGATGTTACAGATCCTTATGCAACTGATATAGATGAACAAAGTGGAAAAGACGATGGTGTTATCCGGATCAAAGATGGGAAAAGGATTACTGATACTTATGTTTGGCAACATGATGATAAACCTTTACCTGCTGACCACGAATTGGTAATTTATGAATTGCACGTCGGTGACTTTTCTGGTGGCGAGGACGATCCTTATGCACGAGGTAAATACAAACACGTCATTGAAAAGTTAGACTATTTGTGTGAACTAGGAATTAATGCTATTGAGTTGATGCCACTTAAAGAATATCCTGGTGATTATAGCTGGGGTTATAATCCGCGCCACTTCTTTGCAACAGAATCAAGTTATGGTTCTACCGCTGAATTGAAAAAATTGATTGATGAGTGTCATGGCAAAGGCATTCGTGTAATTCTTGACGGAATTTATAACCACTCAGAAGCATCTGCTCCCTTAACACAAATTGACCACGATTATTGGTATCATCACGAACCTCGTGACCCTGATAATAATTGGGGGCCTGAGTTTAATTACGAACATTATGACGAAAAATTAGATATTAAGCCAGCCTGGAAATTTATTGGTGAGACAATTCGTTATTGGATTGGAGAATATCATCTTGATGGTATTCGCTATGATGCAGCGCGGCAAATTGCTAACTACGACTTTATGCACTGGATTGTTCAGGAAGCCAAAAAAACTGCTAGCATGAAGCCTTTTTACAATGTTGCCGAACACATTCCTGAAACTACCAGCATTACCAATGTAGATGGGCCAATGGATGGTTGCTGGCATGATAGTTTTTATCACTGCATTCTAGAACATATTTGCGGTGATACATTTGATTTAGAGCGTTTAAAAGATGTCATTGACTGCAAGCGCCAAGGCTTTTTGGGTGCCACCAATGTAGTAAATTACCTCACCAACCACGACCATAATCATGTCATGGTTGAACTGGGGAACCGTGAGATTTTTGACGAAGAGGCCTTTCGGCGGGCTAAATTAGGAGTAGCCATCTTAATGACTGCTGTTGGTGTGCCTTTGATTTGGATGGGAGAAGAATTTGGCGAGTATAAACCTAAACAACCTGAATCATCCAAAATCGATTGGACGCTGTTAGGGAATGATTTAAATCGTAGTTTATTTGATTCATACAAAGGCTTAACCAACCTGCGTAAAAGTAATCATGCTCTCTACACGGAAAATATTGATTTTATCCACGAAAATGCAGAGGCAAAAGTATTAGCTTATACTCGTTGGAATGATGAAGGTTCTCGTGTAGTCGTAATTGCAAATTTCTCAGAAAACTTCCTAGCTGACTATCATGTTCCTAACTTTCCTAGCGCTGGGACATGGCACGAGTGGATAGGCAATTATGATGTCGAAGCTGGTGACGATGGCATTATAACTGACTTGGGCCCATACGAAGCCAAAGTGTTTGTATGGCAGTAATGATATACACTACCACTCAGTCAGTAGTCTAATAGCAAAGAAAAGGGGGAAATATTTCCCCTTTTTTAGTTATGATCTTACTCGGTACAATTTAATTAAAAATTTGTCAAGCAGAAAATAAGCTATTTTAAAATTTCATAGGTTTGTGTTACACTTTTGAGTTGAAGTGCGTCTATAGAATTGCCAAAGCATCCCCATGCACAACAAATTAAGTAATATCGACAACGCTAACATTGAGAACGATCGCATTTTATTAACTCCCAATGAAGTCAAGTCAAAATTACCTTTAACACAATTAGCCGAACAAAGAGTTTTAGCATATAGGCAGGAAATAGAACATATCCTAGATTTTCAGGATCGGAGGAAATTTATAGTAGTTGGCCCATGCTCAATCCACGACCCAAAAGCAGCGCTCGAATATTCGGAGAGATTGAAAATATTGGCCGAGCGAGTCAAGGATAACTTGCTACTAATTATGCGAGTGTATTTTGAAAAACCAAGAACAACCGTAGGCTGGAAAGGGTTAATTAACGATCCAGATATGGATGATTCTTTCCATGTAGAGAAAGGTTTATTAATTGCACGGGAGCTGCTATTAAAAATTACAGAGTTGGGATTACCTGCTGGCACAGAAGCACTAGATCCAATCATACCTCAATACATCAGTGAACTGATTACATGGTCTGCCATTGGTGCCCGCACAACTGAATCACAAACTCACCGCGAAATGGCAAGTGGGCTTTCGATGCCTGTAGGTTTTAAAAACGGTACTGATGGCAATATTCAAGTAGCTTTGAATGCCCTACAATCAGCTGGAAACCCGCATAATTTTCTGGGAATTAATCAAAACGGACAGGTCAGCGTCTTTCAAACTAAAGGTAATGGCTACGGTCACGTAATTTTAAGGGGTGGTAGTCAACCCAACTTTGATCCAGCAAATGTCAAACTGGTAGAAGAGAAATTAAAAAAGGCAAATTTACCACCGAGAATTGTGATCGACTGTAGCCACGGCAATACCAATAAAGATTACAAATTACAAGGTGCTGTCTTAGAAAATATTATTCAGCAAATAGTGGATGGTAATACATCAATTGTTGGCATGATGCTGGAATCGCACTTGTATGAAGGTAGTCAACCGATTACTGGTAAAAAAGAAGAATTAAAATATGGTGTTTCTGTAACTGACAAATGTATTAACTGGGAAGAAACTGAAAAAATTATTTTGGCCGTCCACGAAAAACTTAAATGAGAAGTCAGAATTGAGAACTCAGGATGCAATCAATGGGGGATTTAGAGGATGTTTGTCAAGTCTGAAAGTATACTAAAAAACCCGTTTTCATTCCTCTCCCAGTTTCGGCTACGGTGTACACACAAATCGAAAAACCTGCTCCATATTAACTATTAATTTGGTAGGGTATGTTATGGACTTTAGTCCTAAGCACCGAAAATCTCTGACGATGCGTTACGCTGACGCGATAACACACCTACAAAACTGGAAAAAACCCCAAGTGGTTGTGACGAGTTCTACCTATAGCAATCCTATTTGAGATCCGAACAGGGTTCATACTGATGCAGCTTAGAAAAATCAAATTCTTGGTGATTGGTAAAGAACTTCAAGTTGGTATAAATGTACATTAGTTTCTGTTTCATTTAGGATTGTTATATCGAGAGAAGATTCTAATAACGATCGCACTATCGGACTAGTTCTAAATCGGGATTGCCAGTGGATTCCGCTGAAAAACCTACGGCTGGCCAAAATATTAGAGTGCTGCGTTTGCTTGCGAGTTCTAAGACGTAGGTTTTGCTACTTGGATCGAAGAGTGACCACGAGCCTGTAGATCCTGTCTCACTGAGGATTTTACCATCTGCCATTAGCTTAATCAGCTTATTGGATTCATTCTCACCAAGTATAGAGCTATGAACACGATAGGTTCCTACTACCTGTGTTTGGTTGGAATCTATTGGGGCAAATTTCACGGCACCAGTGGCCTTTATGTTGTAGCGACCTGCGGCTACAATCAGTCCTGACGAAGGAGGGTCGATACGCAAAATCACCTGACTCGCCTGCTTGACATCAAACGGGATGGTCACTTGTCCGGTCTGTGCTGCATCTGAACCAAAAACGGCTTTTGTTGATTTGACGACTACGTTGTAGTTTTTATTACTACCATTCTTCAGCAAGGTAACTTGGATCTCTCCCCCAGCCCCAGGAAATCCATTCGCGGAAAATTCAACATTCAATGTCCCCTTACCTGGCCCAAGGGTCACATAGTAGTACTGTGGAATCTGAACTGTGCTGCTGATTACAGCGATGTTATCGTCAGGTTGCAGTGGAGCTGGGTGTTTAGAATCTGCGGATTGGGCAGTAGCTGCACCTATGTATGTAGTAAGTGACAAGAGTGCACTAACTGTTATTGCTGTTAGGTAATTGCGAACTAGACCTGTTTGTAATTTATTGGTTTTCATGTTACATTCCTCAATTAATTGTTGTGGTTGCTATTCATTAATCTGGTGATTTGCTTGGCTTTATCTATTTATTAGAGGTGATTCATAAAAAAATCTTAAGGATACTCAACTCATCATTAGGTCTGAGTTTCAGCAAATAACTGCTTTTTTGACTGCAATTACTGAAACGCTTACTCGATCAGTACTTTACTTGAGTTTACAAATTAGCTCTAGGATATACCCAAGATAGATGTAATAGTACCTAATATGTGCTAATTACTCAATACTACCAACTAAAGGATTGAAAATTAGTATTTTTCTACATAAAATAAAAAATCTAAAATTAAAAATTGGTAACACTGATGGTTAGGAGTGTTAGAGTTTCAAGAAATTCACCGAAACTTTTCAGCGGGTATTCATGCTGAAGAAACTACAGAAAAAGCAAATTTCGATAATTGCGGGTGCTGCACTGTTTGCCTTTTTAACTGGGGCAATGGTATCAGCACCTGAGATTGGTAAGTCTCTGGGGAAATGGCTCAAACTGAGTCAGAATCAAGCAGACCAAAGATCGGACGGTAGTGTTGCCCAATCAGCCGTCTTTGGGCTGATATCGCAATCGCTGCCAGAACGGGCGGCAAAACTAGCAACGATCGCTCAAGAATCGCGATCACCAGATCGGAATCGCGCTCGTTATCTTTTGGCGAGTGATTATATTGAAAGAACCCAAGGGCAAAAAGCTCTAGTTTTACTCCAAGGACTAGAGAAAGACTATCCCATCCTCGCGCCCTACATTTTGCTCAAACAAGCCCAGGCAGAGGATATGCTGGGCGAGGACGGCAAAGCCTCGGATCTTAGGCAAAGGGTGCTGAAACTGTATCCCAAAGAACCGGCCGCAGTGAAAGCGCTATATCTAATTGCTCAACCAAAGCAACAAGAAACTGCGATCGCTCAATTTCCTTCCAATCCTCTAACTTGGGAAATTATCCGCAAACGCTTGCAAGAAAATCCCAATCAGCCACAATTACAATTGATTTTGGCTAAGTATGCCTACGATCAACCAGGCATAGTGGGCGTTTTGGATCAGCTAGCAAAACAGACTACCCTCAAACCCGAAGATTGGGAACTCATTGGTACTAGCTATTGGGAAAATAGTCAATTTCCCAAAGCGGCCAATGCTTACGCCAAAGCACCCAAGACATCGCGCAACCTTTATCGTACTGCACGGGGCTTACAGGTGGGAGGCAAAGATAAAGAAAAAGCGATCGCCACCTATCAACAATTAGTGCAACAATTTCCTAATAGTGAGGAAACTGGGACGGCATTACTGCGGTTAGCAGAAACTGCAAAAACACCTAAAGACGGCTTACCGTATCTTGACCAGGTAATTAGTAAATTTCCCAAACAAGCTGGTACTGCACTTGCACAAAAAGCCAAAACTTTCCAAACTCTCAAGGATCAAAAGTCAGCTAGCGCGGCGTGGCAATTACTCATAGGTAAATACGGTAACTCTGACGAAGCAGCAGAATACCGTTGGAAAATCGCCCAAGATAAAGCCGAAGCCAAAGATTACGTTGGTGCTTGGCAATGGGCAGAACCAATCGTCACTAATAACCCCAATAGTATTTTGGCTCCAAGAGCAGGCTTTTGGGTAGGTAAATGGGCGGCTGCACTGGGGAAACAGCAAGAATCTAAAACTGCTTATGAATATGTGATTAGCCAGTTTCCCTACTCTTACTATGCATGGCGAGCCGCGACAATGTTGGGGCTAAATGTCGGCAACTTTGACAACGTGCGCGTCATGAACCCGGAAGTAATCGCGCCCCAGCGTCCATTACCGCCTGCTGGTTCTGAAACTTTCAAAGAATTGTATCTGCTAGGTCAAGACCGCGATGCCTGGTTACAATGGCAAACAGAATTTCAGAACAAAATTCAGCCAACAGTAGCAGAGCAATTTACTGAAGGGTTGATGCGGCAGGCTAAGGGAGAAAATCTCATCGGAATTGATGAAATTTCTAAATTAGAAGACCGGGAAATACCAGCCGAACTTGCCCAATATCAGACTCTGAGTAAACAAATCACCTACTGGCAAGCGCGTTATCCATTTCCCTATCAGCGAGAGATTCAAAAGTGGTCTATTGACCGTAAACTTAATCCTCTGCTAGTAACCGCTCTGATGCGTCAAGAGTCACGGTTTGAACCAAAAATTAAATCTGTCGCTGAAGCTACTGGTTTAATGCAGCTGTTACCGAGTACAGCTAAATGGATCGCGCCACAAATCAAGGTGGATTTCAAAACAATCAACTTAGAAAATCCCAACGATAACATCATGCTGGGTACATGGTATTTGGGTCATACCCACGATCAATATAACAATAACTCCTTGCTGGC
This sequence comes from Nostoc sp. NMS9, assembly GCF_017114995.1. Lineage (GTDB taxonomy): Bacteria > Cyanobacteriota > Cyanobacteriia > Cyanobacteriales > Nostocaceae > Nostoc. Next base: position 188,462 of record NZ_JABXKL010000015.1, on the reverse strand, counting down.
GATCGCTAGTTACAATGCTGGCCCCGGCAATGTCTCCAAATGGTTGCAAACTCTAACTACAAAAGATCCAGATGAGTTTGTTGAAGAAATTCCCTTTGATGAAACTAAAAACTATGTGCGGCAAGTATTTGGCAATTACTGGAATTATCTAAGGCTTTACAACCCGGAAATTTCTGGCATAGTGACAAAGTACTCGACCACACACCCACAACTACCAGCGCGATAATCTTAGAAAGTTATGAGTTGTGAGTGTTGAGTTCAAGCAATTTTTTAATTCAAAGTTCACAACTCATAGTGATATCTGTTTAGCTAATTACTAATAGGTATTACCTTCAATACTAACTACAATGCTGTTATTACAGCCATAAATGCTGGTACATTGAAGCTGGGCATAGGTAATAGCAAAGCCTGGTCAAAAGCATTACTTTTACCCAGGTTGACGATGTGCCATTATTGACAGTTGAAGCTGGTAAATAACTTGTCATCTGCTGGTAACAGTGTTATGAAACACAATTTTTGAAGAGGCGATCGCTAATAGCTTGAGTTGATTACACCTGTGGCGTTAATATATCTTAATGTATTCAGTATTGCTTTTTTAACGCCCCAATGGAGTTAACTTCAAAAGAATTTAAGTCAGAACTGATATTAGAAGTCCAAGCCTGCCTGCTATTAGCAGTTCCTTTGGTAATTACTCAAATATTAGAAGCGGGCATTCCTTTATTGGATGGGGTAATGATGGGCTTACTTAACAGCCAAGCTTTAGCTGCGGGTGCTTTAGGTGCTGTTACCTTTTCTACCCTAGCTTCCGTCTGTCGTTCTATTCTTTCAGCCGCGGGTGTGAGTGTCGCCAATGCTTTTGGTGCAGGAAAGATAGATCAAGTGAGCCGTGCTACAGGTCAAGGAATTTGGTTAGCCGTGACGATGTGCTTACCTGTGATGTTTATCATTTGGCACTTTGACTATATCCTGCTGCTAACTGGTCAAGAAGAAAGCAATGTATTATTAGCTCAAACATATTTGCGGTCTATTGTTTGGGGTTTTCCGGCTGCACTCGGTTTTTGTATCTTAAAAGAAGTTAGCTCTGCCCTCAATCGCCCCCAATTCTTAACAGTAATTACGGTAGTTGGACTATTATTAAATGCGGTTGCTAATTACGTGCTAATGTTCGGTAAATTTGGTTTACCAGCCCTTGGTTTAGCCGGTATCGGTTGGGGAAGCACACTCATTTTTTGGCTAAATTTTATCGCTGCCACCAGTTGGATTTGCTTTGATAACTACTTTAAAGACTATCAGCTTGATTGTGCTTTGCATCAGTTCAATAAAGATATGTTTATAGATATCTTCCAAACTGGGTGGTTTTTGGGGTTGCAGTATGGAGCAGAAATTGGAGTATTCACTGCCACTGCTTTACTGATGGGGTGGTTTGGAACAGAGACATTAGCAGCCCATGAAATTACCGTCGAGACAGAAAGTTTTGTCGAAACAGTGTCTATAGGTATTTCCTATGCTGTCACGATGAGAGTAGGACAGTTGAGGGGAGAAAACGATCTCAAGGGTGCAAGCAGAGCGGGATTAGTCTGCATTGCGCTTGTTACTCCTTTTGTGAGTATTGTGGCACTAATTTTTTGGCTGTTTCCCAACTATATTGTGGCAATGTATTTGGACACCAGTAATCTAGATAATATTGAGATAGTTAAAACGGCAACTTCTTTCCTCGCTGCGGGGGCAATAGTCCAAATATTTTATTCTATTCAGACTATTGCTGCTGGTGCTTTAATCGGGTTGAAAGACACCAAAGTGCCAGTGTTAATTACTATGTTCGCTTACTGGGTAGTAGGTCTAGGTGGTGGCTCTCTGATGGCATTCACTTTCGGCTGGGGTGCTATAGGTTTATGGTTGGGTTTAGTACTAGGGCTACTTATAGGTGCAGTGCTTTTAACTGGGCGTTTTTATCTTTTGACTTCTGAGATTGAGTCTAGTTGACTAAAAAGGTAGAGGGGCAAGTGGAATGGACTTATTGCAAGTTCTCACTCATCTTTCCTTGTCTTACCTGTCCCCTGCCCCTACCATGATAGGTATAGGTTGTTACACAGCGATCGGGAAATAAAGCATAGAAGTAAGTGGGATAGGTAACTCAAGCACTAGTCGTGCATAGTATCAACAATGCCCACTTCTCATTACTGTTTAGAAGGTCTAAGTCTATCCCGCCAAGATGGTTGTGACGATGAAGAACCTGAAGAACCAGAACTATTTGCGGGAGGCAACTCTCGCCGACTTCTTGTAGGTGGGGGTGAATCAGATTCTACTCTTCTAGAGCGTCGCCGTGGAGTAGATGATTCTGAGGAGGAGTTACTAGAACTTGATTCGCTGCGATCGCGTCTTCTCCGTCTTGGGGTATAATCGCTCGATTGCTGTTCTTCTTGAGAATAGCTCCTCCTTCTTCTACGTCTCCGAGATGAACCACTTTCCTCAGAGTTAGAATTTCTCGCACTTTCACCTTCTGAGTCATCATCTTTAGAGGCAATAGAACGATTCAGCATTTGTTTGGGCTTGATAGACTGGGCTTTGATAGTGCCTTTGCGACCGTCTAACTTGGGTCGTTTTGGAAACTTTTCTACAGGCATTCCCTCTACCGCTTTTTCCATAAATTCGTGCCAGGTGTAAGCGGCACTACTGCTACTACCATCAGTGGGGCGGTTGTCATCGTTACCTAACCAGACCCCTGTCACCATCTGAGGAATGTAGCCAATAAACCATAAATCACGGGCTTCATCGGAGGTGCCGGTTTTGCCTGCAACTGGTCTATTATCTAATTGGGCAGCACCACCAGTTCCCGCTTCGACGACGTTGCGTAGCATCCAAGTCATGATGGCGGCACTGTCAGCATCAAGGGCGCGTTTTGACTTGAAATTAGCTGACCAGATGACTTTGCCTTGGCGGTTGAGGATGCGGGTAATACCATGAGGTTCTGCGTGCAATCCCTGAGTTGCAAAACTGCCATAAGCGCTGGTCAACTCTAGCAGATTGACTTCATTTGAGCCGAGTGCTAAAGAGTAGGTGGGCTTGAGTTCAGATGTTATCCCCATATCATGGGCAAGTTTAATTGTTGGTGTAAATCCCACATCAATCAACACCTTAACCGCAACAATATTAACAGAGCGGGTAAGGGCATCTCGGATGTTCATTGAACCGTGGAAGTTTTCACTATAGTTTTTCGGTTCATAGCCGTCTACAACAAAGGGCGCATCTTCGTAGCTATCATAGGGGCTTTTACCAGTAGCGATCGCAGTGGCATATACAAACCCTTTAAATGTCGATCCTGGCTGCCGTTGTGCCTGGGTAACTCGATTAAACTGGTTTTTACCAAAGTCTTTTCCCCCAACCATTGCCTTAATTTCACCGTTGCGGGGGTCTATGGCCACCATTGCAGCTTGTTTAAAGTTTTCCCAGCGTCCTTGATTTCGCAATGTTTTCGCAACTGCTTCTTCTGCCACCTTCTGCCAACTTGGGTTGAGCGTGGTTTCTACTACTAGACCTCCACTTTTTAACACATTAGGAGAAACATACTTGGGCAATTCTTTTTGGATGTAGCTGGTAAAGTAGGGTGATTCTACTTGGACTCGCTTGGGTAAACTGCTTTTGAGGGTTAATGGCTCCTGAACTGCTGCCTGCCTTTGCTCTGGTGTAATTACTTTATCTTCTTGCATCCGTAGCAATACCAAGTCCCGCCGCCGTTTTGCCGCTTCGGGATTTTTGTCTGGGGCGTACAAGCTAGGAGCAGGAGCTAATCCAGCGATCGTTGCCATTTCCGCGAGGGAAAGTTGGTCTGGGGACTTACTAAAGTATACCCAGGCGGCATCTGCCACACCATAAGCTCCAGATCCCAAATAAACCAGATTCAGGTAACGCTCTAAAATCTGATCTTTGGTTAATTCTTGCTCCATTTTTTGGGCAAGGCGGACTTCTTTGAGTTTGCGCCAGATTGTCTGCTCTTGTTTCAAAAAGAGAATCCGCGTTAGCTGTTGAGTGATGGTGCTACCACCTTCTACCACACCTTGCGATCGCAAATTATTCAAACCCGCTCTGACAATCCCTTGCGGATCGACTCCGTTGTGTTGCCTAAATCTTCTATCTTCTGAGGCGATGAAAGCTTTTTTTAAATTATCTGGTATTTGTTCTAGCTTTAGCTGTTCTCTGGTCGCTTCACCTTGTTGTTGTAATATAGCGCCATCAGCAGCTTTAATGGTTAGTGTTTGCTCTCGAAACACAGCATTCAACTCGGACTGATCTGGCAAAGTCCGATCTATTAAATTGATGCCGTAGATCAGGGCAACTATCCCACCACCAACACCCAAACCTGCCCAAAACCAGATGCGGCGATAGAGTGGTCTAGCGCCAGTTGCCCGATTGACCCTCATCTTAGATGGTAAAATTTTCATTTTGCTCAGTAACTGCCTCGTCTGCGCCAGATGTGCTGGTGGTAAGCTATCATTCGTTCCTCCTTGTCCAGAGTCACTCAAATTAGTTGGTCTTCGCTTGAACCAGGAGGTAAGCTTCCCCACGTCAGTTCCTCGCTCAAAGTAGTAAGCAATTATATAACCACCATCAATCAACTTTGGGGTTATAGCACTACCATTGTGTTAGTATAATATCCTATAAATAATTAACTGAATTCACTATAAAATAATGTTTTTTAAATTTGGTTAATTTAGTTTTGTAAAAAATGCTGCAATTTTTATAACTACTGCGAATATAAAAGCTATTGACAAGTATCCGCAAAGACAGCCCGAAAACGGCTTATGTCAGGAAAGTATAATGTCTACACCGGGCTACGACGAAGCAGAGCTAAGACGAAGCGCTGTTGCTCTTGGTAGCAATATCGGCGATTCCCAGACAATTTTAGAAGCAGCTATAGAGACTTTAGCTCAAACGCCAGGTATTGTTTTAGAAGCCAGATCCCATTGGTATCAAACCAAAGCTGTCGGGCCACCACAGCCAGATTACCTCAACGGCTGCGTCACATTGCAGGTAGAAATACTCCCCCAGCAGTTATTAGAAATTTTGTTAGGAATTGAACAACAATTTGGGCGTGTGCGTCAGGAACGCTGGGGGCCACGAATTCTAGATTTGGATTTGTTATTATATGATGACATTACTTTGGATACACCAAATCTCCAGATTCCCCATCCACGAATGCGGGATCGCGCCTTTGTGTTAGTCCCACTGGCAGAAATTGCCCCAGATTGGATAGAACCACTTTCCGGGTGTGTTATTAAAGAGCTGCTGAAAGAGGTAGACTGTTCTGATGTACATTTATGGATGGACAATTAAAATTACCATCCTTAAAAGCAGAAGAACACTGATTTTTGCTCTGTATTCACAGATAATCAGATTTTACTATGCCATTAGGTAGAGAATTACCACAACTGCTGAGACAACGCCTGTTTCATAAAGGACGCAAGTTCGATTTTGAAGTTAATCGTTTGCGTTTACCGAATAACTCGGAAGGAGAATGGGAATGTATTCGTCACCCTGGCGGTGCTCTAGCTGTACCTGTGACAGCGGAAGGTAAACTTATACTGGTGCGCCAGTATCGTTTTGCAATTCAGGGACGGATATTAGAATTTCCAGCGGGGACAGTGGAAGGAACTGAAGAGCCTTTAGAAACAATACAGCGTGAAATTGCCGAAGAAACTGGCTATAGTGCCCAAAAATGGGACAAGTTAGGCGAATTTTTCCTAGCTCCTGGCTATTCTGATGAAATCATCTATGCTTTTCTGGCGCGAGATTTAGAAAAGCTGGAGACACCACCACCACAAGATGGAGACGAGGATATCGAAACTGTGTTTATGACTCCTGAAGAATTAGAAAAAGCTATTCTGGAGGGAGAACCGGTAGATGCTAAATCAGTTTCTAGCTTTTTTCTGGCGCGTCCGTTTTTAGCTTAGTACCCTTATGCTACTAGAGTTAGCGATGCCTACGGCGGGCTACGCCTATGCAGATGCCTACGGTGCAGGCTTTGAATATGCTGACGAAATGATCGTTAACAATGCTTTGAGTCGATACGTGGAACATCCACGTTTTCGACTATATATAGAATAGAGCGATAAATCGCTCACTACGAACAAAAGTTTTATCTACTTAGCGCTTCTCATTCAAATGAGAAGGAGCATTGCTATTACAAAGCTAAATCAAAAACCTGTTGCGCGGTTAGGTTAAGTTTGGGAAAGCTGGGGGAGATAATCACATCACTACCCCTGAATAGCTTTTTTATATATTCTCCATCAACTAGTTCGCACACAAAAAGAGCAGGTTGTTTGGGGTTTCCAATAAAATCACGTCCTCCTAACCCGGCATAATCTACAATCCAGTATTCGGGGATACCCATCTCCTCATAGTCCCCGAACTTGTCATAGTAATCGTCACGCCAATTGCTGCTCACAACTTCTACTATTAATTTGACGGAAGTTGAATTTTGAATGACTGATTCACTTTCCCAACGTGTTTCAGTATCAATAGTTTCTTGGTTCAGAACAATGATATCCGGTTCGTAACCTGACTGATGGCGATTAGGTTTAACTATCGATTCTCTAGGAATAAACCAAATATCGCCTTTAGCTGTCTCTCTAATAGTTATAAGAAGTTTTTCAATTAGGGAACCTGTTAATTTGGAATGTTTGCCTCTAGGTTTAGGCATTTCAACAATTACCCCATTATGTAATTCGTAGCGCAGTTGTGAGGTTTCTGGATACCATTTGATAAATTCATCGAAAGTAAATGTTTTTGGTTCAGCTTGTATTTGGTTCATAAGGTTTAGTAGTTATCCTTGCTTTGAGCGATGAATCGCTCACTACAAACTAGGATTTTTTTTATGTTGAATTATGCCTACTGGTCTGTCAAAGCAATTTTGACGCTTGGAGAGACGCGATAAATGGCCGTCTCTACAGAAAATTTATTCGTCAATTATTTCTTGACAGACTACTACCTACTCAATCTAGAAATCTCGCTTTTAAAAAGGCTGATAGCGTACTGAAAAATTAAAGCCATTCTCTTGCAGTGAACTACCGTGATCGCTTGTTCCCATCAATGGTATACCATAGTCTGCACGCAATACCAAACCGTTAAAAGGTTGCCAGTTCAAGCCCAACCCCAAGCTGGCAAGGGTTTGCGGGTCGGCATTAATACCGCGATTATTCCAAGCTGTACCGATGTCAAAAAATGGAATTAACTGTAGGGTTTCTACATTTGAAGCTAGGGGAATCCGAACTTCTACACCTCCAACTACCCCATTGTCAGCAACAATTTGATTTTGATCGTAACCGCGCACTGTATCAACTCCCCCAATGCTAATTTTTTCCAATGAAAGTAAGGAATCAGGTGTAAGTTGAGTGTTAACTTTAGCTAGCATCAAGATGCGGGGAGATAGTCGTTGTACCCATTGAAATTGTCCCACCCAAGAGAAAAAACGCCCATCAGTACCACTATCGTTAACAGTTGCGTCAATTGCATCAATCCCAAAACTAAATTGCGATCGCGCTGCTAGAACACTGTTAGCATTACGTTGTAACCAATCTTGAGAAAAGCGAATTACCGTAACTCTTGATTCCCCATCTTCGGGGCCTTCGGTAAAGGAGAAGGGGATATCATTGAGTATGTAGGTTTGACTGCGCCGTAAATCGAATGCTAACGATAGAGCAAATTCTCTGTTTGGCCTGTGGATTAGCGGTTGACGGACGTTAAAAGAAACGGTTTCGGCTTCGCTGCGGATATTTAAGTCACGAAATTCACTTTCAATAATGCGGCTAGCGCTGTTGCTGTAGCGGACACCAATGGTTCCATCTAAGGCGTTGAAGGGAATAGAATAATTGATATCGTAAATGTCTAAACCTTTGCTACCACCATATTCAGCACTAAATTTATCCCCAAATCCTAATAAATTATCATGAGTAAGAAAAACACTCCCTTGTTCTGAGCCTACGCTAGTTGATTGGTTATTTGCAAAGGTAACTCCAAGGTGGAATGGTGGCGATTCGGTAATTGTCACCTGTAAAATATTATTTCCGGGAGTGCTACCTGCGGTTAACTCGGCATTAACTCGTTGAATCACGGGGTCAAGTTGTAATAATTGTAGCGCTTGTTCGATACTTTTTTGATTTAAAGGCTTACCTGCAAGCCGTTTAATCCGGGAACGCACATACCCAGGCTGCAATCTTTGTAACCCGAAAATGGAAATTCCTTCGAGTTCGCCTTCCACAACTTGAATTTGCACGACACCGCTAGCAACATTTTGATTGTTGGAAATAAATGCACCACTAGTGATATAGCCATTATCAACATAGAGTTTAGTGATTTGCGATCGCAGTTGCAATAACTGCTCAAATGTGATGTTTTTATTTTCTAAAGGCTTTTTTAACTTGATGATTTCATCTCCTAAAACAGAATAGCCTGTAACTTGAATTTCTTTGACAAAGAACTTTTCACCGCTAGGAAAAGCTGTATCGGGTAGATTTTCCTGTGGGGGTGATGGGAGTATGGGGACAGTTGGTGTCGGTGGTGTGGGTGGAAGAGTTGGTGTCGGTGATGGTTGGGGTTGAGTTTCTTCGACTTTCCCTGGTATATCGGGAGGAATTGTGACTCCTGGTGGGGGTGTCGATTGTGCAAATACTGCAAGCGGAGTGATGCTAATGCAGGTAAGTAATATGAAAAAAAGCTTTTGAAACCGAAAGTATGAACCCATTGTTGATATATGATATATAAAATTTGTAAAATAATTTTTGCAAGTCACCATCGGGTATCTGAGAAGAAAAATACCCAGATATCCGACTTCTGTTTAATAATTAATCAAGCAGACATGATGTTAATAAAGCCTCTATGATCGTGGTTTCAGACTTCAGCCTGAAAGAGGATATTATTTATTATTTAATTAAAATACCATAATATTTTTCTTGATAATTGCATAAAAGTGTAAATAATCAAGATGCGATTTCTGATGCTTGCGTCAATCAAAGCGATCGCATTTTAGATACTAGGATTTATGTATGCGATCGCTTTTAAAACTAGCTAGATTACATTAAGATTGTCGCCATCAAAAAAACAGTTGTAGCAGTCAAAAAACTACAAAGAATTTTGATTTTGGACACCGTTTCGTTTAGTTGGAAACTGGCTTATAGATGTGGAAGCTTAATTGGCTCTTAAATATCGATTGATGTTTGATTCTTTTCCATTCCCAATGTTGATTAATTTGTAGAACCAGAGGGAAGAGCCAGATCCTTCGTATGTGAGCGTAACCACCGAACCAACCTTTGCTCCAATCAACTGATCATACCATACGAAGTATTGGTTGCCGCTGCTAGTTTGAATCAAGACCTTGTATGCGCTATGTGAGGAGTCCCAACCAAATCCTTGAATGAGCGTAACGGGCATCGAATCTACAGCATGTGCAACCTCAGCAGTAAGTAACGCAGAAGATGTCACGAGTAGAGCAATAGGAATTGAAGCTTGCCAAGTTCCTGCTACAAGAAGCAGTGCAAGCAAATTGCCAGCTTTTTTGGAAAAGTTACCCATCAGTTTGTTGGAACTTAAATTCATCATTTTTGCTCTCCTTTCTGAACCGTTTCTTTAATACTCAGATTAAGGGAGATGACTAGGTAATGCATTCACCATTTATGCATATATAGTTGCATGAATTGGATGGTGCGATCGCATGATGGTGCATCCCATTTTGCAGAAAACTGTGTATGCGATTTTTCCAATATGTGCAATATTTATTTTGAACAACTTCGACTCAAGATTAATTGCCCATTTGGTAATCGATACAATCCTTGTGGTTCAATTATTGGGTCGCCTTTTTTCCAAGGACGTGGTGTTGGTTCAACACTACGTACATCACCAGTTGTGTAGGCTGAAGTTAACACATCTCCTGGACTATAGCGTAAAGCACCAGAGCCTGTAATTGTAAAAGAGTTTTCTTGTCGCTTGATGCCGCGTGAAATGCAGCTATTGGCAATGAGTGCGTTGGTATCGATGACGTTTGGTGATAATCCAATGAAGCTGTTTTGAATAGAACTGTTATCGGGTGTATTGATATTTGTTACACCAGAAACGCCTAATTCCGAACTGGCGGTAATATCACTTTTTTCGGTTAGTTTTGGACGTGATTCGATACCAAAAATACCTTGCGAGTTGATTTGGATGTTTCCACCACTTCCTGTAAAGGCGTTAGCGCTGATATCGCTATTTTCTTCGGGAACTGCAACGATAAATTTTGAGTTGATATTAATATTACCGCCATTGCCACCTAATTTTTCTGTACCTGCGCTGGTGGAAATTTGAGCGCCATGACGGAGTAAGAGTAAATCACTGTTAACTTTGATATTACCACCGTTACCGGATGCAGATTCAGCGTTGAGTTTACCTTGATTGTCTAAGGTAATTTTGGGTGAGTTGACTTCGATGTCACCTGTGATTCCTGAACCTGTGGAACTGACAAATAAGCCACTGTTAGCACCGATATTTACCACTAGACCAAAAGATTTAGCAATTCTGTCATTGTAATTAGAGTCACTACCACTAATTATTACTTTATCAGTAGCGTTGACTGTAATTTTACCTGCACGTCCATCGCCTAAAGTAGTGGTGGTGAGTTGTCCACCATTGAGTGCTTCAAATATATTTGCATTTGCTGTAATATCGCCACCCTTTTGATTATTTGTAGTGCCTGCATCCAGTAAAGCGCCGTCTGATACGCGAAAGATATTGGTGTTTACGGTGATATCACCACCTTTGCCTTGAGAATTAGAATTAGTAAATGTCAATAAAGCACTAGGAAATCCTGTCTCTTGATTAGTTCCAGAAACATTTATAATGTCCCTTACATTAATTTGGATATTGCCTGAATTACCTTGTCCATCTGTACTGGCTTCTAGTTGAGCACCATCTTGTAGAGATAAGGAAGCTGAATTAATAGTAATGTTTCCTCCATTACCTTGTGTACCTGTTTCGGCTCGGCTAACAATTCCACTACGAAATGTATCACTTCCACCAGAAATAGTTATCGCACCAGAGACATTAAGATTGACATCTCCTGCATCTCCTTGTCCATCAGGTCTACGAACCGAAGTTTTCAGTTGAGAACCATTGAGTAGTGATAGTGAGCTTGCGTTGATGTCAATATTACCTCCTCTTCCTACACCCCCTGATTCCACAGTGGCGAAAATTCTGGCATCATGGTCTAAGGAAACAAAATCAGATGCACGTATTGTCACGTTACCTGCTTTTCCTTCTCCAAATGTACCTGCAACAATTTGAGCTTCATCATCCAGAGACAAAGAACCTGCATCGATAGTAATATTTCCCCCGCTACCTTTTGTCCCTACTTCTAAAAGGCTACGAATTCCACTGCCAAAAATCTTGTTTATACCACTAGAAAATATTTCTTTTTTCCCTGAAATTGTTACTGCTCCTGGGACTTTTATATTGATATTACCTGCATTTCCCTCTCCTGCATTCTCTGTTTCTAAAGCCTCACGAACAGAGGTTTGCAGTTGAGAACTATTGAGTAGTGATAGTGAGCCTGCATAGATGTCAATGTTTCCTCCGTTGCCAACACCGCCTGCTTCCACTGTACTGAAAATGTTACTATTTGTAAGAATGAGAGAATCAGAAGTATGTATTATCACATTTCCCGCATCTCCTTGTCCAATGGTACTGGCAAGCAATTGGGTATCATTACTTAACGATAAAGAACCTGAATCAATAGTAATATTTCCCCCGTTACCAATTCCTTTACTACCTACAAGGCTAGCAATTACAGCAGGAAATTGATTATTTTCAGATGCAATTGTGGCTACACCTAAGACTTTAATATTGACATTGCCTGCATCTCCTTTTCCAAAAGTGCTAGTACTTATTTCAGTGCCATCTTTCAAGGAGAGAGAACCTACATTGATATTAACATCGCCTGAACTTCCTTTTCCAGAATTACTAGTAAGTATTTGAGCTTTATCTTTGAGTGATAGAGAATCTGCACGAATATCAATATTGCCACCTTTCCCTTCAGCTTCTTCTTCCACTCCGCTAGAAACTCCTGTATTTGAAAGCAAAACAAAATCAGAAGCTCGTATTGTTATGTTTCCCCCATTCCCTTGTGCAAAGGTGCCGGAAGATATTTGAGCGCCATCTGTTAGTGATAAAGAGCCAGAATCAATAGTAATATTTCCTGCATTCCCTTTCTTTCCATCAAAAGCACTAATAATTCCAGATATAAATTTGTTTGCTTGACCAGCAATAGTAACAGAACCACTAGTTTTAATATTCACATTGCCTGCATTCCCCTGACCTGCATCTAGCTCTTCGGAAGCTCCACGAACTAGAGTCTGTAATTGAGCGCCATTTAGTAAAGAAAGAGAAGCAGCATTGATATTAATATTGCCACCTTTGCCAACACCACCATCTTCTACATTGCTTAATATGGCAGTTTCAAATCCAGAAAGGGAAATAGAATCAGAAGTCCCTATTGTGATATTGCCCGCGTTCCCCTGTCCAGAAGTTGAGGCTTCAAGTCGAGCGCCATCAGTGATTAAGAGTGAAGTAGCATTAATGTCGATGTAGCCACCTTTACCCACACCTCCAGATTCCACATTACTGAAAATGTCACTACTAGCAAGGAAAACAGCATCTTTTGCAATCACTGTCACATTCCCCGCATTCCCTTGTCCAGAAGTTGAGGCGGAAAGTCCAGCACCGTCTTTTAATGAGAAGTCACCAGAATAGATAGTAATGTTACCGCCATTACCTCTTACTCCCGTTCCCACATCGGTGAAAATTGCACTAGGAAGTTTACCTTTTGTTCCAGAGATAGTCACCGCACCAGTAACATTAATATCGACATTTCCCCCATTCCCTTGTCCACCTGCCAGATTGGTATCTGCTCCACGGATTCCACTTTGTAGTTGAGCGCCATCAGAGAGGGAGAGGGAACTTCCTCTAATGTTGATACCTCTACTATTGCCTACACTTCCAGATTCCACATTATTGAATATACTACCACCTGCAAGAGAAACAGCATCTTTTGCAATTACCGTCACATTTCCTGCATTTCCTTGTCCAGAAGTTGAGGCAATAAGTCGAGCGCCATCTCGTAATAAGAATGAGCCAGAATCTATGAAAATGTTACCGCCATTGCCAACTGCTCCCGTTCCTACATTGTTGCGGATAGCACTGTCTTCCCCCGCAACTTCTATTTTTCCTGTAGCGTTGAGGGTAATATTTCCTGCTTGACTGTTAGGTGAATTTAAACCTTGTCCACTAGTGCTAGCCACCAGTAAAGCGTTATCAATTAGGGAGAATGAGCCACTTGAAATATTTATATTACCCCCATTACCTCTTGCTCTAGTTCCCACATCAGTGAAAATTGCACTAGCACTTCCGTCTTTTGTTCCAGAGATAGTCACTGCACCAGTAACATTAATATCGACACTTCCTGCATTTCCTTGTCCAGCTACTAGGTCGTTATCTGCTCCACGAATTCCACTTTGCAGTTGAGCGCCATCAGTGAGGGAGAGGGAACTTCCTTTGATGTTGATACCTCCACTGTTGCCCACACCTCCTGCTTCCACATTATTGAAGATATTACTACCTACAAGGGAAACAGCATCTTTTGTAATCACTGTCACATTTCCCGCGTTCCCTTGTCCAGAAGTTGAGGCAGAAATTTGAGCGCCATCTCGTAATGAGAATGAGCCAGAATCTATGAAAATATTACCGCCATTCCCAACTCCTCCCATGAGCAAACTACTACGGATAGCACTGTCTGACCCTGCAACTTCTATTTTTTCTCTAGTATTGAGAGTAATATTTCCTGCCTGACTGTTTGATGAATCTAAACCTTGTCCGCTAGTGCTAGCTACGAGTAAAGCGTTATCAATTAGGGAGAAGGAGCCATTTGAGATGTTGATATTTCCCCCATTACCTCTTGCTCCAGTTTCCACATCAGTGAAAATTGCACTAGTACTTCCGTCTTTTGTTCCAGAAATAGTCACCGCACCAGTGACATTAATATCGATATTTCCCCCATTTCCTCGTCCACCTGCCAGGTCGGTATCTGTTCCACGAATTCCACTTTGCAGTTGAGCGCCGTCAGTGAGGGAAAGGGAACTACCTCTGATGTTAATACCTCCACTGTTGCCCACACCTCCGAATTCCACATTATTGAAAATGCTACCACCTGCAAGGGAAACAGCATCTTTTGTACGCACTGTCACATTCCCTGAATTCCCTTCTCCAGAAGTTGAGGCATTAAGTCGAGCGCCGTCTCGTAATAAGAATGAGCCAGAATCTATGAAAATATTACCGCCATTGCCTTTTGAATCTTCACGCACAAGATTACGAATCTTACTCCCGGAGTCAGCAACTTTGATTTCCCCCGTAGCATTAAGGGTAATATCCCCCGCAGTCGCCTCTGGTTGACCCAAACCTTCAGCGATACCAGCATTCAGCAGACTCCCTCCCAAAATATCTATGTTGCGAGCATTAATCGCAATATCACCGCCACCAGCAGCTTCTACATACACACGCGCTTCATTGGTAAGCGATACATCTGCACGAGTCACATTCTCAGGAAATTTCAAGCTGAGATTATCTCCATTAAAAAGAAGATTGACATTTCCAGGTGCTGCTAACCCCCCTAATTCAACTCTCCCGCCATAAGCATTTAACTGGCCGCCATCTATGCTGACATTACCGCCCACTAGCAGCAAACTTTTACCATCTGCTACTCGTAAACCAGATGCATTAAAACCTGCTGGGTCTGTTCCGGCTCGTGCAATTGAGTTATTTTGAATTCCTGCACCTTGATTAATCTGATTAAAGAACAACGCCGAAGGATTTATCGTCAACAATGGTGGTGCTTGAGGATTGGTGGCACTGAAAATACCCTGATTGCCAAACTGCACTCCATTGGCTGTTGTCCCGACAAAACTACCCTGCACATCTAACCGCGCATTCTGTCCAAACACAATCCCATTGGGATTAATCAAAAACAAATTTGCTGCACCAGCAACTCCCAATGTCCCGAAAATATTTGATGCATTCCCACCTGTTACCCGCGTTAATATATTTTCTATTCCAGTGGGGTTAGCAAAATATACTCGTTGCCCATCTTCGATATTAAACTCGCTGAAACTATGAAAAAGATTGCTGCCACGTTTTGCACCGCCATCAATTTTGTCACCCAGTGCGCCATTAATTATCAGATTTTGATTGAGTCGAGAAGTCTCTGCACCCAGAGTATTATCAGGTGTGATTTGTGCCTGGGCTGGCGAAGCTTGGCTGAATGCAGTGGATATTAGTGATAAAAAAAGAATACTTTTAATACTGGCTTTTTGAGGATGATGTGCTTTATTCATAAATAATTTACCTTGGATAAATTCAAATAAAATCCACGAGCAGGTAGACGACTAGGTAATGCATTTACCTATAGTTGCATGATTTTTGTATCGGGTAATTGCATGATTATGCGTCCCATTTTGCAGAAAACTGTGTATGCGATTTTCCCGATATGTGCAATATTTTGTTTTAACAACTTCGACTCAAGATTAATTGCCCATTGGGTAATCGATACAATCCTTGTGGTTCAATTATTGGGTCGCCTTTTTTCCAAGGATGTGGTGTTGGTTCCACACTACGCACATCACCAGTTGTATAGGCTGAAATTAACAGATCTCCTGGACTATTGCGTAAAGCACCAGAACCTGTAATTGTAAAAGAGTTTTCTTGTCGCTTGGTGCCGCGTGAAATGCAGCTATTGGCAATCAGTGCGTTGGTATCAATCGCGTTTTGTGGTAATTCGGTGAGGCTGTTTTGGATAAATGTAGTGTCGGGTACTCCTGTAATTGTTCCAGAAACCGCACCACTGGCGTTAACATCTACGCGGCTATCGCGATTTAGTGCCTCAAGGGTAACTGCATCAGTAGTTGGGGCAGTAGGGTAGTAAAGAGGAGAACTAAGGAAAGCGCGGGTGTTAAAAGTGATGTTGCCGCCTTGACCTTTAGGCGCAAAGGCAAGGATATTACTGCCTTCCAAAGCGATGATAGTATTAGCATTGAGAGTAATGTTGCCTCCATTGCCTCCACCACTATTAGTTAAAATGTTGCTGTTATTACGCAGACGGATATCTTTAGCAGTAATCGTAATGTTACCTCCAGAAGTTTGAGCAGAGGTAGCTGAGATTACTCCATTATTAGTTTGCAAGGTTTTACCTATATTAATAGTTAAACTTCCTCCCTTTCCCCCACTAAAAGTTCTTGTTGATATTTCTGCCCCATCCCGGACACTTAAATTCTCAGCCAAAATAGTCAAATTGCCAGCAGATCCGCTTCCTATATTTTGTTCGGGAGTTTGAATAGCAAAATCGCCAGATTGTGTTGTCAAAAGACTGGGAAATCGTCTATTTCCGTTCGTTCTTCCAATCACTTCCACTTCTTTTGCATCAATCGTTAAACTTCCTCCTTTTCCTAAACCGATTGTAGAAGCGGATATTTGTGCTCCTCCTTCAACTGTTAATTTTTTGCCTGTAACTCTTATATTTCCAGCATTCCCAATGCCAGTAGTATCAGCCGATACTAGTGAACAATCGCGGACATTCAACTGGCCAGTTTTAATTTTTATATCACCAGCATCCCCAACATCAAAAGCTTGGGTAATTATCCCTCCAACACCGAGCGCTCCATTTGCAAGAGTTACAGTTCCAGCTAACTCTACAGAGTCCGAAGTATTAATATTTATGCTTCCCCCCTTTCCTGCACCAAGGGTAGCAGCTGATATTTGCGCCTCATCTCGGACAGACAATTGCCTGGTCGTGATGTCAAATCACCAGCAGCTTTAGAACCTTCCGTTTGCGTAACCAGACGACTAATAGCCTGTTTATCTAAAGTTGCGCCCAGCAATTCCACAGAATCTGAAGTTGCTATGGTCAAAGTACCTCCCAGCCCCTGACCTAAAGTACCCGTTACTATTTGTGCTCCATCTCTAACAATCAATCGCCCAGCTGTTATTGTCAGATTTCCCCCATTTCCACTTGCCCTTCGATTAACCTGAGTCGATAAGGTGCTTAAGAGCTGATTGTTGGTGGATGCTCCAATCAATTCCACTTCGGCAGCACGAATAGTTATGTTTCCCGCATTTCCTCCACCAAAAGTATCTGCTGCTACCACTGCTCCATCCTGGATAGTCAACTTCTCAGTCTCAATCTGGAGGTTTCCTGCTGCTCCATCGCCTTGCGTGCGTACGAACAGACCACTGGAAGACTGCTCATCTACTGTTGCACCACTTACTTTCACTGAATCTGGTGCAATAATGCGTAAATTGCCTCCTTGTCCCTGACCTGTTGTACCAACAGATACGTTTGACCCATCTTGAATTGTGAGCTGGTTAGCACGGATTACAACTTCTTCGCCAGGTGTTGAACCTCGCGTTATTGATAGGATTTTTGAAGCATCGGTAAGCATGACACGGTTGCCGTACAACTGTATAGTACCAGCGCCATTGCCATTGGTAGAGACTATTGCTCCATTAGCGAACAATAAATCGGAGCGAGCTACATTATCTGGAAAACTTAACTTGAGATTATTGTCATCAAAGTTTAATCCTACTGCTCCTTGACCTACTACTCCACCTAATTCGATACGACCACCCTCAGCTGCCATCAACCCACCGTCTAATTTGATATCACCACCCAGCAGTAATAAACTCTGAGTCTTTGGAACTAGAAGTCCAAAAGTTGGATCTCCTCTGAGGGTTGTGGTTGCGATGGAACGGTTGATAATTGCCTGCGGTGAGAGAGTATTAAAAAATAAGGCTGAGGGATTAACTGTCAATAAATTGCTTGTTTCAGGTTCAGAGGCACTAAATAATCCTTTATTACTAAGCTGAACAGCATTGGCTGTGGTTGCGATAAATGAACCACCAACATCCAAGCTGGCATTTTTCCCAAACACAATCCCATTGGGATTAATTAAAAATAAATTAGGATTGGATGTGACACCAATAGCATTGAAAATTCCTACAGTACCAAAAATATCCGAGCGATTCTGACCTGTAACGCGAGCTAGAATATTTTGAATGTCGTTGCTAGGGTTTCGGAAATAAACGCCTCGAAGTTTGCCAACATTAAACTCTTGAAAGCTATGAAATAAGTTTGCTTGGCGAATTGCTCCACCGTTAATTACATCAATTGGAAAACCAACACTATCAAAAGGTACAACACCAGAACTTTCAGCGCCAAGACTATTATCGGGGATGATTTTACTCTGAGCAAAGGCAGGTTTTTCAGAAAGTGCGATACCTACGGTAAGCTCGGCTAACACACTTACCCATCCGCTCAATGCCACTACATTTAAGCAGCAAACTAAGGTATCTTTCCACGACGCTTGAAAGTCCTTGAGTAATTTCATTTTCCAGATTCAGAGGGTATTAATACTTGTATAATCATCTCATCGTATCAGTAGAAGACTTCATACCAGACATGAGTGAAATTAAGTTTGCTTAAGAAACTGTCATTTTCAAATGTGTGGCTATAATCCATCTAAAATGCGCCAAATACTCGTATAAATCGTTAGTCTGAGGCTAAAATAACTAAGTCTAATCCAAAATTAAGTATTTTAAGTTTTATTTATGTAGCTTGCACTTCCAGTCACTAAATGCAAGACAAATTGCATAAAACTGCACACCTTGTAAAAACTCAGTTTTCGATGCTTTTTCTGGTAAGTTAAAAATAAAAGCCATACAAGTATTTCCTCTATCAATTGATTGGGAATAACTGGCGATCGCAAAAAATATCTGTATAAAAAACAACTTATCTAAACCGAATACCAGATCCAGAGATTGCGGAATTAAAATATGAAATCCCCAAAAAAATATCTCAAGCTCTTACTCTCTAAACCTTTACGACCACCATTCGCGTTTCGCTTCTCCCAAGGGGAGAAGTTTCGAGCAGCAGATTCCGCCACTCGAATTTTTTTATCTGCAAAGCTAATTCACCTCTTCACCCAGCAATACCAAAAACTAAATCGCCATCGATTAATTAAAGTATTATTTTTAGCAAGTCTCATAATTTGTTTATTGTTTGGACAAGTTGTATCTGCACAAACTCCAAATGTCACTGCACTAGTTGAACAAGGAATTAAAGACTATCATGCCGGAGATTTTGTTAATGCTATAAAAAATTGGCAAGAGGCATTAAATCAAGATAAAAATAATCCGTCAGTTACAGCAGTTGTAAATGAAAATTTGGCGCGCTCCTACCAACAAATAGGAGAAAGCAAAGCAGCGATCGCATCGTTATCGGCAGCAATTAATGACTATAATACAGTGAATAATATCCAGCAAGTAGGACGCATGAAGTCAGAACTTGCCCAAGTTTACAGCAATTTAGGGCAACCTCGCAAAGCGATCGCACTTTTGTGTGGCAAACTAGTAGATAAGTCGAAAAACTCCGAAAATAAACTAAATCAAGAAGAAAAATGCACTCCAGAAAGTGCCGAACAAATCGCCACCAAATACAACGACAAACGCGGTCATGTTGCAGCTTTGGGTATTCTCGGTGAAGCATATCGCTTAATCGGAAGTTACGACCAAGCAATTAAGTATTTAGACACAGCGCAACAAGTTGCTCTCGAATCTAAATTTTTGGTGTTTAATAGTTTGGGTAATACTTACAAAAGTCGCGGTCAATTGCGAGAGTTACAAGCAGATTCGGCAAAGAAGGCTGGTATTTTTAGTAAAGAAAAAGAATTTATTCAAAATTCACAACAAGACTACGACAGAGCTTATCAATATTTTAAAAATAGTATAAAACTCGCCCGCAACGAAAAACAACCTTTAGCAGAGATGCGGGGATTATTAAATTTCATTCAGTTGGCTTCCCAGACAAATAAGAGCAAATTTATTAATGATGAGGAGTTTAACAAAGCCCTTAAGGATGCTTTAAAAGTTCTCGAAGGTTTGCCCGATTCTGCCACAAAAGTCTATGGCGCAATTGATTTAGCATACTTGCAACGCGATGCTCAAGGAACTTCACCCTTTATCTACTGTCCAACTCATCTGGTTTTATCTGGGGACAACGAAGCATTAAATTTACTCGAAAACTCAGTATTAACGAGTAAAAAACTACAAGATAATCGCCTAATTTCTTATTCTAATGGTGCTTTGGGCCATTTCTGGGAATGTAGCTTAGATAATGAAAAAGCATTAAAAAATCAGAAGGCATTAAAATATACCCAAGCTGCTATCATCGCAGCAGACAGCAAGTTGAGTGCAAAAGATAGCTTATATTTGTGGGAGTGGCAAGCCGGACGGATTTTAGACGAACAGAAGCGAAAAGAAGAAGCGATCGCATCTTATCAACGAGCATTTGATACCTTAGAAGATATCCGCCAGGATATTTTGACTGCCGAACGAGATGTACAGTTTGACTTCCGCGATGTCGTTCGACCATTATACCGGACATTGGCACAATCGCGGCTCGATTTGCTAGGAGTTGGGGCAATTGCAGACGAAGGACGTGCGAAGGAACTATCGAAAGTAGTTAACACCATCGATGCGTTGAAACTCGCAGAATTACAGAATTATTTTGGCAATGATTGCATTTTAAGTGGGTTGAATCCCAAACAGGTGGGTGAACTCCTCGAAGATAATAGTGTAGCGTTTAAGAATACTGGCTTTTTGAGTTCAATAATTTTAGATGGCAAAACCGGGATATTATTGCAGTTACCCAATCAAGCAACTAAATTTAAGTGGATTGAAGACCCCAATCAACAAGGTGAGAAAATAGTTAGCAGCGATACCCTACAGAAAAAAATTGCCGAGTTTCGCACCGGACTAGTTAAAAGAGAAGAAATTAACTACGATACAACAATTGCATCACAGCTTTATGATTGGATAATTCGCCCTTTTGCTGAAGATATCAAACCGCAGAAAGTCAAAACTCTAGTATTTATTCAGGATGGCTTCTTGCGTAGCGTTCCAATGGCGGCACTTTATGACAGCAAACAACACAAATATTTAGTCGAAACTTACGCAGTTGCGACAACTCCCAGTTTACGACTTAACACACCTAAACTACGCGATCGCAGTACGCAAAAGGCGTTAATTTTGGGTTTGACAAAAGAAGCAACCATCGATGGCAAGACTTTTGAACAGCTTTTTGCAGTTCCCGATGAAGTCAATGCAGTTGAAAGTATATTCCCCAATCATACCCCCCTGATTGACGATAATTTTCTCCCCGAAAGTTTTCAGCAAACACTTGACAAAACTACATATCCCATTGTCCACATAGCTAGTCACGCTCAATTTGGGATTATTCCTGAAGACACCTTCATTGTCACAGGGAAAAACCAAAAACTTACCATTAGCCAATTAGAAAACTCACTGCGAAACCTCAACAGCAAATCAGATGGCGTCGAACTACTCATGCTAACTGCCTGTGAAACCGCAGTTGGCGACGATCGTGCCACACTAGGATTAGCTGGAGTTGCATTGCAAGTTGGGGTTAAAAGTGCGATCGCATCTTTGTGGAGTGTTACCGATCAATCGACATCCGAACTAGTGAAAACATTTTACGCCAACTATCGCAACACTGGCATGAGTATTGCAGAGGCTTTGCAAACGGCTCAAATCAGAATGATTCATGCTAAGAAATTACCGCCATCTGAAGGTGTCAATATCATGTACGATCATCCTGCATATTGGGCACCAATGGTTGCGATCGGTAATTGGCTTTGAAAAAGATCCCCAGTACCGCAAGGCAAAAGTCAAAAGTCAAAATAATTGTATTTTAAGCGTCCCATTAATTCTGAGAATTAAAAGAACGAACCGCATTCGCGCAGCGTCTCGTTAGAGAAGGACGCAAAGAGCGCGAAGGTATTGAGTATAATACCAAGTTGCTAAAGTTAGTATTGTTTGGAATCTAAGTTGCTCCTTAACTAGCTTTTAAGCAAATAATACACGCCTTTATTCTGTTTCGATAAATTACCATAGGGACGCATAACTATGCGTCCCTAAAGCAAATTGCTGTAAACCTTTAGAAGGTGAAAGTTGTTCTCAGCGTACCGATAATTGCATCATCGTTATTGCTGTTTTGACCAGGAGAGGTCAACCAGATTACACCAGGGGTGATTGAGATGTTATCTGACACGCGATACTTGTAAAAGCCTTCAAAGTGATAAGGTATATCATTACCAGTACCAGCAAAAACTCCTCCTCGGTTACGGGCATAAGGTTCTGCACCAGCAAAAATCCCTAAAACGTTACCCTTTTTACCAAGGTCAGGTAAGGCTACCCCAAGACCGTAGCTCCAAGCTTCATAATCATCACCAGCACCAAAGCCTGTGATATCGTGGTAAGAAATGAAGCCACTAACTGACAGTTTGTCGCTTGGTCTGAAAGCTGCTTCTATACCGTAAGAATTACTGGAAGATCCGTTTAAGGTAGTTAGGGTGTTAGCTTGATTAGTACCTACAACGCGGTTAGCACTACCCAAACCACCACCTAGATCGAATAAATTACCACCTCCAGCACCATGATAACCGTGAACGTAGGTAGCAGCTATAGATAAGCGATCGCCAACACTAAAGTTCAACTGTCCCAAAGCTGCATAGTTACCTTCTAACAAACCTTGATTTGGCCCAGGATTATTAGCATTTGATGCCAAGTAGCCTATAGTCAGTGAACTTGGTTTGAAAAAACTGCCACCCTTACCAAAGGGTAAAGTCAGTGCCGCACCTGCACCACCACCAATGCGATAAATCGGACTTTCAGAAGCAAAAGTAGACAAGGCACCATTACCACCATCAAAGTCCTCAAAATAAGGGTTGTTAGTGGCAACATAATCGCTATGAATACCTCCGGTGGCCGCAAAGTAAACTTGGGCTGGGCCGATGGGTACGTAATACGCTAGCCAGTCGATAATGACACTGTTGTTAGTAGTGCTGCCGATTTGAAATGTTTGTGTGCCTTCAGCAGTATTGATCCCAACACCATCATTTCCTACTTGTGTAAAGGCTAGTGCATTACCGGCTGCAAGACGGGTGTGTAAAATGTCTTTACCCGTAAAGCTGGTTTGCAAGTCTAAACGTACCCTATCCTGGAAGACAGTATTATTTACATCGCCAGTATTATTGCCAAAAATATCAGTAACGGCAAAAATAGCTTCACCCACCAATTTTGTAGTAGTGGAAAACTGATTAGCTTCTAGTTCAGCAGTCCGTGCTTCTACAGAATCTACTCGACCGCGTAGAGTTGCCAGTTCTGCCGAGAATTCCTCTTGCAAACGCTGGAGAGTCGCCAAATCCTGTTTTGTCACCAAGTCAGCAGTTGCTGTCGCAATCAGTTCATTAACTCGATCTAAACAAGCATTCAAACCTGCGGCAAACTCATAACGAGTCAGTGCCCGATTGCCACGGTAAGTAGAATTTGGGTATCCAGCAATACAACCGTAGCGCTCAACCAGGGATTGCAAAGCTTGGAATGCCCAATCAGTCGGCTGTACATCAGAAAATTGAGAAACTGATGTGACTTGAGACAGTGAATTCTGGTTCTTGCCTTCGTTACTGTAGCGATTAACCTCTTCTAAAACCTTATTTTCATCAGTCTTTTGGGCAACCAATTGCTGATTAACTTTTGGTTGCTCTGTTTGAATGAATATTGAAGCATTAGCAGCTATTGGTTTTGTATCTTCAGAAGAACTTGCTACTTCAGCAGCAGCCATAGCCTTAGCGGAAACCAACACCGTCACTCCCAAAACTACTGGACTTAGTACCAAAGTTTTCCACAATAGATGAGACATTTTTATTTTCCTTTCCCAAAAAATAACCAAAATCAGTTGGTTCAAGAAAAAGAGAACAAGTGATTATTCTACTTGTTGGGAATCTTATCAGATTGCTGTTACCTAAGCTATATATCTAAGAAAATTTTTACATATAATGAATTGTCAAGTTTTGCAGATGGCTTATTTGCCAAAGGTTGAGTTTATAAGGTAATTTCGCTCGATTTTGTGCTATTGATGGACTTTAGCTTCTTGTTTTTAACCCTGATTTGCAGTAGTTGCTTTTTATCTTTAAATTTATTCCTGAATCAAGAAAGTGTATTTATATATGGGGTTTTGATGATAAATTAGTAATTATTGATTATTAATTATTTTGAACCTCCAACCTGCCGAATGTCGGATAAATCAATACCGTTCAGTTAAGCCCAAAATCCTTAGTAAAGACACAAAATTTTACTTTTTACCGCTGCGCTAACGCATCTCTACAGTTTGAAAATCAGTACCAAATATCTTTACCAAGAGGATTTGGATATAAATATTAATGTAAATAATCTTTAATAGTAGCTAGTTTTGTGTTGGGATAGCGACCCCAAATACATCTCAATGTTTTATTAAGCCCCTGATTTAGGCAGGTAATTTTTCATAACTATCGGCAGTTGTTGCTTCTAATCCTAGAATCGGATACATATCTGGTTCAGATGTTCCGTGCATCGTCAGAAGCAGAGCGTCGATTAAGGCTTTGGCTTTAAGCAGCGTTTCCTGAAACTCCATCTCCGGCTCAGAAAGGGCTATAATTCCACCACCGATACCAATGGAGGTTTGATTGGGAGTCAAAACAGCAGTCCGAATCACAATATTCAAATCGGCTGAACCATTCAAGCCCAAAAAGCCGATCGCACCTGAATAGACTCCCCGCGCCTCTTGTTCCAAGCGATCGATAATTTGCATGGTGCGGATTTTGGGCGCACCAGTCATCGATCCTCCGGGAAATGCAGCCCGCACGCAATCTACCGCTTGTAAATCTGAACGTAACCGCCCGTGTATCGTTGTCACCAACTGATGTACTGTTGGGTATGTTTCCACATCCATTAATTTTGGTACATGGATGCTACCAACTTCACAGACTCGTCCCAAATCATTGCGTAACAGATCGACAATCATCAGATTTTCAGCTCGGTCTTTTTCGCTGTTGCGTAGCTTCTCACGGAGGACGAAATCGGCTTCAGGGGTTTCTCCTCGTGGTAGGGTTCCCTTAATAGGCTTAGTTTCTACCCAACCTTGGCGATCGATCCGTAGAAACCTTTCTGGAGATGAGCAGGCGATCGCAATCTTACCAAAGCGTAAAAATGCAGAGTAAGGAGCCGGATTTATTTTACGTAATGTGCGATAGAACGTCAATGGGTCAGGGGTTGCATCGGTGTAAAGCTGATTTGTCAGGCAAACTTGATAAGTTTCTCCTTCGTGAATTTCGTCCAAGCATTGCTGAATATCTTGAATGTAATTTTGGTAAGTACGACTCAAGCGGAACTTAACAGGCTGACAATTTTCTTGAGGTACGAGAGAAAAAAAAGGATCTAGAGTTTCGAGTTGTTGTTGGATAGTATCAAACCAAGTTTCTACTTGTTCTGTTTGTCCTTTTTTGATTAATTGCAGCAAATAAAGACACTGTTCTTGATGATCGATCGCAATCATGCGATCGGCAAGTAAGAAAATTGCATCAGGTAATGGTGAAGAATGCACCAATAATGATCCACACTCCGCCTTAAGTTCATAGCCAAAATAGCCAACAAATCCACAGTTAAAATCAAAAGGTAACTCATCAGATTCACAAAATCGGCAGTCTATTTCCCCCTTCAAATACTCAAAAATACTTTCGGTGCGATGAATCACGGTATCTGACTGTGTGATGATAAGTTCTTGCGTTTTGGTATGGTATCGCACCAATAAACTGTTTGCTCCGCTGCCATCACCCAAAAACGAGAAGCGAGATAGACCAAGTTCTACACGGCTGCTATCTAGCCAAAAAGCGTTTGCTGCATCCCCAAACAGCTGTACAAATATTTGTTCTGTATTTGGGCAGATATCTAACTTGCGTGTATACAATTCAAAGTTCTCTTCCTGTTCTTCTCTACGAGACGCTGCGCGAAGGCGGGGTTGATCCATAACAGGAGTAACAGATCCATATCCAATCCAATATTGCTTTTGTGGACTTCTTGACTCTGCCAATAGGCTTTCAAGCCCCGCCCCTTGTGGGTGGCTCCCCCTCCTGCCTTCTGCCTCCTGCCTCCTGCCTCCTGCCTCCTGCCTCCTTAACGATTTATCTGTAAATTGCAGCGTAATATCTCGAAAGTTTGCTAGTAATTTTTGCCCATATTCTGTACAGATAGACTCTGGATGAAACTGCACGCCCCAAAAAGGTAGATGGCGATGACGCAATCCCATCACCAGTCCTTCTTCAGTCCAAGCAATTTTTTCTAGACACTCAGGTAGTTCATTAGCAACTAACAACGAGTGATAACGCACCACAGAAAAATTACTAGGAATACCTTGAAATAATTCTGAATTATTATGATAAATTTTACTGAGTCTACCGTGTCGAATTTCCGGTGCATGAATCACTCTTGCACCATGTAGGTAGCCAAGTCCTTGATGCCCCAGACAGACTCCCAGCAAGGGCACATCCACATTCTCAATTATCTGTCGGCAGACTCCAAAATCTTCTGATCTTTCTGGACGACCGGGGCCAGGTGAAATCACAATGTTGTCAAATGCAATTTCTTTCAATTCATCCCAGTTAAGGCGATCGTTATAAATTACTAGAGGTAGTTTACCATTTACCTCGGCAATCATCTGGTAAAGATTAAAGGTATAAGAGTCATAGTTATCAATAATTAATGTTTGCATACATACTTAATTAACGACTGTATAGAACATTTTTGCAATTACAATAGCACCTAGATAATTTATCTGCTACTTTAAATTTT
Source organism: Nostoc sp. NMS9 (assembly GCF_017114995.1). Classification (GTDB taxonomy): domain Bacteria; phylum Cyanobacteriota; class Cyanobacteriia; order Cyanobacteriales; family Nostocaceae; genus Nostoc. The sequence goes on along the minus strand of NZ_JABXKL010000015.1, from coordinate 161,660 downwards.
CGGTTCTATCTTTGTTAATAAGTTATGTTGTCATACACTTTGCAGTTCTTGATTTTGGTTAAGCTTGTCCTGACTGCCTGTAAAGTATCCTAGCATAAGGTATTTCCAACAAATAAATTATCTAATCTTGTAGGGTGGGCAGTATTCGACTCAGCGCTCACGTCGAAGTCCTGCTCACCCTGAATATGAGATGGGTAAGAACACCCATATCACAAGAAAATTTGGGATATTTTTTATTTGGAAGTCCCTAAGTATTGAAATAATATGTCTAAGTACAGCTAACCCTGAAGTTCGTAGCGAATGGACTCAAACAAACTCTGCGCGACGGCAGTCGCTACAACGGGGGGAACCCCCGCAACGCGCTGCCTCCCCTCTGCGTTTAAACTCAAACCCTCAATTGGTCAAGAATTTACGAAACTGTGTACTAAGAGAATTTCCCTGGATGAAGAATCGTAAAGTCTTGCAGATGGCTTGTTTGCCAAACGTCACATTTATGCAAGAATTTCACTCGATTTTGTCCCATTTCTAGACTTTACTTTCTTGTTTTTAACCCTGATTTGTGGTAAATCTTTTTTATCTTTGTAAAAGTAACAGATTTCTACTAGACTTGGCCATATTTCTAGAGAACCGTGAAATTGGCTAATAACATCATCGATAATTCTGGAAACATTTTGCTGAAAAAAGTCTGGTTCAAATCCATAAAATACTCTCGATAAATTCTCAGCAAATAATTGAAGTGACTGCTTACGTTCTTCATTATGAGTAGATATTGAAGCTTTGACTACCTGTCTGTGGATAGCAGAGATTTTTTCCAGGATTTCCTCAGAATCTTGTAAAGTGACTTCGCCAGAGTAATCAAACTTGATTCCCAAATCGTCAAGATGATAAACACTGTTTTTAATCTTCTTTTTCAGCAAGCTACATATTTCTTCATTAAATAGTTCGCTAGCTAGAGGATTACGCATATAGTTATTTCTAATATGGTTTTGGACAGCATCAACGTGTGCAGCTGCAATCCCTTCTTGCTGTATCCAAATCCTGTAGATATAATCCTCAAATCTGAGCCGAGTTGGAAAAAAGGGTGGTAAACCTAGCTGATTATCATATCCAGCAACTCCACAATCCATTCTCCAGTTTTTGTTAGTAATAACGGGTCTAAAATTGGTAAGAATATAAAAATCATTCAGGTCATTGGGACTAATTTGGTTCTCATCATTGAGATACATGTGAATAAAATCAAGTGTATCGATATCATTAGTTCCTGTGCGAAAAGTTTGGGCAATCTTAACGATCGCATTATTCAATACTCTCCCCGGTTGTAATAAAAGGCTGTTTTCTCGAAAGTAACCTTTAGTTGTATTGGTTTCTAAATCCATTGCTGTATCAAGAACCAATTCTCCAGCCTCAAAGTTTTCTGGTACATGGCTGGCTTTTTGACCTAGAACATCACCAAATGCTGTGAGTAAGTCAAAAGATTTATGGACGAAGCCGCCTTGTTGATTGCATTTGATTAATTTTCCTCGACATATTTCATCACCTGATAAAGATTCTGGGCTAGTTTCAATTAATGCATCTGGGCGCATATCATCATCTGCACTAACCATTAAATGTCCAAGGGTATACATGAGTGTGAAGTTGCGATTTCCTCCATAACTAGGTCGGAATAAGTTTTTGACTAGTGATTCTAGCTTGCGATCGCGCAGTCTTTCGTTTAAAAATGTAATAAATTGCTCTTTCTGCTGGGGGCCGACATAAAACACGTCATTGACTGTCTTAGTCTGCTCTAAAAGTGGATAATATTTTTCGTGGTTGGCAATGCTAGAATCGTCAAAAATGATAATTTTTAAAGCATGACCATTCGCCCAGAAATTCTCATCATATTTTTCGATAGTCTGTGCTACATCTCTCAGTCGATGAGTCGGAATAACAAATACTGTTTCTTTTTGTTTCATAAAATTTGCTTAGTTTTTTCAAATGAAGTTTTAAGAATTAAAATTTAAACCGATAAATCGCTACCAATTCCCAGTTTATTTCTACTGTCAACGGACTTTCTAAAGTGCTTCTATTTTGTCATAAGTGGGTATTCCTAAATCGCTGGGGTTAAACGGTAGGAAGCTCTGAAAAATTAGCAGTAGTAACGCCAAAACTGCTATTGCTGTATTGCTGAGTAAGAGAGCGATCGCATATTCTATACCAGTCATACTCTTTTGCGGTTTAATATCTATGAGGAGATAAATTAAGCATTGGGAAGCATGGGATAAAGCGATCGCTTTATGTATAATGATAAACTCACCTATTTAGGGCTGTAGTCAGAGCAATTGAGTGCTTGTTTTGTTAGAGCAGTGGTAGGATGTACTGCACACTTGAGAAAATAGTTATTGTTAAAAAATTGGCATTTTTTACAGGTATGTTGCTCTAAATGTTTGATACTTACTACTTCGTCTTTATCTTGTGCCGTATTTTCTGGGGGATCTTCTAGTGCCTTGCAGACAAATGAAACCAGAAAAACGACAATTGCCCAAACAAACATGAAGGAAATGTGAGCCAAAAACACTGCTACAAAGGGAATGTCTCCGTTATCTGGTTTGGTGTCACTATGTGTTGTCTTGGTCAGGTTAGCTTCAATCAGGGTGGACTGATGAACACTTTTTTGGGCGGATACATAAAGTCGGAAAAACTCCGAAGTATGCATATTAAAAACCTTTAGTTAGTCGAACTCAGATTCAGTAAAGTTAGGGAGGCAGGAGGTAAAAACATATCTTCTTACTCTTGCCGCAAGCTCAAACTTTTTTCTACCTTTCTTCGGTAAATGTTCATCTGTCTAATAATATGTGGAATTGAAAGTACTTGATAGGTCTGAGTAATCTGAATTAACAGATTTATTGTCTGTTGCTCGAGCTTCCAATAAGCAACTGTTGAGGGAATAATAAACAGAATGGATTTTTTTAAGAGTAACTTTGAGAGCGGGAACCATCATGGGATGGGTTGCTCTTGCTAAAATGTAATCTCCGACGAAAATACTAGGATTATCTATTGCTGAAATGACTTGCTCTCCTCTTAAAATCCCTAGAAAAACACATTGATTTGGTAACTGAATATCAGTTAGATGAATACCACAGTAAATGCTATTTGCTTGGATTAAACCACCAAATAGGCTTGGTTCTAAAGCTTTTTTGTTTTTTAACACAAAATATTTTTTAACTCTAATAGTATTGTGCAATAGTTTGCATTAAAAAATCACTTCTCTATGGTATATTTTGAAGATATATAAAATGTATTAATTAAATAAAATACGTGTTTATTAATTAGCTAAACAGGTATATATTTAGAGATATAGATTTGATTTATCTCATGTCCGGTTGATTAATTATTAAACCCGAAGAACCCCACCCCGCCAAAGCTATGCTTTGTCTCCCCTCCCCTTAGCAAGGCTACGGTGTACACACAAGTCTGGAGTAGTTTACCAGTTTACCAATCTGGTTTTTACCCCACCCTAACCCTCCCCTTGTAAAGGGGAGGGAACTAGATTTCTTTTTCCCCCCAATGCATCGGGAGGATTAAAGGGGGTAATTCGACTTGTGTGTACACGGTAGCCCAATACATCGGGGGATTGAGGGGGGGTAATTTGACTTGTGTGTATACCATAGCCTTAGCAAGGGGAAGGGATTAAGGGGAGCCAGTGCGGTCTTGGGGTCTCCCCAAGTGGAGCATCTGGCGTGTGGGGTGCAATGATTGTGGGAATCATAACTAATTACCCGGACTTGATATTATCCCTACTAAAAACAAGATTCTCGACTTATTTAATAAGTCGAGAATCTAAGTCTTTAAATTTTAAGTAATCATTAAAGATTACTATAGATAACTATTCCGAATAGGAGGCATATTCACTATTTCCCAAGCCTTTATCCTTTAATCTTATCCAGAGCTAAATTCAGCTTTAACACATTAACTCCAGGTTCACCAAAGATGCCAAGAAAGCGACCATCGGTATTTTGAGAAACTAAAGTTTCGAGCTGGTTCGGTTGAACTCCCCGCGCCTTGGCTACTCGTGCAACTTGTGCGATCGCAGCTTCCGGGGTAATGTGGGGGTCAAGGCTGGAACCAGAAGTATAAACTAAATCGCCAGTCGGCTGTACACCTGCTTTTTTCAGACGATTGAAGTCACCCTCTACCTTTTTGCTGGGGTCTGGGTCATCTTTACCTTTAATGCGTTCCATTAATGCAGGATTACTGGGAGCCAAGTTACTAGCACCAGAAACCCCAGTTCTCAAAACTCCCGCATCGTCTTTTTTGGGATCGGCTGTGCTGTAGCTGGTGGTACTGGGACGGCTGTTAAAATAGCGATCGCTGCTAAAAGGTTGACCAATCAAAGCAGAACCGACAACTTGACCTGTGCTATTTTTCAGTAGACTGCCGTTTGCTTGAAAGGGAAACACAATCTGCCCAATGGCAATCATTACAAAAGGATAAATAATCGCTCCAATAACCCAGAGTACTAAGGTAGAACGAATAGCTCTACCAGCTTCGCGTGCAAAACTCATTAGAATTTCTCCGGTACAAACATTACAAAAAATAAATAGATGGAAAGTCCCAGTGTCACCATTCCTAACAGCCCCAATCCCCAAGATTGACTGCGGGAAAGTTGTTCGCCAGTAGCGGCATAGACTAGAGGTGCAACCACTAGGTTGAAACACATCGCCAAAAATAAATACAGTGGTAGCTTTTGTCTACGCCATTGACACCAGATTTCAGTTATTTCTTCTAATACTTGGGATGTAGCGAGCGCGCGTCGGATCTGAATAGGTTTCATAGTAAATTAAGACAAAGGTAGGATAATATCTATCAGTTTGATGGCAATGAAGGGAGCAACGATACCGCCAAGACCAAAGATGAAGATGTTACGACGTAACAGTTGATCTGCTGTTAAAGGTAAGAACTTCACCCCTTTGAGTGCTAGCGGAATTAGTGCCGGAATAATTAGGGCGTTGTAAATCAGCGCCGAGACGATCGCAGATTGGGCACTCTTTAATCCCATAATATTAAGTGCGCCGATTCCGGCGGCGGCAAAGATTGTGGGAATGATCGCAAAATACTTGGCAATATCGTTAGCGATGGAGAATGTTGTCAAGGCTCCACGAGTAATTAGCAACTGTTTACCTATGGTTACTAAGTCAATCAACTTCGTGGGGTCTGAGTCTAAGTCCACCATGTTAGCAGCTTCTTTGGCAGCTTGTGTCCCCGAATTCATCGCCACACCCACATTTGCTTGAGCGAGAGCAGGTGCATCGTTAGTACCATCCCCGGTCATTGCCACCAGTTTACCCTCAGATTGTTCCGAGCGAATCACCTCAATTTTGTCTTCTGGAGTCGCTTCGGCAATGAAATCATCCACCCCAGCCTCTTCGGCAATTACCGAAGCGGTAATTCGATTGTCACCTGTGAGCATGATAGTCTTAACACCCATGCGGCGGAGTTGGTCAAATCGTTCCCGTAAACCAGGTTTGACAATATCTTTGAGGTAGATGACACCATAAATTTTGTCATCTTGGCAAACAGCTAAGGGTGTACCGCCTAATCGGGAAACTCGCTCATAAGCTGCATCTATATCATCAGGAACATAGCCGCCACGGGAACGGACAAATCCCTTAATGGCATCCACCGCACCTTTGCGAATTTGTTTACCATCGGGTAAATTTGTGCCACTCATCCGGGTTTTCGCGGAAAATTCCACACCTTCGGCTTTGTCAATGTTAAAGTCTACCCCAGCCTGAGATTTTTCTGCTAAAATCACAATTGATTTGCCTTCTGGCGTTTCGTCAAACAAGCTAGCAGCTAAGGAGACTCGCGCCACGTCTATTATTGAGTGATTATCCAGGGGAATAAACTCATCAGCCATCCGGTTTCCCAAGGTGATCGTTCCTGTCTTATCCAGCACCAAGGTGTTGATGTCACCGCAAGCTTCTACTGCTCGACCAGAGGTCGCAATGACGTTAAACTGGGCAACCCTATCCATCCCTGCAATACCGATCGCACTGAGTAAACCACCGATAGTTGTGGGAATTAAAGCTACCAATAGCGAGATGAGAATAGCAACGCTAGCACCCGCCCGTAAACTGTTTCCCGCTTCAACTCCAAAGGCCGTACTGATAAAACTGGCGATGTAGCCAACAAATGGGGGCATAGTTGCCACCACAATCAAGAATACTTGCGTTAACACTGCCAACAATACCGTCAAAGCAATCTCATTGGGAGTCTTGCTGCGTTCTGCTCCTTCTACTAAGGCAATCATGCGATCGATAAAGCCTTGACCAGGATCGGCACTAATGCGAATTGTCAACTCGTCTGAGAGTAAGCGTGTACCGCCTGTCACCGAACTGGCAATATCTGTACCTGGTTGCTTCAATACAGGAGCAGATTCCCCAGTGATTGCCGACTCATCCACTGAGCCAATGCCTTTAATTACATCCCCATCGGCGGGAATCATATTATTTGCAACCACCTTGACCAAATCGCCCCGTCGCAGTTCCGTAGAATTGACTTTTTCTATGGAACCATCTGGGAGGATTTTATTAGCGATCGTATCCGATCGCGTTGATCGCAGTGAATCAGCCTGAGCTTTACCGCGTCCTTCAGCTACAGCTTCGGCAAAGTTGGCAAAAACGAGGGTGAAAAAGAGAATAAAAGTAATCAACCCGTTTAACAGGCGTTGTTGGTTAACATCTGCCTGGATTGTGCCAAACAGATTTGGGTTTAGGGTAACAAGCAAGGTGATAATTGTTCCCACCCAAACAACAAACATAACTGGGTTTCTGACAGTAATTCGTGGATCGAGCTTGATAAATGACTCACGAATTGCTCTTTGGTAAAGTCCCCCCATATCTGTTTTGGGGGTGTGTTTGCGCGAGTCACGAGTTCCAGATGGAATACGAGGCGAGGGAGAATCAGTAGTAATTGGCATACATTAAATCTTGGGAATGGGGCATTGGGCATTGGGCATGGGACGATGAGGTGGATGAATCTAGTTCTGAGGTCGATGAATGGTGTTCCGAGGTCGATGAATGGTGTTCCGAGGTCGATGAACGGAGTTCCGAGGTCGATGAACGGAGTTCCGAGGTCGATGAATGGTGTTCCGAGGTTGATGAATGGTGTTCCGAGGTCGATGAACGGAGTTCCGAGGTTGATGAATGGTGTTCCGAGGTCGATGAATGGTGTTCTGAGGTCAATGAATTGAGTTCTGAGGTCAATGAATTGAGTTCTGAGGTCAATGAATGGAGTTCTAACTGTCCCCTGCCTCTCCGCTCCCCTGCTCCCCAATCCCTATCCGATACCTTTGGCAATAAAGAAAGCTTCACCGATGGGGCCTAATGCTAAAACTGGGAAGAATGTAAGTGCGCCCAAGATTAAAATCACACCTGCGGTAACGCCTGTAAATAGTCCGGTATCGGTTCGCAATGTACCAGTCGTGTAAGGAACAGCTTGCTTACGAGACATACTATCTGCCAAGAACAGCAAACCGATGATGGGAATATAGCGTCCAGCAATTAAACTGAAACAGGTACTCAAGTTCCACCACAAAGCGGTTAAAGTTGGTGCTGTACCTGTAGACACTGCAAAAGGTGAAGGTTGTGAATCTCCCAAGCCTTCAAAGCCAGAACCGTTGTTAGCAGCAGCTGAGGCGTATTCATAGATAACTTGAGCAAAGCCGTGGAATCCTGGATTGCTAATTCCTGATAGTTGATCGGGAAACGCCAAGGCGATACCTGCGGGAATCATAATTGCGATCGGGTGAACTAGCAGAATCAAAAAACTAGCAAGTACAACCTCGCGCTTTTCAATCTTACGTCCGAGAAATTCTGGTGTACGTCCCACCATCAACCCTGTGGCGAAGACAGCCAGAATTAGGTAAGCGAACAGATAAGCGGTTCCTGTACCCTGTCCACCCCAGATAATTTGCAGGAACATATTAGAAAGGGTAATGAAACCACCGTTGGGCATGAAGGAGTCGTGTAAACTGTTGACTGCGCCGCACATAGTACCAGTTGTACTCGTTGCAAATAGTGCAGATTGTGCCCAACCAAACCGGACTTCTTTACCCTCTAAATTTGGTTGCTGACTACCCAGCAGTGCATTCACAGCCGGATTGCCGTTGTATTCACCAATGGCAGTAACGATGATAAATATTACATAGAGAACGCCGACCATACCGTAGACTAACCAAGCTTGCTTAGTGTTATTCGCAAACAACCCATAAGTGTAGATTAGGGCAGTGGGAATCGAAAGCATGGCCACGATTTGAATTAAGTTAGTAAATCCGCTAGGATTTTCAAAGGGGTGCGCCGAATTGATAGCGAAAAAGCCGCCACCGTTTTCCCCTAATTGCTTGATAATTTCAAAATGAGCAACTGGGCCGCGAGCGATCGCCTGACTAATATTCGGGTCTTCCAAGGTAGGAAATACAACTGCACCCCCCAGAGTTTCGGGAACGCCAGCTGCGATCAAGACAATGCCGCCCACAATACAAATAGGCAGTAAAATTCGCGTAATCGAGCGAATTAGGTCTACATAAAAGTTGCCTAACGATCTACCCGTTAATCCTCGAATAAAAGCAATTCCTACCGCCAAACCAGTCGCAGCAGAGGTGAACATGTGATAACCAAGTCCCCACATTTGGCTGGCATAGCTCATGTAGGTTTCACCAGAATAGTGCTGCTGGTTCGTGTTAGTAATAAAAGAAATAGTCGTATGCAGCACTGTATCCCAAGTTGGGGCATCTATCTTGGTTGGGTTTAATGGCAGCCATCCTTGATTGATAATAATCAAGAAAATCAGCAACCCCATTGCTACGTTGCTGTATAGGATTGCCCGCCCATACTGCCAGCCGGTCATATTTTCTTTGGTTTTAACGCCAACCAAAGCATAAAGCACTCGCTCAACCGGATTCAAAATCGGATCGAGAAAAGTACTTTGTTCTAAGTAGACCCGCGCCATATAGCGCCCAAAAACAGGAGTAATCGCTACTACAATTAGTAGCGTTAATATAATTTGAATCCATCCTTGTAGCATGAGTTAATCAAACTCCAACCTAAGTAAATTTGAGATAAATATCAGATATTTTCTTGTTAGGAATCGGAAATATTTATGAAGTATATTGGCATCCTGATTAACTAACCAACTTATAGTTATGGGCTTTCTCAATCAATCATGGAGCTTTTTATTAAAGAACACAAGGTATAAATTAATATTTAAACTAACCTATACAAGGAATATATTTGTCTATATATACAAGTTTTCCGAGCGTTTATATCGATATATATCTGCAAATATAGAAAGACAGCTAAATGCTAAACAAATAGCTATTTTGCGCTCAAATGGGAACATCTCACAAGCCAAGCTGGCGAAGGCAATTATAATACATCTGTAAAAGGTTAAAATAAAGCGCCTTTTGTCAATCAGTTAAAATACTCAAAATGTTCTTACTAAAGTGGAGGAAGTGACCGACGTTCACCTCCTCCAATCTTTTTTAATTATCAATAGCCTGCATCTAATAGAAAACGCCAAATTTAAACAAACTAAAAAAGGATTAGTCAGCCTTAAGTTTCACCCCTTGGAAGCTGTATTCAAAAACTCCATAGGGAAGCGGTTTTGGTAATAAGATTACCATCTGCGATAAAAGTTGTAATTTCGCGGTATGACGAGGGTTGACCAGAAGTTGAATATGCGAAAGATGGGTTACAAAACACCAAATTAACCTAAATATGGATATTTGGTAATATTACATTTCAATAATTGCATCCAATATTTTGTAGCATTTTTTTGAGTTATTTCTATATTGCGCAAATTATGACCTTTACCTATCTTTAACATATAATATGTTAGTTGTATAGTTATAAATAAATAGCTGAAGCCCAAAGGTTTGAAATGTTGCAAAAATAGGTGATATATAACTTTAAATTTCTGTTTGTGGCGAAAATAAATCCACCATTTAATTTGATGCTCGGCTATACTTTTTTGTAGACCTAATATAGCCTCAACCTCTATAAATTTATCTTTGACTTGATTATAAAATTTTATTTCTTTCTCGATTTCTCCAGCCTTGTATGATATATCAGCATCATCAGATAACCGATAGGCTTCACTAATTAAATGACCAACAATTTCTGCTTCCTGTTGGTCATATCCAAGTTTCATATATATTTCGGTTGCTGCTTCTGCCAATTCAGCAAATTTTTCAGCATCATGTAGCCAATATATTTTTGTTTGTAGTTCTCCTAAAGTAGAAGCTAGAGTATTATTCATCAATTTGGCTTGAAATACACTTTCGATTATCCAACTTAAAATTAAACACTAAAATATAGCCTTCTGAGCATCTGAACTCAACTTGAGCCAAAATCAGAAAATTAAGATTGCCTAGTACAGCATGGCGTAAATAAACATATCATTTCAAATGGCGCAAGAGCTTGGAATACAATTATGCGTGACTTTTGACTTCCGCCTTGCAGTACTAGTGCTACTCTAATGTACTGAACCAGGCTTCTAAATCTGCGATCGCCTGAAAATCTAACAAAGCTTCACCGAGATTTTCTAATTGTTCTAGAGAAAGGCTTTCAATGCGCGATCGCACCTCTTGGGGTAATTCTCCCACGCGACGAGTGAGTTGACGGAGAATGAGCGATCGTTCTCGTTGTTCCCCTCTTTGTTCTCCTCGCTGTTCCCCTTCTGCCAGAATTTCTTGATAAATTACTGACTCGCGCATCATACCCTCCCGAAATAATTGTCGAATCAAGTCCTTTTTGTATTTTAACCCCGCTAAGATTTGGGTGTAAGCCGAAATTTGCGGTCGTTGTGCTGGCTCAAGTTGATTAACTCGTTCCACAACTTGTTGTAACAAGATTTGGGGTTGCGTGGTTGCCGCCAGTGGTGCTAAAGGTAACAAAGCTGGATCATTGAGAAATAGTTCTGGATTTTCTTCCCATAAGGAAATCACGCGATATTCGTGACGGGTGGTTTCGACACTGAAGACAGTTTCAATTACCGTTTTTGGTGCAGGGGGAAGCAATAATACAACAACTTGCGTTATTGGTAGACGATACAACCGATATAACCTTACCCAGTAATCGAGCATCCGCAGGGGTAGGGGTGGCGTGGATTCTAGTTTGGTTTGAAATTCCAGGTGTAAAATACGTCCTTGTAACTGTAAAAATGTGACATAATCAGCGCGAATCGGTTCAATACTCAATTCGGTTTTGAGGACTTTCACAGAAGTTTGTGGTGTACCCAAAACCCAACTGGCAAAGGTAGCGGGATGTTTTTCTGAAAGTAGTTTGCACAGGTTATCAAAGGACATTGATGAATTATAAATTATAAACTTCAGGGTTGACACAATAAGCCAAACGATCGCCCCTCAATCCCGCGATTAAGTTAGCGATCGCCATTGTTGCCATTTTTGAACGCGTTTGACGGCTGGCACTGCCAATATGAGGTGCAATAATTAGATTTTCTAAGGTCAACAACAAGCTATCACTAGGAATTGGTTCTGGTTCGGTGACATCGACAGCCGCAGCAGCGATTTGACCACTTGCAAGGGCGCGATACAGAGAATCTGAATCTACAATAGTTCCCCGCGCCGTGTTAATTAAAATAGCCGATCGCTTCATCAATTCAAATTGGCGATCGCTAATCAGATGATAAGTATCATCAGCCGATGGTGTATGCAATGTTACGAAATCTGACTCTTGCAGTAAGTGTTCTAAGGTAGCAAACTCCACACCTAAAGATTGTTCTAATTCTGGGCTGCATCGTTGCCTACTCGTATACAAAATCTGCATTTCAAAGCCTTTGGCACGACGAGCGATCGCTTGACCAATCCGCCCAAAACCAACAATTCCCAAGGTAGCACCCGTAACATTTGACCCCAATAACAAGTCTGGTTCCCAAGTCTGCCACAACCCTGCACGAGTAAACCGATCTGCCTCCACTACTCGCCGTGCAGCTGCCATTAGTAATGCCCAGGCAAAATCTGCGGTAGCATCAGTTAACACCCCAGGAGTATGACCGACGGGAATTTGTTGTGCCGTAGCGGCGGCAATGTCAATGTTATCGTAACCCACCGCCATTTGACTGATGACTTTGAGTTTCCCAGACTCGATGAGTTGGCGATCGATTTGGTCAGTCAGCAGACATAGCAATCCATCTATTTCCTTGACCTTTTCTAGTAAAATTTCGTATGGAGGGGGTTGGCGTTCTGGCCAAACTTCGACAATGGCGAGCGATCGCAGTTGCTCTAATTCGATAGGTAAGCGACGAGTGACAAAGACTTTATGAAGCATAGTTTTAAAATAATTTCTGGATAAAGGGACGCTTCTTGCATCAGTTTCTCCTTAAAATATCATGGCGTAAATTCAAAACCTGGTAAAGTTGGTTTTTGTTCTGTGAAAATGAACCGTGATGTTCCAATCAAGCAGTAGAGAGTCTACAGACAATCATCACAAGCCGTTGGAATTCAAAAGCTTGTCAAAATGTTCTGCCAGAAACTTACTTGGTGAAGTAGATTATCTGAGGATTGCTGCAAGCTTGAAACAGGATCAAAAGCAAAAAGGAAAAATGGGCCAATTTTTGACCCCTGCTCCAGTAGCAGAATTAATGGTTGGGATGTTTGGCAAGCTCGATCTTCCTCAAATATCTCTACTTGATGCTGGAGCCGGAGTAGGCTCATTACTTGCAGCTTTTGTGGCTAATCTTTGTCACAGCCAAAAACGCCCAGCCAATTTAGATATTGTTGCCTATGAAATCGATCCTTTTCTGATTGGGTATTTGCATCAGACATTGAAATTATGTGCCAAAGAATGTCAAATAGCTGGTATTTCTTTAAATTATGAGATCCGGGATACGGATTTTATTGAGGATGCAGTCAGACTTCTTGGGCCTAGTTTGTTTGATAATCCTGACAATTGCAGATTTACCCACGCTATTCTCAATCCCCCATATTTAAAAATTAACGCTCATTCCAAAGTTCGTGATTTTTTACGTTCTATAGGATTAGAAGCCAGCAATCTATATACAGGTTTTATTGCTGCTACAGTTCAACTTCTTGAATCAAGAGGAGAGCTTGTAGCTATCTCGCCGCGTAGTTTCTGTAATGGGCCATATTTTAGAAACTTCCGCAGAATGTTTTTGGAAATGATGGCTTTAGACCAGATACATCTTTTTGAATCTAGACAGGAAGCTTTTATTGATGATGAAGTTTTGCAAGAAACGATTATTATTCATGCTGTTAAACAAAAACCAAAATTTGACAATGTAACTATCAGTACAAGTTCAAATGCTGATGATGATTTTATTCTGTCAAATTCCTTAGCTTATACAGAAATAGTTCTTCCCAGCGACTCGCAACAATTTATCCATATTATTCCAGATACACTAAGTCAGCAGGTCATTGAAAAAATGGCTAATTTTACCTGCACATTAAAAGACCTAGAATTAACTGTATCAACAGGACGTGTTGTAGATTTTCGTGCTAAAGAATATCTGTGTTTAATGCCAGAGAAAAATACTGTTCCCTTAATTTATCCATTGAATTTCTCAAGAGGATATGTTGAGTATCCCAAGGTAACTAAAAAGCACCAAGCTCTGATATATGCAGAAAAAACTGCCTCTCTTTTAGTACCAAATGAACATTATGTTTTGACTAAACGATTCTCCTCAAAAGAGGAAAAAAAACGAGTTGTTGCTGTTGTATATGATGCTAACCAAATTAATTGTTCTTGGGTAGGTTTTGAAAATCACTTGAATTATTTTCACAAGAATGGAAGAGGACTTAATCTTACCCTAGCACGCGGTCTTGCGGCTTATCTTAACTCTAGCCTTGTTGATGCATTTTTTCGGTTGTTTAATGGGCATACTCAGGTTAATGCAACCGATTTACGAAATTTAAAATATCCCACAATAGCGCAGCTAATGACCGTAGGGCTATATATTACTGAGCATTTCCCATCACAGAAAGAAATTGATGAACTTGTGCAAAAAGAGTTATTGAGTATGAGCAATCAGTCTGAAAACAACCCCTTAATAATCAAAACCCGTATTGATGAAGCATTGCAAATACTAATTGAACTTGGACTTCCACGAGCACAGCTGAATGAACGTTCAGCCTTAACTCTTTTGGCTTTACTTGACTTAAAACCGACTGTTCCTTGGGAAGCTGCTACATCTCCCCTAATGGGAATTACGCCAATGATGGAATTCATGGCACAGCACTATGGCAAAACATATAAACCCAATACGCGGGAAACTGTTCGCCGCCAAACAGTCCATCAATTCTTAGATTCAGCTTTGATAATTGTAAATCCAGATGCGCCTGAACGTCCCGTTAATAGTCCGAAAACAGTATATCAGATTGAAGAAAGTGCGCTTGAACTCTTACGTACTTATGGAACTACTGAATGGGAAAAGAGCATTCATACTTACCTTGCTTCAGTGGAAACTTTGAAACAACGATATGCTCAGGAGCGGGAACTATCACGTATTCCGATAGTGATTGAAGGAGAGGTGAAAACTCTATCGCCAGGTGGACAGAATATTCTGATCGAAAAGATTATTAAGGAGTTTGCAGAACGTTTTACACCTGGAGGAAAACTGATTTATATTGGTGATACAGATGAAAAATTCGCGCATTTTAATGAAGTGGCATTGAGAGATTTAGGTGTTACTATTGATTCTCACGGGAAAATGCCTGATGTGATTATCCATCATCTAGAAAATAATTGGCTAGTTTTAATTGAAGCTGTAACTTCTCATGGCCCAATTAATCCTAAACGCAAGAAAGAACTTGAAGTTATCTTTGCTAATATAAAAATTCCCCTTGTAATGGTAACAACCTTTTTAAGCCGGAAAGCAATGGTAGAGTATTTGGCTGAAATTGCTTGGGAAACCGATGTTTGGGTTGCGGAAGATTCTACTCATCTCATTCACTTCAATGGAGAATATTTATTACAGGCTTACAAAATGGATAGAGATTCTGAAACGGAATAAACTATTTTTAATTTTTGATAATCTGTGCAAAAAGAAGCGTTAAGGCGATATCAGTATCCACAATATAGATTCAACAGTTGAGGCAAAGCGTAGTAGAGTTAAAGTAAGAAATCTCAAGATGCGTGTAGGTATGGAAACCTACCGACTATAAACTTAACAGCATATACAGCGCTAACTTCGATCGCTCCCAAAGCAAGATTGTCGCCATGACTAACTCAACTCCAATGGATGACGAGAAAAATCTCCCCAAGAAGAAAGGCAAGTCGCTTCCTCCCAAGCTGATTATCTGGCTAGGAAAGTTTGTCTGGACGACTATGTGGCAGATAATGATGTCAAATCTTGCTCCTCGCAATCAGTCGGGAGCATATATTCGTCCTAATAGTCAGTTTCGCAAGTTCATCGGTAGAGAATCAGGGAATCCACACCCACCAGCAACGGGGCGCTACAAACTCTATGTTGGGCTGGGCTGTCCTTGGGCACATCGAACTTTAGTTGTGCGATCGCTCAAAAAACTCGAAGCGGTAATATCAGTATGTATCGTCTCTCCTTCTCCCATTGAAGGCGGTTGGATATTCAACCAAGAAGAAGAAGGTTGTCGCACACTGGCTGAATTTTATCAGAAGGCAGAACCCGGCTACAGTGGGCGCTCTACAGTGCCAGTACTATGGGATAACCAAACAAAAACCATCGTCAATAATGAGAGTTCAGAGATTATCGTCATGCTGAACTCTGAGTTTAACGAGTTCGCTAACAATCCGACGCTAAATCTTTACCCAGAAGAACTTAAAGAGAAAATTGACTGGTGGAATGAAAAGATTTATCACGCCGTAAATAACGGTGTGTATCGCTGTGGCTTTGCCCAGACTCAAGAAGCATACAATCAAGCCTGTAATGAACTGTTCGCAACTCTCGATGAGATTGAACTTGCATTGCAGACTAATCGCTATCTCTGCGGTGAACATCTGACACTTGCAGATGTACGTTTATTCACAACATTATTTCGGTTTGATAGTGCCTACTATGGGCTGTTTAAATGCAATAAGCAGCGAATTCGAGACTATCAGAATCTTGGAGCTTATCTACGTGACTTGTATCAGCTTCCAGGTGTAGCTGACACTTGCGACGTAGAAACCGTGAAGCGTGACTACTACGGGAACCTATTCCCACTCAATCCCGGCGGAATAATTCCCAATGGCCCTGATATGTCCTATCTTAATCAACCACACGATCGCGATCGCATCGGCAAGGTGAATGCTTCATGAATCAGATTAATCGAGTTGCAATTGTCGGTGGCACTCATGGTAATGAGTTTACAGGAGCCTACCTAATCCAGAAATTTGCCCAGTTTCCCGATTTAATTACTAAATCAAGTTTTGAAACAGTCACTCTGTTAGCAAATCCTCATGCTTTTGCCGCCGGGAGACGATATGTAGAGAAAGATTTAAATCGCTGTTTTCTCAAGCAAGATTTACAAGATTTGAATCTGAAAAGTTACGAAGAATTGCAAGCTAAATCAATCCAGAATACCCTAGCATTAAATGGGGATAAACAAGCAGATTTCATCTTAGACCTGCACAGCAGTACAGCTAATATGGGTCTGACAATTATTCTTGATAACAGTCATCCCTTAAACTTGAAATTGGCTGCTTATCTAAGCCAGATTAATCCTCTGGTTAGAGTTTATCGCTGCTCTTTTAAATCACTTGCAGAAAACCCATTTGTAAATTCTCTGTGCGAATTAGGCTTTGCATTCGAGGTTGGCCCAATTGCCCAAGGACTTTTAAAAGCAAGGCTGTTCCAACAAACAGAGGAACTTGTTCACGCCCTTCTGGACTACCTAGAACAGTTTAACCAGGGTAAAATTCCATCAAATAATGAAACGTTGATTCTCTATGACCACTTATCAGTTGTAGACTATCCAAAAAAACCGGATGGTACAATCTTTGGAATGATTCATCCAGAGCTTCAGGATAAGGATTATCAAGCCTTGAACCCAGGAGATCCAATTTTTATAACTTTTGACGATAAAACAATTGTTTATGAGGGTGCATCTACTGTTTGGCCGATTTTTATTAATGAGGCAGCTTACTACGAAAAGAGAATTGCAATGTGTTTGACCCAAAAGCAGCAAATCAACATCTAAGATGTAGATAAAAATTTTTGTATAATTGCTTTTAATTGGAAGTGATGAGAGAAATTGAGCATCCAAATCATTAATAACTTCTATATCTAGCGCGATGTCTGCGACGGGCTACGCCTACGCTAAAATCTACTTATGTAAGTTTATATGTATCCTGGTTATAATTATTAATGACCAGTAACTAAGTATCAGGGTAAAAAGTTGTCCAAAGGTTCGATAAAATCGAGATCAAAGGACGATACTAATCTAGGCAATGCCTATGATATCAAGTCCGGGTAATTACTTATGATTCCCACAGTCATTGCACCTCACACGCCAGTCGCTTATGGGGGAAACCCCCAGACGCTTGATGACTCGCTCTAAGCGTTGGCGCAGCCTCTCTAAGAGTTGCCATGCCGAAGGCGTTCGCAAGTGCGTGTCGCAAGACAAGCCTCTCGAACGCGAGTGCGTCCCGCAGGGAAGAGAAGGCTTTACGCTGCACTATGCGCTAAAGCGTCTCCCCTTCTCCCAAAGGCAGAGGCTAACGCCTTTCCTTCTCTACGAGACGCTGCGCGAACGGAACGCTCCGCGTTCGCGGAGCGTCTCGTAGAGAAGGGAGAAGACCGGGCTGGCTCCCCAAAGCATCGGCTACGGTGTACACACAAGTCTTTTAGAGTGGCTCCACAGACTTTTAATCCCCCCAACCCCTCTCGAAAAGCAAAGCTGTTTCATTCCCTCAAAGGCTCAAAAAAGACTTGTGTTGTGAACGAAAGTACTTGTGTTGTGAACGAAAGTACTTGTGTTGTGAAGCAAAAGACTTGTGTTGCGAACGAAAGTACTTGTGTTGTGAAGCAAAAGACTTGTGTGTACACCGTAGCCAAAGCATCGGGGAACTCGGGGCCCCCTCTGGGGATTAGGGGCAGGGAGACAAAGCGTAGCTTTGGCGGGGTGGGGTGATTCAGGTTTAATAAGTAATCAAGCAGACATGATATGACGGGTGATGCCTACGAAATGCTGCTCTTAAAGTAACTTTTTATTTTGAAAATTAGGAGCCGCAAATATTCTCGCTTGAGGTTTCCCTTAAACTCAGCCCTGGTCGAACTATGAAACTTGACCAATAAAGTCCAAACCTTAGACTATAATTGACGCTTAAAATTGTCCAAATAATTTAACTTATAATGAAAACAAAGCAAAAAGGAAACAAACCAATAGCCAGTCTTTCTTTAGACTTGGATAATATTTGGTCTTATTTAAAAAATCAGGGCGCTCCGGGTTGGGAGACTTATCCTTCTTACCTGGATATCGCAGTACCTCGTTTCTTAGATATTCTCAAGCAATGGGATTTGACAATCACAGTATTCATTGTAGGTCAGGATGCAGCACTAGAAAAGAATACTAAGGCAATACAAGCGATCGCTAGCGCCGGCCACGAAATTGGCAACCATTCATTTTATCACGATCCTTGGCTACATCTGTATTCAGAGAATGAGATTGAAGAAGAGGTGGCGCTCGCCGAAGAACATATCAAGCGTGTCACTTATCAACATCCTATCGGCTTCCGGGGGCCAGGATACAGTTTTTCTCCAGCAGTATTGAAAGTCTTAGCACGACGAGGATACGAATATGATGCTTCGACTTTTCCCACATTTTTGGGGCCTATAGCACGAGCATATTATTTAATAACTTGTAAATTGAGCAAGGAAGAACGTAAAAAACGAGAAGCGCTGTTTGGCGGTTTTAAAGAGGGTTTGCAGCCTCTAAAACCTTACCAGTGGCAACTAGATAAGGATAAACTGACTGAAATTCCCGTTACCACCATGCCAATTTTTAAAGTGCCAATTCACTTCAGTTACATAATGTTTCTGAGTACATTTTCTTCGGAAGTGGCGTTACTCTACCTGCGAATTGCCCTGTGGCTGTGTAAAATTACACGCGTCCAGCCTTCTTTGCTACTCCATCCTACAGATTTTGTAAGTCAAGAAGATGTGCCAGAACTCTCATTCTTCCCAGGTATGAGTGTCCCTACCTACAAAAAGCTAGCAATAATGAATAAAAGTTTAGAAATTATATCCAGTCAGTTTAATGTTTTGACTGTTGGACAACACGCTAAATTTGCAGTTAATGCCCGTAAACTACCTGTATTAGTGCCTCAAAAGAGGTAAAAATATCATTTATGCGATTGTATTAAAAGAATTCAGAACTCAGGAGCGGAGCCGGAGACGTTTCCGTTGCTCCGGTCAGAATTCAGTTGTCGTAGGGGTACAGCATTGCTCATTGGTGTCTACTTAAGCTAAAAGCTAGTTTTAGGCTGGCTTTCACGCTAAGTTGCAATGAGTATTGCTGTGCCCCTACCACATGGTATATTTACCTGAAAATAGCATCTAAACTTGCACAACAAAATCTGATGCACTTAAAGTTGGCGCACCAGTCAGAGTTGCAAATAGACCGCCACTACCAAAACCAGCCGCACTGCCATTTTGGTTGTAAAATAACTGTCCACTCATAGCGTCGTAGATAATTTTCGCTGTGCTGGTTCCGCTATTAGAAATGATTTGAAAATCACTATTGTTACTAAAACCTGTTCCAGCAGTTGAAGCAAGCGTACTAAAGGTAATTTTATCTAGGACAATCTTATCACCTTGGGAACTGTTAAAGTCAGCGATCGCATCTACACCAACAGCACTCAGACCAAAAACTGCATCGGTGTTGTAAACGAAATAGTCAGCGCCAGCACCACCGACAAGAGTATCATTGCCAGCACCACCGACGAGAGTATCATTACCAGCACCGCCTCGCAATAGATCATTGCCACTCAAGCCATAGATAATGTCATTACCCCCTTGAGCATTAATCACATCGTTGGAGTTTTCAAAACCTGTGATGCTGTTATTCAGGTCATTGAGGAATGTGACTGTGTTTTTGTTAAACAGGCTAGTTTGAGTGGAGTTGGCATCGAAGACATCAAAGCTGTCGGCGATGTTGGTTTGCCCATCAAACTCTATATTGCCAATCGCAGGTGTTGCTCCAGAAGCAGGCAGATTATCGAGGCTTTCTAATTTGAAGTTTTGCAAAGTGACTTTGGTAGATGCGACATTTTCAAAGGTAACTTCTAAGTTGTTAGCATTTTGAGTTAATTGCAGATTTTGGGCAGTTAAACCCGAACCGATAAATTGTAAGGTGTCCAAGGAAGCAATCACCGCCGACGTTGGGGTTGTGCCTTTACCAATGCCACTAAAATCGGTAATGGTATCATTGCCATCGCCGGGGCGAAATACAAATTTATCTTGACGGCTGTTGCCCGTCAGGGTATCATTACCAGGAGTCACCGTCGGGTTAAGGGCATCGTCACTATTTATATTCGTCCCCCCAAACACCACATAGCTTTGCCCAGCCCAAGTGTTGCCGTTGGGGCTGGCATTTGGTGCTCCAATAATCAGGTCATCAATACCATCACCGCTGATGTCCCCCGCATTGCTGACTGAGAAACCTGAAGAGTCATATGCTGCTATGCCGTTGATTATGAAGCCGTTAGTGGCATTCAAATCAGAGAGGTTGAGAGTGCCGCTACTGCCCAGATTCATTCCCCCAAACACTACATAGCTTTGCCCAGCAGTATCTTTGCCGTTGGCGGTGGCATTAGATTCCCCAATAATCAGGTCGTCAACGCCATCGTTGTTGATGTCCCCCGCTTTGCTGACTGAGTAAATTGGGTACTCACTACTACGGCCAATGCGCTTAATTAAAAAGCCATTAGTCCCATCCAAAGAAGAGAGGTCTAAGATGCCGCCAATACCTAGATTTGTTCCCCCGAACACCACATAACTTTTCCCAGCACTATAATAACCCTCTGCCGCAATAATCAAGTCGTCAATGCCATCATTGTTGATGTCTCCTGCATTGCTTACTGAGGAACCTAATGCGACAATATCAGCAATGACGTTAATTATAAAGCCATTAGTCCCATCCAAAGAAGAGAGGTCTAGGGTGCCGCCATTGCCCAGATTTGTTCCCCCAAACACTACATAACTTTTCCCAGCACCATAATAACCCTCGGGGGAGCCATTTTCTGCGGCCCCAATAATCAGGTCGTCAATACCATCACCGTTGATGTCCCCCGCATTGCTGAGTGAGTTACCTAAAACGTCACCTGCTGCAATGCCGTTAATCAAAAAGCCATTAGTGCCATCCAAGTCAGAGAGGTTGAAGGTACCGCCACTGCCCAGATTCGTCCTCCCAAAAACTACATAGCTTTGCCCAGCATTATCAATGCCGTTGGGAGACGCACTACTTGCTCCAATAATCAGGTCGTCAATGCCATCGTTGTTGATGTCCCCCGCATTGCTGACTGAGCCGCCTAAAACGTCACCTGCTGCAATGCCGTTAATCAAAAAGCCATTAGTGCCATCCAAGTCAGAGAGGTTGAAGGTACCGCCACTGCCCAGATTCGTCCTCCCAAAAACTACATAGCTTTGCCCAGCATTATCAATGCCGTTGGGAGACGCACTACTTGCTCCAATAATCAGGTCGTCAATGCCATCGTTGTTGATGTCCCCCGCATTGCTGACTGAGCCGCCTAAGAAGTCATCTGCTGCAATGCCGTTAATTATAAAGCCATTCGTGCCATTCAAATCAGAGAGATTGAGGGTGCCGCCACTGCCCAGATTCGTCCCCCCAAAGACCACATAGCTGTGCCCAACACCAGAGTGGCCACTGTCAGAGGCATATGGTGCCCCAATAATCAGGTCGTCAAAGCCATCGTTGTTGATGTCCCCGGCATTGCTAACTGAGAAACCTGAGTAGTCACGTTCTGCAATGCCGTTAATTATAAAACCATTCGTGCCATTCAAATCAGAGAGGTTGAAGGAAGAGTCGGCACCCGCATTACCGACAAGGGTATCATTGCCTGCACCACCGACAAGCGTATCATTACCTGCACCACCCCGCAGCAAGTCATTGCCACTCTTGCCGTCGATGATATCGTCACCCCCCTGCCCATTAATCACATCAGCAGAGTTGTCAAAACCCGTGATGTTATTGTTGAGATCATTGAGGAAAGTCACCGTGTTCTTGTTAAATAGCGTAGTTTGAATGGAATTGGCATCGAAGACATCAAAGCTGTCAGCGATGTTGGTTTGCCCATCAAATAGGATATTGCCAGAAGCTTTCAGATTGTCCAAGTTTTCTAACTTAAAGTTTTGCAGAGTGATGGTATTAGGTACATTTTCAAAGCTGACTTTTAAGTTGTTACCATTTTGAATTAATTGCAGATTTTGGGGAGTTAAACCACTACCCGTAAATTGCAAGGTGTCAGCATTGGCAATCACCGCTGACGTTGGGGTTGTGCCTTTACCAATGCCACCAAAATCGGTGATGGTATCATTGCCATCGCCAAAGCGAATAATAAATTTATCTTGACCACCGTTACCTGTTAGGGTATCGTCACCAGTTAACCCATCAATGATGTTGTTACTAGGTGTGCTAAATAAGGTATCTGCATCGGCAGTTCCAGTCAGGTTAAAAGAGATGTTGCTACTAGCAATATTCGTCCCTCCAAACACCACATAGCTTTGCCCAGCACGATAGTTGCCGTTGCCCAAGGCATATGGTGCGCCAATAATTAAGTCGTCAATGCCATCACCGTTGATGTCCCCCGCATTGCTGACTGAGAAGCCTGAAAAGTCATCTGCTGCAATGCCGTTAATGAAAAAGCCATTAATGCCATTCAGGTCAGAGAGGTTGAGGCTGCCGCTACTGCCCAGATTCGTCCCTCCAAACACCACGTAGCTTTGCCCAGCATCAGAGTTGCCATTGGGGAAGGCATTTTGTGCCCCAATAATCAGGTCGTCAATGCCATCACCGTTGATGTCCCCAGCATTGCTAACTGAGAAGCCTGATTCACCACCTTTAACAATACCGTTAATGAAAAAGCCATTAGTGCCATCCAAAGAAGAGAGGTTGAGGATGCCACCATTGCCCAGATTCATTTCCCCAAAGACTACATAGCTCTGCCCAGCCTCAAAGTTCCCGTTAGGGGAGGCACGATATGCGCCAATAATCAGGTCGTCAATGCCATCACCGTTGATGTCCCCCGCATTGCTGACTGAGAAACCTGATGCGTCTTCTCCTGCAATGCCGTTAATGAAAAAGCCATTACTGCCATTCAAATCAGAGAGGTTGAGGCTGCCGCCACTGCCCAGATTCGTCCCCCCAAACACTACATAGCTTTGCCCAGCAGCAACGATACCGTTGGGGTCGGCTTCATTTGCCCCAATAATCAGGTCGTCAATACCATCACCGTTGATGTCCCCCGCATTGCTGACTGAGTTGCCTAAACGACCACCTTCTGCAAAGGCGTTAATTATAAAGCCATTAGTGCCATCCAAATCAGAGAGATTGAGGCTGCCGCCACTGCCCAGATTCGTCCCCCCAAACACCACATAGCTTTCCCCAGCCTCAAAGTTACCGTTGCGATTGGCAGCATATGACCCAATAATCAGGTCGTCAATGCCATCTTTGTTGATATCCCCCGCATTGCTGACTGAGTTACCTGAAAAGTCTTTTACTGCAATGCCGTTAATCAAAAAGCCATTACTGCCATTCAAATCAGAGAGGTTGAGGCTGCCGCTACTGCCCAGATTCGTCCCCCCAAACACCACATAGCTTTGCCCAGCATCACCGATGCCGTTAGGGTCGGCATATTTTGCGCCAATAATCAGGTCGTCAATACCATCACCGTTGATGTCGCCCGCATTGCTGACTGAGATGCCTGATGCGTCTTCTCCTGCAATGCCATTAATTATAAAGCCATTAGTGTCATTCAAATCAGAGAGGTTGAGGGTGCCGCCACTTCCCACATTGGTTCGCCCAAACACTACATAGCTCTGCCCAGCAGAATCTTTGCCATTGGGGTCGGCTTCATCTGCCCCAATAATCAGGTCGTCAATACCATCACCGTTGATGTCCCCCGCATTGCTGACTGAGATGCCTAACTGGTCATATGCTGCAATGCCATTAATTATAAAGCCATTAGTGCCATTCAAATCAGAGAGGTTAAACAGGTTGAATGATAAATTAGCCATGATTTTCTCCTGTGTTTATTTCTTGTTAGTCAGCGAGTGAACTTTAAGGTTCTACGCTTGAAGTTCCGTGTTCTAAGTAGAGGCGTATAGATGTATGCCCCGACACTTGCACAACAAAACCTGATGTGGTCAGACTGGGCGCACTATTAAAAACTCTAAATTGACCGCTACTTCCGCAACCAGGTAGGCTTTGGTTTGTAGAATAACCGCTGATTAATTAATTTGTACAGTGCGTCAGTCCTAGTAATATCCAGCAGCTAAAGCACAGTGAAATTATCAGGAATTTTACTGAACCATCATAACACTAAATGTTACTAATATATACATAAATATTGTCAGGATGCTGAATATGTCAGATATGCCGCTTCAGTGCAAAAATTTGAAAGAGCAGGTTGAGTCTATATTACAACTTTTACAACAAGAACCAACGCTACGTTCCCAAGATATTACACCTGTACGAACTTCTTTAAGTAAGGCGATTTCTCCCAAGTTTGAGATTGTGTTTGCAGGTGCGTTTAGTGCTGGGAAATCAATGCTAATTAATGCACTATTAGAAAGAGAATTACTCTACAGTGCAGAGGGACACGCTACAGGTACAGAATGCAAAATCGAGTATGCAGAAGTAGATAAAGAACGTGTTGTTTTGACGTTTTTAAGTGAAGCAGAGATTCGAGAACAAGTAGTTTCTTTGTGTCAGCAACTAGGATTTCAGACAGTACCTAATATCAACCAAGCTGAGGTAATTAACTTGCTACGTCAAGGTTCTGAAACTATTATTCAGCAGGAGGGTGGTGAGAGTAAATCAGAACGTGCAAAACAGGCGAAGGCGTTAATGTTGTTGCTAGAAGGATATATAGCAAATAGCGATCGCATCAACACGGTGACTAATGCTACATATTCAATGGAGCAATTTAACTTTTCCAATCTCAAGGAAGCGGCTGGATATGCCCGTCGTGGTAGTAATAGTGCCGTATTGAAGCGAATAGAATATTACTGCAATCATCCTTTGCTACATGATGGCAATGTAATTATTGACACGCCGGGGATAGATGCACCAGTAGACAAAGACGCCCAACTAACTTATGCCAAAATTCAACATCCTGATACTTCGGCGGTGGTGTGTGTGCTAAAACCTGCGGCGGCGGGTGAGATGACAAAAGAAGAAACAGAACTTTTGGAATTAATGCGGGAGAATGGGGGAGTACGCGATCGCGTTTTCTATGTCTTCAACCGGATCGATGAAACTTGGTATAATACTCAGCTACGGCAACGATTAGATGATTTAATTAGTGGGCAATTTGGCAATTCAAGTAAGGTTTATAAAACAAGTGGATTATTAGGATTTTATGGCAGTCAGATTAAACAGACAAGTCAACAAGATAGATTTGGTTTAGATTCTGTTTTTGCAGAAAGTATTAAAGGTTTAGATGGTAAAGAAGAAACTCCACAATTTGTCTATGCGTTTAACAACTATTGTGTAAATTCAGGAAAGCTATCTTCCAGTAAATTCCGTGTTTCTGTTAACGGCTTTGAAACCCCAAATCAAAATTATGTGCGGATTCTAGGAGATTGGGGAAATGAACTGATTGAAAAGCTAATTCAAGATAGTGGTACTGAAGAATTTCGCACAGCTATTACTCGTTATCTTACCGAAGAAAAGCGTCCACAATTATTTAAAAATCTTGCTGATGATTTAGAAGATGTTTGTATTAAACTGAAAAAATATTATCAGAGTCTCCAACGCGATTTAGATAGTCAGCCCCAAGAAATTGAGACGATGAAGGCGCAAGAGTTACAACGCCTAAATCAGCAACTCCAGCACATTGGGAGAGAATTTAGTGAGCATATTACAGAAGAAGTTAATCATGTAATTAATAATTCTTGTGATGCTTTTGAAGCAGATTTTAAGCAATTGCAATCACGAATGATTCGCCGTTTAGATGAATTGCTAGATACTTTTTCTGTAGCTTATGCTTATCGACGTGCAACCATTAGCCATCCTCGCAACGCTACTGCACCTTTGATTGCTATTTTAGTAGAGGCATTTTATTACTTAGCAAATCAATTAGAAGATATTTTAGTTGAATCTTCTCAGCAAGTAGTTACAAATTATTTCCAGCAGTTGATTGAAAAGATTCGCAAGTCAGAATATTATCGCCAGTTGTATCGTTTATTAGATCATGATGGTGGCATTGAACAAGAGATCAGAACTGTAGAAAAAGTAGTTACTCAAGCATTAGTGAGTGCAGCTAGTGTAGAGTGCGATCGCTTTGTGCGAGAAAGCCCTAGATTTTATGATGAAGGTACTTTTTCTATATATCAATTTCGCCAAACTCTATTACAAACTTCTCAAGGTTACGATGCTGAAAGTATTGTGGAAGCAGAACCAGCAATTAGGCAATTATTGAAGTTAGATTTTGAACCAAAAGTTTCCCAAACTATTCGTAAATCTTTTCGTCAAACCATTAATCAAACCCTCAAAACTCAGTTGTTACCAATGGCAGAACAGCAAGCAGATGAAATTTTGCAGCAATACCCACAGGCGCGTGCTTATTTAGAGAAAACATTAGAACAAGAAGCTGAAGAAAAAATTGCGAATAATTGCCGATTACTAAATATTGTTGAAGAAAATATTACAGCATATAATTCAGCAGCTTCTAGTATTAATACTTGTTTACAGGCGATGCAATTATATGACAATCTTTTGCCTGTAATTGGTGATTTGTTTGATACTGATAAGAAGTTTGCTAAGAATGAGTTTTTGGTTTTAAATGCAATATAAGAGGTTTAAATTTAATCTCAAAGATGATTTGAGATAATTGTAGCTATTAGTGAGTGCTAAAGCACTCACTAAAGTTTTGTATAAAACACTTGGGTTATATAGCAGTCCTATTTGATTCGTGAAAAATATAAATAAGAAAACGAACCGCAAAGTACGTTAAGGGCGCAAAGGGAAGAAAGAAGAAAGAGATATATAATTTTCACAAATGATTTAGGACTGCTATACCATTTCTTTGTGAGGCTGCGCCAAACTCTCTTAACTTCTTCTTTCTTTCTTTGTGTCCTTTGCGTCCAACTCTTACGAGACGCTGCGCCAATGCGGTTCGTTTTTCTTTCTTGTACTTAAATATGGTTTAGCGCATCTTCATACAGAATTGGTATTAGGAAAAATTGTAGGTTGGGTTAAAGCAAAGGGCAATCCAACCTACGCAGTTTAAGGTTTTTGGCTAAAAAATAGTGGATTTTTGAACTCAGATAGGTTAGTTGATGAGGTAGCAGAGCTTTAGTATTAACCTAATTCATAATTCATAATTCATAATTATAAATTATGACTATCAAACGTCGGGAATTTCTCACAACCTGTGGACTAGCTACACTAGCCACCCAGATACCATCATTTACCGCCCAAGGTAAGCCATCTCCAAATACCAGCAGCAAGCCGCCCCATCTGCAAGTGGGCGATACCGTAGGATTGATTTCTCCGGCGGGTATCGTTGACGCTAAAGACATCGAAGCAGCGCAGCAATCAATTTCACAGTTAGGGTTAAAAGTAAAGCTGGGGAAGCATATTTTAGACCGTTATGGCTATTTAGCGGGTAAAGATACCGATCGCGCCCAGGATGTAAACTTGATGTTTAGCGATCGCACCATAAAAGCAATTATTCCCATGCGTGGTGGTTGGGGTTGTAATCGCATTTTACCCCTACTCAACTACTCGCTAATCCGCTCCCATCCGAAAATTATCATCGGGTACAGTGATATTACGACGCTGTTGTTAGCAATTAATGCCCGTAGTCAAATGATTACTTTTCATGGGCCAGTTGCTACATCTACCTGGAATCAGTTTACAGTGGATTACTTTAAACGCATCCTATTTAATGGTGAAGCTGTAACTATGCAAAATCTCAACCCTAGCGAAGTGCGGTTGGAGATAATAGCATCGGGAAAGGCGAGGGGTAAACTTATAGGTGGAAATTTATCAGTGCTATCAGCGATGGTTGGTTCACCTTACCTACCTTCTTGGAACAAAAGCATTTTGTTTGTGGAAGAAATTGGCGAGGATGTTTACCGTGTAGATAGGATGCTGACACAGTTAAAAACTGCTGGGATACTTAATCAAATTGCTGGCTTTATCTTTGGGCAATGCACTAAATGTAGTCTTGGGGATGAACCATCGTTTACATTAATGCAAGTATTGCAACAACACATACTTCCTTTAAATATTCCTGCTTGGTATGGTTCAATGATTGGTCATATTAAAAATAAATTTACCTTGCCAATAGGTGTGGAAGTGGAAATAGATGCTGAACTTGGGACAATACGAATGTTAGAGGCGGCTGTTAGTCTTGTGTGAAGAATGCAGGAGGTTAGAATATAAAAATAGTGACTCACATTTTATCTAATATGTAGGAGCTAATACCCTGTAGGAAGCCCTCCGGGTTCGGGGGTTCGCAAGACGCTCCTGCGTCGCTAACGCTGCGCTAACGACGGAAACCGCCAAGACTGCGACCCCCTCACCGCTTTGCGTCTACATGAATTGCCCCTACGGTAAATCAAGGCTTTCACTGCCTTTTTGCGTAAGTCCTAATTATCTATGAGGGAATGCTTTATTTTTTGCAAGTCCCCTAACACCCCTTAAGGAATGTCTAACTTATCACCATCTCATAGTGTGTCAGTGTTTACAGAGGTGGTTCGATCAATAATTTCTACTGGGAGTGATTGGGGTGAGTGAGTTTCAACACTTTTCCTCATGCCAACATTTTCAGTTTTCACCTGCTTATTATCTGCAACCAGCCGTTCATCTAATCCTACGCCCTGATTACTAGCTGATTTGACCTCTTGGGCTGCACCCTTTGCTGCATTCGATGTATCTTTTGCTGCATCTTTGAAAGCTGGTTTGGCTTCCTCAACTGTCTCTTTAACAGAGTCCGCTACAT
This sequence comes from Nostoc sp. NMS9, assembly GCF_017114995.1. Taxonomy (GTDB): domain Bacteria; phylum Cyanobacteriota; class Cyanobacteriia; order Cyanobacteriales; family Nostocaceae; genus Nostoc. The sequence goes on along the minus strand of NZ_JABXKL010000015.1, from coordinate 132,498 downwards.
TTTTAACGGCTGGTTTGACCTCTTGGGCTGCACCCTTTACTGCATTCGCTGTATCTTTTGCTGCATCTTTGAAAGCTGGTTTGGCTTCCTCAACTGTCTCCTTAACAGAGTCCGCTACATTTTTAACGGCTGGTTTGACCTCTTGGGCTGCACCCTTTACTGCATTCGCTGTATCTTTTGCTGCATCTTTGAAAGCTGGTTTGACTTCCTCAACTGTCTCCTTAACAGCGTCTGCTACATTTTTAACGGCTGGTTTGACCTCTTGGGCTGCACCCTTTACTGCATTCGCTGTATCTTTTGCTGCATCTTTGAAAGCTGGTTTGACTTCCTCAACTGTCTCCTTAACAGCGTCCGCTACATTTTTAACGGCTGGTTTGACCTCTTGGGCTGCACCCTTAATTGCATCAACTACAGATGGCTTGGTTTCCTCAACTGTCTCCTTAACTGCCTCTACTATATCAACAACGGATGGCTTCACTGCTTGTGCTGTATCTTTGGCTACTTCTGTTACCTCTTCTACAGAGTGGTTAACAGTCTCAGCTATACTCTTTGCTGCATCTACTATACCTTCAACAGAATCGTGAACAGCTTCAGATGTACCCTTGCCAGCCAAAGCGCCTGCTACCGCGCCCGCGACAGCACCAAATACACCTCCAACTCGACCACCAACTATACCACCAATCGCTGCACCAGCTATACCAGCACCAATGCCTGATCCTGAAGATTGAGCATCGGTTTGCTCTTGATCGGGGTCGGTATTTTCGTCATACTTATCTGCTTGTTGCTTATTCTGAGTCATAATCATCGTCTCCTTTATATTTGTAGCGTCCAGACAAAGGACTATGTGTATCAAGTTTGGTGCTTACTTATGACGACCAAACCATTTAGAGGCGATCGCTCCTAAAGCTGCTCCGACCACTGGATTACTGAGAAACTTAAGAATCGCTGGTTGTTCAGCCATCACTTCGTGGAAGATGTCAGGATGGCTATGATATGTGAAAGATGCCACCTTGCTGAGGTCATCTGCACTTATGTGGTTAGGGTTGTGGGTAGAAAGTCCCAAATCTCGCTCTAGATGGCGCTCGTCTAGACCTCTTTGCTTTAAGTGCTTGAAAAATGCCCGTGCAACATTATCCCGTTCGTTAGGCTTAATCTGAGCGATCGCTTAATATCAATCTACTGAGAGTATTTTGAGTGGAAGTAGGTAGAAAACCCACTCCTACTAACTCAAATGCAATGACCTTTGTAGTTTAAGTAGGTTAACCCCGGTCAGTTTTATTCTCTATTCGAGTTCCATCAGTGTTAACATCTAATTCTTCGCGTCGAATCGTTTCTTGACCTTCAACGGTTTCTTTGTCTACAACTTTCTGCACTCTGACTTCTTCTCGCAAAAAAGCTTCCTTATGGATGTCTGCAACTTCTTCATAGAGGTCTATATGTGCTACCTCGCCCTCGCCAAAGTCAGTCGCTTCAGCAGACACAACTTTGCCTGTGTCTTGAGAAGTCACTCGCTCAATCACGACTCGCTCTTTTTCCACCGGAACAGCAACTCTTGCAGTTTCGGTTTCAACATGCTTACTAATCGCTACTTCTCCGCTTTTTCGGCGCTGTTTATTAGCAACTAGCCTTTCTTGGTAAAGTTTGAAAGTTCGGTCTTCGTGAGCGTTCACATCATACAGATCCGCGTCGTGTGCGTAGGTGTAGTTGTCAGAACTTGGAGTAGTGCGACCAACTGTCGATCCTAGCGCAGCTGAACTTTCTACAGACGGTGTACGATATCCTCCACGCACCTGTTCTTCATAGTTGTAGTCAAGCGTTGTATGCTCTTGATATTCAGGTAAATTTTCCGCTTGCTCTCTTGTTATACCAACGACATATACACGGTTTGCTGTAGAGTCAATACGCGATTTACCTACTGGTAGTAAGACTTTCTTGCCAAAAATCCAAAAGCCGATGTCAACAATTAAATAGCGGAATGCTCCTTGGTCGTCTACTACAGCATCATTTACTGTGCCAATCTTCTCATCAGTTCCTTGAACATACACACCCATTCCTTTGATGTCATTGCCTTCAATAGTATTATGGTAGTCTGCATCAAATTCACTTATTTTCTGGAGTGGCATTCTTTTATTCCTCAAAATCTTGCTGTGTCTTTTTTATAAATTACACAATTTAGTTTAGGTAAATCTTCTCTCCGAGGAGTGACTTCAATCATCTTGATATTTCATAAACCTAAGTAATTAAATATAGTTTAATAATCCCAAAGAATGATACAGGATAAGGTTTTTCGTATTAATGTCTTACTTTCAAAAAATTGATTATAACTAAAATTTTATAACTTTTGTGACTAGTTTCTAGCATTTGTGTGACTACTTACTAGCAGTAAATTTCAAGTCTAAATTTAGCTAAATCGATACATACCAGCAAACCTAGCTAGTTTAAGATGTTTATTAATACCTTACACTTAAATCAAATATCCTCACATTCTTAAATATTTATTGCCTTAAGTTGTAATACTTGCTCTATCACTCTTGTTGAAGACAGAATTTATTCCAAAAGATTGATGATAAGTAAATCTAAAAATGCCTAAATATTATTAAAGTCCTAATAAATTTGCAAACAAATATTTACCTGTGCTGCTAAGGAGCAATAAGGAAAAATAATGGACTTAAGTGTACATCAGCGTGCTATAGGCGTATTTACTCATCATCGGCATGCGGAACAAGCGCTGCATAAGTTGAGAAATTGTGGCTTTGGCAATGGATAGAGTATCTGTGGTTGTGCAGAATGCAGACGGCAATAATCATATTGCTGGTGATAAAGCTGACGATGAGTTTCGTGACGCTGGCTCAATTCTCAGCAGATATAGAATTCAAGAGTGGCATCTAGTTGCAAAGCAACCGTTGCCAAAATTGATAATAACAAAGTCTAAACTTTAAAACTGCTCTCATTGCAGAAAATCAGGAGATAATTATGGATACAGAATTACAACAAGAGCAGTATGTCGATACTGCTTCCGAAAACCAGATAAAAGCACTTAAAGGTTCAGAGTCTGGAAACCTGGCAATGTTGCCACCCGCCTCGAAAAATGAAGAACAATGGCAAACAATTGGTAGAGAGATTTCTATATTTTTGGCAAAAATACCTGAGTACATAGGTAGATTCTACCAAGAATACAAATTACTGATTATCAGCTTTGCTTTGCTTGTGATAACGGTTACGGCACTAAGAATTTTTCTAGCGGTACTCAACGCCATAAATGATATTCCACTAGTTTCTCCATTTCTCCAATTAATTGGACTTGGTTACACAATTTGGTTTACTTCCCGCTATTTGCTCAAAGATTCCACTCGGCAAGAATTAACAGCAGAAATTCGCTTGCTTAAAAAACAAATTCTAGGCAGAGAAGAATCACAGACTTTAAGCTAACTAAAGTGTAGTGGCGAATACAGTGTATTTGAACTTTCGGTTAAGTAAAACTCGGCTTTTTACTTGACCAGAAATAAAAAGGTACAAGCCCCTAAATGTATTTATGGGCTTGGTAAATTTTTGACTTTTGACTTTTGACTTCCCCGTTCGCGCAGCGTCCCGTAGGGAAGGGGCTGACCATTGTATAGAACTGTAGACTCTTATACCACGTCAGCTAAATTAGCAGGAAAAGAAAATGTATGATCAAGACAAATAGATTAGCTTCGCTGACAACAACAGTATTTCTTTCAACATTGCTAACAGTCCCGCTGCTTAATAGCTGCGGCGGAGGTTCCCAATATGCTGCGCCACCTCCAGTTGACGATAGTGTTGGTAGAAATTTAAATAATCGCGCCCCCGTAAATCAACCCCAAGCTAGGAGGGGATTGAGTACAGGGCAGAAAGTGGCAATCTTGGCAGGAGCCGCTGGACTTTTCTACCTCTACAATCAGCGAAAGAATGCCCAAGGAACAGGAGCGCAGGGGAAATACTACCTTTCTAAGAATGGGCGTGTTTACTATCGAGATGCTCAACGTCGCCCTGTCTGGGTAACAGCGCCACAAGAGGGCATTCGTGTTCCACAGGAGGAGGCACAACAATACCGGGACTTTCAAGGATATAATAACAGTCCCACAGGGCGAGACTTAAGGGGTTTGGGTGAAGGTACTGTTCCAACAAATTAATTTTTGTACATATTATAAATAGATGGCGTTTAACCGTCATTCTATTTTTTAATAGAAACTTTTTTCCATATATCAGGAATCTGCACAAGAAGCCTTTAGTCGGATGTCACCACAAGAGCGGATGCAGTTTGGTCGCTCTCTTCAACAGCAGACGCGCTCTTCAAACTTGAATTTTTCCGATCTAAACCAAGACAGTATAGATGATCGCTTTCAAGACCCAAATTATCTTGCTCAAACGACAGGCCGGGTTCACCAGCAACAACCAGATATACTCAGTCAAATCCTGGGTGGTGTTACGGGGAGCTTTACAGGTGGTCAAGGTGGTAACATTATGAGCAATCCATTAGCGAAGGAGCGATCGCTGGTATCGCCGCCCTAGCTGTCAAAAAATTGATGCAAAAAGGCAATCAAGGAAATTCCGGGCAGTATGGTAACGTCCGCCCAGCTAGCGAAGACCCCTATGGAGATCCGGCGGATTCCGGGCAGTATGGTAATATCCGCCCAGCTAGCGAAGACCCCTATGGAGATCCCGCTGACCAACAGTACCGCTAGTAACGTCAAGCAGCAAAGCTGCAATTCGTAATTGATAATTTGTAATTCGTAATTACAATCAGTGAAAGCTTGAACTCATCACTGGTAATTCTGGTCAAGTAAAAATCAGTTTTTTTACTTGACCACTTTTTATTAGATTGGTATCACCTGGTGTCAAATATCTTGCATTGTTGGTGGTTGTTTAAAGCGACTCAAAGCGGCTGAGAGTTTATTCTAGCAAGGTCAAGTAGAAGAAACTCAGACTTTATTTCATCATTGTAAATTATCTACGTGAGCAGCGGATTTGTAGACAAATGAAGCAGTTAGCAAAAACATTATATAGTAAACTTCTGCATCTATTTCACCAGGTAATGGGAATTACAATTTCCCGTAATCCAAATTCAAAGGAAACTAATGTTGCTCTTGATGAAGAATCTCTAAAAGACCCAACTACTCAATTATCAAAGCAAATTCCTCTTCAAGACAGAGTTAATAAAGATGAGCAAAATTTACTATTAAATTACCAGTATTCAGCAAAACCTCGGCAATTCAAAAAAGCTTCTTTATTTCCTGATAGTAAGACTAATGTTGCTGCCTTGTCGCTAGTTTTGTATGGAGTTGCTGAAGTCTTATCTCAAAAAATGAATCTGTCATGGAAAAGTCAAGTAAATAATACTTTTATTTACGAAAAAGAAGCTGAAATTGGAAAAGGAAAAATCTTTTATTATGTAACAGATAATTCCGAAACTCCACAACCAGAAACTCTGGCAGAAGAGGCAGCTTTAGTTGTTATAGACCAATTTGATCCAAGAGCTTGTGCTATTCACCTGATTTACTGTGCCTTAGTAGCTAGCCTAGATAAACCTTGGTCAGGCAATTTTGTCATTGATGACAAGCAACTACTTGAATACACAGGGCTTGTTAAACGCAGGGACTTATGCAAGCATGAAAAATTGAGTATTTTGTACGACTTGTTACGGCAGCCTGCTCAGGTACTAGCTTGTATTGCATGGCCTAAACAGGGGAAAGTAGGAGCTTTTACTGTTGCTGATTTAAAGATTTGGGACATCAGTATAATACGAGATTTTGAAACAGATAAAGCTGGCAATAACAAGCTAGTGGGTTTAAAGGTGATAGGTCAAGCTGGAGTATGGACAAAATACTTCCTCAACAAATCTAAATACCACTACTACACTGGAATTATTACCAAGAAAACCGTACAGAAACTATTTAGTATTGGTAAACAAAATGCTGGCGCGGCTAGAATGCTAGTTTGGCTAACCTTCCAAATCCAACCGGAATTCCAGGATTGTGTAATGGGCAAGACTCTGATGGAGATTGCCTACGGTGCAGACAAAGTGTCAACAGCAGAGCAAGACAGACAGCTTAGACGGCAAATGGCTGATGATTTGGAAACTGACTTGAAAGTTGTCAAAGAAGCCGGATGGCAAGCAGAACTAGAAACAGGCCCACCTTGGTTAACAAGCAGCACAAGCGCTAAAAGACCTATAGGTTACTGGAATCAAATACTTAATTCTAGATGGCGTTTTCATTTACCAGCAGAAGTAGAGGAACGCTTGACCCTGGACTCGAATCAGCTAAGTGCAAACAATATCCAGCCTCTATCAGGTAATGTCATTAGAGAAGCGAGAAAAGCAAAAGGCTGGTCTAGAGCATTTTTCGCTACAACGATGGAGAAAAGCGTTTCCTGGGTTGATGCAGTCGAGACGGGTACACGTCAGGTTTCTCAAAAAGACTTGCCCAAGTTGCTCAATACACTGGAACTACACCTTAACAGGTATTGATTTGAACTAAACTTTTCTTGTTTCTCTGAGGTAATTTTTGCTACGTATTATTACTCATTGCAACTGTGTCGGGAGGGGGGTTAGGTTTTTCGTGGGTTTTTCCATGACGTGAAAAGTCAGTGTTTATGTAAGGTTTCGGCAGAAGGCAGTATTCGTCCTGCCTCCCGCCTCTCTTGTTAATATTTTGATAGACAGTATGAATTTCTCCTCGCTATGTTACGACTAACTGAAGTAAAGCTCCCGCTTGATCATCATAAAGATGATATCAAGACTGCCATCATCAAAAAGCTGCAAATCACGGACGAAGATTTGATCAGCTATTCCATCTTCAAGCGTAGCTATGATGCCCGTAAGAAAGGAGAGATCAGCCTTGTTTATATTCTGGATGTAGAAACGACTCAGGAAACTCATTTACTCAAGCGCCTGAAAAAAGATCCCCATGTGATGGCTACGCCAGACATGAGTTATCGCCCAGTGGCACAAGCACCTAGTAATTTGGCAATTCGCCCCATCATAATTGGTACAGGGCCTAGCGGCTTGTTTGCAGGGTTGATGCTGGCGCAAATGGGCTTTTGTCCCATCATTTTAGAACGTGGCAAACAAGTTCGCGATCGCACCGTTGATACCTTTAACTTTTGGAAGAAAAAATCAGACTTCAACCCAGAATCCAATGTCCAGTTTGGCGAAGGTGGTGCGGGTACATTCTCCGATGGCAAACTTTACAGTCAGGTCAAAGATCCTCAGCATTATGGGCGCAAGGTGCTAACCGAATTGGTCAATGCTGGAGCCTCACCAGAAATTCTCTATATCAACAAACCGCATATCGGCACTTTCAAATTAGTGGGAATCGTCCAAAGTATGCGTGCCAAAATCGAATCTCTCGGCGGTGAAATTCGCTTTCAAAGTCGGGTGGAAGATATCAACATCGAAAATGGACAGGTGCGGGGAGTTACCCTCGCAAGTGGGGAATATATCGCCAGCGATTATGTAGTTCTCGCAGTAGGTCACAGCGCCCGCGATACCTTCCAAATGCTATTTGAACGTGGGGTTTACATTGAAGCTAAACCATTTTCCATCGGCTTTCGGGTCGAACATCCCCAGTCTCTCATCGACCAATGTCGTTTCGGCACTCAAGCTGGTCATAAGCTTTTAGGTGCTGCCGATTACAAACTGGTTCACCACTGCGAAAATGGTCGTTCCGTCTATAGTTTCTGTATGTGTCCAGGGGGCTTGGTAGTTGCAGCCGCATCAGAACCGGGACGACTTGTCACCAATGGGATGAGCCAATATTCTCGCAATGAGCGCAATGCCAATAGTGCGATCGTTGTGGGCATCACCCCCGAAGATTATCCGGGAAATGCGTTAGCAGGAATTGACTTCCAACGGCGCTTAGAAGAACGGGCTTTTGAATTGGGCGGCGGGACTTATGAAGCTCCAGGGCAGTTGGTGGGAGACTTTCTCAACCATCGCCCTTCTACAGCATTGGGCACTGTTAAACCGTCTTATACACCTGGGGTACATTTGGGTGATTTGAGTCAGAGTTTACCAGATTATGCGATCGCTGCCATCCGTGAAGCCCTTCCCGCTTTTGATAAACAAATTAAAGGTTTTGCGATGGACGATGCCGTGTTGACTGGCGTGGAAACCCGCACCTCGTCACCAATTCGGATTAAACGTAAAGAGGATTATCAGAGTTTAAATACAGTCGGACTTTATCCAGCTGGTGAAGGTGCGGGATACGCAGGGGGAATTCTCTCGGCTGGTATCGATGGGATTAAGGTAGCGGAGGCGGTGGCTTTAAGTATTTTGAGGAATTGCGTAGTTGACCGCCGTAGGCATCGTAAAATCTGAAATATTGCAAATATCAATTCTAATATCAAGTCCCACCTAGATACATTTCGAGGTAGGGCTTTTGTTTTTATGACTGGAATCGATATGCAATCATGTATCAAGCGCGATCGCAGTGCAGAATTTATCCGATTGTTAAAGCTGGTTCTTTACAGAAGTTAAATAGGGCTGACTCAGTTTCTGATTCGTTTTCAAATACAGCAGAAATGTACCATTCACAGGGCGAACCATTCGTATATTCAGCCCAAGCAATTGTTGCTGTTTCACCTGATGGAATCCCTGACTCACCCAAGTTAAATGAGGCCCACTCTTCATCATCGATAGATACCCACAACTCTGTAATTGCCAATTCAGTTTTATTGGTAACGGTAAAGGTGAATTGGTCTGACATAAATAGCCTTGCCTTTTAACGATAAATAAATTGCAGATTGTCAGTCACTGATTATACTGCCACTTGTTTCAAAAGTTGTCATACTAACTGCCAGAATATAGACTTACACATAGTTTCAAGTTTGTTTGACTTAATTTAAATTTATTAAAGAGTATTAAAAATATCACCGATTCAGATTGAGTCTATCAAGATAGCCAATGCCATGCAACAGCAGATTTAGGTCGCGGTTCTCACAAACTCCGACAATACAGCACATCCCCAGTGTCACAAAATTTTCAGGCAATGTATTTTTTACTGAGCAAAAGTAATTGAGAGCGAGCGCCTTAAACATACTACAAACCGGAAATCGCAAAATCTGATCGATTCTGTCTTAATACAGTTTTGCGTAAAAGCGTAGCATTTTTAATGTAGGGGGATGCATTGGCATTGTATTGGGACGCATTGACATTGCAGAGGGACGCATTGGCATTGCAACGTATTGCCAAATTTAATTCGCTACGAATTAATGAAATGCTGTACTTAGTACAGTTCATATTTCATTAACTGACAAGGCAAGGCTCCGTTGTACACTGCAATTCGCTGGGATGATTTTAGTCCAATCGATTGAGACAGTTCCTTGTTGCCACTGAGTACAAATGCAGTCCAGCCTTTGAAGCGTTGTTTCAGTACATCACCCAAAAGTTTATAGAACGCCCCTAAATCGCTATCTCGCCCCAGCCGTTCGCCATAAGGTGGATTGCAGAATAAAATCCCACTGTCTGCGGGGGCGACAACATCAGCAAGCTCCATTTGAGAAAACCATACATGATTATCAACGCCGCAGTTTTGAGCATTGTTAATCGCTTGCTCGATTATATTTTCATCGCGATCGCTTCCCCAAATAGGTGCGGTCAGGCTATCTAGTTGGCTATCCTTAGCTTCTTGGAGGAGTTTTTCCAAAAGGGACAGGTCAAAATCGAGCCAATTTTCAAATCCAAAGCAATCCCGAAACAGCCCTGGTGCGATGTTCAGTGCCTTTAAGCTAGCTTCCAGGGGTAAAGTGCCACACCCACACAGAGGATCGTAGAACATCTGGTTTGGTTGCCAACCTGAAAGTTGAATCAGGGCAGCTGCTAGAGATTCCTTTAGAGGGGCTGCTCCCACCGCAGGACGGTAGCCTCGGCGATGCAGACTATTTCCAGAACTGTCGAGTTTGACGGTACAAAAGTCGCGTTCAATATGAACATTGATCCGCACATCTGGTTCATGAAGCTCTACATTTGAACGCTCACCCAGATTTTCTTGCTGTTGGTCAACGATCGCATTTTTGACCTGGAGAGATGTGAAGTGGCTGTGGTTGAGGCGATCGTTTTTGCCCGTGACATTCACCGCCAGCGTCATGTCTGGCGTGAGATAGTTTTGCCAATCGATAGTCTGGATACCGCGATAGAGATCCTTGGCATCAAGGCATGGAAACTCATGGATGTTTACCAAGATTCGGAACGGTAGCCTAGCCCAGAGGTTGACGCGATAAAGTAGAGTGCGATCGCCCTCAAAGGCTACACCGCAAAACCCCGGCTCTACGGAATGGGCACCCAGTTGCTCTAACTCCTGAGCTGCAAGGGTTTCTAATCCGCGAGCAACCGTTGCAAAATACTGATTCATCCTCTAATCCAAAGTATTATCTTCACTGCTCACCCATTGACGCACTTTAGCTTAACTCATATCTTGTAACATTCTCTCTCGTTAAGTCTGCGATTATAACCTTAGTAGGGTACAACGAATTAAATGAGGAGGCAGGAGGTAAACCCCCTAAATTTCTTCAGTTTAAGTACTATCTTAAATCAATTAACCTTGCTAATATCAAGCTGAAATAGTATTCAGGCACTTTGCAATACAACCCATCAATAAAAATAGTCAGAGGGAAAAACTATGAGTTTAGTATCTGATATTGTTCTGCTACAAGACTTAACATCGTCATCTAATGAAAATGTAGTCCAGCTTAAAGCCGTACTTCCTGCGACAGTAAATCGCTTAACCAACCCGACGTTAGCAAGTATCTTTGGTGATGACCTGAAATTTGGTATTGCCTCTTTCAAGGATAAGCCACTTGCGCCTTTTGGGGCTTACGCTGACTATGTATATCAAGCAGAAGTCGCTTTGACAAATAATGTCACAACAATTAAAGACAAAATCTTTGACTTTGAAGCTTTTGGTGGCAATGATGGGCCAGAATCACAATTATTTGCACTCTTGTTCACAGCTTTAGATAGCGGCGGCAGTCTTGGTTACAGAGTAGGTTCGTTTCGTGTTGTTATCATAGCCACCGATGGTATTTATCACGTTGCCGGCGATCGTGCAGCAGTTAGGCCAGATAGTATTGGCAATAATGGAGATGGGATAGCTGATGCTTATGAAGATTATCCAAAGATCGGACAAGTAAAAACTGCGCTAGAAGCAAATAACATTATTCCAATTTTTCTAACTACGAGTAATGTTGCAGCCGATTACGAGACACTAGTTACCCAGCTTGGTCGAGGTGGTGTACTGACTCTTGGTTCTACAAGTGAGAATCTTGCTGATGTCATAAAAGAGGCAGTTGCTCGAGCCAGAAATGTGATCAGTACTGATGTCACTACAACCAAGAAAGACGATACCTTTAGTGGGGGGAATTTTTCGGCTGGCGATAAGATTATTTTTGCGGGGGATGGTGATGACAGTATTTCGCTTTCTGGTGTTATTGGTAATCATTACATTGACGGTGGAGCAGGTAGTGACACTCTCGTTGGTGGATCTGGTGCAGACAGAATAGATGGGGGTAGTGATGACGACAACCTTCTGGGGGGCAACGGTGATGATATTCTTTTTGGCAGTAGTGGAAAAGATATTCTGAGCGGGAACCAAGGCAACGATTACCTACAGGGAGATAGTGGGGATGACTTACTAAAAGGAGGCGATGGTTCAGATAAGTTTGCATTTGCAACCGGATCAAAGTTTAATATTAGGGAACTTGGAGTTGATATTATTAGTGACTTCACTCCTGAGCAAGACAAGATCCAACTATCTAAATCTACCTTTACCGCTCTAAGTAACTCAGTCTTCCCAACTAAATTAAATTCCGCAGACTTTGCCACAGTGACAAACGATACTTTAGCTGCAAGTAGTAGTGCGGTGATTGTTTATAATAGCGCAAATGGTAGTCTCTTTTATAACCCTAATGGTTCGGCGGCTGATTTTGCTGAGATTAATTCCGGGGGTAAATTTGCACAATTGGATGCTACCTATTTTCCTGCTCTAACTACCACTAGTTTTGAGGTAATTTTTTAAGGAGGCAGTAGGAAGGCAGTAGAAATTCTTTTTGTCTGATTTAGAGTCCTGCATTTTGTAACTCATCTACCTGAAAACTGCTTTAACAAAAAAACAGGAGGCTATCACCAAGGGCAAACTAAACGGTATAGTTTCAAGATGCCTCAAGTCCTTGCTCATTCCTCTGCTTACCTCAATCGATTACTGTTTGCTTGAACCATCTAAAAAACTGAGATCCTCCCAGACAAACGAATTGAACTGAGATTAATCTATATTTTTCTAAAATCAATCATTGTCTGACGATAAGCATCTGGCAAACCTGTATCAAAACACTTTCCTTTAACAACATATCCTGTCATTCCCTCTTCCTGACGCAATTTTTCAAGACAAGATGTTAACTGAAATTCACCTTGTTCTCGGAAATTTTGGTTGATGTGTTCTGCTAAAAAGTCAAAAATTTTCGGCGTTAGTAAATATAAGCCAAATACACCTAAAAAATCATTTTCTGACATTCCTTGTACACGTAAATGCTGTTGTGCATACTCAATAGTCGGTTTTTCATAGAGTTGTGTAACTGACAAAATCGAGTTTAACTCTTGCCAAACTCCTGTTATACACCCGGCTTTATGAATAATTTCTGCTGGCATTGTAGTTAAGCCAACAACGTTTTGATTAACTTGTTCATAAACATCTAAAACTTGACGCGCACAAGATTTTTCAATGTCAGATGCATAAATGTGGTCGCCCAACATCAGCAAAAACGGCTCATTTTGTACCCAATCTTTGGCACAAAATACCGCATGACCATAGCCTAATTGCTCCTCTTGTAACAAAATGGTAATTCTGCTACCTAAATCTTCGAGATATCTACTATATTGTTGATTTGGCGGTAAAAGTTTATCTAAAAGTTCTTTTTTGGGTGGGTTTTTCAATAAATCTGCAAATATTTCTTTGTCATCTGGCTGCACCACAATTCCTACTTCTGTAATTCCAGCATTAATTGCCTCTTCAATAATTGCGAGAATCACAGGTTTTGCCCTACCATCTCGATCAATAATCGGGAAAAGTTCTTTTTTGACAACTTTAGTAGCTGGAAACAAACGAGTACCGAAACCAGCTACCGGAATCACAGCTTTTCTAACTTTATTTTTTTGCATAAGCAGTTCGTCACCCCAACTTCTCAAACAATTCCGCCAACACCACATTAGAAAACAAAAATCCTTGGGGATCAATCAAACGCAACCTTCCCTCTGCAACTTCCACCCAACCTTTCTCAAAATACAATTGCAAACACCGACAAATCTCCTCTACCTTCTCTTCGCCAAACGCCTCTACCAACGCGGCCAAACTCAAACCCTCTGCCAAACGCAACCCCAACATTAACGTTTCTAACAATACTTCCTTTGGGGGAGTTACATCACAATCAATTACACCGCCAGCTTGTACCCACTGGTAATACTCCCTAGTTTTACGCGGACGAGTGAACCGCTTTCCCTCAACATAACTCGCCGCACCCATACCAAAGCCATAATAGGGGCGGTTTTCCCAATAAACCCGATTATGCCGACACTGATGGCCAGGTTGAGCATAATTGGAAATTTCATAATGCTCATAACCAGCACTAGTTAAAACTTGCTGACCCATCTGGTACATTTTGACTGTGGCTTCATCCGTGGGTAAAGGAGTATCGCCAGGTTTGTAGTAACGACCAAAGGCTGTACCTGGTTCGATGGTAAGATCATAGATGGAGATATGAGTGGGTAAAATCGCTACGGCTTTTTCTAGGGAATATTGCCATTGATCCAAAGACTGATGCGGCAACCCAGAAATTAAGTCTAAGCTAAATACGGGAATCTCAACTTGGTGGATTAGTTCCACAGCTGCAAAAATATCTTCAACTGAGTGCGATCGCCCCGCCCTTTGCAATAATTCTCCTTGAAAGGCTTGTACACCCAAACTTACCCGGTTCACGCCTGCACTGCAATAGCCTGCTATGTGGGCTAAATCAAAGGTACCTGGGTCAATTTCCATAGAAATCTCTGCCCCAGACGCAATCCCAAAATGCTTCTCTAGCTCTGTGATTATCCGTTGTAGCTGCTCTATTGAGAGCAGCGAAGGAGTACCACCACCGAAGAAAATTGTCTTCAGAGGTTGACCAAATGCTGGTGTAATGGCAATTTCTTGACATAGCACCTCAACATATTGGGAGATAGTACCAGATGTTTCGCCCCGCAAGCGATCGCCAACAACAGACACTGGGAAATCACAATAAAAACACCGCCGTCTGCAAAAGGGAATATGCACATAAGCAGAACTCGCAATTCCAGAAATACTAAATTTTTTACTCATTTTGAGAAAAGTTTTAAGTTAATCCAACTGCGAATTAGAGACAATGAAAATGAGGTAAGAATTCAGGAGTCAGGAGTCAGGAACCAGAATAATTTTAAAATCAAGCGTATAATAACTTCTTGATTTTATTAAAATTATTAAGTTTGGGTATCAAAGTCTTCTTAATTCTGACTTCTGGATTCTGAATTCTTACAAAATGACTAGTTTATTTACAAGTTTTTGTCTTTTTACAACGAAACAATGAAAAATATTAAGATAAAAGCCTTTAGTTATAATAATTGCAGATATTGTCAGCCTAAACCCTTAGTGTAAGTCAATATTGATCAGTTTATCTTACCGATGAAATAAAAAATACTTAACTTTATCGGTTAACACAGTTGCAGGAAAACAAGACAACCATGCTTGACGCCATTATTATTTTCTCATTTATCCTAGCAGCGTCGGGAATAGGGTTCTACAGCATTGAACTACTACCCAATGGGGCGCTAGATCAGGTAACGAATCTAGAAGCTTTACGCTTAGTTGTTGCCGTCTTTGCCGCTATTATTGGTGGTGCGATCGGGCTGAGTTTCCAGACGACATATCGTCGCCTAGAATCACAAGTCAAAGAAATGCCTCTGGAAGTAATCTTAACTCGTGCCATTGGCTTAGTGATTGGGCTATTACTAGCCAACCTGATGCTAGCCCCACTATTTTTGCTCCCGATCCCGGCGGATTTTGGATTTATTAAGCCATTGGTGGCAGTTGTCGGTAGTATCATCCTCTCCGTCACTGGTATGAATTTGGCAGACACCCACGGGCGAGGCTTATTGCGGTTCATTAATCCCAACACCGTCGAATCAATGGTAGTGGAAGGAACATTAAAACCAGCCAATACCAAAGTTTTAGATACTAGCTGTATTATTGATGGCCGTATTGAAGCCTTACTAGAAACAGGGTTTTTAGAAGGGCAAATTCTTGTACCGCAGTTTGTCTTGCAAGAACTCCAACAAGTAGCGGATGCTAGCAAAGACCAAAAGCGGGTACGGGGAAGGAGAGGACTAGAAATTCTCAACCGCATTAAGGAAGATTATCCCGATCGCATCCTGATTAATGCAGTTGACTACGAAGATATTCCCACAGTGGATGCCAAGTTAGTACGCTTCGCGCAAGAAATTAGCGGCACACTGCTAACCAACGACTACAACTTGTCTAAAGTTGCCAGTGTTCAGAAAGTACCTGTTTTGAATGTGAATGATTTAGTGAATGCCGTCCGTCCCAGTTATTTACCTGGCGACAACCTGGATTTAAAAATCCTCAAGGAAGGCAAAGAACCCAGTCAAGGCATTGGCTACCTAGATGACGGCACAATGGTAGTCGTTGAAGAAGGTAGCAGTTATGTGGGTGGTGAACTGCGAGTAGTAGTTACCAGTGCTTTGCAAACTACAGCAGGAAGAATGATTTTTGCCAAACCGCAAGCTTCAGCATTGGCGTGAAACAATGGGATGTTTGTTCAATTCGAGCGACACTTGGTAATCGGTGCAGTCAACCTGCACTGATTATTTATTGATTGGACTCACGAGACTCACTTGCCTGTAAATACTGTAACTGCTCAATTGATAACCCTGTGACTCTGCCGATCTGTTCTAATGGCATACCAGTACTAAATAGATTTCTTGCGACTTCGAGTAACGCTTCAGCCTTACCTTCAGCCTTACCTTCAGCCTTACCTTCAGCCTTACCTTCAGCTTTACCTTCGGCTTTACCTTCAGCTTTACCTTCTTGTAGAATGTCTTGATAAATCGCTGACTCGCGCATAATGTCTGACCTCAAAACTCGTTTAATAACCTCTTTATCTAATACTAAACCAGCTAAAATCGCTGTAGAAGCAGCAATATTACTTTGAGTTCTTAATTCTGTAATACCGTTAATTTCCCGTGCCACTTCATTAAGTATAACTTCTGGATCGATTGTACTGCTTAACACCGCCAAAGGTAAAAGTCCAGGTGTTCTCAAAAATACTTCAGTTGGTTGTTCCCAAAGTCTGATAACTGCAAATTCATGTCGTGTCCCAGCAATTGTAAATGTATTTTGTTGCACCAAATTTGAATTTGTCTGCTTGAGGTAAATTACGACTTGATGCATTGCTTTGTCTGGAAAGCGGCGATATGCTCGTAATCGATAGTCAATCATCCGAAAAGGAATTTTCGGATCAACTTGGGTTTGAAATTCCAAATGCAATATGCTTTGCTCCGACTGCAACAGAATTAGGGCATCAGCCCGAATGGGTTCGAGAGATAATTCTTTTGGACTTAGTTCAGTTAAATTAATAGATTCGCCTAATAACCATGTAGCGAAGTCAACCCCTTCGGGGAATTCAAAATTCAAAATTCAAAATTCAAAATTCAAAATTACAATCCCCATAAATAAATTTAGGGGCTTGTATCCTTTTATTCTCGGTCACTGGAGAAGTTCTCAACTAAGAATTTGCAGATATTGTCAAACATCTGAATTAGTGTAGTTGGTGCAGATGGGTTCGCATGATGCTGGGAACCTATTTAATACATTGTCTGTATGTTGTGTACGACTATATGTCCATAATTCCATCAAACTAAAGTCTGCGTCTATACAAACAGAGTTATAGATTAGCCGATTAATTATTTTATAGTCAATTACACAAACATCATATAGGACTCCTATTTGATTTTTGAACAATCAAGCTGCCTAGAAGCTTGACATACAAAGCTTGACTTCTCAGTATACTGAGCAAGATTCAAGTAGGATTCCTATATAACTAAAAATGACTTTTATTTTAGGGGTGATTTGTTAATTGCGTACATACCTTGTTTAGCAGCGTCGTTTTTTTAGAACTGATAAAGCTTGAAGGTGCTAAGGATACGAAAGCGTTAATCCCCAAATATACGGTTGCAGTATTGATTATTCCTATACCACAACCTGCAACCGATCTTGATATGGTAGACGACTACGAACAGCTACTATATATTTTGTAAATCGGACAGGATGCTTAACATACAATAATAGTGCTATGCCTTTGTAGTTAAAAATTTTAATAAACCACGAAGGCTTAAAAAAATCACAAAGCCGACTTTTGCAACACAACCGTATTTGATGGCTAAATCAATTGTTTCAACAAAACGGCTCGGCAGCCAGTTAATCCATTGGTTGCTTGAAGAAAACCGACAAGAAAAAAAAGGGCCTTACCGCAAGGAAGAAGCACATCGCCAGCATTCTTGGTGGCAGGTGATGTGCTTGACTGGTGTAGATTATTTCTCGACCCTTGGCTATCAACCAGGGATTGCAGCACTGGCGGCTGGCGCTCTTTCTCCTATAGCTACCCTGATTCTGGTTTTGCTGACGCTCTTTGGAGCGTTGCCAATTTATCGGCGCATTGCTGCCGAAAGCCCTCATGGTGAAGGGTCGATCGCAATGTTAGAGCGTTTACTTCCCTGGTGGCAAGGCAAATTGCTTGTACTGTGCTTACTTGGCTTTGTGGCAACTGACTTTATTATTACCATTACTTTGTCAGCAGCTGATGCCACAGCCCATATCGTCGAAAATCCGCTTATACCAATTTGGCTTCACAATCAGACGATCGCAATTACCCTGATATTAGTTGCATTACTAGGTGCAGTTTTCTTGAAAGGTTTCCGAGAAGCCATTGGGATTGCAGTAGTTTTGGTGGCAGCTTATCTGCTGTTGAACTTTATTGTCGTTAGCGTCGGTGTGTATCAGATATTAACTCACACAGAAGCGATCGCGAACTGGCAAACTGCACTTTTTACACGCCATTCTAACCCTTTGATCCTAATCGGCATCTCTCTCCTCATATTCCCCAAACTCGCACTGGGATTATCAGGTTTTGAGACTGGTGTTACCGTTATGCCTCTGGTTAAAGGTAGCAGTAACAAGACTTCTCAGCATTCCAAAGGGCGGATTCGGAATACACGCAAGCTGCTCACCACTGCTGCTCTGATTATGAGCTTCTTTTTGCTTACCACCAGCTTTATAACCACTCTACTGATTCCAACTGCCGAATTTGCATCGGGGGGCAAAGCCAATGGACGGGCCCTTGCTTATTTAGCACATCTGTATTTAGGCAATGGCTTTGGCACAATTTACGATTTAAGTACTATTTCTATTTTGTGGTTTGCAGGTGCATCTGCAATGGCAGGGCTGTTAAATATTGTGCCTCGCTACCTACCACGCTATGGCATGGCACCCAATTGGGCACGAGTAACCCGACCTTTAGTGTTAGTCTACACAGCGATCGCTTTTGTTGTCACAATTATCTTCAAAGCAAGTGTAGAAGCCCAAGGTGGGGCTTACGCAACTGGTGTGCTTGTATTGATCACCTCAGCCGCCTTTGCCGTAACTTTATCAGCCCACCGTCACAGACAGAAGCGGGCCAGACTCGTTTTTGCCATTATTACACTGTTATTTGTATATACCACCATTGTCAATATCATCGAAAGACCAGAAGGGATTAGGATTGCTGGGTTTTTCATCGGTGCGATCATTTTTACCTCGCTGGTTTCTCGTGTTTGGCGTTCAACGGAACTGCGAGCAGAGCGAATTGAAGTTGACGAACTTGCTAGCCAATTCTTTGCTGAAGATAGCCAGGGAACAATACGACTGATTGCAAATCGGTTGAATACGGGCGATGTCCTAGAGTATTTTATGAAAGAGAAAGAGGTACGCGAAGACAATCATATTCCACCTAACGATCCAATTCTGTTTCTAGAAATTCATGTATCCGATGCTTCAGAATTTGCGGATGTGATCGTAGTAAAAGGGGTGCAAGTTGGTGACTATCGCATCCTCCGGGCTGAAAGTGCAGCAGTACCAAATGCGATCGCAGCTTTACTACTTTACATTCGTGACCAAACGGGTAAGATTCCCCATGCTTACTTCGGCTGGGTTGAGGGAAATCCCATACAATACCTATTGCGTTTTATCTTGTTTGGCGAAGGTGACATTGCTGTAGTTACCCGTGAAGTACTGCGTCGGGCTGAAAAGAATCCCCACATGCGACCTGGTATTCATGTTGGGGGTTGATTCAGGAGTGCTGAGTGCTGAGTAAATTAAAATCACTCAGCACTGTTTCGTTAACAGAGTTCTTTTTTCTCCTTGTCCCCTTGTCCTATAAAGATGTGGCAAAAAATAAACCAGTGATAGAAGTAGCGATCGCAGCTTATGCCTCAAGTTTGAAGAAATTGCCTTAAAATTTATGTAAATATGAGCCGCTCAATCTTAGATCAACTTTAAAATTATTTAACTTTTTAGAATGCCAGACGCGGAAAAGTTCCAGAACCAGCTGGCTAATCACAAGCTGCTGCATCAGCAAGTTAGTAAAAAGGCAAATTCTTCGCTAGTAGCCAGTAAAGAAGAAGGAATGGTGCTTCAGTTGGCTGATGGCACTATCCAGGCTTGCAATGCCGCTAGCGATCGCATTTTGGGACTGACCGCAGAACAGCTTGTAGGGCAAAATTTGCTCGATCCCAAGTGGCAGTTTATTCATGAAGATGGCTCTCCTTTACTCAGTGAAATTCACCCTGCGATCGTTACCCAAAATACAGGTAAACCTTGCTTAAATGTGGTGTGTGGCTTTTATAAGCCAAATGGTGAGCTAGTCTGGCTATTGTTTTCCTCGCAACCTCTGTTTCAAACTGAAGGAAGCAATCTGTATGCGATCGTGACAACTTTTTCGGATATTACGGCATCTAAGCACGCCCAGATCGAGGAGGACTGTAGTTGTGAACAAGATACTCAACAAGTTGATGCAGATGAATTTCAGACACTGTGGGATAGTCAACGTTTGTTTCAACAAATTGCTGGCACTCTTCCGGGGATAATCTACATTTATGACTTAATTGAGCAGCGAAATTCTTACGTTAATTACGAAATTGCTCAAGGTTGGGGCTACACACCAGCAGAAATCCAGGCGATGGGAAAGGAGTTATTTTCCCAACTTCTACACCCTGAAGATTTGGCTCGACTCCCTAGCTATTTTGAAAAATTTAATTCTGCTTATCAGGGTGAAGTCCTCAGCTTTGAATACCGAATTCGACACGCTAATGGAGAGTGGCGCTGGTTTTGTAGCTATGACACTGTGCACAGCAGAACGACTGATGGATTGCCGCAATATCTTTTGGGGATTGCTTTTGATATTACAGAGCGACGACACATAGAAATTTCCCTGCGGCAAAGTAACGAAAGGTTTGAGCTAGCAGCGGCAGCGGTTAATTGCCTAATCTATGACTGGGAGATTGGCAGAAATACTGTGGAAAGAACTCAGGGTCTAACCCAGGTTTTTGGCTACACACAACAAGAAACGGAACCTACCTTCCAGTGGTGGCAAGAACGCATTCATCCCGATGACCAACAAAGAGTTAATGACCAGTTCATGGCTAGTATGGTCAATGGAAACCGTTATCGCATCGAATATCGAGTACGTCACAAAGATGGTCGCTATTTGTGGGTGGTAGACCAGGGGTTTGCAGTCCGGGATGCAAATGGTCAGGTAGTTAGGGTAGTTGGTGCGAGTACTGATATTACCGAACAGCAAGCTGCCCTATGGGAACGTCAAAAAATTGAAACAAATCTGCGCGAAAGTGAAGAACGGATTCGGTTGGCTACTAATGCTGCTGAACTAGGTATGTGGTTTTGGAATATCACCACCAACGAGGTGATTTGGACAGACAAATGTCGGCAGTTGTTTGGACTATCCCTAGAAGCCGAAATCAGCTTTGAGATTTTCCTTAATTGTGTATATGCAGAAGACCGCCAATGCATTCATGAAGCGATCGCCCGCTCTCTTGAAAAACAGGTTGAGTGTGACATTGAATACCGCACCCTTTGGTCTGATGGTAGCATTCATTGGATTGCTGCTAAAGGTCGCGTCTTTTATGATGCCGAAGGTAACGCAGTACGAATGATGGGTACTACCCAGGATATTACCCAACGCAAACAGGTAGAAAATGATTTGCGCCAGCGTGAAACTCAATTAAGGCGGTTAGTTGATTCCAACATTATTGGCATTATGTTCGCCACTCCTGATTACATTACTGAGGCGAACGAGGCTTTTTTAGAAATGGTGGGTTATACACGAGAGGAACTTTTAGCGGGTAAGATACGCAGAAAACACATCACCCCACCTGAATATCATGCTCTCGATCGGCAGGGGATAGAGCAACTTTTAACGGTTGGGCTATGTACTCCCTTTGAAAAAGAATACATCCGCAAGGATGGTTCCCGCATTCCCATACTAATTGGTGGTGCCTTGGTGGAGCGAGATCCCGCGTCTTGGATCTGTTTTATTCTAGACCTAACCCCCAGAAAGCAATTAGAAAAGGCACTTAGGCAACAAGCAGAGGAACTTAAACAGGCAAACCGGAATAAAGATGAGTTTCTTGCTATTCTCTCCCACGAATTGCGATCGCCCCTCAATCCCATTTTAGGGTGGTCATCGCTACTCAAAAGCCGCAAATTTGATGAAGTGACTACAAATCGTGCTTTGGAAACCATCGAAAGAAATGCTCAATTGCAGATTCAATTAATTGATGAGTTGCTGGATGTCTCCCGAATTATTCGCGGTAAGTTGAACCTGACTTTTGCCACTGTTAACCTGGTAGCTGTAATTGATGCTGCATTAGAAACAGTCCGGTTAATTGCCGAAACCAAATCTATCCAGATTAAAGTACAGGTTGACCCCAAGGTTGGTAAAGTGTTAGGCGATTATAATCGCTTACAGCAAGTTGTAGGGAATTTACTCTCGAACGCAGTTAAGTTCACTCCCTCTCGTGGTTCAGTGGAAGTTAGCTTGTCATTGAGTCGTGAATTGACTTCCCACTCTGCACTAATTCAAGTTAAAGATACGGGTCAAGGTATTTCCCCTGAATTTTTACCCCAAGTATTTGAATATTTTCGTCAAGCTGATAGCAGCACAACCAGGAAATTTGGCGGACTGGGACTGGGATTGGCAATAGTTCGTCACTTAGTAGAGTTGCATGGTGGTACTGTAAGAGCAGCCAGTCCAGGAATCGGACAGGGAGCAGTTTTTACTGTCAGACTGCCCCTAATGAAGGAAAGTGAGGGTGCAGGGGAAGCAGGAGGAGCAGGGGAGAAATTTAACTCGTCAGTTCTCCGTGGACTACGGATATTAATTGTTGATGACGATGCTGACACACGAGAGTTTTTGCACTTCTTGCTACAACAGAATGGGGCGTTGATAACTGCCGCAGCATCGGTAAATGAGGCGCTTAATATTATAGCACAGGCTGTACCTAATTTATTAATCAGTGATTTAGGAATGCCAGAAATGGATGGCTACAGCCTGATTAAGATGCTCAGAGCCATGCCCAAAGAGGAGGGCGGGGAAATTCCGGCGATCGCTCTTACCGCCTATGCTGGAGAAAGCGATCGCGATCGAGTTTTAGCAGCTGGTTTTCAGAAACACATTGCCAAACCAGTACAACCAACCGAATTACTGACCAAAATTACAGAATTGCTAGGGCCAAATCATCGCTAAAACTCTATTTCTGTTCATTGGATTTTAGGCTCAACTGAACCGTATTGAGTAAAGTGATTAACCAGCAAAATCAACAAAATTTAATCTAATTCTCGGCGTCCTTCCAACGCCCTCGCCAAAGTAACTTCATCTGCGTACTCCAAATCGCCACCTACAGGTAAACCAAAAGCAATCCGCGTCACCTTGGCAAATGGTTTCAATAGCTGACCGATATACAGGGTTGTTGTCTCCCCTTCTACACTCGGACTAATTGCGAGAATTACTTCTTGAGGTTTTTGCTGACTCACCCGGCGCTGCAAAGCTAGTATAGTCAACTGATCTGGGCCAATTCCATCAATTGGCGAAATCACCCCGCCCAAAACGTGATATTTGCCTTTGTATTCGCGGGTTTTTTCCAGCGCAATCACATCACGAGGATCTGCAACAACACAGATAGTATTATTGTCACGGTTGGCATTGCGGCAAATTTCACAAACAGGTTCAGCAGATAAGTGAAAGCAAACAGAACACAAGCCTATCTGTTTTTTTGCCTCAACTAAAGCTTGTGCCAAAGCTTCTACTTCTGCTTCTGGTCGCTTCAAAATATGCAAAGCCAGTCGTTGGGCACTTTTGGGGCCAACTCCCGGTAGGCGTTGCAATTGTTCAATTAACCGTGCTAAAGGGCGTGCGTAAACCGTTGTCTTGTCTCCAGAATGTTTTTACCATAACTATGATGACACTTTTACAAGATTTTTTAGATTGGTTATTTAATATTCTGACCCGATGAATACTTATAGGATGACTTTTGTAATTCACGTGCTAGTTCAGACAATCCGCAGTCCTTTAAGTTTTGGTAAAAACTCTCGTCCTTTAAGGTACGGAATTTTGCAAGTGAACGTATTGCGTCTTCTAGCTCTTTCACACGATTTAACTGGTAAGCCAAACTAGCTGCTTGCTCTATAACGGTAGGATTGTACTCTCGGCGTATAAACTGCTTCGCCGACTCAAACGCACCTTCCAAATCTCCATTATCTTTCAAAGTTTCTATTGCTAAAAAGATGAGCGAACCTCCTAGCTGCTTCGGAGGAATATCTGGAATTAATCTGGCTGCAATCTCAGTTTGGCCTAACTTCAAAGCTGTTCTCGCTGCAATCAATTTTGCTGGGATTTGGATATCGTCATCAAGTTCTTGATCATCACACAAAGGAAAAACAACATCAAAACTTTTAGAATATTCTTCTATATCTTCCAATATATCTGCGTAGCGTACAGCTTGTTCTGAGTTAAGTTCTTCCCTTTGCCATAGGGAATCGATGACACGCACAGCTTTTTTCTTATCTTGTTTATCAAGCTTTCGCTCAGATAAATAGCTTTCTGCAAGAATTTGTTGTGCTTCTTGGTCAGTTGGTAATAGCTCAAGGAGTTCCCAACCAAAAGACCTTAATTTTTCTGTATTCTCCCTTAACCGGAAGAACCGCATAGCAGTACGATATACATCTGGATGCGGATAGAGTGCAACTAGCTCTAAAACATCCTCTTCTGACTTTTCGAGTGAAGATGAAAAGAGCAAGCGACTACCTATTTGCTCAATCTCAGCCCGAATATTTTCACTAGAAAGTTCTAAATTCAATCCATAGAAGAGTCGCACATAATTGCTTACTAGTTCCTTATTACTGTCAGGATCAGCAATTGCTAAAAACTCTTCTTGTTCTAGATTCTCACAGGAAAACAAAAAAAACAGTTTAGTCTCATCTGTTTCAAAAATTTGGCAACATCTTTGCTTAAAACTTTCTAAATCTTTAGGTTTTGGTACGCGTGATACAACAACTTTAACATCGATTGACTTTCCAAGCGCTTTAGCTACTGCACTCTGCTCAATTAGTTGCTTAATATGCTTACTTACTTTAATACTTTCTGAACTCAAAGGAGACAGCATGACAACTTCATCAGGTAGCTGCTGTGTACAAATACCTGCTATTTCGGTAATGCCTGTGCGGGAGTCTATAATCACAAAATCCGCCTGTAATTCTTTTTCAATCCGGGCAAGAAACTGTTGAAAAAACGCAACACCATCACGTTTTTTAGAGAATAATAAATTCCAGTCAAGCTCAGTCAGCTTTCTGTAATATTCATTGGAGAGATACTGCCCTGCTGGAATGAGCCACAAGGGTGAAGTTTTTTTTGAAGGAATTGGTACTTGAAGGCTTATTTGCTCAATGCTTCCTGGATCAGTATTTTGTTCCTGATAATCTAAGATGTAATCGAGAAGTCCTTTTTGATCAGCTGGTAATTCAAATCCAGAAAACTGGGCAAACTTTGCGTCTAAACCTGGTGCTTCAAGGTCAAAATCTACTAAAACAGTTTTTCGACCCAGTTTAGCTAGATAAAGTGCAAAATTTGCTGCTGCCAGTGTTCTACCAACACCACCTTTATATGAATAAAAAGTAATTGTCTTCATGCCACACTATCCCTCCCCCAAGAACCTCCTTGTCGATGCCGAACATGCTGTGCCTCAGAATATGTCTCTCTCTCTTTCGGTGAGATTAAGTTAAAATCTGGGGTTGGTACTTCCTTCACTGGCTCTGTGTCTTCAGCATCTTCAAATATTGCGTTGATGGCTGCCTCTACGTCTATCTTATCCACAGTCAGATTTGCTGCAATTATTTCAACCCGCTGCTTTTCTATAATAATCGCTGCCTCAAAATCTGCCCCTAAAGCATTTAAGTATTTAAGTACGGAGTCAAAAGTGTGATCATGATTGATGTCTTCCAACTTAGATACCCAACTTTGTCCCACACCAAACCGTTCACCCATTTCTTTTTGGGTAAATCCAAGCCGCTTACGTACATTTCGCATTGCCTGAGTTAAAGCAAGCCGAAAAATCTCCTGACGTTCGACGAGACGATTCTCTGGTGTGTCTTGGACAATTTTGTTTAAGGAAGCCAAAGCATCGCCACCTAGATGAGGATTATTGCTCATCTGTTTTATCCTCCTTCGCTATTGTAAAATCTCGCCTTTTAGCTGCAATCTTAATTTGTCTTAGTGGAGTCTTATCCCCTTTCTTCTTAAAAGCGTGCAGCAAAATTAGACGCTTACCTTTACCTGGTAAAGCACACACAAAGATACGGATATTGTTACGAGTGTTATCCAAACGTAATTCATAAAGCTTATCTTCTGTCTCTATTTTGTCTAAGATGTCCGAGCGTTCGCGCTGTAAGGCTAATCCTTTGTTCTTTAAATAGTAGAGGCGCAGTTTAAACTGCTTCAATTCGCCCTGAGTGAGCGAAGGATCATTGAAGAACTCCTCAACTGGTTTAGTCCCGTCTACCTCCTGGTAGTAAATAATCTCCCATTCTTCACTCACCACAGGCTCCTCACACCCTGAATTAATATGCCATATTTGGAATATTAATCGATATTACAATATTATCAACTTAAAAATTCGGTTGGTTTGATTGTCGGTGAGTTCAGTCGTTATACAGTTAGGTTATGAGTGGTGTAGTTTTGAGCCTATGGGGTTGGCGAGGTGAACTGTGAGGAGCGTAGGCGTAGCCCGCCGCAGGCATCGCCTCTTTGAGATATTCCTCTTCTGTCATTTTCCGGGTATTATAATTGATCCCTCTGCATTAAAAACGCTACGCTTTTACGCAAAATTGTACTTAGTTCTGGATTTTGCAGCCGTGCCAGTTTTGTGCCCACAGCAAGATATAAGGTTGTTTGCTGTGAACCTTAGTTTTCAAACACGCCCTAGCTAAAACTTATCCTAACCACTCAGGATTTTTGGCTGTACTATCAAATTGGTTAGTGGTTTTAAACAGTTCATACTGACCTTTGAGAGCAGCTTGGCGAGTCCGATTCAGTAATGCTCTAACTTGTTCCTGGCTCATGGGTGTAAAAGTACTTACTGCCTCGAAAGCCTGGTTTAAGATGGGCATACTTTCAATGCCTGTAATCACCGTTGAAGTTGGCAGATTCATCGCGTAATGCAGACATTCGATCGGTTTGACCACATTGCTTTTGAGAATGTTTTGGTCGCCCATTGATTTCATGCCCAGTACAGCAATTCCGTCTTGAACCAGTCTGGGTAAAACTTGCCTCTCAAAACTGCGGAAATGGGCATCCATAACATTTAACGGCATCTGCACTGCATCAAAACGGAAGTTGTTTTGATTGGCAACTTCCAACATTCTCAGGTGTACTAAAGGGTCTTTGTGTCCAGTAAAGCCTATGTAGCGAATCTTGCCAGCTTTTTGTGCTTCCACAACTGCTTCCATCGCACCACCAGGGGCAAAAATCCGGTCTGGGTCTTCCATGCGAATGACTTCATGATGCTGCAACAAATCAATCCGGTCTGTTTGCAAACGTTTTAAAGATTCATCAATTTGTTTAGCAGCAGCCGCCTTTGTGCGACCGTCAATTTTAGTCATCAGAAAAGCTTTTTGACGATAACCATTTTGTAGAGCTTTACCCATGCGAATTTCGCTACCTCCATTATGGTAATCCCAGCTATTATCCATAAAATTAATCCCGCGATCAAGAGCAGTACGGATCAGCGCAATACCCTCTTGTTCATCTTTTGGTCTACCAATATGATGACCACCTAGACCAATTACAGATATTTGTTCTTTGGTGCGTCCTAGTTGCCTGTAGAGCATTTCACCTTTTTTAATCTGGAGTGGGGTAGACTGATTTTGTGCTAAAACCTGTTTGGTTAAACCTTGTAAAGCAAATACCCCGGCTCCACCTAAACCAGAAGCAGAAACTACCTTCAGTAAATTTCGTCTGCTAATATCCACAAATTTATCCTTTTGCCACAGCATGAGAACTTGCCTTCATAGCTTTGCATGGAGCAAAATTCGCTGCTTCTAACTGTTGAAGGATAAAGGCAGTGAGATAGAGATAGATTTTTGATAGAGGGAAGGTAATAGAAAAATATTCCATCGCTGTGTAAGCAGAAGAAGCATTGGAGACATCAGCAGCAGAGGAAGAATCTGATAGTCGTATTCCTGATATTGTTTCAGTGGTTCAAATGTCAACTCAAACACAACACCTTATACCATTTCTTTGTGAGGCTGCGCCAAACCCTTTTAACTTCTTTCTTTGTGTCCAACTCTTACGAGACGCTGCGCGAATGCGGTTCGTTTTTCTTTCTTATACTTATGGTTTAGCGCATCTTCATACAGAATTGGTATTAGTACGAAAGTTCTCTTTGAGAATTGTTTCTAAATATTGGCAAATATTGTTTGTATTGCTAAATATTCTTTACAAGATTTATAAATGTTTAATGCGTGATTCAGGAGTTGATAAAATCCAGAAAATTTCTTTAGAAAAATCGTAATTTTAAACTTGATTGCGATAATACGTTTAGGTAACTCAAACCTGTTTATCCTAAACTATTAAAGTTCCCCATACTAAACATAAGTAGAGTCAATGACTGCTTCATCACCAGAAAATTCAATCAGCTCATCAAGTACTCATACTTTAGATATAGCTAGGCGAGAGTATCAATATAACTACATCCATATTCCATCTATTGCGATGCTAGATCGGCTTTCTATTGCCGAAGAGTTCACCACTAACTGGTATTTTTTATTAGCCCAGCAGTTACGAGTTGTGTTTATCAATACCTTGATTGTCAACAGAGGCAATCAAGGTTCTAAATCGATTCGTGATGATGTAAAAAGGTTTATTTTAGAAGCCTTGCTCAAGGGAGCAGTACCAGTAAAAATCAGTATTCTGGCAAGAATCTTGCAAATTATCCCTCAGTTTTTGCTCAATGGCATATCTAAGGATCTTAGAGAACTCGACGATCTTTTTTATTCTATTCTGAAAGAAAACGGGCTTGTGATCCTCAGAGATGCTCTCAATAGGATAATTAACCTTCTATATGAAGGACAGCCTACAGGACATGCAACCAGTCTCAAGGACTACGAAAATTTGTTTCCGGTGATTGGTGTGCCAGCGATCGCTAAAACTTACCAAGAAGATGAAGTATTTGCCTACATGAGAGTCGCTGGCTACAATCCCGTGATGATCGAGCGAGTAACGACTCCAGGCGATCGCTTCCCAGTCACAGACGAACATTACCAAGGAGTAATGGGAACTGACGATTCATTAGCAGCAGCCGGACTTGAAGGCAGGCTCTACTTAGCTGATTATAAAATTTTAGATGGTGCGATCAACGGTACATTCCCACACGAGCAAAAATATCTCTATGCTCCCCTAGCACTGTTTGCCTTACCCAAAGGCTCAGACCCCACCCGTCTATTGCGTCCGATAGCCATTCAATGCGGTCAAACCCCAATCCCAGATTATCCGATCGTTACCCCTAACTCCGGTAAATACTCTTGGCTTTTTGCCAAAACAGTAGTGCAAATAGCAGATGCCAACTTCCACGAACCTGTTACTCACCTAGCAAGAACTCACCTCTTAGTTGGTGTATTTGCGATCGCCACAGCTCGACAACTGCCACTCACCCATCCCCTAAGAATTCTACTGCACCCGCATTTTGACAGCACTTTAGCAATTAACGATGCCGCTCAACGTATTCTCATAGCTCCAGGCGGTGGTGTCGATAGATTACTCTCATCATCAATCGACAACTCTCGCGTTTTAGCAGTCCTAGGATTACAAAGCTATGGTTTTAACAGCGCCATCTTACCTAAGCAATTCCAACAGCGCGGTGTAGACGATCCCAATCTCTTACCTGTTTATCCTTACCGGGATGATGCCCTAATAGTCTGGGATGCCATTCATCAATGGGTTTGGGACTACCTGAACCTATACTACACCACGGATGAAGACATTCAAAAAGACAGAGCATTGCAAGCGTGGGCAGCCGAAATCTCAGCTTACGATGGTGGTCGCATCCCCGATTTTGGCGAAGATGGAAGCATCAAAACGCGCAATTACCTAATTGATGCCACTACGCTGATTATTTTCACTGCCAGCGCTCAACACGCTGCGGTTAACTTTCCGCAAAAAGATTTTATGAGCTACGCCGCAGCGATTCCAATGGCAGGTTATTTACCAGCCTCAACTCTCAAAAGAGAAGTTACTGAGCAAGACTACCTTAATTTGCTCCCTCCCTTAGATCAGGTACAACGGCAATACAACCTACTCAGCTTATTGGGATCTGTGTACTATAACAAGCTGGGCGATTATCAGCAAGGATACTTTACAGACCAAAAAGTAAAACCATTGTTACAAGCATTCCAGAGTAATCTTCAGCAGGTAGAAGATACCATCAAGCAACGTAATTTGCACCGTCCAACCTATGAGTATCTGCTTCCTTCTAAAATTCCTCAGAGCATCAATATTTGAATTGGGAACTGGGGGACAAGGGAAATTATTGAACAAATTGCTTCCTGTCTCTTTCCAATGCCCAATGACAAATGCCCAATGCCCAATGCCCAATGACAAATGACTCAAAATAAATACTATGACACTTAAAGATAAAATCCTCAAAGGTCACGATCGCCAGCTTTGGCTTGCACCTATACTAGCTAAAGTAGGTTACGACACTGCGATCGGCAAGTTTCTACGCTTGATTTTTTATTACACAGATGCATCAATCATACTCAATGCATGGCGGGACTTTCTCTATATCCGTAAGGATAATATTGGAGACAAGTATTTTGCAGTAGACCAAGCAATTATGCATTCCTCTCACTCGCAGGTGAGAGAACTAATGCAAACCCAACCACAACTGCGAGGAAATGATTTAGGCATCATCAGAATATTAGCTCCTAGCTACCTGCTGGATAATCCTCTGAGCTTGGGAACAAACGGTAACGAACACACAGGACTACGTGCTGTGTTTTTACAAGCCTTACCGGAACCGTCAGAGCAGATAGACTTTTTAGGGGATTTAGTTGAGCAAAGCCTGTTAGAGGCTGCTAGACAGGGTAAATTACACATCGGCAACGATTTGCCAAAGATCATGCTGTCGATTTTGCATCAACTAGTTTTTCAGATATCTTTATCTGAAGACGAAATCACAGCATCAAGTAGTTACATTAAAGGTTTGGCTCTCGCATCCTTACCTAACTTTATAAGCAAGTATCTGCTGGCAATATTAACAGCGCCAAAAATTCGGCATCGTCAATATTTAACTAAGCGATATAAACAATCGGCTAAATGGGCATCTTACTTTGAAACAGGCGCTCAGTATCAGTTGAACGAACACCAAATCGCTAATAGCCTTTTCGATATGATTCATATCGCTGGTACTGCCGGCACAAGTGCGCTTTTGGGATCTGTTATTGGTGTTCTCTGCTTGGATAATACTCTTAGAAATCATGTAGTATCAGAAATTAATGCAGTCTGGAATGGCAAGAAAACTTTAGACTCAGACGCTCTAGAACGGTTAACACTTTTCAATCAGGTGATTCTAGAAACGGCTCGTCTCTATCCACCTGTGCGATTTGTTAGCCAACTCACCACTGAAGCGGGTGAAGTTGAGATTGGAGAACAAAAATGTCCATTCCAAAAAGGTACTCGCTTGCTTGGCTCTATTCTTACAGCTAATCGGGATACCAATAGATATCAAAATCCAGATAATTTTGACCTAATACGAAATTTTTCAGATATTTTATCTTGGAATGGCGAAGGGCATGAACGAGCTTGTCCTGGTAAATCCTTATCAATTGGCTTTATCAAAATTTTCTGTTTACATCTGTTCCACAACTATCAATGGGACTCAATTACAGAAGTCAAGTGGGATTTTGAAAAAGTGACTGCCGTTACTCCTAATAATTTAGTACTACAAGGTTTTGCTCAACGACTGTGAGTAAGGGACTTGCAGTTAAAAAAAACATCCCATCTCTGCGGGACGCTCCGCGAACGTAGGGGCGCACAACTGTGCATTGGTGTCAACTTAAGCTGAAATCTTCTGCTCTTTTTCTAGTGCCAGATTCCTCATCTTTTCTCTTACTCGGTTCTTGAAAAATTTAGGTATTCTTTTAGCCGAAAGGAAGTAATTACAAATTATATGGCTGAATTAATTGAGAAAAAGCAACTTAATAATATTGCTATCTGGATGATTCCAATCAAAGAAACAAACTTACCATTTGTCCTTAAAGGTGTGTTTTTTATGGATGGCAATCCACTGCCAGATACTTGCATTACTATGTACAATTTAGAATGGGATATACAGAATAGAACTTTGCTTTTACCGATCTTTGCCCCGTTACAGTGGACTTTTCATGACTCGATTGCTGGCTGGATATTACTACGTTTAATTCAATGGTTTCAAGTAAGTTACAAAATTCAGTTTGAAGATGAAACTTTGCAACAAGCTCAAGTCATACCTGTTTTCCTGGGAATATCAGTTTCAAAATCGATTGTCAGTTTCACAATGTCCCAAGACAAAAATTCTCTCAATGGAGATATTTGGCATAGAAAGAACGTTTGGTTCGGCGGACTTTCTCGGGCTGGTGAGTATACTCTCCGTAAGGTTGTTGATAAAGATGGTTGTTATACTCCTGCTTTTAACGATATGCTTACCAGAGTCCAAAATGAATGTTTAGTGATTGGACACGACTCAAATTGATCCAGCTCAGGTTAGTCAGCTAAAGCTTAGAACCTTGTTGCCCCCCATCGCTAACTTGAAACAGAGGTTTTATTCTTTTTTGATTTCTGTTTTTGCCAATCTGAAATTGTATTTTTTGTACTCCAAATTCCCAAAGCCAGCAACCCGAATGTGACAGAAGGTTCTGGAACAGAATTAACTCGACGGAATTCGATGGGTGTGGCCACAAGTAAATTACCTTTTTTGTCAAAAATTTTGTCTAAGGAGTCGATGCTACTCTGCTCAATAGTTACATCGGAAACCACTTTGAAGCCATTACTTGTTATACAGCCATTGGGAGCGTTATTCCCAATGTAGCTGTTCGGCTCCCAAAATAATTGCAGATTACAGGTGTTCTTCTCAACATTGTTAATACCAAGCTGTCGCCTAGACTGAGAATGATTGCATAATCCGCGTACAATATTTTCATTTACAAAGCTGCTAATACTTAGATTCACAGCCGAATTTCCTTCATTAAAAGAATAGAGGCGTAGCCGCTCAAAACCTGGGCTTTCTTGCTCTAGATAAACGTTCTGTGTGCCAGCCAAAGGATTAGTATCATCTAGTTGCACACTACAATTTGACATAGTAATTAATGGCACAGAGGGGCTATTAGCAATCTGTTGGGCATTATCAAAAAAACCAGTGAACCACTGTGCTACTTCCTGAACCTGTGTTTTAATTGGTGGCGCACTGGTATCAGCACGGCTTTGTTGAAGAAATGAAAATGTTGTTACCAAGAATGTCAAAATTGATACTTTTAGTAAATGCATAGAGGTTTGGATTCCAACAAGAGCAGATTACAGACTTATGGACAACTAATTTACACCATCAAGCCCCATCTTCTGTCATGAAATAAATTTCCTAGCTGTTGGCTAATAACCCTCTTGTGTCACTTTCCAGATTAAGCAAGTAGTAAATAACTTAAATTATCCAAATTAGCCACTCAGTTTAATTTTAAAGATAACCTATCAACTAGTTAGCTATTATACGCGAATATCAAAAATTCAGTTCCTTCATAGATGAACTCTGCCATCTTGCACATACCCATCTTTTGATGTGCCTGAAGTGATGCTTTGTTGTTTGCGTTTATGAACAGTATTCCTTCCCGGTCTGGTAGAAAATCTTTCAACTTAGCAAACATTACCGCAGCAATACCTTGTCCACGCATAGTTTCATCAACACAAATGGGGCCATATAAGTAAGCATCTTTTGTACCAGGATAGGCTTGTAACATCACCGTTATAATTGGTAAATTAGCAGTTGTCTTTGACCAACTGAGTAAGAATCCTACAACTTGACCATCTTTACGGGCTACAACGCTCGGCATTTTAGATATGGTCATCATTACAGCCTCTGGCTCAAGATGACCTAACAACATACCACCATGTTCTGCATCATTGGCTTGGACCAACTTGACGATTTCAGTAACATCATTGGGGCTGGCACGGTCAATCACTACATTATTGAGACACATACCTGGTTGATATAAATAGGAGAAAGACTTGGAGCAAAAGAATTTTCTTTTAGAAGAATAACAGAGAAGAACAAATTAGAGACTAACAAAATCTATTTTTATGTTTTGTTACATAATAAGTTTAGCCCTAAGTTTCAGTACACGGCTCTAGCTCCAGAAAAAACCTGCTGGGATTTGCATGACTTTAAGATTGACTACTTTACTTTATAAGCCAGTAGTCCTTATGATATTTCTCGTTCAGTTTCAGTCAAAATTTTAACTAAACCTCTTATGCCCAGCGTTGTGATTATCTATTTTTCTAGTGCAGGTCATACTCATCTTATGGCCCAAGCTATTGCTGAAGGTGCAAGTAAAGTTAAAGACACTACTGTTGAACTGCTACGGATTACTGGAGAGCAGATAGTCAATGGTCGTTGGAAGAATGATGAGGTAATAGCAACTCTCAATCAAGCTGATGCAATTGTTTTTGGCTCTCCTACCTACATGGGTGGTGTCGCGGCTCAGTTCAAGGCATTTATTGATGCTGCTAGCGAAGTTTGGTTCCGACATGGATGGAAAGACAAAATCGCTGGGGGTTTTACCCATTCCAGCTCTCCTAGTGGCGATAAACAAGGCACACTTCTCTATTTAGCTACCAACGCAGCCCAACATGGCATGATTTGGGTAAATGTGGGAGACTTGCAAAGCTTTTTATCTGGTAAAGATGATGGGGTAAATCGATTAGGAGGATTTCTAGGTGTAATGGGTCAAAGTCAACTTGATATGAGTGGCAAAGAACCAGTGTTAGATTCGGGTGATTATCTGACTTCACTACGCTTTGGGGAACGCATTGCAGAGGCAACTAAACGTTGGATTAAGTAGCTTTTGACACTTATATTTGGTTATAGCACCCTTGTATCTGACAAAAAATTCAAAGAGTCAAAGTTGCACCAAAGCAGCGATCGCTTGGAACAGGCAGTACACTGCTACTATGCCAAAACTTCCAGAGTGCGTAGGCGTAGCCCGCCGTAGGCATCGCTGTCTTCATGTTTATGCCCCAGGTATCGCTCCCCCAATCGTTCTATCCACACCTACCCCTCACCGCTCTTGCGCCCATGCAGGATGTGACAAACCTCTGGTTTATGAGGGTCATCGCCCACTACGGCAGCCCTGACTACTTTTTTACCGAATATTTCCGCGTCAATGATACCTCACGGCTCAATCGTAGCATTCTGGCAGCAATCACCGAAAACGACACAGGTCGCCCCGTTTTTGCTCAAATGATTGGCGAAAGCATTCCAGACTTAGTAAGAACAGCAAAGGAACTCTGCAACTATAATATCGCTGGAGTTGACTTGAATATGGGCTGTCCAGCACCTAGAATCTATCGCAAAAATGTTGGAGGTGGATTGCTGCTCTTGCCGGAAAAAGTGGATCGGATTTTGGCAGAACTGCGGCAAGCAGTCAACGATCGACCTTTGACCGTCAAGATGCGTGTAGGCTTTGAAAATACAGATAATTTTTACAAAATTCTAGATATAATCAATCGCCACAGCATTGATTTGCTGAGTTTGCATGGTCGCACGGTGAAAGATATGTACCACGGGGCAGTGAAGTATGATTTGATCGCTGAAGCAGTCAGACGAGTTCATTGTCCAGTACTTGCTAATGGCAATATCAACTCGGCAACAACTGCTGTTGAAGTGCTTTCTCAAACGGGCGCGGCGGGTGTGATGGTAGGACGCTGGGCGATCGGGAATCCTTGGCTTTTTAATCAAATTCGGCAAGCTTTGCGTTTCGAGCCGATCGCGCCCGTTCCTTTAGCGGAGGTACGCAACTATATTGATCGTTTATGGCAAACCCCCACAGCAGCAACTATGCCAGAGCGATCGCGCGTAGGCTACATGAAAATGTTCCTCAACTACATTGCCCTGAGTGTTGACACTGAAGGTGATTTTTTACGGTTGATGCGCCAGACTTCTACTGAGGCAGAATTGTTTAACCTTTGCGATCGCGTTCTCCTTACCGATCTGACAAAAACTTTAGCCCTAGCACCTTCTTTGAGCGTGTAATATCGGGCGTTGTAGATTTGGCTGTGATTTATGGTAAATTCAACCGCTTACGCGCACCAAATCGAAACAAGTTATCTGGCAATATTGCTTTTAAGCGAGGCAACCATTGTGCCTCATTGCCAACACGATAGCGTAATCGTGGCAACCGACTACGAGCAGCAAATAGAATCGTCTGTGCAACTTTTTCAGGATCGTCGCCTTGTGCAATTGCTTGACTAACAGTTGAGCGAATCACATCGCGTACATTGTCGTAATCAGCGTAATTCAATGTGGGTGACAACATGGCGTGGTTGAAGTTGGTCTTAAAGTAACCAGGCTCAATTAAAGACACTTTAATATTGAAGGGGTCGAGTTCCACGCTCAATGCTTCACTATAACCTTCAATTGCAAACTTACTTGCACTGTAAAAACCTTGGCCTGGTGCGCCAATCAATCCCGCCAGCGAACTGATATTAATAATATGCCCACTACGCTGCTGTCTCATAACTGGCAAAACAGCATTGCTAACCCGGACAACACCCCAAAAGTTGGTTTCAAAAACCTCCTTGGCTTGTTCTAAAGAAGTTTCCTCAATCATGCTGGCATGAATTTGTCCAGCATTGTTAATCAGTAAATCAATGTGATTAGCCCGTGCGAGCAACTGTTTGATACAGGATTGTACTGAAGACTCAGAGGTAACATCGAGTGTCAACATTTCCACATCTTGTAAAGTTGGATGTTCCTTGCGACTGGTACCGAAGACCCAGTAACCTTCTTGAGCAAGCTTTTGAGCAGTTAACTGCCCAAATCCAGATGATGCTCCTGTTACTAGCACAACCTTTTTATCAGTCATCGGTTCTCCTGTTGTTTGTGAATTCTTTGGTACTGCGATGGATTACACCCTGACTAATAGTCGCGTTTTTTCTAAACCTTATTCATTCTCAATAAAAACCTAATTTTAGCGACAATCCTAATATCTAATTTGTCAAGTATGAAACTTCAGTGTTCGAGATACCGATCAAACAAGCGTTTCAAGATTGTTAAGAAAAAATGTGAGTAATGGATAGCCAAAGCATCGGGGAGGAGAAACAATTTATGTCTGATATCATGTCCGCTAGATTACTTATTAAACCCGAAGAACCCCACCCCCAGCCCCTCCCCGCAGGCGGGGAGGGGTGCAATGACTGTGGAAATCATAACTAATTATACGGACATGATATGATGCGTGAGTCCTGCACTTTGTACCTTATCTACTTGAGAACTGCTGTATATGTTTTTATAGCAATTTCATCAGTAACACCAGAACAAAAATATCCCCGACTTTTTAAAGAAGTTGGGGATCTCAAGCTCTCAATTAGGATTACCAAACCTATTTAATCACACACAATATCACTCAAATTGCACAAGCGATCGCCCCGATACCACAATAAAACCCACAGAATCAAGCCTCAGAAGCGGCTGGCGAATTCCCTCTAGAATGGCTGTATTTAAAGCAGTTTCTATCTTCAATTCTTCAGCCAATGTATTATCCCAACTTTGCTGATTTAAACGTAGACCTAATTGTTCTACTCTATTGGCTAATTTCTTTTCGGCGACTTTAGCACAACTTTGACATAAATCAATAAAATCGGGACGATTGGAAAGTAATTCTGAAGAAGCGTTATGCATTTCATAGCAAAAATTTTGCCATTTACTAGGATCAACAAAATCGTCAATAATTCCTAAGCGCTCTTTTGCTAGATTGTAATCTCGTCCTTGATTATTGTTTTTATCTTTATATGGACGTTGCAGAATACTTAAGAGAGCTTTATCCTCAACAACCCGGATTGGCTCGTTGCGACCATCAACATAGATAGTTTCTATAATTGGTGGAAATAGAGCATCAACACGTCGCTGCAAGTTTTTGAATTGAGAATTATCTAGTTTGTTATCTAGTAAAACTTGTTTGGCAATTCTTAAATTTGCCTCGACTACATAATTGCACTGGAAACCGAACCATTCCTTCCCTTCTTTAGCGTCCCAAGATGCATCAGTACGCCATAGAGCAAAGGCTTCACCTCGGTCATCCCAGTTGATATAGTTCAAGAGTGCTTCGACAAATCCTTCGCCAACTCGAAAGAGTTTAACACCAGCATTCTGGTTTGCCACCCTGCGATTATAAGTACCAAATTGGTCAAGGGAACTCTCAGCAAAACGGTTTTGTAACTCATTTATCGGAACCAAGGTACGCGTTGTCGGTTGATAACGTCGCATCTCTGATGAATCGGGGTTATTCAGTCCTCTAAATCCCAGCGCGTCACAAATCCAGCCTTCAATTGCTCGCCTAATTTCTAGATGACGAGCATCGTAATTATCTAGGTCTTGAAAATACTCGGTAGCAATTTCATCGTTTGCATCAATTTCATCTAGAGCATTTTGTTCGCTAATTTTGGCTATTTCCGCTTCAATTTGCTCTTGAATTGGTGAAACCATCTCTAACAATCCAGCCGCACCTGACTGAAACAAAACTGTTTCTAATTCTGCAAGTTTTTCATCGACATAAAACTGGAGACTGGCAATTGATTGTTGGAAAATTCCAAACCCATCCTTTAATACTTTATACCAAGCATTGTGAGGGCTATCTTCTAAGTAGGGGCCAATCAAGGCACTAGATTGGATGCCAATTTTGCTGCCAATGCGGTCAAGTCTGCCAATTCTCTGTTCTAATTGATTAGGCGACCAAGGAAGGTCAAAATGAATTAACCAATCGGCAAACTGGAGGTTCCGTCCTTCTTCTCCAGAGCGATCGCATACTAAAATAAAGCAGTTTGGGTTATCCTTGAACCTATTTAAGCCTTCCTCAACCTTGTCTGGTGATTCTCCAAATTGATGACTGGCTATTGTCTCTGCACCAAAGGTATTAGATAAATATCGGACAATTTCGCCACAAGTTTGCACAAAACTGGTAAATACAATAAATTTGGGCAGAATATCGCCAGTAATTGGTCTCTTGATTCTCTGCTGTATTCTCGTGATGAATTCGTTTTGATTCTTCCGAACGTTTGCGGGAATTTTGAAGTATGTACCTAGCTGATTCAGCAGCACTGTTTTCAAATTTTCCGTCCGTTGTCCGTCCTCTTGAGGTTGACGAACAATTTTTAGTAAAGATTGGAGAATCTCTTCTTCCCCTGAAAATTTGGGGGTTGTAGTTAATAGGCGAACATCATCTTCTTTAAACTCCTGGATGAGTTTAGCATGAGGTTTCGCAGTTAAACGCGCCGTAATTACTTGTTCTAAAATCCCTAACCAAGTACCAGCAGCGAGAAATAACAGCAGAAAAACTCGTTGATATTGCTTTTCACCAGGAGCAACACTCCGCCATTGATTGAGGAGTTCGTGGATATCAAGCGATCGCTCGTCTAAATCATACTCTTCTTTTGGCGTAAAATTGCGGTCAAATATCACATCTTCCACCGCAGCGCGACGGTTGCGAAGCATTCGCCGATGTAGTCGATAGATATCGCTAACGTGGACGCGAATCGCTTGGACGATTTGCTCTTGTTCAGTAGAATTTGCTTGTAAACAATTTTCCAAATCATCCGCCAGCTTCAGTAAATACTTATCCTCAGCAAAAAGGTTTCGCAATTGCTGCAAGTTGCTTTTGAGAACTTCTGATTCTGCACCTTCTTTAAAAGAAAGTAGAAGTTTACCAATTTGCTGACGGCTTTCAACTTTGGTGCGGAAACCTGCTAAATCACCAAGTTTATAAGTTGTCGGGTCGAGCAAGTGCAACATGGCCAGAAAATCCTGCTCATGATTGAGAACCGGAGTGGCAGATAATAAAAGTAAGCGATCGCTTTTATGAGCAAGTTCTTTGCAAGTCTGAAAACGCTGGCGCACTGTTGCATCCTTAGAGGTTGCCATTGCTGCGATGTGATGGGCTTCATCTAAAATTAAGCAGCCTATCTTTGCTTTCAGGTTGATTTTATGAATATCTTCAACCGCCAGCACCGCTACCCGTTTGGGAAAATGGGAAATGTAAAACTTGTTTTCTAACTCAGTCCGCCATTGTTTGAGCAAATATTGCGGAACTATCACCACCGCACCTTTTTTCGGTTCATCAAGGAGGAATTGACGGAGAATCGCACCCGCTTCGATGGTTTTTCCGAGTCCCACCTCATCTGCTAACAAGTAACGTTGAATTGGGTCTTCCAGTACCCGCCTGACTACTTCAACTTGGTGAGGATAAAGATTAATATTTGCCGAAATCAGTCCCGTCATCCCGCGACTCACAGCGCGTTGCTGAATCAAGGATTTCACGAAAGCCAATCTTTTGTCGTGGAAGTAGGGCGTTTCGTGACCCTTCATCGCCAGAGTTTGGATAGGGTCTGTATTTGGTAGATTACAACGAACGTAAATGTCTTCAACAGAAGCGATCGCAGTTTTCTTATCTGGTAAATCAATTTGATACATTTCTGTATCATCATCCCAAATGAAAACTCTGCCAACTATCCATTTATCCTGAGTTTGGGATTTAATATAGCATCGAGCCTGGGGTTCCAGCTTGACTTGAGAAAGAGAATTTAAAGGTAAAGTTTTTTGGAGACGTTGCCCTATAGAGCAGAAATACTCAACGTTTGCATTAGTATCAGATATTTCTGTAACTTTTCCGATACCCAAAGAATTATTCTGGGACTGTACCAATAAACCAAGCTTAATCATAGATCCAGTCCCCTGAACACACTAAAAGAACCTTCCAGACTAGTTTTTAGCCCATATCTGGCAGTTTTGTCGATCAACATTATAGATAATAAACTGGTATTAGAGTTTTTGTTAGAGCGATATCTACGACGGTCACTGAGCGGAGTCGAACCATGCCGTACCACTTCGTTGAAGCAAGCTACGCGCAGCGTCTCGTAGAGAAGTGCAGGCTATTCGGCGTCGCTCCACCACAGCCAATTAATAAAATTAGCAATTTTCAGGTAAATACACCACGCAGTAGAAGTACAGCATTGTTCATTGGTGTTAACTTAACATGAAACCCTTGTCAAGACTTGATATTGAGTTCATTCACTTAACCATTACGATCCCCATCACCCCACCCCAGTTTTGTCTAAATCCAAAACCGCCCCTCCCCTTGGTAAGCTGTTAAGTACTTAATTTACACATTGAGACCGCAGGGGAGCAGAGGAGCAGGGGAGCAGGGGAGAGGGTTTGAAGTTCTTACCCACAATTTAAATTGTGCAACTTGTATGTACAACAGCTTAACTACCGTGTATACACAAGTCTGAAATAGCTGAGAAATCACGGTTTTACCCCACCCTAACCCTCCCCGATGCATTGGGGAGGGAACTAGATTCCTGTTTCCCCCTTTTCTAAGGGGGGTAATTTGACTTCTGTATACACGGTAGTTGGTAAGGGGAGGGGTAAAGCGTATGTGGGACAGCACTTGAGCTTAAGTTGACACCAATGAGCATTGCTGTGCTTACACAACATATACGGTTCAATTAAATGAAAACTGCTGTAAATTCACATTTCTCAGCAAAGTTTTGCGTAAAAGCATAACGTTGTTAAACGCAAGGCGACGCAATGGCATTGTTTGCCAACACAATGGCATTGTTCGCCGACGCAATGACATTGTTTGCCGACGCAATGACATTGTTTGCCGACGCAATGGCATTGTTTGCCAACACAATGGCATTGTTTGCCAACACAATGCCATTGCAGGGTATGACCAAATTTAATTTACTACAAATTAATGAAATGCTGTACTTAGCTGATTATGTGGTGTAACAGATTTACGCTTTGGCTTGAGAAGCCCACGATACAATTAAGATCGTATACATTTATTTACTATGAAGAAAATTAGAGACAACACAATTAAGTTAAATCAATTTTTAAAATTGATGGGTATAGTGCCAACTGGAGGTCAAGCCAAGCTGATGATTCAAGGTGGTGATGTCCAAGTAAACGGTATGCTGGAAACTCGACGAGGACGGCGACTAGTACCGGGCGATAAAGTGACAATCCAAGGACAGACTTTAGAAGTGAATTTGAACAACAATGAACACCCAGATGTAATGATAGATTTAAGCGAACAAACCGAGTAAAGAAAAGTTAGCCCAAAGTTACAAGTTTCTCTTTTGCCTTGTGAGTAATGCTGCAAATTTCCAACAATGTTATTATCCCACAGACTGAAATTGAAATTACTGCAATTCGCTCCCAAGGAGCGGGAGGTCAAAATGTGAATAAGGTTTCTACCGCGATCCATTTGCGCTTTGATATTGCAGCTTCATCATTACCCGATTATTATAAACAACAGCTTTTAAAGCTCAACGATCGACGTATTAACCAAGAAGGAGTAGTTGTAATTAAAGCCCAAGAACATCGAAGCCAAGAGAACAATCGTGAGTCAGCGTTGAGACGACTTCGAGAACTCATTCAAAGCGCAGTTGTCGTGACAATAAAACGCAAACCCACCAAACCAACTCGCAGTTCTCAAAGAAAGCGCCTTGACCACAAAAGTAAGCGTGCACAGATTAAATATAACAGAGGGCAGGTGACAGATTGTTGATTCATCTGTTATGTGTAGAACACACACTTATTATTAAATGTGAAACAAGATGAATAAGACATTACTAAAGATTTTGATGTTTGGGCTTTTAATTTTGTTTATCATCTCTCCCTTTGCAGCCCTTGCTAGTTTAATGCTTCTAGTATTAGTTTCGGCGTTTTTATTTTTACTAAGTGACGTGTTTCAAGCAATTATTGGTGGCGACACCGACCCGAAAAAGTCATAAAAGCAAAATTCCAAATGCAGATAGAGATTGACACGAAAAAGCCGCTTTCAAGGTGCGATCGCTTTAGCTTAGACAATTGCCAATCTGTCACTGCATAAGTTGACAGATACAATTGCTTTCTTAACCAAAAATTAAACAATTATAATAACGATTTCCTAAAAGGAAAGAGACTTTGAATCTTATTCCTTAACGTTAGTAGGGGAGCCAGTGCGTTGCGAAGGTTCCCCCCCGTTGTAGCAGCTGGCGTAAGGGGTTGAGGAACTCCTGAGTTTAACCATCGCTTTTCCTACTCAAGCCGCCGTTTTACGAATCTCCTTTGCTGAGAAATTGCTTAACTGTCATGGGTTTGATGTGAGGATAGCGAGCATTTCCAATCCGATCAAGTTTGCCCTTGCCCGACACCATCGCGTACATATACTGGTGGTAAACGTACTCTTCGAGCGAGCTGGCTGACGTTTTTTTGTTAGTAATCCAAGCTTTCATCTCGGCGATACTGCCCAATGATTTTTCGGTTAATTTACTGCCCGTCGCCCCTTCATAAGTGGCTTTCAACTGCTTCGAGGTCAGTGTGTCACCCGCAACTTCCAATGCCATGTTTGCCAAGCTTGGGTCGCTCACCGCTTCCGCCACATACTTGGCGGTATCATCAGTGGTCGTGAGATCGAGCGGCGTTTCACCATCGCCCCAGTATTGAAAGGTCTGATGTTCTAGGTCAAACAGTGGCATATAGGTGATGAACTCCATAAATACCCCGTTGAGAACTAAGGTATATTCCAAACCACTTTGCTGAAGATACTCAAATACTTCCTTGCGTTTATCCAGGTTGTCGTTGTCGCCGTAGTCCAGCTTGCGATAGTCCACGGAGTAATCAGAGGGAATGAACCGCTTCACACCCTGCTGTTTGGCAGCATCAATCAAGTTTTTCTGC
The DNA here is from genome assembly GCF_017114995.1 of Nostoc sp. NMS9. Classification (GTDB taxonomy): domain Bacteria; phylum Cyanobacteriota; class Cyanobacteriia; order Cyanobacteriales; family Nostocaceae; genus Nostoc. Next base: position 88,847 of record NZ_JABXKL010000015.1, on the reverse strand, counting down.
CCTGGCACAGTCACTTCACTATTACCTATAGCAGAGACAACAACATCGACCCCTGCACACAATGGCAGTAGGGTTTCAGGCTCCATCACGTTGCCTTCGACGATCGCTGCGCCCTTGGCTTTCATTGCGTCGATCTTTTTACGATTTTCTCCATTGCTGTCGTCGATTGATGCCTGCGCTGGGCTAAGCCTACGCACCATTGCTCGAACATCAATGTTGCCTTTGTCCAGTAGAGCAGAAACAATCTTAGAACCCAGCATCCCAGTAGAACCAGCAACCAGAGCCGTCAATTTTGTCGTCATTATTTTCCTTGTAAAGGTTACAGAATTCATCCTTTGCCGCTATCTATCAATGAGGCATACTCATTACCTGAAAAGCAACTGCACGCCAGCGATCGCTTTGCCAAAGCCAAACTTAGATCATCTGGTGTCGGGTAATTTAGCTGAAACCTTGTAAGAATTTGGTTTTAGCCGCAGGATACTTTTGAATGACTTGCTCAAGCGCTTGATTAGCTTGTTCTTGATTGGGAAAAGGCATCGAAGCAGGAGGCAATGTACGTGCCTCTGCGGGCACTGTCGTCGCCATAATCACGTACTCAAAACCTGCGGGCACATAAGTATTGAGTAATCGTGCCGTTTCAGAATCGATTTGAAAAGCGTGTTTTGTGCCTCGTGGAATTGACACAAACGATCCGGCGGTTGCTTTAATTGGCTGGTCTTCTACAAAAAAGGTTGCTTCGCCTTCCAAAATGTAGAATGTTTCATCTGCCGCTTCATGGATGTGAGGCCCAGCAGCAGGGCCGTGCGGCACCAACTGTTCTATACAAGAATACTGTCCATCCGTATCTTCGGCAGTCGCCAGCATAATCCAGAGAATGCCCATACCCCAGTAAGCGCGACCTTCGGCATTATTGACTTGAAAAGATTGTGGCTTGTTTTGTGCGTTCATGTATAAATCCTTTATTTCAATTGGTTATGACAACGATCGCCGGCTAGCTCTCCCAATCGGGTTCAACTTGAGTTTGGTGCGAACCTAATCTATTGTTTAAAGAGTCCAATTCAGCCTTCGTCGCCATAGCTTGCGACCTTAATTTATAAAAAGCCTATTGAGAGATTAATGAATTTAAGCATCGAAATCTATCACGTTCTTGCTGTCTTGTATGTATTGCCTCGGAGTAACACAAACAAGGCGCTTGAAGTGTGAGCCAAAGTGGCTTTGACTCGCAAATCCAGTTTCGACGGCTACTTTATTGATCGACCACTCTTTTCTTAGCAGCCGTTTTGCCTGCAAAATTCGCACTTGAATTTGATAAGCGTGGGGTGGCATTCCAAAGGTTTTGCAAAATGATCGATTGAGATGAAAGGAACTCAAGTTCGCAATCTGTGCTAATTGTTCTAACGAAACCTCTTGACTGTAATGGTCTTCTAAATATGCCCGGATGCGCTCGACGGGCTGACGTTCTTCCCCTAACTTGGCTTGTCTTGGCGGATTTTCTGCACAGCGCAAAATTAATTGTGCTAACAAATTCAGGATCAATGTTTGTTGTTCAAGCTGAGAAATGGATTGTTCTAGGGCTTGATGAACTTGAACAATTTGTGTATTAAGGTCGCGGTCATGGACTAGAGGCATCCCAAAAGATGGCAGCGCTGTTTTGCATCCTGCCACTTCTGTGGCAACTTGTTGAAGTAAATCTATACCTACCCGTAGCCCTCGAAAAGTGCAGTCTAGATCGCTCGTAGAATCAGCATAATGTGCTTCGCCGGGTTGTGTCACCACCAAGGTATTTGATGGAACGCTATACATCGTGCCTCGGTAGTTAAACTGCCAGCCGTCACCCTGCCTGATGCCGAGTTCCAGTTCTTCGTGAAAATGGCGGGGCAATGAATAGCGTTTAGAAACACCATGCACCAACTCGATCGATTGCAGGTACTGCGATCGCCAGATTCTAGGGTGTGACAGATTTGCTTTCATTAAAGAAATTGAGCGTATTTTAGGTATTGATACAAGCTGGTATTTTGATCACAAAAAAGGTAGGATTCCCAAAAATAAACTAGGGAATACCTACCATTAATGACAAAAAATACATATTCAAGTCTTGATTTAACCAAATCCTTGAACGATTTTCAAGAGAAGGTTACGAAACTTTTAGAAGTTACTAATATCACAAAAAATACCTAAAGTTCATTTATATAGGAAGTAATAAATATATTTGTTGAAGATAAACACACTGAGGGATAGTAGCGCTAAACTAAAGAACAAGAAAAATTAAAAATTAGTAGTCACAATATAATAAGTGTTAGGAAAATGAATTGTTGATAACTTTCATAACAGCCTAAACACTTTTTTATAGTCAACATCAAGCAGAATACATAGATGCGGATAATTGGACATATCAACAACAAAAGGTACCACCCATGAGTTCCCGCGCACTGCTGTTAGTAAATCGTCATGCTCGCCAAGGGCAAAAGAGTCTGTCGGAAGCGATTCAATATCTGAAAACACTTGGCTTTGATTTAATTGAGGAGTCTACAGAAGATCCCAAACATCTTGCTGAAGTTATACTTCGCTATAAGCATCAAGTTGACTTGGTAATTATTGGCGGAGGAGATGGTACTTTAAATGCTGCCGTAGATGCTTTAATTGAGACTCAGTTACCTTTGGGAATCTTGCCTCTGGGAACTGCCAACGATCTAGCGAGAACTTTGGGAATCCCAAATTCCCTCAACGAAGCTTGCAAAATTATTGCAGATGGACATTTACACCGCATCGACTTGGGTTGTGTCAATGATAAGCACTTTTTTAACGTTGCCAGTATGGGATTGAGTGTAAAAATTACCCAACGACTTACCAAAGAAGTTAAGCGCCGTTGGGGAGTATTTGCCTATGCTGCCACTGCATTGCAAGTGATTTTGGAAGCCAGACCTTTTACAGCAGAGATTGCGATCAACGGTGAATTGGTTCGCGTCAAAACAGTGCAAATTGCAGTCGGTAACGGCCGCTATTACGGTGGTGGTATGGCAGTGGCTGACGATGCCACAATAGACGATCAAAGGCTAGACCTTTATAGCTTGGAGATTGAACACTGGTGGCAGGTTATATTATTACTACCCGCAATGCGACGAGGGCGACATATACATTGGCAGAGTGTACGCTCCCATCAAGGTCAAGAAATAGAGGTACATACTCGCAAACCTCGCCCTATCAATACAGATGGTGAAATCACTACCTACACACCTGCTCATTTTCGGGTTATACCTAAAGCTATAGCTGTTTTTGTACCCCTAGAAAGCAGGAGTTAGGAGTCATTCAATTTTAGATTTTCTTTCAATCCAAAATTCAAAATCTAAAATTGGCAGAGTTTAGAAGTTATTCTCCCTCATCTTCCTTTAGTACAAAGTGGGAACTCGCATCAACTCACGCCAAATGCATCTGAGATTTTCTCAAGATATAAAGTCCCTGTTGCAACGCCTAGCTGAACAACCTCTAACTCTAGGTGATATTCTGACAGAAACCTCAGAACGGGGCTTCAGCCTGGTAATTACATTATTAGTTTTGCCTTTTTTACTTCCTATGCCACCGGGATTAACAGGCCCATTTGGTGGTGCTTGTTTACTGTTGTCAGTGCAAATGCTTTTAGGAAGGCGATCGCCTTGGCTACCGAAAAGAATCGCTAACTACAAATTTCCTCGTTCCTTCGCCCAGTTACTTTTGCAAAATTTGGGACGGCTTACCAAAGTTTTCCAGAAAATCGCCCGTCCCCGATTAGCAAAAATAGCTCAGAATCCTTTAGTTTGGCGAATTAATGGGTTTTGTATCTCTTTATTAACAGTATTACTAATATTACCAATCCCGTTTACAAATCCTATCCCGACTATCGGTATTTTACTTTTGACTGTTGCCACTATCGAATCTGACGGTTTATTAATTTGTATCAGCTACGGCATAACTGCCCTGATTACCTTGCTATTTGGATTTATTGGTTATGCAGTGTGGTTAGCTCCCAGTTTGCTGCCATCGATATTGAAATAATAAAAGCCTTCAGCTTTTGGCTGAAGGCTGTAATTTTTTAGGGTGCATCTACCATTTCTTAATCCGCTTTATTTATTACCATATCCGGGAAAATTATACTTTTAAGCAATTTTTTTCTTGAATAAAAAGTATCAGCAATAAAAAAGCCTTCAACTAAAAGCTGAGGGCTATGATTTAATTAAGGTGCATCTACCATTTCTTAATCCGCTTTATTTATTGCCATATCCGGGGAAATTATACTTTTAAGCAAATTTATTTTTTCCCTGGATAAAAAAGTATCAGCAATAAAAAAAAGCCCTCAACTAAAAGCTAAGGGCTGTGATTTAATTAAGGTGCATCTACTATTTATATATCCGCTTTAGTTATTGCTGCATCAGGAAGAATTGAAAAAAAATGGATGACTGTGGAATTAATTTTGTTAGCTACAACGGTAGTACTAGTACAGCATGGCGTAAATAAACATACCATTTCAAATGGCGCAAGAAGCTCGGAATATAATTATGCGTGACTTTTGACTTTTGACTTTTGACTTCCGCCCTGCGGTACTAGCCTCAATAAGGATCGCTTGCGGTATTTGACTAGGTAATCATTGACCAACTTCACAGTAATTTTACACTTATCCTAATTTTCCTCTAAATATACAAAGTTTCTGTTAATATTTCTGATCTGATATCCGTAATAGTACGAATTTAGTTTATTAGTTGGGTATATGACTATGAAAGTTAGACGTAGCCAACTTGATGAAGCGATCGCAATTTCTATTAGCCCTTGCTAGTCTTAGTATTGTCGGGGGAAGCTTTTTTCTGAGAACAACTTTTAACAGTACTAGTGAGCCTAAAATTATAACTGATACATCACGTTATAAAGAAATTCGTAATCAACTATGGTCTGATAATGACCAAGTAAAACATTTTCCTAATGAGATTCCTCCTGATGCTAAAGATGTTCGTATTGCTTACTCTCCCAAAGTTTTACAAGGAAGTAGTTTTTTTCAAATTAGGTTAAAAGAGCCACCAAAGAAGATAGGAAAATTACTTTCACAATACAGAAATAGTGCCAAGCACAAATATAGAGGTGGTAACACAAACGACCACATAAATCAACCTAACGGTGTGCCGACAACTTTCTTCTACACTAGTGACTCTCCTACAGAATCTTTTCCAGCTACTTATGAAATATTGGTATTAAATACAGATGACAAAGGTAGACCTGGCTTTAAGTGGAATCATGGAGATAGTTACGGCGTCGCTATTAATAGTTCCACCTCAGAAATTATCTATTGGTCTGAAAAATGGTAATTAGCAATTCAAACTCATTTTGAATCGCCATAATAAGAATCATTATTTGTGACATCGGACTTAATAAACTTCTTAGATAAATTCAAAGCCCTCATAGTACTAAGTGCTGCTTTTACCCTTTTGGATATATCACTTTGGGTAGTTAAAACTTATAGTCTGTATAGCTAAGATTTATAAGTGCTTAAAAACTATCTGAATATGTAGAATGTCAACTGCTTTAATTACTGGTTCCTCTAGTGGTATTGGTAAAGCCTTTGCTCAAGAACTAGCTGCACGCAAGACAAATCTTGTACTCGTTGCTCGTTCTGAAGACAAACTAAGCCAATTAGCTAAACAACTACAAGAACAATACAACATTCAAGTAGACGTTATAGTAAAAGACCTCACAGAACCTAATGCAGCTACTAGTGTATTTGAGACCACGAAAGCAAAGGGATTAACCATTGACTTATTAATCAACAATGCTGGTTTTGGTTACTATGGCGACTTTGCTGAAGTGGATGGAGAAAAACAAGTCAAAATCGTACAATTAAACATTTTGGCATTGGTAGATTTAACTCATAAATTTTTACCCTTGATGCGGCAACGTCGTTCTGGAAGTATTATTAATGTATCCTCTATTACCGCATTTCAACCGATACCATACCTTTCTGTTTATGCTGCCAGTAAAGCTTTTATTCTCAGTTTTAGTGAAGCGTTATGGGCAGAAAATCATCAGTATGGTGTGCGTATTTTAGTCACTTGTCCAGGGCCAATAGAAACAAACTTTTTTGCAGAAGCTAATTTTCCCCCAGCGCTGGCAAGCAGTACAGATAAAGTCTATTCTTCCGAAAAAGTGGTTTGGGAATCTTTAGAGGCTTTAGAAAAAGGCTATCCAACTGTTATTAGCTCTGATAGTAGCACTCAAATTAGAAGCAAATTATCTCGGCTTGTACCGCGCAAAATTCTACTGAATATGTTAGCAAAACACTTTAAAGCCTAAGTATTAAGTATATATTTAGGAGTTAGGAGTAGAGACGCGATTAATCGCATCTGTACAAGAGTTAGGAGTTAGGAGTTAGGAGTTAGAAGTTAAAGAAAATGATGAATTTAAAACTCTTAACTTTTCACTCCTAACTCCTAACTTATTACATATACCTTGTTAATTGAACTCGGTAACGCTCTTTTTTGGTAACGGCTATTTCCCCAACTTCTAAACGCCCTTTAGAGCGAATGGCGATTAAGTCACCTGATTTGAGTTGAGAACTAGCTTGGGTAACTTCCTTCCAATTGACGCGGACATCACCAGCATCGATGAAATCAACCATTTTACTGCGGGACATACCAAAACCAGCAGATGCGATCGCATCTAATCTTAAAGAAGCCTCCACAGTAGTTAATTCTTTTTTCTTGGGTTCCCGAACCTTTAATTCAGTTAGCTCAATCTGCTGAGTTTTCACAGGAACCGATCGCACCTGTTTGAGGCTCATTGACAAAAATTCCACCAACTCTGGTGCAACAATCGCCTGCGCCCCTCGTTCTCCTAAGACGATCACATCTCCCGTCTTTTCACGAACAATTCCCGTCCCCAACATTGCGCCTAAAAAGTCGCGGTGAGAGGCGGTATCAAACAGGAAATTACCTGCTATTTCCACAGCGACAAGGCTGACTTGAGATTGATCTAACGGAAGTTCTGAACGAGCGATCGCTATTCTTTGGCGTTCAGCTTGCGGATATCCACCCCACGCCACCAATTGCACTTCTGTTAATCGGTTAAACACGCGTTGAATTTCTGCCAATTCTGGGGGAGATAGAAAATCTGTCAAAACTACTTCCCAAGTTTTGATCGCTTGTTCCGCTTGATCGATTACACGAGCCAGACTATCTCGATTTTCAACACCTTTTAAAAGTTCTTCTCGTGGCAACATTCTTAAAAATTATGAGTTATGAATTGAGAATTAATTTGCTATAACTATCTTGATTCTAGCTTTAATTCCCATTTCTACAGTTCCTGTCAGATTGGGTTAGCCTTTCTACTTGGGATTTGTTTGCGATCGCAGCGGCTTATGCCATCTCCAAAGAACAGGAAAGTAACTCAAGCCGCTGTGTCATGATGTGTAAACTATGATTTATTCAATACACAGTATTTGTGTCGGCATAACCTTGGATATTTTCTGGATCAAACTGACGTAATATTTTGGTTGCTTGGCGAGTAAGAGTTTCAGAACCTTGAACGGCGACTAAATATTTACCTGCATCTAAGCGGTTGCGATAAGGTAAAGCATCACCACCACCTACTAGTAAACCGACTCCGCCACCGACAAATACACCACCCATCGCACCACTAGCAGCACCCAGGAGTCCGCCAACAATGTGATTGCCAACTTCACCCGCCCAGGCAAAAGTATCTAAACCAGTAATCAGGCTGAATGTAAAACCTGCAAAAAAGCCAAATGGTATCAGCCAGGTTGCCATCAGTTTTGCTTGTTTTTTAGCTTGGTCTTGGGGGTCAATTAAGCCAAACTCGTCAGCCGTTTTATACCCCCTCCCCAAAATAGTGCTGTTAATGCCTTCTTTTTCTAAAGCTAAGTAAGCAGCTTCGGCTTGAATGCGGTCTGGTAATACGGCAACAAGGTAATTCATTGATTTTACAATTTATTTAATAGAAGTTTTGCCTTAATTAACAGCGTATCAGTCCTGGTCGATTGAACCTCACATGACTAGAAGTCACACACCTGAATTGACTCTAAGACTTACATCGGAGTTAGGAGGCTCATATCTTGCACCAAAGCACTGAAAGGACTACACAAACGCAGTAAAAGTCTTCCCACAGGGTAGTCCGTCTGCACGGACTAAGGTCAGATTAAGGGTTTTGAAGCCGCTTTGCGTCTATGTTTGGGTAGCCGCGATTTGAATCTCACGATTAATATGCGGGACGATCATTTTAGCAAATCTAATGGCTCACAAAAATTGTTTACGCCTTGCTTGAGGACATATAGCAAAACTGGCGTTGCCAAAATCTTAGGAAATGTCGGCGTTGTTTTTAGATGTTCCATCATCTTCACAAGAGAAGTATTAAGCAAATCTTCTCGATATTCTTGTTCGCAAATGACCACACGCCATTTTCTAGCCAAGGCATCTAACCACTCGGAATTTGCTCTTTCTGGTTGTTGTCCTGCTCGGATAGCTAGCGTCATGGCTGCATCTTCCAAATCTCCATCACAGTCTTCAATTAAATCCAGCGCTTCCATATCGCTAGGATCGTCTGCCAATTGAGAGCGAAACTGTGCAATTTCTTGAGATGTTACTTTAGTCATGAGTCTTTGACAAGGCAAGCGATCGAACACTCAGTTATGTTAATCCAAATTTGACTATAGCGCTTCTCTGTTAAGTCCAATACGACCAAGTTGCATGGTAGGGTGCGCGAACAAGTAAAAAAAACCGCAGTGGACAACCCTAATAATGATTGACTCACAAGCAGTAAAAAACACTTGTAATGCCAGCATTGAATCCAAAGGGTTTTGTTTTTACAAAGCAACAAATGGGATCAAAAGACATCTAGCAGTTGATATAGACTCTATTTAAAAAGTTTTAGATGCCGTACGTATTTTTGATTTACCTTGTAATTCTCCTCATATAATTTCCCCATAACTGAGCTGGTTGAGCGCTACTACCAGAGGTGGGAGAATTATTATCATTTCCCAGCCAAACACCAGTCACAAGCCGCCGACTGGGGATAAAGCCAATAAACCATAAGTCAACGTTATTATTAGTTGTACCGGTTTTGCCAGCCTCCCCTAGTCCAATGGCAGCCGTGCGACCAGTACCCCTTGTTATGACTCCGCGCATTAAAGAGGTCATTTCATCGGCTACTTCATTTGATAAAACTCGTTTGTTAGCGTCTGGGTCTTGGTCAAACGAATAGATGACACGGCAGGTGTTGATATCGTTGCGATCCTTGCAATCACTACTATCTAGTACCCGACTAATTGCATGAGGTTGATTCCATACACCGCGATTGCCAATAGCGCCGAAAGCACCAGTCATCTCTAAAACATTTACTACACTTTCACCCAGTACTAATCCAGGAACCGGATCGAGCGATGATTTTATTCCCAAACGCTGCGCCATCGATACTACTTTATCCAACCCGATTTCTCTAGCAACACGCAAAGCGATCGGATTTTCTGAAAGAGCAAGTCCGGTGGCAATATCGAAACTAGCGTCAGCACCAGCACGACAAGGTTTATAAGTAAAACCTTGCCAAGTTAAGGGAGCGCAAGAATAAGTTTTTGATGCTGGAATCCCCTGCTGGATAGCGGCGGTATAGGTAAAGATTTTGAAGGTTGTACCTGGTTGTCTTTTAGCTTGGACAGCACGATTTAACTTACTTTTTTTATAATCAGTTCCGCCTACCATAGCCAGGATGCTACCAGTAGTAGAATCAAGGGTGATCACTGCTCCTTGAGAAAAACCAAAAGTTGAGCCAGCGTTGTTCACCGAATTACGCAAGGCTGCTTCCGCTTGGCTCTGTATCGCTGGATCGAGTTGCGTCTCTATGATATAGTTACCTTCCTTCGCAGCTTCTTGCCCTAAGATTGATTGGAGTTCTTGGAAGACGTAATTATAAAAATAAGGAGCGATCGTCTTGGCTTGCTGTTCGCAGACCTGGGGACTGATTTTTATGGTTGAGCGCCTGGCTTGGTTCGCTTCCTCTAGTTTGATTTTGCCTATCTCCACCATCCGCTTAATTACGCGATTGCGGTATTCACCTGGTTCTAACTTATTGGGGCCATCTCCGCAAAAATTGAAAGCGTTGGGAGCAGTTAAAATTCCTACCAAGGTTGCTGCTTCGGAGAGCGTTAATTCTTTAGCCGACTTATAAAAGTAATACTGCGCTGCATCCTCAAAACCGTAGGTATCTTCACCCAATTTTACTTGATTTAAATAGATCAATAATATTTCATCTTTGCTGTAAAAAGTTTCTAACTTCAAAGCAACTATTGCTTCTCGTAGCTTACTCCCAAAAGAATTTTGTTTGCCAATATAATCACTGAATAAATTGCGAGCAACTTGTTGAGTTAGTGTTTGATAACTTGATTGAGCATTCTCACTATTATTCACTAATAAACCTTGTAAAAATCTCAATATATCAACACCAAAGTGCCAGTAATAACCGTTATCCTTTGAGCTAATTATTGCAGATGGCAGATAAGGACTAAAATCTTCTAAACGCTTCATGTTAACGTGAATTTGAGAAGCTCGTAGCGGTGTACTTCCATCACGGGCGTAAATAATCACTGATGAACCTAATATAGGTAAAGGTTTCACCGAAAATTTCAGCCATTCAATGCCAATCATTAGCGTTGACAGTACAGTTACACCACTAATACTATAAACAAACCAAGTTAAGGCTTTTGGATACCATGCAGGCAAGATAGCACGCAACACCTCCGTCCTATCAGTTCTTGCAGAAAATATTAGTATCCAGAGTTCTGGGACTCTAACAATGTTATTAAGTAATTTGTTAGAAAATCTCTGAAAAGCTTGCTGAAAATTAGCTAATTTATATTGATGTTCCTCTTTTGTTCTAGTCAATTGTAATTGTTGGGTTGTCTCAATTGGTATAGATGTAGCAGCTTCTGATTCAGAAATAACTGCTCTATCTCCTGTTAATAAAGTAACAGGCTCAGAAATTGAGGAAGTAAATTCTCGGACTCCTCGTTGACGTAAAACAATCCTTCCAATAGCCCTAATTGCATCTCTATCAACACGAGATACTGCTAAAACTCTGAGCCATAATTGCTCTGCTAAATTTAAATCTCCCTCATTTTCAGCTAAAGACGCTTGATACTTTAATGGTTCTACATCTCTGATTCTGGCATATTGTTCTAGCAAAATGTAATACATCTTGTACGGTGGCTCTGCCTTGAAAGCCGGATTTTGTATGGGCTTTTTATAATCAACATTTGTTTGGGGAACTCTGTAACGCAGATGTTGATCTAAACGCTCCACTGTCGCACAATTTGCCTCTCCCTGAATTCGCAATCCTTCTAATAGACTGTAGGTAAACGATCCATGTTGTAATTCATCTATCTCCCAAGACTTTTGGTTGGCAGTGCAGGAATAAAAGGTAATAACTCCTTTATGTTCCTGTATACCTACGCCTAATCCAGAGCGATCGCCTTCATCACGGCAAGCATCTATCAACAAAACTACATTATCTGCTCCACAGCGCCGTAACCTTTGTGTTATAAACTCTACAGAAATTGCTGTTGTATAATCTGTTGGGTCACTATCCAAAAACATCAGATAATCTTGGTCTATATAACGTTTACCATGACCAGCGAAGAAGAACCACAAATTATCTTCTGGTTTGAGCAGCGGATTTTCAAACTGTGCATTCAAAAATCGCTTAAAACGACCTTGAGTCGGTTGAGTTGGTATTGGAGGATTGGTTTTTATGGCAGGCGAATCTTCAGTAAATAGAAAAACTTGGTCAAAGTTGGCTTCATTTCCAAACCAAGCCATCATCGCTTCAGCATCGCGTTTAGCATACTTCAACGGCTGAAGGTTATCGTAATTATTTATTCCAACTACAATCGCCCAGTTTTTACCCATTTTAAAATGCTTGTTATTTACGCTTGAACTTGAAGGTCATTGCACCTTTCCCCCCTGCTTTGCCACCAATTCCAAATAGGCTAATTTGCCCTTCTCCGTTAATTTCTACTGATAGCTCTACTTCGTCAAGTTGCATTTTAGAATCCGGCTGGTCTGCTTCGTCAAGCGTTTCTTTCATTGCTTGCAGAAACCCTTTCATTTCCTGCTTGAGTTTGCTTACTTCAATTGCTTTTCGTCGAGTGATACTAACTTCAGTTGTTTCTGTTATTTCTGCACCGAGCCGTCCTCCTATGTCACTACTCCCTCTAGCGCCTCTGGTAATTGTAGTTTCATGACTAGCTGTAGCTTCAGCTTCTTCGGTAATAATCCAAATTTTTTCAGGAGTTGATATTTCTGCTGTCATAAGATTTGTTAATTTACTCCTCAGATTTAATTGACTTTTTCTTCTATTGCCGCAACTTTAAATTCAAGCTCTGCTAACCTTTGATTTAGTGGTACAGTCTCAGTGCACCCTAAATACTGTGCTAAAACGCCAACCACCACGTCAGTCTTTGATGTGCCTGTTTTTTGAGCATAGTTGTTAAGCTTTTCTAATAGATGCAGAGGTAGCCTGACAACTATTTGAGGTTTGACCATAATGGGCAACTAATTTTATTTATAGAGAATAAATTGCATGACATAGCATTACTACTATTCAGTAGTAACACCTAAATTTAATAAAGTAAAGCAAAAAAAGTTTAGTCAAAAATTTTGACCGGACACTCGCTCGTGCCAATGCCAAGCTCAAGCTTTGTTTTATCAGATTGATGCTCAGAAGACTAGCTGCTAGCTAGAAAAAAGATATCAAATGGGTTCTATAGACTCTTATCCTTTAGTGATCGCTAAAGGATTTCTAAAAAATCACAATAGACTTCTTGCATAAATCAAAAAAAGAACCCCACCCCGCCTTTGACTTACGTCAAATTCTCCCCTCCCCGCCTGCGGGGAGGGGTTGGGGGTGGGGTGTTAGGGGACTTTTGCAAGAGGTCTAATTTACAATACTGCCTTTTGGACTAAAAAGCCTCATCTTTCCAGTAAATACACTGAATAAATGAGGCTTTTAGCTAGCTTTTTATCAGAAACGCTACTGGACTCTGTGATGCTCTAATAGCAGGTGCAAAGTGCATTACAAAACACAACAGCAGTCAAAAATACTGATTCAGTTGAGTTTCAGCTAATTAACGGAATGCTCTGAGGGTAACAGACCGTTGTAACTGAGCTAAAGCGCGGTTGTAATCCAAAATTGCTGTGACTCGATTACCTTCAGCTTGTGTGAGGTCATTTTCAGAGTTAATGACATCAGTTTGAGTACCTACACCAGCTTGGAATCGCAAACGTGCTAAACGTAGAGCTTCCCTGGCTTGTTCTAAAGCGGTATTAGCGGTTTGAACATTCTCCAAACTAGATTGCTGGGTAGAATAGGCTTGTTCTACCTGAAAGCGAATTTGGTTGCGCTGTTCAGCAAATTGAGTTTCTGCGATCGCAATATTAGCTTTCTGCTGAGATGCTCTTGCTCTTGCTGCTCCTCCATCATACAAATTTAGGGTTGCCTGAATTCCGAATGAATAACCATCAGTAACGCTGACATTATCATCAAACTGATCTAGCAGGTTGTAGCTGGCGACCAAACTAACTTGAGGACCTAGTTCTGCAAGAGCTTGTTTACGCTGTTGCTCATTAGTATTGCGTTGTGCCAACTGCTGTTGCAGTTCTGGACGATTTTGATAAGCCAACACAATACTTTGTTCTAGGGTTGGGTTCCAAAGACCAGCTAATTGTACAGGGTCAGCCGCACTGATATTTATTGCTTGCGGCAAACTTATCCGAGTTGCTAATTGACGACGGGAAATTGACTGCTGGGATCTAGCATTAGTTAAATTTTGTTGGGCATTTGCTAAATTCACCTGCGATCGCAACACATCGAACCGCGTACCAACCCCAGCTCGCTCTAAAGCTTCTGCATCACGCAAACTAGCTTCAGAGTTCTGCACAGCCGATTGGGCAATCCGTACTTGTTCATCCGCTTGTTGCAGATTGTAGTAGTCAGTGGCAACATTCAGACGGATTGTCTCAAACTGAGTTTCTACAGCCAACTCATAGAAACGTACCTGTTCTTCAGCCGCTCTGATGGTAGCTTGCACTCTCCCAGAACTATAAAGGTTATATGAAAGTTGTGCTTGACCATTGAAAGATGTACTGGGTTGATCTACCTTAGCGGCGAACGGATTTTGCCCGTTTATTTCGTCCTGAAGCTGACTACCAGCAGACTGACTACGAGTCAGATCCGTGCTAACTCCCAGAGTGGGCAATAAAGCAGCTTGCGCCTCGCGTAGAGCCGCTTTATTGCGTTCTAACTCCAATAAGGACACCTGTAGATCGTGATTGTTACGCCGTGCTAACTCCAGAGCCTGTGCCAAAGTAATTGGTTGATTTTCCTGAAGTCTCACTTCCTCCGCTTTGGTGGGAAATTGCAGAGGATTTGAGTTAGGAATCAGGTTCTCTGGAATTTGTACCCGTCCTGACGGCACTGGAGTTACCGTTGTTGGTACAGTGGGAGGTTGCACCGAACCCCCTGGTGCAGGAGTTACGGTTGTTGGCACAGTTAGAGTTGGCACCGAACCCCCTGGCGCAGGAGTTACGGTTGTTGGTACATTAGCAGGTTGCACCGAACCCCCTGGTGCAGGAGTTACGGTTCCTGGCGCAGTGAGAGTTGGCGTCGAATCTGTCGGAATTGTGGTATTAGTCTGAGCCAAGCGACCAATAGCATTTTGTTGTAAGCAGGTGCTTGAGGTTAATAGCAAATCAGCCAAGGAGTCAGTTTTGCTTTTGCTCAACTCCTGTGGACACCTCTGCGCTGACAACAGTTTTGCTGCACCTGCACCTGTGACTGAAGTTTGTAAAAATGTTTGCAACTGAGTAACAGTATTTATCTTTTGAACCACTGGCTGCGGTGTAGAAGACAGGGACAAAATTCCTTTTTGGACAGAAGGGGATTTTGAAGTGTAGTTGGGAACTACTATCTTCTTTAATTTCTGCCCATAAGCGCTTGAATTACTCTGTTTTTGGTTCTTTTGAGCTTGGGAAGGATTAGAGGTAGGTGTCAAACTGAAAAATCTACCTTTATCTTTCTTAAGTAGTTGTTTTATTGGCACAACAGTATTTTCAGCCGTAAATACGGGAATACTGTTATCATTTAAAGGTTTCACACTAAGTTTAGTAAAACCCAAAGCAGGTACTAGGGTTGGAACACTAACATTTGCACTGTTAGGCAGTTGCCTATTCATGGTATCCACAACCAAGCCTTGACCATAAGTAGAAGTCAAAACACTAGGAGAAGATGCCAGTTGTATCCCAGTTAGTTTCGCAGTACCAGCCCAAGCAGGCTGAGTTGTTAAAACCGCTGCCGTTACACCAGGTAAGAAGCTATAAAATAATTGCTGTCCTTTCACCGCATCCCTCACACGAAAATCAATCTAGCGGCAGAAAACCTTTCTTCACCACAGAATATAGCACGATACTAAACTTAGGAAAGAATATACTACGATACTAAATTTAGGGTTCGGAACTCTGTTTGTCTTCAAAACGTCTAACAATGCGAGAAAGTTCCGCCTTTTCATCGATACTAACGCGAGTAGGAGCACCGCTGATAATCCGTTCGTAATTTCGGAAAGAATCTTTAATTTCGGGTCCGTCAGCAGTAATATTATACTCACGAATGCCCTTATCATGCCAAGACCCGCGCATTTTGAATACGTTAATTGCCCGCGACATTTCTCCGCGAATTTCTACGTACTGTAACATCAGAATTGTATCGGTAATCGTGGAAATATGAGAGTCAGTAATCGAATGCGCTCCCAGAAATTGGTCGGTTGTGTTGGTAAAGAAACCAGTAATTTCTTCTTGTTTAGCATAACCTGTCACACCAATTACAAACTGTCGAAATGCATTATTCGTAACTCCTCTAGCTAGTGCTGATAGGGAATCAATGGCAATCCGAGCAGGTTTGAAAATAGCAATTTCTGATTTAATAATTTGTAAGTGGTCTTCTAAACCAGTTGATTCCGGATAGGTACAGATTATTTTGAGTAAACCTTGATGTTCTAATTCTTCAAAATCAATTCCCCAAGAGGAAGCATTACGAGATAGTTGAGCGCGTGATTCTTCATAAGCAAATAATATCGCCTGTTCTCCATTGAGGCAGCCATCTTGAATAAATTTACTTACTAACAGGGTTTTACCAGTACCTGTGGCTCCTGTTGCCAAAATAATTGAATCTTTAAAGAAACCACCACCGCACATTTCATCTAAGGTTCTGACACCAGAAGATACTCTGACATTGGAAGAACGTTGAGTCAAGCGCATTGCTCCGAGTGGGAAGATGTTAACTCCTTCATTAGTAATCGTGAAGGGATACTCACCTTTCATGTGAGTTGTGCCGCGCAACTTGAGAATTTCAATTGTGCGGCGGCGGCGTTCTCCTTCTAAAGCGTTGCGAACAATTACTACATTATCGGAAACAAATTCTTCGACTCCGAAAGAGGCAACAGGCCCATACTCTTCACTACGTTCAGTGGTAATTAGAGTAGTGACACTCAGTAGTTTGAGACGTGCTACTAGGCGAAAAATTTCGCGTCGCACTACTCCCATCGCTTCATACTGCTGAAATACCGCTGTTATTGAGTCGATTGAAACTCGTTTAGCTTTGTATTTGCGGATGGCATATTGCAAGCGCTCAATGAGTGCAGAAAGATCAAAATTTCCAACGATATCTTGACCTTCTGGATCGGGAGATGCATCAAGAATAAACAACTTGCCTTCTTCAATTAAGCGGGGCAAGTTCCAACCAAAAATATTGGCATTTTTAATAATATCACTCGGTGATTCCTCAAAGGTTACAAATACTCCCGCTTCATCAAAATAGGTAATACCGTTATAGAGAAACTGAAGAGAGAATAAGGTTTTGCCTGTGCCGGATGTACCACTAATCAAGGTAGTTCTACCAATTGGTAAACCACCATGACTAATATCGTCAAACCCTTCGATCATCGTCCGAATTTTTTCTATACCCCCAATTTTCGGTGGTTGCTTTGGTTCTAGTTGCTCGTTTTCACTCATTGCTTGATAACAAAAGGGTATTAAAACCTATTTTTTTATTACTAAAGTTTGTACTCAATTTTTTATGATTAAAAATTTACTCTTCAAAATCTTCTTCACTCAGTTCTTCATAGAGCAAATCCAATCCAATCAACACTCTTTCTCTATCTGAAAGATCCCCAATAATTTTGCGAACTGGTGGAGGCAAAATTTTAGATAATGTTGGCGTTGCCAATATTTTATCTTCTTCCGCCAGTTGCGGGCTTTTCAGTACATCAATCACTTTTAAAGCATAAACACCTTCAAACTCCTGCTCTAAAATCTCTTTGAGTGTTTTTAATGCCCGGACTGAATTTGGAGTATTTCCTGCTACGTAAAGCTTAAGAACGTAGGTTTTTCTGGCTTTAATCATATACTTAATAGCTAGTCATGAGCATAAAAATAACAAGATCTGTTGGCGCATTGGGAGTAAGTAGCTCGTTCCAATTTGAATATATAACGATAAACTTAAATTTATTTAGATATCGAACTCCTATAGACTTCGCACAGGTGAGCCAAGATATCGATCAACGTTAGGCGGTAATCAAGTAACGTTTCATTGCTCCTGCCTTCTAATTTTAGCTGGGTAGAAAATTCTTCAATTATCTCCATGTGAATTTCGATTATTTGGGGCACAGGAATATTAGCATAAAATATAGTATTGATAAATTTATCAATTTTATCTTTGAGTGTTTTGTCTGTAGTAAAATAATCTATAAGAATCAGGCTATAATCTGTTTTAAGCTGTCTTAATAATCCTTGTCTTTCTGCCGGAGTCATCTCCTGAAAATGCTGCTGACTTTTTTGCATCTGACTGGCAAATACATAAACGTACTTGCTAGTGTATGCCTTACTTGGATTTAGTGGCGGCCAATTTGGTAAGTAGTTGATTTTTTCAGAGGTCGTTGCAGCAACAGGTAAGTAGCAAAATTGGGCAATAATTGCATCCATCAATTTCCCCACCCACGTACTCAAACCTTTTAGGTTGGCTAAGTCAACTGGATTATTTAAGCATTTGTTAACATTAGATTGCAGAATCAATATCGGTAATAACATCTATTCTTGAATATATCTCCTCGATCGCCCTGACCAATAAACATGGGCTGATAACTTTGGCTAACGCTTGTAGGGGATACTGGGTGTGCAGTCAACTGGTAATTTAACCCCAAAATAACGCTCTATGTGAGCAGATAGTGCTATGCACTTAACAATCTAGTGCAGTAACTAACTGGTAGAACTTAGTAGGTCTTTGATGATAAGGTATCTGTCGGCATAGCAAGACACAATAATTAACTCATGATTTACATATCTATGTATATAAATAGATAGATATTTTTATTTTGCTCCTTGATAAGATACTTAAACGAACTTAAAGGATTGTCGCATTCCAAATCATTATAATTCCTCAAGGTTCTAAAGCGAATCTTTGGGGCCATAATTGTTTTAGCCGTCGCTATCGATGAGGAGTTTAAATACCAGTAAGACCCTGGGGAGGCTGGCTAGTTACTAGAAATTAGAAACGTCGCCTCTTGGAAAAATGTACTCGTTCGCAATTCCCGTGTCCGTTAGGGTAAATCCCGTTGTTTTAATGGCGTTGAAATAACCAGAGTTGCTTATATGAGTCTTCTTAAAGGATATGACTTCAGGCGAAAAGACCATCAACTGGCAGATGGAAATGCCGGAGGGTTCCACAGGAAGAATGACCCCCAAATCCCTATGTTAATGCTAGATTACCCGCTTTATGACTTTCAGGCAACCGTACCTAGCTGCCCCCAAACAAGTTCTCTGGCAGTGGTGTTGGAGATTTTTGAGCAAGAGCAGTGCGATCGCTTGGTAGTAGTGAATCAACAGCAATGCCCCATCGGATTGCTGTATTCTGCCCGTTTAATCCCAAAATTATTAGCACATAGTGACGATAAAAATCTAAATTTACAACAATCGCTCTCTACCTGGGGTCAAGGTCTAATTGAGCCAATACAGACAATATCAGCTTCGGAGCGTGTAGAGCGATTAAGCTTGCGCTGGTGCGATTCACAAGTCGAAAAACCTCAAAACTTAGATTGGGCGTTGATTGACTCTGAGGGTCGATATTTGGGGCTGCTGGATAGTTCACGCCTGTTGCGATCGCTGGCTCAGGAACGTATGGCTGGTTTACAAAGGTCTAGTGAACATCGCCATGAGTATGATGGTGAACCAAATGAATCCAATTCGTTAGGACACCAGCCACTGGTACACTTGCTAGAAAGACTGCCTTGGCCTTTGATGTTGCAAACGGCTACTGGTGAGGTGGTAGCGCGAAATCCCGCCTGGTGGCAGCAATTAGGAACCTTGAAAGATCCAGAAGGGGTTAGGCAACAGGTGGAGGCAATACTTGTCCCTAAACGCTCCGAAATAGTAGAATATGTCACCCAACCAGCGATCAAGGTTCATCCCAATGGCAGGGAGAATGAGCATACTGGTGAAGAAGAACTGATTCCGCAAGAAGCATCAGGTGATGTTGCATACAGCCGATGCTATTTAGATAGTCAGGTGGGTACTTGTACCTGCGTTGTCGAAGTGCAAAATGGTCAAGAGCGAATCTGGCAGTTTGCCAAAATTCCCTTAGATAGTCCTGAGTTTAAAGTTATGAGTGCTGAAGAGGAGATTGCACTCAGCACTGATTTGTGGTTGGTTTTAGCTACTGATGTCACTGAACAGCAGCAACTTTGTAAAGAACTAGCAGCGAAGAATGCCGATTTAATTCAACTAAATCGGTTAAAAGACGAGTTTTTAGCTTGTATTAGTCATGAACTCAAAACTCCTCTAACTGCCGTTTTGGGATTATCACGCTTGCTAGTGGATCAGCAGTTGGGAGAACTTAACGAGCGTCAAGCCCGTTATGCGGGACTGATTCATCAAAGCGGACGCCACCTGATGAGTGTGGTGAATGACATTTTAGATTTGACCCGGATGGAAACGGGACAAATGGATTTGACACTGACTCAGGTGAAAATTCGGGCTGTGTGCGATCGCGCCCTATCGGAAGCCAAAGCTATCCACACTCAAACCACCAAAGCAACATCTGCCCCGCCACCTCCAAATGCCCGTTCATCTGCTCCCCAATTCAGTCTTTCCATTGAACTAGGTTTAGATCAGATGGTGGCAGACGAATTGCGCTTACGCCAGATGCTAGTACACCTACTTTCCAACGCCTTTAAATTCACCGAAATATCTGGCGAAATTGGGCTGCGGGTAAGTCGTTGGGAAGGATGGATTGCCTTTACAGTTTGGGATACAGGTATTGGCATTCCTGAACACCAGCAACACTTAATCTTTCAAAAATTCCAACAACTAGAAAATCCCCTCACTCGGCAATTTGAAGGCACTGGTTTGGGGCTAGTATTAACTCGTGCCTTGGCTCGTCTCCACGGAGGAGATGTCAGCTTCTTATCGCGTGAAGGTAAAGGCAGCCAGTTTACCCTACTTCTGCCGCCCAGTCCCCCGAAAACAGGCTTTTCGGAACCAGATATGGGAATCAGAGAAGACGAGGAGACACGATATCAACCGACACGGGAAAATCTCGCCGCCGCTCGTCAGCATCCTAGTACGCCCACACAGCATCATCCCGCGAGTTCGCAACGATTGGTCTTGGTAGTCGAGGCAGTAGCCCGATATATTGAAGACTTGACCGAACAACTCAAAGGTTTAGGATATCGGGTAGTGATTGCGCGATCGGGGACAGAAGCAGTCGAAAAAGCGCGGCGCTTGCAACCAATAGCGATATTTTTAAATCCGTTGTTACCCCTGCTATCAGGTTGGGATGTACTGACTTTACTAAAATCTGACACCGCAACCCGTCATATATCTGTAATTGTGACAGCGACGGCAGCCGAAAAGGAGCAAGCATTTGCTAACCGAGCCGATGGTTTCTTAAGTTTGCCAGTAGAGCATCAGGTCTTAGCACCAGTTTTAGAAAAATTATGTACTGCACAAGTAATACCGCAGATAGGGTTAAATAATAGTGCAATTATCCCAACTAAAACCCCACTGCGAATTCTCAGGTTGGTGAATCCCCAGTTAGAATCGGTCAATCCCCATCCCTCACTTCGAGAACATCGGGTGATTGAAGTAGATGACCTAGATCAGGCAGAACTCTTGGCGCGGGTATGGCAGTTTGATGTGATTTTGCTAGATGTCGAAAGTACCACCGCCCAAATTTATTTGCAACAATTAATTGGACATCCGCGTTTAGCAGCTATACCACTGGTTACTTGTGATGTTGCAACTACCTTAATCGCTTCTAAAATACCAGGGCTATCTGTATTTCCTTACTTAACACCATTTGCTAAAGACAACAGCAGTCGCACCGAGAAAACAGATGCTTTACTATCAGTACTAGAAATTGCTTCTGGTATTTGCTGCCCTGCAAACATCTTAGTAGTGGATTTAACAATGCTACGGGATTTCCCCCAGGTAAGACGTAAGTCAGCTAAGGGTTATCGGACAGAAAAAAATTGCTCAATTAGTAGTGAAACTGCTGAACGGGGATCTGAATGGTTCCAAGCTTTAATTCAATACCTCCAAACAGCAGGCTTCAAAGCAGCGATGAGTCCTTGTTGGGCAGAAGTGTTGCAACAGATTCGCCACGAAAGCGTTGATTTACTGCTAATTTGTTTAGGAGAAACCCCTATCCACAAAGATGTGCTCAAAGCACTGAAAACATTGGGAGATTCGCCTTTAAAGTTGCCACCAATTTTGGTACTAAATCAGCGATTAAATCGCTCAGAAACCACTTTCCAGGATGGAGTAGCTTATCAGGAAATTAACAAGCAGAAAAAGAATGGTTTGGAATCGATAGAAACTGTTGTTGGTGCGATCGCTACCCAAATCTTACCGCGATCGATATCAATGGAAGACCTATTAAGCCAGATCAATCAAGCTTTAGCTGTCAATGGCTACAACAGCAAATGTTAATGGGAGTGGGGAATGGGGAAGATGAGGGAGATGGGGGAGATGAGGGAGCTCTTGATGCAGGGGAAGAAAGAATAACTAATGCCCCATGTCCCATGCCCAATGCCCAATTCCCAATTCCCAATTCCCAATTATGATATGTCTATTTTTTCATTTTTCATTTTCTTAAAAGGAACTCGAACCAAGTTATAAGCACCCTTGGTCGATAAATTCTTGTAATCATCTGGCTGTAAGTCCATTTGTAAAAACTTTTTCTGTTCAGCCAACAGCAGCACTGAGGAAGGTTTTAGTCCTTTGGCAGCCTGGTTTTTAATATGCTCCACAGCCTCTTTAGGAAATTTTAAATAATTTACGTGGATGTGGCTGTAAAATACCACACTAGGCTTTTTGAAGCCAAGCATGATCAATTCTTCGTTTGGTTGTTTTGCTTCTAAAATGACCGCAGACAATTCCCTTAAGGGTAATTGACGTTCTCGATCAATAAAGAACGAAGCAGGCGTTAAGACAAAAATTATAAACGCCACAAACCCGATTAAATTAATACTGATAATGTAGTTCCAGCGGCGACTCAATAATAAACCCGCAACCAAAACAGCACAAACTAGCCAAATTATACCCGCTATTACTGGTAAACCAGATTGTTCAATTAGTTCGTGGAAGTTACTGATCGCTGGATCGGTACCTAATATGTGAGTTATGTTAAGTAGTGCTGTTGCCAGAACTGATAAAAATACTACATTCACCCAACCACTCATTCGCAGCAAAGACGCGGAGATGGACGGAGTGGGAGAGGGGGAAACAGGAATTGTTTGCCGTGTCTTTGGATCTGAAAAAAGGTCGCTCCACAACAGGGCTACCAGGATTGCTGCTGCTGGCATTAAAGGCAATACGTAGCTAGGGAGTTTAGTAACGGCAATGGTAAAAAAGGCAAAGATGCTGGCAAACCAGAACCAGGCAAATAAACCAAATTGCTGAAAACGTTCAAGGGATCGCCAATGCGATCGCTGCCAAAACTTTAATCTGATTATAGAAGCTGGTAAATACACTGAGTATGGTGCAAAACCCAACAACACGACTAAAAAGTAAAAATACCAAGGTGCTGAGTGACCATTAACTACTTCTGTAAAGCGTTCCAGGTTATGATAACCAAAAAAGGAGTTAATGTAATTCCAGCCATTGCGCCAAATTACTAAAGCATACCAGGGCACTGACAAAGCGAGAATTATCAGTATACCTACGAGAAGGTGCATTTCCCGCAACACCTCTCGTACTTTACCCACGTAAAGCAAAAAGGCAGCAACAATTAGCCCCGGCAAAACAATTCCCACTGGCCCTTTGGTCAAAATTGCACCAGCAATCAGCACATAAAAAGCTAAGTACCATTTATTAGGAAATAGGGCATGGGGCATTAGGGATTGGGCATTGGTGATTATTAATTCTGCTCCCCTGCTCCCCTGCTCCCCTGCTCCACTGCTGCCCTGCTCCCTACTCCCTTCCTTCCCTGCGTACCCTAGAAAAAAACATAACAAAGCCGATGCCATACATCCGGTGAGTAGCATATCAGAGACACCCGTTCTCGCCCAAATAATAGTTTCGGGATTGAGTGCCATAAGTGCTGCTGCTATAAAAGATGTTAAGTAGCGACGAGTAGGACTTGAAACTTCCTCTAATTCGTCTTGTTTAGCCAGATACCACTGGATGGTGTAAAAAGCTAAACAAACTAAGCCGAATGCTGCGATCGCAGAAGGAAGGCGTACTGCCCATTCATTCACGCCAATTATGTGATATGCGATCGCCTGACACCAGTAAATTAAAGCAGGTTTATCGAAACGAGTGTCACCATTGAAAAATGGGGTAATCCAATCACCTGTGACGAACATCTGGCGGGAAGCTTCGGCAAAGAGCGGCTCTGTCTCATCAATCAAGCCAGTGTTGCCCAAATTCCACCCAAAAGCCACCCAGCCAACTACCATCAACCACAAAATCGACACAGTTACACTCAGGGCTGGATTTTTTGCTATTTTGTTGAACCACCGATCAACAGTGTGCTTAACACTCAATTTCATTCTCATTTAGTCAATAGTCAACAATCACTAATCAATAGTCGTTGGTTATCGATCTTTTGTTCTTCGGAGTTTTTAATTCAACAATTTTCCTCTATCCATTACTTAACACTTTACCAACTGTAGGCTAAGGATGTAAAAATAAAGGTTTGAGCAAACGGTAAACAATGCTCACTCTCCAAAAATTGCTTCCGTACTCAATATTTACCACTTAGCAATATTTATTGACTTAGCACAAGTTGCCATTCTCTGTTTTGGGAATTCCACTTAGGTAATTGAGTTTCGCCAATAATATAAGGGCCCCAGTAACGACGGGAACCATCTTGTGCAAAAGCAACTAAAACATCTCCCTTCTCTAGCTTTAAATTATTCTGAGGTAGGGATAGAACCAGTCCCTTCTCACTACCTTCTTCGGGAGCAAAATCCCAATGTGCCGGTACATCGTAGTGAGTCTGTTTTTTACTAGATCCTTTTGCTACTGACTGTCGTGCCAGTAGAACCAGCCGCACAGGCTGATTTGTTTGATTGCTCATTCGCAAAGTCCCTTGATCCTTGGCAATGCTTGCTGATTTATCACGCTCTGCCAAGACAGGATAAGTATTCTCTTTACTGCTGTGTTCTACTTGATTGGTTGGGGTAGGTGCTGGTGTAGATAGACTAGCGGAAATACCTTTTTCAGGTAAAACCGAAGTTGTCTGCCACTCTTGAGTTTCTTTTGGCAGTTGTGAAGATGTATCTGGGTTTGTATTTGGGTTGGTGGACTCAAAGGATACGCTCACTCCAAAGTATCCCACCAGAGCAACAAGCAGTCCCAAGCAAGAAGCTGTAATACCGACGTTACGATACACTGAAGATTTCATATTAATAGTTATTAGAAATAAATATTTTGTCTAGGCTTGACCAAATAGTAGCCTATTATCCCAAAAGGCAATCACACAAAATAGCCGAATATAGACTTTCCTAAAATTAGGAACACGAATGTATGATAAATATCATTTTGATTAGAAAACATTTGAAGGATATAATCTCTTTGATGTTTGAAAAACAAGAGGTACAGACACCCATTACTTTGGATTTTGACCGTAAGTATGGATAAAAACAAGATAATTTGATACCTATTCAGCCAATTCATTTGTATAAAAAAAATAAAAGTTTCCTGGAACCGCTACCGGCCTCTACAAGACATCCTTTGCTAAACGTCAGATAAATCTAAGTAGTATATTTTTTCTTGTGCTATGAAAAGCTACCTTAAGAGGATGTTTAAAAAGTGCTTGGTGATATACCAATAGCTTAGAGATCCTCCTTCCTAAATCTACGCAAGTCCCTTCTCCTGTTGGGAGATGCTGCGAGTAGCTTACTTCCGTATATGGATACAAGTCATGAAACCCACTTAATGGACTAGCTTCCTTTAAAAAGGGGAATTTTGAATCATTTTCCCATTTTTTAAGGCTTGCTCGTGGGGATCAAACTAAATATTTATTGTTTCCAAACATCCTCTAAGAAACTGTACTTCTCTGAAGATGATAGAATGGTCGAATTTGAATAAACACTGGAATTCCAGTAGATATATACAATAGTAACAAACAAGCTGATGCTAAAACCAATATCCTCCTTACCTTAATATAGATATATTTCAAGATATCTTGACTTTTCCCAGAAGTCCTTTTGATGCAAAACACTCGTCTCAACAACTTGTTCGATGCCATTGCTACACGCTTTGGGCAATGGTTTTTAAATCCTTGGCGACGACTATCGTTGCTGATAATTAGTTTTTTGTTCGGTTTTTTTCTGGGAAACGCAGTTTCCACTACAGCTGGACAACGTGCAGAGCTAGACATTGTGGCAGCTGGTTTTTTAGTCTTGTTGACGGAAATTACCAGCAGAATATTTTATAGTCGCAGCTTTTTAGATAGGCGATCGCTCTTGGTAGACTCACTAAATCTCCTGAAAGTTGGTTTCATCTACAGCCTGTTTCTCGAAGCTTTTAAGCTGGGATCGTAGTGAGATGCAGAATTTATGAATTTGTGGCTGAGTGTTTTGGCAACCAATGAGGTGGGGGAAACTTGGAAGCAGGAAGCAAGAGAAGCAGCGCTGGCAGATGAGTTAAGGGCAAAAGCTTTTGGGATCGCGCCGGAAAATGTTGATGAAATGATCGAAAGGCGATCGCATTTACTAAAATCTGTCTTTCCAGCTTTTAGCGAATTCTGCCAAGCCACTCTCCAAGTACAACCCCAGGAAATGTTACAGGTATTGTGGGACTTGTGGCTACCTTTGGGGATCAAACTAGCATCGCAGCGCCAACAGTTGAGACGCCCCCTGATTCAAGGAATATTGGGAGGACAAGGCACTGGTAAAACCACTATGTCAAAGGTTCTGATTTTGATTCTCGATCATTTGGGATACAGGACTGTGAGTTTATCTTTGGATGACTTATATAAAACTTACAGCGATCGCTTGCTTTTAACACAGCAAGATCCCCGCTTAATTTGGCGCGGTCCACCAGGAACCCACGATATAGATTTAGGCTTAAATGTACTAGATCAAATCCGCCACTTGCAAAATCCAGTGATGCTTCCCCGCTTTGATAAATCTGCTTTTGGAGGTGCTGGCGATCGCACTACTTCCGAAATGGTGGCGGATGTAGATATTGTACTATTTGAAGGTTGGTTTGTGGGTGTGCGACCAATCGACCCAGATGTATTTGATACTGCGCCACCGCCAATTGTCACAGATGAAGATAGAGCATTTGCTTGTGATATGAATCTTCGCCTCCACGATTATTTACCACTGTGGGAGCGATTGGACAGTTTAATTGTACTTTATCCGACTGATTACCGCTGTTCTTTAGAGTGGCGTAAACAGGCAGAACAGCAGATGATTGCTGCGGGTAAATCGGGGATGAGCAATGCAGAGATAGAGCAATTTGTCAATTATTTTTGGCGATCACTTCACCCGGAATTATTCATCACGCCGTTGGTAAGAGATGCGACAGCAGTTGATTTAGTGATTGAGATTAATCCCGATCATAGCTTTGGTCAAGTGTATTGCGGATTAATTCGTAATTCGTAATTCGTAATTCGTAATGGCTATGATTTTGATGCAGATTTAGAAGCATTACTAAATAACCAAGATAGAAGATTTGCAACTGTAGCAGCCCCAAAAGAGAACAGCGCAATAATTGCATCACGAGGTAAAACACCATCTAACCAGCTACCCTGTATTTGAGAAACTGGAAAATTCTGATCTAGACCAATTTGAATCTCTTTAGTTTTCCCAGAAAAGCGAGCTTCTATTCCTTTTTTAGGGACAATTTGTAGATGGCGTATCAGTTGAATATTTAGAGGAGTATCAGGGTTTTCTCCCATGAGAAACTGATTTTGCTTAATATCCTGTTCCTGACCTACCATGCGGATTTTACCTTCCACAATAGTAGAAATTTGTAAATCGTCTCTGGCATCTTTACCATTTCTGTCTAAATCTAGAAATTTCACATCTTTGGTCTCTATTTTTTCTCTAAACCATTGTTCTGATTCATATTTGGGAGGTTTAGCTAAGGTAATATAAATATTGGTATTTGGTGCTATTTCTAAATTAAATTTTTTATTATTTGGATTTACAATAAATTCTAGCGGTGTTTGCTTATCAGGTTGATTTGGTAATTTTAAATCTAGTAATTCATAACCTTCTACTATAACTTTTATTGGTTGTTCGCCTAAATATAAGTCTAATGTTGTATTTTGGTTGTTTTTTAAGTCGGATTTAGAGTTAGATTGCAGAGAAAAAGCAAGCTGATTGCGATAAAAGTCATAACTTAGTCCAGCTACTTTTGTATTTGGTTGCACTCGGAGTTCGTCTAAGTTGATATCACTTGTTGCTTGGAGATTAGCCGGAGCAATAATCCATCTACTCTCGCTGTCTTTAAGCTGGATTTTTAAGGAGTCTAACTGATTAATTTCTGACCAAGTTTCACTTTGAAAATTGCCTGTAAAAGTTAGGGTTTGTCTGCCTTCCTTTTCTAGTTCTTTAATACCGTGAATATCTTGAATAAAGAGTTTAGATACTTCTCCGTTATAGGTAAAAGTCATTTCCTTAGAAAGGATATTACCTTCAAATGTATGTGTACCCGGTACAATAGCGGCAAAGGTGACGATAGCCAAAACTAAAAGTAGCAGCAACACCAACAATAAATTTCGATGATTTGAAATAGTTCGTAGTAAGCGCTTTAGCGCTGAAGCACTGACTACAAACAAAGCAACTAGATATGTTTTCAGAAAATTCAACCATTGCCGAATATTGATGAAGTCAGAAAACTTTTGTTTGGCTTTTTGCCGAGATGCCATAATTTATTTCAACCAATTTGGGTTATGTTCAAATACAATTCGCCTTTCGATGCGATCGCTAGGTTCATCTCTTCGGTCAATATTAGCAACATAGTGCAGTTCATAGCGCCCAGATGGCGCATTGCGACCATCCCAGGTAAAAATAGTTTCACCCTTTTTCGGGTTGGGGCGGGAAGTGCTATAGATTGCTGGTTCACCTTTGGAGAGGATTTCAAAGTTGGTAAATCTCACTCTGTCTTGAGAATAAAAGACAAATTCATACTTACCCGAAGTTTGCCCCAGAATGACTGGAACATAGACAGGCTGGGAACCAAGGTTATAGGATGCCACAGCGCGAAGGCTGTTAGCTGGTATTTTTGCTTGCCTGAGAACGTAAGTATCCCAGCTAAAGCTGAAACGCGAACCATTATTAGACAATAACAAGTCATCCATTTGATAGTGATAATTATCACCCAAGGATTTCACTATTACTTGAGGATTTTTACCTCCATTGATGCGGGGAATTTGCACTGTCAGGGTTTTGCCGAAATTAGCAAGGTTGCGGGTAGCAATGGAAATTAAGCTCAAGCTATTGCCGCTTAATTGTTCTTCTTTGACACCTTCACAACGGTTGGGTGGTTTGCGGCGGATATAATCAGTAGATTTTGGGTTCCCTTCTGGGCAAGAAGCAGCAGCAGGAAGATGGCTGATGCTGAGGATTAATAGGCTGGCAAGGATAATTTTATAATTCATAGTTTGTTGAAAGTAAAGAAGTAGAGACACAATTAATCGCGTCTGTATAAAAGGCTATTTAATATTCCAAGTGGACAGTTGTTTTTGAATCTCAAACATGGCATAAGCAAAATTTTGGTCTTTATCTTTTCTGCGTGTAACAATAATGCCTAAAAGCCGATTTTGCGAATCAATTACAGGACTGCCAGAATAACCAGGTTCGAGTGCGGTTTGAGATATTTCTAATCGCTGATTGTTAGAACTACTGATTTGTCCTGATTCCATAGACCAATCTTTTTCTCTTTGAGCAGAATGGATAATCCGAATGGGCATTTTTGGGGCGATCGCAGTTGAGGAAATGGCTAATGGTTGGATATCTTCTGGAAGATTCTCGGTAACTTCTAAAACGGCTAAATCGAGTTGTTCGTCTACGGAAGTCATTTTGAACAGCTTGGCATTTCGCCGCATTCGCACTCGGTTTGATGGCGGTGAACTGAAAAATTCAACTTGAATATTTTTACCTTGTTCATAGTCATCAAAAATGACATGACGATTAGTGAGGATTAATGTCCGGTTGTCTTCTCGCTTAATTATTATGCCAGTTCCACTCTCAATTCCTTGGCGTTCAATACTCAGAGGAAAATTCGCAGTAATGCGTACCACAGAACGCTTAATGGGTACAGTTGGATCATCTTTAGGCAACCATTGGCGATCGTCTTCTACGCTTCCTAGTTTATTCTCTTGTTCTATCAATAACTGCCTTGCTTCTATATTGTTATTACTGGCATATACATAATTGGGGTCAATTTCTTCTGCTTTATCAAACTGTTGAATGGCTTGTTTTAGTTTTCCTTGCTGTTGGAACACTAAACCCAAAGCAGTATGAGCGAAAGTGTGTTTATCTCGGCGGGAAATTGTAGAATCATTTTCTGGTAATTTAAAGACTTTTTGGAGCGTGGCTACGGCGGCATCGGATTTGTTCTGTTGTGACAGCAAAAGGCCCAAAATGATGTAACCTGTAGCATCATTAGGGTTAAGTTGAATCACTTTTTGTAAGACGGCAACTGCTGCATCTAATTTCTTCTGCTGTGTGAGGGCAATGCCGAGATTGTAGTAAGCCTTAGCATCGTTGGGGTTGAGTTGAATCGCTTTTTGGTAAGCGGTGACTGCTGCATCTAATTTCTTCTGCTCACTCAGGGCATTGCCGAGATTGTAGTAAGCATCAGCATAGTTGGGGTTAAGTTGAATTGCTTTTTCGTAGGCGGCGACTGCTGCATCTAATTTCTTCTGGTCATATAGGGCATCACCGAGATTATTGTAAGCCCTAGCATCGTTGGGGTTGAGTTGAATTGCTTTTTCGTAGGCGGAAACTGCGGCATCGGATTTGTTCTGTTGTGACAGCAAAAGGCCCAAAATGATGTAACCTGTAGCATCATTAGGGTTAAGTTGAATCACTTTTTGTAAGACGGCAACTGCTGCATCTAATTTCTTCTGCTGTGTGAGGGCAATGCCGAGATTGTAGTAAGCCTTAGCATCGTTGGGGTTGAGTTGAATCGCTTTTTGGTAAGCGGTGACTGCTGCATCTAATTTCTTCTGCTCACTCAGGGCATTGCCGAGATTGTAGTAAGCATCAGCATAGTTGGGGTTAAGTTGAATTGCTTTTTCGTAGGCGGCGACTGCTGCATCTAATTTCTTCTGGTCATATAGGGCATCACCGAGATTATTGTAAGCC
>NZ_JABXKL010000015.1:0-57852 GCF_017114995.1 Nostoc sp. NMS9 | reverse complement strand
TGCTGCATCTAATTTCTTCTGGTCATATAGGGCATCACCGAGATTATTGTAAGCCTTAGCATAGTTGGGGTTGAGTTGAATCGCTTTTTGGTAAGCGGCGACTGCTGCATCTAATTTCTTCTGCTCCTTTAGGGCATTGCCGAGATTATTGTAAGCAAGAGTATGAGCGCTGGCTGGGGTTCCAGAATTGTCTTCTGGCAATGTTAGGGCTTTTTCGTAGGCGGTGATGGCGGCATCTAATTTTTTTTGGTCACTCAGGGTCAAGCCGAGATTATTGTAAGCATAAGTATAGTTGGGGTTGAGTTGAATTGCTTTTTGGTAGGCGGCAACTGCTGCATCTAATTTCTTCTGGTCACTCAGAACATTGCCAAGATTATAGTAAGCAGTAGCATCGTTGGGGTTGAGTTGAATCGCTTTTTGGTAGGTGGCAACTATCCCTTTTTGGTAGGCGGCAACTGCTGCATCTAATTTCTTCTGGTCACTCAGAACATTGCCGAGATTGTTGTAAGCATAAGCATAGTTAGGGTTGAGTTGAATTGCTTTTTGGTAGGCGGCAACTGCTGCATCTAATTTCTTCTGCTCCTTTAGGGCATTGCCGAGACCATTGTAAGCAATAGCCAAGTTAGGGTTAAGTTGCAAAGCTTTCTGATGAGATGCTAATGCCTCCTCTAATTTCCCTTGAGCATTTAGCACATTCCCTATACCCACGTAAGCTTCAGCATCATTAGGGTTGAGTTGTAACGCTTTCTGGTGAGCAGCTAATGCTTCCTCTAATTTCTCCTGTCGCCGCAAAGCATTTCCCAAATTGTTATAAGCTTTGCCATTATTGGGTTCAAGTTGTAAAACTTTACGCCAAATCGTTTCAGCTTGGGAGTTGTTACCCACTGTTTCGGCAGCGTTGCCTTGTTGAAATAGCTGTTCTATATTGTTTTGAGCAACTACAAACTGGGGTGTGGTAGCCAGAGATAGAGTTAAAAATAAAGTAGTAAATATACGGTTGTGCATAATAATGCTAATAGGTTCTCAGATTTTATCAGGACTCACGAAAAACTCGCCAAAAACCTGATGAATCTTTGAGACATACTCGTGAATGAGTCTTTGAACTCCATTAATGAGCCTTTGAACTGCATTAATGAGTCTTTAATACTCATGAACGAGTCTTTGATACTCGTGGACGAGTCTTTGATACTCGTGGACGAGCCTTTGATACTCGTGAACGAGTCTTTTATACTCGCGGACGAGTCTTTTATACTCGTGAACGAGTCTTTGATATTCGCGGACGAGTCTTTGATACTCGCCGATGAGCTTTTAATACTCGCGGACGAGTCTTTGATACTCGTGAACGAGTCTTTGATACTCGCGGACGAGTCTTTGATACTCGTGAACACGGTTTGTAGTTGAGTTCAATATAGACCTAACCCCCAGCCCCTTCCCTACTAGCGTTGGGGAGTAAGATTCAAAGCCTCTCTCCTTTTAGGAGAGAGGAATGGAAGTGAGGTCAAAGTTTATTACATACAAAAGCGATCGCTAAAAGAATTCTTACCATGCGATCGCACACATTAACAGTTAAATTCCCTTTTAAAGCTGACAAATTGCTTTTAAAATCTGTAGCAACTGACTTGAACGCTCTCTTTCCATTAAATTTAATTCTGGCAACAGATAATAAATAGGAGGATTTCCTTGTTCGATATAGACAAACTGATAACTTCTACCATTAGTCGTTAATCCCCAAACTGATTTTTGATTTTCTAAATTTTTATAAGCATACGTGAGTAGCTGAGGCAAACCTGTTGATATATCAACCTGGCTATTTTTAGATTCAATCAACAGTACCCAAAAATACGTTTGAGGTTTTGTATGTTTAGCTTTACTAATAGCTAAAATATCAAATCTACCTTTAATTTTTATATCTTCATCTTCAACTTCAATATCAGCAATATTCTCCTCCAAAACAATCTCTATTGGATAGCGATAAAAACTAGCTAATCTTAGTAAAGGCGCAATTGCAAGAAACTTAACCTGACCTTCAGAAACTTTGCCGGCTGTCAGGTAACGTCGAAAGTCATTTCTAATTTGCAGAAGTTCCTGCTGTTCTGCTTCTATAAGAGGTTTTAAAGATAAGTAGTTAGAAAATGAGTCATTGTACTGTTCTTGAAAGCCAAACAGACGTTGAACTTCTTCTAAGGATAAATTCCGAGCGTTGAGAATTGCCATATTTTTTTGGTTGATTCAGGTGCAACTCAATCCAAATTCCCCATATAAAACCTATCTTAACCCCTCGCTGATTACATGGAATACAAACAATTCGTAGGGTAGGATAGCTGTGCCACCCTACCGTGAGCATAGCTTGAGTGCTACAGAGTAAATGGTTTGCGATTACGATCTATCAGACGATCCCATTGCATAGTTAAAGTGCTTCCCATTTTTTCCTGTTGTTTTGCCCACACCGAAAGTAAATCTAGGCAAGAGTGATCTATATAAGCCAAATCTTGCATATAAACATGCAATTCACTTCCTGGAGGCACAAGTTCTAAAATATTTGCCAATTTTGGTAGCCTCACAAATGTTGCCGCACCTTGTAAATAAATGTCTATTCGCTGATTATCTTCGTGCTTAATAACTTGGATATTCAGCACAGACATTTTGTGAATTAGCAACATTCCTGTCAACAGAATACCAATTAAAACACCTGTGATTAGGTCAGTAACAACAATCCCTATTAAAGTAGCAGCAAATATTACCAGAGGAAAACGCCCATACTTTTTTAACTGGCGAATATGTTCTACTTCGATTAGTTTGTAACCAGTAACAACTAGAATTGCTGCAAGACTAGAAATGGGAATTATTTTGAGCAAGGTTGGGGCTGCAATTACTAAAATTAACAGCCATAACCCGTGAAGCATCGTTGATAATCTAGTTTTAGCACCAGCTTCTACGTTTACAGAACTGCGGGCTATCACTCCTGTCATCGGCAAAGCACCCAAGAACCCACATATAACATTGCCAATTCCTTGCGCCGTTAATTCGCGATCGAAATCGGTTCTTGTCCCGGTATGCAGTCGATCTACTGCTACGGCTGAAAGCAAACTTTCTGTACTAGCAATGAATGCAATCACGATCGCATCTAGCAAAACTGGTGCCTGAATTAGGCGTGGTAAGCTGGCAAGTGTTGGTAATTGAATTGCTTGTGCCAGATTTCCAGGTACATCAACATACTGAATCGGTAATCGATACACTGTAGCTATGACGGTGGCAATTACAACGCCAATAAGCGCACCAGGTATCAATTTTAAACTATTGGGCTTAAATTTTTCCCACAGCAGAAGACTGATAATAGTTATTACACCTATGAGTGCTGCAACGTGATGAACGCTACCATCAATAGGGAACAAAGCTTTGTAAATGCTGTTGGGAATAGAAATTAAATTTTCAATGCCGTGTATACGCGGTTGGTCGTC
The DNA here is from genome assembly GCF_017114995.1 of Nostoc sp. NMS9. Taxonomy (GTDB): domain Bacteria; phylum Cyanobacteriota; class Cyanobacteriia; order Cyanobacteriales; family Nostocaceae; genus Nostoc. Next base: position 54,394 of record NZ_JABXKL010000015.1, on the reverse strand, counting down.
TAGCATGACATGAAATTGGGAAGCTAAGATTAATATCCCAATACCTGCAAGCATTCCATAGATGACAGCTGGTGACATGGCGCGAAACAGCTGGCCAAGTTTAAATATACCTGCGAGTAATTGGATTAAACCCGCTAGCAGCAGAATTGGCCCAACCATTTCAATGCCATATTCTTTAACTATTTCTGCAACAATCACAGCCAGCCCTGCTGCTGGGCCACTGACTAGCATTGGTGAACCGGAAACAGCACCAACAATAATTCCGCCTACTATTCCTGTAACTAAGCCGCGAGATGGTGGAAGTCCCGAAGCGATCGCAATACCCATACAAAGAGGAAGGGCGACAAGAAATACCACAAATGATGCCGGTACTTCACTAGTAAATGAGGATTTGTCTATGATTGCTTTCAAATTTCTCATTTGCTTCTCCTCTAATGAAAAGTTTTTAATTTTTGGCTGGCAAAGTGAACTGTTACAATCCAGCCGTAACTAGACTTGCATTGAATAGTTCAAACCTATTCACTGAGTTTTAATTGCAACTTAATTGTATTGATGTACTCAGCCCTCAAATAGCAAGCACGAAATCATTAAGTTAAATTGACTTAACGGTTATAGTTACTATTTACATTTCTTAATGATTACAAGTCAATCATAACAATAGTGTTATCTGATTGATATTACATAACTTTTTTATTGGTTTCGCCACAAAACATTAATTAAAATTAAACAATAAATTATAATTAGCCCAAAAAAGGTATAATAAGAAACCCATAATTTAAGTTTCTCAGGATCTTAACGCACAACTGCTAAGTATCCCAAAAATCAGCTTTACAAGTATATTTATTATCATTCTCTGGATTTTGAGAAATTATTTTTGAAAGTCTCTTAGCGCTTGATGGGATTCATCCAAGCTTCTAATCGGCTAAATACTTGGGAAGAAAGTAGCGTCAAACATAAATAAACCACCGCTACACCTGCGTAAATCTCAAAGGCGCGATAGTTATCAGCAACAATTAACTGTCCTTTACGTACTAATTCTTCAAACCCAATCACAGAAACTAAGCTAGTATCTTTCAATAAACTGATAAACTCATTACCCAAAGGTGGAATCATCCGCCGGAAAGCTTGGGGAAAAATTATATAACTCATAGTTTGCACAGAACTCAAACCTAATGATTTTGCTGCTTCTGCTTGTCCTGGTTCAATTGATTGAATTCCAGCACGTACGACTTCGGCAATGTATGCAGCGCTATTCAAACTTAAGGCAATTACCCCAGCACTTAGACGATCAAAAGAAAATGTCAAACCAAGTTCTTGTAAAATTGCTGGTAAACCAAAGTAAATCATAAAAATTTGCACCAGCAAAGGCGTTCCTCGAAAAAAATCTACATACGCCCTCGCCAACCAACGCACAGGTGCAATATGAGAAAGGCGAACAATACCAATTAAGGAACCGCCAATTAAACCAAATACTACAGAAAGTATCGTCAATTGCAACGTTATCAATGCACCCTGCAATAGACTTGGAAAAGCCTGCAAAACCACGTTAATTGAAGTTAATATTTTAGGTGCGCCAGCATTCGTTTGATTTTCAAATGGTGATTTAGCTGGTAGTGATGGTGGTTGAAGTTTAAACCATTTCTGGTAAATTTGGGCATAAGTGCCATTTTTCAGCACCCTATCCAAGCCATCATTTATCAATGTCAAATTCGGCGAGTTTTTAGCTGTAGCAATTCCATAAAACTCCTCCGTCAGCAATTTATGTACTACTTTAATTCCCTGAAGATTGCCCGTATTAATAGCATATACAGTCACAGGTGCATCATTAATTACTGCATCTACATTACCGTTGAGCAATTCTTGCAGGGCTATGGGTGCAGAATCAAAACTGCGAATTTGTACCCCAGGAATACTCTTAGCCTTTGCAGCCCCAGTTGTGCCAAGTTGTACAGCAATTTTTTTATTTTTGAGACTGTCAAAACCAGTAATATCTTGATTGTCTGCGCGAATTGCGATCGCTAACCCAGCCTTAAAATAAGGACGGGAAAAAGAAATCGTTTTCGCCCTCTCCTCAGTAATCGTAATCGAACTAATGGCGGCATCTACCGTTTTAGCTTGCAAAGCTGGGATAATGCCATCAAAAGGCAGACTTTGAAAATCAACTTTAAAGTTAGCAGAAGAAGCAATCGCATTCATCAAATCAATGGAAAACCCCTGCAACTCGCCACCTTTTCCTTGAAACTCAAAAGGTGGAAACGCTGGTTCCGTAGCAACCCGCAAAGTTTTCCCCGCGCTAGAGTTCACAGCACAGCTAATCAGTAATAAACAGCTAAAACCTACGAAGACACATAAATACAGCCAACGCATAAAATCAAATTTAGCCATATTATCTTCTCTCCTTCTGTGCCTCTGCGGTTTCTTAAAACATTACAATCAACTGTAGAGCAGCTTGACATAAGTAATGAACAATACCATCCCTGCGATTATTTTTGACAATATTGAAAAAAACTTTGGTTCCCTAAAAGTTCTCAAAGGAATTACCGGCGAAATCAACCGGGGAGAAGTCGTTGCAGTTATTGGTTCCTCCGGCTGTGGTAAAAGCACCCTACTACGTTGCTTCAACCGCCTAGAAACCATTGACAAAGGGCGTTTAATCATCAACGGAATTAACTTATCCCGACCCACTGTCAACTATAGCCAACTGCGGCAACTACGAACACAAGTAGGCATGGTTTTTCAACAGTTCAACCTGTTTCCCCATCTCAGCGTCTTAGAAAATATGACACTCGCACCACGTAAAGTCTTGGGTAAAACACCAAAAGAAAGCGCCCAACTAGCGAGATTATATTTAGAAAAAGTTGGTTTATCTGACAAAGCCTCTGCTTATCCCGAACAACTTTCTGGTGGACAAAAGCAACGAGTAGCGATCGCTCGTAGTTTATGTATGAATCCCCAAATCATGCTATTTGACGAACCCACCAGCGCCCTAGATCCTGAACTCGTTGGCGAAGTTCTGCAAGTGATGCAACAATTAGCCACAGAAGGTATGACAATGGTAGTTGTCACCCATGAAATGCAATTTGCAAAAGAAGTGGCCCATCAAGTGATATTTTTAGACAAAGGTATTGTGACAGAACAAGGCCCAGCCTATGAAGTGCTGACTAATCCCCAAAGCGATCGCCTACGTATTTTCCTAAGTCGCCTCAACGTTAGATAGTTAGGAGTTAGGAGTTATAAATTAAAAGCTTCTTTTGCACTCAGCACTGGCTCAACGCCCCGCTACCGCTAACATCACTCATCACTCATCACTGGCTCAACGCCCCGCTACCGCTAACAGCACTCTTTAAAGGTACTCGCGTAAAAAATCAAAGGGATCATCTTCCCAACAAGGTTCAGGTATTAGCCAAAATAAACTACTGTGGATATCAGCTTCAATTTCATCACCGTCGTCTCTATCAAATAGTTCTATCAAAGCTGTCCAATCACGTTCTCTGAGAGATGTTATCGATGGGGCATATACCTGGAGATTATTTGAGTAATTCACGCGCAAAGTTGTGCTTGACAGCCGTAAAAAGTTAGTATAGAAATTTAAAAATAATTAGATTCTAGCTTTGACAACCGCAGTTATACCAATTCAAAATTCAAAAAGTCTGATTGAATCTGGCTTTTCAGGTTTGTATCTATCACATTCTTTTTTCAAATCTGTATTAAATAGTTATTTTGATACTATTAAATATAGACTACTCTCATAAGTGTCTCACAATTTAAATAGGACTGCTATAGTATTTATTACATATTACAAGCGGAATTTACTCAGACCAGAAAAATCCTTGAGGCTGAGATTCTACTAATTCCACGCCAAAGACTTCCGCAAAAGATTGTGCTATGTAAGAACGCACTTCTTGGCAGGTGATACCTGGAATCCATTCGGCTAAACTGCCTACAGGTTTGTCAGAAATGCCGCAGGGTACAATGCGCTCAAAGCCTGTCATGTCTGGACAAATATTTAACGCAAAGCCGTGCATAGTAATCCAACGGCTGACTTTAATACCAATAGCCGCAATTTTTCGCCCTTGCAACCAAACGCCAGTAAAAGCCGGAATTCTTTCTCCTTGCAATCCATAAATTGCCAATACACGAATTATTACTTCTTCGAGTTGCCGTAAGTACCAATGGAGGTCTTTACGATAACGTTGCAGATTTAAAATTGGATAGCCCACCAGTTGACCGGGACAATGGTAAGTAACCTCGCCGCCTCGTTCAACTCGATGCACATCATACTGACCTTTGTCAATATCAAATTTGAGAAAGTCTGAGTTGCTTCCTTGTCCCAAAGTGTAGACAGGGGGATGTTCTAGCAAAATTAACACATCATCTAGACTGGGGTCGTGGATGCGCTCAGTCAGAAGCGATCGCTGCCATCCATGAGCTTCCAAGTAAGGCATTAATCCTTGGTTATATAGCAAACAAATGTTTTTGTGTGGTTTATTATTACTATGGATCATGCCAAAATTCAACTGTATAAAGAACTAAATATATTTCAAGTTAGAGGATTAAAATCAACAATTGTCAAGCTTTGCAAAGGATTTTAAAGGAAAGTCAAGGGAAGATGCATTAGAAAATACAAAGTGCTAGCTTGAATATATAACCTCAATAGGTTTTAGGAGGAATTCTCTGCAATAAGCATTATGCCAAGACAATAAGGAAGAATGTACTGGCTGATGACTTTAATACCATTGTTTGCATTTCAAACAGAATCAAACTTCCACAAAGCCTTCTATTCTTGAACAACAGCAAGCAAACCTCAATCGAACGCAGAAGGAGCAAATATCAACAGTTCTGTAAGCATTCCTTTAAAGGAAAAGGTACTCATAGGAGCTATAATTAGATTTCCTCACTCAAGAGTGCTAATTGGATATACAATTAGACATCAGCGCAGAGATGAGGAGGTAAATTAAGGGTATACTTGACAATTCCTCAGATGCAGTAAGCTGAGAGACAGCTTAACAGCAGTAGATACAATATAGTTCACAATTTGTTTTGGCGGGAGTAATAAACCTTACCGCAATTTCTTTTCATACAAAGCAAATTCACACATCCAAAATATTCAGCGGGAGAGTATTACATGAAGCTTGTCATCCACGGCAAAAATATTGAAATCACCGATGCGATTCGTGAGTATGTACATCAAAAAATTGAAAAAGCAGTTAGTCACTTTCAAAGCATTACAAATGAAGTGGATGTGCATCTTAGCGTCGCCCGGAATCCCCGAATTAATCCAAGACAAGCGGCTGAAGTAACTATTTATGCTAATGGTAGCGTTATTCGTGCCGAGGAAAGCAGCGAAAGTCTATATGCCAGCATTGACTTAGTTGCAGATAAAATTGCCCGTCAACTGCGGAAATATAAAGAACGGCGTCAAGACCACAAAACTCATACTCAACCAACAGAAGTAGTTATACCAGAGTCGATAGTAACAGATTTAATTGGCGATCGCACCGCTGAATTGCCCAACGAAGTCGTCCGCACCAAATATTTTTCCATGCCGCCGATGACCGTTGCAGAAGCCCTAGAACAACTGCAACTCGTGGGACACGACTTTTATATGTTCCACAATTCTGAAACTGGAGAGATTAATGTAATTTACGAACGTAACCACGGCGGTTATGGTGTTATCCATCCCCGCAATGGTAACGGAAATACTAACGGCAAAAATGGCAAGGCAAGCCACACTAATATAGTCATGCCGGAAAAGTCGCATTCGAGTAAATAGGGACTGGGGAATAGAGAGATGATGGGAGCAGGGGGAAAGTTGCAGTAAGTCTTTCCCCTCAGCCTCTTTCAATGCCCATTCCCTCATTTCGCAAACTGTTGCAAAGTTTTCAGATATTAGAAAATATTTTGACTTTACAGCTATTTTCAGGTAAATAGACCACGCGGTAGGGGCACAGCAATGCTGTGCCCCTACGATAGATGTGGTTCAAATACATGAAAATTGCTCAAACACTTCTTAATAAATATTTGGCATAGATGAGCTTTTGCCTCCAGAAATTACCTAATACGTGAGCCTTGGAGTAATGTGAAAATTTGCAGTTCGGCTGCTGGGTCGCCGTGGTATTCAAATAGTTGATATTGTCGCCCAGTCATCACAGCAAATTCATCCATGACTTTCTGGGTGATGTCTGCACAAGCTAGATAGTAAGGATTAACAGTTTCTCTAGTTTGGAAATTAGACATCAGAGTTTTGTGTTGTACCGCGCAAAACAGGTTTATTGGAGGATAGAGAGGGCTTCCGCAGTTAGCGATCGCGGATCGGCTGTATTGAGTATTCAAAATAGGTTAAACTGCGTGTAAAAGCTGGCAGAATATTAGTACCACTCCGCAATAAATCTTAATATATAGGTTAAGATAAGTGGATTTTGTCAGCATATATCAGATGACGTTAAGGAGCTAACTATCATGCAAAAAGAATATATGGAAATTTTAGAATCATTAATTAATAAATTGACATTATCCGCAATATTAGAAATGTTAGAGCGAATATGTCACAAAAAAGCGGAAAATCTGAGAACTCATTGGCAAGATGAGACTTCAGCAAAGCTTTGGGATAAAGCTGCTAGACAGATAGAACAGATAAATGTTGATGTTTGATTGAAGAAGAATTCAGAATTCAGGAGTCAGAATCAATGGGTAGGTGATTCAGACCTGCCACTTAATTATTGCACCACTAAATCGAACGCAAGTGCGTCTCTGAAAGAGAAGATTTAGTATGTGTTGTAAGGTTTATTCAGCGTTCGATTAAGTGCTCATGTATTTGCACTGTAGCGACGCAATAATGCTACTCACATTCTCAAGCCAATCTACTATAATTCTTAACCCAAGCGTATTGCTTTATACGCTCATTGCATGACTCTGCTATCAATTGGTAGTGCAAAATCACGAGACCATTCATTCCAAGAACCAAAATAATTTTTAGCAGAAATTCCCGCCTCTTCAAGGGCTATTAATGTATTCGCAGCTCTTGAACCCTTAAAGCAGTAAATGTACACAATAGACTCGGAAGTAATACCTACTGACTGACAAATTTCTCGGATTTCATCTGACGATCGGAACGTGGGAATTTCCGATTCAGAATTCATTAGATGATGCCATTCTAACCATACTGCGTTAGGGATTCTACCTTTGCGAGGACAAAAATCAGGATTGTAGGGAGAAGAACTCAACCCAAGCCATTCGTTGCGATCGCGCACATCTAATTTAATAATTGCTGGATTTTCAATTGCTTGCAACATCTCGGTGGTAGTCACCATTATGTCAGCGTTGGGATGCAATCTAAATATGCTGCTTTCACCCTTCGGTACTTCATCGGTAGTAGGTAATTCTGCCTTGAGCCATGCTCTATATCCTCCATGTAAAATAGATACCTGAGCGCAACCCAAATATTTCAGTAAGAAAGCTGCTCGACAAGATTGACCATAACCTTTATTTAAAGCATCTTCATAAACAATTAACTGTTCTGCACCAGATATTCCTACCCTGCTCATAATTTTTGCAAAATACTCTTGCAATTCCTTTAATCCTGCTGGGGAGGAATTCTCTAAAAGATAGGTAAAAAAATCTCTAATATTTATGGCTTGAGAAATATGAGAAATAGCATAATCTTCTTGACTTCGTGTATCGATAATGACAGTTTGTGAGGATTTTTTTGCTAACAGCGACGTGAGTTCTTGAGGAGAAATGAGGAGTTTTGTATTCACGCTTTCATGCTTCTGTTATTGTACCATTAGGCATTATCGTCCTTGGTAGATTTGCATTTTAGAATGTAAATTACAGAATAATGAATGTTAAATGTTACGAGATAACTTTTGTGGCTGGGTTGTTTTTAAGTAAGAATTCAGAGTTCAGAATTCAGAATTTAGAATTATACATAAATTTTAACTCGGTTAACTGGGCAACTCCGTAACCAACCATCACTCGGTTAAAATCGACCGCAGACTTAAAAGCACTTTCTAAACAGATGGTGTAATGAGCATTAGAGCTATTGCTAGCTTTTGACAATGTAGGTATTGGTGACAACATAGAAATGAGAAACAAGATCCCTGACTTCGTAAAAGTTGTTGGGGATCTTTAGATTTCATCTTAATTTCATTAGATCATTAGATCGTTAGAATTAGAAAACTGTTAGGTAAGATTTATGCAACTGCTATTTTTAAGGAATGGCTTTTTGGCGTTAACTTTTACTGCGATCGCTTCAGGCGGTGGGTTAATCACAGGCTGTACTAGTACTGCTTCCCAGAACCAAAGCCAAGCGCCAAAGGAAACCGCCACCAGTGCTAACGACAAGCAGATGATCAATCACGGTGGTGGCATGAATCACAGCATGGGAATGGATTTAGGCCCAGCCGATGCTAATTTTGATTTACGATTTATCGACGCTATGATACCGCACCATCAAGGGGCTGTGGAAATGGCGAATGTTGCGCAGCAGAAATCAAAACGTCCTGAAATCAAAAAACTAGCAGACAATATCATCAAATCGCAAAACTTAGAAATCACTCAGATGAAGCAGTGGCGACAAGCCTGGTATCCCAGTGGGGGAGACAAACCAATGGCTTACAACAGTCAAATGGGGCACATGATGGAGATGTCGTCTGACCAAATGAAAGGCATGATGATGAGTCAGGACTTAGGTGCAGCCGATGCTGAATTTGATCTGCGCTTTATCAATGCGATGATTCCTCACCATGAAGGGGCTGTAACAATGGCAAAAGATGCCTTAAATAAGTCTAAGCGCCCTGAAATCAAGAAATTAGCCCAAGAAATTGTTAAAGCCCAAGATATAGAGATTAAACAAATGCAACAGTGGCGAAAAGCTTGGTACAACAAGTAATTCGTAATTCGGGATAGGTGTTTTGGTTATTTCGGGAGCGATGTCTACGATGGTAACAGAGCGGCTGGTGAGCGGAGTCGAACCATGCCGTACCACTTCGTGGAAGTTTAGCATTACTGATGTAGGAACGCCCTTTTGCAGGAGCATGTATCGCCAATTTACCAGTTTAAATTGCTGTATCGTCGCCAGCCTAAATTTAAATAAAATTTTCTTACCAAACTTTACTCATATTCAACATAAACCCAGGCAATACCGACTCGCCGCTTACACTAGCAGGATTATCTAAACATTCCTCTGGCAATCCAGGACGATAAATATAAACTTGACGCTGCTTACGGTCAATTAACCAGCCTAACTGTATTCCTGGCTCATTCATATATTCCTCCATTTTTTCCTTCAAAGTCTGGAGGTTGTCACTAGGAGATTTGAGTTCGACTACAAAATCTGGACAAATGGGAGCAAACTTTCGCTGTTGTTCTGTTGAAAGAGCATTCCACCGTTCTAATTTAATCCAGGAAGCGTCTGGAGAGCGTTCTGCACCTGTTGATAACTTAAATCCGGTACTAGAGCTAAAAGTTATACCTGTACCATCTTGTTCCGACCACACCCATAACTGTCCTGAGATATTAACTTCTCGGTTTCCTGTCTCTGAACCAGTAGGAGGCATAATTACCAATTCTCCAAATTTATTTCGTTCAATGCGTAAATCACGGTTCACCTGACAGAACTCAAAAAATTGTTCGTCTGTCATTTGCATTGATGACGGAATTTGCAAAACCAAAGGGGATGAGAACATAAAGATTTCCTCCAGGTTCGGATGCTAGCCAACTGACTATATTCTCACGCAAAAAGCAAAGACGCCAAGATATAACTTTGCGCCTTTGCTTTTTTATCCGAAATCATTTTCAGATTTACTTGTTAGGCTGAGGAGTTAGCCGTAGATAGGGTTTAATTTCCTCATAACCTTTGGGGAATTTCTGTTTGAGTACTTCTGGATCTTTGAGTGAGGGGACAATTACGACATCCTCTCCATCTTTCCAGTCAGCTGGTGTCGCCACGCTGTAATTATCAGTCAATTGCAGAGAATCAATCACTCGCAAAAGTTCATCAAAGTTGCGTCCCGTACTGGGAGGATAGGTGAAAGAAAGACGGAGTTTCTTATTGGGGTCAATCACGAAAACCGATCGCACTGTCACAGCCGCATTAGCATTGGGGTGGATCATGTCGTACAGATCAGCAACCTTGCGATCTGCATCCGCCAAAATTGGGTAGTTAAGGGTGGTGCTTTGAGTTTCTTCAATGTCTCCCACCCAGCTTTTGTGAGATTCTACGTCATCAACGCTGAGTGCGATCGCTTTGACATTGCGCTTGTCAAATTCTGGTTTGAGCTTGGCAACTGTGCCAAGTTCTGTTGTACAAACAGGTGTAAAATCAGCAGGGTGAGAGAACAGCACAACCCAGCTGTCACCTGCCCATTGGTAAAAATCGATGTCGCCGTGTGTTGAGGCTTGCGTAAAGTTGGGTACTGTGTCACCTAGACGGAGAGCCATGAGAGATTCCCTGTAGTTAGAAAGGCATATATATTCTAGTATGCCATCATGACATAAAACCCCGATTTCCCAATCGGGCTTTAGCGGTTTGAAACAAAATTTTAAGTTGTCAACACTCTCAGATAAAGGACGAGCGGTGATAAACGTTCTCTAACTCTCTCATCCCACCCCATAATCACTCATTTCACGCATAAAAGGAGGATGGAACCCCAGCACAATATCTTGTTTTGGTACACCCAGCCTGACTAGATCGGCCGCAATATCATGTTCTGTTGAATTGTAGAAAATCCAGATTTTTTCATTCCGAATATCAAGATGCATTACACATTGATGAATCCAGCGCTTATGTTGCCAACCCAAATGCATGATTTGATAGTGATTTCGCTCCGTATCAAAAATAGTTTCAACTTCAATATCACCATAAGCAGGCTTATTTTGAGCATAGCCCATCAATAATTGCTGGACAGTTTGCTGATAGTTCATTAATTGATCTGTCAGATTTTCCATTGTACAATCTGCTCCAATTGAATATCGTAGATAAGCAGTTTTACGGTATTTTCTTGTAGCATTGAAGCGGGGAAATCAAGTTGAAAGAAGCTGTTATAGGTTAAATCAGGCACAGCTAGATAGAGGACGCGATCGGGTTCTTCACGACGCAGGGCCGCTCGGTAGTTAATGAACTGACCCAGTGCTGTATGAAACTGGGAAATTGCGGATGCACTAGCCAGAAAACTTTTGACTTCAACCGCAATTTTTTCATTCCCTCGCTCTGCTGCCAGTAACCGTTCTGCCCCTAAATCAATCTCCATATCAACACCGCCCACCTTTATTTGTAATGGATCGTGAGTAACATTCCACCCATCCTTGGTGAGAGATGTCTTAACAACTTGATGAAAGCGATCTTTAGCAGCCACAAGAGATGATTTATCTTACAATTTGCTACTTCAACCTATCACATTGCTCCCATGACACTTACAGTTTGTTCGTCAGAATTTTTTGGTAGGCTTGGATTGTTTGCCTAGCGATCGCATCCCAGCTAAAATTTTTTAATGCATATTTTTGGGCGTTTAATCCCCGTCGTTGGCGTTCTGCGGGATTTTGCAAAGCTTCTTGTAGTAACTCTACCAGTGCTTGAACATCTGTTGCACCTACCCAACCGGACTCACTATCACGTATCTGTTGGCAAATATGTACTTGGTCAGAAATGACTACGGGTACACCTGCAACCATCGCTTCAGCTACAGCAATCCCAAAATTTTCATAGTAGGAAGGTAAGACAAATAAATCAGCAGCTTGTAGTAAACTAACTTTTAACTCACCACTGACAAAGCCAGTGATTGTAGTGTGCGATCGTAATGGTGAATTTTGAATTTTGGATATTATCTTTTGTTCGTAATCTGGTTCTTGGGGATTAGTACCAGCTAAGACAAAATGAAAATTATAACCAACTGTTAACAGCTTCTCTAGCGCCGGAATCAACAAATTTAACCCTTTTTTTGGGTCAATTCGTGACATAAACAGTACCAAAGGTAGATCCTTTGGTAGTTCTAACTGACTACATACATTTTTAATAGAAGATTCAGGGGGAATCACACCCAAGGGAATCACCAAATCTGGTGTAGATACTCCAAATCGTTCTGATATTTTAGCTTCTTGGTCGCTGGTAAAATGAATTGCTGCGGCACTAGCTAAATTTTGACGTTCTATAATTGCTGCATAAAGCTGTTTTAATTGCTTTTTCTTCTGTAAATCAGCCGGATCGAGAGTACCCAAAGGACGGAAAATATAAGGTAGCTTTTGCTGACGACACACAATAGCAGCAGCACTAATTATTGGTGAGAATAAAGCATGAATATGTGCTATGTCAAACTCGTGAGCATGACGTTTTAGCCAGCTTAATAAATCTAGGGAAAATTTGTAGCGACGAAACGGTGCGCAACGAAAGTAAATTATTTCATAGCCATCTTGTTTAATTGGGCGATTTAAAGGGACATCCAGAGGTGTTTGACCATTATCACCATTACTATCAGTTGTGAGAATTGTAACTTCTACTCCCTCTTTTACTAACGCTGGAGCTAATCCTAGTACCATTTGACTAGGCCCGCCGTAAATTAGAGAAATTGAGGGAACAATTTGTAATATTTTAATTTTTTTTTCATTTGTCATCTTTCATTTGTCCTTCATTATTTGTCCTTTATTATTTACTAATGACCAATGACTAATGACTAACTCTTGATAAAACTCTAATTGCTGTTTAGCCAAAGCTTTATTTGTATATTGAATTATTGCTTTTTTATAACCCATTTCACCGAGAGTATGAGCAAAATCTGGTTTATCCATTAATTGAACTAAGCAATTAGCAAGAGCTTGAACATCACCTTCAGGAAATACTAAACCAGCATCACCAATTACATAGGGAATTTCCCCGGAATCAGAACCAATCACGGGAACTTTGCAAGCCATCGCTTCAATTAACACATGACCAAATTGCTCTTTCCAGCCAGCAGAAGTTAAGGTTTTAAACTTGTAAGTTGTTTCTGAAGGTAATACTAAAGTACTCATTAAATTGATATAACTTGCAACCTCATCATGGGGAACACTTTCTATCAAAATTAACCGTTCTTTAATATTGTTTTCTGCCGCAATTTTAATTAATTCACTTTGCAACTCTCCCCGTCCCAATAACAGTAATTTCCAAGGTTGATTTTTCAAAGTGGCTAAGGCTTGCAAAAGCGTTAACAAACCCTTTTCTTGCACAAAACGCCCTACAAAACCTACAACAAAATCCTCTTTTTCAATGCCCAACTTAGCTGCTAATTCGGGTTGAGCTTTGGGAGTAAATAAACTTTCATCTACACCCAGTTGTGGCATGACTTTAATTGCTCCTGTATATCCCCGTTGTCGCAAAATTTCTGCTCCATCTTGATTCCCAGAGATAATGCCGTGGCTGTGGTTGAGGTTATATTTTTCTAATAAAGAAACTGGTAGTTTCAGTTCATAAGGAAGATTCCACCAGGTAAAAAATACATTTTTTGCCTTGAGTCCTAATAGCTGATTTAAGGCAATCATTTGAGTATAAGCCAATGCTCTAGAACCTTGTTCAACTTGGATGATTTGGGGGCGAAATTGTTTTAATAAAGATATCAAATCAGCACCAAAGGTAAGGAGTCCCTGATGATTTTGACTAAAATTAGAAATTGGAACTATTCTAAATGTACCTTCATCACGGTATTCAGTTTCAATAATTCTGTTTTGTACACCGCCTGGTTTCCACCGCTTTGGGACTACAACTGTCACTTCAATATCAGGTTCTAGTTGAGATAAAGCGCGTAATTTCTCACAGTTGAGGTCTACGATATAAGTGTGACTAGCAACTAAGATTTTCATTGATATTTATTATTTGTCATTTGTCATTTGTCATTATTTTAAATAACTAATACCCAATCCCCAATCCCCAATGCCCAATAACTAAACTTGTTCATCCAATCGACTGTAAATTTGACCATCGTTCCATAGTGATTGGATGACAGTACCCAAGGCTTTGAAAAAACCCAAAGTGTAGAAAATAGCGCGAGTGGCAATTTTGATGGGGGAACCGCTTTTGTGACAAGGTGGGCGTCCGAGAACGTGACAGTCAAATAAACGACCATATAAGCGTAAAGCTTGAGTCACAGTCAGGTTTTTCAGCCCCAGTAAAAAATGGTTGTGGTAAAAGGTGAGTTGATATTTTAGCGATCGCATACTAATATCATGACAACCCCCTGTTTCTTCGCCTAAATGCACCAAATGGGCTTCTGGGTCGTACCAAATCTTATACCCAGTTTGTCGCAACCGCAAACAAAAATCTGACTCTTCGCGCACTGCACTCCCGCCAAACCTCTCATCAAACCTCAATCCATACTTAGTAAAAATTTCGCGGCGAAATGACATATTACAACCCCTCGCTGTTAGCACTTGTTGGGGTTTAATGGTATGTACTAAATCAATATGATACCAAGCAATTCCTGGGTCCATAGCTTCGGGAGGCAGATATTCAATCTGTAAATCTCCTCCAGAATCACCTAATTTCATTTTGTCAAAGACTCGACCGGCTACAGCCCCCACCTCTGGGTTTTGCACATAATTTTTCGCATGGGCTGCTAACAATCCAGGGGTTAACTGAACATCATCATCAATAAACAATATTATTTCACCAGATGAGCGCCGCACAGCATAATTCCGCGCCCCTGGCAAACTTGCCCAATCTAAGCGCAACCATTTAATTTTACCTGCCTCCAGCATCTCTTCTAGGTAGGCTTGAATTTCTGGTTGGTGTTTTGGAGTTTGGTCTACAACTAAAACTTCAAAATTTGGATAGTCCTGTTTTAAGACATCCACAATGCTATCGCGTAGCGGTTCCTCTCGTCCGTAGGTCGCGATAACTACAGAAATTAAAGGGTAATTCATAATTTTTTATCCTAACTTTATCTAAAGGGAATTGGGTGCGAAACACTAATTTTGCTTATTCATGACTGTTTCAAACATTTTCATGATAAATTGCTCTAATTTAATAAATGAAAATACATAAATTGACAGTAAAATACTCACTATCATTAAAGAAACCCCTATCTTCAAATAGTTATTTATCTGAATCACATAATTTAATTTAGGTAATAAAACAAAATACAAAGGTTGATGAATTAGATAAATTTGATAAGAATAAATTCCTAATATACTAATAAAGCTTAGTATCCTTCCAATTTTATCTATTTTCTCGATACGAGATAATAATGCTTGAATACCCAAAAAAAATAAAGGAGTAAACAGCATGTCTATACCTAACATATATATATATTTTAGTTTAAAAATAGTTAAGATAGCACAAATAATAATTCCTACACTAAAAAGAATACTTGCAACAATAAAATCTATTTTTCTAAAAATTTTATGCTCGGCATAGATAAATCCCCAATAAAGCCCCAAACAGAACTGAAATAAATAACTTCCTATAAAATTATTTTGTAAGAAAAACAAATAAGCTTTCGTATCATCACTTATCAAAAAGTAAAAAGCTAAGATTTTCGTTATTATTGCTCCTATCAGTCCTAAAACTAATATTCTACTAGGCTTATTTTTACAAAATAAAAATATTAATGGTGTAAGTAAATAAGCCTCTAAAATTACTGTAAAAAACCAAAAACCAGGATTAATTGATTGGAATCTAATCCCGGCTATACCTATAAATGATAAGAAAAAGTTGAGGTTTAAATTAATTTTAATATTAGCAAAAAAATAAAGTAAACAACTTAATATGAAAGCTAATATATAAGCAGGATATATCCTATACAAACGTTTAATTAGCCAGAATTTCCAGTTAGTTTTAGTTTTAATCTGCTCTATTTGATTTTTTTGTAACTTAGAGATTAGAGCATAACTTGTATTGAAACCAGCCATTAAAAAAAATATATCGACAGCAGCATATCCGAGCTTTGCTCCATTTCTATCTAAAATCGAAATTAGTTGCGATCGCTCAGGATAATTTTGAAAAAAATGAAATATGATAATTGCTAAAATTGCTAATCCTTTTGTCTGATCAATCCAATTAAATCTAGTTTGGCGTGTTTGATTATAAGTATTCATATATCTGATATATCTGATATCTTGGAGTTCATGTTCAGCTTGATATCCAGTAATTCGACCTTTACGGGCTGGTTATTCGCTAACACCTGCTGATAACTAGAAAGATATATGAATCCGGTTTTATTTATGAAAAAAACTAGCTATTGTAGGGTGTGTTAGACGGAACGTCGTAACGCACCAAATCCTTCTAAATGGTGCCGTACTCTCGGCGTTAGCACACCCTACGTGTCTTTTCAAAAATCAAATAGGAACCATATACCAGACTTAGCCACTAGGAGGATTTAGTAACCCTTGGTTAAGCTTAATATACAAGCAAGCTTCTGTCCATCAATAGCGTACTCAAGTATTTTCACTATGTCCAGTCAGCTTATTGGACGTTTTTGTTTTCTTGCTTGCTTAGGATATGCTTCTTCCTTCTCTTGTTTATCTAATATTGGCAATTTGAAAAGAACTCCTGCAAAAAACCAGTAATAGACAGCAACTGGATCAACATCTAGAGGATAGTAGTAGGTGTTGTAGCTAATAAATAATATAAACACCCACAAAGCTGCTCCGTAACTGCGGAAATTACGGTTCTTTATGGAGCGATAGGTTTTAAAGCCAATAATTGTTAAAGTTGTTACCAAACCGAAAAACCCTAGTACTCCAAAAATTCCAACTTCATAAAGTACTTTGGGGTAGTAGGTTTCCACAAGTTTAGTTTTACCCATTGCACGGGTAGAGTTAGTTGCTCGACCTAAGCCACTTCCCAATGGGCCGTCTACGTTTTTCCAATTCTCTTCAAATTGCTGGATGATAAAATCTTGAGGTGGTGAGGCGTCCCAGCGACCCGTAAAACTCTCGATTCTCTCTTGCACGAGAACAGGGTTAGTCACCATCGCAATTCCCAGAACTAGGGCAAGTCCTACGCCTATGGGGATAAATCGTTTCAGGTTGCCAATTTGTCCGGTGAGCAATAGCAAAATCCCGAAGCAGATTGGTACTAAAGCTAAAGCGATTCTCTGTCCAGAGATTACAGCATTGATAAAGACTGTCACTAAAGAACCTAAACCGATTATCCGCCATATTGGGGAGGGATCGGTGAAGCCGGTGGCAAAGGTAAAAAAGGTGCTAGAAATTAAGAACCATGCCCACTGCCAAGGAGCTACAAATGTCCCTGGTAGGCGAATAATCCCTTCTTCGGGACTATATACTAGCGCTCCACCAAAATAACACCGGGCTTCGAGTGTTGCTCTAAATAAGGCATCTCCTTCAAGACCTCTAGTGCCTTGACATACACCAGTTAGTAGTAATAGATATTGAATAAATCCCAGCCCGCAGCAAATCAGTGTAAGGACAATCTGGAGGCGCAGTAAAAATAGAAAATCGCGCTTATCGCGAATTAGATAGTAGGCACAACCAATCAGGGGGACATAGCCTAAAAATACTTTTAGTCCCAGAATTCCCATAGCTAATGGTATTTCTTGGGGTGCTTTTTCTAATAGTCCCACACTCTGCGGGTTAAATTGCTGTCCACCATTGACAAACAACAGTGTTAGCAGACTGCAACCCAAAACAATATAAAGTGGGATTTTAATGCCTTGGGGAATAATTATGGGTAACCCCTGTTTACGGCAAGTCTGCCAAAGTCCAATTAGTGCTGGAATGTAAAAGGCATCTTTAGCTAATTGGAGTATGGGACTATTGCCCAAGTAGTAGGTGACAGTACCTCCAATAGGTACGTAAATGATGAAGGCATATAGAGCTTGGCGCGGGTATTTGTAGGAAAGGGACATGACTATTATCCCTAACACACCAGGGACTGCTGCTTTAATTCCAGCTACAAAAAAAAGTAGAATGCCAACGAAGACACCGCTAAAAGTGGCGGTGGTGAGTAAACTAGTGAGTTCTTTACGTACTTGGGCAGATTTGCGCTTTTGGGCTAACTGTTCTTTAAGGCTAAGGGTAGAAGTTTCCTTTTTAGCCTGCTTTTTCGATTTTTTAGATTGCTGAGATTTTGATTTAAATTTTGGCATAGTGGCACTGTAGCCTATCAGCCTCGCAAAATACTCCATTATATAGGACTAATATTTGATTTTAAAATACATGTAGGGGAGCCAGTGCGTTGCGGTGAATCCAGCGCTGTAGGCGGGTTTCCCGCCGTAGGCGACTGGTGAACCCGAAGGGAGGTTCCTGACGCTCGAGTACTCGCTCTAAGCGTTGGCGCAGCCTCTCGTAGAGAAGCTATGCCGTTGGCGTTCGCGCAGCGTGTCGCAGACAAGCCTCTCGTTCGCGTTAGCGTCTCTGAAAGAGAAGAGAAGGCTTTACGCTGCGCTATCCGTTGTAGCAACTGGCGTTGTGTTAGCGCCGAAACTACGGCACAATTCCAAGCTTTTGGTGCGTTGCGCTTTGCTAACACACCATATAAGACTATTTATTAGATTTTTCCCAAAACAATTTACAATTCCGATACTTCACAAATCTCTCTGGATTGCTGTAATTTGTATAATCCGAATTCATCTCTCAATGATTGATTTAACAATTTACGATTAAAAATGTTAAATCTTAATCTTTTTGAATTGTCAAAAAGATTTTCTCCTGTTTCCAAAATATAAACTGCCCCTGGAAATGGTAATGATTTAATGGCTTTTGCTTTGCTCTTTAAAATATCTCTGACTTTAGCGTGGTCTATATAATATTTATAGTATCCGTAGCCACGATTATATTCTGCGGTTTCTGGCAAATCATTCAAATCATATCGAAGAATATTACAAGTACCGCACATTTTATAAAAATTGCTTCTCTTGATATATATGTAATTACTGCCTTCTTGATATTTATAACCTTTATTTATAAACCATCCATTAGAATCAGGGTGTTCTTGAACAAATTTGGCTAACTTTTCACTAACACAATCGTCAGCATCAACTGTCATAGTGTGAGTGGGAGAAAATTGACGAGCATAAACCAATCCTTTTAAGATTTTACGCCCTTTATCTGTATCTCCTTTGGCTTCAGGGGTAGGCTCATTTGGAGGTGAAAAATCAACTGTAATGTATGTAATATGAGGATGAGTGAATTCTATTTTGGGCTTTTCATGACAAACAACAATAACGTGAAAGTTAGGTGAGGTTTGATTGCAAACTGATTTAATGCATCTTTCAAATAATTGTGTAACACGCTCCCAGGAATTGGAAACTTGTGCACTTTTGAGTGGGATCACAAAAACAAGCACTGTATTTTATCAGAACAAACAGCTAGGAATCTCGAAGCAAACAATAACACGTTAAGACTAAATGTCATATCATGTCCGCAAATTAGTTGTAATTCCCACATAGGACTTACGCAAAAATCGCCAAAAAGTTTAATTTATCGAACCGCCATCTCTATGAGAGGCTTTCCTCGTTTCCAGTCTCTGACTGGGAATGCCTATTGGAGGTGGAGCCTCTGACATTGAGCCTCAATACTGTTCGGTTAAGGCAAGAGACCCGATGAATCGCCGTCTCTACAATAATCAGTCGTTTCGTCTTGACGGCGATTTATCGCATCTTTAGCGATCTAGAATTTTCATCAAAAAACCTTAACTGAACCGTATTGGGTTATTCGGGTTTAATAAGTAGGGCTTGCTGAATAAACATAAAACCTTGATAAATCAATGCCTTGAGTGGGATAAAAGGTGAATAAGGTGCAAGGAAAAAGACTTGATATCACAAAAAATCAATCACTTTTTCGGAAGAAAGAGATTTAGGGGTAGTTTGTAACTCCCCTCCTGCCTCCTGCCTCCTGCCTCCTGCCTCTTAGCCCTCACGAAAAGACTTTTTCAGCAAACCCTAAGTAATCACAATGTCACAGCTTCTACACATAACCAAGGGTGGTTAATTCGTAGAAGCTGTGATTAAACTTGGCGTTTTTTTAAAGCGGAGATGAGATATTAGCTAATTTAGTCCATCAGATGCTGCTGTACTTGTGAAACTAGTTCATTTGTCCAGTAGTTGGCTAGTTCGGCATTGGCTGCTTCCACCATTACTCTGATGACTGGTTCTGTGCCAGAGGCGCGAACCAAAATTCTGCCGGAATCGCCCATTGCAGCTTCAGCAAGAGCGATCGCTTGTTGCACAGATTGGCAATCTTGCCATCCCAAACGGCGATCGCGATCAACAACTCGCACGTTCCGCAACAATTGCGGATAGGTTTGGAAGCTTCGATCTACTAATTCGCTCAAGGGAACACCCGCCTCTCTCACCAAACATGCTATGTGTAATGCTGTTAACAAGCCATCTCCAGTTACGGCATAGTGACGGCAAAGAATATGCCCTGATTGTTCGCCACCTAACATTGCTCCAGTGCGCTGCATTTCGGCTTGCACGTATTGGTCGCCAACTGCGGTACGAATTAAGTTACCACCAATTTGCTGCCAAGCTTTCTCAAAGCCTAAGTTGGCCATGACTGTAGATACAATCAGGTTGTCTGGCAATTGTTGGTTTTGTTGTAAGTGGCATCCCCACAGGTAAAGAATGTAATCGCCGTTAACTTGCCTGCCGGTATTGTCTACTGCTAAGACGCGATCGGCATCGCCATCGAAGCCAAAGCCGATGTCGGCGTTGTGTTCTTGTACCGTTGCTGCCAGAATGTCTAGGTGCGTGGAACCACAGTTAACATTAATGCGATCGCCATCTGCCTCGTTATGCAAGCAGATTACCTCGGCTCCCATTTGGGTAAATACTGATGGTGCTAACCCAACTGCGGCTCCCCACGCCAAGTCTAAAACAATCTTCATTCCCTGAAGATTTAGGGCACCGTTCAAGGGTTTTTTCAACGCCGAGCTATAGTCTTCCACTAACTCGAAACGTGAGTAATGCCGTCCGCAATTACTGACTCTAGCGATCGGTGATATTTTGCCACGCAGTCCCGCTTCAATTTCTGCTTGCAATATTTGCGGTAACTTTCCACCATTGGCACCAAAAACCTTAATCCCATTGTCTTCTGGGGGATTGTGGCTGGCAGAAATCATCACTCCGCCAATGGCATCAGTGACGCTGGTAAGATAGGCAACGCCAGGAGTGGGACATAATCCCAAATACCAAACCTCTAACCCTGCTGCTGTTAACCCTGCACTCAAAGCCATTGCCAGCATATCGCTGGAGTTTCTAGAGTCCTGTCCGAGAATGACTGGCCCTACTTGAGTAGCATGGTTACGTAAAACAATCCCCGTCCAAAAACCAACTTGCAATGCTAGGGGGGCACTCAGTAATTCTCCCACTCGTCCGCGAATCCCATCTGTACCAAATAAGGGATTTGCTGGTAGTGGGATTAAATTCATTCCAAAACTGCTCTCAATCCCTTTGCCCAATCCCTCAACTTCGGAAGTAGAACCCCCAGAAATGCCTGATGTCCGAGTTATAGATGAAACCATATTTTTAAACACTCCACACAATCACACTGAAAAATAAATAGCACTTAAGACTTTATTCAGCAATTTTGACATGCTTTTTCTCTTTAGAAATTCATTGTAGATCGAGCTATCTTTACGTAATAATACTGAAATTTTCTTTATTTGATCGTAAATCTTTGATAAAGTCAGTATTGGTTTTTACGTTATCAGTAAAGTCTCCACATCTTAGCTAATTATTCCTTTTATGACTGCAACTTTCGTTTTGATTTTTATCTGTTTGAGTTCACACATTGCAATGCTACCAACCAAAAAGTGTGTAATAAAGATTACCCTGGTTTCATCACAAAAATTTTCACCCAAGCTGAGAATGAAAGCAAGATTCAGCTAAGAACAACAAAAAATCAAAATACCGAAATCTAAAATTCTGTTCTCTTAGCCTGGTTGCTGTGTAAAAAACGACAGAATCATTGCAGCTTAAAAAATTTTAATATAAATTCTCATCAAATAGTTTTAAGGTAACGTTTTAATGGCTTTTTTAGCCGTTAGTGAATCAAAACTCCGGCAGTAAACTTTTTAAAGTTGAGAAATTTAGCATGAGCAGCAATTTAGCAACCAAATTACGTGTAGGCACTAAAAAAGCCCACACAATGGCAGAAAATGTAGGTTTTGTCAAGTGCTTTTTAAAAGGAGTAGTGGAAAAAAACTCTTACCGGAAACTAGTTGCTAACTTCTACTTCGTCTACTCAGCGATGGAAGAGGAAATGGAAAAGCACCGCCAGCACCCAATAGTTTCTAAAATTAACTTTCCTCAGCTAAACCGCAAGCATAGCCTAGAGCAAGACCTAAGTTATTACTTTGGTGCAAACTGGAAAGAGCAAATCAAACTATCTCCCGCAGGTGAAGCTTATGTACAGCGCATCCGAGAAATATCTGCTACAGAACCGGAATTGTTAATCGCCCATTCATATACTCGTTACTTAGGTGACTTATCCGGGGGACAAATTCTCAAAAATATTGCTGTAACAGCGATGAATTTGTCTGATGGACAAGGCACAGCCTTTTATGAGTTTCCAGAAATTACTGATGAGAAGGCATTCAAAGCCAAATATCGGCAAATTTTGGATGAATTACCCCTTGACGAGGCGGCAAGCGATCGCATCGTTGATGAAGCTAACGCCGCCTTTGGCACGAACATGAAGCTGTTCCAGGAATTGGAAGGTAATTTGATCAAGGCGATCGGTGTAATGCTGTATAATAGTCTCACACGGCGTCGTACACGCGGTAGTACTGAACTCGTTACTGCTGAGTAATCATGTTGAGATTGCGGAGTATGGTGTGTGGAGTTATAAGTTCAGATAGCCTGATGAAGGATAATTCATAGGTGTTTCTGGCGAAAGAGCGATCGACGCTCAAAATATTTAGGGGCAATAGCCCTGTGACTGCTTTTGATTCGTGAAAGCAAGCATGGGGAGATTGCCCCTCAATTATGATTGAAGCAGTCAACTACCTCATATCATGTCCGGCTAATTAGTTATAATTCCCTTTCTCTATGCAGAAAGCCCAAAAACCCATCCCCTCTGCACCTCTGCGGTCTTAATGATAAGTCTTTAACCGGACATGATATCAGACCTGAATCATTACAGAACTTTTATGTGTCGGCTAAACTGTTCCTCAACAAAATAGCTGCTAGAAAATTCACTTGCAAAAGAAACCTGATGAAAGTGATAATCTAGATTTAGCAAATTATAGACAAGTCTTAAGAAATAATCATCTATCCAGAAATCTACATCAAATAGTGAAATACCATATTTTCCTTCTAACCTGCGATTTAAAGTTTTCAGTAACCAAGACCATTGAGGTTTCAGGGTCGGATCGATGCGGTTCCCAAATACAGGATTAAAAAACTGATTTACTTGAGTTGTTCTCACATCAATCACTTTAGTTAATAAATCTGCTGCCTTGATTGGAGATGAATTAAACCAATAGTTAGCAACCACTAAATCATGTAAATAAGCAAGTACAATTTTAGGATTTTCTTTAATGAACTGCGAACGACAAACAATTCCTCTGATTGATGGAATTCTTAAACTAATTGTTTGAGATAGAGCCAGCTTTCTCACAAAAGCATAAGCTTCTAAAATTGAGGCAAAAGTGTGACAACATACGTAAGCATCTATAGTTTTATTTGCCAAACTCTTACTTGCTCTACGAGGATCTTCATTCACTAATCTGCAATCTTTACTGACATCCATATCATAGAGGTCAAAAAGAGTAATGATGAACCTATGGGCATTTGAACCAAATAAGGTAGAAATTCGTTTACCTTTTAGATCCTGGATAATGTTTATAGAAGAATCTTTATGCAAAACAATATTTATATCTTGACCCAAAAGATTATACGAAGCAATCCCAATTAATTTAGAACCAAAACTTAAATCATCAAAGAATTGGCTACCATTATTCAATAGAGAAATATCATCTAAAATACAAATATCTAGTTCTCCCCGCTTCATCTGTCGGTTCATTTGTTCCCCAGAAGCAAAGGGCAGAATTTGTAACTCGAAATCTCGATTAATTTCAATATTTTTGAAAAGAGCCTGTTCAAGTGATGATGCTCTCTGTAAATCAGAAATATACTTAGTTCCATATCCAGCAATAAACTGTCCTATGGAATCTCTCTGAATACCTATCCTAAGAATATTTCCTTCTTTGGGAGAACAGCTACCTAAAAACAGATTTACGTTGGGCAAACTTTCTAAGTTATCTGGATCTAGCCTAAAACTTCTTACCAAACCCTCTGCGGATATTAACAATTCACTAAAGCGAGGAACATGTAGATAAATTCCATATTCATTGATATCTTGAATCGGAAAAGTTAGGACTTGGTATTGAGATATTATATCAGTTTGACAAAAGTCGGGTAAAATCGTTATCTTTTGATTTTTTGAAGCGTAGTTTAGTACATCTTGATAGCTGTGTAGCACCTGTACACCACTTAATTTGTTCATCAAAAATTCATTTTTAGATAGTTCCTGATGAACCTCATCTAAAAGCACAACATCAGCCAGATCAATATCATTTATTTTAACTAAGCTATGCTCATTGAGATATTTACTTGCCCCAAAGGATACCAACAGCATTTTATGAGTTTTTAATCTAGTGCAGTGGTGTTCTTCTTTGTATCCAGCACAACTGTTGAGCAAAAGATCCATTTCTAGGAGTTGAGAATTGGAAAAAAATCTGCTATTTTTAACCGCAATCTCTTTAAGATTTCTACCTGGGAAACAAAGCTGAAATCGCTGCAAATATTGTTTGAGCCAGACTTCTAAAATTAAACTAGTAGCTCCCAATATCAAATCTTCGCCCTCAGCGCTAAATGTTGCCTGAAATTCTTCTTGCAGATTTTCTACAGTTTCTACTAAATTAAGTGTCTGGGAAATTAATTTCTTGCCTTTATTAGTCAAGCAGATAGAGCCAGGGGAGCGATTTAGGAGAATTACTCCGAAACAATCCTCTATTTGTTTGACTTTTTTACTAATTAGTGCTTGACTATAACCTAGTTTTTGTGCTGCTTTAGAGAAGCTACCACAGTCATCTACTGCTTTTAAGATTTTGAGGTGATTTAGGGTAATATCTTCGAGTTTAATCTTATTCATGCTAGGTAAGGCAAGATTTTTAATTACAAGGTAATTAAGCTACTCTGTTGTCTATATTCGGAAATAACTAGTTTGTGGAAGCGAATAGTGTCTTCCAACATAGATTCAAATTTCAGTACTATTAAGTCAACGCCAACGGCTTCGTATTCTTTCAGGCGGTTAATAACAGTATAGCGATCGCCAACCAGTTGAGCAGATAAACCGAGATTGGCTTCAATGGTTTGACTGATATCTAATTTGTTGTGGGCAACTACGTTAGGATCGATTTGCTCTTGAAAGTACTCGATCTGCTGCCAATCGGCAGAACGATAAATCGCTTCTAATCTGGCTTCGGCTAGGGCGGTATGTTCACCAACGATCGCAAACGCACTCATTGCTACTTTAATCTGACGCCCGTAGCGATCGCTAGCCAATCTTTTCACTTTCTGCACCAATGCTGCCGTTTTTTCTGGTTCATCAGCGTTGATAAATAGATAATCTCCCTGACGAGCCGCTAGGTTAATCGCCCGGTCTGATTCCCCAGCAATGAAAATCGGTGGTGTTAGTGTCGGCTGATCTGCGAGAATACCACCCTTAATAGTGTAGTATTTGCCAACATAATTAAAGCCTTCGACTGTCCACAACCCCTTGATTACATCAATGTACTCTTCTAATCGGGCGTAGCGATCGCTGTGAGGTAGCCAGATATCTCCATAGCTTTCTACTTCTAACTTCCACCAACCTGCAATACCACTAAGAGCAAATCTGCCGTTACTAAGCTGATTTTGAATGTTTGCACTCAAATTGGCAACTACCGCAGGCAGTTTAAAACCAGGTTGTACAGCCGCAACAATCTTGATATTCTTGGTGTTCAAACTTGCTAAAGCTGCTGTAATCCAAGCGTCAGCAACATTATAGTTAGGCCCATGAACTGCATTTAAGTAATGTTCAGGAATGTAATAGAAGTCATAACCTAACTCGTCTGCCTGAACTGCCAGCTTTACCAAATCTTGTGTGGATAAATTAGCTTCATGGTTGACAACCCGCAACCATCCACCACAGACCGGCGACCAAATTCCAAACTGAAGTGGCATAAATGTTTTTCCTGTACTTTTTTTTACGAGGCATTAGCTAAACTACGGTAACTACATCTTTTTACCGTGATTTAGTAGTTCACACTACCACATTTATTTCTGCTGTGTATAGTTGCAGATGACAGATGAGAAGCATTTATTTATCACGATATGGAATAGTATCGATACTTTGTCGAGTCCTGATTCCTGATTGCTCTGACTGAATCAGGATAATAGCCAACAAGTATAAAAAATAATTAAATACTCAGGAAAATTGGGCAATATTCCATTTTGGAATATGGAAATGGAATTTAAGTATATCGAGTCACGACATCAGAAAAATTGTTGTGATAAAGTCTAATCCATTCAGAACTACGGTAGTGCGATCGGCTTATGGTATATTACGACCATAAGAACCTGAAATTGTCTACTTGTAAACTCAGAGTAGTTTCCAACCGCTCTCAAGCTTTCGATTTTGACTAAAATTTTGCTCTATCAAATTTTAGCTGATTTGTTAGTTATGACAAATTCGGCCTTGTTACATCACTTGCAAACTTAGTTGAAGGATGCAGGAGGCAGGAACAGAAGGCAGGAGTATCCCACGCTTTCAAACGTGAGATTGAAGCAAGGATATTTTATATTTCACGCTCAAGTCTCGTATCAGTGTCTTCTTTTTAAACTGGGTTTTTGACCCAGAAATAAAGTTTTCATTCATACTTCTTTCCTCCTGCCTCCTGCCTTCTGCCTCCTGCCTTCTCCTATAACCAAGCAACTTCAATTACAAACACACAATTATGGTAGATATTAAGTTCGCGTACTGGATTCCCAACGTCAGCGGTGGGTTAGTTGTTAGTAAAATTCCCCAACGCACAGATTGGACTTACGAATATAATGCTCAACTAGCTCAGACGGCTGAAGAAGTTGGATTTGAATATGCTCTAGCACAAGCCAGATTTATCGCTAGCTATGGCGCTGAGTACCAGCTAGAGGCACTTACAACTGTTTCCGCTCTGGCTCCTGTCACCAAGAAATTGAAATTGATTGCAGCAGTTCACCCTGGATTGTGGCATCCGGGAGTAGTTGCCAAAATTGGTGCTAGCATTGATTTTCTCTCTAACGGCCGGTTTGCTCTGAATGTAGTTAGTGGTTGGTTCAAAGATGAATTCACTATATATGGTGAACATTGGTTAGAGCATGACGAACGCTATCGTCGTTCAGAAGAATTTATCCGCGTTCTCAAGGGTTTGTGGACTGAGGATGAATTTCACTTTAAGGGCGACTTTTACCGCATTAATGGCGGTTGGGTGAAGCCTAAACCAATTAATCAGAATCCCCACCCGGAGATATTCCAAGGTGGTAACTCCAAAGCAGCCAGGCGTATGGCTGGCCGCGTCTCTGATTGGTATTTCATGAATGGCAACACCATAGAAGGGGTGAAAGAGCAGATTGCAGAGGTGTCTGAATTAGCTCGTCAAGAAGGACGCACAATTAAGTTTGGTTTGAATTCCTTTATCATCGTGCGAGATACGGAAGCAGAAGCCCATGAAGTATTGCGCGATATTATTGCCCAAGCTGATGTAGAAGCCGTGAAAGGATTTGGCGAAGCGGTGAAACAGGCGGGATCTTCTACTCGTGAAGGTCAGGGAATGTGGGCGAATTCCAATTTTGAAGACTTGGTGCAGTATAACGATGGCTTCCGATCGGGCTTGATTGGCACGGCTGAACAAGTAGCTGAAAAGATTCGCCAGTTCCATGAAGCGGGAGTTGATCTAATTCTCGGTGGCTTCTTACACTACACAGATGATTTGCCTGCTTTTGGTAAGACAGTAATACCGATTGTGCGCGAACTTGAAGCCCATCGTCGGACAGCTGATGAGTTGGTTGTGGTTTAGATTAACAGCAACATACTTTGTAGGGGCGGGTTTTGTGGATTGAAGCTGTTCTAGATAACATCCCCAGTCCCCAGATCAAAGACAAATATTTCGCATTGTTTCATAGTAGTGGCGATTATGAGTCACTTAATCACAATCAAGGAGTTTTACCATGACATCAGTAATTAATACTGACCAGAAGGCGCATATTATTCGGGATGACAAAGAAGCGATCGCGATCGCTCACGAACTAGCAGCTGAGTTTGCTAAGGGAGACTCAGAGCGCGATCAAGAGCGGCGTTTGCCTGCTGAAGAGGTAGAAAAGTTTTCCCAGAGTGGATTGTGGGGAATTACAGTCCCGAAAGAGTATGGCGGTGCTTTTGTATCAAGTGCCACCCTGGCAGAAGTAGTTAAAATCATCTCCGAAGCTGATTCTAGCCTCGGTCAAATTCCCCAAAACCACCTCTACATGGTGGAAGCAGTCCGGTTGGATGGTACAGATGAGCAGAAGAAGTTCTTCTTTGATTTGGTTCTACAAGGTAAGCGCTTTGGTAACGCCTTTTCGGAAATTGGCACTAAGTCTGTCAACGATGTGCAGACAAAATTAACACCAGATGGATCTGACTTCTTACTCAACGGACGCAAATACTACTCTGCTGGGGCACTATTGGCACATTGGGTTCCTGTCATTGCCAGTAATCCAGATGGTAAGACAGTGGTGGCATTTGTCGAAAGAGATGCCGAAGGATTAACCCTACTTGATGATTGGACGAGCTTCGGACAGCGGACCACTGCTAGCGGCACTACCATTATTGAAAATGTGAAAGTTAAGGCAGAACATGTGATTCCGCACTATTTAGCCTTTGAAAGAGCTACTCCAATGGGTGCGATCGCGCAAATCATCCAAGCCGCCGTAGACGTGGGAATTGCTAAAGCCGCAGTCCGTGACACCATCCACTTCGTTCGCAAGCATACCCGCCCTTGGGTTGACAGCAATTTAGAAAAAGGTTACGAAGACCCTTTGACACTGTACAACTTAGGCAATGTCCAAATTCAGGTTCACGCTTCTGAAGCATTGCTGCGTCGTGCAGGCGAATTTCTTGACATCGCCAACGAGTCAGGCTTAGAAGAACCCAAGGTAGTTGAAGCATCGATCGCAGTTGCTGAAGCCAAAGCCTTAGCCACCGAAGCAGCATTACTAGCTACCAACAAATTGTTTGAACTAGCAGGTACTAAGTCCACATTGGAGGAATTCAACTACAATCGCCACTGGCGAAATGCCCGCGCTCACACACTCCACGATCCCGTGCGTTGGAAATACTACGCTGTTGGTAACTACTTCCTCAATGGTGTCTATCCCCCGCGCCATCCTTGGTTGTAATTGCAGCATTCTCTACTGGGGTGAAGCTTTCAGAATTAACATTTTCCAGAATGCTTTACCCCTGATAAATCCAACATTCTTTAAGTTGATATTATGAGCGTTGCAAACCCAACCCAGAGGCGGAGCATTTGGAAAAACCAGCCATTTAAGGGACTGCTTTTCATTGCTATAATTGCTGTCATTAGCTATCTTTTTGAACTCATATTTGGTCAAATTATTCAGCTGAATGTGGGCACAAAGTTGACTTACATCACGATATGCTTCGTCTGGTGGTGGCATCTAGGTTTTTCGCTCAACGGCTATCCAGGTTCTCGTTTTTCTCCTACCCGATTTGGACGAGGAACAGTAAATTTAGTAGTGCTATTGGCGCTAGTTTACATAACTGGAGAAGTTTGGAAATTAATCTCTGCAAAACCAATTCTTACTGATACACCTGTTGGCTTATGGGGACAAACAGCAATCATTGCCGCCGCCGCCAGTTTGTTCTTCTTTGACAACACGATTGTCACCACTGACGAAGTACGTAACTGGCATCCAGTGAGCGGCTTTCTCAATATCTTTTTTGCCATCTTCTTTATTGCCCCTGCCCTCACCTTTTTGCCACAAATGTGGGGACTTCAACCTTTTTACATCCCTTGGTATTGGTATCCTTGCTCGACAGTGTTCGGTAGTTTCTTTGAACGTTGGCCTTTAAACAAACTAGAACTAGGAATGCCACGTTTAGGTTTACTACATACAGGTATTATTTTGTTACTCACTCTGATTACAGAATTGTTCCTAAAACAGCTAGGACTAGATTTGTTTACAACAACGACAGGACCAACCTTTGCAGCTATTTGGACAACTGTTGGTTTAGGATTTGTTTGGCAATTCAATATGTGGCCTTTCACAGAGTTATCGCAGCCCACAAAAGGCATAGTTGCATCTGTTGCTAGCTTAATAATTTCGGTCTTATTCTACCTGGTGACAGTATCCCTGGTAGGTCAGGAAAATATTATCCAAGGGCTTTACTGGTGGTTTAATATCCTTTGGGTTCAAGTATTCTTAATGGCTCCGGGACTATACGACGGAATTAGTCTTTGGCAGGATGTACAGCCACTAGTTGAAGAACAACAACCCCTGACCTTGAATCGTGAAGGGCGTTAAAATAATTCGTAATTCGTAGTTAAGAATTACGAATTATTTGAATCAGCAACGCCAAAACTTGTAACGTTGCTGAGATTATCTAAAAGGTAAAGGTTGTTCTCACAGTGCCAATTACAGCATCCTGATTGTCATTGTTTTGAGCAGGAGCCGTGAGCCAAATTACGCCAGGGGTGATGGCAATGTTATCTGTAAGCTGATACTTGTAAAAGCCTTCAATATGTAAGGATAAATCGTTCGCAGGTGCAGGATTCCCACCCCGATAAGGCTCTGCACCCACAACAATACCACCAAGGTTTCCTTGCTTACCTAAATCTGGGAATGCCAATCCCAGAGCATAGTACCAAATATCTGCACTACCATTACCTGCCAGATTTTTGGCGTTAGTGTAGCCAAAGAACCCATTGACTGCAAATCGAGGACTAAATTTATAAAAAGCTTCTACCCCGTAGGAGTTGGTAATCATCCGCTGAAATGGGGTATTGGCTTGTTCTGTTCCGACAAGTGTAAAACCACTACCCAGGTCAAATATTCCTCCCCGATTTTGGTAGGCATTTATGTATGTCAAACCAATACCAGAGTTCTTGTTGGGGTTCCATGCTATTTGTCCAAATGCGCTGTATTGACCATTAAAAAAACCGCTATCTGGCTGAGGATTGGCATGATCTCCTGCTAAGTAACCCAAGCTCAATACCAATTGGTCATTGAGTTTGTAATTGATTCCTCCACCAGCGCCACCACCAATTCTATAGATAGGACTAGAAGAGGCAAATTCTGTCAAAGCGCGACCACCACCTGTGGCACTATCTAAATAGGGACTGAGAGTGGGAATGTAATCAAAAAATACTCCGTTTACTGCTCCTATATAGGCCTCTATTTTGTCTCCAATCGGGAAGTAATAAGAGAGCCAATCGAGAGAAGTATTGTTGTTACCTGGAGACAGATTAAAGGTTTGAAGTCCTTCTGCTGTACCGTCTGGTAGCCTTAAGGTACTGGCGTTTCCAGAAGTTAAACGGACGTATAGACTATCTCTACCTGTAAAACTACTTTTGAAAACGAGGCGGACTCTATCTTGAAAAACTGTGTTGCTACCATTAACTGAGCCACTGAAGGCATTTGTGACGGCAAAGATGGCTTCTCCTACTAGCTTTGTTGTTGTAGAAAACTGATTGGCTTCTAGTTCCGCAGTCCGAGCTTCTAAACTATCAACGCGACCTCGTAAAGTTGCTAGTTCAGTAGTAAATTCTTCTTGCAGTCTTTGTAGGGTAGTTAAGTCTTCTTTGGTAACTAAGTCAGATGTAGCTGTTGCAATTAGCTCGTTAATCCGAGATAAACAAGCATTTAAGCCTGCTGCAAATTCATAGCGAGTAATGGCGCGGTTTCCTCGATAAGTACTATTTGGATAACCTGCAATACATCCATAACGCTCAACTAAAGACTGGAGTGCGCCAAATGCCCAATCTGTTGGCTGTACATCTGAAAACTGAGATACAGATGTTACCTGAGACATACTGTTTGTCTCTTGGACACTTACATTACTATTTATTGGAGGAATTTTAGGGGTTTGTGTGATGCTTGTTTCCGAAAAATTAGTCCCAGTCACAGTAACTAAATTCCTGTCCTCAGCATAAGCTGATGTACTGGCTAGTAAAGTAGTCCCCAAAATCATCGATTCCATAAATAAATTATGAAATGAACGATTGAACATTTCTATCACTCCTCATATTTTTGGTTGCAAAAATCTAATGTAAGTAATCAGCATTTCGGTGATTTGTCAAGCTGGAAGTTCATGATTAGCCAAGATAAATGTTGAATTACTCTAACGCGCGAAAGTTTTCACCAATATCGCTAAACTTCCAGATATATCAGTGAGTTTCTAGCGTTTTAATCTGCATATTTCAGTGTAGACAAGACTTGTTTTCACAAAAATAAAAGCCTTCCAGAAGCTGCTCTATTTGCTTAGATAATGTCTATCTATCTGTAAAAATAATATTGCACTTTTACAGAATAGTCTTAATTTTTCGCCGATTAGCTAGAAACTACTATTTACCTATCGGGTTAAAGTTGATTAGTGAGTTTAGTTTAATAATATTGCATATATGGTTTATAAAAACAAGCAAATTAAAAAAAATATCAAAAAATAAATTTTTACTTTGCTTTCAATAAAATATGTTTTTATGCTGTACTAACGGTCTATAAAATTAGAAAAAATATTTTTATTTACACTTGATTTACTGGATAGTATATGTAATACTAGTTTTATCGTAAAAAGATAGTCCTAAAAACTTATTCTGAATCTATTTATTTTATAAAAATTATATTTAATACTCAAAAAAATATTTGCAGGAGAAGTTGCAAAATATGCAATTAATCAAAACTAAAGAGTCTCAAAATTATCTTGATATAGCTAAGTCTTTAGCAAAGGAATTTGCTGCTACTGCTGTAGCACGAGATGCAAAAGGGGGAACACCAAAGCATGAACGCGATCGCTTGCGCCAAAGCAACTTGCTGAAACTGATCGTACCCACAGAGTACGGCGGTTTAGGAGAAAGCTGGATTACCGTTCTGCAAATTACCCGCGAGTTTGCCAAGGTTGATAGTTCTATTGCTCACGTCTTTTCTTACCATCATCTAGGTGTAGTAGTTCCTCACATCTTTGGTTCGGTAGAGCAGAAACAGCGATATTATTCAGAAACTATTCACAACAATTGGTTTTGGTGCAATGCCCTCAACCCTTTAGATAAAAGAACTATTTTGACACCGGAAAGTAATTATTTCCGTCTTAACGGCATCAAAAGCTTTTGCTCTGGCTCCCACGATTCGGATATATTACCGATCACTGCTACTGATCAAGAAACTGGTGAATTGAGTATTTTGGTAATTCCCACCCAAAGGCAAGGCGTTACTGTTCATCATGATTGGGATAATATGGGGCAACGCCAAACAGACAGTGGTAGTGTGACATTTGAAAATGTGCTGGTGTACCCTGACGAAATTCTTGGTAGTAGAGATAAACCCAGTCATCCCTTCAGTACTATTCGCGCCTGCTTAACTCAATTGAATCTTGCTAATATCTACTTGGGAATTGCACAAGGAGCATTTGAAGCTGCTAAAACGTATACTGGCACTAACACAAAACCTTGGCTGACATCAGGTGTAGAAAGTGCAACCCAAGATCGACACATTATCCAGCATTACGGCAATATATGGGTTGATCTTCAGGCAACCACTTGTCTGGTTGACCAGGCAGGAGAATTACTACAAACAGCTTGGGAGCAGGAATGGTCACTCACCGCAGAACAACGGGGAGAATGTGCGCTGTTTATCGCTACAGCCAAAGTCGTCGCGACTAGAGTCGGCTTAGACATCACCAACCGCATCTTTGAAGTTATGGGCGCACGCGCTACTAATGCCAAATATGGTTTTGACCGCTATTGGCGTAATCTCCGCACGTTCACTCTCCACGATCCAGTGGATTACAAAATCCAAGATATAGGAAATTGGGCGTTAAACGATCAACTGCCAAAACCCAACTTTTACTCTTAGAAGGACAAGACTGATGCAGCTATTATGGTTTATCCCAACCCACGGCGACGGACGTTACTTGGGAACCGCGACAGGCGGGCGGGCAGTGAATTTTGCCTATCTGCGGCAAATAGCTCAAGCCGTGGATGATCTTGGTTTTACAGGGGCGTTACTACCTACAGGTCGCTCTTGTGAAGATGCTTGGATTGTAGCATCAACATTAGTGTCACTAACGCGACAAATGCGTTTTTTGGTGGCAATTCGTCCGGGATTAGTATCGCCGGGAGTGGCGGCACGGATGGCGGCGACTTTTGATCGCCTCTCTGGCGGACGCTTACTAATTAATGTGGTGACAGGTGGTGATCCAGTGGAGTTGGCAGGAGATGGGTTGCATTTGGATCACGACCAGCGTTATGAATTAACAGATGAATTTTTGACAGTATGGCGAGCGATCTCTAGTGGTGAATTAGCCAATTTCCAAGGCGACTATCTGAATATTCAAGATGGGAAGCTACTGTTTCCCCCAGTACAAAAGCCCCATCCACCATTGTGGTTTGGTGGTTCATCGCCCATTGCCCAAAATATTGCCGCTAAACACGTAGATGTATACTTAACTTGGGGCGAAGCACCCGCGCAAGTAGCAGAGAAGATTGCAACCGTTCGGAGATTGGCAGAAGCAGAAGGTAGGACTTTACAGTTTGGCATTCGCTTACATGTAATTGTGCGGGAAACTGAAAGTGAAGCTTGGGATGCAGCCAATCAATTGATTCGGTATGTCGATGATGAAGCGATATCCAAAGCTCAAAAAGCTTATGCCCGGATGGATTCAGTTGGACAACGGCGAATGACTCAACTGCATCATGGCGATCGTGAAGCATTAGAGATTAGCCCAAATCTGTGGGCTGGGGTGGGTTTGGTGCGGGGTGGTGCAGGAACTGCCCTAGTAGGCGATCCCCAAACTGTTGCTAACAGAATCTTGGAATATGCTTCTTTAGGTATTGATTCCTTTATTCTCTCCGGTTATCCTCACCTAGAAGAAGCTTATCGAGTCGCCGAACTACTATTTTCCTATCTGCCATTGGATAATCTGCCACAAGTCGAACAGCAACACGTCTTAAGTCCATTTGGCGAGATTGTCGCTAATTAGATGCCTAAGGCAGGAAGTCACCCCCCTGACCAAACAAAAAAAGGATACAAGTCCCTGAATTTATTTATAGAAAAGAAAAAATGCAAAGCAACATTAATTCAAGCCCCCAGATTTATCCGTGGGGTCTTCAATTTTAAATTTTGAATTTTGAATTTTGAATTCCCCGCAGGGGTGTTAGATAGGATATCTGCCAGCTTGGTGTAAGCATAACTGTTTTTGGCATCCCGTTCAATGAAACTCCGTCAAATATTAGCGGCTTCTTCATAATTTTTCACTTCTTCGGCAGACGTCGCTTTTTGTTCCAACTCCTCTACCGTTTGTGCCACCTGATTTGAAGAGTTAAAGCCAAACCTAAACTCAACAATAACGGCAATATTTTCAGGTTTACCATAGACTTTCAGCTTAAAATAACTAAGTCAATCTTCAAACCAAGCTTAATCTCAGTATTTAAGTTTGTAACCCCTAAAACTTACCATACTGGGTAAATCAGGCAAAAATATGGCTACGAAAATTCCTGTCACAGTGATCACAGGCTTCTTAGGTAGTGGAAAAACCAGCCTAATTCGCCACCTGCTACAAAACAACCAAGGACGGCGCATTGCCGTTTTAGTCAATGAATTTGGCGAACTCGGTATTGACGGCGAATTATTGAAATCCTGTCAAATTTGTCCCGAAGATGGTGAGGGTGACACTAATATCTTTGAATTAACCAACGGCTGCTTATGCTGCACCGTGCAGGAAGAGTTTTACCCGACGATGCAAGAGTTAATTAAGCGGCGAGATAGCATCGACTGCATTTTGATTGAAACCTCTGGTTTAGCTTTGCCGAAACCACTAATAAAAGCTTTTCGTTGGCAGGAAATTCGCAACGCCGCCACTGTGGATGCCGTGATTACGTTAGTAGATTGTGCGGCGGTAGCAGCCGGGATATTTGCTAGCGATCCAGAAGCGATCGCAGCCCAGCGACAAGCAGATGATAATCTAGAACACGAAACACCCTTGCAAGAACTGTTTGAAGACCAACTTGCTTGTGCAGACTTGGTAGTGTTAAATAAAATTGACTTGGTAGATGCCCAGACAAAAGCCAGAGTTGAGGACTTGATTAAGCAAGAGTTGCCCAGAGTGGTGAAGATTGTCGAGAGCGACCGTTCTCAACTAGACGCATCTATATTATTAGGATTCCAAGGCGCAGTCGAAGACAATTTAGATTCTCGTCCTAGTCATCATGATACTGAAGAAGACCACAATCACGACGAAGAAATTACTTCAGCTAATCTAATTTTGGATCGTGCATTTGACCCAGAAAAGCTGCAACAGCAGTTGCAAACATTGGTACAACAACAAGAAATTTACCGGATTAAAGGCTTTGTAGCAGTGCCAAATAAATCCATGCGCCTAGTGATGCAAGGCGTAGGAAACCGATTTGATAAATTTTACGATCGCCCCTGGAAACCAGAAGAGGCTAGGCAAACGCGCTTAGTTTTCATCGGACGTGATTTGAAGTCTTCAGAAATTGAATCACAGCTTGTAGCTTTATAAGTCTTAAACCCTCACCCTTCAATTTACATAGATATGACGATTTCTCAACTATTTAACGTTGCCAACCTTTTCGTATTGCCATTTTGGGCGTTGATGATTTTATTGCCTAACTGGAAAGTTACACGACAGATAATGTCATCATATTTACCCTTTGTGCTCTTAGCTGGGGCATATTTGTATTTATTTATCAACAGCATTACCCCAGAAAATGCTCAAGCTTTATCGAATCCTCAATTAGCTGATATTGCACGGTTTTTTGCAGATGAAACAGCTGCGGCAACAGGTTGGATTCATTTTTTAGTGATGGATTTATTTGTCGGTCGCTGGATTTATTGGGAAGGACAGAAAACAGGTGTTTGGACAATTCACTCTCTGGCTTTATCTTTGTTCGCTGGGCCTTTGGGATTACTGTCTCACATTTTAACTGACTGGATTACTAAGAGATTTTTCCCAAAGTTTCAGCAGAATGAAAAGGCAACATTAGCAGAACAAGAAGTAATCAACTAGCACATAGTAATAGGGGCGCACAGATGTATGCCCCTACTATTGATAATTGCTAATAGTTTACTTCGATTAGCAATTATCTGATTTTAAAATCATTAACCGTTGCCGTGTCTATAGTCAGCATCTATCCAGCAGCGTGGTAGAACTTCACCTGAAGGAAAAACGAGATTTTGTTTTTTAAAAGTTTCAGGTTGCTGTTCTTCTTGACCTTCTTGGTCTTTTGCCTGAACAACATCAGTATTCGGGTCAATTAATTCCTGAATTTCAACAATTTTTACCAATTCGCCACTATCTTTGACTTGTAAAAGCATAGAAATTGCCTCAATAAATTTGCATGAAGTCGGCAGTGATTCTCAAGATATACTCACTCACCTCTCAACCGATTTAGAAGGTCGAGATTCCTTAACTGTTAAAGGACATTTTTACCAAATATAAACACATAAATTACACTAAATTCATCTATGTGTCTGTGTGGTTTTTATCTTTATAAGATTGACACAAGAAATTAATCCTCAATTCAGCATTTCAAGTCTAATCAGGGAATACTGACCGAGAAAATTGTCTAATTCAAATAATCTTGGTTGTAGAGATTAGATTTCGCGTTGATATTTTTCTAAAATATCAACTAATGTTACTTGGCATTGCAGTGGCAGTAAATCACTCAAAGGAAGTTCGCTTCTACCACCACCAATTTTTACTGTAATTGATTTCAAGACTTTTAAAACTTGATCTTCACTTACATTGTTGGAAGTAATTAAAGGATACAACTGTTCAGCAACAAGGGTGTGCAGTTTGGCATTAGATAAATAAAGATGCCATTTGGCAATGTCTATGTAGACATTTTCGCCAATTTCAGCTGCTAGGGCTTCCAGTAGTTCTGTGGTGTTAGTCTTTGCCATAAAAATAACCCTACGTTAAGAAAGAGTGCGAAATCTCAGGCTTTTTTACATTATCGTTCAATTAATAGGCTGATTCTACTACCACAGGTTACAATCGCCCCAGCATCAGCAGTCCGTCTTCAGGTGGATTTAGGTGGAGTTTCGCTGTAATTAGCGATCGCACTAATATAAATCAGATGCACTAATACTATTCCTGTCCAACTTGCAGTCAACAACGGCAGCCAGTCCCAGGTAGTGCTTTTCAAGATGTGAAAAAACCATAAGCCAGAATTAATCATAGCAGCGATCGCTACATGCATGGCAAAATTCATCCGGTCATCAATCTTGCGGTAATCAGGGTCTTTGCGATCGGGTTTGCGAGGCCAACGAGGAGGCATAAATATTTGTTACAGATTTAAATACACCCTACTCATTCTAAGGTTTTTGGTGCAGTCGTTGCTATTAGACTTCTAGAAACAGTCATAATTAAATTGGAAGTTAAGAGCCGCTGGGTTAAATCCGATGACGATCTTTGAGCAAATAGACCCCGATCTCCTCTATCCAGATAGCGACGGCAAACCAATGGCAGACAATACAGAGCAATATCGTTGGATTGTCTTGATTAAGGAGAATTTAGAGATTCTGTTTGCTAATAATGACAATGTTTTGATTGCAGGAGATTTGCTCTGGTATCCCGTCCGTTCTCGGCTGATTACACCGACTGCACCTGATGTGATGGTTGTCTTCGGTAGACCAAAGGGAAAACGTCGTTCCTATCGTCAGTGGCAAGAAGATAATATTCCACCACAAGTAGTCTTTGAGATTCTTTCTTATAGTAATGATACCAAGGAGATGGAGCGTAAGCTGGAATTTTACGATACTTATGGTGTTGAAGAATACTACTTATACGACCCTGAAAGTTTTCAACTAGATGCCTGGGTGCGGCAAAACAACCATTTGAATAAGCTATGGCAAATGGATGGTTGGTTCAGTCCTCGCTTAGGAATTAGATTTCAAACGGGCCTTGGAGAGTTAGTAATTTACCGTCCAGATGGACAGAGATTTTTGAATTCCTTGGAACTCAATCAACGGGTAGAACAGGCTGAGTTATTGCTAGAACAAGAACGTCAACGCGCTGAACAAGAACGCCAACGCGCTGAACAGTTAGCAGCATATTTGCGTAATCTCGGCATTGATCCTGATAATCTTCCATAACTGGGGACTGGGGAGCAGGGAACAGGGAAAAATTCCTCTCCTCTGCACCCTTCCCCCTGCCCCTCTGCCTCTTGTGTCAATACCCCAAAATAGTGTAGATTATTGCTCTGTCGGTGAATAATCTGCTGATTTCCCGCCACTCTTACTAATTAAACAAATTGATTCAATTTGAATCGACTTTTCTAAGGCTTTTGCCATATCGTATAAAGTCAGGGCAGCTACAGAAACGGCAGTTAAGGCTTCCATCTCTACACCCGTTTCAGCTTTGGTTTTGACTGTGGCTTGAATTTGATAACCCGGTAGTTGGGGATTGGGTATGATCTCCACTGCGATTTTTTGCAAAGGCAACGGATGACACAGGGGAATTAAAGTGGCTGTTTGCTTGGCTGCCATAATTCCAGCCAATCTTGCAGTTGCCAACACATCCCCTTTTGGGACATTTCCGGCTTGAATAGCAGCGAAAGTGGCTGGCAGCATTCGCACCTTAGCCGCTGCTACTGCTTGGCGAATGGTGGGTGCTTTATCAGATACATCCACCATCTGTGCCTGTCCTTGGCGATCTAGATGGGTTAAGTTGGCAAAATTAGCTGGAAAATTATCTTGTGCCATTTGGTTAGAACGTGTTAATATAGATTGTCGGTGAGGGCGTGTAGCTCAGTGGACTAGAGCACGTGGCTACGGACCACGGTGTCGGGGGTTCGAATCCCTCCTCGCCCGTTTTCAAAAAGTTAAGAGTTGAAAGTTAGGAGTGAGGAGTTAAATTTCATCACTCCTAAGTTTTAAGTTTTTCAAGGCGTAGGCATCTGGAGCTAGACCTAGTGCAAAGCGCAGTGAGTTGGATAGGTTTTTGCTCGAATGGGTGAGGAAGAGGACAAGTGCTAGAGAAGTGATCGCAGCACCGTAGCCAAACATATCGCGGTAGCCTACAAGTTCTGCGATAATACCCAAAAGAGGAGCAGCGATCGCAATTCCCAGATCAAGTCCAGCTATGCATATAGCAAAAATTTTCCCCCGTTCTTGCGGCAGCGAGCGGTCTGCCATCATGGTAATCATCATCGAGAACAGTGTACCACCACCAGCACCTTCAGCGATCGCAGCCAGTAAGAAAACGATCGCACTGTCAGCCTGCCACAGCAGTATTAACGCCAAAACGTAGCAAAAAATACCAAAGGTAATAAACAAACCGCGCCCGAAGCGATCGCTTGCCTTACCAGCAAACACCCTGATAGTAAAACTAGAAATTGCCGCAGCTGTAAAAAATAGTCCGCCATTGAAGTCCACTTCAGTGGATTTGAGGAACAACGATACAAAGGTATGTACAGCACCAAGGGACAAACCAACCAGCAACATAACTATAGTTGGAACTCTCACCCGTGGACTGGCCAAAATTTGCCAAAATTTGTGATCCTCTCCCTCTGTCTGCTCCTGCGTTTGCACTGGCGGATTTGTAACTTGTAAAATCCCCAAGAGGGCGACAAAACCCAATTCCGCGGATAACAGAAATAACATCCCGTAACCACTTGTCGCTTCTAAATACCCACCCAAGGCAGGGCCAATTGCTAAACCAATGGGAGTTGCTAGGGTCATGTACCCAATGATTTCACCACGAGTCTTGGCAGGTGCTAAATCTGCGACTAAGGCACTGTAGCCAGTGCCAAAAGCAGCAACACTAATGCCGTGAAAAATCCGCACCAGGATCAACAGCCCAATTGATTGGGTTGCCAAGTAACCAAAGGGTGCGATCGCAGCTACGATCGTACCAATCAACAAAACAATTTTGCGACCGCGTTCATCGGCTAATCGTCCCAGCATTGGGCGAGATAGCAATAACCCAATGGCGAAACTGCCCATCACAAGACCAATTTCTTGCTTGCTTGCGCCCACATCATCGATGTAAAGCGGTAGAGTTGGTAAGAGCGAAGACAGGCTCGACCAGAATAATAAACCTGCCGTAAATAAAATCAGCAGGTTGCGCCGCAGTTGGGCGTCAAAGGTATTAAATGCTTTCAAGGTAGATGCAATTTAACTAGTTTTTTGTCATTTGTCATTTGTCATTTGTCATTTGTCCTTTGTCTAGAGTCAACCAATATTTACTCTTAATTATTTGCTAATGACTAATACTTCGACTACGCTCAGTACAAGTGACCAATGACTACTATTGTTACGTTACTTAACATTTTTTGCTACCACCTCTCGCACGCGATAGATAGGCCGTCCTTGGGATTCGTGGTATGTACGCATGAGCAATTCTGCTAAAAGTCCGAAGCAAAACAGCTGCACTCCCGTTAGTAGCAGCAGAACTGCTAAAATCAGCAAAGGGCGATTGCCAATCATCTCACCTAAAGCTAATTTGACGAAAGTCAAGTAAATTCCGATCGCAGTGCCCGAAAACATTGAAATCAAGCCCAACAGCCCAAAAACGTGCATCGGACGGGTGAGGAATTTTTTCATAAACAGAATGGTTAACAAATCCATCAATACCCGGAATGTCCGCCAAATTCCATATTTACTACGACCAAAGCGGCGGGCGTGATGACGTACAGGTATTTCGGTAATTCTAGCTCCTTCGATGTACGCCAAAGCAGGTAAAAATCGGTGTAATTCCCCGTAGAGGTTCATATCTGCCAAAAGTTCGGGACGATAAGCTTTCAGCGAACAGCCATAGTCATGAATATTCACGCTAGTGGTGCGGCGAATTAGCCAATTGGCAATTTTAGAAGGAAGTAAACGATTTACAGCCCCATCTTGGCGTTTTTGCCGCCAACCACTCACCAAATCATAACCCTCATCCAGCTTTGCTAATAACATCGGGATATCAGCTGGATCATTCTGGAGATCGGCATCTAAAGTAACGATCGCTTTACCGACTGCATAATAAAATCCAGCAGCCATCGCCGCAGTTTGTCCGTAGTTGCGACGCAAAATCACTGCCTTTAAATCAGTGCGGATTTGCGCCTCTTTCTTGAGCAAATCCCCAGAACCATCTGTAGAACCATCATCCACACAAATGATTTCATAATTTATCTGACTAGAGGATAAAGTAGAGGCGATCGCTTCTAATAAAAGTGGCAAACTTTCCACCTCGTCATGTATCGGCACCACCACCGAAACATCTGGAACAATTGTTGAAATCGCCCCATTCTCCTCACTACTCCTTTCGGAAACCAACCCACTCCTCATAAGCCTCAGCGTCCTCAGCGTCTCTGTGGTTCGTAACTCTTAAAAACTCTACCAGCACCTCGCAGCTGTTGATAGTACGACTGACTAACCGTATCTCCCTGTTCCGAGAGAATATCAATTCCGATCCCATTCCGTCCCTGCTCTTTCCCAGAACTATGGATATAATAACCATCCGCCAAATAAAGCCCGACATGGGTGGCTTTTTGGCTAGTTCCAAAAAATACCAGATCCCCAGCTACTAATTCTGCAATTGTAATTGGTTGAGTGAATCCTTCCTGTTGATAGGCATCTCTAGGTAGCCAAATACCCAACGAAGCAAACGCCGCCTGTATTAACCCAGAACAGTCATAATTTGGCCCAACCGTACCACCCCAAAGGTAATAATTTGATTGTTGCATCGCTTTTTGGGTAAAGGCGATAATCTCTGCTAGGAGTTTTTTAATCTCCGATTCAGAAAATGTTGCAGCCTGATAAGGTACAGTAGCAGATTGTAATGAATCAAAATCTGAAAGGTATACCCATCCTGGATAGTCATCTTCACATAAATACACCTCAACCGCCAAATTTTGATGATTTGATGTTACCCACAAATGTCTTCCAGATGCAGCTTGAGTTGCTAAACGCGTACATTCAGGAGAATCATATAAATTCAGGTCAGCTAAACACTGATACTCCCCTGATTTTGGATTTTGGATTTTGGATTTTAGATTAAAGGACATTATCAGAGAATGATTTTTTTTAATAAAGACGAACAACTCGAAAATCTTGGGTTAGGCATTTTAGATGCAACTTGGGCAGCATTTGGAACCTTAGCACGTAACCAAATTGCCTTGACTTGGGTTGTTTACGATCCACCAGTGCGAGTAAATACTGGTGGGGCGCTGACTCCCAACGCTTTTTGGGATCACTCAGTTCGTGGTTTCACTTATCGCGGTGTTGAGCGGATTTATCCTGCCAGTGTAGTCAAGCTATTTTACCTGGTGGCGGTAAACGAATGGCTAGAAAAAGGCATGAGTCAAACCTCCAAGGAGTTGGAGCGAGCTTTGCAGGATATGATTGTCGATTCTAGTAACGATGCTACCAGCTTAGTTGTAGATATTTTGAGTGGCACTACATCAGGCCCAGAATTACCAATCGGCCCCTTTGAAACCTGGAAATATCAGCGTAATATTATTAACCGCTATTACCAGTCTTTGGGTTGGGAAGAAATGGACACAATAAACGTCTGTCAAAAAACTTGGGGTGATGGCCCTTATGGGCGGGAACGGGCATTTGTAGGAGAATTACTAGAAAATCGTAATATGTTGACCACAAATGCGATCGCTAGGTTACTGCATAGTATTGTAGGTGGAGTAGCGGTTTCAAGTGCGCGATCGCAAGCCATGATGGCTTTACTGAAACGCCCTCTCAACGATATATCCCCTGATGCCGAGGAAAATCAGGTAACAGGTTTTTTAGGCGGTGGACTGACTGAAAATGCTCAAATTTGGTCAAAAGCAGGTTGGACAAGTCAAGTTCGCCATGATGCTGCGTATATTGAGTTACCAGAACAGCGTCCTTACCTCTTAGTGGTATTTACTGAAGGGAAAGCCCAAGCTAAGAGTCGGGATATTTTACCCTTTGTTTCTAAACTAGTTGCCGAAGCGATCGCTAGTCTATGATCTACTCTCCTTCTCTACGAGAAGCTACGCATTCGTGTAGCGTTCCGTTCGCGCAGCCTCTGGTAGAGAAGAGAAGGAAAGGCAGTTCGTTAAAGAGGTAACTTTTACGGAGTTCAACCACTCATTAATGACGAATTCTGCCTCTTCTGTAGTAGATACACTAACCTATATTTTTGTCAAGACTAATTTAGAGACATTAGCCTAGACGTGTAATAGATTTAGTCTCCGCCAAATAGGTAATATTAAGATTTTCTTTTGTTACTATTTGATCCCAAAGATCGCCCCAACCTTTTTTCAATGCGGTAACAACGGGTTTATTTTCTACACCCAAATTATCGAGCAAAATCGTTTGGATAACGATAGGTGTGATCCAGATTAAGCCATAATAAGCGGGGATGGCTGTCATCACACCATACCCCTGCACAGAATAGATATACTCCATCATGCCCACAAGGCTAAGTAG
Organism: Nostoc sp. NMS9; assembly: GCF_017114995.1. Classification (GTDB taxonomy): domain Bacteria; phylum Cyanobacteriota; class Cyanobacteriia; order Cyanobacteriales; family Nostocaceae; genus Nostoc. The sequence goes on along the minus strand of NZ_JABXKL010000015.1, from coordinate 9,749 downwards.
TTTGTTGTCTTCCAAGAACTGATAAAACGTTTTATTCAGCAATGCCATTGGTGGCTTTGCTGGCATCGGCTTTTGTAAACCCATGATCTCGTAATGAAGGATATTGTATCTGGCAAGGTCAAAAGCAATTCTAAGTTGTATCAACCTTGAATCATAATCTTGGGGGCGACCTAGTAAGGCTTTAGCTTTCAAAACGATATATTCGGGTTGTGTAACAAGGGGAGCCACATGAAAAGAATCTGGAAATTCGCCTTTGGTGAGAATCCCTCTAAAATCCTGATCATTTCCAACGAAATCAATTTGGTCGTTGTCCACAAAAAATTCCTTCAGTTCCTCGATCATGTGATAGTAGGAAGGCGATAAATAACATGTGCCTAACTCACAGACTGTCTTCTCATCTGAGCCGCTTGGATAAGGGCCGTCTTCAGTAATGGTATGGGTTTTTCCACAGTATCGGTCGGTTGATTCCAGAATTTCTATATTCGTGTATCCCAATCTCTTTAGCCTAACGGCAAATAAGAGACCACTAACACCAGCACCCAGAATTACAATCGGCGCGTCTGAATCACTTGGCAAGGCTTTTTTTGCACTGTCCACAGAATTCAGCATTAATGCGGCGTAATCCCAGCAATGCAAGACCGATTCAAAGCAAGTGAATCCATGCACATACAAGGTCTTATTGTGTCCCTGCAAATTCAGAAGCTTCCAAGGGAAGCCCTCCTTCAAGTCTTCATTAGAGAAGTGATCAAAGTAAGGTGTAGTGACGGTTTCCACTACCTCGTAGTTGAGAGAGAATGGCCACCAGTCGCTGTTCTGCAAGTCCTGTTTAAGTTTTTTCTCAAACTCACTGGCGGGCCATGGGGTCTTAGTTTCGCCTACCAATTGATAGACAGTCACCAAGTTATGTGTCATTTGACTCGCACGCTGAGGTCCAAATTGCTTGGCGGATTCGTTACGATATGCATAGACAGTTCCGTTCATCTCCTCCAATAGTTTCGGACCAAATATGACAGGATATGTTTTTGTCTGGGAAGATGAATTATTGACCTCGACTTTGAGTAGCGATGTATGGAATGTGAAATTTCTCAACTTGTCAAAGATAGTGCGTTCTTCAGGCGTGTAATCACAAATTTTAGACAAGTTCCTGGGGTCACAAGCTATGACAAGTAATTCACAGTTTTTTTCAATAATGGATTCGCCATTACCGTTGATTGTGTATTTGAGGCGGACTGGGTTCAAACGTGAGGACGAAGAAGGCGTTACGTCGTTGCTGTTTCTTAGCTGTACCATTGCTGTTTAAATGCTATATATTAACTGTGCGATTTAATACCTGGTTTGAATTTTACATTATCAAATCAAACTACACAAGCAAGCTAAGAATAAGAGAGCGATTTTTTTTCGGGGGAGATGGGGGATATGCAATGCAGTAAGATGACCCAATGTCCGATTCTGAGCAACTTGTAATCTACCAGCTTCATATTTTTATCCTGGGCATCAGTCCAATGATTTGGCGTAGGGTCAAAATCCGCAGTGACAGCACAATCGCCGATTTGCACTACATTACCTAGATAGCAATGGGGTGGACAGATTCCGACTTACATCGCTTTGTAATCCACAGCAAGCAGTACGGGATTGCTCTTTGTTGGTGGAATGGGGTTTTCTGACGACCATAGAGTTGTCAAATTATCAGATTTTGGCTGGCGAATGCGAGATGACCCTACTATTTCAATTTAAATTCATCAAATTTCAATACTTCCGAATCAGGCTTGCGAGTATCAAAGCGATAACTACTTATCGTACCCGTCCCCGTATCAAAGATACTGAAAACCGTAATATCATTACTCGCAATATAAGGCATTGGCTTTGCATCTTCACCAAGCATTGGGGCAATTGTTGGCACTATCGGTTCTAACCCATTAGGATCGCCAAGCTTAACATAATCCTCTTGATATCCAATTGGCACTTCTCGCTTTCTATCACCCCAAGCAGCGCCATAAGTATTACCTACATTAGATGTTTCTAGAAAGTGCATTCCACTGGAACTAACAAAGCGGTTCCACAAATGGGAATGCCCATAGAATACCAATTGCACATTAGCTGCTTCAAGTATTGGGACAACATCGCGGATAATATAATCTGCGTCTTTAGGGTACTCGTAACGCACTGCTTTGATATTGCCGCTATCCCGTTCAATTATCTGTACTGGTTCTGTATAAGCAGGAACTATATTATCACCCAGAGTGTGGGGTGGATGATGGAACATCACAACTTTGTATTTTGCTTGTTGAAACTCAGGGCTGTTAAGTTCCGACTCTAGCCAATTATATTGCTTGCTGCCTTTAGCAATTGGCTCATAAATCACCTGTCCATAACCCCAATTTTCAGGATTATTTAAATCCTTTTCAGCTTCTCGATATCTACCCTTATGCTTTCCATTTAAGCTGGGAGTCCGCCACATATTCGTAGCGTACAGTACCACCAAACGCGCATCACCAAAACTAACTGCATAATACCTTTTTCCACCCTCTTTACTTTTTGGTAAAGAGAAAATCTCTTCGTAGGTATTAGTATTAAAAGAATTATCGATTAAAGATTTATCTGGGTAGATTTTTTGAGCAACAACACGGGGAATTGTATCATCAAATTCATCATTTAAACTTCCCGTCCTGGCAAAGCGCCCCATCACCTCATGATTGCCAATGCAAGTAAACATGGGTGCATGTTGAATTATTTGTCCACCAGTGTAGGTTGTCTTAACACCGTCGTGCGTCATTTCATATTTAGCATGACCTTGTAAACCAGGAAACAAAGCACCACCAACATTATCATCAAACCATTCTGAGGCGCGATCGCTAACGTTTACCAAATCACCGGCAAACCACACGCCATCAACCCGTCCAACTGTTTCTACCACCTTTTGCAGATTTGCCGCTGTCATCGGTTTTAATTGATGATCTGAGGTAAGTAGAATTTTTAGTGGTGTATCTGATTTGGGAGTAGCTGCAAGGCTAAAAACATCACTGTCAACACTCTCGCCGTCTTCTTGCACACTCGTGACACGATAGTTAACCCGCACACCAGGAGTTAACCCAGTTACCTCAGCCTCATGTCGCCAAATGTCTCGCTGGACGGGTTTTTGATAAACTTGTCCGTCTTTGGTTTGGTTTGCAACTCTTGAGTGTTGGTCTTCACGTATGCGACTGAGTTTGGTAGTATTTGCCTTAGCAGCTTGTTTAAGATTTTCGCCGTAGCTTACTGTGTGATTAACACCAGCAAATTCAGTAAACCAAACTACTCGTACTGAAGTTGCAGTTGGCAGTTGCAAAAATGGGTCGGTGAGTAGTTGGGGTGCTGATGTCATAATTGTTTGCCCAAATGAACGCAGACCTACCAAAGTAAAGCATATAACAAGCACAAGCATAGCTACTAAGGAAATTTTTCGGCTGCGTAAGCGTTTGAGCATGAGTAATATCATGTCTGCTTGATTACTTATCAAACCTGAAGAACCCCACCCCGCCAAAGCTACGCTTTGTCTCCCCTCCCCGCTTGCGGGGAGGGGATTAAGGGGTGGGGTGCAATGACTGTGGGAATCATAACTAATTATGCGGACATGATATAACATACCAAATTTTTTAGGGTATTCACCGACTGAACGCATTTTATTATGAAATATGGCGAACACCCTTGAGGAATAGCAACTTATACCAATTCAAAAAATACTTACGACACATAACCCCACCCGGGCTGACGCGCACCTTCCCCTTGTAAAGGCTACAGTGTACACACAACTGATTAACCAAGGTTTTACCCCACCCTAACCCTCCCCTTGCAAAGGCTACGGTGTACACACAAGTCGGAAATAGTAGTCTGTCAAGGAATAATTGACGAGTATATTCGTCTGTAGAGACGGCGATTTATCGCGTCTTGTTAACGAGCCAGTCTTTTAGACGCGATAAATCGCGTCTCTACATGAGGGCTTTCTGGCTGATCCCAATGGGGTAAAACTGGATTTGACTTGTGTGTACGCCGCGCCGTAGCCTTATAAAGGGGAGGGAACGAAATTTCCTATTTCCCCCCTTTTAGAAAGGGGGATTGATGGGGGTAATTTGACTTGTGTCTATACCGTAGCTTTACTGAGGGCAAGGTTGGAGAGGGTATTATCACTAACATGATATAACTTACGGTCTTTTTATAGTCTTCTCAGTTGACTTATGACTCTTGACTCCTGCCCAAACAGTAAGTGGTTGCCCAACTTGCTTATACAGTAAGCTCTCCAGAATTACACCATTATTGTTAGCGGTGAGAGTTTTATTGGGCTGATGCAGAGACTCATAAAAGCCGTTGTACCAGCCTTCTTTAGACTGAAGGTTGCCTTGAACGAAATCAAATAACTTGCGGGTATAAGCAGTGTTATAAAGTACATGCCAGCCGATCGCAGCTTTGGCACTGAGGAATCGCAAATTGTTGTGCTGTTCTCTGGTATCTGCAATGGTTGCCCAAGGTTCTCCGTTGACAAATAGGCTATTGTAAACAAAGTATGGCGGGCGATCTAAGTTATCTTCAGTGACGGCAGTTAATTGTTTTGTGGCTTCATAACGTGCTGCTTGAGCAGCTAAAATCCGATCGGCATAAGCTTTAGGCAAAGCTTGAAACCCAGTTTCGATACCATCTAAGATATAGGGTTCGCTAAGAACGTAGTTATTGGCTCCAGAGTTTTTATAGTCCCGTTTGTCGTAAGGAATTCCCTGTCCGTAAAGATCGACAAAGGCAGTATGGGACTGATAATCTAAGGCTTTGTTAACATCCAAGCCCCAAAGCTTCAAACCATAAGCAGCATAATTCTCATAGCCTAAGCGACCCTCTTGATTGTACTGTTCTATGCCTTTGATAACGGCAGTACCGTACATTTGGCCATTTGTGGTCAGACGCTTGACTTGCCAATGTTTCCAAACTGCTGCTGTTTGCGATCGCATTTCGGGATACTTTGCCTCGACAATCTTCAACCAGATTGCCATTCTTCCTAAATCAATAGCTGACCATCCAATTTCTTCCCGTTTTTCTAGTTGACCATAATTAACAGGTACGAGAGTTTTCGCATTGTAAACTTTGTTGGGGAGTTCTCCTTTATACAAAGGCATTGATGCCAGTGTATTCAACATTTTGCTCATTTTGGCTGCAAATTCAGCCGCAGGCACGATATTGAGTTCTCTAGCACTGACTAAGGCTGCGATCGCTGCTGTCTGATCCCACATACTTATAGAGGCAAAGCCATCAACAGAATTAATCAAGCCAGTTTCATCGTTCCAGTTGTGCTGGAAGTATGACCAAGCCTGACGGGCCGTTGTCGTTTCTTCTGGGGTCAGTTTTCCAACTCCAGGAGCAGTATAGGGAATTATGGCTACTGTTAATTGGTTCTTAGGAATGGGTTGACCCGGCAAAACTACGGATTTAGCATCAAGACTGGCAACTATTTCAGCTTCTTTCGCATCAGAGACAGGGGGTTGGGTTTTCTGTGGTTGGGAAGCAGTTGGGGATGTTGATGATATTTCAGGTTTTTTTATAGAAGTCTGGGAAAGTTGCTTAGACCAAACATTTAAAATTGCGATCGCGATCGCAGCGGTAACGATTCCTCCTACAGAAGCTAGTATGGACAAGCTCTTAGGTGGTGGTTGAAAATCAGAACTCATACTGATTAAAGCCTTATTTTGTAAGTCAGGGTTGTTTGCGTAGTTTCACCAAATACATTCTTCCCAACTTTGAAATCTAACTAACACCCAGAAGTTCACCCGATGGGAACTATTAAAATTTACATTCCGCCCACTACAATAAAGTAGTCACGCACCCGATCTCTGGAGTTCTAGCAGTGGGATTATTTGATGATTTGAGTCGGTTTCTAGAAAACCGTTTAGAAGAATTCTTGCGTAACAATCCACATTTGGAGTTAGAGGCGCTGCTAGAACAGCTGCGTGAGCAAGAAGAAGACACATTAAAGCTGATCGCAGATTTAAAATTACAAGAAAAGCGATCGCAAGAAGAAATTCTCTCCACCGCGCAAGAAATTCAGCGTTGGCATATCCGCATTCAAAAAGCCAAAAACGCCAATAGAGAGGATTTGGCGGCGGCGGCGGGTGAGCGAGAAGCAGCCCTGTTGCGCGAAGGAAATCAGCGCTGGGGACACATGCAAGGGCTGAAAGAACGCATTAACCAATCTCAGGAACTACTGCAAAAAATTCAGCAGCGGCGACAGGAGGTACAAGCTAAAGCCGCCGAAGCACAGACAGTCCGTGCTAAAGCCCAAACCCAGCAGCGTTTTGAAACCAGTGGCTGGTCGAATCAGACTAGCAGTTATTCGAGTGGTTTTGATGACTTAGAAGAGAAGTTCCGTAGCTGGGAAACTCAGGATGAATTAGAACAAATGAAGCGGAATATGCAGAAGTAGCGCGTATTGGCTAAAATACGCCGAAATAACAAATGCGTACGCCGAAATAACAAATGCGTACGCCGAAATAACAAATAAGTTCGCCGAAATAACAAATGAGTTCGCCGAAATAACAAATGAGTTCGCCGAAGTAACAAATGAGTTCGCCGAAGTAACAAATGAGTTCGCCGAAATAACAAATGCGTACGCCGAAATAACAAATGAGTTCGCCGAAATAGCAAATGAGTTCGCCGAAATAGCAAATGCGTAGGCGCAGCCAACCGTAGGCATCGCCAGAAATAGCTTACTCACTTGGTTTTTCGCGTTAGTTTTACCCCACCCTAACCCTCCCCTTGGAAAGGGGAGGGAACAAGATTTCTTATTTCCCCACTTTACAAGGGGGGTAATAATGTGATTAAAATCACAGCCAACTATTTTTTATACAACCTCTTAAGCTGAGTGAGCACTAAAAACGAAAAATCAAAGTTTTCAGGCACATTTCACAAGAAGAATTAGGGATTTTTAGAATAGTAGGATAGGTTAATTGCTGTTGCTTATGGAAAAAAGCAACAGTTGCAGGCAAATCAGGATTACCCCGTCCCTGAATCGGTTGTAAAATTCGCGCAGCAACTGACAAAGCTAATAAGCGTGTAGTATGTATATTAACTATATATACCAAGCAATATGAGTGTAGAGTTATTAACTATTGCTGGCTCAGTAGGAAAAGCAGTATTTCCAGAAATTGTTAAGAAAATCAATAGTGAATTAAATCCTACAGACTTAGAAAAAGCTTTGAAAGCAGGTGTACAATCCGCCCAAGAGTGGGATGCTAATCAAGATTCTGATAAGCATTTATTTTTTCGTTGTACTCCAAAGGATGCGAGAGAACTTTTAGAGAGGTTTTTCAAAGATACAGGAGTTCAAGAAGAATTACAGAAGCCTTTTACAGAGAAAACAACCCCAAATCTACAAGTTTTAATTCAAATATTCCACAGAATTAAATCAGAAAAGCCAAACTTAGAGTTTCGCAATGAGAGTATTGAACATTGGCTGAAAAAGTTTGCAGATGCTTATTTTGAACACACTAATACATATTTAAAGTTTCAAATTGCTAAATCAGATTATCTCAAACAACTACTAGGCTATTTTGATGGTGTTGAATTTGTCGGCATAAAGGTAAAAACAAAAGAAGAAGAAAAATTTGCTAAACTACCACAAATTTTTGTGATGCCTAATGTAGTTGAGCAGGTAAAAGAAAATACAGGCAATAAATTTGTTATGTTAGGAGAACCAGGAATTGGTAAAACAGCTTTTATGAATTACCTTGTCAACTACCAACCCCAGCAAAATTTACTTTGGGAACAACAAAGTAGTGGCAAGAAATTCTCAGCCCAAGAACTGCTGAAAGAAAATACACGCAATAAATTTGTTGTGTTGGGAGAACCAGGAATTGGTAAAACAACTTTGATGAGTTATTTTGCTGTGATGCTGGCTGAACAGCAGACTGAAAAACTCGGTTTATCAGCAGACTTAGAGTTACTGCCAATTTTGATTAGAATTAGAGACTTAGGCAAAGCTTCAAGGAAGAATCTTTTAGAATATGTACGCAATTTTGCCAATAGTATTCATGTTAAAGAATTGCCCAAAGGTTTCTTTGAACATTGGTTAGAAGATGGTAGAGCGTTAATATTACTTGATGGCTTAGATGAAATTGCTAAACCAAGCGATCGCCATGAATTTGTAAAGATAATTCACAGCTTTCTCGGACAATATTCTCAAAATCGGGCAATTATAACTTCGCGTCCAGCAGGTTATAGTCGCGAGTTTTTTGGTACAGATGAATTCCCTCATTATCAGCTAGAAAAATTTGATGATAGTCAAATTGATTTATTTATTCAGCAATGGTATAACAGCAGACTGCCAAACAACCCAGAAAAAGCACAAGAGCGTCAAGAAAGTTTAAAAAAAGCATTAGCAGCACAAGAACGCATTAAATTATTAGCAGGCAATCCTTTACTACTGACAATTATTGCTTTGATTCATCGCTATGACGCACATTTGCCCAGACAGCGATATAAACTCTATGAACAGGCAGTTGATACGCTATTGATTAACTGGGATGTAAACAAGGGTATTGAGTCTTGGAAGCTGAATTATATTCAATTGGATGATATCAAAATATTGATGCAACGCCTAGCTTATTGGATTCATTCTCAAGGTGAAACTGGCGATAAAGAAGGTGGGACGCTGATTGAGAGAGATGAGTTAATTACGCAATTAAGCGAATATATTCGTGAATGTAATTATCAAGTTCAGAAACATCAAGCTCAAGAGGAAGCCAAACGTTTAGTTGACCATATTACAGAACGCTGTGGTTTGTTAAACGAACAAGGTCAAGATAGATATGCCTTTGTGCATAAGACGTTTCAGGAATATTTGGCAGGAGAAGAAATACGCGATCGCCAATCAGGAGACTTTAACGAAGTACTAAATTACATTCGAGATTATCTACACAATTCCCATTGGCGAGAGGTGTTGTTGCTGTTAATAGCTCAACAAAATCCAAAGAACTCCAAAAGAATTATTGATGAAATTCTGCAACAAGAAACTCCTTATGAAGAATGGCTGCACCGCAATCTTTTTTTTGCAGGGACTTGTTTATCTGAAGATTTAAAATTATCTGATGGTAATTTGATTACAGATATTTTGCAGAGATTAGTTGAGCTTGAAGTTAGCAATTCTCGCTTAGTAGGTGAGAAAGTTAAATCACAAGTTTTTCAAATTCTTTGCAATTTAAATGAAACCCAGTTTCAAGCTCAAGCACTACAACTGTTGAAAGCATCAACAAATTTGATAGATGAATGGCGACTGCGAGAATATCGGGCAGCTTTAGGTGAACAACAGGAAGTATTGGCAGAACTGCTGGGTTTACTCAAAGGTGAGAGTGTGGGTTACTCTGTTGCTCAAGCATTGGGCAAGTTGGGCAACGCCTCGCCACAGGTAGTTGAAGCACTGCTGGGTTTACTCAAAGATAAGAGTCAGAGTGTGCGTGACTCTGCTGCTGTTGCATTGGGCAAGTTGGGCAATGCCTCGCCACAGGTAGTTGAAGCACTGCTGGGTTTACTCAAAGATAAGAGTCAGAGTGTGCGTGACTCTGCTGCTGTTGCATTGGGCAAGTTGGGCAACGCCTCGCCACAGGTAGTTGAAGCACTGCTGGGTTTACTCAAAGATGAGAGTGAGAGTGTGCGTTACTTTGCTGTTGTTGCATTGGGCAACTTGGGCAACGCCTCGCCACAGGTAGTTGAAGCACTGCTGGGTTTACTCAAAGATG
>NZ_JABXKL010000071.1 GCF_017114995.1 Nostoc sp. NMS9 | reverse complement strand
TTTGCCACCCTTCAGATGTACGGAATTTGTTCAAAACTCAAATAGGAGTCCTATAGTCCGCTAGCAATGAGTTCAGCAACAAACTTATCAAATGTCTGACCTAGATGTACGTTCATAAGAAATCTCTAGAAACTCCAACCGTATTGGGCAGATACCTACACGTTGGTTCTCTGTGGGTATTGATTGCCAAGCAAGGCGATGTTTCCAGTGCGATGTGAAATTAAGTTGAACTGCTTGCTTAAAGTCCTCCAAAGCTGCTGAAAAAGCTTTCTCTTTTAGCTTTGCTGCACCTTGGTTGTTCAACTGTTTAGGGCATTGTGGATTCCATACATATTTTTGACAAATTTGGTGGGCAATTTCTATATCACTGCCATTGTCAGGATTTTGAAAGATGGGATGATAATGTAACCTGTTGCAGCAAACTTGCAACCATTCTTGCCACCCACAGTGCCACAAGCGCACTGTTCCATCAAGACTACCACTGGCAATCAGTTTACCATCAGGGCTAAAAGCTGCGGAATTTACCCAATATTCATGTCCGTGCCAAGGTTGACCAATGGGTTTGCCGTTGCTATCCCACAAGCGCACTGTAGAATCATTGCTGGCACTGACAATCCACTTACTATCAGGGCTAAAGGCGACAGAATTAACTTCTTTTTCATGTCCGCGCCAAGGTTGACCAATGGGGTTGCCGTTGCTATCCCACAAGCGCACTGTAGAATCATTGCTGGCACTGACAATCCACTTACTATCAGGGCTAAAGGCGACAGAATTAACTTCTTTTTCATGTCCGCGCCAAGGTTGACCAATGGGGTTGCCGTTGCTATCCCACAAGCGCACTGTAGAATCATTGCTGGCACTGACAATCCACTTACTATCAGGGCTAAAGGCGACAGAATTAACTTCTTTTTCATGTCCGCGCCAAGGCTGACCAATGGGGTTGCCGTTGCTATCCCACAAACGGATTGTCGAATCATTGCTGGCACTGATAATCCACTGACCATCAGGGCTAAAGGCGACAGAATTAACTTCTTTTTCATGTCCCTGCCAAGGTTGACCAATGGGGTTGCCGTCAGTATCCCACAAACGGATTGTCGAATCATTACTGGCACTGACAATCCACTGACCATCAGGGCTAAAGGCGACAGAATTAACTTCTTTTTCATGTCCCTGCCAAGGTTGACCAATGGGGTTGCCGTCAGTATCCCACAAGCGCACTGTCGAATCATTGCTGGCACTGACAATACACTTACCATCAGGACTAAAGGCGACAGAATTGACCCAATTCTCATATTTGCGCTGCGATCGCCCGATGACCCGATCTTGTAGTATTTGATGTAGCTCCCACAAACGCACAGTTTGATCGCCACCACTGACAATCAGCTTGCCATCGGGGCTAAAGGCTAGGGAATTAACCTGTCCTTCATGTCCGCGCCAAGGTTGAGTGATGGGGTTGCCATTGATATTCCACAAGCGTATTGTCCGATCGCAGCTACCACTAATAATAAACTTGCCATCAGGGCTAAACGCTACAGAATTTACATGTCCTTCATGCCCGTGCCAAGGTTGACCGATGGGATTACCTTGTATGTCCCACAACCGCACTGTACAATCACTACTACCACTGACAATAAACTTGCTATCAGAGCTAAAGGCGACGCAAATAATTTTTGCCTCATGTTTGTGCCAGGGTTGAGTGATGGTGTTACCTTGTAAATCCCACAAACACACCGTTCCGTCAAAACCAACGCTGACAATGCGTACCCCGGAGGGGTTGGCGCAGCCATCGCCATTTGGGTTAAAGGCGACGGAAATAACTCCTTCCTTGTGTCCGCGCCAAGGTTGAGTAATGGCGTTACCTTCTAAATCCCACAAACACACTGTTCCGTCAAAACCAACACTGACAATGCGTACCCCGGAGGGGTTGGCGCAGCCATCGCCATTTGAGCTAAAAGCGACGGAAATAATTCCTTCCTCATGTCCCTGCCACGGTTGAGTAATGAGATTACCTTGTAGATCCCATAAACACAAAATTCCGTCAATACTGCCACTAACAATAAACTTGCCATCAGGGTTAAAGGCTATACAATTAACCTCTTGCTCGTGTCCACACAAAAATTGAACAGTAGGATTGCCAATGATATTCCACAAGCACACCGTAGAATCGCTACTGCCACTGGCAATAAACTTGCCATCAGGACTAAAGGCTACACAATTCACCTCTTGCTCGTGTCCGCGCAAGCTATTCGTCTCTGTGGGTGTGTTCATTGCTTCCTTTAAGCTTCCCAAAACAGGAGCTAGAAGCTGGTTTGGGTATTTCTCTAGATTCTCACCCATTGTTTGAATTGCCAGCACCAAACCCTCTAGCGGTTGAACAGGAAGTAAATTTAAAACCCTGGCAGATTGCTCGCGCAGTTTTAATTCAGTCAGTGCAAGGTTTAACTTTTGAATCTCTTGTTCCTTTTCTTTCGAATGGCGATCGTGCCATCCAACACTACCATTAATAAATCGATTAGCTTGTTCGTCTAAATAACCAAACGTTTGCTCTTTTAGTTCTTTATAAGTCTTTGTCTTCAGAACCCGGTTTGCAATATTTTCTCTTTCCCACAGTACATCTAAGGTGTATGCCAGAAGTGGTAGATAATCATTTTGTTGGTGAAAATCATGAATAATTTGCTCAACTAATCCTTGTTCAAAGGTAACGCCATTTCTAGCAGCAGGTTCAGCGATCGCTAACTTTAATTCTCCATCGCTCATTCTAGTGAGTATACGACTATAGCAATCGTGGATCTTCGCAAGTTGGGGATACTCACTAAATTTATCCAAAAAATCAGAGCGCATTGTTAAAACAATTTTCACAGAGCTATCCTGCTGCTGGAACAGTTGAAAGAGACTAGCAACAAATTTATCGCGTTCCGGCTTTTGAGTTTTCGTAAACAGTTCTTCAAATTGGTCAATAAAAATCAGAACGCACTGATAATCTTGTTTGAGGAATGTGACAATTTTAATTAGAGTATTTTCTCTTATTTCTCGAGCAATATCCGCTATTGGTGATTTTTTCCCATAAGTAAAAGCAAGACACTGATAAAGAGATTTAAAAGGATTTTCATCTGGGTGAAAACTTATATTAATTAATGAATTGTTATTGTTTCCCAAATAAGGAATTAAACCTGCCCGAATCAATGATGATTTGCCACTGTCTGATGCTCCTAAAAGCAAGAGTACATTATCTTTTTTTAAGCGATCGCCCAGATTAGCAATCCACTTCTCCCGACCAAAAAATTTGTCTTTATCTTTAATTTCAAAAGTTTTTAGTCCTAAGTAGGGAGAGTCTGTTTTAAGTGGACGACGATGAATGTCCTCAGACTTACTGTCAGAAAAAAAGTTGTATTCAGAAATACCTTGGACATTACACCCAATATTTATATCGCCTTCAGAACTGTTAACCATCTTATCTCCTTACCTTTGGACACCTCTGGCTAAATCTTTACCTCAGTTATAGTTCCTCCGCTAATCTTTGTAAGTAACTCAACAAAATTAATTACATCTCTTGTGAAGCTTTCCCTGTCACCGCTCTATAGGATCTACGGTGTAGACACAAGTCGAATTACCCCCCTTAATCCCCCCTTGTAAAAGGGGGAAACCGGAAAATCTAGTTCCCTCCCCAATGCATCGGGGAGGGTTAGGGTGGGGTAAAACCCGGATTTGTCAATTATTTCCAACTTGTGTGTACACGGTAGCCTATAGGATAGAAGTTTTGTAAATCCCGTCCCATCCTTAAATAGCTTTATTCAGCAAAATTACTTAAGTAACTTTCAAAAATATGTAGTAACTTTATCCTAAAACGCCGGAAATGACAAACGGGATGGAACTTTTTGATAACCTACACCTTGCTATGTTTAGCGGCAAAGGTGGAGTCGGAAAAACGACAATCTCCTGCACCTTTGCATGTCGTTGGGCACAGAAATTTGCCAATGAGCAAATTCTTTTAATCTCAACCGATCCGGCTCACTCTCTTGGAGATGTTTTACAAGTTAGCGTTGATGACATTCCTCGTCCCATAGCGGAACTACCCAATCTACTAGTAAGGGCGTTGGATGCAAAGCGTTTGCTACAAGAGTTTAAAGAACGTTATGGTCAGGTGTTAGAACTGTTAGTGGAGCGCGGTAGTTTTGTTGAAGGACAAGACTTGCTTCCAGTTTGGGATTTAAATTGGCCTGGACTAGACGAGTTGATGGGCTTGTTAGAAATCCAACGCCTTTTTAAGGAGCAGCAGGTAGATCGAGTAGTAGTGGATATGGCTCCTAGCGGTCATACTCTCAACTTGTTTGGATTGATGGACTTTTTAGACACTTTCCTCCACTCTCTTGAACTGTTTCAAGAAAAGCATCGGTTTATTAGCAAGACCTTTGCTGGAAGTTACACACCTGATCGCGCTGACGAGTTTTTGCAAACTCTGAAAGCTGAACTGTCCCAAGGTCGTCGTCTGCTTCAAGATCCCACCCATACAGCTTGTTTGTTAGTTGCGATCGCCGAACCAATGAGTTGGTTGGAGTCAAAACGATTCCTAGAAGCCTTACAAACCATGCAGATTCCTTGCGGAGGGTTGTTTGTTAACCAAGTCCTTGGCAGTGCGACTGACCCAGATCGTTACCAAGAACAACAACCGCTGATCGGTCAGTATACGGATCTTGCTAGCGGAAAGCCGATGTTTATTGTGCCACAACAAGATGAGGAGCCTTTAGGGATTCTAGCCCTCAGCCATCTCATCAACCAAATCGATATTCCTCAGCTTGAACCGCTATCTCCTATTGATCTACTCCCAGTTCAATGGCCGGAAACAATTCCTCCTAGCTTTGGAGATTTTCTGAGCAAAGGTCGTCGCCTGTTACTAATTGGCGGTAAGGGTGGAGTAGGCAAAACCACAGTAGCAGCTGCCATTGGTTGGGCTATGGCTCAACAACATCCTGAGCGTAAAATTCGCATTGTTTCTATCGATCCAGCCCATTCCTTGGGTGATGCCTTTGGTCTGAGTTTAGGACACGAACCATATCAAATAACTGCCAATCTTCGAGGTCAGGAAGTGGATGGCGATCGCATTGTCGATCAATTCAGAGCCGATTACCTATGGGAACTGGCCGAAATGATGAGTGGCGAAACCCAAACAACCGAAGCTATTGAAATTGCCTATGCTCCTGTTGCCTGGCGCAAAATTGTCGATCAAGCTTTACCAGGGATCGATGAAATGCTTTCCCTGTTAACAGTAATGGAATTGCTAGAGCAACAAGAAGAAGACTTGATTATTTTAGACACTGCTCCTACAGGTCATCTTCTGCGTTTTCTAGAAATGCCAACTGCACTGGCAGACTGGCTAGCTTGGATTTTCAAACTCTGGATCAAGTATCAGAATGTCCTTGGTCGTACAGAGTTTATGGGGCGTTTACGAATTTTGCGACAGCGCGTGGTCAAAGCCCAAAAAGTGCTAAAAGACCCACAACAAGCAGAGTTCATTGGGGTTACACTTAACCAGGCTAGTGTACTTGCCGAACAACAACGCCTGTTCAAATCTCTTCAAGAAATAGGTGTGAGCCAGAATTACCTTGTTCTCAACCGCTTTACTTCTACAGCAACCATTAATTGCGATGGTGCGAGCAAGGATGACTGCCAGACAAATTTTCCAGGTTTGACAATGGTTCGCTTACCTGTGCTTCCTCGCTCAGTTCAGCCTTTAGAACGCATCCAAGCAGCAGCCGCCTGTTTATTTTAACGGCTAATTAGACTAAATACTTTCATACCCAAAGAGAAATTTATTATGCATCGCACTCCAAACCGCAGACAAATTCAAGCCAAACTTAGCTCAATGCCTCCTCAACGTTCTCAAGCAACAGTTTACTTAAATGCTTACAAAATCATGTTGGAAAAAGAGCGTTTAGAGCAGGAACTAGAGAAACTCGAAGCACGCCGACATCAGATTCAGCAGCGTCTTGCTATTTTAAATAGTCAAACAATTGCTGAAGAGGACACGACCCATCAACAAGCAAATACTAAGTTGGAAGACAATACACCAAAATTCAACACCCTAACATTGGAATACTAAGTACTAAGATTTAAGCTTGCCTATATCATTCTCATTCCCTTTGCTCTCTATTTTAGGAAATAAAACCCTGTACATACTAGTGTGAAGTATGCAAACTACGATCTGGCATAGTTGTTTTGAAAAATCTAACGTCAGTAAAATTTGCTTTATCTGTAATAGCATCAGTAAAGTTCGCAAGGCTAAAATCTGTTTTTATAGGTTCTACTATATTCCCTATAGTTTCTTCGTAAGGGCTAAAATCAGCACTGCTTAAATTAGCCTCAGTAAAATACGTTGATAATAATTTAGCTCCTTTGAATTTAGCCCTCACTAAATTAGCTTTATCAAAATTAGCTCCTGTTAAATTGCATTTATTAAAGTTAACATTAGCTAAATTAGCACCTGTAAAATTTCTATAAGAAAAATCTTGTCCACAAAGGTCAGCATCGCTAAGATCGGCTTTAAAGTTTGGATCTAAGTCCACTTTATTGTTCCACTCCTCACCATTTTGCAGTAAGCTCAAGTGTATTCTGTTAGCCATTTTTTTACCTCAGATATCAGTATAAATGTACTATATAACAATTTTACAGTCAAGCATATATTGGGGGTAAAAAACGTTCTTTGTGAGTAACGCCTATTAAACTACTAACTAATTCGGCTTCTAGGGTACGAGGTAACGTAATTTTCTCATAATATTCATTTTGTTCATCCCAATAGCCACACACTTTATAATCACACTGGTCAAGATGTTCTTGAACAAGAAGATGAGCAATTGTATGAAAGATTACTAAACGAATTTCCTACTTGGATTAAAGAGGCAAGGGCTAAAGGTATATTGAGTGCTTTGTAATAGCAGTCATTGTATGAGTGTATTTTCTACCAATTACTTAATTGCCAATAGGGGTCAAATGAGCAATCGATACTGTTGGTCTTTGAGGCATTTTTCTCTCTTTTTATCGGTCGTAGTTATCCCAACGTTAATTCACCCGACTGTATATCAACGACTAACCGACGATTTGTTAACCATTGACGACCGAGTAAAACTTCTGTTAAATCTTTGCCAACATGTACAGGTATGTCAAACTCTTGACCATCAAATAGTACTTGACCAAGATAGATTTCAAATTTTACATCTCCCCGTGCAGTTCGCATTGTTTGCTCTCGTAAACGCTCCCAACCAAGTGCATCTATATCTTGGTCATTAATCGCTAACCAATATGAAAAACCTGTATCAAACATCGCCCCAACAGGTAATTCTAATCCATCTGATGTTATTAAATTAATTTCAAAAAGTAGTGCATCCTCATCACCAAAAAAACCGGAAATCGTCATATCGTGCCGCAAGCCCCAGACTCATTAATCCGAAAAGTATAGTGGATTTTGCCTGGATGCTGTTGGCGACACTGTAATGAAACTACTTCTAAATCTTTATCAACAAAATATTCTCCACTATCCGGTTCAACTGCAACAAACCAGTTGTAGTGAGTTTCAATTAACTCTGATTTAACTCGATCAAAAATAGGTTTACAACGTTGGTAAAAAGCCTCGCGTTCGGCTTCACGTCGTGCTTTTTGTTCCTCATTCCACTGGATTTGGGGGAATATTCGTCCCCTGCGTGCGGTACGAGCAGGTTTAGTTTCAGTCATGGCTGATTATATTCTGAATCGCGATACTTATATTTTCCCTCATCCACACATCGCGGATTAAATTCGATGAAAAAAGCCTTGCGTTCGGGGGTACTGTCCGTGAAAAATATTGTATTGTGGTTGTGGGAATACACGGTATCACAAGCTACTAATTTTTGATGTTGGCAAAAGTTTTCGGTGTACTGAAATTTATTCATGGGAATTAACTTCTGCCACGGCAGCTGACGGCAGTTGCTACCCTTCTCCTAACGGAGACGCTGCGCGAACGGGAACGCCAAGGGCGAACAAGTCGGCAAAGCCGCCCAACGCACTGCCTCCTTTATGTCGGGAAACCCTTTCGGCAGTTCCTCCTCTGCCTCCTGCCTTACTCTTGTGTTTGATTGTGTTCCTCCTGTTCTGCTTCCAAAATCGCTAATAAAAGGGCTTCTTCCTGAATTTCAAACTCTTCTTCAGGAATTTCTCCCATATCAAAAGCAAGTTGGAGTGCAAGAAGTTGCTTGCTGAGATTTTCTTTATCATCAATTTCAGTACTCGCCTGTTCTAAAATTTTTTCCCCAAGCCACGTTACCCCCATTAATGGGCCAGTAATCGGTAATAGTAAGAAGCGCAGAACCATATTGCTTTACACTTGTGTGGACTTCTTAAAGGTATCCTCTCAACACCGTAATCATGCTGATGACATAAATATTAAACATTACTAGTCTTGTGTTGATGCCAAAATGCGTTGGATTTGAGTCCAGTTAAGGCTGATTGACATCTGTATTTTATATTTGCAATGTAAAAAAATACTTTTGTATGACACATTACTACTTAGGAGGTACTTAGAGTTTGACAACAGTATTAAATGCATCTCCCCAACGATTTGTCAATACCCCTGCTGTTCAACGCATCGCTCAACGTGCTTTGCGCTATCTACAGTCAGGTTTTTCAATACATTTACGCGGTTCAGCCGGAGTCGGAAAAACTACTCTGGCAATGCATCTAGCTGATTTGCTCAACCAGCCTATCATCCTCTTATTTGGAGATGATGAGTTTAAAACCTCAGACTTGATTGGTAATCAATTAGGTTATACCCGTAAAAAGGTTGTTGATAACTTCATCCACAGCGTTGTCAAAGTTGAGGATGAACTCCGACAACATTGGGTTGATGCACGATTAACCCTAGCTTGTAAAGAAGGATTTACGCTGGTTTACGACGAATTCAATCGATCGCACCCTGAGGTAAATAACGTTTTACTCTCTGTACTTGAGGAGAGGTTGTTAGTATTACCAACAAACCAACATCGAGCCGAGTATATCCGGGTTCATCCTCAGTTTCGGGCAATCTTAACATCAAATCCTCAAGAGTATTGTGGAGTTCATGCAACTCAGGATGCTTTGATGGATCGTGTTATTACCATCGATATGCCTACACCTGATGAACTGAGTCAGCAGGAAATTGTAGTTCATAAAACAGGTATAGATTCTGAGAAAGCAGAAGTAATTGTCCGCTTAGTACGGACGTTTTGGAGTCGATCTGGTTCTGGACAGGGCGGTGGATTACGTTCCTGTCTGATGATTGCCAAAATCTGCCACGAACACGAAATTTCCGTAAACCCTGGAGATTCTTGCTTCCAAGATATTTGTGCCGATATCCTGCTTTCTCGCACGAATCAACCTCTCATCGAAGCAACTCGGCTACTGGAAGAGGTTTTAAGTGAATTGTATCATAGTATAAATACTCAATCTCAGTCGTCAGAGATAATACCAAACAGCCCAAATCAGATTGTATTGGAACAACGAGTACCTTACGAGCATGAAGTCTACAACTACCTGTGTAATTCTCCAGGAAGGCGTTTCTCTGAATTGGCAGTAGAATTAGCGATTGATCGCAGTCAAATTGTGGCTGCACTCAAGTCTCTTAGAGAGCAGGGAGTATTAGTACAAATGCAGGGCAATGCCGAGCCGCCGAACGTATCACAGACAGTTGCTTTTGATTCTGGCCATTTAATAAACAAATGAGTACTAATACTAACCGAGGAGTTATCACAGCAACTCAGGGTTCTAGCTTGGCAGATATTCTAGAACGGGTTCTGGATAAAGGCATTGTTATAGCAGGAGATATTTCTATTTCCGTAGGCTCCACAGAATTGCTCAACATCCGAATTCGTTTGTTGATTTCTTCTGTTGATAAAGCCAAAGAGATTGGAATTAACTGGTGGGAGAGCGACCCCTATCTTAATAGTCAAACTCGCACCTTATTAGCAACTAATCAACAACTTCAAGAGCGTCTTGCCAGTCTAGAAACAGAACTGCAATCGCTCAAAGTACTCAATCCTAATAATCATCAGAATGCAGGCGATTAGTAAATCAAAAGGTTCCGATTCAGGTTTAGCACCATTGTTACTGACGGTTGTTGAGCTGATACGCCAACTCATCGAAGCTCAGGTGATTCGGCGAATGGATGCTGGCACCCTCAACGACTATGAGCTAGATCGAGCTGCCGAAAGCCTGCAACAGCTTGAACAACAGGTTGTTAAACTTTGCGAGATATTTGATATTGACCCAGCCGAGCTAAATATTAACTTGGGTGAAATGGGAACTTTACTTCCCCAATCTGGAGGATACTACCCCGGTGAAACCTCTAGTCAACCCTCTATTCTAGAACTCCTCGATCGCCTATTAAATACGGGTGTTGTGGTTGAAGGTGACTTGGACTTAGGACTAGCTCAGTTAAGCTTAGTTCATGCCAAGTTGAGATTAGTACTCACCTCTAAACCCCTGTAATTTTTTTATCTAGATTCTTCTTGGTAAGACATTCTTATGAGTTATGGCTTTTACATTTATGGAATTTTGACCTTGCCTGCTCCACAAAACTTAAATTTACAGGGCTTAGATCGGCAACCTGTACAAATTAAAATTTTGGATGATTTTGCAGTAATCTACTCGGAAGCACAGCAAGAGCGTTATTTGGCCAGCCGTCGTAACCTGCTAAGTCATGAAAAAGTCCTTGAGGAGATCATGCAAGCAGGCGATCGCTATTTACTGCCCGTGCAATTTGGACTTTTGGTTTCAAGCTGGGAAACGGTTTCACAGCAATTAATTCGTCCTCATCAAGAAGAATTGACGCAATTGCTTGCGAAGTTATCGGGTTGCCGAGAAGTTAGTGTCAAAGTTTTTTGGGATACCGAGGCAGAAATTCAGGGACTATTGGCAGAACACCCAAATCTCAAAACCGAAAGGGATAAACTAGTAGGTCAACCCCTGAGTATGGAGCGGGTAATCCAAATAGGGCAAACCATCGAACAGGGAATGAACGATCGCAAGCAAGGCATCATAGATATATTTCAAGGCACACTCAACTCCATTGCGATCGAAGTGGTAGAAAATACTCCCCAAATGGACACAATGATCTACAATTCAGCCTACCTAATTCCTTGGGAAGCAGAATCACAATTTAGCGAACACGTTGAAGCACTCGATCGCCAATTTGAAAACCGTTTGCGAATTCGTTACAACAATTTCACTGCCCCGTATAACTTTGCTCGTCTTCGATTAACCATTTCCAACTGATTAATTCCTCTCCCTGTTGAACAGCAATAAAAATTGAGAATCAAAAATATTGAAACTTTTAATTTTTTGGAACAGGACTTACGCAATAACTCTCTAAAACTCTTATTTCTCTGCGTCCTTGGCGTCCTTGGCGGTTCGTTTTTTCATTATTTTGCGTAAGTCCTATGAAAATAAAATTTTTCTCTCCCTTTTATTTAAGTAAAATCAATGGACGACATATTTAAAGGATTTGAACACCTATTAGAAATTGCCAAAGCTTTAGAAGAAAAAGTAGAGAAAGGCGAGTTAAAAACTTCTATTCAAATTCGGTCTCATAATCTCAGTAGTATTCCCCGGCAAGGCAATATTCCGAGAACAAGGAGTTCCAGCCGAGTCAGATCCAATTCCACCGATGCAGCTACACCAATGGATGATGCTGATGTCACCCCCCCATCAGCTCGGACGAACTCAAAAACTTCTTGGCAAGATGTCGGGGGCTTGGCTGATGTTCTCCAAGAAATCAGAGAGTTAGTTGAAATTCCACTTAAACGTCCAGATTTATTGGTGAAATTAGGGTTAGAGCCTCCGCGTGGGGTTTTGCTCGTTGGCCCACCTGGTACGGGAAAAACTTTAACAGCCCGTGTTTTGGCAGAAGAGTTAGAGTTAAACTACATTGCCATCAATGGTCCAGAGGTGATGAGCAAGTATTACGGGGAAGCAGAAGCTCGTTTGCGAAGTATTTTTGAGAAAGCAACTCGTTCTGCTCCCTGCCTGATATTTATTGACGAAATTGACAGCCTTGCCCCAGATCGCAGCCAAGTGGAAGGTGAAGTTGAAAAAAGACTAGTGGCGCAGTTGCTTGGGTTAATGGATGGGTTTGCCAAAACCGAGGGCGTAATTGTATTAGCGGCAACAAATCGTCCTGATTATCTCGATCCGGCGCTTCGTCGTCCAGGACGCTTCGATCGCGAAGTTCAGTTTCGGGTTCCCGATCGCAATGGACGATTGGAAATTCTGACGATTTTGACAAGTGCCATGCCCTTGGAGACTTCGGTTAATTTAGGAGCGATCGTTGATTTGGCAGTCGGTTTTGTTGGTGCCGATATCAAAGCTCTTTGTCAAAAAGCAGCCTACATTGCCCTTCGTCGTCAAGTCCCCTCGCTCAATAGTCCCGTTCCTGAGAACATGACTATCATGCAGCAGGATTTTCTCGAAGCAATTAAGGAGATAAAACCCTCAGTTCTTAGGGCTGTAGCAGTTGAAATACCAAGTGTCAGTTGGGATGACATTGGTGGTTTGGATGATGTGAAACAAAAACTTCAAGAATCTGTTGAGGGCGCACTCCTCTATCCCGAACTATACGAGCAAACCAAAGCCAAGCCTCCCCGTGGAATTCTGTTGTGGGGGCCGCCGGGAACGGGAAAAACCTTACTTGCAAAAGCGATCGCTTCTCAGGCTAAAGCCAACTTTATTGCTGTGAATGGCCCGGAATTATTAAGCCGATGGGTAGGTGCCGCAGAACAGGCAGTCAGAGAACTCTTTCGTAAAGCTCGGCAAGCAGCTCCTTGCGTTGTGTTTATAGATGAAATTGATACCCTGGCACCAGCACGCGGACGATTCAGTGGTGATTCTGGAGTTAGCGATCGCGTTGTCGGTCAACTGCTCACCGAACTGGATGGGTTGCATGAATGCCCGAAAGTACTGTTAGTAGGAGCAACCAATCGTCCAGAAACGCTCGATCCTGCCTTGCTCAGAGCAGGAAGATTGGACTTACAAATAAAAATCGATCTACCAGATCGAGCCAGCCGATTAGCGATTTTAGGAGTTCACAATCTAGATCGTCCCCTGGTTGATGTCGATTTAGAAACCTGGGCGACAGTTACCGAGGGTTGGAATGGGGCAGACTTGGCTTTGTTGAGCAATCAAGCTGCTTTAAGCGCAATTCGTCGATACCGCGCCCAGGGGAGTGACTCCAGCTTGATTCAGATTACAAATGATGATTTCCAAGTTACATACCAAATGCTTGCTAATCAGCATCAATCTCAATAGAGGGCAGAAGGCAGGAGGCCTCCTGCCTCATCCCAGCTACAAATATTTACGCCGTTTTACTTATGTCAATATACGTTTATGCTCTTCTAGTACCGACCGCATCACCGCTGGTTCTACCCTTAGGGATGGAAAGGGATATTGAACTCGTGTACTCTTCTGGTTTAGCCGCGATCATAGAGCCGGAAATCTCACTGGAGGCAATACAGGCAACGGATGAGCGTTTACTTCAAGCTGTATTAAACCACGATCGCGTGATTCGAGAACTTTTTCAACAAACTCCCCTTCTTCCCCTACGCTTTGGGAGGGGTTTTACCTCTGTAAAAAAACTGCTGAATCATCTAGAAAAGCAGCAAGAGCAATATCTAGAAGCCCTAACTCAGCTAGCAGACAAAGTTGAGTACACTGTAAAAATGACACCCTGTTCTTTACTTGACGATTCTGAAACTATTGATGCCAGGGGAAAAGCCTATTTATTAGCTAAAAAACAACGCTACCAAACACAGCAAGCATTTCAAGCACAACAATGCGAACAGTGGGAACTCTTGAACCAGTTAATTCTCAAAACATATACAAATGTTATCTGTGAAACTCGACAGCAAGATATGCGGCAAATCCACTTTTTGGCACAGCGCAACGATTCAACGCTCAGTACGCAGCAGTTTTCCCTCTGGCAGGTACAATGCTCGCACTGGCAATTGGCACTGAGCGAACCTCTGCCACCCTATCATTTTCTAAAAAATACTCTCATATAAATTCATAAAAAATAATATTTAAAACTTTCCCAGAAAAAATAAAGATGAGATGATTTTTTCTTTAATTTTTCTATAAAAAAAATATTGTTAACTTTTTAGTATTTTTTTATTTTCTTGTATTTATTTTATATTTTTGGGAACACTAAACCCAGGAAGAATAAAACACATTGTGTAAGTTTTACCTACTGCTCAATCAGAGCAAGATGAAATAAATAATTAGAGTTGTGAGAGAAAAAGAAAATGGCTGTTGAAAAAGTTAACTCATCTTCAAGTCTGGCTGAAGTTATTGACCGCATTTTGGACAAAGGAATTGTAGTTGATGCTTGGGTGCGTGTTTCTTTAGTTGGTATTGAACTGCTATCAATAGAAGCTCGGATTGTTATTGCTTCAGTTGAAACTTACTTAAGATATGCCGAGGCAGTTGGTTTAACATCTCAGGCTGCTGTTCCATCTGTTACTTAACACCACATTAGAAAAAGGGAGTCTTCATGGCTCCTAAGCTGATGCGCGTCTAAAGTATATAAACACTCTTGATGGTCGTTGACTGATGACTGTTGACGGTTAACGGTTAACAGTCATCAGTCATCAGGTAAATGTACAAATTAAATGCGTAACAGCTTATTTAATATTTCTAGTTAACAAAATAGGAGACTTCAGCTGATGGCTCTCAAGAATTTATGGGAACAAGAGCGATCGCAGCGATTGCAAATAACTGCTGAACGCCGTCAACAAGTTAACCAGTGGAAACAGCTAACTCAACAAGAATTTCAGCTGCAAGCAGATATGCTTCATCAAGAATTGAGCAGTTTTGTTACCAGCCTTGACAACAGCAGAAAGTTACAACAGCAGCAATTTCAGCAAGAGATTGTAGAGCGGCAATTGGAAATATTGCAAATAAAAACAGATGTCTGGCAACGCCAGCAAGAATACCGCCAACAGCGGGCAGCAAAGGCTCAAGCATTATTCCAAAACTTGCAAAATTTCCGGGCAATCTTACATAACAGTGTTTGGGACGATTACAGTCATGAACAAGCTGTTTCTCCGACTCCTGTTAAAGAAGAGAAATTAGTTGTAACAGTTCCAAAATGGTCAATATCCCGTTCCGCAATTAAAGCCAATGGTTTTCGTCCTTCCGCCAATACGATGACTAAGAAAGTGCCTGCCTTGAATGCAGATACTGTTAAATCTAAAGTGCAGCAATACATTCAGCAAGCTGAAGGAGCTACTCTGATAGAAATTGAAGAGGTGATAGGCTTAAGCCGGGTGCAAACGATAGATATCCTACGCTCCTTGATCAAGCAAGGGGTACTAGAACAACGCGATCGCCAATACTTTATTCGGCAACAAGCAATTTCTTGACAAACTTAATTAAAGCTCATTTTTTGTATTTGCAGACTAGCAGAATGCGATCGCTTGTGTCTGTCGCCTTAAGCAGCAGAGTACAAAATCGATAAGCATTAAAGCTGGTCTATGCTTTGTAGTATTCAACATTTCCATCTTTTTCAGGTCTGTATTGCAACTACATCCATACAAGCAATTTGCTCAGTAGATGTAACATGGTAACAAGTTAACCTATTAATAATTAGTTAACCTATTAATAATTAGAAAAAGAGCTTAAATCTTTGTTCAAGCTTCCGGCTTTGAACTTTAAAAATATCCAGATTGGAAAGGGATATAACAAGCTGGGATAGCTCAATCAAGGTTTTGAACTTTGCTATTGGCAATCGCACGATGAAGTTAGTAAGCTGGATTGTTTGAGGAATTCTAAATATAAATGCAAAACTCAAGATATATAAGGAGGTGCGATCCATTGTGAATCAATTGATCAACCAACTTCAAACTAAATTATTCACAGGCAGGCTGAATCTTGAAGCAAGGGATGGGCCGACTTGGACGCTATATTTTCGTTTAGGACGATTAATTTGGCAGGCTGGCGGTTCTAATGCCGATGAGCGATGGCGACGACACTTGTTGCGGTACTGTTCTAATCTGGATGTGACACAGTTGGAGCGGCTTGTCTCTCCCCAGGAAAATTATCGCGAGTATTGCATTCTTGCTAAGTTGCGAGAACAAAAATTAATCGAACAACAACAACTTGTTAACCTGATTACAAGCTCAATAGCTGAAGTCCTGTTTGATATAATGCAGTACATTGAAGCCAAAAGAAATGGTGACAATCCAGCAGGGCAATTGTCACATACTACCGTTGTTGGTGAAGTTCCTGGGGTTCTCCTAGCTGTAATACCAACTGAGGAAGTCTTGAAACAGGCTACACAAGCTTGGCAAGAATGGCGAGATGCAGGACTGGCAAGCTACTCGCCCAATTTATTTCCGATCATTCAACAACTTGAGCTACTCCAAAGACAAGCATCCTCTAAACAGATTATTTCTCTAGTTGATGGAACAAAAACTTTACGAGGTCTAGGGCAAAAAAGCGGTCGGGATGTCTTAGCTTTGACTCGGTTATTAATGCCATTGGTAAAAGCAGGGGCGATCGCTTTTTCACCCACCCCAAGACTCAGGAAGGTTGGGATTAGTCAAGAAACTGGCAACCCGTCCAGTACAGTTAATAATTCCAATTCTTCACTAAAGACAGAAGAGGACACTGTTATACAAGTTGCGCCCAATTTTAACAAAGTTGCTTCCCCAGCGACTGGTAAAGAAATTGTCAGTCCGTCCAGTGCAGTTAATAATTCCAATTCTTCACTGAAGACAGAAGAGAAGACTATTTTACAAGTTGGTCTCCCAGCGGCGAGTAAAGCAATTATTGATGTCTCAAGACCTTTAGTAGCCTGTGTGGATGATAGTCCGACGATCTGTCGCAGTTTGGAGGAAATTCTCATTCATCAAGGTTATCGCTTTGTTGGCATTCAAGAGTCCTTGACGGCAATTTTAAACCTAATTAAAAGCAAGCCCGACTTCATTTTTTTGGATCTGTTGATGCCAAAAGTGAATGGCTATGAAATTTGTTCTCAAATCCGTAAAACTCCAAGTCTCAAAAATGTGCCGGTTGTCATCTTAACAGGGAAAGATGGCATAGTAGATCGGATGAGAGCAAAATTAGTCGGGGCAACTGACTTTTTGGGTAAACCCGTAGAGGCAGAAAAAGTACTCAATGTGCTTCACAAGTATTTAAGCGTTTAGGTTGAAGCGACAGTCATGTCGATGGCTCCCCTACATCCATTTTCAAAACAAATTTTGCATTGGAAATTGCTTTCTACATCTGGGTTGGTGTTAATTCATTTGTCGCAATCATTTTTCAAATTCTAAATTAAATAGTTAGGAAAAAATGAAAAAAGTTCTTTTAGTTGAAGATAGTCTCACAGAATCCGAAAAGATGACACGTTACCTAGAGCAAGGAGGATATTCAGTTTATGAAGTTCGCAGTGGTGAAGAGGCTCAACTCAGGTTAAAACAACAAAAACCTGACTTGATCTTACTGGATTTGATTTTGCCAGGCCAAAGTGGATTTGAGTTCTGCCGCAAGTTGAAAGCCGATCCGACAACAAAAGCAATCCCGGTAGTGATTTGCTCAACTAAAAACACAGATGTTGATAAAACTTGGGGCACTATGAGTGGTGCCGATGGCTATTTAGTCAAACCTGTAGATGAAAATACCTTGCTCCAGACTGTTAATAAATTTATTCGCTAAAGGAAACTAGGGCAATGGTACAGGGCAATGATAGCTTTTCTTCGCTACCCATGAATAGCCAATTTCGACTTGAAAACTCTTCCCAAGGAAACAACCAGAGGTTTTTAAGATTTCCGTTGAATGGAAAGGTAAATGGGTTACTCCCATTAGCTGATTTGCGGGGAGTAATTCAGGTTGCACTCACCGAAATTTTGCCAGTACCGCAGGTAGCAGAATTCTTGTTAGGCATAATGAATTGGCGGGGAGAAGCGATCTGGATTCTTGATTTAGCAGGTTTGTTGGGAGCAACACACTGGTGTCGGCGAGAAGGTGTGCGTAACTCTGGCATGGCGATGCTTGTTCAAGTCCAGAATCAAACCGTCGGGCTGTTGGTCGAGCAAGTCAATACCATTGAAGTTCATGACCCCCAAGAGCGGTTAGCAATTTCGACATCGATGTTACCTGCCCGACTAGGCTCATTCTTGCAGGGTTACTTTGTGGATTCTCAAGGTAGCCCTTTGATGTTACTTGACACCCATGTTGTGATTCAAGCCCTTCAGCCTCTTTAAAGTTCAGAGCTTCCTACACAACCCCAAGGGCGGACGCACAAAGGCTTCTGGACGCTGAAGCCGTTCTAGAAAAGTCAGTAGCCTCCGCTCTGCATTCTACTTATTAACTCCAACAACCTTCATAGCAAGAAAGATTATGGTAGCGCAACACAATCTTACACCCAGCCAACCTCGCTCAAATTCCAGCAACGGTTATAAGGAAACCGATAACGGGCATACCGTTGATGTACCAGCAAAACAGCAAATCACCTCCGCTTTAGAAGAATTGCGAACTGAACTGGATCAAGCTGATTGGGTGGAAACAGGACCATTGCGAGAGAGAATCCGCAAGTTAAAAGAACTGGTAAGTGTGTTGTCATATCAAGACGGAGGAGATGGATTAGAGGTAGAGCAAGTACAGGCGATCACTAGCAAAATCCGTCAATTTTCCGATCTAGATACCTTGCTCGCTACTGTTGTCATGGAGGTACAAAGCTCACTGCAAGCCGATCGCGTGGTGCTGTATCAGTTTACGAATCCGACGCTGGGGATAGTTGCTGCGGAGGCGATGAGGGATGGCTTTACCCCAATGCTGAAGGAAAAACTGCCCGCCGTCACTTTTGGGTTAGGTTCTGCCAAGCTTTATCAACAAGAAAAATTAGTCGCGATCGCCGATACCTACACTGCTGGCTTGTCCCCTTACCAAAAGCAGCTCGTGGATCGGTTTCAGGTAAGAGCTAGTGTGAGTTTGCCGATCTTAGGAAAAGATGAGATTTGGGGTTTGTTGGTAGTGCAGCAATGCACTGCTGCTCGCCAGTGGCAAAATCCTGAAATTCGGTTACTAAAATTGATCGAGCAGGAATTAGAAGTGCAACTGCAAGTTGCCGCGATTCAGGCTACGTTGCAACAAGAAGTGGAAAAAGACCAAATCCTGGTCGGTGTAGCGAATAAAATTCTCCAGTCCAAAGATTTGGATACCATCTTTCGCGTTGCCACCCAAGAAGTGCGACAGTCACTAAAATGCGATCGCGTAGCAATTTATCGTTTCCAGCCAGATTGGAGTGGGGAATTTGTGGCTGAATCTGTTGGATCTGAGTGGGTTTCTCTATTAGAAGAACAGCGAAACAACCCAGCAATTGTCAAGAACGTTAACTATTGCAGTGTTAGGAACTTTGCAGACGAAGGGGGATTGGCTGGGACAACAGGGCGATCGCCCAGTGCAGATAGCCACATTCAGCACACCCAAGGCAAAACTTTCCATCGCGGACAGATTTATCGAGTCACTAATGATATCTACAGTGCTGGTTTTTCTGACTGCTATATCAAAGTTTTAGAAACCTATCAAGCCAAAGCATACATTATTGTTGCCATCTTCCAGGGAGAACAGTTGTGGGGCTTACTCGCTGCCTATCAAAATTCTCAGCCTCGTCAGTGGAAAGATAGTGAAGTTCGACTAATGGTGCAGGTTGCATCTCTATCTAGTATTGGTATTCAACAGTTGCAATATCAGCAACAACTTTCTCACCGCTCTGAGGAGTCAGCCAAACTTGTGGAACGAGAACGTACTGTTTTCGGCATCATTGAAAAGATTGGGCAAGCAATGGATCTTCGCACCCTTTTCCGCACTGCAACCCAAGAGTTGCGTCGATTTTTAAAATGCGATCGCGTTGTCGTTTATCAATTTTATCCAGATTGGAGTGGAGAAATTATCGCTGAATCTGTGGCTGCTGGTTGGTCGTCACTGTTGGAGATGCAGGAACAAGACAGCATTTTAAAAACAGGTCTGATATCTTCAGAGCGTTGCAATGTTAAGGATTATGGCTCCCCTGTTAAACTTGATGCCGATACCTATCTGAAGGAAACGCAGGGTGGAATGTATGCCAAAGGAACGCGCTTCCGTAAAGTCAACGATATTTCTGCTGCTGGTTTTTCACCTTGCTATTTAGAAACATTAGAGAAGTTCCAAGCCAAAGCATACATCAATGTTCCCATCTTCCGCGCCGGCAATCTCTGGGGTTTGTTAGCAGCCTATGAAAATTCTAATGTTCGGAAATGGACTGAGGAAGAGGCCGGTGCTTTGTTGCAGATCGCCGAACCGTTGAGTATTGCCCTCCAGCAAGCTGAATATATCGAACAGCTACGGTTAAAAAATCTAGAAATGACACAAGTAGCTGAAGTAGAAAACGCGATCGCGCGAATGGCGGATAGAATGCTTCATTCCCAACAGCCAGAAACAATTTACCGCACTACCTTGGCAGAATTGCGGCAGTTGTTTAAATGCGATCGCCTAGCAATATATCGCTTCAACTCTGACTGGAGTGGTGAATTTATGGCTGAATCTGTAGGAAGTGACTGGGTGCCTCTGGTTGGCCCCGATATCAAGAGCGTATGGGAAGACGAACACCTACAGCAAACCCAAGGCGGGCGCTATCGTAACAATGAAACCTTGGCCGTTAATGACATCTATACTGTTGGTCATGCTCAGTGCTACATCGACCTGTTAGAGCAGTTCCAAGTTAAAGCTTACACCATCGCCCCTATTTTTGCTGGAAACAAACTTTGGGGTTTTTTAGGAGCTTACCAAAATAGCGGCCCGCGCCAATGGAATTCCGAGGAGGTGCGATTGCTGACCAAATTGGGCATTCAATTGGGGTTAAGCGTGCAGCAAGCCGAATACATCCAAGAACTGAAAACGAAGAATGCAGAGTTAGCGCAAGCAGCAGAAGAGGAACAGTTGCTGACAGGGATGGTGGAAAAAATTCGCCAAGCCCAAGAGCTAGATACAATTTTCCTGAATGTGCTGCCAAGTTTACGCAAACAACTACAGTGCGATCGCCTAGCAGTATTTCGCTTTAATCCCGACTGGAGTGTAGAGTTTATTGCCGAATCCGTAAAAGATCAATGGCTGTCTTTAGCTGGTTCCGACATCAAAACGATTTGGATGGACGAGCACTTACAAGAAACTCAGGGCGGACGCTATCGCAATCATGAAACCTTTGTTGTCAATGATATTTACACTGTTGGTCACGTTCAGTGCTACCTAGAGATATTAGAAAAAATCCAGGCCAAGGCTTACACGATCGCTCCTATCTTTACTGGAAACAAACTCTGGGGCTTTTTAGGAGTATACCAAAATACTGGCCCTCGGCAGTGGAAATCCAAAGATGTGCAACTGTTGCGAAAACTAGCTGTGCAAATGGGTATAGGCTTGCAACAGATTGAGTATATCGAACAGCTCAAGAAGAAGAATGCAGAGTTAGCGCGAACCGCAGAAGGGGAACGAGCATTGACACGGCTGGCAGAAAAAATCCGCCAAGCTCAAGAGCTAGATACGATTTTCCGCAATGCCCTACCAGAATTGCGATCGCATTTGGAATGCGATCGCCTAGCCGTGTATCGCTTCAATCCAGATTGGGGTGGGGAGTTTATTGCCGAATCCGTAAGTCGTGAATGGGTGGCTTTGGTTGGCCCCGATATCAAGACTGTATGGGAAGATGAACACCTACAACAAACCCAAGGTGGACGCTATCGCAACAACGAGACCTTTGTGATTAATGATATTCACACTGCTGGTCATGCCCAGTGCCACTTGAAAATTCTAGAGCAATTCCAGATTAGAGCCTATATCATCACCCCGATTATTGCCGGAAACAAGCTCTGGGGTTTGTTAGGAGCTTACCAAAATAGCGGGCCGCGGCAATGGCAAGATAATGAAGTCAACTTGGTAACGAAAATCGGCACGCAGTTTGGGGTTGCCGTCCAGCAATCGCAATACTTACAACAAACCTTAAGCAAGAATGAAGAACTGATAAAACTGGCAGAACGGGAAGTAGCAAACGCCCGATTTTCCTATCGCCTGCCAAGTCGGTTAACAGAAATGGCCCAAAGTCATGGTAATGTTCTGGAATTTGTCCAGTTTGCCACCCACGAACTTCGTCAGCTACTCAAAGCAGATCGAGTTGGAATTTACCGTTTTGAGCCTGATTGGTCTGGAGAATTTGTAGTTGAGTCTGTGAGTGGGGATTGGCCTAAGCTTGTGGGAACAAGCCTTGCCAGAGTTAGAGATACCTATCTCCAGTACAACCAGGGAGGGCGTTATGCCCGCAAAGAAAGTTTGCGGGTTGACAATATATATACTGTCGGTCATGACGAATGTCACATCCAATTGTTAGAACTGTGGGGAACTAAAGCCTACATGATTTCTCCAATTTTTCAAGAAAATCGGCTATGGGGGCTGATGGGAGTTTATCAAAATAGCACACCGCGCCAGTGGGAGCAATCCGAGGAGGATGTTCTCAACCAAGCCAGCGTCCAGATTGGTCTTGCCCTGAATCTTGCAGACTACCTAAAACAGGTGCGTATTCAAGAGCAGCAACTAGCAGAAGCAGCAGAGCGCGAACGCACCGCCCGGGAAAAACTACAACAAGGAGCTATACGCGTTCTCATGGCTTTGGAACCATCCTTCAGGGGCGATCTCACTGTTAGAGCTCCCCTATCTGAAGATGAAATTGGGACGATCGCCGATGGTTACAATACTACGATCCAAAGTTTGCGAGATTTAGTGCGACAAGTGCAGATTGCTGCTGGCAGGGTGAGTGAAACTTCGAGCAATAACACTATCTCAGTAGTGAAACTATCTGACCAAGCTCAACAGCAGGCAGAACGGCTCGAACACGCTCTGGAACAATTACAAATGATGGTAACTTCCACCCAGGTAGTCGCTGCTGATGCCCAAAAAGTAGGACAAGCGGTTCAAAGAGCTAATAACACCGTCCAAGCTGGTGATTCCCTGATGGAAAGAACCGTAGATGGCATTTTGGAGATTCGGGAAACCGTGTCTGAAACAGCGAAGAAGATTAAACGCCTCGGTGAAGCTTCTCAGAAAATCTCGAAAGTAGTGAGTCTGATTGAAAACTTTGCCACTCAAACTAATTTGCTGGCACTCAATGCTGCGATCGAGGCTACCCGTGCTGGAGAGTATGGCAAAGGCTTTGCGGTGGTTGCAGATGAAGTTCGTTCCCTAGCTTATCAGTCGGCTAGTGCCACTACAGAAATTGAGCGACTCGTGCAAGAAATTCAAGCTGGCACCAACGAAGTTACCGAAGCAATGGAAGTAGGGATTACTCAAGTTGTCCAAGGCTCGAACTTGATCGATGAGACTCGTCATTCCCTCAGTGCGATCGTAGCAGCCACCAACGAAATTGGTGGACTGGTACAAGGAATTACCCAAGCAGTTTCCCATCAAAGTCAGCAATCTCACATATTGACAGAGGCGATGATGGATGTTTCGGCGATCGCCCGCAAGACTTCACAAAGTGCCATCCACATTTCCGAGTCTTTCGAGGAACTACGGATGACTTCACAACAACTGGAAACCAGCGTTAGCCAGTTCAAAGTTGACTAATCTCGCAAAACTGTTATGAACCCCGATCCCAGTAATCAAGAGCAGGCTTTTCTTGCGGAAGCGGCAGAGTTGTTGCAAACCATTGAGCAGAATCTGATCGGTCTACTTGATGAAAAAACAATAGAAAAAGTTCATGCCTTGATGCGAAGCGCCCATACTATCAAAGGGAGTGCTGCCAGTGTTGGGCAAGAAACTATTCAGACAATTGCCCATCATTTGGAAGATGTATTCCAAGCGTTATACGCTCCAGAATTGGAAATCGATCCAGAATTGGGTGCTTTGCTTCTAGATGCTTATGAGTGCCTGCGAACTCCATTGAGTGCAACCTTGATGGGCTTATCCTGCAATGAGGCAGAAATACTCGATCGAACTGCCTCAATCTTCGCCCAACTCCAACATAAACTAGGCGACTTTTTTGGTCGCGAGGCTCTGCTTCCCAGTTCGGAAGAACTTGGCTTTGATGTGGTAGAGTCAATCTTTTCCGGGAGTGTACTCCAGGATCTGCAACAGCTTGAAGCTGACATTCAAAGCCAAGATCCGCAACAAATTCAAACAACACTCAACTCCCAAGCAGAATTTTTTGTCGAACTAGCAGCATCTTATGGCTTATCTGGATTGGAAGAAATTGCCCAGGCGACCCTAAACGCGCTCAAAGCACATCCAGACAAAGTATTGGAAATCGCTCAGGTGGCTTTAGAAAATTTTAAAGCGGCTCAAGCAGCAGTACTTGCAGGCGATCGCACTCAAGGGGGAGAGATATCTCCACAATTGCGAGAATGGGCAGGAATAACTATTCCTGTCCAAGAACCGCAAGGGCAGTCAGTTTCGATAGCTGCCCAACCAACACAAACGACTACAACTGAGAATAAGCCATCCCCTCTCCTCAGTGCCAGCGAAGCGGAATCAATTTGGTCGTTTTTCCCGAAGCGGACTGATAATTCCGTACCGAAAGCACCGGAGGTACTGGAACCTATTTCTCAGGATTCGGTAGTAGTCCCCTCTGCCATAGAGCGGATTTTACAATCAATCTGGATAGGAGATCCAAAGACATGTTACCGATACTCAGACTCAGATCGGCCAGCCTCTCCACCACCAGCGCCAAGCCTCCAGGCTCAATCATCGGCATCACTTCCCAGTATCCGAGTCGCGATAGAACAGCTCGATCGCCTCAGCCATACAATTGGGGAATTGCTAATCAGCGAAAACCAACAAAACCTGCAATCTAACCACATCCACAAAGCAGCTGAGGACACTCTACTAAAGTTTTTGTACTGTCAACAACAACTTAGTAAAGTTTTTACTTGGTCGGATCGACATTTGCTGCTTCCCGAATGCAAGCAGCGACATATACATGGCTCTCCACGCTCAGTTCCAACTACCGAGGCACAATCCAATTTTGATGCCTTAGAAATGGATAACTATAGCGAGTTGCACATTCTCCTGCAAAATCTTACAGAAGACATGGTGCAATTAGGAGAACGGATTGAGGCTGTTAATGGCTTAGTTCAGCAATCTCGCTTCAGTCTCGGAAAGCGCAAGCAACTGCTTTCAGGAGCGCAGGAGGATTTGCTGCAAGCCAGAATGGTTCCACTGGGAACAGTGTTGAATCGATTACCCCGCCTCCTGCAACAGATGGTAGCAACTTATCATAAACCTGTTGAACTCAAGCTTGGCGGTACAAAGGTACTGGTGGATAAAGCCATTTCTGAGCAGTTGTACGATCCCTTGCTGCACATGATTCGCAATGCCTTCGATCACGGCATTGAACCGGTAGAAACCCGCCGCCAGCAGGGTAAACCAGAAACCGGAACAATTACAATTAAAGCCTATCATCAAGGCAACCGCACTACTATTGAGGTACGGGATGATGGTCGAGGGTTAAACTGGGAATCCATTCGGCAGCGAGCTATAGAAAAACACCTGCTGACTCCCGAACAAGCCGCCTACGCCTCAGAAGACCAACTGGCAGAGTTATTATTTGAACCAGGCTTTTCTACCGCCAACCAGATTGGTGAGTTATCTGGCCGTGGTATCGGCTTAGATGTCGTTCGCACTCAATTGCAAGCTTTACAAGGTTCGATTGTGGTGCGATCAATTTCAGGACAAGGAACCACCTTCATCCTGCAATTGCCCCTGAGCTTGACAACGGCACGCTTGCTCGTTTGTCAATCTCAAGGTATTACTTATGGGTTGCTGTCTGAAGGAATTAGCCAGGTTTTATTACCGCAGCCAGAGCAGATTCAAGTCCAACAATCTTTACACGGGCAAGGCATCCAAAAATTCTGGCAGTGGGGAGAAGGGCAAAGTCAGCAACTAGTTCCCATCCGCTCGCTTGCGAATTTGCTGGATTACAAATATCCTTTATTCACCCAAGACCACAATTTAAACCTAAGTCCTTTTCCAGTCAAACAACGGAACACCGTCGAACCTCTGCTGCTGTTGGAAACAGAGCATCAATACCTGTGTTTGCAAGTCGATCAGATTTTAGTCGAGCAGGAATTAGTAATTAAATCCCTCGGCAGAGTCCTGACTTTACCTAGTTACATCCAAGGCTACAGCGTGTTGGGAAATGGTAGTCTTACCCTAATCGTTGACCCGTTGGAGTTAGTTCGGCAAACTTGGGAGACAGATATGATGCCGACTTCCCCGGCATCAAGTCTTGCAACTAAACTATTGCCCGCGCCTGAGCCTGTTCTTACTCTAGAGGGGCAGCAATCCGAGCTAACTACGCAACCGCAACAACAGTCGATGGAAGTCAATACAGCCGTTGCTCAACCTAACCGACTGATGGTGTTAGTGGTGGAAGATTCGGTTGTACAAAGGCAAAGTTTGGTGCAGACGCTCCAGAAAGCCGATTATCAAGTGTTGCAAGCAGGCGATGGTCGAGAGGCGATCGCGCAAATGCTGCAACACAGTGATGTCGATTTAGTGATTTGTGACATTGAAATGCCGCAGATGAATGGATTTGAGTTTTTAGAACACCGTCGCCAAGACGAGCGTTTGTTCGGGGTTCCTGTAGTGATGCTGACTACCCGTAGCGGACAGAAGCACCGCCAATTAGCTTTAGCTCTAGGGGCGAAAGCTTACCTGACCAAACCCTATTCAGAACAGAACTTCCTGACCACGATCGCTGAACTGCTTAACACCCCTTAGCCCAATTCTCTAAAATGAGGCAACACATTCAAACCCCGAAAGCCATGCCATATCTGACTTTCTTAATTACGAATTACGTTAGCGCAGGTTAGCAAGTCTTCGAGCGTCATTACGAATTACGAATTACGAATTAGTATTTATGCTTAACACTCCCTTTCCGTTTAAGCGATTATCTGGCGCTGTGAGCGAGCGCGACTCATTACGAGTCGTTGTTTTTGCGATCGCAGACTATTTATTTGCCCTGCCAGTTGGTGCAGTTCTCAAGGTGATGGCTTGTCCCCCTATTAGCAGCAGTACAGTTGAAAGTGGTATCGGGATGGTTAATTTGGGAGCGCAAACCATCACAATTGTGGACTTGCGCCAGAAGTTCATTTCGCAAGTACAAGCCCAACAGGCGCATCAAGTTCTATCTGCGGTTGACACTTCAGGGCGCTTCTTACTTCTGACTCAAACGCGGACTGGGGAAATTTGTGGCATTCCTGTGGACAAGCCCCCTGCCTTAATCGATATTCCTTTGTCAGCTGTGCGTCCGGTGCCGTGGTCTTATCGGCAAGTGGCGGAGTTAAGCTGTGTTAGCCACATGGCTGTTTTGTCTGTAGCACCAAACGAAGAACCACTCAAAGTACTTCTTCTAGGCATGAGCCAGATATTGGCTGATAAGTTGGGGTTGCCCGGAACAACCCCAACCTTGGCTCCTGGGCTGACATCAGGTGAACAACGGGAACGATTTCTCCGTTTTTCCTTGGGGAATCAAGGAAGTGGATTGCTACCATTCCACTCATTACAGGACATTATTCATCTCGCTAGCCAAGAAATTTCCCCAGCCCCGGCCTTACCAAGTTGGATTTTAGGTTTCTATAATTGGCAAGGACAGATGCTGCGGCTGGTTGACTTGGAACATTTGCTTGGTTATGCGCCGCTTTTGAAGCGGCAGTCACGACCAGAAAAGCCAATGGTTCTGGTTATCGAGCTGCAAAATCAGGTAATCGGGTTTTTGGTGGCTCATGTCTACGATGTAGAGTGGCAGGATTTACAGCAAGCACAATCGGCACCAACCGACTTTTCCCCAAACAAACTGCTAAATTTTGTTCGAGGTATTCTGCCAGGCGAGCGCTGGATTTTAGACACCAGAGCCATCGCCCAGACATTGCAATGGCAAACCCACTGATTTAACTTGATGCTGCCAAGGAGTTTTCTGTCATGATCGCAACCTTAGACCCTAATTCTGAAACCCAGCCTGTTGAAAATGAAATCCAGATAGAAGAAATTTTGGCTAATGTGGCTGTAATCAAAGCAGTCTTTCAATCTGCTAAGGGGCCAAAGGTCGCTCAATTGCAGCAGAAGGTGAGTCAAATCGAAGCTTTTATCCAAGCTTTGGCTAAGGATTCGCCCAGCGACAATGATGAAAATGTTCGAGGGGCTTTTCAGCTCCAGCGAGAACAACTTGCGGCCATCGATCAGCAAATGCAGCAGACAAAAGGTCAAGCTGCACTTTTGGAGGTTACAGTCACCGCCCTTCGAGATGTTCTCAACGCCGATCGCGTCCTGATTTATCGTTTTGAGGAAGATAATCGCAGTCGAGCGATCGCTGAAGCGATACAAGCGGGTTGGACATCCTTGCTCAACCAATCTCTACCGATAAATTTATTTGTTAATAAACCCGACGTTGGTGACGGACAACACTTGCTCAACAACCTAACTGAAGTATTAGAACTAACTCCACGCCAACAGCAATTTTGGCAACGCTTTCAGGTGCAAGCTAGCCTGTGCTTGCCCTTGATTGTCAAACAACAGCTTTGGGGTTTGTTAGTTATTCATCATTGCCTTCAACCCCGACAATGGCAGGAAGCAGAGCGCAGTTTGCTACAACAAGTAGGAATGATGTTGACAATTAACTTGCGTTGGGCTGAAATAGTAGCTCCACCTGCTCAACAGCTGTCATCGCCTCCCCAAAAGGCTGAATCCGGCGATCGGTCACAGTTACTAGTGCCATTTCAGCAGGTGAGCCAGGCGGTACAAGCAGGAGCAAGAATCGCCGAGCAGGAGCGCGAGCATTTAATGTCTATTCAAGATACTGTTGCTATTACTAATAAACAGCTGCAATACCTTGGTGAATTTTGCCAGCAAGCTTCTGGCTTTGTTCGCCTTGTGGAAAGCTTGAGTACCAAAATTCAGATTTTGTCCCTGAATACAGCCATCGAAGCCACAAAAGCTAGCGATCAGGAACGAGGTTTGCTAGCTGCTGCCGAACAGGTGGAAATTCTCGCCCGTCAAGCCCGCGACAGCACCCTAAATATAGAGGAATGGTTCCAGGAACTCCAGGTGGCAGCAACAGACGTTGCTTCTGCTATCGAACCGTGCGATCGACAAATCAGTGCTGGGCTGGAGTCAATCGCGCAAATCCAGGAGCAATTCAGAGCGATCGCCGACATCGCTGCTTGTAGCCTCCAAACAATATCGAAGCCATAGAATTGTCACAAACCCCATAGAAACTGAGAGTTGTTTTCATGAGTACCGATTTTGTCCCCCAACCGCAGAACGACGATCGCTTTCTAGAAGAAGCGATCGATTTGTTACTGTTCTTGGAGCAGGAGTTGCCTAACTATACAAAAGACAGTAACCCTGGTACAGCTTTGGCTCTTATGGAAGCTGCTCGCTCTCTGCATTCGATTGCCATAGCAGCCGAGCTAGATGCCATTGCCATAGTTGCGGCTGCACTAGAAGAGATTTTTCAGCTTCTGCATCAGTATCGGGCAACTGTCAACGCCCCAATCGCCTCCCTGTTGTCGGAAGGATTAGATTGCCTACAGATGCTGTTGATGGCATTTTTAACAGCCTCGCAAATTGACGAAGTAGAAATTCTGGAGCGGATGTCTGCCATTGTTGCTCGTCTACAAGCAGAGTTTGGTGATCGCCAACAAAGCGTTATCCCCCAGGAAACAAACCTTGAGACATCGATAGAGCAACCGCAAGAATCTCAACCAGTTATTCAGTTTGGCGATTGCTTGGCCAAGGTAGAATCTTTTACAGCTCTACCAGAGCAAGTCATGGTTAAAGACAAGGATAGTCTTGACAGGGAACTAATAGATGAAACTAGCCCCCAGTCTGACAGCCTTGTTCACGTACATACCGAGCAACTTCCCATCAATGTAGGGGAACTAGCAAACCCGAAGGAGTATGGGGAAGAAGATTTTCATGCTTGGTTGGGGGATTTTTCCCTGCCGACTGAAACTTCTGTTGCATCCCTAGTTAAATCTGTTCGCGATCGCCATCCACTCTCTTTGCAAGAATCCATTTCTACCATTGTTGCAACAAGTATTCCAACCGCCACACCCATCAATATTAAGCATCTCGAACAACTAAACGCGCTAGTTGCAACATTATTAACTACATATAATCAGCAAGCCTGTCAGGAAGAACAACAACAACATACGATCGGGCGGTTGCTCCGACAAGTTAAACGATTACAACACCTGCTGGATAACCTACAGGAATGGTCAGGACGTTTAGCAGCAATTTCAGATACCCTTTCTCCTCTAGCTGCTTCTCGCTCTCAGCAATTATACAGTACTCTTCAATCTGTTTTGGCTGAAGCGTCTCAGGTGGCATCAACTGTTCATTCGCTGAATAACAATCATCATCAACTCAAACAAGAACTCATACAGCAGGAAAAGTTGCTTAACCATTCTTCCAATTTAGTCAAAACAGTTACAACTATTCCTTTAAAAGTAGCCTTAGAACCGTTGCATCGGCTTTGGTCTCAGTTACAAGCTCTACAAGATAAGTCTGCTAGACTACATTTACAAATTAGCGATATCCAAGTCGATCGGGCATTTAGCGATCGCCTCCATGCTCTCCTGTTGCATATAAGTTGCTATTTACTAGAGCAAAGTATTGAGTCTCGCCAAACACGCCAACAGCTAGGTAAAAATAGCAACGGTATTATTGAAATTCAAGTTTACCAGCAGGGAAATCAACTGATTATTGATGGCTGTGATGATGGTGCAGGAATTAACTTATCTCAAATTTATCAACAAGCTTTAGCCCAAGGACTCGACCTTACAAAACCAG
The DNA here is from genome assembly GCF_017114995.1 of Nostoc sp. NMS9. GTDB lineage: Bacteria > Cyanobacteriota > Cyanobacteriia > Cyanobacteriales > Nostocaceae > Nostoc. The sequence continues at coordinate 192,285 of NZ_JABXKL010000071.1, read as the reverse complement.
GGGATATCTTACAAGAACTGGTACTTGAACCAGAGGTTTCATCTGTTTTATGCGATCGTGCTGCCTTAGAGTTAGGAGTAGAATTAACTGAAGTTTGCAAGCAATTAACAGCTATTCAGGGAAGAATAGTATTGAAGTCTAAAGCTGGACATGGTACGGCCTTCTCGCTCCAAATTCTCCTCGATCAAAAAATTGCTCAACTTATCGTCTGTCAAGCTAACTCCAGAGTCTATGCATTTATTGCTGATTCTGTAGAGCAGATTTGTCTATCGCAGTCCGAACAAATTATCCAAACTCAAGCGGGACGCATGTTATTTTTGCAGTCTTCTGGCAGATCCAGTGCCTTCCTTGGTTGTGCTCATGAGCATCTAACAACAGAAATGCTCGTCCCTATCCACTTATTGACTGATGTACTGACTTGTCCTAACCATCTTCCCACCTCAGTTACTACTTACAGCACAGATACACTAAATGCTTTCAAGCAGGATAAGCCTTTATTAGTATTTCGTTACTTAGACAAACGATGTGCTTTAGAAGTAGATTGCATCATCGGCAAGCAATCCTCTGCGATCCATCCTCTGGGGGAAGCAATCCCAGTTGCTGCTTATATTCAAGGAACTAGCATTCTTGCCAATGGGCAACTTAGCCTGGTATTGGATGGTAACCTTCTCACAAAATCTCTAGCTTGAACTCAATACAGGAGTAATGCGATTTTGTGAGGTTTGGTCAAAAATACATCACAAATAAAAAATCAAAATCGATTAATTGTTCTTGTTCCTTACGCTACTGGACAAGAGTTTTATTCAGAATGTACAGATGAAGTCGCTTATTTACCAGTTTATGTAGAAACAAAAGATGAAAATTTAGTTTTAATGGCTGTTGCTATTGTAACTGCCGAGCTTTTGAACGATTTTGAATCACGCACGTCTTCAATCTTACTTTAGATATGCGCTTGTGGGGAAGTCGTGCAACAGGTAGCGTTGACCGTGAATGGTTGCAGCAGAAGGTAGTACAAGGTTGTTTTCCATTACACCCATTAGCTACTTACTGTTTACCAAAATTAAACGCTGTTCTTGCTCTGGGCATTGGGCATTGGGCATTGGGCATTGGACATTGGACATTGGGCATGGGGAATAGTAACTATCCCCTGTAACCTGTTGCTTTTTTTGGGAAACCTTTGCCATCAGTCAACGTCACAAGGGTAAACGTCTCTGAGTTATTCTTTCTTAAGGGCATCTACAAGTCAGACAACTGACATCTTGTACGTTATCAATAACCGTAGGGTAGACATTGCTAGTCCTGAGTCCCCAGAGTCCTCTAAAAAAGGGACGAGATTTGGGTAATATAAAGTAGCTATCTTTTCTGCATTGCAGATACTGAAAGAAAAGCTTTCTTTGTTTTACCCGTTGGAGATATTTCTATGCTGACTTTAAAAATCGCTGTTTATATTGTTGTTGCCTTCTTCGTAACTATCTTCATCTTCGGATTTTTGTCGAACGATCCAGCTCGTAACCCCGGCCGTCGGGACTTAGAGTAAAAGGGCGATAAATCATCCGCGACTTTGGAAGGCGGAAAATACTAAACGCCACGGAAACTTACTAAGCGAAAATTTAGTAAGTTTCTTTCTCCAAGTAGCTTGCTGTAGGTAGCAGAAGGCGACAGTCGGAAGGCAAAATGTATGTTTAATCCTTCCCTTTGTCATTTGGCTGTTTGTTAGCCCGATTTTGCTCACTTATGCTTCATCCAGTTCTGCCACCTAATCCGCCTCCTATCGTTGAATCTTTACAACCTGTAAATCCCGCCTCATCTGCTAGTCATACAAAGTTTCTTTCAGGTGTAGATACTGGAATATACGAAAAGACAGACAAATCCAAGCAGCCCAAGAATTTGGCTCAGTTGGCAATTTCGGGTAACACCAAGAGCGATCCTTTATTGTCAACTCCGATCAACTCAACTCAAGATGACTTGGTAGTTGCTGAAACTTCTTCTGTACCTCATTCACCAGAAACCTTTCCACCAGAAAGTTCCCCACTCGCTGGTTCTGCAACTGCTGGGCTTTTGGGGCAGCCGCTGGTTGTTAGTTATCCCACGCAAGAGGTTACAACCTCTAATCGCCAAGTTAAAGAAGACACAAAGACAAGTCCGAGCGTCGAACCCCGCCCCTCGGAACTTCTCCTGATGTCGGCGCTGCGTAAACGGGAGATGCAAAGAAAAGTCGAAGCGGAGGCTTCAGACCAAAACGCAAAAGATGAACCTTCTCAAAAAGTCAGTCAGCGCTCGCTAAATCCAAACTCTAATGGTGGAGAAAAACCAACCTTTTTGGACTCTTCTAGCTTTAGCTATAGAGTTTCTCCAAGTCCCCTTGTCGCCCAATCTCCACGCCCTCTTCAAATCGCCCCAACTCTCACAAACAGCAACAAGTTAGGCAAATCCAAGGCAGAAATTTTAGCTGAGAAGTTAACCCAACAAAAACAGCAACGTGATATTACTACACAACAGTCTCTAAAACAAGCCAATATCTCTGTATCTGCTGCCGATCTAGCACCGAGTTCTCAATCAGTACAAAATTTCATAACATTTAAGTCTCGTAAGCCCACAAACCAACTCTCAGCACCCATCACTGTAGAATTTAAGTCCCAAGTCCAGCAACAAAGCCAAGTACCAACGCCTACACCACAGGTAAATACCACTCAGCCACAAGCTCAACCATCTGGTACAACTGCGCCAGCTACCACACCGCCAGCCGGACAAAGAATTGTAGAAGTCACTTCAGATCGGCAAGAGTATGACGAGAAACAGCGAATTATTACAGCTGTAGGTAATGTAATTGTGCGATTTGATGGGGCGGTGGTGGATGCCGATCGCTTACAAGTTAATTTGGACAACTTGATCGCTGCGGGGTTCGGCAACGTAACCTTAACACGGGGCGACCAGATACTGCGTGGACAACGCTTTACCTATAACTTCGTTCAAGATCGTGGGGAACTGGAAAATGGTAGAGGAGAAATTTACGTACCTTCAGCACAAACAGATTTTGCTTTTTCACCCACGGCTGTAAGTGCTGGTGGAGTTTCAAAACGTCCGCCCAGCGATCGCATTAGAGCCAATCAACCCATTTCTGGCGTGAGTAGCCCTGGAGGAATTGATGTGATATTTGGTGGTCAGGCAGATGCTAGCAACATCCCGCCACCGAAAGCAGGGGGTGCAGTCAATCGGCTCAGGTTTGAAGCTGAACAAATTGACTTTTATCCGCAAGGCTGGCAAGCAAGTAATGTCCGCATCACCAACGATCCGTTTTCGCCCCCGGAATTAGAATTACGCGCAGATAAAGTGACTTTGACGCGAGAATCACCCTTGGTAGACCGTATTAGGACACAGCGACAGCGTTTGGTATTGGATCAAACACTCTCATTACCAATTCCGCTGAATGAGCGGACTATTGACCGCCGAGAGCGGGACGTTACACCTGCAATAGTCTCCCCTGGCTACGATGGAGAAGATCGGGGTGGTTTGTATATTGAGCGTGGCTTTCCAGTAATCGATACAGAGCAGACACGTTGGACAATCACGCCCCAGTTATTATTACAGAGAGGTGTGCAAGAAGGCACGGGTGACTTAGGCGCACTCTTTGGTGTGAAGACCAAGATAAATTCTGTTTTGAGTCCACGGACGATAATTCAGGGAACTGGGGAGTTAACTAGTTTTAACTTGAATGACGTGGAAGAAAATTTGCGAGTGAATTTAGGATTGCGCCAGACATTAGGCACTTCTCTTCCCCACACATTGAATGTGCAATATAACTACCGGGATCGTCTCTACAACGGTACTCTGGGTTTTCAAACTGTCCAGAGCAGTTTTGGCGGTATTATTACCTCTCCGGTGATTCCTTTAGGAAAAAGTGGCATCAACCTCAACTACCAGGCAAGTGCCCAGTATATTGATGCCAACACCGATCGCCTAGACTTGCTAGAACCAGTGCGGGAAAACGATCGCATTTCACTTGGTCGTTTACAAGGTAGTGCTACCCTCAGTAGAGGGCTGTTGCTGTGGCAGGGAAAACCATTACCACCCACTGCCAGTGAGGGATTGCGATACACGGCTAACCCTGTAGTTCCTTACTTGCAAGCGATCGCTAGCCTTACAGGCACTACCAGTTATTACAGCAATGGTGATAACCAAAGTACCCTAATTGGTACAATTGGCTTACAAGGGCAAATTGGTCATTTTTCTCGACCTTTTTTCGACTATACGGCCTTTAATATTAGTTACTCTCAAGGCTTAAACAACGGATTATCACCCTTTTTGTTCGATCGCTCCGTTGATAACACAGTATTGAGCGCTGGAATATCACAGCAAATCTACGGCCCTTTTCGCTTAGGCTTCCAAACATCTGTTAACTTGGATACTGGTAAAGAAACTAGCACTGATTACATTTTGGAATATAGCCGTCGCACCTATGGCATCACCTTACGTTACAATCCGGTGCTGGAGTTAGGCGGCTTCAGCATCCGAATCAGTGATTTTAACTGGGGTGGTGGCACCGATCCATTTTCGGAAATTAAGCCAGTAGTGAACGGTGTGCAACAGGATTATTAATGAATAGTGCTGAGTGCTGTACATGGATAGCGGGGCGTTTAGCCCGTGCTGAGTCAATACGGTTCTGATAAGCAGGGGAGGCGGGGGAGGAAAGAGAGTTATTATTAAGCCATTCAAATTGAATCTTTGTATCTTCGTGTCCCCGCATAAGAGCGTCTTTCTAGCGATTTGAACTATGCAACTTAAAAGCACATCAGCTTATTGCCTGCCTACACAAATAAATTCAGAAATCAAAGCGGACTGCTGATTTTCTATCTTTTGCCCAGTTTAAGGACTGGGGACAACTCGACAGGCGATCGCACAATTGGTTGATGCACCACCAGGTATTCTCAAGCTGGCATAGTCGCCGCTTAGTTGAACGCATGATGGTGGTTGATGTAGGGTTACACAGCATCTGTGAACTGCGGCTTGGTATTCTCGCCATTGCCTACGAATTGCAATACTTGCAGCATCGTCACCTAAATCTGAAAATCTTAGCCCCGCTCGCATCAGCCAAGATTCTACGTCAGTTGTTTCACCAACTATTTCTGGAATGGGATTAATCTTTTTCATCAGTAATATCTTATACGTGTATTCTCAATTACTCATTTCACTTTAAAAGAAAGTATCAATACTAGCCAATATCATTTTTTATCAAAATCATCAATAAAAATTATTCATACCTGAATAGAATACTCAGGTATGAAACAATGAATTACTATTACGGCTGGTAAACAGCATTGCTTTAGCTTCTGAATAGGCCGTTTTCTAGCTTGTAATTACTAGAAGCGATAGCCTAATCCGGCTTGGAAGCTGACGGCATCAGCATCACTATTTCTGTAAGCGTCAATACCCCACTTAGTATCACCGTAGGCAATGACATTTTTGCTAACTTCTGATTCAATCCCAAGGGTGACTACAGGTGAATTCCGATTGCCCAATGGAGTTTTTTGACCTTCGTCAGTTACAAAGGAATAACCACCACCGAAGTAAAGGTTAGTATTTTTGGCGATGGGCGCATCATAAGTGACTATGGGCATAATTGCAGCAGCATCACCACCATACAACACAGAACCCCGCAGTGAAACAGGGGCATTGGGTACGGCGTATCGTCCTTGAATATTACCACCGATTTGTGCTTCATCGTTTCCTTGTCCGCCACTGGTTGCACCAACAGCAACACCAGCACCGATGTAATTACCGTTAGTACCTGCTGTTTGAGCAGATGCAATACCGGCTGAGAGGACAATAGAAGCAACAGCAAGGAAAGAGGCAGCTAATTTTGTAAATTTCATAGAATTATTCTCACTAGAGTTAGTAAAATCAATGTTCTCTAGTACTAGAATCTCTTTTTTTACAAAATGTAACCTCACGCATCTGGTTCACCCAAGTGGCTGAATTATTTCTCACCCACTTGGGTATACCAACTGAAAAATTCAAAATTCTTTAAATCGAGTAGTGGGTGCGATCGCGCTTTTACCCCTGCCTTATCCCAAGGATAATTATTTACGCCGACCTACTTAAGCATCTCCAACAGAATGGAACTAGCCTGATTGACTGACAGGATCTCCTGAACTCAGATGCTGGAGATGCTGTAGATAAATTTCCCGCTTAAATTGATTGAGCCACTGCCCTTGGGATAATACTTCATCTGCTCCTATTGAGTCAGCAGAACTTTTAGCTGTAAAATTTATCTAGAGTTGATGAGAGTAGATGATAAGCTGGCAATGACCAATCAAATTCTGCAACAACAAATTGCCTACTATCGTGCTAGAGCCAACGAATACGATCAGTGGTTTTATCGCCTTGGTCGTTACGATCGCGGTGAGCAACTAAACCAGCGTTGGTTTAAAGAAGTTGATATTGTCAAACAGGATTTACAAGAAATTGTCCAAGCTGAGGAAATCTTAGAATTAGCCTGTGGAACAGGAATTTGGACACAAGAGCTTTTAAAAACTGGACAGAAAATTACTGCAATTGATGCCTCCGAAGAAGTAATTGAAATTAATCGTAGCAAATTAAATTCACAAAAAGTAGAATATCACCAAATTGATTTATTTGCCTGGGAACCGCACGCTGAATATGATTTAGTATTTTTCTCTTTCTGGTTATCTCATGTGCCGCCAGAATTACTGAAATCGTTTTTGCTAAAAGTTTATAAATCTGTGCGTGTCGGCGGACAAGTATTTATTGTTGACTCGCGCTTTGAACCGACATCTACAGCTAATAACCATATTCTGAATGATGATGGCAGTATCTACAAAAGCCGGAAGTTAAATGATGGGCAAGAATTTCAAATAGTGAAAGTTTTTTATCAGCAAGATGAACTGGAAAAGCATCTGATACAAGTTGGTTTTAAAGCCGATGTAAAAGTGACAGACCATTATTTTATCTATGCTAATAATACGAAGTTTTAGAATTAATTTGTAATGTTGGACACTCATCTAATGGTTGCTTAAGTGACGATGGTTAAGAATCAAATCTTAATCATTTTTATTTTTTCTAACGACTATAGCTCGTCAAAAACCAAGGTACAGTTTCTGCTTTATCTGGTTGGTATGACTCTGTTTACATTTCCGATGACCAGTTCTACGACTACAGCGATACTAATCTCACTTTCATCCTAACAAGAGAAAATACGCCTCTAGCACCTGCCAGTAGTTATACAGCCACCCAAAATATTTCTATTCCTAACTCTGTAGCAACAGGCGATGTCTACGACGGACAGCGCCGACGCTATCTATATATTTGGATATTTCTTAACATTGGCTAGAGCGATCGCTCGTTATTTCTTCAAAAAGCGTTGACGTAGACGAGATATAAAAATATTCACCTCTGGTATTTTCAACCATGAAGCGATCACAGCAAACACCACAATCCCTACGAAGCCAGATACACACAACTGCAACACCAGAATCAGTAAACCCGTTTTACCTAACAAATACTGAGAACCAATCAATGTCCCATAGCTTGCTACCCCAGCTACCACGCTCCCAGCAGCCAAACCCAAAATCGGCAAACTCCACTCGCGCCAAGGTAAACCATTGAGTTTGCGATCAAGCAACCATAACAGCATTAACATTGAGCTACAATTTACACCCACCGTTGCTAATACCAAACCGGGAGCGCCAAAAGGTTTAACGAAAAACCAATCTAATAAAATGTTGAGCAAAATGTTAAAAATACTGATGCGAAAAGGTGTCTGTCCATCGCCTAAAGCATAGAATACCCGCACCAAAACATCACGCCCCAAATAGACAAACATCCCAATTCCATAAGCTACTAGCAAGGATGAAACTAGCTGTGTGGCTTCTGGCTTAAAAGCACCGCGCTCATATACCACCTGTACAATGGGTATAGATAGCGCCACCATCAGCGCCCCTAACGGTAACATGGTAAAAGCAGTGAGTAAGAGTCCTTGGCGAATCCGTAATTTTAAGTCCTGCCAATTTTCGGGGCCAGCAAGTTTGGCAAATATCGGTAATAGAGGCAGCAAAATAATATTAGAAATAATCCCCAAGGGAGTTTGGACTAATAGATTGGCATAGTTAAATCCTGCCGCTGCACCAGGGATAGGACTAGCAAAATAAAGGTCAGTGGCAACATTAATTGGCATCATTCCAGAGGAAATCGTTGCCGGAGTCATGATTTTGATCACTTCTTGAACGCCAGGGGATTTAAAATCAAACCGCAGACGTAATGTGCCCAATCCTAACCGCCATTGAACAATTAGCTGCACTAACCACTGGAGAATTGCTCCTGCTAAAGTTCCCCAAGCTAAGACCATTCCCCCGATTAAAGCGTACTCCGGTTTAATAATATTCTTGCCCAGTTGCATCGCCAAGATAGCAAGTCCGCCAACAACGGTAATACTCGATAATAAAGGGCTAATGGAGAGTAACCAATATTGATTAGCTGTATTGAGAGTACCAAAGCCAATGCCAATTAAACCGGCAAATAAAGCCATTGGTGCCATAATGCGGAGTTGTTGAATGGCGATCGCTCTGGTTGTTTCTTCCAAACCATGACCGACTAAATCAACGATCGCATCCGCAAATAGAACTTGAGCCACTGTCACCAGCAACAGCACTCCTCCTACCAGCGTTGTCACGGTTTCCACTAGAGGAGCCGCTTCTTCTCGGCGACGCTTGGCTAAAACGCTGACGAGCGCACTGTGTAATGGTCCATTTACGCCACCAAGTAAGATCAATAGAAAGCCAGGGATAATATAGGCATAACTATAGGCAGTGGCAGCAGCACCAACACCAAATGCGGCAGCGATCGCTTGCTGCCGCACTAAGCCGAAGACTTTACTAATTAATGTGGCTGCGGCAACAATGCCAGCAATTCCAGCGAAAGAACGAGAGGGTTTTTGATCTTGTTGTGTCACGAATAATACCCGACAACTCTTGCAGAGTGCATACTTTAAAACATTTAACCTGAAATTCCACAGTCTGTCAGGTAAATTTTGACAAATTAGTAATTTTAAATGCCTACGCCAAGGGCAAAGGCAAAGCTATGCCATTCGCAAAGCGTCTCGTAGAGAAGGCGGGCTACGCCTACGCTCAAAATTAAATTGCTATAATACAGCGAATTACAAGTTAGTTAGATCGCGATTCCGAAGGGATTCAGACCGCTTTTCTGATTTGCCCCGACAACACTAACTTAATACAGCCTTGCCTAAGTTCGTAGTGAATATACCCAAATAAACTTTGCGCTCCTCTTTATTTAAAATTAAATCCTCAATTGGCGACAAATTTACAAAATTGTGTACTTAGTCATCTGTTTTGTTGTGTACAAGCCAAAATTATTTTTTAACCCATTACAAGGATAGATCGAGAAAGGGGAACTATAACAATAACCATCTTCTGGGAAATAGTTGAACTAGGGACTGGGGATTGGGGACTAGGGACTGGGTATCAGGCGAGATTTGAATCCCAAACAAATTTTACTTATATTTTCTTCCCTAATAGCCAGTACTCAGTCTCAGAGCGCCCATTCGTCCCCAACAAGTTGCCATTCATCTGAAATTGGTGAATTCTGGACGCGGCCAGTTGAAGACTGTAAAACTTTGCAGTTTGTCATATTTGTGACACTTCTTAACCCCATGAACTTTGGTGTGAGGAACCCTTGTATAAAAACGAGATAATCCAGAGCAATGGAACCCAATTTAAATTTCACAGAAAATCAACTTCTCTTGTCCAGCACTCAACTTCAAGAGCAACTAGAGCAACAAAAGGCTTTGGCGAGTGTAATTGTCCGAATTCGGGAGTCTCTGGACTTAGAAACAATTTTTCAAACGACTGTTACACAAGTGCGTCAGTTGCTAAATGCTGACCGAGTAGCAGTCTTCCAGTTTGACCGCGAACAAAACTGGGAGGGAGAATTTGTTTCTGAGGATGTTGCACTTGGCTGGGACTCAGCAATGGCAGTAAAAGTTTATGACCACTGCTTTGGAGAACAATTTGTTTCTAGTTATCAACAAGGTCAAGTGCAAGCAGTAGCAGATATTTACAAGGCGGGACTGAATGATTGTCATGTGGCAATTTTGAGTAAATTTCAGATACAGGCCAACCTCGTTGTCCCTCTATCCCGCCAGAAGGAACTGTGGGGATTGCTTTGCATTCATCAGTGCAGTGAGGCTCGTGACTGGAAAGAATCGGAAATTGAGTTTATTCGTCAAATTGCTGACCATCTTACTGTTGCGATTCAACAAGCAAAGCATCTCCATGAAGTCCAATTGCAAGCCGCAAAATTGGCTCAAGCAGTTCAGCGCGACCAAGTAATAGCTAAAATTGTCGATGAAATTCGCTCACCCCTTGATATTGAAACTATCTTTAAAACCACAACTCAAGAAATACGCAAGCTGCTGCAAGCTGACCGAGTTGCCATCTTTAGCTTCAATCCCGATTGGAGTGGTAACTTTGTAGCTGAATCATTTGCGGGAGGCTGCACTCCTTTAGTTGGCGTTCAGCCTGCGATCGCTGATACTTATTTACAACAGACGCAAGGTGGACGTTACGTTAACAACCAGACATTTATAGTTAATGACATTTACCAAGCCGGATTAACAAACTGCCACATAACACTGTTAGAGCAATTTCAGGCAAAAGCCTTTGCAACTGCCCCCATTCTCCAAGGAGATCAACTTTGGGGCATCATCGCTGCTTATCAAAATGCCTCACCCAGAGAGTGGCAATCTTATGAAGTCGAATCACTGAGCAAAATCGGTACACAAATTGGTGTAGCAGTGCGACACCATAAGTTGCTGGCATACGCTCAGTACCAAGCAGAGCAACAAAAGACATTAACTAGTGTAATTACTCGAATTCGGGAGTCTTTAGATTTAGATACAATCTTCCAGACTACTGTCACTGAGGCACGGCAAATGCTGCAAGCAGACCGAGTAGCAGTCTTTCGTTTTGACCCGCAAAAAGATTGGGAAGGGGAATTTATTTCTGAGGATTTTGTGCCTGAGTGTAACTCGGTAATAGCAGAAAAAGTTTATGATTATTGCTTCGGTGAAAACTTTGCACACCTTTACGCCCAAGGTCGAGTAAATGCGATCGCTGACATTTATCAAGGAAAGTTCCCCGGTTGCTACATCCAAATCCTAGAAAAATTTCAAGTGCGGGCAAATATGATCGCACCTCTATTGAAAAAAGGTGAACTTTGGGGATTGCTATGTATTCACCAATGCAATGCTCCTCGCTACTGGCAACCCTCTGAAATTGAATTTGCCAGCCAAATAGCCGAGCAATTGGGAGTCGCATTAAAACAGGATTCTTATTTAAAGCAAGTTCAAATGCAGGTTGTCCAGTTAGCAGAAGCCACTGAACGCGAAAAAGCAATGGAACGGCAAGAATTGCTGGCTGCAACCATTGATAAAATCCGCCAGTCACTCGATATTAAAACTATTTTTAGAACCACTACTCACGCTGTGCGAGAGTTGCTCGAAGTCGAGCGAGTTGCAATCTACCGTTTCAACCTGGATTGGAGCGGTAAATTTGTGGCAGATTCTTTTAAAGATGGTTGGAAACCTGTTGTCCAAGCTCAACCAATGATTATAGAAACTTTTGAGGACACAGATGACGATAACGAACTTCCGCGTAACGAAACCTTTGTTCCAATTCGGGAAGGTGAAAAATTATGGGGATTATTAGTTGCTTATCAAAATTCGCAACCACGTTATTGGAAAGAGGAAGAAATTAATTTACTGGCTCAAGTTGGGGTGCAATTAGGAATTGCGATTCAGCAAGCAGAATTACTAGAGCAAACTAAACGTCAAACCTTGGAACTGTCTCAAACTCTGCAAGAATTAAAACAAACTCAGACCAGGTTAATTCAGGGTGAAAAAATGGCGGGATTAGGACAACTACTTGCTGGAGTTGCCCATGAAATCAACAATCCTATCAGTTTTATTTTTGGCAATCTTATCCATTTAAGTGAATATACTCAAGAACTCCTAAAAGTAGTGAAACTTTACCGTCAAAACTCCTCAATATTGCCAACTATCCAAGAGCAAATCAACAAGAGTGATTTGGACTTTATCATCGAAGATTTACCCAAAACCCTTGAGTCAATGAAAGTAGGAACAGAGCGGATTTGTGATATTGTGCTATCACTACGAAACTTCTCTCGTACAGATGAGGCTGAATTGAAGCCAGTAGATATTCATGAAGGGTTGGATAGTACTTTGCTAATTTTAGGACATCGCCTCAAAAATAATAACGATCGCCCAGCTATTGAGATTGTTAAACAATATGATAGTTTACCTTTACTCGAATGCTATCCTGCACAATTAAATCAAGTATTTATGAATCTTTTGAGTAACAGTATTGATGCATTAGAGGAAAAGTTTAACACTATACAGCAGAGGTATTTGAAATTATCACAAACGTGTCCGAGAATACCCTTGACTATCTGGATTAATACGCAAGCCATTAATAATCAGATTGTAATAAGAATAGCTGATAATGGTCTTGGAATTCCAGAAGAGGTGCGATCGCATATATTTGATCCCTTCTTCACTACCAAAGCACCAGGTAAAGGTACGGGGTTAGGATTGTCTATTAGCCATCAAATAGTAGTTGATAAACATAATGGTCAAATGAAATGTTCTTCTAAACCAGGAGAAGGAACAGAGTTTTTGATTGAAATTCCCAGCAGTAATTAGAGGCGATTGATTTTTGACAATTCTCAGTCAATCTTAAATAGGGGAGCCAGGGTTTCCTCCGTTCCCCGAAGGTATCATAACTGCCATTGCGTTATGTCATTAGACTAATACACCAACGCCTGAATCAATATAATTTATTTATAGTTTAGGACGTTTTTTGGGATGCGATCGCAGAGTTGATCTTGAGAAAGCGGCAGAATTGGTATAAATAGGTACTAATTGGCAGCGAGAAAACTTTTGATTATCTTAACTATTTCTTGTTTCTCTTCAAACCTAGAACTATAGCAGCCACTTAAAGATACGCTTTCACCAGATATTAACGTTAAGCTAACCCGATAAACAAAGCCATCTTCGCTAGAAGAGCTTTCAACCTTAATCTCGACAATTTCATTCAACGAGTAAAGAAAAACTGCTTTTCCCAATGTCCCAAACCATCTATAGTGGCTGAGAGTTAAACTATTTGATTCTTTATCAAAATTACAGTTTATAAATGAACCTGTCGCTATTACGAATAAACATAATAAAAACCAAAATAGGGTTACGCCAATTGCTGCATAGCCTTTTAAAGTATCATCTTGCTTAACTACTAAACTTTTTTCTAACGGTTGTGCTAAGAAATTATTAATTTTTAATATTATCAATTTTGCTTCTTCGTAATAAGAATCGCTGTAAGCAATTCGTGTAAATAGAATAGTTTCTGTGTTAGTTAATAATTCAACTCGATATGTATATAGGATTTTTCCCTCTTTATCAGTTTTAGTTTGTTTTTCTAAACGAGTTCCAATTAACCCAGTAATTTGTTTTTGGGTTTTTTGATTACCAAAAAAATCAAATTCTCGCAATTTACATATAATTTTTGATGACTTTTGCTCAATAGTGGAAGCTTGTAAATTTTGCGGAACACGGTAACAACTAAGTTGTGTAACTGGTATAATCGCGAAAATAGCAAATAATAAAATTATCCCTGCTTGTCCAATAAATAACCCAATAAATCGAAGCAACTTCGGTTGAATAGTAAAATTAAGTTTATTTTGTGTTTGCTCATGGATTTTTAGATTTTTACCTTTGTGAAAATACCAAAATAAAAGCAAATTTGTAATTAATAATACATAATCTAATAAAGAAGCTTTATTTTCCATATTCCGATAAAATATCTCTCTTTTATGCTCAACGCCGAGATTCTTCACTTACAACCCAAACTATCTCGTGTTGACACACCTGTAACTGGATTTACACCATCGGCTCTTTCACACAGCAATGACACTTGATAGCGGTCAATTAAAGCATCGGTAAAATCAGCACCAGTGACATCAGCATCATAAAAGCGGCTACGGGTCAAAGTTGCTTCAGTAAATATGGCATTTTTCAGGTTAGCACCATCCATAGTGGCGCGATCGACTAAAGCGCCGCTCAAGTTCGCATCTTCCAAATTTGCCTTTAATAAAACTCCTTTAGTCAGAATTGCGTTGGTTAAATTCGCTGCTTGAAAATTCGTCCCCCGCATTTCTGCTGCGACAAAAGTTACACCGGCTAAATCAGCATGAGAAAAGTCACGATTTTCTAAATTTATATTGTTGTAATTGATTGTGTTTATCTGAGCAAAAGCCGGTTTGGGATTAAGTATTATCCACCCAAATGCTAGTAGTAAAATCACAATCAAACCCAAAAAGCGCAGTAAAATCTTTTTCATAATTTTATTATTTGTCTTTTGTCATTAGTCTTTTGTCATTTGTCCTCTGTTAGTTAACAATGACTAATGACTAATGACTAATGACTAATGACTCTTGGCTATTTCCAATCTTTACCAATGCGGATTGTCAGATCGGATTCTAAATCACCAATGGCAGACACCTCGATTTGACCTAAGCCTAAGACTTTTTGCAAATCAACTCCAACTCGTCGGTTGCCTTTTTGGACAATAATCTGAGTTTGACGTTGGGTATCTGGCCAATCAGGCACTTTGTAAATATTATTAAAGCCTTTCTGTTTCAGATAAGCAATAACTTTTTCAGTTAGCTGAGGTTGATTTGAAGCATTTTGAATAGCAATTTTGAGGTTAGGAACCTGACGCATATCTGGCTTTAGACCAGGTACATTTACCCCAACATAATCATTCAACAGGCTCTGTTGTCCAGTCATATTCAGCCAATAGCTATCAGGGTCTTTGCTAAAACGGCTAAAGGTACCAGGCAACACGGTCATTTGGAAATTATCTCGATCTAGGTTAAGACCGAAATTGACCAACGCCATCATTTCTTCCATCTTCAGGTTGGTATCAAAATATTTTCGCATCAAGCGAGTTAATTGAGGCAACCTGGGTAAGATGGTGGGACTATTTAAGCGTTGCAGCAAGGCTGCTGTTAGTGCTTGCTGACGTTGTACTCTCGGCAAATCTCCCAAACCTGGTTCGCGGAATCGGGCAAACTGTTCTGCTTGTTCGCCGTTGAGGGTTTGCCAGCCACTGACTAAATTAATCGATAATCGACTGCTAGAGTCTTTATATTCCATTGATTGGGGAACAAAGACTTCTACTCCGCCTAACTGATCGACTAACTGCCGTAAGCCGCTAGTAGAAATGCGGATGTAACGATCAATTGGGGCGTTATTTAAAGTACGGCTAACTACCCGTGCTGCCAAGACAGGGCCGCCTTTGGCATTGGCATCAGATACCTTAGTTAATCCCTTTTCTCCCTTTTCGGGGATGGCGATCATCGTATCTCTGGGAATGGAAAGCACCCTTACAGATTTTTCACTAGGGTTCAGTCGTACCAGTAGCATGGAGTCGCTTTTCCCTGCAAAGCTTTCTGGTGAGCCATCAACGGTACCGCTGACTGGTTCAATCCCCATGATTAAAATATTCATCGGACGTGAAAGCTTGTACTGGGAGAGTTTGCCCCATAACTCCCCTGGTAATGGGATTTTTACTTCGTCTTTAGCAGTAGTTCCTAAATCTTCATCTGTTCGATCTAGATTGCTCCATAAAGGAGTCCACAGCGCTAACGTTGACACCAGCAGCCCAGATAAGATGATGCCAATGACAACCGTCATAAACCATAACAGCCATCGAGGCATGGTTAAGCCCAGTCTCTCAGAAAGCTGATTGGGAAACGCGCCCACAGATTCGACGACGCTACGGTTCGGATTCGCTGGCTGGTTTAGTTCGACCTGCTCCTCCTCTGAGTCGGCTACTGGTGCTGACGTTACTTGATTTTCTGTCCGTTGAAGTTGCGACGATCGCACGTCACTTTCAAACTCTACTACTTGTTGAGACGTAACCGGATTTTCCGACCATTCGACTTGTTTTATCACAATTATCTCCCCACTCAACCACTCCCTAAAAGTATGTTAATCCAAGCTACAAATATTGCCAGTGGAAAAGCTCACTGTAAACTTGTAATGTTCTTCGGTAGGCGTGTATGACAACATGAATACTTTATTGTTCCCCGTAATCCTAGCTGGTGGTAAAGGTGAACGTTTTTGGCCCCTAAGCCGCAAAGACCGACCCAAGCAATTTTTAAGTCTTGATGGTAGCTCTAGAAGTCTATTACAAGCAACCGCCGATCGATTGATTGAACTCGGTGGCGGTTGGGATTCCTTGTGGGTCATAACTTCTAGTCAGATAGCTGAAGGCGTAAGACAACAACTACCCGATCTACCAGTTGAAAACTTGCTGATTGAATCGGAAGGAAGAGACACTGCCGCAGCTGTTGCTTGGACAAGTTTAGAAATCAAACAGCGCTATGGAGAAGACGCTGTTATTGGCTTTTTCCCTGCTGACCACTGGATTGCTGACCAAGAGGCGTTTGCACACACATTAAATGCAGCAACACAACTGGCAGCAAGCACAGCAGCGATCGTTACACTGGGGATCAAGCCTACTTTTCCATCAACCGGTTACGGCTACATTGAACAAGGTGAAAAAATAGGTAGCTTTAATGAGTTGCCAGCTTATCACGTGAACCGTTTTACTGAAAAGCCCGACCGGGAAACGGCAGAGACTTTTTTATCTACGGGGCGTTTTAGCTGGAATAGTGGAATGTTCGTTTTTCGGGCAGGGGTTGTTCTCAAGGAACTACATACCCATGCTCCGGAAATTATCGAACCTTTAGAACAACATGGTCCTGATATCTATCCCCAGTTGCCTAAGAAGAGTATAGACTATGCGTTAATGGAAAAGACCACTCTAGCATACGTTTTGCCAGTTGATTTTGGTTGGGATGATTTAGGAGATTGGAATGCGATCGAACGTTTACTGAAGACAGAAGAGACTCCAAACGTGGAACTCGCTACTCACGTAGGTTTAGATACGCAAGGGGCGATTATTTACGCCTCAAATCCAGAAGATGTAGTTGTTACTATTGGTTTAGAGGATGTGGTGATTGTGCGCGATCGCAATATCACTCTCGTTGTCAAAAAAGAACGTACCCAGGAAATCAAGCAGATCCTTAAAATTCTCCAAAGTGATTCCCGATTTACTGACCTGCTATAAAAGTTAGAACCCTTGGCAGAGGCGAAAATGTCTATTTTCCCATTATAACTTGACAGTCTGTTATTTTATCTGACAGTTATGGACATTATTAGCTTTGAGCCTCTGGCCAAGACAATGGCAATCGATTCTATTACCGCCTATCAAAAATATATTTCTCCGTCCAAAGGATTTTCTTGTTCCCATCGCTTATTACACGGCGGGGATTCCTGCTCTAATTACGTCAAACGAATGCTGAGTGAACAGAAGCTCCACGAAGCCGTAGAATCATCCATAAAAAGATTTCAAGATTGTGCGGCAGCTAGCAAAACTTTAACAAGCATCAAAACTAGAGCCGATTTCGGTTGTATTGTCATCCCCTGCTGTTTACCTCTTTAACTCCTCTGCCTCTTTGCAGTTTTTTACAAAAATGTTCCTCACCCAAACTGTTCCCCGTCAACGAGAAATCCTTGAAGTCTTCCTTCGCAATGGCTGGGACTATATGCGAAGGTTACTTACTGGTGGCAAAGCTGATGAACCCCAGCTGCCGACACCTGCGGTTTTAAAAAATGTCCTGGTAGACTTGGGGCCAGTTTACGTCAAACTTGGTCAGTTAATGTCTACCCGCCCTGACTTACTGAGCGCCTCCTATATTGAGGAATTGTCAACTCTACAAGATGAAGTACCGCCAGTTCCTTGGTCAGAGATAGAAATAATTCTCCGTAAAGAATTAAAACGTCCACTAGCAGAAACCTTCAGCACAGTTAACCCAATCCCAGTCGCCGCCGGATCGATTGCCCAGACACATCGAGCTACACTAGCAGACGGTCGAGAAGTCGCTCTGAAAGTGCAACGTCCGGGAATAGATATTACTATTGCCCAAGATATTGCTTTAATTCAAGGTATTGCCGATTTAGTGGCGCGGACTGAGTTTGGGCAAACCTACGAAATTAAATCCATCGCCGAAGAATTTACCAAAGCTTTAGAAGCCGAGTTAGATTTTACCCGGGAAGCGGGTTTTACAGATCAACTACGTCGCAACTTATCCCAGAGTCGCTGGTACGATCCCACACAAATAGTGGTGGCGGAAATTAACTGGGAATTGACCACAGAGAAATTACTGGTAATGGAATGGCTGGATGGAGTGCCGTTCCTGGCCGCGGATTTGGATAATGACCCCAACGTTAAAGACTCTGCCGAAAAGCGTAAAGAAATAACTACTTTGTTATTTCGGGTATTTTTTCAGCAACTATATATTGATGGCTTTTTTCACGCCGATCCCCATCCAGGAAACTTGTTTTATCTGAAAGATGGGCGTGTTGCCCTGTTAGATTGTGGAATGGTCGGAAGACTCGATCCCCGGACACAGCAGATATTAACAGAGATGTTGTTAGCGATCGTTGATTTAGATGCTCAAAGGTGCGCTCAGTTAACTTTGCAGCTATCAGATTCTGCTCAACCAGTAATTTTGTCGCGGTTAGAAAATGATTACGATCGCATGTTACGTAAGTATCACAATGTCAGCCTCACACAAATAAACTTCAGTCAGATAATTTATGAAGTTTTACAAGTTGCCCGCAACAATAAAATTAGGTTGCCTAGTAATATGGGTTTGTATGCCAAAACCTTAGCAAATTTAGAAGGGGTAGCGCGGACATTCAACCCAGAGCTTAATTTTTTTGATGAAGTCAAACCATTAATTACAGACTTATTTCGTCGCCAGCTAATAGGGGATAATCCAGTGCGATCGCTTTTGAGGACAGCCTTGGATCTGAAAAGTCTGTCTCTCCAATCTCCCCGCCAAATCGAACTGTTATTAGACCGAGTTACCTCAGAAACCTTACAGTGGAATCTCTCGCTGCGGGGTTTAGATGGTGTACGGCGCACTATGGATGATGCCGCTAACCGACTATCTTTTAGTATATTAGTGGGTTCGCTGATTATGGGTGCGGCAATTATTTCTACCAGAGCGCAGACAACTCAGCTATCTTTTTTAAGCACCATCCTATTTGCAGTCGCTAGTTTATTGGGTTTGTGGTTAATTATTAGTACATTGCGATCGGGACGTTTACGGTAAAGCCATTGAATTATTTCTGGCAGTGTTATTAACTGGATAATATTCCTGCAATACTCGTCAATTCCATAATTTTCTCAAACTGAAAATCATGAGCTAAATTCTTGATAAAATTTTGCAGTACAGCATTTTCCGAAGGGATTTGCTCAATCAATTCTAAAATCAGGTCATCACTACATTGAGCTGCGGCAGTGTACACCTGTTTTACCCATTCAGGTGACATTTCAGATAATAGAGTCACTAAATCCGTGAGCGTCAATATTGATTTTGGTCTTTGTTGCTTTAGGTTTGTTAGCTGATAGCTTTCTTCTTGATAAATATATTGAACTCCCAAATATTCGCTTAACTTTTCTAGTAATTCTTCCTCGCGGAAAGGCTTATTAATATAATCATCGCAACCCGCTTTGATTATTGCCTCTCGTTGTTCTTCAAAAGCATTAGCAGTTAAGGCAATAATAATTGTCTTCCAATTGGGAATTTGGGATTTTATATTTTGGATTGAGGTTTCTTCTCTAGTTTTAATAACTTTTGTAGCTTCGTAGCCGTCCATAATTGGCATCCGCATATCCATTAAAATTAGATGTGGTTGCCATGTCTGCCAAAGTGCGATCGCTTCAATACCATTTATTGCTTCCTGAACTGCAAAACCGATAGATGTAAGAATTTTCATTAGCACTAAACGGCTATCTGTGGAGTCATCGACCACTAAAATACGGTATTCGCTTTGAGCAGGCGCTAAACTAATAACTTGGGGTCTAGTTTGTTGGATCTGGATTTCGCTGGCTGCGGCTAGACCAAATTGAATATCAAAAGCAAATTTACTTCCCTGGCCAATAGTGCTGGTGACGCTAATATCTCCTCCCATTAGTTCCACATATTTGCGGCTAATTGCTAAACCTAGTCCTGTTCCCTGTTGCGATTTTCTTCCGGTTTCAGTTTGCCCAAAAGCTTCAAATAGCAAGTCAATTTCTTGTGGGGCAATACCGCGGCCAGTGTCTTGTACCTCGAAGAAGAGATGAGGGGGATGAGGAAAATTTTGCTCCCCCTGCTCCCCTGCTCCCCTGCTCCCCATCCCCACTCGCAGTGTCACCCTTCCAGTATCGGTAAATTTGATTGCATTTCCCAGGAGGTTAAGTAAGACTTGACGCAGTTTACTTTCGTCAACTTGGATGTATTGGGGAAGGTGAGATGTATATTCAAAAACTAATTCCAATCCTTTGGAGGTGGCGCGGAAGCGCAACATCTCTTCGAGGTTTTCCAAGAGGCGAATTAAATCAAAACTGTTGAGATTTAAGGTTATTCTGCCAGCTTCGATTTTAGACATTTCCAAAATGTCGTTGATTAAATTCAGGAGATGTTCGCCAGCACGATTGATGATTGCTAGATTTTGCTGATGTTCAGTTGATAAATCATGATCGTGGCTCATGACTTGGGTAAAACCGAGGATGGCGTTGAGTGGGGTACGCAGTTCGTGACTCATGTTGGCCAGGAATTCGCTTTTGGCACGGTTAGCAGCATCAGCAATGATTACAGCTTCTTGCAATGCTTGTGACTGCCTTTGAGTTTGCGCTAGCAATTGTGCCTGCTGTAAAGCAACGCCCAACTGATTGCCAATTTGAACTACGATGTTGATTTCTCCTGGTTTCCATTGGCGGGGATCGGAATTTTGATAACTCGCCAGCAATCCCCAAAGCTGACTACCATGTAAAATCGGAACAATAATGTAGGCCTTAGCCTGAAAGCGCTCTAAGAGGTTGATATAAGCAGGATGAAACTCAGCGTTGTAAATGTCTGGAACACAGATGAAACTTGCGCCTGGGGTTACTTGCAGATCGGGATATTCCACCTGGTTATCCCCACTATCCAAAATTTTCGCTAGGCAACGCCCATCTTGTAAAACACCTTCTGTGAGATGAGGGTCATTGTTGTGTTCTTCTATGAGAGAAATCCAACCGTTACCCACTGATTCAGAAACAAATTCCCCATTCCAGTCGGGATTGAAACGATAGACAACAACCCGATCGCAGTTGAGTACTTGGCGTAATTCTTCGGTTGTAGCCGCAAATATCGTCTCTAAATCCAGTGTTTGGCGCATTCTTTGAATCACTTGAGCGATCGCTCTTTCTCGCTCTGCACTCTCACGCAAGGCTTCTTCTGCCAATTTTCTCTCGGTAATATCTGTAATTGTACCGATGTAGCCTTTAATTTCTCCATCATCTCTAAATTCTGGCAAAGCATGACAAATTACCCAGATGACTGTATTATCATCATCATGCAAGAAACGATGTTCGTACTTATAGGTTGACTTAGCGGCTGTTGCTTGATTCCATGCCAACAATAGCTGTTCGCGGTCGTCTGGATGTACGGCATTTGCCCAACCTGTTCCCAGAGAATCTTCTAAACTACATCCAGTAATTTCACTCCAGCGTTGATTAAAATATAAAACATTGCCATCTACATCAGTATGAAAGATACAAGCTGGTGAGGCTTCTGCTAGAAGTTGATATCGTTGCTGACCTGACTGCAAAGCTAGTTCTGCCAATTTGCGATCGTTAATGTCTGCCCAATAACCAACGCATTCTATAGGGTAGTCAGCTTCGTCACGAATTAACCTCATCTTTTCGTAGAACCAGTGATAAGTTCCGTCAGCGTGTAACCAGCGGTATTCATAGGAAATGTACTCTTGCTCAACAAGGTGGGAAAATTTTTCCGAGATCAGTTCAATATCTTGTGGATGGACGTGATAAAGCCAAAAACTGGAGTTATCGATAAATTCCCGCGCTTCATAGCCCACCATTTCTTTAACGTTCTCACTGATAAAGGTTGTGCTAAAATCGTCTGATGTTTTGCTGCTATAAATAACTACAGGGCTGGAGGTGAGCAGATATTGTAGGCGTTCGTTTGCTAAACGCAGTTCTTGTTCAACACGTTTGCGTTCGCGTAGCGCTGCTTGCAGTTCGCTAATTTCTACTAAAACCGTGCCGACACCAGAGGGGCGATCGTCTTCATCAACAATCGGAAAATAAGAAGCTAAGAAGTGGCGGATAATATCTGGTTGTTGAATGGATGCACTGCTTAATTCTTGATTGAGAATGGGTTGACCTGTCAATAGAACCTGTTGATAAATTGGTTCCACTAAGGAGGCCATGTGGGGTAAGACTTCATGGATAGTCTTGCCAATATGATCTTGCTGGGGTAGTCCATTAATCTCTGCTAGCAGTTGGTTGATTTGCACAAACCGCAGCTGGTTATCTACGATGTTCATGCCAACGGGAGCACTGCTAAAAAAGGCATTAAGGCGAGCTTCTCTAAGTGCTAGTTCTTGTTCTAGGGTTTTGCGCTCAATCAACCCACCCAACTGAGCAGCAACAGCACTGACTAGCAAGAGCAAACGCCGATCTACCAATACTGAGCTACGTTTAAAAAATACTAAAACAGCTAATACTTGGTTCCCAGCCACTATCGGAACACCAAAACCAGCTTTTAATCCTACCTTTGCTGCTTGTGGCGATCGCAAGAAAACTGGTTGTGTAACTTTAGAAACATCTTCTATCCATTCTGGTTCTTGGTTCTGCCAAACTCTTCCTGGTAATCCCACTCCCAGAGCAAATTTCACCGTTTGGCTTTGCTGGCAGAATTCTTCTAAACTGCTTTCCTCTCCGTACCAACCCAGACTGTGTTCTAAAACAGTGCCATCTTCATTAGGTATCCATGCTTCACCAAAATCCCAGCCAATGGTGTGACAAATTAAGCGCAAGACCACTGCTAAGGCGCTGTTGACATCACTAGCGCGAGTGATAGCTTGGGTTGTCAACAGTAACAAACGGCTTTCATTTTCTGCCTGCTTGCGTTCAGTAATATCTTTCGCGGTTCCCAGTACGTACCATTGCCCATCAATCTCGATCATTTCTGCACTCAACAGGGTTGTCCTAATTTCTCCTGTTGAAGTGCAGACATCAATCTCATAGTTGCGGATGGCTTTTGTTTGTTGCAGAATCTGGGTGAGAAAATTATATTCTTCTGGATTCACCCAAATATGCAATTCTTCATCGGTGCGATCGATTACCTGAGAGCGAGAATAACCAAAAAACCGACAAAAGCTGTCGTTTACTTCGATGTAGCGTTTGCCCTGAACAGTAATTAAGGCAATTGGGTCAGGAGATGACCGAAAAGCTGACGCTAACTTTTCTTCAGAAACCCGTCGCGCTGCTTCTGCGCGTTGGCGTTCTTTTGCCTCCAATACCAAAGATACTAAATTACCCAGAGAGCGAGCGAAATTTTGGTCTTCTAGCGTCCAATGATGAGTAACTCCCACTGCCTCCAGACATAAAACTCCTACGGTCTTTCCCTCCAACCTAACGGGTGTATCAAGTATGGAGGTAATGTTTAATCTTGAGTAAGACGCAGAAAATTCTTTAGTTCTGGGATCGGCATGAGCATCATCTGCAGCGATTGGTTGGTTTTGCTGCAAAGCTGCAAAATAAATTGGATAATCTACTGCTGATAAGAAAAGTCCTTCGCTATGTTGATTGCGACTGCCCTCAAATAGATCAAAACACTGGATTTTCATGCCTGTTTCGTCATACAGCCAGACACTAGCTCGTTCCATGCCAATATTCTTAACCGCTGTTTCTGTGATTTTACTCAAGGCTGCTTTCAAATCACCCTGATAAAGCGTCTGATTTTGTGCCAATTGTGTTAGCACTAGATTATGATTGCGGAGCTTAATCGCGCTTTCTTGGAGTAATTTTTCTACACCTCGACGCTGTGTAATATTACTAGCAGTGCCTGTCATGCCTATAACTAAACCCGATTCGTTGCGTAATGCGATCGCATTCAACATTAGATAAAGTAAGGTACCATCTTTAGCCACACAGGTAGTTTCATGCTGAAAGATAGACTTTCCCTGAATAACACGCTCAAAGGCTACTTTATCTTGAGCAACTTGTGTAGGTGAGATGAAATCAATTAAGGCACGCCCGATCATTTCTTGTGGTTCGTAGCCATAAATTTGCTTGACTGCTGGATTGACAAAGGTAATTAGTCCATCAATGTTCACCGACCAGATCATATCTTGGGATGTCTCCACTAGGAGCCGATACTGACTTTCACTCTTCTTGAGGGCGGCTTCGACTACAAGGCGTTCGCTTTGATAAACTTCTCTACAAAAGGCTTTGCTAATGCTAACGGGAATTTCTTTAAAAATATCTTCTATTTGTCTGTTGCGAATATTTAACTCAACTGTAATCCGTTGACGCTCTTTAATCTCCTGTTGCAGTTGGGAATTTTTTTCTTTTAACTGTTTTTTCAGTCTTTGGAGAGTGAGTTGATTTTGGACGCGTAATAAAACTTCTTTAGTTTGGAATGGTTGAGTAATATAGTCAATATAGCCTAAATTTAAGACGCTTGTTTTTTCAAAAAAATCATCGAACATTCCGAAAAGAATTATCGGAATCTCTTGAGTTGGCTCGTTAGCTTTCAAATATTGACATACTTCATAATCATCACTCTCTATAATGAGAACATTTAGCAAAAGCAAATCCGGGGAAGAAGCGAGTGCCGTATTGATTGCCAATTGCCCAGAAATGACACTTTCTACTTGATAACCTTGGTGTTGAAGGATGTCTGATAAAAAATGTAAATTCTCTAAGTTGTCATCAACTAATAAAATTTTTATTTTTTGAGCATCCATATCAGTTCCTAAGTTAATTTTCAATCAGGAAGAATTTCTTGAATAAAACTGAACATGAAATCAGAAAGCAAAACTCTGCCACCAGATTGTAAATAAAATCATCGACGCTTACAACCATACTTCAGCGCCGGGTGTATAGAAAAGTTGCATATAAAGTAGGATAACTGTTTATATCATGTCCGCTTTATTACTTAATTAAATCCGAAGAATCCCAAACAGCCAAAGCTACGGTGTACACACAAGTCCTAAAAACCTAGCTTGATGAGGCTTGACTTGTTCCTAGTCTCCGCCTGGCAATGCATTCATTGAGTCAGAGACTCAATGTCTGACTGGAGGCAGCAGCCTCTAATCAGCCATTGCCATGCTCTGTATGGGAACGAGATAATTGAGCTTTTTTCTACTTGTGTCTACAACGTAGTCATTCACATTGGGGAGACGCCAAAAGCGTTAGCAGTCTTCCATACAGCAAGCTACGCGCAACGTCTTTGTCAATCTAACTCTTAGCATCGGGCTAGAGCTTCTAGCTACAAGCGAATTTAATTAAATTTACATTACATAATATAGTTTAATTTCTGATTGCCTACTTACTTTGACATTAACTATTCTCAAGCTTTTCATCATTTTTTTATTTGATACGGTAAATCCAACCTATATCTGTACGGTTTACCCAACTCTTTTTAGATTCTTATTTTATTAAATTACTTACTAGAGAGAAGAAGAAACAAAGCAAATAAAGCTCCTCTCTAAAAAATACCTCTAAAACTTTGTTTGATTACCCAAAATTGAATTAGAAAGTTAAGGAGAGATTGAAATATGGCACTCATTCGTTGGGAACCATTCCGTGAAATGGAGATTCTGCGTCGTCAAATGGATCAACTATTCTCTGAGCTTACAGTAGCCGAGCGCGGTAACTCCGAGATTTCTGCATCACCGAGAACAGCGTGGGTTCCTGCGGTTGAATTACATGATAATGGTTCAGAGTTGCTATTAAGAGTTGAGATTCCAGGCGTGGAAGCTAAAGACCTCGATGTTCAAGTTACTCAAGATGCAGTTTCGATAGCTGGTGAGCATCGTTACGAAAAACATTCCCAATCTAACGCTAAAGTTCATTCTGAATTCCGGTATGGCAATTTCACTAGAGTAATACCTCTGCCAACCAAAGTTCAGAATCAACAAGTTAAGGCAGACTTGAAAGATGGGATTTTAATTTTGACTTTACCCAAACTGGAACAAGAGCACAGTAAGGTATTCAAAGTGAATTTAGGCCAATCTCAAAGTGCTACAGCTTCTATAGAAGCTGGGAATGGCAACACATAACCCAACATGACATCACAGCAAAGCGTTGAAACTGTTTGAGAAGACGTTCTATTTTCTCATTCAATGATTCCTATATCTCTGAAATAGGTAAATCTTGATAGAAACCCCAGCTAATGAGTTTAGCTGGGGTTTTTCTTTTTTACTTAGCACTGTTTCAGTAAATTCAGGGAGGGGGTGCTATTCCTCTTGCACGTCAACCCAGATACTGCCTTCTTCAACACGAATTGGAAACACTGGCAGTGTTTTTGGTTGTGAAACCAACGAGAGTACCTTACCTACACCAGGTGGCCAGGAACACCATCCTTGTACTTCACCAGTCCGCAGATCAAAAGCACTGCGATGGAAGGTACAAACTATTGCCCCACTTTCAGTGATTTTTCCACTTTTCAACGGTAATTTTAAGTGAGGACAGTTGTTATCTACAGCATAAAGCTGACTTTCGTGATTCAAAAGCAAAATTTTTCGGTTGCCAACTTTCACCACTTCTCGCGCACCTGGGGAAAGTGCATCGACTGCTAGAACTTTAGTCCAACTCATTAGGTTCTCCTCTCCTAATATATCTGCTTTCAGTTTCCCGCAATTGTGACCAGTGCGATCGCCTTTCAGTAGCGGAGAGTCGAGAATGTCTATGACAGGCTTTGTCTAAACTGGCGAAAATATATAACTATAAAATCTTACATTAAATCCCAATTTTGTACTGAAAAAAATTATTTCTGGGTAAACTAAATAAAGTAGTTACTGTCTATGCCTCACAAGGGTTGTAGCTGATAACAGACAATTCTATGGGGATATAAAAAATGATTAAGACAAGTTACGAATTTGACCAGTCTATCCTCGCCGCAGGATCTTCATTAAAGACTAATATTCTGCTACGTTTTCGTGCTGATATAGCTAAATCTCCTCGACGTAACCTTAACCTTTCGCTTGTAATTGACCGTTCCGGCTCTATGGCAGGCGCTCCCTTGCATCACGCACTCAAAGCGGCTGAGTCTGTGGTAGATCAACTTGAGCCTGATGACATTCTCTCGGTAGTTGTTTACGACGATGAAGTGGACAGTGTTGTGCCACCCCAGGCGGTGACTAACAAAGCTGCACTGAAAAGTTCCATCCGCAAGGTGAGAGCAGGCGGTATTACCAACTTATCGGGGGGATGGCTCAAAGGCTGTGAACACGTGAAGACGCGACTCGATTCCCAAAAA
Organism: Nostoc sp. NMS9; assembly: GCF_017114995.1. Classification (GTDB taxonomy): domain Bacteria; phylum Cyanobacteriota; class Cyanobacteriia; order Cyanobacteriales; family Nostocaceae; genus Nostoc. The sequence continues at coordinate 164,787 of NZ_JABXKL010000071.1, read as the reverse complement.
ATCAACCGTGTTCTCCTGCTTACCGATGGTCACGCCAATATGGGTATTCAAGACCCCAAGATACTGACGGCGACATCGGGACAAAAAGCTGAAGAAGGCATTATCACAACTACGTTAGGTTTTGCTCAGGGTTTCAATGAAGACCTGCTGATTGGAATGGCAAGGGCAGCGACGGGCAACTTCTACTTCATTCAGAGCATCGACGAAGCAACTGAAGTGTTTAGTATTGAGCTAGACAGTCTGAGAGCAGTAGTGGGACAGAACCTCAAAGTGACACTTGAATTGGCTGATGGTGTCAGCCTTGTTGATACCTTAAGTCTGGCTAAAGTTAGCCAGAATGACGCAGGGCAAGCTGTCATCACCTTGGGAGAGCTTTACGAGGGCGAAGATAAACTCCTCGGTTTGAGTCTGGGGATATCAAGCGCTCAAGTTGGTGAGTTACCTGTGATGAAGTTGCATTACACCGCTGATGTTGTGCAAGATGACCGCATTCAAAGTGTGTCAGGTACTATAGATATCGTCGCCAAAGTTGGGACTGTTGAGGAGGCAGCTTTTGCTGCTACGAGCCATATCATTCTGGAACTGAGTCGCCTTACCATTGCTAAGGCTAAAGAGACTGGCCTTAATCTCGCTGAACATGGCAAGCATCAGGAAGCTGAACAAACTCTGCGGGCACTTGTGAAAGATTTGCGGGATAAAGGATTGAACGAGAATTTTGAAATTGCTGAAGAGATCGATCAGCTTGAATACTTCGCCAGTCGGATCGCTCAAAAAGCTCTAGGGAATGCCGGACGGAAAGAGATGCGAGATCAGACTTACCAGACGATGACGCGCAATCGCAGTGATTTGGTGGGTCGTGGTGTGACTACTGGCGATGAAGTGTACGCTATGCCCATTGTGAATGAAGTCGGTTCAGGTGTTGAATTGCACTGTGTTCGTGAAGGGGGTAAACTGCGGGTCAAAGTCATGTCCGAAGGCTATGATTCAACCAAGAACATCCAGTTTCCCCGCGCCATTCGTGCCGAGGGGGCACGCTATGTTGTTGAAGGACTCGAACTCTCAAGCGATGGCTTTGCCAACGCCAAGGGCGAACGCACTTTCTATCGGGTACGTGGTAAAATCACCCGTTTTGCTCAACCCGGTGAAGCAGATATCTTTGTTGCCCCTAGACAATCGAATCCAACTAACACAGGTAAAGCTTCCAAAGGCCCTGCCAGTGCTGCCGATCTTCCCACAACTGACAGTGTAGGGGACAGTATTTTAGTTCAGTGTGTCAAAGATGGCAGCAAACTGCGCGCTAGGGTGGTTTCCGACGGATATGAACCGGATTGGAACATGCGTTTTCCGCGATCGGTGCGCGAGGAAGGAATGCTTTACGTCGTTGATGAAGTCAAAACAGCACCTGATGGCAAGTCTTATATTGCCTGTGGTGAAATTAAGCGATTTGTCCAACCCACTACTAATTGAATTGGGGACTGGGGAGCTGGGGAGCAAGGGAGTAGGGGAGCAGAGGAGAATAATTAATGTCCCATGCCCAATGCCCCAATCCTTAAAAGATGCCAAGTAAATATGCCTTAGCTGACTGAGACTGTCAGGATCAAAGAGTAAAGAGTAAAAGGCAATCTATTTTGACTTTTAACTTTCTCCTTTTGTTCAACTTCCACAACGGGAGGTTTAATCTTGACTAAATTGAAAGTTGGTATCAATGGCTTCGGTCGAATCGGGCGACTTGTACTTCGCGCTGGCATCGATAATCCCAACATTGAGTTTGTGGGCATTAACGACCTAGTACCACCAGATAATCTCGCTTATCTATTAAAGTACGATTCAACCCACGGTCAATTAAAGCACAAGGTTGAAGCCAAGGAAGACGGCATCCTCATTGACGGACATTTCATTCCTTGTGTGTCAGTTAGGAATCCAGCAGAGTTACCTTGGGGAAAATTAAGTGCAGATTATGTCGTGGAAGCTACCGGACTCTTCACTGACTACGAAGGAGCTGCAAACCACCTGAAGGCAGGTGCAAAGCGAGTGGTAATTTCCGCTCCCACCAAAGATCCAGATAGAGTTACTACCCTGTTAATGGGTGTCAATCATCACCTATTTGACTCTGGCAAGGATATCATTGTTTCCAATGCTAGCTGCACTACAAACTGTCTAGCTCCCATAGCTAAGGTCATTAATGACAGTTTTGGGTTGACTGAAGGCTTAATGACCACAGTCCATGCCATGACTGCCACTCAGCCAACTGTAGACGGCCCCAGCAAGAAAGACTGGCGGGGTGGTCGAGGTGCATCCCAAAATATTATTCCCTCCTCCACAGGCGCAGCTAAAGCTGTAGCACTGGTTTTACCAGAATTGAAGGGCAGGTTAACTGGGATGGCATTACGAGTTCCGACTCCCGATGTCTCTGTAGTTGATTTAACTTTCAAAACAGCCAAAGCCACCAGTTATAAGGAAATCTGTACTGCTATGAAGGAGGCTGCCGCAGGTTCACTAAAGGGTATCTTGGGCTACACAGATGAAGAAGTAGTTTCTACAGATTTTCAAGGTGATACTCATTCCAGCATCTTCGATGCAGGTGCTGGAATTGAGTTGAATTCCAACTTCTTCAAGGTAATTGCCTGGTATGACAACGAGTGGGGCTACTCAAATCGCGTGATTGACCTGATGTTGTCTATGTCACAGAAGGAAAAACTTGCCCCGACAGCGGCTGTGGTTTGATTAGGAATTGGGAATTGGGCATGGGGCATTGGGCATGGGGCATTAGTAATTAAGTTTCTTCCCCAGTCCCTAATCCCCAGTACCCAGTACCCAATTTGGGATTTGGGTCAAATGGTAAATACTCCGAAAATAAAACGGAATCTAGTATTTTTATTTAGCAAACCAGTGATATGAAGCACGTGTGAATTTGGATGTTTTGTGCGATCGCACAAAGCTGACAAATTTGCAGGTTACTCCTCAACCCCCAATCCCTATGCGTCGAACCAAAATCATTTGTACTGTTGGACCTGCTACATCTGCACCTGAAAGGCTGCAAGCCTTAGTAGAAGCTGGAATGAACGTGGCACGGCTGAATTTTTCCCACGGAGCTTATGAATTCCACGCCCAAACGGCTCACTATCTCAGGCAAATTAGTACTGAGCAGCAAAAACCGATCGCCATTATGCAAGACCTGTGTGGCCCGAAGATTCGCTTAGGTATTCTACCACCAGAAGGGTTAAATCTGGAAGCTGGTACTGAAGTTACCTTTGTTTTACAAGATAAGGGTGAGAATATTGACGAACTACCTCTACCATTGCCGACTTTGTTTGCAATGGTGCGACCAGGCGAACCGATTTTGATTAATGATGGTCGCGTTAAGTTGATTGTTACCGATCGCGACGCCGATCGCATTCGGGCACAAGTGAAAATTGGCGGGTTAATTTCCACGCACAAGGGAGTAAACCTACCCCAAACTCCTTTACCTGTCAGTTCGATTACCGAAAAAGACTTGCTGGATTTGCGCTTTGGGATTCAGTTGGGTGTAGACTGGGTAGCGGTGTCCTTTGTGCGATCGCCACAAGACTTAGAACCCGCCAAGCGGATGATTGAAGCCGCTGGCGCTTCGATTCGCTTAATTGCTAAAATCGAAAGATCAGAGGCAGTAGAAAACTTTGACTCCATTCTGAAAGTTGCCGACGCGATTATGATTGCGCGTGGCGATTTAGGGGTGGAAGTGCCAATTCACGAAGTACCCCTAATTCAAAAAGATATTATTCGCCGTTGCAATCGTGCTGGTAAGCCGGTGATTACAGCCACCCAAATGCTAGAGTCGATGATTAGCGCCCCCGATCCTACCCGCGCCGAAGCAACCGATGTTGCTAACTCTATCTTGGATGGAACAGACGCGGTAATGCTTTCTGGTGAAACAGCTGTCGGACAATATCCCATCGCCGCTGTCCAGATGATGCACAACATTGCCGTGCGGACAGAACAAGCTCTAGATGAGGGTAGCAAACATGCTTGGTGTCATGAAGCGGGCAGTCTTAGCGTTACCGAATCTGTGGCAGAATCGGTCTGTCGTATCGCCTATGAAACTGGCTCACGGGCAATTCTTTGTAACACTTCATCAGGAAGTACGGCGAGAATGGTATCTAAATATCGGCCGACTTCTCCCATTATTGCCTTAACCTCCGACATCACCGCTTACCGCCAGCTAGCACTATCTTGGGGTGTGGAAGCTTTGCTGATCCCACCAGTCCACAATGCCGAAGAGATGTTTACCAATGTGGTGAACACAGTTGTAGACATGGGTTTAGCGAATAAGGGCGATAAAGTAGTTATTACCTCTGGGGTTCCAATTGGTAAATCAGGAACAACTAGTTTAATCAAAGTGCATTCCATTGGACAGCCAATTTCGGCATAACCCACCTAGAATAGGGCTGTGGCTGTGAATAGTAAGCAAAGTTGGGCAATGATTAAGAAAAATTGCCAGAAGTAGAATTGAAGGAATAGTCAAGAGTTTAAACAACTGGGGAATTAAGTAAATCCTAAACAAACATCACGGAGTATTTTATGTCCAAAAGTTTACTGGAACAATTGCGGAAAATGACTGTCGTGGTTGCAGATACGGGGGATATCCAGGCAATTGAAAAGTTCAAACCTCAAGATGCCACCACCAATCCTTCTCTGATTACTGCTGCGGCGCAGATGCCAGAATATCAGGAAGTTGTCGATCAAACTTTACTCCAAGCAAAGAAAGATGCTGGAGACAAAGCTACCCAAACACAGATAGTTTCTTTAGCTTTTGACCGTCTGGCAGTTGCTTTTGGATTAAAGATTTTGCAAATCATTCCCAGTCGCGTGTCTACAGAAGTGGATGCTCGCTTGTCCTACGATACTGAAGCTACCCTGACTAAGGCACGGGAATTAATTGCCCAGTATAAAGCTGCCGGGATTGGCCGCGATCGCGTTTTAATTAAAATTGCCAGCACCTGGGAAGGTATTCGCGCTGCGGAAATTCTCGAAAAAGAAGGTATTCATTGTAACCTTACCTTGTTATTTGGTCTTCACCAAGCGATCGCCTGTGCAGAAGCTGGCGTCACCCTAATTTCTCCCTTCGTTGGCCGGATTCTTGACTGGTACAAAAAAGATACCGGACGCGATAGCTACCCAGCAGCTGAAGATCCAGGTGTTTTGTCTGTCACCAAAATCTACAACTACTACAAGAAATTCGGCTATAAAACCGAAGTTATGGGGGCTAGCTTCCGTAATCTTGGTGAAATTACGGAACTCGCAGGTAGTGATTTGCTGACCATTTCACCGTCACTTCTGGCTGAATTGCAAGCAACCGTTGGAGAACTGCCACGCAAACTTGACCCTGCCAAGGTAGCAAGCTTGGAAATCGAAAAGATATCCATTGACAAAGCTAGCTATGATAAAATGCATGCCGCTGACCGCATGGCAACTGACAAACTAGATGAAGGTATTAAAGGTTTCACCAAGGCACTAGAAGACCTTGAGAAACTTTTGGCAGACCGACTCGTTCGCCTGGAAGGAGAGGTAGTGGCAACCCATTAGGGACTTCCAATTAAAAAACATCTAAAGTAGTGTGCGTTACGGCTTGAGCCATAACGCACTTCAATATCATTTCCGGGTAATTAGTTATGATTGCCATAGTCATTTTACCCCACACGCCAGTTGCTCATGGAGGAAATCCCGACAAGCAACAGCAATGCTTGTCTACGTAGGCGTAGCCCGTCGTAGACATCGCACCAAAAATTTACGCTGCGGACATGATATGACTCTTTTAATCTTCGTGGTCATCGAACGGATCGTTCAATTCCTTGCTAGGAGGGCCAAAGGAGGTGTAAATCGAAATTCCAGTAATGGCAACCACCACGGCAGCCACAGAAATGCTAAGAACTATTGCGGGTTCCATAATTGAGAGATAGATGATGAGTGCTATTCTTATAGAATATTACAGAAGATTAAAAAAAGCTTTGGCAAGTAATCTTAGGTGAACTATGGCACAAAGGACTAGGTTGGGAGATATCCTGAAACCACTGAACTCTGAATACGGGAAAGTGGCTCCAGGTTGGGGTACTACCCCTGTGATGGCTGTTTTTATGGCGCTATTTTTCGTGTTTCTGCTGATTATTCTGCAACTTTACAATAAATCACTGTTGGTTCAGGATGTATTTGTCGATTGGCGCAGTTTAGGACGCTAACGCATACACAGCGAGCGAGTTTGGATAACAAGTTAAGTTACACCCGGTTTTTCCGGGTTTTTTTGTGAGTTGCGATTTCCTACTAGACTAACTATATATGTGAGTTTCTGTAGTGGTTTTAGAGTTTACAGGAGACAAAAAATGAATATATTTGGTATCGGTCTGCCAGAAATGGCTGTAATTATGGTAGTAGCGCTGTTAATCTTTGGTCCAAAGAAGCTACCAGAGATTGGTCGGAGTGTGGGCAAAACAATTCGTAGTTTCCAAGAAGCTTCTAAAGAGTTTCAAAACGAGTTTCAAAAAGAAGCAGAACAGTTAGAAGAAGTTGTCAAGACTACTGCTGAATTAGAACCTAAGCAAATCCACCCTGCGAAATCTGAGCAGGATACCGCTAGTTCTTCCCAACCTAGCTAGTAGTCTGTCAAGTTCGTAGTAAGGACTTTAGTCCTTATTTTGTAAGCATTAAAGTGCTTACTACAAACCCTTCATTACTAGCTTAGACATTGTACTAGAAGAGTGATGAATATCAATTGACTGTAGACAAAATGACAGAAGCTGTTACGCAACCAGCTTTGGTAATTCCACAACTAATCGTCGGATTAGGGAATCCAGAAGCTAAGTATGACCAAACACGCCATAATATCGGTTTTGCTGCTTTAGAAACTCTCTCTCGTTCTTGGCGCATTTCCTTAACAGAAAATCGGAAGTTTCAGGGGGAGTATGGCGAGGGTATGGCCTCAAGTGGAGGTAAGATTCGCTTGCTAAAGCCGTTAACTTATATGAATCGCTCAGGACAAGCAATACAAGCGGTGACAAGTTGGTATAAATTGCCGCCTGAGTCAGTGTTGGTGATTTATGACGATATGGATTTGCCCTTAGGAAAAACTCGTTTGCGCTTATCTGGTTCGGCTGGGGGACATAACGGCATGAAAAGTGCGATCGCACATCTTAGTAGCCAAAACTTTCCCCGTTTGCGAATCGGTATTGGTAAACCCAAAGATACAGCTAATAACGATGATTCCAGTGCTATCTCCCATGTACTGGGGCGATTTTCCGCTGCCGAAAATCAGCAGATGTCTCTTGTACTTCAGTTCGTAGTTGAGTGTATTGAACTAAGTCTCAAACAGGGAGTAGAAAAGGCGATGAATGTTTGTAATAGCCGCACCATTAATAATTCTGAGTCTTAGGGCTGGATGAATACTGTCCTATCAGCTTATTCAAGAAAGCTAACCGATGTTTCAAGGCGCTTATTTTGGTTGATGGGCAGCGATTTTAGCTTGCTCCATCTAACCCAGATAAAGCCTCTAACGCGCTCTAAGTATAGGAAAAGTAACTCATTGACACCCTAATTAGGGGTGCGGCAGACTTTGCTTAATGTTTGTATGAATAATGGCGCTGGCGCTATTGCCTGTTTTCGGTCATAACCTCAAGCAACGTCGGTATCACACCAAATAGGTTTATTTAAAACGTCTTGTGCGTCTAGCTGCCACTGCCTTACGTTTGCGTTTTTCTATTGGTGTTTCAAAGTGCCGATGATATTTCACATCAGCTAATATCCCAGCTTTGGAAACCTGGCGTTTAAACCGACGCAAAGCTGAGTCTATTCCTTCGTTCTCTCCTAGAACCACCTGGGTCATTCTTCCCTTTTCCTCATCATTAATAGTTTCCATTCTAATATTACCCTCAACCTTAGTAATACCCCTCTGATACCAATTCTCTATGAAGTTGCACTTAATAAAGCTCTTGTGATGTAATCCCATCCACAAATCGATGCGATCGCTTTGGCCGAAATAGAATCAAGAACCTGTTTGAGCTTGTGTCTTAATTGATCTAAATTTGTGCAATATTCCCAAGACAGTTCATACTTAATATGTTCCCATAAGCCTCTGAGTTATCCGAGGCTTGTTTGTATCAATTACAACAAACTTTGTGGTATTACTATCGCCTGATAATTAGGTAAACATAATTAAATATAAAATAAACTCTTAGTTTGTAGTGAGCGATTTATCCCTCAGAGCAAGGATTCTCAGGACTAAAGTCCTTACTACAAACTTTAATTTATTTATGCCTAGATACTTATAAGCTTTCGCCTACTTCTTCACACATCTCTTATTTCATCAAACTCATTCTCGATTACGCCAATGGTGAGTTATAAGACTTTTTATGACTAAACAATACAAAGCACTTGGAATTTACTTTAACAAACACCTAACTATAGAAGTCTTTTTCATGCTGTGTTTATTGAAAAAACAGTTTAATTTAAATTCATGGTTAAACAACAGGTTCTGAACACGGCAAGCACAAAACCAAACAGCTAAGGCTCTATTGAAAATAATAATTTTTCTTTATTTTCATCAAATTATAAGCCACTACATTCCAGTAAATATCGAGTTAAATCGAAGATTTACATCTGTGCAAACCATAACTTAATCTGAACTTGACCACATCAAAATCAACATCTAAAGGACAAAAAAATGGCACTTCTCAATCTTGGTACACTGGGTAGCACCCCTGTTGTTAAGAATAACTCTGATTTAACTACATCCGATCCCACAGATGTCTTTCAGTTCCAAATCAGCAGTGGCAAAAATATCAACCTGTCTTTGACAGATATCAGCGCTGGTGATAATGCCGATATCCGACTGTTTCGAGATGCGAACAATAACGGCGTACTAGATAGCTTCGACCGAAATGTTGGACTTGTTTCCAATCGCGGAAGCAACCAAGATGAGGCGATTAACTTTAAAACTAGCTCAGGTACTTTTTTTGCCGAAGTATCTCGCTTTGCTCCAGGTAGTTCCGGCGATGTCAGTTACAATTTAGCCTTATCTGCAACTGAACCTTCTGGAACTTTACCGATTTCAGCTAGTTCCAGCAACCTTCTACCTAAGGAATTTGTACTCGGTCACTTGTCAGGGAATATCACTCGTACAGGTAACGTCAATAACCAGAACACTACCGATGTTTACAGCTTCTCTTTGGGATTTCGTGAGGGTGTCGACATTAGATTAGACGGATTAAGCAGCGATGCTGATATCCGGGTGATTCGAGACTCTAACAACAATCGCATCGTCGATGCAGGTGAGGTAATTGCCAGCTCTAATAATGCAGGTATTACTTCAGAACTGATTTCCAACATTACTGTACGTGGTGACTACTTCTTGCAGGTAACTGAATTCACCGGCAACACTAACTACAATGTGACTTTTAATCAGTTCTCCGTCCCTACTTAAGTTTAGGCATTAGCAGTGATGAGTAGTACTTGAAAGTTTTGTACGGCAATGCTTTCAAGAGTATGCAAATGATGCAAGCGGTACAAATCTATACCTGAACTTTACCGCTTGCATTTCTCAATTTATCTCTCCACGGCTCATATCGTGTCCGGTTAAAGACTTATCATTAAGACTGCAAGGGGGCAGGGAGCAGGGAGCAGGGGGAGAAAGAATTTTCAAGTTTTTGCACAAATATTATGAATAAAACATTACAACTAGGCGATGTCTACGATGGGCGTAGCGGCAACGCCATTTTACCGCCAGAAATTATCCCCTTTTTAGCAAGTTATAATTTAATCCCGCAATTGTTATCTCAGAGCATTATTGAATTAGCGATCGCACCAATTACCTGCACACATGCCGAAACAACTCAGGCTCTAGAGCAATTTTATCAGCATTGGGATTTAAACAGCGAAAAAAAAATCCAAGATTGGTGTTTACGTTACGGTTTAACTCAAGAACAATTAGAACTTTTCGCCACCCGCAAGCTCAGAGTCGAAAAATTCAAGCAAATAACTTGGGGACATCAGCTAGAATCTTACTTCCTCAAATACAAAAGACATTTTGATAAAGTCATTTATTCTTTAATTCGGACTGAAAATAGAGGAACTGCTAACGAGCTATTCTTCCGAATTACAGAAGGAGAACAATCATTTTCTGAACTAGCGCGTGAATATTCTCAAGGGCCAGAAGCTGATACAAATGGCATCATCGGCCCAGTAGAACTTGGTACCATCACCCCAAATTTTGCTCAGTTACTTTGCACAAGTCAAGTGGGTATAGTTCAACCACCCGTACCCTTTGGAGACTCATGGATAATTGTACGTGTGGAAACATTTATAACTGCACAGTTGGACGATTTTATGCGCCAACGATTGCTGCAAGAGAATTTTGAAACTTGGTTTCAACAGCAACTAAGTCAACTATCACCAGAAGAAAAAACCTGGATGGGAATCAACACCAAACCAGCACAGGTTCAAGAAGCGTTCGCCCTTGGCGTTGGCGAAGCGATCGCTGCTTAGAAATTATTAAAATCGGGTGCAAGATAATGACAAATACAACCGTTGATATTCAAGAATATATTGCCAATTTATTTCCTTTCAATTATCTGCCACCAAATATTTTAGAAAATTTGCTCAACAAAGTGCAATTTTGTCGTTTTCGCATCGGGCAGGTAATAGTAACCAGGGAAGCTATGCCCAATTGGATTAGCATTATCTACCAAGGACAAGCACGTTTATTAACCTACAATTCCCAAGGACAAAATCCGGCGACACTGAAGTTACTCTCACCAGGAGAGGTTTTAGGTTGGGTAAGTTATATGCGGGGTATTGCATGTGAAACTGCGATCGCTTCTACTGAAGTTATCACTATTAATCTACCTATTGCTGGTTTTCTAACCTTACTCAAGCAGGAAGAGGCTTTTGTCCAAGCGTTGCAAAATGAGATTACTCTTTTAGAAGTGCATGAACTGCTTACCGAAGAACTCAGCCGTCGCGCAGATGGTCGCAGGAATTTAGTTAAGCTTGCCCAGACTGCAACTGAAGTTGCTATCATCCAAACAATTCCTGCACGCAAAGTTTTCCGCCAGCAGTTAGATTCAGAATTTTTGTGGTTAGTCAGCAGTAATTTTGATCCTGAGTTCCCTGTGGGGAGTCGCTTAGAGTTAGATGAACTCAACTCCAAGCTGAAATTTAATGTAAATATGCGTCTGGTAGGATTGCCCAAATCAATATTTGGAGAAAATCTTGCTCCTCCTATACCAAAAACACTCTTACCCGCAGAGATTCCCTACGCCTCAGAAATTACTGTCACAGAAGCACCAGCAGCTAAGGGTAAACAAAAGAAGTATCCTTATATCAAAGGTAGAGGGCCGCTGGATGCTTCCCTAGCTTGCTTCCAGATGTTGAGCCAATACTTTAACATCTCCTGGCGCAGAGATACGTTACAGCGGGTGTTGACAAAGCAGCACGAACAGAAAGGCATTATATCTCTGCAATTTTGCGCCGCCGCTGCTGAGTTGATGGGGTTGACAACACAGATGGTAAAAGTTCCCGCTACCGCAGTCGGACGCTTGCAACTACCAGTAATGATTTCTTGGCAAGATAGTTTTGCAATTATTTACAAAAATAGCAATCAAGAGTTACTCATTGCCGTTCCAGAAATGGGACTACTGCGCTACAAACTCCGAGACTTTGCGGAAAACTGGGGGGCTGAAGGAGAAGTCCTGCTGCTGCAAACCACCAAAAATACTCCCAAGGCGCGGTTTAGTTTGAGTTGGTTTGTCCCCTCACTGCGGCGCTATCGCAAAGTATTAATTGAAGTACTCATTGCTTCCATTGTGATCCAACTGTTTGGGCTGGTAAATCCCCTCGCCACACAGGTGATTATTGATAAAGTACTGGTTGGTAACAGTCCTGATACCCTGGAAGTTTTCGGCATCTTTTTACTAGTAGTAGCAGTCATCGAAGCAATACTCACCAGTATCCGCACTCATTTATTTACAGATACCACTAACCGGATTGACCTCACCCTTGGTTCTGAGGTGATTAATCACCTGTTGCGTCTGCCATTATCTTACTTTGAACGCCGTCCTGTTGGGGAATTGGCAACGCGAATTCACGAACTAGAAAACATCCGCTCTTTCTTAACTGGTACAGCCTTGACTGTGGTTATGGATGCTGTATTTTCTGTAGTTTATATTGTGGTGATGGCGATTTACAGCCCAGTGTTGACCTTGGTAGCTTTGGCAACAGTACCGCTGTTTGGCTTGCTCAACTTGATGGTATCACCTATGATGCGGCGACAATTGCAAGAAAAAGCTGAGTGCAATGCCGAGACGCAATCTTATTTAGTGGAAGTTATGGGGGGAATGCAGACAGTCAAGGCGCAAAATTTGGAAATGCGATCGCGTTGGCAATGGCAAGAACGCTATGCTCGTTATATTAGCGCAGGTTTCAAAACAGTCTCTACCCAAACTACCGCCAGTTCTGTTAGCAACTTTCTCAACAAGTTTTCCAGTATGTTAGTGCTGTGGGTGGGAGCTTTTCTCGTCCTCAATCAGCACCTAACCTTGGGACAACTCATCGCTTTTCGCATCCTGGCTGGTTATGTCACCAGTCCCTTGTTACGCCTAATGCAACTTTGGCAGAACTTCCAAGAAACCGCTTTATCTCTGCAACGCCTTGCTGATATTTTAGACACTCCCCAAGAAGTAGAAATCGGTAACTGTCAAAATATCCTCATGCCCAGTATTCAAGGTAGTGTCCGCTTTGAAAATCTCAGCTTCAGTTTCTCGGAACATGGGCCATTGCAACTATGCAATATTAACTTAGATTTTCCTGCTGGCTCATTTGTGGGAATTGTTGGGCAGAGTGGTTCCGGTAAAAGTACACTGCTAAAATTATTACCCCGGCTTTACGAACCCAAGTCTGGCAAAATCTTGATTGATGGCTATGATATCAGCAAAGTAGAACTTTATTCTTTACGCCGTCAGATTGGTATGGTGTTACAAGATACCCTGCTATTCGATGGCACAGTCCGCGAAAACATTGCCTTGGGATATCCTGATGCTAGCGATGAAGAAATTATTACTGCTGCCAAAGTAGCTTATGCCCACGACTTTATTATGTCTTTGCCCAGTGGTTATAACACCCGTGTGGGCGAACGAGGTTCAGGGCTTTCTGGGGGACAACGCCAACGAGTAGCGATCGCTCGTACTGTCCTGCAAAAACCGCAATTACTGATTCTGGATGAAGCTACCAGCGCCTTAGATTACAATGCCGAAGCCCAAGTTTGCCGTAACTTAGCGTCAGCTTTCCAAGATAAAACAGTATTTTTCATTACTCACCGCCTCAGCACAATTCGCAATGCCGATGTCATTCTCATGATGGATCGAGGTGCTGTGGTAGAACAGGGAACTCATGAAGAATTGATGGCGCTCAAAGGTTATTACTACTGTCTGTATCAGCAACAAGAAACGCAAGTTTAGTGCTGAGTTAGGAGTTAGGAGTTAAGAGTTAGGAGTTAGGAGTTGAAAGTTAGGAGTTAGAAGTCAGGAGTTATAAGTCAGGAGTAAATACTATTGCTTCGACCTTTGAACTTGGAACTTCGACCTTTGAACTCGGAACTTCGACCTCTGAACTCGGAACTTCAACCTTTGAACTCGAAACTTCGCCCTCTGAACTCGGAACTTCAACCTTTGAACTCGGAACTTCGCCCTCTGAACTCAAAACTTCGACCTTTGAACTCAAAACTTTGACCTTTGAACTCAAAACTTCGACCTCTAAACTCAAAACTTCGACCTCTAAACTCAAAACTTCGACCTTTGAACAACGCCAGTTATTTAGTTATTATTCCCAATGCCCAATGCCCAATGCCCCATGCCCCATGCCCAATGCCCAATTCCCAATTCCCAATTCCCAATTCCCAATTCCCCATTTATTATGAATATTCAATATAAATTCGATCAACCAGTACTTTTACAACAGACTCCTACTTGGTCACGAGCGATCGCTTGGACTATTGTTGGAGTTAGTACCTTCACAGTAATCTGGGCCTCAATCTTCCAAATTGATGAATCAATTCATGCTACTGGTAAGTTAGAACCACAGGGTGCAGTCAAAGAAATTCAGGCTCCGGTTCATGGTGTTGTCAATGAGATTCTAGTCAAAGATGGTCAGCGAGTCAAAAAAGGTGAAACACTCGTTAGCCTGGAAAAAACTACTTCTGAGGCGGAGTTAACTTCATTGAAACAAAGTCGGGCTGCTCAATTGCTTGCCAAACAGGCGCTAGAGCAAGAAAATGACTTCTATCGCCGTCAGCTTCAAGAGAACATATCACTACAGGAAGTGGCACAGCAAAATGCTCTGTTGAAAATTAAACCAGAATTAGCCTTATTGACCAAAAGCCGAGCCGCCATTATTGCCGAAAACCAGTTGTACCGGACACAGTTAAACGGTGCGACTGCTGGAAATAGTCTTACAAGAGAGCAACAATTACGCTTGCGGAATCGCCAAATAGAATTAGAATCGCGTTTAGCCACAGCTAATTTAGAAACAGGACAGACGCAACAGCAATTTTTCCAGACTCAGGCGGAGTTAACTAGTGCTAAAGAGTTGCTGACAATTAATAAACAAATTCTCCGCAAGTTTGAACCTCTAGCGCAGCAGGGGGCGATCTCCCAGGTGCAATACTTGAAACAGCAGCAGGATGTCAGCACTAAACAATCTGAAGTGATCCGATTGAATAGAGAACAGCAGCGATTACAATTAGCGATCGCACAGTCAAATCAAAAATTTCGCAATACTGCGGCAGTGTCTCAAGAAGACTTACTAGCGAAAATTACAGATAATGACAAAAACATTGCCGAAATTGACAGCCAATTAACCAAGGTAATTGTAGATAATCAAAAACGCATCTATGAAATTAATGGTCAAATCGGTGAAATTGATAGTAAGTTAACTCAGGCACAACAAACCCTGAAATATCAGAAAATTACAGCACCCGTAGATGGAACCGTCTTTGAACTCAAAGCCAAAACAGCAGGATTTGTAATTAATTCCAGCGAACCGCTCTTAAAACTCGTTCCTAGTGATAACTTGGTTGCTAACGTATACATCACCAACCGCGATATCGGCTTTGTCAAAGAAGGGCAACAAGTAGATGTGAGAATTGATTCCTTTCCTTTCCAAGAGTATGGTGATATCAAAGGCGAACTAATTGAGATTGGCTCTGATGCCTTACCTCCAGACCAAGTTTATAATTTCTGGCGTTTTTCCGCAAAAGTCCGCCTACATGGGCAGAAGTTACTAATTAATCAGCGTCAAATTCCATTGCAATCAGGGATGTCTATTGATGCTAATGTGAAATTACGTCAGCGCACAATTATGAGTATCTTCACTGATTTCTTAGTGCAAAAGACTGAAAGCTTAAAGTCTCTACGCTGAACAAAATCGTTTTTCACAGCAGTTTTCAAGCGTGAAACCCAGCATCCCATAAGTATGTGCGATCGCTTATTTCTGGAGCGCCTGTTGAAAAGTCTTGATCGCCTCTACGTGATTCACCATATTCATGCAACGTAACAACAAATCTAGATCGATTCCTTTCACCTCTTCACTACTAGAAACCTTTTCATAGTGAAGTGTATTGCCTTCTCCCCGCAGATGATAGACTTCTAACACACCATCTTCCCAAAACCACACTTCCTTGATCTTCAACCGCTTGTATGCATCCAGTTTGTTGATGCCGCCACTGGAAAACACCACCTCGATCGCCAGATCGGGTAGCATCCGACCAGGAGCAAGTTTATAAGATTTATCTGCCTCTCGCTTGACGGCGACTGTTTCACTTTCCAGAGTCATTGAGCCAGTTGGAGTAAAGTCGAACCCTGCCATGAGCAGGTAAAGCTCTAACAAAGCACCGATCCTTTCTTTAACGGTTTCGTGTGGTTCTCCAGGCATTCGTCGTATTTCCAGAATTCCATTCAGAAAAGAGAGCCGATATCCTGGACGGTCTAACAATTGCTCAACTGCTTTGAACTCTCTCCAGGTCATTCCCTCAAACAGAAGAGGTGATTCTTTTTTTGGTGTTGCTATCGTTGCTGGGGTCATTTGAGTCTCCAGTTTGTTTCCAGATTAGAAATAATCAGGTTTGGAGGGCGATGGGGCGATCGTTTCATTATTCTACTTGCATTGAGAGATATGATCGCGATCAATAGAAATTCCTGTGTTTCTTGGGTTACAGAACCTTTACATCACAATCTTGTCTTCAAGTTGGATCTGAATCTTTGTCACAAGTTCTACGACGACAGGCAAACTCTTAAAACCCTTCTGCCTTAAAGCGCTTGTTTTATCCTCACATTTCTAGCTTCCGGCCAACCATATACCACAAACCCACGGCATAGCGGATGTAATTGAGTTCTGTAAAACCTGCTTTCGCAAACTCGTACTCGAAGTTGAAATGGATAAAGTCATCCAACCACGGTTCTTGAAAAGAAGCGCTCAGGGCGTATTCACCCCGATAGGTATCAGCGTATAGTACCCAACCACCGGGTTTGGTGATGCGGTACATCTCCTTAAGAATCTTAGGCGTCCATTCTTTAGGCGTCTCGTGAAAGAGTAGTGATGATGTGACAAGATCGAAGGAGTTGTCAGGGTAGCCAGTGTTACGGGCGTCCACCTGCTCGAACGATGCCCGCTCACTAAACCCAGCCTTGTTAAACTTGTGCTGACTAATCACCAGCATGTAAGGTGAAACATCAGTAATGCCAAAAGTGGCCTGTGGAAATCGCTGTGCCAGGGCTAACGCTGCACCAGCCGTACCTGCACCAAGCTCTAGCACCGTCTCAATTTGAGCGTCTTGAGGAATTAGTTCAGCCATTGTCTCGCGCAACTGCTGACAACTAACATTGTGGCTCATGGGAATAATCGTATCCATTGCAGCATCCCACGCTAAACACGACTGAGGGTTGGTGTAAGAATCAGTTGCCCCATGAATGGGAGCGTGGATGTAGTCAGGGTAATATTCATGCTCGGTATGGTAGCCTTTGAGTTCCTCCGCCCAATTAATTGAGGCATATTCCTGCATTACTGAGGGCATCGCTGCGGTAATGCGTTGAATTACCTCGGTTCGATACGCTTGTTTTTTCTCTGCGTTCCATCTCGGCATAAATCATCTCCTACTTACACTCGTTACTGGTTTTCCTAGACTTCAATCTGGGAACGATAAATAAACTGCAAATACAATAGAGCAATACTCCAGACAGTTTTTAATTCAGCCAATCCACAAGAAAGCTATCGATCCATTAGGGTGCTGATTAGAACAAACAAGCATCGGAACGATAGCTATATGTAAATTGTACAGAGTCTGCTAGAAAAAATGGGCGGTTTGGGCAAACCACAGATGAAGGCGTTAACAAAAGAATATTGTCATCTCTAGTAATGTACCAACGCGCCAAGACAGTTTACTCTATGCAAAGCACAAGGAACCAGACGATCCAGGCGTTGCGGTTTATTTCAAAATCAAAGATAAAAACTATGCTTTGTGTTGCGTAGACGCAGAGCAGCTTGTCGTCAGACATCGCCCGCTAAAAGTAAGGGATAATCTCACAGCAGGTGGATTGCACATTAATGAAGCTAACTGTTTAAATTTAAGTAAATAAGGAAAAAAATATGAAAAATTCCGCTAAAGTCTTATTTAAAACAAACTTTATGCTTTTTACAAATGAATATAGAAGAAGCACTAGTAATTTTAGATACGTTTCTTGAACATGGCTTAAGTGATGTTCAGGAAATAATATTTCGTCAAGCTTGGGAAGGACAAACTTATCCAGATATCGCCGAAAGCTGTGGTTACGATGCTAATTATATAAAAGATGTTGGTTCTAAGTTATGGAAGCTACTTTCACAAGCTTTCGGGGAGGAGGTGACAAAAAGTAATTTTCGCTCAGTATTGAGACGGCGAAGCCTCCAGCGGGCTTTACCTACGCAAAATAGCGTTTTGTCAGAAAAACTACAACCTGTGCCAGCAGTCTTGAGACAGTCTCAGCCAACAAGCAGAGCCAAAGATGCGATATCAGGGTCTTCTTTGGCGATCAAAAAGCAAGACGAGAGAATAACCCCAGACCTTAATCTCGACTTCTTAGAAAATCCTGGTGGCTCAGTGCCCCTAAATTCCTTTTTTTACATAGAGCGTCCGCCAATTGAAGAACGCACCTATACCGAAATCAATAAACCTGGAAGCCTAATCAGAATCAAAGCCCCCAGCAAAATGGGAAAAACGTCCCTAATGCACAGAATTCTTACTCATGCCAAACAGACTGGGGTACACACCGTACAAATCGGTTTACAGAGGGCAGATAGTCAAGTTTTCACTAGCTTGGAAAAATTCTTACGCTGGTTTTGCGCTAACGTCAGTCGGCAGTTGAACCTAGAGATTAGACTAGATGATTATTGGGATGAAGATATTGGCAGCAAAGTTAGCTGCACATTGTATTTACAGGAGTATTTGCTGGAGAAAATCGACGCTCCGGTAGTTTTAGCTTTGGATGAAGTGAATCGAATTTTCGAGTATCCAGAAATCTCTAGGGATTTTCTCCCACTACTGCGTTCTTGGTATGAAGATGCTTCCGAATTAGAAATCTGGCAAAAACTCCGACTAATAGTAGTTCATGCCACTGAAGCTTATATCCCGTTAGATATTAATCAATCTCCTTTCAATGTGGGGCTACCGATTAAGTTACCAGAATTTAGTTTAGAGCAGATGCAAGAATTGGCAGTGCGTCATGGACTCGATTGGGCTAAAGGTGAGAAAGGATTGCAAAAGCTGGCTCCTCTACTAGCAATGATTGGTGGTCATCCTTATTTAGCTCGTCTGGCTCTTTATAACCTGGGACATCAAACAGTAACCCTAGAGCAGCTATTAAAAGAAGCTCCCACAATTGCTGGCATCTATAGCAACTATTTACGGCATCATTTAGCCAATCTCCAAGAACATCCAGAACTTGCGATCGCACTCAAACGGGTAGTTACCTCTCCAACAAGTGTGCAATTAGAAGCGATCGCTGCTTATAAATTAGAAAGTATGGGTTTGGTAAAACTTGAAGGAAATCAGGCAATGCCTAGCTGTGATTTGTATCAGCTATATTTCCAAGAGCAATTAACCTAAATGCTATGAATAAGTACGAATATCAAATTGGCGGTAGTCTCAAAGTTGATGCTCCTAGCTATGTAGAACGGCAGGCTGACTTTGAACTTTATAATGCTTTAATTCAAGGTGAATTTTGTTATGTATTTAGTTCCCGACAAATGGGTAAATCTAGCTTGCGGTTACAAACAAGGCATAGATTAGAACAAGCAGGCTACAGTTGTGCTTCTATTGATATGACTCGCATTGGCAACGGCAATATTACTCCTGCTCAATGGTATAAGGGCATAGTAGTTGATTTATTAAGAAGCTTTAATCTCTTTAGCAAAGTTAATATAAAAACCTGGTGGTCGGAGCGTGAAGATTTACCTGCATTACAGCGATTGAGCCAGTTTGTTGAAGACATTTTATTAGTTGAACTAAAAGCTGAAAAAATATTTATTTTTATTGATGAAATTGATAGTGTTTTAGGTTTAAATTTCCCTGTCGTCGATTTTTTTACCCTAATTCGCTCATGCTACAATCAACGAGCCGAAAATCCAGAATATAACCGCCTAACTTGGGCACTCTTCGGAGTCGCAACACCTTCAGATTTGATTGCCGATCGCAACTGTACCCCATTTAATATTGGTAAATCTATTGAATTGCACGGTTTTAATTTATCGGAAGTTCAGCCATTAGCCGCAGGTTTAGAAAGTAAAGTAGCTAATCCGATGGTAGTTCTCAAAGAAATTTTGGTTTGGACAAATGGTCAGCCATTTATGACTCAAAAGCTCTGTCAGATAGTGGTGCAAGAAAGAAATTCTGGAAGCAAAAATGTTCAAGAGCAGAGAAGCCTAGAAGTTGATGAGCGTTATAAATTGGATAACCATTTACCGATTATTAATCAACATCTGATAAATTTTTATTACCAATTTCCCTTGCTAATTTTAGAAAAGCTAGTGCAAACCCATATTATTGAGAAATGGGAAGCAAAAGACGATCCAGAGCATTTGAAAACAATCCGTGATCGCCTGCTGATAAATGAGCAACGTGCTGGAGGTTTGCTGGGATTGTACCAGCAAATTTTACAAGGAATTCAGATAGCTTGTGATGATGGAGAAGAACAAATAGAACTGATGTTGTCGGGTTTAGTAACCAAGCAGCAAGGGCAACTGATAGTAAAGAACCGGATTTATGAAGAGGTTTTTAACCAAATTTGGGTAGAAAAACAACTAGCAAAATTACGACCCTACTCCCAAGCATTCAACGCTTGGGTAGCCTCAGATCGCTGTGATAATTCCCGACTATTACGGGGGACAGCTTTACATGAAGCTCTAGCTTGGTCGCAAGGCAAAAGCTTGAGCGATTTGGATTATCAGTTTTTAGCAACTAGCCAAGAATGCGATCGGCGAGAAGTTGAGACATGGTTAGAAGCAGAACGAACTAAAGAAGTTAAAGCTCGACTAGTTCAAGAGCAAAAAGCAGCTAGATTTCAAAGATTATTTTTTCTAGGCGCGTTCGGTTGGGCATTAATAGTTGTTTTAGGATTGGCGATGGTGACTTTCGAGTATAAAAAGCACTGTTCAGTGACCTCAAAGCAATTACTACATCAACCATGAGTGCTGGAGTTTAGACTAGTCAGGAGTGCGAAACTGCTGAACAAATCAGATATAAAAATTTGTTAATAATCACTAGTTGGTACATATAACTAGTGATTATTAACCAAGCCAGTTTTAACTATATTATCCCGCTAAATTTGATAGGATAATTAAAAATCATCCTCAAATTTAATTGATAGTAATAATTTCAAACAAATCGGCTAATAATAGTTAAATTATGAGCGATAATTCCCCAGCCAACCCAACGATAAAATCCTAACTCTCCCTTATATAAACAACGTTGTATTTATGTAACTTAATTATTATTTAATTCCATTTTCCGCTATTTATCGTTAAATCTCTTCAATATTATTGTTAACTTCTATTACTTTTACTGCGATCGCACTTCTCTCAATCCTTGCCTTCTCTCACTCAAACTACTGCTCTATCTCATTCCTAGACTGATACTCTTTTGTTAAGAAAGATGTGACTAAAGGATAGCTCCGGCGACTACTGGCAAGGCTATCTCGACTACACCTTATTAACTAGTCACACTCCTTGCTAGTTGTTTGGGGGAGGCTAAACCTCCCCTATATCGAGCTTTATTCCTTTCACTTTTACTCTGATTTTTCTTTTCTGGTAAGCATACTCCTGTAATACCAGGGAAGAAATAAGAAGAAATTAGAAATATTGTTATAGCAATTTTAAATTAGATGATGAAAATATCACCTCCATCAATTAAAGGTTTATTAGATAGCGTTGCTATCTGCACCGCACTAGACCCAGTTTGATTACCATCAGCATCAAAGAACAGTGCACCAGTAGAAGTGTTGTAAATAAATCGCTGACTAGCACTAGTCGCCGCAACTGAACTACTACCGATGAGGATTTGCTCTGCAACAATAGAAGCACCCGCAGTCAACCCACCGCCAAAACCCGCA
The DNA here is from genome assembly GCF_017114995.1 of Nostoc sp. NMS9. GTDB lineage: Bacteria > Cyanobacteriota > Cyanobacteriia > Cyanobacteriales > Nostocaceae > Nostoc. The sequence goes on along the minus strand of NZ_JABXKL010000071.1, from coordinate 143,137 downwards.
GCAGAAACATGAAGTGTATCATCAACACTTGAGAAGTCCGTAATTCTATCAACACCCTGGTTAGGACTGTTGAGAACAAAGATATCAGCACCAGTACTTCCTGTGAATACGTCATTGCCATCATTGCCCAAACCACCCACGACATTATCGATACCTGTGCCTGGGTCAAAATAATCATTGCCAGCACCACCGTTGAGGGTATCGTTACCTGCTCCTCCATTGAGACTGTCATTGCCATCCCCACCGTTGAGGGTATCGTTGCCATCTTCACCGTAGAGCCGATCGCTGCCAGCATTGCCATCAAGATAATCATTGCCGATATCACCATAAAGGTAATCGTTACCAGCACCACTATTGAGGGTGTCATTACCCGCTTCACCATACAGGTAATCGTTACCAGCACCCGTAGTAATAGTGTCCTGACCTGACCCACCATGAACATTGCTGTCAACAGCCGCACTGAGATTAATTATGTCGTTACCACTACCTGTAGTTAAATTGATGCTTTCAATCTCACTAAATGTTGTGCCATTCGAGACTGTACCTGCATTAGAGTTGGTGTAGTTCACCACGATATCGCCAATAGCTGAGGACAGGTTCAAAGAGAGATCGTCATTGCCCAAACCACCCACGACATTATCGATACCTGTGCCTGGGTCAAAATAATCATTGCCAGCACCACCGTTGAGGATATCCCTGCTTCACCATACAAGTAGTCATTGCCATCCCCACCGTTGAGGGTATCGTTATCTGCTCCTCCATTGAGACTGTCATTGCCAGCTCCAGCATCAAGATTGTCATTGCCTGCCTGCCCGTTCAGACTGTCATTGCCATTGCCACCAATGAGAGTATTGTTAACAGTATTGCCACTGATCCTGTTGTTCAAAGCGTTGCCCGTGCCATTAATCGCATCAGTACCTATTAGCATCAAATACTCTAGGTTTTCTCCTAAAGTCCAATCAACAGAAGACTGGACAGCATCAGTCCCCTCATTGGCATTTTCGATGATACTGTCACCCAAGCTGTCAACAATGTAGGTATCGTTTCCAGTTCCACCGCTCAGGCTGTCATTCCCCGCTCCTCCATTGAGACTGTCATTGCCAGCTCCAGCATTGAGATTGTCATTGCCTGCACCAGGCTGCAAACCTGGAAGGGGATCGTCACCTGTTCCACTATAATTGCCATAAAAGACAACTACATTTCCATCGTTACTGATTCCAGGGGCAAGTCCAACCGAAGTAAAGCCTTTAATATCACTGGCAATAACATCAGTGATATTTAGTTGATAATCTTGCAGTATGATTTTGGTACTGAAGTCTCTAGCGACAATTAGTCCACTATCTGAGATTGCGGGTCTAACGCCACTATTGTTTGCTAAGATGGCTTGATTATATGTTCTCCCTCCAAATAAACCTGAATCACTAGCCAAAGTTGCTAGGGCAATCTTGGGGAATTCTCCTTTAGGAGTTACAGCGAAAACTGCCTGACCTACTGGCGATTTATTATTGAGGCTAGGAAACGAAAGAATATTTTCAAAATCAACATTGTCAGGTGGAAACCTAGCAGTGCCAAGGTTCTTGCTGAAAGAACCAGGATTATTTGCATCCCAGAGACGAATTGCCGAAAATCCATTGCCGCGATCAATTGCTACTACTTGGTTGTTGTTATTAATTTCAACTCCCGCAGCAAAACTGCTATTAGTACTAAAATTACTAGAAAGATTCCGAATTGGATTAGAGCCATCTCCCACCAGCAAATCTTGTATGCTGCCAAATTTACCAATAAAAGCTACTAGACCGGAATCATTAATAGAAATGGTATCTAGAAAACCGGTTATATTGCCACCAGAACTTACACTATCAGTGGTTTTAGCAACTACTTTGCGTAAATATTTATTAGACATATTTAACTCCTTGACAAGATATAAATGTAGTTAATTTCTAGCTAAATCCCAACATAGCAAGACTGTAAAAACAGTTTTTTGTACTTATGTTACTAGTTTTATGTGCCTGGTATTTTAGAGTTCAAACCCAAAGCAATAATTATCCCTGTTGATGTTCCGCCGATCACATCAAGTAGCTCGTGAATCTGCTTATCTGTCTGGCGTTCAGTAGACCTCTTGCATAAGTCGAATAGACTCCCCTTTATCCCCCCTTATAAAGGGGGGAAACTTGAAATATTGCCCCCTCCCCGATGTGTTGGGGAGGGTTCGAGAGGGGTAATTCAAGGATTTTTGCAAGAGGTCTAATATATTAAAGTACTTTTAAAGGAATAATGCCGCGAATGCCACCACCATCAATTGATAAAATCCGAACGTTATTCATTGTATTTTCTACAATTTACGTCTTGAAGCCAACAGACATGATCATGCCTATTGCTGTGTAGGTTTACCATCAGTGATATTACTTAAAGTTTCATCAGATTTATAAATAGTCAATATAGGAATCTGGTTAACGGGACTTAAACAAAAATAAAGCCCAAATGTACCTCAAACTGGCTTTATAGAAAGCAAACAGGTCACGATTGAGAGTTAACCAATCGAAAAATCGATCAGACATAGCCGTTCTAAACACCTCTAAAGCTTCAGTAAAAGTGTTCAGAGGCTTGTTAGCCCACCTTAGCCTTAAGGGAGCATCCCAGCAAAAATAAAGGAAGAAACTCGCGAATAATCTGGGTTTTTTCCCGTCTTTTTGCTTGCATTGGGATGCTCCCATTTTCTGGCGATATTTTTTGTCATGTTACTATTAAGTCTGAACCTTATATGTTTACCCATAGCTAAGACCGCGAAAAAAGTGATGAAAGGATTAATTTTTTATATAATAGTACCAGTAGTAATCTCAGCAATCATAGGATTGCTTTGGGCAATAATTTATCTACTGTATAGCCAAAATATTCAAGTAACTCTCAAGTTATTTTTCTACTCATTTTTGGGAGGATTGCTTGGTGGAATAGTTGGTGGTTTTATTGGTCATTTAGTTGGTTCGAGGGTAGCTGAAGGATTTTCAGCTGATTTCTTTATTAGTTCTGAAGGCTTCAGCTGGCTTCTTTGGATTTCAATTTTCTGGATTATAGGCATTATTGTGGGAGCAGTTTTAGGAGGATTGATTTTCATCAGATTTTATTCATAATCCGTTCTGAATAAATACGTGTTTATAGATCCTATTCGTGCGTATTTTTTGATTTTTTGTCGAATTCTGGTCTTTTATGTTATGTGTTTAACTAGAAACTTTTACGGCTCATAATACTATACATATATAAATGAAAACTCAAAGTATTATAGCAATCGTAACGATTCCAACAGTAATTTTAGGAACGCTTGGAGCGATTTGGGCAATATTTTATTTCAGATATACTCAAAATATTCAAGCAAGTTTTGAATTGTTTTTCTACTTCTTTTGTGCCGGTTTGATTGCTGGAATAGTTGGTCTAATTATTGGTTTTTTATTTCAGACGATTGTAGGTTAGCAAAGTATCAGATTTGGGATGGACATTATTAGAAGATTCTTTGAGAGAAAGTACGCTAGTAGTACTTATTTTTTCATGCCCAAAGAGCAATAGCCCACATTCCGCAGATGTGACTCATATTACTATTAATTTTGAGAAGTCAACCCCAGAAGATTTTTTCTTAGTCTAATTTTTCTGGATTAATTTCACTTTTAGTTGCAATAATTCCAGGTATTCAGTAACTTATTTTTACCGGATTTCAAAATATATTCATTCTTTCAATTAATCAACTGATTCATCCAAAATTTACCAAGTTAATCCTAGCTAAGACCATTATAATCTTCGCTCAAAATTCTTGTTTATTAAAAAATATCTCAAATTTTCACATTTTTTAGTCAAATAATCCAGTTCAAATTATCAGATAGTATCGACTACAACTCTGACCTAAATAATGCAGGATTTTTTGGCATTCCTCTGTTAAATTATTCATCTGTCTTGTCCATTCATTTATGACGAACGAGCAAATGTACAGACTGAAATATTTTAAATATCCATCTTATTGTCGGTTTATTTGTCAATTTTCTCACCTAATTTCTGATACTGCCATCACAAGTGAAGAGTATTTGTCTCAACTTTCTTTAAATCGATCAGACATAGCCGTTCTAAACACCTCTAAAGCTTCAGTAAAAGTGTTCAGAGGCTTGTTAGCCCACCTTAGCCTTAAGGGAGCATCCCAGCAAAAATAAAGGAAGAAACTCGCGAATAATCTGGGTTTTTTCCCGTCTTTTTGCTTGCATTGGGATGCTCCCATTTTCTGGCGATATTTTTTGTCATGTTACTATTAAGTCTGAACCTTATATGTTTACCCATAGCTAAGACCGCGAAAAAAGTGATGAAAGGATTAATTTTTTATATAATAGTACCAGTAGTAATCTCAGCAATCATAGGATTGCTTTGGGCAATAATTTATCTACTGTATAGCCAAAATATTCAAGTAACTCTCAAGTTATTTTTCTACTCATTTTTAGGAGGATTGCTTGGTGGAATAGTTGGTGGTTTTATTGGTTATTTAGTTGGTTCGACGGTATCTAAGGAATTTCCAGGTGATTTCATTTTTAGCTCTGAAACCGCCAGTTTGCTTGTTTGGATTTCAATTTTCTGGATTATAGGCATTATTGTGGGAGCAGTTTTAGGAGGATTGATTTTCATCAGATTTTATTCATAATCCGTTCTGGATAAGTACGTATTTATAGATCCTATTCGTGCGTATTTTTGGATTTTTTGTCGAATTCCGGTCTTTTATGTTATATGTTTAACTAGAGACTTTTACGGCTCATAATACTATACATATATAAATGGAAACTCAAAGTGTTATAGCAATCGTAACGATTCCAACAGTAATTTTAGGAATCCTTGGAGCGATTTGGGCAATATTTTATTTCAGATATATCCAAAATCTTCAAGCAAGTAGTGGGATGAAAATGATAATTTCTTCTACAACAATACAAGTAGGAATCTCAGCAATCATAGGATTGCTCTGGACAATAATTTATCTACTGTATAGCCAAAATATTCAAATAAATCTCAAGTTATTATTATACTCATTTTTGGGAGGATTGCTTGGTGGAATAGTTGGTGGTTTTATTGGTCATTTAGTTGGTTCGAGGGTAGCTGAAGGATTTTCAGCTGATTTCTTTATTAGTTCTGAAGGCTTCAGCTGGCTTCTTTGGATTTCAATTTTCTGGATTATAGGCATTATTGTGGGAGCAGTTTTAGGAGGATTGATTTTCATCAGATTTTATTCATAATCCGTTCTGGATAAATACGTGTTTATAGATACTATTCGTGCGTATTTTTGGATTTTTTGTCGAATTCCAGTTGTTTATGTTATGTGTTTAACTAGAAACTTTTACGGTTCATAATACTATACATATATAAATGAAAACTCAAACTGTCATAGCAATCGTAACGATTCTAACAGTAATTTTAGGAACGCTTGGAGCGATTTTGGCAATATTTTATTTCAGATATACTCAAAATATTCAAGCAAGTTTTGAATTGTTTTTCTACTTCTTTTGTGCCGGTTTGATTGCTGGAATAGTTGGTCTAATTATTGGTTTTTTATTTCAGACGATTGTAGGTTAGTAAAGTATCAGAATGTGCTTTTGTGCTGTATTAAAACACTATATTCCAGTGCAGTATAGCTTTTACTTGTCCTCTCCTGTAAAGTTACCGCATCTGAAGTCCAGATGAGTGGGACAAGGATTGTATCTGCAACCCAAATAAAATTACATCTATGATCGTTGACTAGAATTTTTAATTATTAGAAATTATGCACTATTTACTCAGCACTAATTGTTCAGAGATGTTTCGATGAATAGGTAAAACCTAAATCGGTATTTCTCCTAGACTGCCTCTCTAAGTTATCTGCTGAAATATTGCTTTACTGCTAGGATCTGGAATTTTGTCAGCCACCTTCCTGTAGTGAAAGTCTAGTTTAGAATAAATCCTCTATTTCAGCATATTTCCGCAAGCGTGGTAGACACTGGCGTTGATAGAAACTGCTTAATGTCGCAATTGACAGCCCAAAGTCTTCAGATAATTCTTTCCAGCTAACTTCCGGGGGTAAGCGTTTGAGAATTAATGCCTGACAATTTACGTCTGGACGCCCTTTAATGTGAGTACTACGTAGTTCCATATCCGAGTCTGTCTTCACCCATATCTCCAGGTTTTCCAAAATGGGAGGCGCTTGGGGAGTAGCTGGTATATTATCTATTGGGTCAATAGTTTCACCAATCTCACCCGACTTAGACTGACGAACCCCAAAGGAGACTGTTGTGGCTTTTTCCCGGTTTTGGTTGAGATAAAAGTCTTGTAGTCTGCGTTTTAAGTAAGCATCTAACCAATTAATTACACTACCTTGAGTGGAGTCATAGGCTTGACCTGTCAGACCATCACAAACGTTGCGGCAGAAATACAACCAAGTTTGTTGCAGTGCGTCTTGATAGTAGGGAGTATTTTCCTTCCATAGTTTACCTTGTGTCAAACGAATGATTTGCGTGAGCAACTTCTGACGTTGACGGCTTCCAGGTGAATGTCTACGAGCTTCGGCAACTAAGGATGTTAGCTGTTCATTTAGATCCTCCTTAACTGAGGTGCTAAACAACAGATACCTGACTTTCTGGTTTACTGGTAGTGAATGACTCTGAATATCTAAATCAGTAGTAACATCTTCTACAGTCAAAGAGTTGTTGCTCACATCATCAGTTTTAACAGCAATGCTATCCATATTTCCTTGCTGAGATACCTGAATACAGCCATGAATCGCTTCTTCAGGCGGGATAAAATCTTGGTTTATACTATTTTTTCGCATCTTATTTTCTTTCCTGAAGTTTCTTTTTTCTGTATACTTTGCAGGCTTGATGCAGTCGCCAAGCATCTCTTTGCTTGATTTTTGATGCTGTCATTATCTGTCAGATATCAGAGGTGATAACAGCATGGTTGCAATGGGCAATACTCTTTTGTTCGCCGACTGAATTCAATCCACATAATCAACTCAGTAAGAGGACATAATTAAATGTAAAATGCAAATCAGAAGAACCTGTTACTGTTGGGGTTTTCCCTTCTGCTTCTACTTATTAGACCTTCTTGAGTTTTTGGATTGAAGTTTACTTTGACTTTTGACTTTTGACTTCCCCGAAGGGGCTGACCATACCTTTAATTTAAGTGAATCACTCACTTTTTAACAGCATGAAAAAGTCATAATTTGTCAGGAATTTTTCCGTCAAACTTTTATTAATTTATGTAAAAAATGTCGCTAACGTCAGAAAAAATCTTTTTTCCCACCTGTGTTAGCAGTTTTAGATTAAAAGTCTTGACTAAAGGTATCTTCCAGCAATCTCAGACTACCTATTCATTTACAGAACTTTTGATACAAAACACTTTAGTGGCTTGCTGAAATGGTGTTAATAGGAGGTGATATCGCGGACACTAGCACAATGGTATTCCTGTCCGTTTAACTCTAGATAATTGACAGTTATTTCCACGGCTATGTCCTGACCATCTTGAGTTCGTTGAGTAGACTCAAAAGTGAGAGAGGCTTTTTGTCTAACTTCTTGCCAGTGCGATCGCCAAGTAACCATCGAAAAATTTGGATTTATATCGTAAACAGTCATGGTCAGTAATTGTGCACGGGAGTAGCCAAGATGACGACAGGCGGCTTCATTCACGTAAACAAGCTGGGCATCCGAATTTACAAAAAAGATAGAATCCTTAAATTTATCTAAATAAAACTGACTGAGGCGCAGGGCTGACTCGGCTTTTTGGCGATCGCTAATTTCCTGTTGCAAAAGTATATTTTGCTCGGTCAGTTGTTTTTGCAACCTTCGGATAGTCAAGTTATTTTCTACACGGGCAAAAACCTCTTCTTCACTAAAAGGTTTGGTAATATAATCCACTCCCCCGACAGCAAAAGCTTTAACTTTGTCAAAAACTTCATCCAAGGCGCTAATAAAAATCACCGGAATGTCACGCGTTTTCTCCGAGGCTTTCAAGTGTTGACAAACTTCATAGCCATTCATTTCTGGCATCATGATGTCAAGCAAAATTAAATCAGGCGGTGCAGCTTGTGCTGTTTTCAAAGCTGTTTGTCCGTTAATAACTCTGCGAATTTCATACCCAACCTGAGTTAGCATAGCGGATAAAAGTCGCAGATTGTCGGGTGTATCATCAACAACAAGAATATTTGCTTTTGGTAGCTGAACTTGATGATTATCCATATTTATTAGAACTAATTTATTAGAAAATAATTCAGGAGTCAGAAATCAGAATGGGCTAAACGCCCCGCTACCGCTAACAGAATTTAATTGGAGTCAGACTGGTGAATGAATCGGTTTAAGATCCCCACCAAATCTTTTAGTGCATTCGCTACACGAAGATTTAGTGGTCTTTAATTAGTGGCAGGTCTCAATCCCCACTTTCTTGTTCTGACTTCTGAATTCTGATTCAAAAATCATTTCTTACAGTTGTGTTAAATCAATAACTTTATCAATGCGAAAGTTATTAACCCAATCAGACAGAGTGTTTGTCAAAAGAGCAGATTCTTCAGGAATTTGCTCAAGCAAGCTAAAAATTAGCTTTTCATCAGTACACAGTGCCGCTTGGTGTAGCTGTGCTACCCACTCAGTGGGCATCTGAGCCAGCATCTCTTCTAATGATAAAAGTTTAAGGTCGGAATTTTCGGCAAATTCGTCTTTTTGAAGGGGTTTCTCTTCATATACATAACGTACCCCCAAATATTTAGACATCATATTCAAGATTACTTCTTCTCGGAAGGGCTTACGTACAAAATCGTTACAGCCTGCCGATAAAACTACAAAGCGTTCCTCGTCAAAAGCACTAGCAGTTAGAGCAATAATGACAGTAGCTTGACCCTTTAAAGTAGCTCTAATTTGTTTAGTGGCTTCATACCCATCCATTACAGGCATCCGCATATCCATCCAAATCAGTTGCGGTTCCCAGGTTTCCCAAAGAGTCACCCCTTCTTGACCATTTTCAGCGTGACGAACCTCGAATCCAAGGGATACTAGCATCTTGACTAGGAGTTCGCGATTTTCCCATTTATCTTCAACTACTAAGATTCGGTATTTTGGTTGATTAGGCTCTAAACCAATTACTCGTTGTTTTAGCTGTCGAATTGGAGCTTCAGCTACTTCTGCTAGACTAATTTGGAGATCAAAAGAAAAAATCGTTCCTTGGCCCAAAGTACTGCTAACAGTAATACTTCCCCCCATTAGATGCACAAATTGTTGGCTAATAGTTAAACCCAAACCTGTTCCTTGCTGAGATTTTTGACCTGCTTCTGTTTGAACAAAGGGCTTAAATAACTTTTCAATTTCAGCAGGTGGAATCCCTGGGCCAGTGTCTTCGACTTCAAAATAAAGCCAGAAGGATGAGGGATAGGAGTTTTTTCTTACTTGTGCCCCTTCTTGTTGCTGTAGTTTACTTTCTTCCTTGATCCTAACTCGCAAACTAACACCACCTTCTTGAGTAAATTTGATAGCATTACCAAGAAGATTAATCAAGATTTGACGCAATTTGCTTTCATCTGTATGCACATATCTAGGAACTTCAAGTCTACGTTCAAACATCAACTGTAAACCTTTGGATTCCGCTTTAATTTGAAACATCTCTTCAAGTGAATCAAGTAGAGTGTACAAGTCAAAGCTATTGTTGTTCAGTGTCGTTAAACCCGCCTCAATTTTGGACATTGACAACACATCATTAATCAAGGTAAGCAAATGTTCTCCACTACGACTGATAATTTCTAAATGTTCCAACTGAGAAGCATTGAGAGAAGAATCGCGGGTCATTAGCTGAGTAAAGCCGAGGATGCTGTTAAGAGGAGTGCGAAGTTCGTGACTCATGTTTGCAAGAAATTCGCTTTTAGCACGGTTGGCAGTTTCGGCTTCTTTGGCTTTTACTTCCAATCTATGGCTGTAATTCTCTAACTGTTCGCCAGAGATTTTTAACTGTCGCGTTAGCCAAGACACTCCAATCAATAGAAATCCCATTGATAAGAATCCCACTAGCATCATCGTCCCTGCTAATCGACGAGCCGGCGCAAAGGCTTCTTCCTGGTTCATTTCCACCATTAAGGCAAGGTCTTGGTCATTGAGCCAGTGATATACCCCAATTACTAACACTCCGGCATAGTTTGGATAAAGCCCTTGACCGCTAATTCCACTCATTGCTGCATCAATACCTTGGCTGCTAACTCCTTGAGAAAAGTCTGGTGTTTTATCTTTATCTTTAGAAATAAAAGCGTTTTTAGTTACTAAAGAACCAACTAAATAAGTTTCGCCACTCTTACCTAAGCCTGTACGTTCCCGCACAATCTGATCTATTCTGTCTAAATTTAGATCGGCTAAAAGAACACCTTGACGTACCTTGGCTGCATCACGTATAGGCGTTGCAAAAGTAACTGATGGCTTACCAGTAATAGGTGAGGCATAGAAGATGGGGGCAAAAGAGTCTCCTGGCTGAATCTGTTCAATATAGGTGATGTTAGCTGAAATTTCATATTGACCTTCACGCTGTTTGTTAGTAGATAAAATAATCCGATTGCTCCGGTCAAGAATGGAAATTTCTCCAAGACTTGGCTTGGTTTTCGCCATTTTTGCGAGGTAATCTGAGAGAACTTTGTAAGCTTGACGATAATTTGCATCGGCGGCTTTGGAATTTAAAAGGATTTGAAAATTATTTTGTACGTCTGGAAACTGAGTTACTAGGAGAAAATCTCGTTCTTGGTCTTCAAACCAACGGGTAATTTCTTCCTCTTTCAAGGTGGCAGCAGCACTGAGTCGTTCAAAAGCAGCTTGCTTCAAAGCTTCCCTCGCATTAAGAAAAGCAAATCCTCCTACTACACCTACAGTTACCAAGGATAGGAATAAGAAGGAACTGGCAACTTTAATAGTTAGGTGCTGATTCCATAACTTCATATATTTACAAGTTGTTTCTTATTCTAAAGATATTTATCTTTTTTCTTATTCATGCAGATAAGTTATTCCTTTAGTTAATATAGATAATTATTGATTACCATTGAGCAAAAATTTGTTTGATCTGCTTAATTGCCTCATCAGTTGCTTGCTCTGAAGAAATTTTATCTACAATTATTCGATTAAGAGCTTTTCCCCAGATATTCTCCTCTAACACTACGCTGTATGCCGGGTTTTGGACATAATAAAACAACCGCGTTAAACCTTCCGTCACCGTCTTGACCGCAGTTGAAACGTGTGGGTCAGCTGGGTTTTTCCAAAATGGGTCTTGCCAAAGTGTCTTGATGACAGGTAAATTACAGCCTCCAGCAGCTTTCAAATACTTACCTATCACCTGTGATTGGGTGAGATATGCAAGAAAATCCAAAGCTTTTTTCTGTTGCTGGGAATCGGCGAACAAAACTGCTTGCCGAAGTGTGAGTAGATAACGCATTGGCTTGCTGTTGGGTTTGTTGGGAAATTTTAAGATGCCAAGCTTATGACGATAGGTGTCGGGATCTTGGCGCACAGAGCAAGGAATTGAGAGGGTGTTGTTAGGAGTCATCATCACCACACGGTTGAGCAAGCTGCGATTATTATCTGGATTTAACCAATTAAGTGCATCTGGTGGCACATAACCTTGTTGGTAAAATTTGGTATACCAATCTAATGCCTGGACAATTTTTTGTCTGACCTTTGGATCATCGATCAGGAGTTTACCTTCTGAGTCGAGAATTTGCACATCGTATGCTTCTAAAATATGCTCAAAAAAGATGTAGGTATCTGAAGCTCCAGTAGAAAAAGGAAAACCTAACCCATAAATATGCTGTTTTTGCTGTTTTGCCCGCGCATCGTTTTGTACTTGTTTCCAAAACTCCCAAAAACCATCCCAATCTTTGGGGATATCCCTTTCGCTGCGACCTATTTGCTCTAGCAAGTCTCGCCAGTAGAAAATATGAACCGTTGCCTGATTGATTGGAACTGCATAGTAGCTTCGTTTTTTTGCAGCATTATTATAATAATTAACAGCTTGCAGGGCATATTCAGGATAAAGATTTTTGACTGGCTCAATTACAGCCGTTACATCCGCCAGCTTACCTTCCCAAGCCAAATGCGGATTCAACGCTCTTTCAGCGCCGTAACTCATCATGATATCGGGTGGATTACCCGCGTGAATGGCCCTACGCGCTTTCTGCGGTAACTCATCGCCGATATAGAAGGAAAGCTTGACTTGATTACCAGTTTGTTTTTCCCAGTTGCTCACCAACTGCTGGATTGCTTCATCCTCATCGACAGTAAAACCTTTATCCCACCAAATCTTTAAAACTGTGTTGTCAGTAGGCGAATGCGTGACTGAAGATTGTTTTAATTGAGAGGTGTTAGTACAAGCAATAATTATCAAACTGAGTGTCAATACGATCAACACATATCTGCAATAATGGTGATATTGTGCCCGATTCTGAGAGCCTTTAGCAATTTGACTAGCTTTTGTTTTAAATGTCATCTTTGTAAAAGCTTACTGCCATTGGTCAAAAATTTGCTTAATCCGAGCGATCGCTTCATCAGCTGCTTGCTCTGAAGAAATTTTATCTACAACAATTCGATTGATCGCCTTACCCCAGACATTATCTTTCAAAACCAAGCTATAAGCTGGGTTTTGGACAATATAAAATGGGCGCGTTGAACCTTCAATTAATGTCTTAGCAGCAGTTGAGATGTGTGGATCATCTGGGTTTGTCCAAAAAGGGTCTTTCCAATTTGGTTTCATCACTGGTAGATACGGACAAAAACATTTACAGTCATTGCGAGCGAAGCCTTCGCAGAGCGTCTCCAAGAGTTGCAATCCCAGCCCTTGCGATTGCTTCTCCGCTTCTCTTCGAGACGCTACCGCCAACGCTCCATTCGCAATGACGTTGTGTAATTAATTCTGTCCGACTATTTACAAGCGATCGCTCTTAAAAGAGATGGGTAACTGCTTGCTCTTTGTGGGGAACGGAGCGTGTTAGCAAAGCTGGGCGGTAGCACATCGCCTCGCCATTTGCGCTGATTGGAGTAATTATTCTACTGCGTGGTTTAATAATTCCATTAATGAATCGAATGCGAGGTGCTATATTAAGCACCTCGCATTTTGAAGATTTCATTTGACTGTGGGGTTGAGGATTAAACAACTAGAACGTTATTTTGACTTAATGACACTCCACCAGATAGTTGTGCAAATTGTACCTGAGTAAATCCACCCGCACTACCATCTTGGTCAAAATATAGCGCACCTGTAGTATTGTTATAGATAAATCGCTGATCGATCTTTGTTGCAGATGTTCCAAGGGTAAAAGAGCTAGCTGAGGGTAAACCTGGTGATAACGCGCCACCAAAACCAGCAGCCGATACCTGAATCAGTTCATTAGTCGCATTGAAGTTATAAATATTATCAACGCCTTCATTGAAACTATTGAAAACAAAGGTATCAGTACCAGCTCCTCCATAGAGGTTATCATTACCTTTGCCACCTTTGAAGGTGTTTTTACCAGAGGCACCAGAGGCTGTGAGAGTATCATTACCATCGCCTCCATCTAGTAGATTATTGCCTGATGAATAGTCAACAATCAAGCGATCGTCATTAGCACCACCATTGAGCGTGTTATTCCCAGAGACAGTATAAGCTCCGTATGAGGAATATAAGGAGGCTGAACCAGCAGCTGTCAGAGTATCATTGCCATCGTCCCCATTCAGTAGGTTATTGCCTGATGAGTAGTTAGTAACTAAGTTATCATCACCAGCGCCACCATTGAGGGTGTTTTTACCAGAGATAGCATCGAGAGAGAAATTGCCTCGGTAGTCATCGTAGGAGCCAGAGACGTTAAGAGAATCATTATCATCACCACCAGAGAGCGAATTATTACCATTTGAATAGTCAGCACTCAAGTAATCCTTACCTGTACCGCCGAGAATCGTGTTATTTCCACGTCCCCCAGCGAACGTATCGTTGCCATTGCTCCCTACAATCAAATCATCGTAATTTGTACCTGAGATATTTAATTGTTCGATATTCTTGTAGCTAACTTGATTTAGACCTGCTGTAATCGAACCAGTGTTAGTAGCAGCATTGAATGTCGTTGTGATTCCCTGGCCGATAGAATAGTTATAGAAGGACAACAAATCGTCACCTTTGCCTCCATCTATTGTATCTTTGCCGCGATCGCCTCCGGTGAGTGTATCGTTGCCATTGCCCCCCACAATTAAGTCATTGTAGGCTGTACCTGAGATATTTAATCGTTCAATATTCTTGTAGCTAACCTGATTCGTGCCTGATGTAATCGAACCAGTGTTAGTAACAGCATTGAATGTTGAAGTGATTCCCTCACCCCCGCTAGAATTACTGTAATAATAGGCTTCCAATAAATCATCACCTTTTCCCCCATCGATAGTATCATTGCCACTACTAATCCCGTACAGCGAAACAGTATCGTTGTCATTACTTCCCACAATCAAGTCATTGTAGACTGTACCTGAGATATGTAATCCTTCGATATTCTTGTAGTTAATCAGATCCGTGCCCGCCCTAATCGAGCCAGTGTTAGTAGCAGCATTGAATGTTGTTGTGATTCCCCCACTAGGATAGGTATACGAAACGCTCAACAAATCGTCACCTGTCCCCCCATCTACTGTTTGAGTCGCTAAGGAAGGTGGGGAAGTATATAAAACGAAAGAGAAGGAATCATTACCATTCCCTCCATTGAAAACGTTATTACCAAACGTGCCCTGGGCTTTTTTGTCGTCGTAGTAGCCAGAGGCAAAGAAAGAATCATTGCCATCTTCTCCATTGAGGATGTTATCGCCCGTTGAATAGTTAACACTCAATTCATCGTCACCAGCACCACCATTGAGAGTGTTATTGCCGGAGGTAAAAGAGGCGGAATAGTCATAGTCGCCAGAGGCACTAAGAGAATCATTGCCTTCTCCTCCATTCAGGATGTTATCGCCTGTTGAATAGTTAACACTCAATTCATCGTCACCAGCACCACCGTTGAGGGTGTTATTGCCGTCCGTTTTAGACGCAGAGAGATTATCATTGCCATCTTCTCCATTGAGGATGTTATCGCCTGTTGAAGAGTTAGCACTGAATTGATCGTTACCAACACCACCGTTAAGGATGTTATCGCTTGTTGAATAATCAACATTCAAGTCATCGTTACCTTCACCGCCAAAAATCGTATCATTGCCATAATTTAAATCATTGCCACTACTGCCTCCGAAGAGTAAATCGTTGCCATTGCTCCCGACAATAAAGTCAGCGTAGGTTGTACCTCTAATTTCTAATTGTTCGATATTGTTGTAGTTAATCTGATTTGTGCCAGCCCTAATTGAGCCAGTATTAGTAGCAGCATCGAAACTCGAAGTGATTCCTTTAGTAGCACTGGTGTAATATACAGACAAGTAATCTTCACCAATCTCTCCATTTACGCTTTGAGTCGTTAAGGAAGAAGGGGCAGTTTTTGAGGCGGACAAATAGAAGGTGTCATTACCAGCGCCTCCATTTAGAGTGTTTCTACCCTGGACTTCATTGGCGTAAAAGGAATCATCGCCGTCTTTGCCTGAAACCGTATTGTTGCCAGCAGAATAGCTAATATCAAGGTAGTCATCCCCTGCATCTCCACTAAGGATGTTATTTCCAGAAGAATAGGAAGCATCAAGGGTATCATTTCCCTCATCACCCCGCAGCAGGTTACTACCAGTACCACCACGGAGGGAGTCATTACCCGTACCACCACGGAGGGAGTCGTTATCCGTATCACCAAGGAGAGTATCATTCCCTGCACCACCAATGAGGGTATCATTTCCGGCATCACCGCTTAAAAGGTCGTTGCCATTTTTGCCATCAATGATATCATCACCTACTTTAGCATTAATTGTATCTGCGCCTTGACTACCCAGTAGAGTATCCTTACCGTTGGTTCCAATGATATTCACCATAACTTTTATCTTCCTGAATCGATTTTTTGAGTAACTTCAGCTATTAACTTGTTGTTAATGTTGTTTAAGGACATACAGAAATCGTCGAGAGTTAACGCTTTCGACATACTTTTATGTAACCCTTGAGGGCTAGCAATTTTCTCGAAGATTTACCCTATTGATAAGCTTGTAAGTAGGACTTATCTAACTGACTTGAAAAAGGCAGGAGGCAGGAGGTTCAAAGTTAAATTCTTTAGTTATTCCCTATTTCCTTTTTCATTCGTTATTTGTGTACCCGTTAATAATGCTAGTTATGACTATCTAAGTCTTAAGCATTGTACATATTTATGAGTGTGTATTTAGGAAAACAGATGGTTTCACACTTTTTTTATCATTCTTGATCCGCAGATCAATCCAGGCATCACTGACAAAGTGTCGAAAAATCAAGCTTGAATGCCTAAAACCCACACTTCATATTTTTTATCAAAGCGTAAGCCCTACTGTCGTAAATATAGAGAATAATTCACTTCCGATAGGGAAAGAATTTTTATGCAGTTGTTGTGGGCTATTGCCCGTGGGTGTGTAGCTTAAAAATAGGGAACATCTAAATAACACTTTGATAACCATATCTGAATATTTACTGAGATGTCCACACTTAAAGACATATCTTTGCATACTCTTCATATTCTTTGCCGATCAGTATAAGGTCAGTACTTATCTTTATGTATTCTTCATGTCTTGATAGCCACTAATAATCAAAATGCAGCAGCCAAACAGCAGCTAAACAGCAGCTAAACGGTTGTTTGATTTGTTCGTGTAATGTGTCGTCCCCCCTAGTAGACAAGCAAGCTGTAAGAGTTTTTTAAATCTGAGGTTATGCTGCGAGGTTCTGACGAAGAGTTACAGGAGTTGAAAGCGATCGCACTGGAGCATTGGCACGTTATCAAGAGCTACTTAGGGATAACTATCTCCACCAAACATACCCTCGTAGCGACGCCGAATAGCCCGTCCTAGCCATCGCATGGAAAATACTGAGGACGGTGGATCTGAAACTGGACTATATTAGTAGATTTTGAACAAAAATAGATTTTTCTTAAAAATAACAGTCGCCAGGGAATGAAGGCGTATTAAATAATCGATTTCTTTGATCATGCCAATTTGAAAAAAGAATGCAATTTGAACCTCATATGTTATTTGCAATTTTCGGTCTAGTTCCGCAATTAAGCCTAACCCAGCATCGGATATTACCTGTCCCTCAGTGAAATTTACTACGTCCAGGGGTAATTTTGGCTGTTCAAAATTTTAGAACACCTATCACAGAAGTTGGGCTTGGCTGCATAATATCAACTTTCTGACAATGCGTAAGTTCTAATTCTATCCAATTTTAGAGGTAAGTATGGCTGATAAAACTCTGAAAAACCCTGTTGAATCTTTATCTCAGGATAACGATATTACACAGCAAATTAACGTCGTTTAGATAAATTTAGAAGAATCACCAGATATTACTCAAGAAAAGTTATCATTTAATATTTTTTCGAGTGCGATCGCTATCAGCAACCTAATTTTCCTGGTACCTAAGTTCTTCTTCACAAACACTGCTCAAGAATTAAAAATAAATTGGCTATTCATCCGGCGTGATAACGACGGGCTATTCGGCGTCGCACACATCCCGTTGAGCAATTGGGAAACTTGCAATTTTCCCTGTTGACTTCAGTTTAGCCAAACAATTTTCTAAATCATATTTTAGTCCAAATGTGCTCTGATATCGGTCTTCAGCATTTTTCGCCATCAGTTTCATCACGATGTCTGACAACACTTGCGGAATCTCTTCACTTTTAACTTTTAACTTCCCGAAGGGATGGTGGAAGTTTGGCAATATGACAATGTACCAATTCCATCGTATCTTGCGATTGAAACGGTAATTACCCTGTTAGCAATTCGTAAGAAGTTACACCCATAGAATAAAAATTAGTACGGTAATCAATCCCCCGATTCATTCGTCCAGTTTGCTCTGGAGACAAATAGCCGAGTGTCCCTTCTAATACATTAGGACGCATCAGGATTTGAGTTTACCGTGGCAGCAGAGATGCAATACTAAAGTCAATTAACTTAACTTCTTTAGTTTCTGGATTAATTAAAATATTGGCGGGTTTAATATCTTTGTGAATGATCCGATGATGAATTAGAATATCTAATGCATCACACAGAGCGATCGCTATTTGTAAAAACTCTTGTAAAGACTCGATATCTAGCGTCTGGTAAGAAGCAAAATAATCTTTGAGAGAAATCCCACCAAAATCTTCCATTACCAACGCATAACCATTTTGATACGCCTCCAGACTGTAGGTTTGGACGATCGCAGATGAGTTAAGATTTTTGGCAATTGTGTACTGATTGCGAAACTGCAACAGATCGCTGAAACTGGGATATGAATTTTTTAGCAGTTTAATCACTACAGGTAATGAGTCAGTTCTCGATACCCCCGATAAACTAGAGTTCTGGAACCATTGTAGATTTCTTTAGTTATGTCGTATCCGGGAATACTGACCATGCTGCTGACCATACTGCTAGACCGTGGTGATTTCTGAATTTATTGTTCCCAAATCAGTAACGTCAGTTTATGTGTGTCTTTTGAGACAACTTACAGGGGTAAATCATCGCAGTAGATAGAACTGTTTTTGATGTACCAAATTCAAAGACGAATAGCCGTTCACAAACGAGAACATCTTGCTAGAAGAAAGAAAAGTTGTTAGGAAAGCCTTAAATAGTACTCAAAGAAGAAACAAAAGGAAAAAGGTGAGAAAAAACTCATCTCCTAAGAATCGATATGATAGAAAAGTAAACAAAATTTAAAAAATATTTATCGAATGGTAGATCAATCATCTGGCTTGTCCAAGGTCAAAGACTCAATAACACAAAAACTCTTTTTGGGTAATGAACCGAATGCGGAGTTAATTGCAATTCTCACCGTTTACTTTGTCCAAGGAATTTTAGGGCTATCGCGTCTAGCCGTTAGCTTTTTTCTCAAAGATGAACTACTACTGAGTCCAGTTCAGGTATCGGCGCTATTGGGAATTGTCTTCCTACCTTGGATGATCAAGCCGGTGTTTGGTTTTATCTCTGATGGCTTGCCTATATTTGGCTATCGTCGCCGTCCTTACTTGATTTTATCCGGGATACTGGGAACTGCTTCTTGGATGAGTCTGGCTACAATAGTTCATACTAGCTGGGCAGCTACATTAGCGATCGCTCTTGGTTCTCTCTCCGTCGCCATGAGTGATGTCATAGTTGACTCGCTGGTTGTAGAACGAGCCAGAGGCGAATCGCAAGCAAAAGCCGGTTCACTACAATCTCTGTGCTGGGGTGCTTCTGCGATCGGAGGTTTAATAACAGCCTACTTTAGCGGTCTGCTGCTCCAATATTTTACTACCCGTACCGTCTTTGGGATTACCGCTTTATTTCCTCTGATCGTTTCAGGGGTGGCTTGGTTAATTGCTGAGTCCCCCGTTAGCAAAGATGCTGAAGATAGTAATCAGACCAACTCTTTACCAATCAAACATCAACTGGGGCAGCTACGCCAAGCCATTAGCCAAAAAACAATTTGGCTACCAACGGCATTTATCTTTATCTGGCAAGCTACTCCAAATGCTGACTCAGCCTTTTTCTACTTCTCTACCAACGAACTCCACTTTGAACCAGAATTTTTGGGGCGGGTGCATTTGGTAACAAGTTTCGCTTCTTTAGCAGGTGTTTGGATTTTTCAACGTTTCCTCAAAAACATCCCTTTTCGCGTGATTTTTGCTTGGAGTACTGTCCTTTCGTCAATTTTGGGGATGACGATGCTGTTGTTGGTGACTCACACAAACAGGCTATTGGGTATAGATGACCACTGGTTTAGTTTGGGTGATAGCCTGATTCTGACTGTGATGGGGAAAATTGCCTTTATGCAAGTGATGGTGCTAGCAGCAAGGCTTTGTCCTTCTGGTGTGGAAGCGACATTATTTGCCTTGTTAATGTCAATTTATAATTCAGCCGGAACGGTTTCCCATGCATTCGGGGCATTAATCACGTATTGGCTGGGGATCACCGCAACAAACTTTGAGTCACTTTGGCTCTTAGTGGTAATTACTAACCTCAGCACGCTGTTACCCCTACCATTTATCAAATGGCTACCTGCTGCTGATGAGCAAACTGAAACACCCAAAAATGAGGAACAACTATTTTCGCCTAATTTGATGCCTGAGTTGGTACTGAGAGAACCAAGGTCAGAAATAGTGGAATAGTGTAATACAGCTGTTTTCAAGTAGATGAGGTACAAAGTGCAGGACTCATGCATCAGACACAAAGAGTTTCATATCATGTCCCGTTAAAGACTTATCATTAAGACCGCTCCAGGGGCAGAGGGGCAGAGGGGATGGGTTTTTGGGCTTTCTGCATAGAGAAAGGGAATTATAACTAATTAGCAGGACATGATATCACTTCTTTCCTCCTGCCCCATGCCCTATTTGGATGAAACCATTTTTTCGCTGGCAATAATATGCAAATCGATGTTTTTGAGCAAGCGCACCAATTTTTGCGTCAAAGATCCTTTGAGGAGCATTTGCCAGCGCGATCGCTGACTCTCTCCAATTACAATTTGGGTGATACGATGTTTCTCAGCGACTTGGGCGATCGCATTAGCTATATTACTGTTGGTAACACGAAGAAAAGTACCTTCAAATTCTTTACAAAGTTTCTCACAAGTGTGAATATGCAAGCTTTCCTCTTTGGTGAGGAAGCGTTCTGGATCGGCAACGAACAAGGTATAAAGCGGCGCGTTCATGTAGTTAGCTAGTCTCGCACCCCGGCGTAACAGCTGCACTGAGTTGGGATAAGTAGATACACACACCAAAACCCGCTCGTGAATATTACAAAATTGTCCGTTGGGAGTAGAGGCGATCGCATTTCCTTCCACGTTGTCTGCCACTTCTCGCAAAGCCAACTCTCGCAAAGCAATCAGGTTACGGCGTTGGAAAAAATTATCGAGGGATTGTTGGATTTTTTGCTGTGCGTAAATCTTGCCTTCTAATAACCGTTCTTGCAGCGTTTCCGGTGTGACATCTACTACCACTATTTCATCTGCTTCATCCATAATTCTGTCAGGAACCCGCTCCCGGACTACCACACCTGTAATTCTGGCTACTAGATCGTTGAGACTTTCCAAATGTTGCACATTCATTGTGGAGTAGACATCAATCCCGGCTGCCAAAACTACTTCTACATCTTCGTAGCGCTTTTCGCGTAGAGAACCAGGGACATTGGTATGGGCAAGTTCATCGATTAAAACTAATTGGGGCGATCGCTTTAAAATAGCATCTGTATCCATATCCGTCAGTGTCAATTCACCGCGAGGATATTGCTTACGGGGTACAATTTCCAGTCCCTCTGCCTTCTCAGCCGTCTCCTTGCGTCCGTGGGTTTCCAAAAGCCCAACGACAACATCAATTCCTTCCTGTTTGAATGCGTGTCCCTCTTCCAGCATTCGGTAGGTTTTGCCTACTCCAGGAGCCATACCAATAAAGATTTTATGCTTACCCCGCCGTCGTGCCGGATAAAGCGAGTAACTTGCAGAATTTAAAGGCGCATTCCCAGCCGAACCAATATTAGTATTATCTGACATTTATAGCACTCCTATTGCATGGGAAAACCATCATTGCCAATGCCCCATGCCCCATGCCCCATGCCCATTTACTGATTTTGCTGACGATTAATATCTTGCAAATCAAGAGCATAATTCAATCGGAGAACATTGACTCCCGGTTCGCCAAAAATCCATAAAAATCTGCCATCAGTATACTTGTTAATTAAACGTAGGATCTCCTCTTCTTTTACTCCCCGCGCACCAGCAACCCGCGTCAATTGCTGCCGTGCTGCTTTAAAGGAAATATGCGGATCTAAACCAGAGCCAGAGGTATAAATTATATCAGCTATCGGTTGAAGATTTTCCTCTCGCAATTTATCTGCCTCTTCTAAAATCCGCTTCTGTAGTTCTGGATTGCTTGCAGCGAGATTACTAGCTCCAGATATGCCAGTTGGCTTGGCTTTTTTCCCTTGGCTATATCTAACAGTACTAGGACGAGAATGGAAATATCGCTCAGATGTAAACACCTGACCGATTAAAGCAGAACCAATTTGTTCATTATTTAGATTCCGCATGATGCTGCCATTAGCTTGATAGGGCAAAAAAACTTGGCCCACTACAAGAATTACCAGCGGATAGATGATTGCAGTCAACAACCAAAGCATTAGAGTTATAAAAATTGCTCTGATGGTTTCTCGAATAATAGCCATAAAAAGTTTTCCAATTGCGCCTAGAATTTAATTTTTAATTTTTAATTTTTTTGCCCACCTAGCAGGACGTTACAAGATGCTGTTAGCAACAGCATAAACAACTGGGACAGTTACCACATTCAAGCACAGCAGGATAAAAATAGCGAGTGGTGGATGTTGTTTATGCCATTGCGACTAAACAAAGGATATCGCCAAAGCAGTGCTGAATGAAAACGATGTTTATTCATATTCTTCTTGTCCCCCTTGTTAACAGGTAAAAGTAAAAATGTTTATTATTTTACTTTGGTCAAGATGCGCTCGTTTCCCAGCGTCTCTACTTTTGCTATCCTTAAGCCAAGCCCACAAGTGTAATCAGTACATCGATCAATTTAATTGCAATAAACGGCGCAATCACCCCACCTAAGCCGTAAATTAAGATATTGCGTTGGAGTAACTGATTAGCTGTCAGCGGTCTAAACCGCACTCCCTTTAATGCTAAGGGAATCAAAGCGGGAATAATCAAAGCATTATAAATCAGCGCTGAGAGTACAGCAGATTTAGGGCTAGTCAAATTCATAATATTCATGCTTTGCAAGTTAGCAGCGACAAATATCACTGGGATAATTGCAAAGTATTTAGCAATATCATTAGCGATGGAAAATGTCGTCAATGCCCCGCGAGTAATCAACAATTGTTTACCAATACCAATGATATCGAGCAGCTTTGTGGGATCAGAGTCCAAATCGACCATGTTGGCGGCTTCTTTTGCAGCTTGCGTTCCTGTATTCATCGCCACACCGACGTTAGCTTGGGCTAATGCTGGAGCATCGTTAGTTCCATCTCCCGTCATGGCGACCAGTTTACCTGCTGCTTGTTCCTGTTTAATGATACTGATTTTGTCTTCTGGTGTAGCTTCGGCAATGAAGTCATCAACTCCAGCTTCTTTGGCAATGACAGAAGCAGTAATTCGGTTGTCTCCAGTTAGCATGATGGTACGCACTCCCATCCTTCGCAGTTGCTCAAAGCGATCGCGGATACCAGGTTTAACTATATCTTTGAGATAAATAATCCCATAGATTTCGTTATCTAAGCTAACTGCTAGGGGTGTACCTCCCAAACGAGAAACTCGTTCGTAGGCAGCATCCAATTCTGGTACATCGTGTCCGTTGCGGGAACGGACAAATCCTTTAATAGCTTCTACTGCTCCCTTTCTGGCCTCATACCCACCAGGTAAGTTCGTGCCACTCATCCGGGTTTTGGCGGAAAAACTGACTCCTTCTGCCTGACTGGAGTCAAAATCAAACCGCGCGCCCAATTTTTCTGCCAATCGGACAATGGATTTACCTTCTGGTGTATTGTCAAAGACACTAGCTGCCCAGGCAATATTAGCAATTTCTGACATTGAATGACCGTTGAGGGGAATAAACTCTTCCGCCAGACGGTTGCCGAGGGTAATTGTACCTGTTTTATCGAGAAGTAAAGTGTTGATATCACCACAGGCTTCGACTGCTCGTCCTGATGTGGCAATGACGTTAAATTGGGCAACTCGATCCATACCAGCAATACCGATAGTACTTAGTAAGCCGCCAATGGTGGTAGGAATTAACGCCACTAATAAGGCAATCAAAATTGGGACGCTGACTGGACTGTTGACATAGTAAGCAAGTGCAGGCAAGGTTACTACAACTAACAAAAACACTAAGCTGAGAACTGCTAACAATACCGTGAGGGCAATTTCATTGGGTGTTTTGCTGCGTTCTGCCCCTTCTACCAAGGTAATCATTCGGTCAATAAAGCCTTTGCCTGGGTCAGTAGTGATACGGATAATTAGTTCATCTGAGATAATCCGCGTCCCACCAGTGACGGAACTGGCAACATCGGAGCCTGATTCTTTTAATACTGGTGCAGATTCTCCAGTAATTGCTGATTCATCCACTGAGGCCACACCCATGATGACTTCACCATCGGCGGGGATGATATCGCCAGCAACGACGTAGATGGTATCGCCCTGTTTGAGGCTGGTGGATGAAACTTCACTAATTGTGCCATCGGCAGCAAGTTTTTTAGCGATCGCCTCTAACTTTGTTAACCGCAAGGCATCGGCTTGGGCTTTACCCCGCCCTTCTGCCACTGCTTCAGCAAAATTGGCAAACCAAACTGTAAAGAATAAAATCCCCGACAACAAGGCGTTGAAAACTTGTGGGTTCTTTTGAAGGGCTGGGCCAAATAGGTTGGGATCGATCGTTAGCAATAGGATGATGATTGTCCCTACCCAAACTACAAAGATTACTGGATTTTTGATTGCATACTTAGGGTTGAGCTTGACAAAAGCATCTCTAATTGCTCTTAAGTACAGCCACTTATTATTTGCCCTGGTTTTTTTACGTTTTTGGCGGCGATCGCCAGAACGAGAACTTGGGCGTCTAGCTTTGAAGTTAGTTGCCACTTGATTCATAAATAAAGTTAGCAGTGAGAAGTTAGGAGTTAGGAGTTATAGGAACTTCTAATAAAAAAATATCCAACCTGTAGGATGCGTTAGTAACGCATCCTACGAAACCGGATAATTTATAAAATAACGGCAGGAGCCAGGAAGAAAGAAGTACGAATGAAAACTTTAATTCTAAGTAATTACCCAGTTAAAAATAAGATACTGGTACGAGACGCTTAGTGCAAGATATAAACCTTTCTTGCTTGAATCTCATACTTTTAAGTCTGGGTTACTCCTTCCTCCTGCCTCCTGAATTACTTTTTGATATTTTCTTAATTTCAAACTTATAACTCATAACTTTTCTAACTGCCAGATGCTAGTTTCAAACCCTCTGCTATGGGGCCTAAAGCCAGAACGGGAAAGAAAGTTAATACTCCCAAAACCAGCGTCACTCCAGCCGTGATCCCAGTAAATACCAGAGAATCGGTTCTTAAAGTAGCAGGGGTTTCTTGTACTGGTTGTTTGCGAGACATCCCGTCAGCTAGCAGCAGGATGGCAATCATGGGAATGTAGCGTCCTCCGATTAGGCTAACTAAAGTACTCAAGTTCCACCACAAAGTGTTATCTCTCAAGCCCTCTAAGCCCGAACCATTATTTGCTGCTGCTGAGGCATATTCATAAACTACTTGAGAAATACCGTGATAGCCAGAGTTGCTAATTCCAGATAGGGAGATGGGATAAGCCAAAGCGATCGCACTGGGAATCAAAACTAGAATTGGGTGAATCAACAGCACTACACTAGCGAGAACAATTTCCCGCTTTTCAATTTTGCGTCCTAAAAACTCTGGGGTACGTCCTGCCATGAGTCCAGTTAGGAAGACTGTGAGAATTAAGTAAATAAATAAGTAAGCTGTTCCAGTTCCCTGACCACCCCAGATAACCTGGATAAATAAGTTGAAGAGAGTCGAAAATATTCCTTGCGGCATCAAAGAATCGTGCATCCCATTCACAGCACCAGACATAGTAGCAGTAGTCATCACTGCCCAAAATGCTGTCTGTGCCCAACCAAATCGAACTTCTTTCCCCTCTAAATTGGGTTGTTCTAATCCAAAGGCGGTATTAACCAGGGGATTACCTTGCAGTTCTCCCACGGCTGTAACTCCCACCAGAATGACAAAAATCACAAACACCATCCAAAAAAGTAGCCAAGCTTGTTTGATGTTATTGGCAAATATACCGTAGGTGTAAATCAAAGCTGCTGGGATAGAAATCATCGCGAGCATTTCTATCAAGTTAGAAGCGCCATTAGGATTTTCAAAGGGGTGAGCTGAGTTGACGCCAAAAAAGCCGCCGCCGTTCTCGCCCAAAAGTTTGATCATTTCAAAGGATGCTACCGGGCCTCTGGCCAGATATTGCGTCCCACCTTCTAAGGTTTGCACATCCATAGTCTGAGCTAAGGTTTGTGGTACACCTGCTACTAGCAAAGCGATCGCTCCAATAATCGAAATCGGCAGCAATATTCGCGTAATTCCACGGACGAGATCGACGTAAAAGTTTCCCAGTCTTCTACCCGTCAACCCACGAATAAAGGCAATTCCCACGGCTAAACCGGTGGCTGCGGAGGTAAACATCAAAAAGCCTAAAGCCGCTACCTGGCTAAAATAGCTTAAGGTTGTCTCACCTGCGTAGTGTTGTTGGTCAGTATTCGTTACAAATGAAATCGTTGTATGCAACAATACATCCCAGTTTGGCGCACCGAAGCCGTTTGGATTCCAGGGTAAGAGTCTCTGAAAATAGATCAGAAAATACACTGAAATACCCATAATCAAGTTACAACAGAGTATGGCTCGAATATACTGCCAACCCGTCATGTCATCTTTTCTCCGAACACCCGCAAGTACGAACATACTTCGCTCTATGGGGTTCATTACAAAATCAAGCAGTGTTCTTTCTCCCAAAAAGACACGCGCTATGTATTTTCCGAATAAGGGAGTGATTGCTATGACAATACACAGCGTTAAGCCAATTTGCAAAAAACCTTGTCCCATATATTTTGCGCTAAATTAAATTTAAGTCCTAGCAAGCTAATTTTTAGAAATAACAGATTTTGAGGAATTTACTATTTTCAGTTATCACTATTTTCCAGATACTTGTTCAAGTTTTTGTTAAGAATATTTAATTTTTACTTTTAATTCATCTGTTTAAACTAATTAGGATTATTTGTTTATACAATACATTTTCCAAGTTTGCAGAACTTACGCACTCAGATCCTCCATTGCATTGCTCCCTGACAACATCGACAACGCCGCTACCGCCCCCAATACCTGATGGTCACGCACTTCTAAGTATCTCTCTAACTGCTCTAAATTCCGATGCCCTGAGATTTCCTGAATTACCCGCAGTGAGATACCAGCGTTACTCATCTGGGTTAAGGCAGTACGCCGAAAGCCTGTGATCTACGGACTAGAACGATTTGACCCCGATTAGTCAGAATTGCTTGAGTGAGATTAGCGATCGCTCCTATATATCTCGAATCACTGCATTAGGGGCGATCGTGGCATTTTAGGAAAATTGTACGTTAACGCAAAGGCAATGGTCGCAAAATTGATTTAGAAATTGATTTGATTTCGCTTCTAGCAGGTGGGTTAGAAATTAATTAAAAATTCTCTTTCGTGTTGACAAGTATACAGTTGATTATATCTGTGCAAGAATGGCGATCGCCGATCAAAATGACTTCCATTGAGCAATCGAATACGAGGTGCTGAACAGGTCATCAGTGGCGTTGAAGTCATAAAGACTATCAATGCCTTCCTTGTAACTATTGAAAGTAAAGGTATCATTACCACCCCCTCCATAAAGGCTGTCATTACGATCCCCTCCATAGAGGCTGTCATTGCCATCGCTCCCAGAGAGTAGGTTATTGCCTGTTGAACCACTAGCAGTCAAGGTATCGTTACCTGTACCACCGTTGAGGGTATTATTGCCACCAGATGTCTTGTCGCTGTATGAGTCGGCATAATAACTATAGGAGAAATAGCCAGAAACGGAGAGATAATCATCGCCATCGCCCCCAGAAAGTAGGTTATTGCCTGTTGAACCATTAGCATCCAAGGTATCGTTACCTGTACCACCATTGAGGGTATTATTACCCTTTGATTTCTTGTCATCTCTAAAAGAGGTGCCCATGCCCTCCACGTAGCCAGAAGCAGAGAGATAATCATTGCCATTGCCCCCAGAGAGCAGATTATTACCTGATGAAGAGTCAACATTCAAGTTATCGTTACCAGCACCACCATTGAGGGTATTTTTGCCAGATGAGCTAAAGGAGCGAAGAAAATCATTGCCATTGCCCCCAGAGAGCAGATTATTACCTGATGATTAATCCCTATTTATTGAGCGGTAGGCGCGATCGCGCTGACAGCAGTATGCCCCAAAGATATTTCATGACTAGCCCTTTCAAGGTGGTGAAATTTGGAACGAAGGTTGGTTATTTCAACTTTCAAAAAGCCCAAAATCTGAGCGGAGGATTCAAGATAGTTGCGCTGAAACAACGTATATTCATTCGTCACCTTGAAAGGGCTAGTACAGGACGGTGCAAGTAAACCACCCATTCCCAATCAATAAAACGCTTATACTGTATTAATTTTGAATTTTGAATTCCGCTTTGCGGTACTAATCCTATAGTTATACAGATTTTTAGTAAATCATAAATGACGATGTTAAGTCGATTATTGACTATGAAAGAAGCAATAAATGAACGTGGAACGACTTATGGGCTGATAGCGATCGCCTTTGCAATCGTGATAATACTAGAATATTTGACACCCCCTGAGTACGTTTTTGGCTACCTCTACACAGGGACGATTTTATTAGCAGATTCTCGATTGAATCGGGGAGCAGTTTTGGGGATCACTCTTGCAGCAACAGGATTAACATTATTGAATTTGTTTGTTCCCGGAGGAGAAATGATTAATTCTCCAACGTTGGCAAATAGATTGATTGCAGTATTGGCGTTGCTGGTGACAGGTTGGTTAAGCGATCGCAACCACCGCAACGAAGAAGCGATCGCTTTTACGCAAGCACAATTACGCTCCCAAGAACAACTAGCTACCATGCGTGAAGATTTTGTTTCTACCCTAACGCATGATTTGAAAACACCCCTATTAGGAGCAATTGAAACGCTGAAATATTTTCAAAATGAGCAATTTGGTGAAATCACGCCCATGCAAGCAAAAGTCCTACAAACAATGGCTCGTAGTCATCAGAGTACATTGCAATTAGTCCAAACACTTTTAGATGTGTACCGCAATGATGCCGAAGGGCTGAAACTACAGATATCACCAGTTAACTTGGTGACAGTAGCGGAGGAGATCGTCGCTACACTGACTGAACTAGCGAAAACACGTCAGGTTTATATTTCTCTGCATTATGGCGAATCAGATTTTCGGAGCTTTCTCTGGGTAAACGGAGATTCTTTACAACTTGGGCGAGTTTTCAGCAATCTCCTGAGTAATGGCATTAACCATACGCCTCGTGGCGGTAAAGTGGAAGTAGTATTTGAAGGTTATTCTAGCGATCAAGTGGTAAAAATACTCGATACTGGTTCCGGCATTACCGAAAAAGAGTTACCTCACTTATTTGAGAGATTTTATCAAGGAAATAGCGATCGCCACGTCTCTGGATCTGGGCTAGGACTTTATTTAACCAGGCAAATTATTACTGCTCATGGGGGTACAATTTGGGCAGAGAATCGCTCACCACGCGGTGCACTGTTTGGTTTCCGACTCCCAGCTTGCCCACCACCGGGGAGATGAGGAGTGGGGGAGTAGGGGAGCAGGGGAGCAGGGGAGCAGGGGAGAATAATAATTTCTGACCAATGACAAATGACAAATGACAAATGACAAATGACAAAAATCTTACTAGTTGAAGATGATGAATTATTTCGGCTTGGTCTGCGGATGCGGTTGCAACAAGAAACCAGTTTGGAGATTGTCGCAGAAGCAGAAGATGGGGAACAAGCTGTAGAATTAGCAAATCACTATCCTCTGGATTTGGTGTTGCTGGATATAGGTTTACCGGGAATTGGTGGGATTGAGGCTTGTCGCCAAATCAAGCAGAAGCACCCAAATTTACCAATTCTTGTTTTAACGTCTCGTTCTGAAAAACCCCTGATTTCGCGGTTAATTGCCGCCGGGGCGCAAGGTTACTGCCTTAAAGGTATTCCGGCTGAGTCTTTGATATTGGCAGTGCGATCGGTTGCTGCGGGCGCTTCTTGGTGGGATCAAACGGCAACAACTGAAATTAGAGCCGCTTTTGAGGGAAATTCTATGGCGGTGCAGTCCGCAAAATCTGAAGAATCTTTAGAAAATCCTTTAACGAAGCGAGAGCAAGAAATTTTGGCATTGGTAGCAGCTGGCAAAAGCAATCAAGAAATTGCTGAAATTCTCTACATTGCCCCTGGTACAGTGCGGGTTCATGTCCATGCTATTTTACAGAAACTAGAAGTACGCGATCGCACTCAAGCCGCAGTCTTAGCTATCCAAAAAGGATTGGTAGCACCAGAATTGTTGATTAATTAGATTTATCGGGTCAGAAATTCTTTCAAGATTTTGAAAATTGCAATGAGATATCAGGTTGCTGCTCTATGGGAATTTCGATCACAAACTCTGCTCCTTTGCCCACAGATGAGTTACAACTAATATTTCCTCGGTGTTTTTGGACGATAATCTGATAGCTAATAGATAATCCTAGCCCACTACCTTTGCCCACAGGTTTTGTGGTAAAAAATGGGTCAAATAAACGCGATCGCAACGACTCTTCAATACCAAGACCATTATCAGCGATCGCAATTTTGACTATGTTCAAGTCTGTCACTTCTGTATGAATCCGAATTTGGGGAGTAGGTATTAGAGAGTAAGGAGTAGAAGATTGATTGCTCCCTCCCCACTCCCGACTCCCTACTCCCTCTTCTATTGCATCAATAGCATTATTCAACAAATGCATAAATACTTGATTTAGTTCACTTGCATAACAAGTGACTAGGGGCAAGTTACCATAATCTTTCACTACAACAATTGCCGGACGATCGGCTGCTTCCCTGAGCCGATGTTGTAACATCACTAAAGTATTTTCGATGTCTTCATGGATATTTACCCGTTTCATCTCTGCTTCATCATGCCGAGAAAAATGTTGTAGCGCCAGTACAATTTCCCGAATGCGATCGGAGCCTCTATACATTGCACCTATCAGATTTTGTAGATCCTTAATGATAAAATTCAGGTCTAAATCTTTGGCTATTTGCTGAATTTTTGGTGTGGGTTTGGGATATTCCTGTTGATATACCTCAATTATATTTACTAGGTCTTCCACATATTGACCAGCATATTGGAGATTTCCATAAATAAAACTGATCGGGTTATTAATCTCATGAGCCAGACCAGCCACTAACTGTCCCAGTGCCACCATCTTTTCGTTTTGAATTTGTTGAACTTGAGAGGCTTTCAAATTGTCAAGAGCCTCTTGGAGTAAAAAGTTTTTTTCTTGCAGTTTAACTTGGAGCAAGCGTAAATTAATCTGATTTTCAATTCGCAACACCACTTCTGCACCATGAAAAGGTTTTGCAATATAATCTACACCACCAACATCAAATGCTTTTACCTTATCGACAACATCATCCAGAGCGCTAATAAAAATTACTGGGACTTCAGAAGTTTTATCGTCAGCTTTTAGTTGTTGACAAACTTGATAGCCATCCATACCTGGCATATTAATATCCAGCAAAATCACATCCGGCAAAACCATTTGACATGCAGTCAGTGCCATTTTACCGTTTAAGGCTTTGCGAACTTCAAAACCTTGTGCAGTCAACATCGCCGATAAAAGCCGTAAATTATCTGGGGTATCATCGACCACCAAAATATTTCTTTTCTGATGGTTAGTTTGATTAAAATGCATTATTGATCAAAAGTTATGCGTATAATTATTGAGGATAGTAAATCCTTTTTTGAAATCACC
This sequence comes from Nostoc sp. NMS9, assembly GCF_017114995.1. GTDB lineage: Bacteria > Cyanobacteriota > Cyanobacteriia > Cyanobacteriales > Nostocaceae > Nostoc. The sequence continues at coordinate 111,457 of NZ_JABXKL010000071.1, read as the reverse complement.
CTAAAATTTGTTGACCGATTTCACCGAAATACTTATATTTATAGTTTAACTCTCACGTGGCTGGAGAGTTTTGCAGATTATCGAAGCTATTGGCCAGTTATTACCTTTGGCAACCTGATGAACTGCTGTAAGGATTATAGTAGATAGCACTCACAAATTATCTAGCCGAGGATCAATCAACAATGAAATTTTTCCCAGGTACTACTTGATAGCTACCATTGAGGTGCTGAGGTGAGCAACTCAAGAGCCAGTTGTTGTTTTATGGGTTTAGAAAATAAATATCCTTGAGCAAAATTACAGTTTAAACTTCTCAATTGGGCTAACTGTTCTTGTGTTTCGACACCTTCAGCGATCGCACTCATCCCCATTGAGTTGGCAATGCCAATCATTGCTGGTACTAACCCCATATTCTCTTTGTTCTCCTGCATCCGTTTGACGAAGGATTTATCAATTTTGAGTGCATTTAAAGGAAAGCTATGCAGGTAACTTAAAGAGGAATATCCTGTACCAAAGTCATCCATAATCAACTTGATTTTTCGTTGCTTTAGTTGTTGAAGAATTATTTTGATCGCATCGGTATTTTCCATAATTACACTTTCGGTAATTTCTAATTCTAAATATGCCGGATTTATTTTATTTTCATAAATTATTCGGTCAATTTGTTCTACCAAATTCGGCTGTAAAAATAATCTTGCACTCAAATTGACACTCATAGTTAGAGGTTCTGGTGTCACTGGATAATGTTGCCAGATGCTTAATTGATGACAAGCTGACTGTAATACCCAAGTATTGATGGCATTAATTAAACCCGTTTCTTCGGCCACAGGAATAAATTCTATGGGAGAAACCAAACCACGAATCGGATGTTGCCAGCGCACCAAGGCTTCAAATCCAGAAATTCTGCCTGTAACCAGGGAAATAATTGGCTGATAGTAAACGAGGAATTCTCGCCTTTCAACAGCCCTCCGCAGGTCATTTTCTAACTCTAAAAGCTGAATAGCTTCCTGATGCATCGCTGGATTAAAAACGTGATATTTGGCTCTTCCTTGAGCCTTAGCCCGATACATTGCTGTATCAGCATCTCGCAGCAAATACTCTGGGCGATCGTAATCTTTATTGCCCCAACTAATACCAATACTGGCATTCATAAATACTTCATATCTTGACAGTTGAAAAGCAAGTGATAACTGTTGCAAAATCCTTTCTGCAACTTGGATTGCTATATTGATATCTGTGATATTTTCTAAGAGAATTCCAAATTCGTCCCCGCCCAATCGTGCTAAAGTATCAACAGGTATCAGACATGCTTGTAAGCGGTGAGCAATGGCTATCAGCAATTCATCTCCTACCGGATGGCCAAGAGAATCATTGACAACTTTAAAGCGATCGCAGTCCAGAAAAAGCACCGCAAACTGATAATTAGATTCTTGCTTCGCGCGATTGAGAGCATTTTCTAATCGCCTAATAAACAAAACTCGGTTTGATAATCCAGTCAGGGAATCATGCAGTGCTATATCTAGCAGTTGACTTTGCAATTTCTGGCGGGAATCGATTTCTTGCTGAAGTTTTTGTAGAGCTTTTTCTAGCTCCCCAGTCCGCTGTTTTACCCGATGTTCCAGTTCAACATTTAGTTTCAATATTTCTAATCGCGCCGATCTCAATGCCAGTTGATTTTGCACGCGCACTAAAACTTCTTGAAACTCAAAAGGTTTGGTAATGTAGTCTACACCACCCACTTTAAAGGCTTTAACTTTGTCAAAAACGTCATCTAAAGCACTAATGAAAATTACTGGAATATCGGCTGTTAGTTCCCAAGCTTTAAAGGTCTGGCAAATTTCATAGCCATCTACTTCTGGCATCATGATATCGAGTAGAATTAAATCAGGTAATAATGTTTGAGTTGCTGTCAATGCCATTTGCCAGTTCAAAGCTTTACGAACGTTATACCCTTCCCTTGTCAATATGGAGGATAAAACCCGGAGGTTATCCGCCATATCATCAATGATCAAAATATCTTTTTTATTAGGGTCTAAATGCTCGTAATTCATTCTAAGTTTGTTGTAGTCAATTCCATGATTTTCTCAAACTGGTAGTTATTTGCTAAATCCCTGAGAACTTGGAAAACTTGAGCATTATCTGATGGGATTTGCTTGAGTAACTCTAAAATCAGTTCATCGCTACAGCTGGCTGCGGCATAGTGAATCTGTTGGAGCCACTCAGGTGACATTTGTGATAAATGGCCCAGGAGTTCGGCAACACTGACAAAAATCTGTGTAGCTTGATCGACAACTACTGTGTTTGTGGTTTCTACTTGATTGGTATATTTTAAACCCAGATGTTTGCTCAGTTTTTCCAATAATACTTCCTGTTTGAATGGCTTGCGAATAAAATCATCACAGCCAATGGACAAAATTTTCTGGCGTTCTTCTTCAAAGGCGCTAGCAGTTAGGGCAATAATTATTGTATTTGTATTGGAGCTATCCGGCATTGTTCTAGAGAAGTTGTAAGGGGGAGCCAAGGTTGTTGGCAGCCGCGATCGCAAAGTGGACGCACCAGAAGCATCATTTTCTATAACACCAGTTGTTTCTGCTGTGGAAGACTCTTTGCGTACAACTTTCAGAACCTCACCCTCACCTGAATCGGTTAACTCTTCTGCAAGGTACTGGCTCCCCGATGACACCAGTTGTTTCAATTTTGGGAACCTCCGCGACGTATTGGCTCTCCCATGCCCGATTTCTCTAGCTTTAATAATTCTTGTGGCTTCGTAACCGTCCATGACTGGCATTCGCATATCCATAAAAATCAGGTGTGGTTGCCAAGATTCCCAATTAGCGATCGCTTCACTACCATCTTTAGCTTCGTTAACTTCAAAACCTAGAGATGTGAGAATTTTAACTAGCAACATCCGGCTTTCTTTGGAGTCGTCAACTACTAGGATGCGGTATACTTTTTCACTAGGTGCTAAAGCTCTAATTTGTGATTTAATTTGGTTTATCGGGATTTCTCTGGGGCAAGTTAGAGCAATCTGAACATCAAAGGCAAATGTACTACCGACACCTGGCATCGTGCTGACAGTAATATCTCCTCCCATCAGTTGCACGTATTTACGGCTAATTGCTAAACCAAGTCCCGTCCCTTGTTGGAATTTTCTGCCAATTTCGGTTTGTTCAAAAGCCTCAAACAGCAAGTCAAGTTCTTGTGGGGCAATACCACAGCCAGTATCTTGTACCTCGAAAAAAAGAAGAGAGGGATAATTCACATCTTGCACCCCCTGCTCCCCTGCTCCCCTACTCACCCGTAGCGTCACCTTCCCTCGATCGGTAAATTTGATAGCATTTCCTAAGAGGTTGAGCAATACTTGACACAGTTTATTTTCGTCCGTTTCTATGTATTTAGGAATATCTGGCGCACATTCAAACAGTAATTCTAAATTTTTAGATGCAGCACGCAAGTGCAACATCTCTTCTAAGTTCTTCAACAAATGAATTAAGTCAAAGCTGCTGTAATTTAATGTGATTTTGCCAGCTTCGATTTTAGACATTTCGAGAATGTCGTTAATTAATTTGAGTAGATGTTCGCCAGCACGATTAATTATTGCCAAGTTTTCTTGATGTTCGCTAGATAGCGAATAATCTCGACTCATAACTTGGGTAAAACCAAGAATCGCATTGAGTGGGGTACGCAGTTCGTGGCTCATGTTAGCAAGAAATTCGCTTTTGGCGAGGTTGGCGGCAGCACTTCGCGCGGCTTCTCGAACGGCTGCTTGTTGTTCCTGTGCAGCGATTTTTTGCGATTGAATCAGTTCTTCTTGGGTGGTTTGCAGTTGCTCGATAACTTGCTGGAACTCTTCAGTACGTTTTTTTACTTGAGCCTCTAAGGTGCGATTGTAGTCTGCTAATAACTTTTCTGTTTGTTTGCGTTGGGTAATATCAAAAAATGTGGCGATCGCAAAAGCCACATTCCCTGATTCATCATAAATTGGCTTTCCTAAAACCTCAATGCGAGTAATCTTCCCACAACAGCGAATTTCCATATCATCAACCCTGATGCTTTCCCCAAGCAATGCTCTCAAAATCGGCAAGCGATCACTGGGGTAAAGTTGATCTGTCCCGGCAAGGTAAGCTTGATATACCTCTGATAATTCTTCGGTGCTAACTTCTGGGATCGCTCCTTGACCGAGAATTTGCTGCCCAATCTGATTTGTATAATAAGGTTCACCCTCAGCATCGATAATAAATACACCGACTGGCATGGCTTCTAAAAATTGAGTTAGCTGACTCTGATTATGAGATAGCACCTCATTTAAAACTTGCATCTGGGCATTCTTTGCTTCTAAAGCACTAAAGGATGCTTGGAGTTGCTTTGCCATAGTTTCAAATGATTTGGCTAGTTCTCCCAGTTCATCGGAACGCTGAATGTCTGGTGTTTCCTCCCATTCACCTTCAGCAATTTTCTTCGCCGATCTGTTTAATTGTAAAATCGGCTTAATTACCCAACGAGCAGTCAAAATCCCAATTCTTGTAGCCACTAAAAAAGCAGCTATGCACAGCAAAATAGTGATGCGGGTGTTGGCATTAATTTGCTCCATAAATTCGCCTTCGGGAATCACCGCCACGATTAGCCAATCTAAACCCAGTTCGTCCTTCCAGCTTTTTACCTGTACAAAATAACGCATTCCATCGGCGGTAAAACTTAGCTGTTGCTTATTTTCAACAAACTTAAGACTGCCAAAGCGTTCGATCAAAGACTGTGTTGTGAGTTTAATTAAAGAATTTTGACTATCTAATGCTGATAGACGTTTTCCTTTACCATTAATGATCGTATATGGTGGCTCGCTAGTAGAAGAAGCCACTATATACCCAGAACGCTCTAAAATAAAAGTTTTACCCGACTCTTTGATTTTTAACTTAGCTAAAAACTTGCCGATTTGTGATAAGAGCAAATCAACACTAATCACCCCAACGAATTTGCGATTTTTATCGTAAACAGGATAGCTGGAAGATATGGATAAAATTTCTGGTTTATCTTCCCATTGATAAATTTGACTCCAAACTCGTTTGCCTATCTTGACTGGATCTGCATACCAAGCTTCTACACGAGGATCGTAATTTTTGACTTCCTGTAAATGGTGGCGATTTCCTTGGTTGTCTGTAGGATAAACATAAAGTTTGCCTATACCATACTTGTCGCTAACTTCATTAATTAAGAGCTGGCCATTATCTAGACGCTCAACACCGATAAATTCACCTTTGGGATTGGCAAAGCTGTTATAGCCAACATTGAAAACCTGCATTTGTTTCCAAAAGTAATTGCCGGTGGTTTGAAAATCCGAAAGGTTGAGCAAACCTAGCTCAATCGCATCTATGTTGATTTGATTAATTTGCTTCGGTGTTGTTAAATAGCTATCGAGATGCTGTTCAATGCGATCGCAGATTTCATTTTCTAATTGAGTAGCAAGCTCCCTTACCGCTTTTTGGCCGTTTTGATACGAAAGATAGCCCACAAGTCCCACCGCACCACAAATTTGCAAGATAAAGGGCACAATCAGAACATATCTCAGGGGCATCTTGGCATAAACTTTGCCAACTAAGCGATTAAATGATTTGACGGGCTGAAGTTTCGATAACATTGTAGTTTTATTCTTCCCCAGCATCTACTAGGTGCATTTTGCCGTGCTAGCTACATTGTATATAAGTATAATTACGGCATACACTCCTCTTGATGAAAATTTTATATTTTTAGTATAAAATAGTACGAAATATTTATAATTCTTTGACTGCCTGACTTCCTCCAACGCCTAATTTTCAAACTTTGCACAGGAGTAGTCCACTATAGAAATCGCCTACGTGGGTAAGCCATCGCACCTGAATTTGCTCAGTCTTATCTGGCAATATTTCCACAAATTTTCTCAGATGAACTGAAATTTAACCAATAAGCTCCAGTATGCCATTCTAAAATTCAGGTTGCCATTAGCACCCAATCCTAAATTTAATTTTTAATTGCTAATGTCTTGATTTTCTGGTCTGGAAACCCCTGGACTTGTACAAAAACTTATATTTAACTACAACAATTTTAAAATTGTCATGCAAATACACAGCATAAACAAAAAAAATCCAAAAAAATTTACTTTGTATTTTTTATTTTGACGAAATGTTAACTTTGTTGTATAAGTATGTCAACTTCATCGCCGATTTGTAAAATTTTTCCGGCTGATGATGGGGGTAGTTGAGTATTGATACTCAATCTATAAAAATGATTAAAAGGCGATAAAGTAACCCAATTTGGCAGAGTTGCTTGTCGCTGGGTTGTAAAGATTTTTTGAAAGTTTGGGTAAGCTTCCCCTAAGTAAGAATTGCGTGTTGGGACTATACAACGCTGACATGGGTTAACCCCAAAAAATTGTACATCTCCCACTCGAAAAGCGACTAAATCACCTTGTTCGCTAAATAGCCGATCTTCCCAAAATGCTGGTACACCACCAATCTCGATGTTGGCACGCATCCGACGGCGTATTTCATCTACACTTAAATCAGGAAACCAAGAAGCTACCTCTGCCAATGTGGCCGTACTAATTACTGTTGGGCCAAGTGAGTGTGTATCGTCAGGAAAACCCATCAAAGAGTTTTGTCCCAATGTGACAGCAAACTCAAAATAATCACTCAAAGTTGCTTCTAATGCTTGCCGTTCCTCATCCAGATGAAAAATTTGTTGTAAGTTGTCATCAGGGATTTGCAACGAGATAGTTCTATTTAAGAGTGCAAATTGTGCCCTTAGTAAATGGATTTTAGCATGACGCTTGCCATTGACAAATCTACCTTGTTCGTCAAAAATGGCAAACTCGCGGTCATACTGTAGTGCGCCACTGGCAAGAACTCTAGCGTTCTCAACTTCAACACCATCCAGTGATTTAACTGGATACAGTAAAATCTTAGCTAGGTAGGGCGTCACGTCGCTTCGCTCCGAATTCAAAATTCAAAATTCAAAATTCAAACATTTTAGATACCCATAAATAAATTTAGGGGCTTGTATCATGAGTCGTTTTCGGTCATAACAATATTTGGATTTGAGATTTGGCGAAAAGTCGCAGCATCTCGCAAAGAGCGAACTGAACTTTTCAAGACGGATTTTGGATTTTAGATTGGTGATTTAGTAGTCCCCAATCTAAAATCTAAAATTCTTTTGTTAATGAGCTATTTGAGCAATATTGTTTGTTAATTATGGATATACTGGCGATTTATCGATTCCGCCAACATGATTTAAAGGCCAGAAGCGAACTACAGCACGTCCAATAATATTCTGGCGGGGGACAACACCCCAGCAGCGGCTGTCATAACTACTGTTACGATTATCACCCAGTACTAAATATGAATCGGCTGGTATAGTCTGGGGTTTGGCCAAAAAAGGTGGCTGTGGCCCTGATTGGCAAACATCAATAACTGTGGTCTGTCCAGAACTGAGATAATTGGCTTCTGGTAGAGGTTTGTCGTTGATATAGACTTTGCCATCCTTAAGTTGTATTTTTTCTCCAGGTAAGGCAATTATACGTTTAATAAAAGCATCTTGATATTGTTCTTTTTGTAGCTCTTTAGTCGGTGAAAATACTACTATATCTCCCCGCTGCGGGTCAGCAAATTTATACTTCAACTTATCGACAATAATTTTGTCTGCCTCCCACTGGTTTGGCGTACCATGCAGAGTCGGTTCCATTGAACCAGAAGGAATCCAGCGTGCTTCAGCAACAAAGGTACGAATTCCCAAAGCTAGAACAATGCTCAATACAATTGTTCTACCTAGCTCTGCGATCCAAGAATTATCGGGTTGTTGACTAGAGTTGTTATCAGACACTTGATTATGCATGAAATTACTTAACTTAACGAAAGACGTAGGTAATTAACTCGCCTAGTGAGACTTTATCTGTTAATCTTAACGGGAAAATTTTAATTTCCTAGTTATGTTTGCATCTTGACTACCAATTTTAGATTGTGGATTGTGAAGGAGACAGGGGGCAGGGGGCAGGAGGTTTGAATTTAGATAAGGCTTCTAGATGAGACGCTCTCGCGTTCAACCCTATCTAATTTCCAGTCCACCAAATGGGAGATTTTGTGGGGACTTAAACCCTTGCTGCCTCTGTTGTTAAAAATAAACTTTTTTTTAAGGCGCGGCAAAAATTGGTTACTCCGATCGCGAATAAGTTTAACCTAAAAGCATGGTTCTCTGTAATACATAGCTCCCTGTCTAAACTTGGTTATCCCTATGTCATCTGCAAAAATGTTACTGATTCGCCGCGCTCGCATAATCTTACCCGATGGTGAACTGATGGTTGGGGATGTGTTGACGCGCGATCGCCAAATAGTCGAAGTTGCGCCAGAAATCTCCCAAACAGCACTAGCCACTGAAGTTGACGCAGAAGGCTTAACTTTGTTGCCAGGAGTTATCGATCCGCAGGTGCATTTCCGGGAACCTGGACTAGAACACAAGGAAGATTTATTCACTGCCAGTTGTGCCTGTGCTAAAGGGGGAGTCACTTCTTTTTTAGAAATGCCCAATACACGCCCCCTAACTACGACACAACAGGCTTTAGACGACAAGCTAGAACGGGCCTCACACAAATCTTTAGTTAATTATGGCTTTTTTATTGGGGCAACAGCAGAGAATTTACCAGATTTGCTTTTAGCAAAGCCAACGCCGGGAATTAAAATTTTCATGGGGTCGATGCATGGTCAGTTGTTGGTTGATGGCGAAACAGCATTGGAGGCGATATTTGCTAAAGGCGATCGCTTAATTGCCGTTCATGCCGAAGACCAAGCTAGAATCAACCAACGCCGTCAAGAATTTGCCAATATTCACGATCCAGCCGTTCACTCGCAAATTCAAGATAATCAAGCGGCGTTGCTGGCAACCCAACTAGCATTAAAACTTTCTCAAAAATATCAACGTCGGTTGCATATTCTCCATTTGTCAACAGCGCTGGAAGCAGATTTGCTGCGTCAGGAGAAACCGAGTTGGGTGACAGCGGAGGTTACGCCACAACATTTGTTGTTAAATACTAGTGCTTATGAGCAGATTGGTACCTTAGCACAGATGAATCCACCTTTGCGATCGCCCCACGATAACGAAGTTCTCTGGCAAGCTTTGCGCGATGGCGTGATTGATTTCATCGCTACAGATCACGCGCCGCACACCTTAGAAGAAAAAGCTCAAGAATACCCCAATAGTCCTTCGGGAATGCCTGGGGTGGAAACTTCCCTCGCTTTGATGTTAACTGCGGCAATGCAAGGAAAGTGTACTGTGGCTCAAGTTGTAAACTGGATGTCTAAAGCTGTAGCTGTGGCTTATGGTATTCCCAATAAGGGAGCGATCGCACCTGGTTATGATGCCGATTTGGTGCTTGTAGATTTAAACACATACCGCCCAGTCCAGCGCGAGGAACTTTTAACCAAATGCCATTGGAGTCCCTTTGAAGGCTGGAACCTCACTGGCTGGGCTAAAACCACTATTGTCGGCGGTGAAATAGTTTATGACAAAGGCCAGGTAAATACGCAAGTGCGGGGTCAAGCTTTAACTTTCTTATAGCAAATATTTATTTAACTTTACTAAAACCCTGAATTTACAGCAACTACATGAGATATATTCCTCCCCAACTTTCACGCCAGATCGCACGGGTGGGGTATTTCTGTACATCACAACGTAGAAATTTGCTGTATTTCTAAGTGTTTCAAGTTAAATCTTCAATAACTACTCAATTCCCGCTATCAGATTATCTGAAGAAGCAAGCTATACGTAATGTCTCGTAGAGAAGGCGCTTCGTTCAAAAAAAACTTAGGTATTCTTGCAGTCGGATAAATCGGATAAGTCGGATAAGAGTAAACAAGTTAATGGAACGGTATTGTGATTCATCTCATGATGCTTGTCCACAGAAATAATCAAAGAGAATTGCTATGTCCTTCAAAATTTTGGCTTTAGACGGTGGCGGTATTCGTGGAATTGTTGCAGCACGAATACTTCAACAAGTAGAACAAGAAATTAGAAATCAGGGAAAAGGAGAGTTTTTACACGAATATTTTGACATGGTTGCTGGTACTTCTACTGGTTCAATATTAGCAGGAGGAATTGCTATAGGAAAGGAGAGTGATGAACTCATTAAAATGTATAAAAATAGAGGTAAAGATATATTCCCTCTGGAGATAAAAGAGCGCTACAAAAACTTTCCGTCCATCATCAAATCAATTATTGATGTATTTTCCCCATCTAAATATTCTCATGATGGAATTACTAGCGTACTCAAAGATGCCTATAAATCTACAAGAATCAAGGATATCGAAAAACCCATTCTTTTGATTCTTGCTTACGATACGCTATATCGCAACACAACCTTTTTTACAAATTGTCATCCTGATTTAGGAGACAGATGGTACGATGACTGTTATTTATGGGAAATATGTACCGCTTCTGCCTCAGCGCCTACTTTTTTTCCACCATATAAATTAGAACCTGTAGATAAACAAAAATTTGGTGACTGGGAATTCCCACACATTGATGGAGGAGTTTCTGCTAATAACCCTGCTCTCGCAGCTTTGAGTCTAGTTATGAGGATCGTTCAGTCTTCAGTATCTCCAACAATCAAGCAAAAATATAAACTAGATAATCTGCGATTGGAAGATATTTCTATCCTTTCTATTGGCACAGGTCAAACTGGTGAACCATATCAATATAAGCAAATTAGCAAATGGAGAGGCTTAGACTGGATCAAAAATCTTACTAACATCTTTATGGAACCTACATCTGAGATTGATAGTACGATTTGCCGACAAATCATGGGTGGATATGAGTCTAAACGTTACTTACGTCTTCAGTTTGACTTAAATGAGACATTTAAACCCAAGCCAAAAGAGACTTATAAAGATCCTCGCATTGTATTACCTCCAGAAGAACGTAAAAATAAATTTACAGGGGAAAAAGTTACTGAAGAAATAGATGATACTAATTCCGAGATTCTTCAGCAGTTAATAGATACTACCTCTGCATTCATTGATCGAGGTCTTACGTACTACACTAGAGACGATTCCGGTTCTCCGATAAAAAAGGCGATCGCATCTTTTATTAGAGATAACTAGCCATCTGTGTCATTATTTACAAGTGTCTACTGTCTACAATTGGTTGGGGTTTGAATACCCATCCAATTGATTTTTACATGCCGTCCAAGACTTTTTCTGGCGCGTTCCATCAGCTTAGATAATCAAGGAGCGATGCCTACGGCGGTAAACTACGCACGTCAGCTCTAGCAATAACTGCCTTCTTTGATAAATTATAGAAATTGTATTTAATTTACTAATTAAAATTTGCTTTTCTGATAAAGTTTAGTAAAGTCAAACTTTACCTTTTCTTTGTACTACTACTATCACATCGTAATAATACCTAAGTTTTTTAATTAGTAATTAACGAGGAGAAGATATAAAAAATCTTTTAGCAACAAAATATAATGTGTAATACAATACATTTTTCTCAGCCCTGTTTTGTGTTGTTGCCGCAGTATTTCCCGAATGTTTTCCATGAGAACTGAGGCAGAGAAAATAATATGTTTTTAGACATTTTAGCTAGCCTGCAACGGTTATTTGTTGGTTATATTCCAGCCGCTGTATTGGGTAGTTTTATCGGATATTTTATCGGGATAAATAGCATGATTTATCAGCTATTTAGGCTGATATTTCAGATACCACATAGTATCCCTCCTATAGCTTTGCTACCTATTGCCCTAATCACGTTTCAAGAGAGCGATTCGGCTGCTATTGTAGTAGTTTTTCTGGGAACTCTCTGGACGATGATTATTAATACAGCAATAGGTATGCAGCATTTCAAGAGACAGAATAATAACTTTCGAGTAGCTATTTTTCATATATTTCATGCCTTGAAAGTTAGCATTTGGGTAGCCTGGTTTATCGTTATTGCCACAGAAATGTTAACAGGCCCAAGAGGACTTGGCTTTACCCTCTGGGATGCTTATAAAGCTGGCAATACTGATTACATAATCCAGGAAATCCTATACATCGGTATCATTGGCTTTTTGCTGGATCAGTTACTAGATTTCGCAGCCTATATTCTCTCGCAAATGGTTTCAGATGGGAAAAAATCTTCTTAAACTTTATCTAGGCTTGCGGATTGCACCCTGCCAGCTAATAGTTTGCTTGGCAGAACGTATTCCTAAAGAACGAGTTGCTACGACTTCAATATCAACATTGACACCAGGGCGTAAAGCTTCGTCAGGAATTTTTAGCTTACCCAAAGCTAGAATAAAACGATTGTAGTCACGAGTCACAAGTTCTGTGGGAATATCCCCTTCAAATTCAGTTTTGTAGCCAGAAAAACCGTGCGAGCTATCTTGGGCGCGGAATTTCACGCGAAACTGAGTATTAATGGCATCAGACTTGGCTGCCAAATCGACTATTTTTAAGTTGAGGTTTTGTCCGGCATCGGTAAACTCTGCCACAGCTAACCGGGTGACATCTTTTTTGGGAATGGCATAGTTAACGGTAAATGTTGTGAAGTTAGCCTCACTTTTGGTGTTACCCTCAACCCATAATTCCTCAGAAAAAGTAATTTCTACTTGTTTGTTATCAGTTAAATTTAGTGTTACAGCTTGATTGCCAAAGCTGGTAATGGGTTGTCTTTCTTGCCAAACTATTTGAAAAGCCTCTTCTAGACGCTGTTCAAACTGTCGATAATCATCGGCGATCGCAGAACCAGGCGCAAGTAGAGAAGCTGCCCCCATGCGTTGATTCCACTTATTCTTCGAGAGGTGGAACTGTTTGTTTATCAGTTCCGAAATTGCTAGCTGCACAGTTGGAGTATCAGCGGCCAAAGCTTCCTTGCTATTGACAATACTCAAAGTTCCTAAGCGCCCTTGGCTACCATCGCTACCATCGCTGCCATCTCGCCCATCGCTACCATCGCTACATCTATAAACCTTGTCAGTACACTTATAATCAGGGCTACCAGGAGTTCCCTTGCAGGTTTTTACTTCCCATCTCCGTCTGTGACAGTTACAACCCTCCGTACCGTTGCCACCTCTACCGCCGCGTCCGCCTTCCCCACCAGTTGCCCGAATAGAAATATTCCGTAAGTCTGCCAAATTGTTGTAATACACTGTGAGAGAACCACCATTTCCCCCATCTCCTCCTTTGCCACCATTACCGCCACTGCCACCATCTGGTGCGTTTATGTCATGGCTGGCGCCGCCGTAGGCATCGCGTTGGGAACCACAGTCAGGTTGATAACCATGTTCACCGTCTTCCCCGTCTTCACCATCTTTACCCGACAAGTCAAGATTTACAGGTGAACCATTGACAAAAATATTTTGGTTGTCACCGCTGCTACCATCTCTACCCGATCGCCCATCGGTTCCTGCACGTCCATCTCTGCCATAATTTCTGGCTACTTTATAGTATTCGTCAGAGGCAACGGCTGGACATAAAACTGAACCAGAGGCAGGCAAAAAGCTAGTAAATAAGCAGAATGTCAGCAGTAGCGGCAGCTTACTCCTAAAACTATTGTGCATCTAGTTATACCTAAAACTTTAGTTGAATTATCTAGTCCTGACGCTGACTTTCAACAATTTGCTCCCTCTTGTCCAGTGATATCGAAGTGTGACACACTTATGAAAAAGGATTAGCTTCTGTTATCACTTCTGGGAGTGGAATAAACTCTGTTTCATCTGGCACGCTAGCAAAGCGAGAGTCGCGCCAATCAACTTTAGCTTGCTCTATTCGCTCTGGTCGGCTAGAGACAAAATTCCACCATTTGTAGCGTGTACCTAACGGCTCACCGCCAATAACAATACATTGAGCAGCAGCTGTAGCAGAAACCTCAATCCGATCGCCTGGCTCTAGAATAGCGAGACGATATTGCTCCACGGGTTCATCATTAATCCTCAATCCCTCTGTGACACTGTATACTGCCCTTTGTGAATAATCTGTAGGGATAGTGAAGTGGGTGTTGGCAGATAACACTGCATCTAAATAGAGGATAGGTGAGAGAACTTTCACAGGTGAGGTATAGCCAAATGCTTGTCCAGCAATAAGTTTGATGATAACGCCATTCTCTTCCCAGGTGGGAAGGATTTCAGCAGGATAGTGAATGAACGTTGGCTCGGTTTCTTCGTGTTCAACAGGTAAGGCAACCCAGGTTTGAATACCATGAATAGTAGTTTCTTGATGACGGTCAAAGTCAGGTGAGCGTTCTGAATGGACAATCCCTTTTCCTGCTGTCATCCAGTTGACTGCACCTGGTTGGATTTTCTGCACAGTACCCAAACTATCTCGATGCATCAAAGCACCATCAAATAAATAAGTTACCGTTGCCAGATTAATATGAGGATGTGGTCGGACATCAATGCCTTGATTGGGGGGCATAACGGACGGGCCAAGATGATCAAAAAAGATAAACGGCCCAACCATTTGGCGATTAGGATATGGCAAACTGCGGCGGGCAGAAAAACCACCCAGATTTTTAACTTCGGGTTCAATCAGTTGAAGAATTGCCATAAATCATCGCAAGTGATTAGTAAATGCTGTAATTATTATAAGTATATTTACTTGCAAATCAGCTAATCTTGATGAGTTATCTGTTTGTTTTGGAGAGTTGATGCCAATGCGATCGCCTGTTCTGTGATCGTTTTTTACTATTAGACATCAGACACAGCCCCCATCAGTATTGTTTGCCAACCAGAGAGTCTTTTGACAAGTGCGATCATTCACGTTTAACTTTATTAAACTTCTGATCGGATTTCAGTTTCCTACTATTGAGGAAATTAATTGTAACCAATTAGCTCAATTACTATCAGATTCTGCAAAGCCCCGTCCATTAGTGCTAGATGCACGAAGTCAGACTGAGTATGCAGTTAGTCATATCGAAACAGGAGTACGCATAGATCCTCTCACAGATGACTTAACAGCAGTTGCAACAGTTTCCCAAGATAGACCAATTGTTGTGTACTGTGCTGTTGGCTACCGAAGCGCAAAATTAGCCCAAAAACTGGATGAAGCCGGGATGAAGTGCATTTATAACTTGAGTGGTGGAATTTTTCAGTGGGCAAACGAAGGCAGGCCCATCTTCCAAAATGGTCATCCGACACAGCTTGTACATCCTTACAATGCAATCTGGGGAAAACTGCTAAAAGCTACTTACCATGCTCAGAAGTGTTGAGCTTTGGATTAAGAGCTTGTCAACATTGAGCAAGTAGAATAAAAGCAACGATAAAACTACTTAAGCTGCATGTCTCAAGTTTCGATTGTCATTCCTACTTTAAACGAAGCAGTTAGCTTAGGGTGTACATTGCGCCAATTGACTTTACTTAATCCGCCTGCTTTTGAAGTGATAGTAGTAGATGGTGGCAGCAAAGATGAGACAGTGGCAGTTGCAAAGCAATGCTTTGAGTCATTCAATCAGTTGCTATGCGTACAAGTTCTCTCATCTGAACAGCGTGGGCGTTCTATTCAGATGAATTATGGGGCATCGGCTGCAACTGGAGATATTCTTTGCTTTCTTCATGCAGATACTTGGGTGCCGGATGACCTAATCACTGTAATAGAGCAAACTCTAGTAGAGCCAACCATTGCTTGTGGGGGGTTCATTTCTCTGATGAGTGGATCTCAAACGACTCGCTGGGGTATCTCTCTACATAACTATCTAAAAACCTACTACGCACCACTGCTATTTAAGCCTCACCTGTTTTTTCGAGGATTGCGCCTGTTGTTTGGAGATCAGGTAATGTTTTGTCGTCGCACTGACTTTTGGGATTGCGATGGATTTGATGAGGCATTGCCGATTATGGAAGATGGAGATTTATGCCTGAGATTGGTTAAAAAAGGACGTATTTATCTGGTGAACCGCATTGTTCACTCTTCAGATCGCCGTGTAGCAAAATGGGGTAGCTGCAAAGCAAACGCAATCTACCTTTATATCGGTTTTTTGTGGGGGATTGGCGTTGATGCAAATTATCTCAAACAATTTTATCAAGATATTCGCTGATTCAGGCTCCAGTCATAGTGGAGATAGGAAATCGGCGTTGAAGCATTCATTGGCAAGTCTGTTTCTAGGTAAGAGCGGATATATTCTGGAATAGACGATTTGACCTTAAGAAAGTCTTGACGATACCATTTAAAGATTTTGCTACAGTAGAGCGTTTTACTATCTGAGTCATAACGGACTTTTTCAAGATTGTTAATGAAGCGACGGGTATCTTCATCTAACTGCTGAGTAACTTGTTGAGAAAAATAAGCTCCAGCACGTAGTAACGGGCAACCAACCGAAGCGCAGACAATTGCAAAATGAATTCGTGGCTCCTGTAATTTATTCCGCAGAATCTGGTTCTCTATTTGGGCTAAACTGTAATGCTTGTCAAATATATAATAAGCACGACGTTGGAAGAACCACAAAAAAGCCAGCCAGTTGGGAATGCCTAAGATTCGCGGACGAATTGACTCAAGGGGGTATCTCGACAAAATTGCCGAAATGGTGAACGCATTGTATAGGTTAATCCACAATGCCAATTGCTCAAAAGTGTTGCTATTAGATGTAAAGTCCAGATTTTTTTGACTCGACAACCAATCTGCGATCGCTTGAGGTTGCTCAGTTTTCCAAGCAATATAGTTTACACGACCCTGCGGATCGACATACTGACGCAACAACCTGTCCCAAGGTTCAAAATCAATCATTATTGCTATATTTATATGTTATCCGTTGTTTTTACTTATACCTATACCAATTGAATCCTCAAAATAGAATGAAATAGCCCTGATTTAGAGCTAAGGGAATTCTTTGGTTTTGCGATCGCGACGTAGAGTTGAATTTGTACAAGTATTTATTTAACGAATTATAACAATACTATCTTTGGCAACTTGAAATCAGCGATACACTGAGGAAAATTCCTTGAGGAAGCGTTGATGGCACGGTCAAATGGAGTTACAAGTGAAACGTCTGTAGAGGAATTGCCTACAGTTTCAGACAAAGATACGATCGCAATTGAAAATCCGCTTGAGCCAGTGGAGGATGCCCAGGATATTGATGACATATTGAACTCACTAAAAACCTTACTGAGTTCTCTAGAAAAGCTCCAAAAAGTCCGGCAAGAAGTGGGTGATATTAAACCGTTGATTGGGCGGATGCTTGATGGAGAACTAGTTGCTGGTGAAGAACTTGAGCAACTCAAGACAGGTGTGAGCAGTCTTTCTCGCCTTGTTCGTGCTTATAATGACCATCAAGTAGCGTTAGCTAAAGCACAACCTGCTAGAAACTTACTAGATCAAGTACTGAAAGAACGTAAAGCTAATTGAGTTGAGACTGGGGATTGGGGAAGAAATTCTTTCGAGATTTGGTTGGAGTCCCAATCTCCAATTTAACAAGCGATGTCTCACGACAAGCCGCTTTGCGTCTACGCACTTTTTTAAGAAAATGCGATCGCACCCTTAATTTTCTTATAAATGCCTAGACACACAGCGGCTTGTCTGTCGTGAGACATCGCTTCTCCATCGCCTTTAGCTATGTCTACAGCAGCAAGATATATCGTTAAAGTAAGTATGGTATTACACTCTACTTACTATTGATGTTTTTCTTAATCATTGGCTAATAACCTAAAATGTTCCCCAAAAATATCAAAATAAGAAACATTATCGAGGAAATCGAAAGGGAGAACTTTCATGCAATCCAGAAGGGAAAAATCCTGGTGATATTTGGCTGTTTCGGAATGTTAAACACAACCATGAAGAACAAACTATACAGCCCTGCCAATTTCCAGAAGACTTGGTAGCTAGAATTATATTAGCTACAACTAACGAAAATGATATTATTTTAGATCCATTTATGGGATCTGGTACTACGGCGGTGGTTGCGAGAGATCATAAACGCCATTTTATCGGGTCAGAGATTGAACCAAAATATCATACAGCTATTATGAAGAGAACACGCGCGTAGGCGTTGGCGTAGCCTCTCCAAGAGAAGCCTGTTGTAGACATCCCACCATTAATTTCCCAAGGTCGTAAACGGGAAGTCGCTGCATGTCTAAATCTGTGGTTTCATTTGAAGGATATCAAATTTTGCAAGATATCTACTTATGATAATGAATGTTGCACCCGCCATTGTAGTACTAGGTCAAAATAGCGTGACATTAGCACGTAAAATAATCAGCGTCTTGCCAGGAGCAACGCTATACGGTCTAGAGAGTCGCACATCAGAGGTTGATGTCAGCTTCACGAATTTTGGCGAGACGCTACGCGAGTTATTTGTGCAAGGAAGGCCGCTGATTGGCATTTGTGCCGCCGGCATTTTAATTAGGACGCTAGCTCCGGTAATCTCGGATAAACGACAGGAACCACCAGTGCTAGCTGTGGCTGAAGATGGTAGTGCTGTTGTCCCTCTCTTGGGCGGACTTGGTGGAGTAAACGATTTGGCTCGCCGCATTGCCGAAGCCCTTGATGTCAAAGCTGCAATTACGACCACAGGCGATTTACGTTTGGGCACAACGCTGTTATCTCCTCCCCCTGGATACCATTTAGCAAACCCAGACGATGCAAAGAAATTTATCTCAGATTTGCTAGCTGGCGCACAAGTCAAGCTAGAAGGAATAGCACCTTGGTTGAGTGATAGTAAACTACCTATAGATCCAAAGGGAGATTTGACTATCCAAGTTACGGAAAGTTTAGTGACTCCTAGAGCTAATTGTCTTGTCTACCACCCAGCAACGATCGCGATCGCAATTAGTGACATGATTGATGATGCAGTAGTTTTAGTACAACAGCTACTAACTGATGCCAAACTAGAAAGAGCATCAGTCGCCGGGATATTTGCACCCATCACCGCCGCAGCCAATCCCGCAATCCATACCGTAGCTAGCGCATTGAAAGTGCCCACCCGCTTTTTCACCCCAAATCAGCTAGAAAGTCTACTTTCACAAGGTTATAGCCCCGTCCAAGCCGCAGCCATCGCCGCCACAGGTACATCCCCTTTATCTCTCTCATCTCCCCATATTGCGATCGCTATTGCCCCCCAACCAATTGACCCCAACACCATCGGTCAGCCACGCGGACGGTTAGCGATTATTGGTACGGGTCCTGGTGGTTTGCTGTGGATGTCTCCCGAAGTGAAGGAGATACTCAAGTCGGCAACTGATCTGGTGGGTTATAAAACTTATTTAGATTTAGTTGGTTCTCTGGCTGATGGCAAGCAACGGCATGAATCTGACAACCGCGAAGAAGAAGCACGAGCAAGGATGGCCCTTGATTTGGCTGCATCTGGGCGATATGTAGCTGTAGTTTCATCTGGCGACCCAGGTATATATGCAATGGCAACAGCAGTTTTTGAGGTATGCGATCGCTATGCTAAACCTGAATGGGACAGTATCGACATTCATGTGGCTCCAGGCATCTCTGCAATGCAGGCAGCAGCAGCGGCCATTGGTGCGCCCCTTGGACATGACTTCTGTGCTATTTCCCTTTCTGATATCTTGAAACCTTGGTCTGCGATCGCACAACGAATTACTGCTGCTGCTGAGGCTGATTTTGTCATTGCTTTTTACAATCCTGTTTCCAAAGAGCGTACCTGGCAACTGGCAGAAGCGAGAAATATTTTGCTGCGACATCGAACACCGGATACACCAGTAGTGTTGGCCCGGAATCTCGGTCGGCCCGGACAAACGGTAAAAGCGATCGCACTTGAGCAGTTAACACCAGCAAGCGCTGATATGCGGACAATTATTCTCGTTGGTTCCACAAAAACCCGAACCATCAAACGCAGCGATGGTAATATCTGGGTTTATACGCCGCGTCGTTATACCGAATCCTCAGTGACTACTTCCTAATTACTAGAATGAATCGCCCTGTGTGGCGAGTTGAACATTTTACCACATTGGCGATTAGGGCTTTTGACAGCTACCATCTCATATCTTCCCACTAGATGCAGAGCGATCGCACTTCCGTAAAGATATTACCAAGTTTAGAGCGAATTACCAGACATGACTCAACCAAGTATCTGCCTTTGGTGCGGACAACAGATTAGTAAATTCCCAGTGGAAGGAATTTACTATGGTTCGTGCTGCATTAACTTAGCAGAGTATTAAAACTCACAAATACTTAGGTTTGTGGTTGCAGACTCTAAGTTTCAGTTACCCTGAAGGTGTATTATGATCGGCGCTAAACTGTCATTGGTCATTAGTCCAAATCCAATGCCCAATGACGGCAGTTGCTCCACTTGGGGAAACCCCAAGACCGCACTGCCTCCCCCATGCCCAATGCCCAATCCCCAATGACAATAATTAGTTGTGTCCCAAGTTATTTTAGAAAACGTTTACAAAAGTTTTTCCTCGCGTAAAGGGGAAACTGTTACCTCACAAACCCAATCTCCCCTCACGCCTGGCGAAAAAATTGACGTAGCCCAAGAGCGGGCGGAAAGTGTTAACGTCTTGCGGCGGATTAACCTGACGATCGCCGATGGCGAATTTATGGTGCTGGTAGGCCCTTCTGGTTGTGGTAAAAGCACTCTACTGCGGTTAATCGCCGGGTTAGAAGTGATGACTGGAGGCAATATTTGGGTAGGTGATCGCTTGATCAATGACTTACCACCCAAGGAACGCGACATCGCAATGGTGTTTCAAAATTACGCCCTCTATCCTCACATGACGGTGTATGACAACATCGCTTTTGGGTTACGCCGTAGGGAAAGCAGGGGAGCAGAGGAGCAGGGGAGCAGAGGAGAAATTACTTCCTCGTCTCCTTATTTTCGGACGTGGGCGGAAAATCTTTTTGTGGGGGCGACCAGAAATTTACCTAAAGGATTGCGCTACACTTCTGACAAAGAACGGGCAGTGAATGAACAGGTGCGTAGTGTTGCCCAACTGTTGCAAATCGAAACATTGCTGAAACGCTTACCCAAACAGCTATCTGGGGGACAAAGACAACGGGTTGCATTGGGACGAGCGATCGCACGCAATCCCCAAGTATTCTTAATGGATGAACCTCTTTCTAACTTAGATGCCAAACTGCGGGCGGAAACCCGCGCCCAAATTGTTAAATTGCAACGCCAACTGGGGACAACGACAATTTACGTTACCCACGATCAAACAGAAGCGATGACAATGGGCGATCGCATTGCAATTATGTCTGAGGGTAAAATTCAGCAAGTTGCTTCTCCCCTAGAACTTTACAACCGCCCTGCCAACCTTTTTGTCGCAGAGTTCATTGGTTCACCACCAATGAATTTTATTTCTGTAGAATTTCATGCCCCGCAGTTGATTACTCATTCCCAGTTTCGTTTCACCCTGCCAGAAGTTTGGGGAAAAGCTTTACAAAAATATGATGGTAAAACTCTAATTTTAGGTATTCGCCCAGAACACTTAAACTTGAGTATGCCTGCCACCAAAAATCTACCCGTGCAAGTAGATTTGGTAGAAAATCTCGGCAACGATTCCTTTCTCGCTGTTAAAATTGCCGAACCGGGATCTCAACCTGCTACTACAGCCAATTACCTACAAGTGCGAATACCACCAGACCGATTTGTACAACCTGGTGAGCAACTTTGGTTATCTCTAACTCCAGAGAAAATTCACTTTTTTGACCTAGAAACTGAGTTGGCGATATTTCCTTAAGAAATCAATTGCCTAGTTGATATTTTCAGAAGTAGCAAAGTGGCGTAGGCGTAGCCCGTCGTAGACATCGCCAATAGCGTCTTCCCATTAGAGTAGTAAAATATGTTAAAAGACATTATTGCAGTAGAACCAAGGGAAAATTATCAACTATATATCCGTTTTGAAGACGAAGTGGAAGGAATAATTGATGTTAGTAAGCTGATTAAATTTACAGGTGTTTTTGCACCTTTACAAGATCAAAAATACTTTGCTCAGGTTGAATTAAACCACGAATTAGGCACAATCCAATGGCGATCGGGAGCCGACCTCGATCCAGATGTACTCTATGCAGTGATTAGCAATCAGCCTATTCCTAAGTATAAGTCACTACGGTTCACTTAAGGATAATTGTAGCGACTGTCTTGATTGTCAAGTGCGTAGCTTGCCGCCGTAGGCATCGCCTGATGTTGTAGCGACCCGTTAAAAGTCAAGCGTAGGCGTAGCCCGTCGTAGACATCGCTTTGTTTGTGGAGATTTATAAAAGCGATCCTACCTGTGTACTTGATCGTGGTGCGACAAAGTTTGAAGTACCTCAACACGACTTTGGAGTACCTCAACACGACTTTGGAGTACCTCAACACGACTTTGGAGTACCTCAACACGACTTTGGAGTACCTCAACACGACTTTGGAGTACCTCAACACGACTTTGGAGTACCTCAACACGACTTTGGAGTACTTCAACACGATTTTGGAGTACTTCAACACGATTTTGAAGTACCTCAACACGACTTTGGAGTACCTCAACACGACTTTGGAGTACTTCAACACGACTTTCAAGTACTTCAACATGACTTCGAGGTATCTGTTGCTTATATAGCAGTCCTAAATCATTCGTGAGAATTTGAGATCGTTTTAACCCCCCTGTAGTCCTGCCTTGGTAAGCTACGGTGTACACACAAGTTGGATTACCCCCCTTAATCCCCCCTTGGAAAGGGGGGAAAAAAGAAATCTAGTTCCCTCCCCTTTCCAAGGGGAGGGTTAGGGTGGGGTAAAATCCTGGTTAATCAGCTATTTCAGACTTGTGTATACACAGTAGCTTAGTAAGGGGGGACGGCTCAGACATTGAGATCAAAAGTGCGATGCCTGCTCTGGGCTACGCGATCGCCTAATATTGTAGGTTGGGTTGTAGCTTGCTTCTCTTAATTGGTAAATCAAAATTTTCATAAACTTGTGAGAGAAACTTCAGCCTTCAAGCCGTATATTGTGTCTTAATTGACATATCACCTGAGTATTAGCCATGTAGAGTATGACTATGAACTCGCCTGTTCCCCAAGATTATCAATATCAATTTGGTGGTAGTCTTCCTGCTAATGCACCTACCTACGTCACACGCCAAGCTGATGCAGATTTGTATCAGGCTGTGAAAGCTGGAGAGTTTTGTTTTGTCCTCAACTCTCGACAAATGGGTAAATCTAGTTTGCGTGTCCGCACAATGCAAAGGTTACAGCGTGAAGGAATTGCTTGTGTATCTATTGATTTAACCGCAATTGGGACATCAGGGCTAAAGTCTGAACAATGGTATTCTGGGATTATTGATACTATTGCTGGTTCTGAGAATTTAAACTTAGGTGAGCAGTTTGATATAGATGAGTTATGGGAAGAAAATTCCCGATTTTCTGATGTGCAGATTTTTGGGAAGTTTATTGACAAATTACTAAAATTAATCTCCACACAGATTGTTATTTTTATAGATGAAATTGATAGCGTTCTCAGTTTGAAATTTCCAGTTGATGATTTTTTTGCTTTAATTCGAGCTTTTTTTAATCAAAGAGTTGATAATCCTCAATATCAACGTATTAATTTTGTACTTTTAGGAGTAGCTACTCCTTCTGAGTTAATTCAAGATAAAAAGCGTACTCCTTTTAATATTGGAAAAGGAATTGAATTAACCGGATTTGAATTTGCAGAAGCTTTACCTTTAATCAACGGATTCTCTGGACAAACGAGCAACCCGGAAGTCGTACTCAAAACGATTTTAGACTGGACGGGAGGACAGCCATTTTTAACTCAGAAAATCTGTGAGTTTGTCCGTCAATCTACAACTGTAATTCCCCCAGGTGAAGAAGCTGCTTTTGTAGAGAATTTAGTCAGAAATAGAGTGATTCAAAATTGGGAATCTCAAGATGAACCGGAACACTTTAGAACGATTCGGGATAGAATTTTAAAAAGAGATGAACAGAAAGCAGCATACTTATTAGATTTATATCAACAAGTATGGCAATTAGGCGGAATTGATATTGATAGTAGTATTGAACAGAGTGATTTACAGTTAGCGGGAATCGTTGTGAAAAAGAAGAGTACATTAAAAGTTTATAACCTCATTTATCAAACCATTTTTGACAGCTTATGGATTGAGAAAAGTTTAGCCAGTTTGCGTCCTTATGCAGAGAATTATCGTCAGTGGATTTTATCAGGAAAACACGATGATTCTAGGTTATTGAGAGAAAATGCTTTAGTAGAAGCGGAAGCTTGGGCAAATAATAAAAGTTTAGGTTTTCAAGATTTAGAATTTTTAGCAGCTAGTCGTAAACGAGAGCGAGAAAAGGAACTAGCAGAAACAGAAATACAGGCAGAATTAGAAAGACAAAGGAAAGAAAAGGAAGTAGCAGAAAGGGCTAGACAAATTGAGGCTGAAGCTAAACAGGAAGCAGAAAAGCAATTGGTAACTGCTAGGAAAAGAATACGTTTTGGAGTATTGGTTTTATTTGTTACTTTAGGAATTACAGGTTTGCTAGGAATAGGTGCATTTATAGCTGGGAATACAGCAATAAAAGAACAACGAAAAGCTGAAGATGCTCAAAAAACAGTTATAAAAGCTCAAGAAGAATCTAAAAAAGTTGCCCAAGAACTTAGTCAAACAAAAGGCGAATTAGCAAAACAGCAACAAAACTCAGAAAACCTAAAGCAAGAAGTAAATACTACTCAACGAAAAGCTGAAAAAGTTAAGGCAGATTTAGATAAAGTTCAAAAGGATAAAAATAGTTTAGAAGCAGAAAAAAATCAATTAACTTCTGATGCTGAAAAACTTCAAGGAGAACTAAAATCTAAATCTAGAGAAATTAATCAGGCTGAACAGCAAGTTAAAAATTTCCAAAACAAGTTTACAAATATCCAGGCGCAAGTTAAAGCGAAAATAAAAGAGCTTAAAACCGCTAAGAATAATACTGATGAACTCAAACAATCTATTGCTAAAATTACAGAATTATCAGGAGTGGCTTCTCGACTGCAACAAAAAGGGAAAATAAACGAAGCTAATCAGTCTTTGAATATAGCAGGGTTGGTTTTGCAAGAAAAAATTAAGGATACCACGTTAAAAGAGGTTTTATTAGATAGTGCGCTGGTTTTAGGGTATCAATACCTAGCTGGTGAAGAAAAAGAGCGATATCAAACAAAGTATTTAAAAAATGCTGACATTTTGTCTAGGAGTCTAAAGGAATTATCAAAAATAGAAACCCGAATTGATAATTATCCAACTAATTTGGCTACTTTAGTTTATATATACTATGTTAAAGGTCACTCAGATAAAGCTAAGGCTGTAGAAAATTACAAGAAAGCATTTGAGCATCTTAGCAGTCTAAAATCTAAGTTGAAATCTCATATTGAATTATTTACTTTAGACTTAAATATTCTCTACAATGGCAATGCTGATATTGTCGCTTTGCTTTATCGTCAACTTCAAGAAATAGATGGTTCAAATACAGTATATTATCAATCTTTAAAACAACATTTATTGAATGAATTAGACTATTTAATGCAGCAACAAAGATGGAGGGAAGCAGATTTAAAAAATTGGCAGTTTATTCTCTATTTAGCAGGAAAGGAAAAACGAGGCTATTTAGATTTAACTGATGTGGAAAACTTTAATTGTAAGGATTTAAAACAACTAGATACACTTTGGGTAAAGAACTCTAACGGGCGTTTTGGTTACAGTGTCCAGAAAAAAATATATTTGGATAAAGGCAATTCTCTCGATTTTGATTGGGAGAAGAAAGAATGGAAAAAGTGGAACCCGAAAGGGTATGAAGATTATAGAGAAAGTGTGGGATGGAGACCGCT
Source organism: Nostoc sp. NMS9 (assembly GCF_017114995.1). Classification (GTDB taxonomy): domain Bacteria; phylum Cyanobacteriota; class Cyanobacteriia; order Cyanobacteriales; family Nostocaceae; genus Nostoc. The sequence continues at coordinate 85,732 of NZ_JABXKL010000071.1, read as the reverse complement.
TGGAAATGATGGATATTTATGGAAGAGGGGAGATGGGAAGTTGAAAGATGGAGAACTCCCAGGAGACGACGAAGAGAAAGCTGGGACGACAAGTAGACCAGTGGGGGGTTGTTATCTCCCGGCCGAACCATACCCAAAACCATACCCAACGACGTGCGGGGGGTCTCCTTTCTTTTTGCTGAGACTCGTAGATTGTAGCAGATAGTGAAGTGATAGTTGTATCCTAGTTTTAAGTCGCGCTGCGATCGTGGCATAAGAAGAATTTGTCATCCTCTAATTCTCCCCATACTATCTATGCCCTTTAAAAACTTTTTTGGTCAAACCCCAAAACCTCAACCCCCAGAGATGACTGGTTTAATCAAAATATCGGGATGTGACAACCCTAAGCGGTGCGGGGATGTGATTTTTGTTCACGGCTTAGGTGGTCACGCACGCGGAACTTGGCATCCGCAAGAACTACGCAACGATGATAATTTCTGGTTAACGTGGCTGGGACAAGAAAGACCAGATTTAGGTATTTGGTCTTTTGGCTATAAAGCTGAACCCTTTGAATGGAGAGGTTCAACAATGCCACTCTTTGACCGTGCTAGTAATTTACTGGAATATTTACAAGTTAATGATATTGGCAAATACCCAATAATTTTTATCACTCATAGCATGGGTGGATTATTAATCAAAGAAATGCTGCGTAATGCTCAGACATTTAAAAAAACAGCAGTTATTGAACAGACAAAAGGTATTGTATTCCTCTCCACTCCTCACACTGGTTCTCATCTCGCCAACTTAGTCGATAAAATTAGAATTTTGGCACGCAGCTCTATCAGTGTTGACGAACTGAAGGCACATATTCCCCAACTGCGTCAACTTAACGAGTGGTATCGGCAAAATGTTGATTTTATGGAAATTGCTACAAAAGTTTATTTTGAAACTAAGCCCACTCAAGGTTTTTTAGTTGTAGACCCAGATAGTGCTAACCCAGCCATTAAAGATGTCCAACCTACCGCTACAGACGATGACCATCTTTCTATCACCAAGCCAACATCAACAAATAATTTAGTTTACAAGGGAGTTAGTCAGTTTATTAAGCAACAATTGCTAATTAATCTAGCCATTGTTGAACAATCAACACCAAAAGTAAAAGGGAGTAACTCCTCAGTGATTTTTGAAAATCCTGATGGTCAAGTTGCTCTTAACTCTCCTTTTTATATCGAGCGTCCAGAGGTAGAAACTAAATGTTATGAATTCATCCTCCAACCAGGGGCGTTAATCCGCATCAAAGCGCCGCAAAAGATGGGTAAAACTTCCTTAATGAGCCGCATTTTTGAGCATAGTAAACAGAAAGGGTATCGCACAGTTTCTCTGAATTTATGGAGTAAAGAAAGTCTTACCGATCTCAGTAGTTTTTTACAGGGCTTTTGTGCAATTCTGAGTGAAGAATTAGGGTTAGAAGAACAAATAGATAAATATTGGAAAAAACGATTAAGCAATCAAGTAAACTGCACTAATTATTTAAAAGAATATTTATTAAAAAACATTGATACTCCTCTACTCTTAGGCTTAGATGATATTGACAAAATTTTTCCTTATCCTGAAATTGCTCAAGAATTTTTTGCTCTACTTCGAGCTTGGCATGAAAACGGTAAAAACGAAGTAATTTGGCAGAAATTGCGTTTAGTAATTGCTCATTCTCAAGAAGTATATGTTTCCCTAAATGTCAATCAATCCCCCTTTAATGTGGGTTTATCTGTGGAAATAGGAGAATTTAACGCCACACAAATAAAAGAATTAGTCGAACGACATCAATTAAATTGGTCAGATACACAAATCGGACAATTAAGGAGAATGATTGATGGTCATCCTTATTTATTAAGGACTGCTCTTTATCAAATTGCTACAGGTAATTTAACTTTAGAACAATTTCTGAAAGTTGCTCCCACTGACGAGGGATTATTTAGAGGCTTTTTACATCCCTATCTTTCACTGCTGGAAGAAGATAAATTGTTAAAAGCAGCGTTCCAAAAAGTGATTGAGAGTGATATTCCTGTGAAGTTAGACTCTGTACAAACTTTTAAATTACGCAGCCTGGGCTTAATTAAATTTAAAGGAAATGAAGTTCAATGCCTTTGTAATTTATATCGCCTTTATTTCCGAGAACGCCTATCCGAATGATTACACCCAGCTTGAAAAGATGAAGCATCGATAATGAATGGTAAAATAATTAGCGATCGCAGCGTCAACGCCAAAGGCAACCCCGATTACATCCCAAATTTCACAAGTGCGTAGCCGTAAGGCTTGTCCTCAGACATCGCACTCTCGAAGTTACTAATTTGTAGAAGTGCTAAAAGATCGTGCAGATGCTTCTAGCAGATGCGGATGGTGGCGTTCCCAAAAACTCAAGATTTCTTCGCCAACCTGTTGAGGATAGAAATAGTGAAAAAAATGATACCCTTGTGGGCATTCCCAGAGTTTATCTTCTGGCTTCAACCAATTTAACCAGTCATGCAATGCAGGTGGACTGACTACCGGATCGCTCTTGCTACCACATACCATCATTGGCATAGAAACTCCACCCTTGGGTAAATAAACCAACTTAAATAAAGAGTGTGATGATGGAGATTGTTCTAAATCTTTATCTAAGGCAGCTACTAACTTCTTAGTAGTATGAGGCGGTTGATTTCCAAAAAGACTGCGAACGCTGCTTGCCAAAACTAACTCACGGCTAATGCTAAAAAGTTGTCGTTGAAAGTAATAGTGAGCTTGCCAATTGTTTGCAGGTTGAGCTGCTACAGCCAGCAGGGTAAGCGATCGCACTTTTTGAGGAAATCGACGGGCAAAGGTTAAAGCGATCGCACCACCCATACCATGTCCTGCTAAATGCACGGGGCGATCGCGCAATTTTAAAAAGTCATACAGCAAATCCACAGCTTGATCTATCGAACTAGCTTCATCTTTGGTTTGCTGGTATTCCCACTGGGCGACATTTATATACCTAGATAAATGTTCAAGTAATGGTTTATCAAAACGCTGTAAAACAGGACTGGCACTTAACCATAAAATATCAAATGAATCAGACATAAATACCTATAACTTCTAAATTATCAATTTCAATAAAGGCGCACAGCTAGCCGTGCGCCCCAAATCTCTACAAACCAAATTCTTTCTTCAACTGAGCAACCCAAGTTTTAATTCGCTCATCTGTTAGCTCAGATTGACTACCTTCATCAAGTGCTAGCCCAACAAACTTGCCATTTTTCAAAGCTCTAGATTGCTCAAAGTCATAACCCTCAGTTGGCCAGTAACCAACAGTTTTACCGCCTCGCTGGGAAATCTTTTCTTCCAGAATTCCAATTGCATCCTGGAAGTTATCGGCATAGCCATATTGATCTCCATCACCAAAATAGGCAACCAACTTACCACTAAAATCTATTTCATCCAGATCGGAGAAAAAGCCTTCCCAATCGCTCTGAAGTTGACCAATATCCCAAGTGGGAGAGCCAATAATCAGCAAGTCATACTCATCAAAAGTGGTAGTATCCGCCTCGTAAATGGGATGTAATGTCACAATATCATCACCAAACTCATCCCGAATTTTTTCAGCATCAGATTCAGTGTTGCCAGTTTGAGTACCGTAAAACAAACCAATTTTTTTTGACATATTGACACCTGATAAATAAATAGTTGTGTGCTCTGCTGAAAAGTCGCCCTGAGAGGTTGGTTAATCCAGCGTTCCCTGCCCATCAAGGCATCGACTCCAGTGTTTGAACAGCCACGCAAGTCAAAAGCGTTATCTTTTCAGAAAGTTTGCAAATAGCTGAAATACATGACCCGCTTAATGAGTATTACTCTCAATAACTCTGAAGATATACTACCAGAGTTATTGAAAGTCTTTTTCATTTAACTAAGTTAACTTTTGTTAAGTATTTCAGAAAACAAACCGAAAACTAGACGAGGCGCAAGAATTATCGTACCTTAATTGGTCAAAAACCTTGCACTTACTCGAATAGGAGTAGTGAGATGAACGCCTGAACAAAAAGCATTTCTCAATTACTGGAGTTTAGACTAAAAGCGATACAAGACTTGATCTTGGAAGAGTTATGTGATAATGTTTTTTGGCTGAATAAGTACGGTAACAACATCAAGTTACCGTACTTTTATATTAAGAGTGAATAACGCACTCTGCAAGAGGATAGTTTAAATCAAACGGAAATTGCCCCTTATGCCAAAAGACTGGTTTGAATGGCACGATCTCTACAATAGTGAACCAACATTGCAGCAGCGACTGCAAATTGTTCGGGAATATATTTCTCATAGCTTGGATGCATCTTTACCTGGAATCATTCGTGTAGTCAGTGTTTGCGCGGGTGATGGGAGAGATTTATTGGGAACGCTATCAAAGCATTCCCGTGCAAAAGATGTGCACGCACGACTCGTTGAACTAGACCCGAAGTTAGTTGAACGTGGAAAACTAGCTATAAAATCAGCTGGTTTGGCAAAGCAAATTGAGTTTGTTAATGGCGATGCAACAAATTCCTCCAACTATGCAGGAGCAGTCCCAGCAGACATTGTGATTGTATGTGGTATATTCGGCAATCTAGCTGACGAAGCTGAACTGAATCGCTTACTTCGGAACCTAAGTTTATTAACTAAAAAAGGTTCCTTGATAATTTGGACTCGTGGAGACACTAAGGGTATTCGCCATTCTGATACTGTCCGCAAACTTTTGCCTGAAGCTGAATTTGAAGAAGTTAGTTTCAAACTCACTCCTACAGGAGATATGGCAGTAGGACTTCATCGTTATCTTGGTGAAGGTTCAGCTTTACCAGAGAATCAACAGTTATTCGTGTTTTCCGGCACTCCAAATAGAGGAACACAGGCAGTTTTTCAAACCTCTGGAGAATGAATCAGACTCTTTTCTAGAAGAATTTGCTGACAGCAGTTTTCAGCTATTTAATCAAGAAAATTGATAAATAGTGCGATCGCTTGCTAAAAATATCGATAACGCTTGTAGAGACGCGATTTATCGCATCTTGAAAGATTAAGTACCTTACGATATCCTCACAAAACATCCCTGATGATTACTGATTTCAAAAATCACTTCGGTAAAAGAAGCTAGAGGGAGTAAGTTTTTTGTGCATTTATGAAATTAATCCAAATACTAAAACTAGCTGTAATTCCGGTTTTGACTGTATTGAGCTTTGTGTCTACATCAAATACAGCACTAGCTGACTATTTAAATAGTCAGGGGTCAGGAGGTAATTATCGTTATGAATTATGGTCTACAGATGATAATAGTAATTACTATCTGAAAATTTGGCTATATGAAGCAAGTCCAACAAGTAGCCCATATAGGACAACTCCAGAATTCGATTCTACTAGGGAAGCTTTAATTTATTTTGATTGCAATTACGCTGAGAAAAATTTATCAGAATGTTCTCAATGAGGATTTAGAACCCCCCCAACATAATTCGTAATTCGTAATTAAATAATTCAATTACGAATTACGAATTACGAATTAAACTTCGGCTGGTTGATATTCTTGTTGTCTTTCCACAAACGACTGAACACGGGTGCGGTAGTTTCTCACAGTTTCATCTACCCATTCGCGATCGTTGCTATTTGCATACAAATGCACCAGTGGTTCGCTGGCATCTGGTAAAACTAACAACCAACTGTCATCGTAGGGTTGACAAATTTTCACTCCATCAATTAATTCTAGATTTTGCGCTGGGTGAGTTTCCACCAAGTAACGCATCAAAGCACCCTTGGCTGTCCACGGGCAACGGACTGTATAAGTTTTGTGAATTACACGAGGCAATTCTGACCGCGCAGCAGCAAGCGATCGCTCTTGTATAGTCAACATCTCAATTATCTTGGCAATGCAGAACATGGCATCAAATCCCGGATGCAGCTGCGGGAAAATAAAACCAGTCTCTCCACTACCTCCCAATACCACATTCGGGTTTTTCTGGCAAGCTTCCATTAAAGCTGTGGGGTTGGCTTTAGTGCGAATCACTCTACCATCATGGCGACGGGCGACTTGTTCAATAGCACTGGAAGCATGAACTGGTACAACTACTGTTCCTCTAGGGTTAGCCGTCAGAATCATGTCTACCATCAGTGCTGTTAAAATTTCCCCACGAATTGGGTAGCCTGATTCATCAACTAAAATTAGCTGTTCTCCATTCGCCGACACTTGCACCCCAAAGTTAGCTTTTAATGCCTCCACTACATGACCTAACTGAGTCAGCAATCCTTCGCGGTCAGCTACAGACATCGCTGTTTTAGTGACACTGGCATTCAGCACCACTGCATCAGCGCCAAATTTATCCAACATTTGCGGTAAAACTGCCCCCGATACGGCATAAACATAGTCAATCACCACTTTTGCTCTGCTGTTGCGGAGTGTATGAACATGCAACAGCTTCTCAAAAGCAGTACAGTAGCGATCCATGACTTGGCTGGGGTAAGACACATCGCCAATTTCATGAATTAGTGCCCGCCGCATATCCTCCTTAAAGTAAGCGCCTTCAATTTTCTTTTCCAAGGCTTTGGAGATATTAATGCCCTTGGCATCCATGAATTCAATCAGAATGTAGTCAGGGCGGTCGGGATGTACCCGGACGTGGATACCACCAGCTACCGACATTGTGGGTATAACTGTGCGGGCGATGGGGATAGCTGTGGCATCGAGGTTTTGAATGTCAACAGCTACTGACATTAAACCAGCAATGAGCGATCGCGTCACCATCCGAGAGACATTACGCTGGTCGCGGGAAACCGTTACTTTAGAACCAGGTTTCAAAGTTGAACCGTAAGCAGATCCCAATTTCACAGCAAATTCTGGGGTGATGTCAATATTAGCTAATCCTTGGACACCGCGTTGTCCAAATAAATTGCGTTGGGCGGTGTTCCCCCAAATTAAGTTAATGTTTAAAACGGCTCCTGACTCAATCTTTTTACTGGGCCAAACACGTACACCAGGGCTAATTTGGGCTTCTTCTCCTACCGTGGAAAGCGAACCCACAACAGCAGCTTCTAATACTTGGGCGCGGCGGTCTACACGAGTGCCACGGGAAATTACACAGGCAGAAAGAGCTGCTTCATCGCCAATGAATGCCCCATTCCAGACTATGGGACGTTTAAGATTAGCATCAGCGCCAATAGTGACATTATCCCCAATTACGGTTCCTGCCTCAATTTGTACTCTTGCCCCGATGCGGCAATTATCACCAATCACAACTGGGGTTTCAATCACAGCTGTCTGGTCGATGTAAGTATTTTGACCTACCCATAACTCATGAGAAACTTCTTTATAGGCAAAATCTAGTTGCACTTTCCGATCTAACGCGTCATACTGAGCCTCACGATAGGCATCTAAGTGACCAACATCACACCAATAACCTTGAGCAATGTAACCATACATTGGTTCATCTTTTGCTAGCAGTAAGGGGAATAAGTCCTTAGAGAAGTCACATTCAACGTTTGCTGGCAGATATTCCAAAACTTCTGGTTCGAGAATGTAAGTACCAGTGTTGACGGTATCAGAAAAAATTTCACTACTAGAGGGTTTTTCTAAAAATCGCCGAATCCGTGCTTCCTCATCAGTAATCACCACTCCAAATTCAATCGGATTGGGAACCCTGGTTAAAATCAAAGTAGCTTTTGACTTATTTTGTTTGTGAAATGCGATCGCTGCCGTCAGGTCAAAATCTGTTATGCTATCACCGCTAATTACTAAAAAAGTTTCATCAAGGAGTTCGGCAATGTTTTTCACACAGCCAGCTGTACCCAAAGGCTGATCTTCTTCGACGGCATAGGTCATCTGGACACCAAAATCGCTGCCATCTTGAAAGTAGTCTCGCAAGACATCAGGTAAATAATGCAATGTTGCAATAACTTCTGTAATTTGATGTCGTTTGAGGAGATTGATAATATGTTCGGCAATTGGCCGATTTAGAATCGGTACCATCGGTTTCGGCAGATCGCAAGTTAACGGGCGAAGCCGCGTTCCTGAACCCCCTGCCATCAGTACTGCACGCATAAATTCTCCTTAACTAGTTAGAGTTTTCGCTATTTGAAAACGTGTCAGATATATTTTGTTCTTCTTTCTCTAGTCTCCTATGGATATTGATATTTGAGGAACTTCCACAAGATGCATATAGATTGGGCATTGGGCATTGGGCACAAGAGGCAGAGGGGCGGAGGGGCAGAGGGGAAAACTTACTGCAACTGCTCCCCTGCTCCCCTGCTCCCCATCTCCTCAGCTTATTGGCAATGATAAAGTTCATATTCGTAGCCGTCTACGGTTGGCAAAGATTGAGTATCAGACATAACACATGTTTTCACGGTTTCTGCTACGGGTGCGTGAAAGTTTACCAGCCACAAGTCAAAAGGTCGTGGTAGTTTTTTTAAAGTATTTTCCAGAGCAATGGTGGAAGCATTCGGATCTCGATCTTGATGAGCAAGGAGAAACAGAGGATTTTGGAGTGAATTTGCAAGTTTAATCTCTCTGGCAACTCCCATCATTTCCCCAGTGTGTACATAAGTTTTGTGGGTGGTGGCAATCAGTACTGGTGTTGGGGATGTTTGTTGAATTAGTTGCACAAACAGGTCAGGGCGATAATATTTTTGATAGCCGAGATTGCAGATTACTGTAACTGCACTGAAAAATCCCATTAGCCAAATTAACATTACGGCTTTTTTCCCGTTTATTCCCCATTTACCTATGCTTGTTATCCCATTTTCCCCTGGCTCTGTTTCCATCCATTCCTGGGGAGGATGCCAACAAACTGCGAGACTTGCGCCTAGTAAAACAACGATCGCGGGAAAGTAAACAAAGTTATATCTAGCACCCCTGGTGAGGTCAATACCCAAAAAGTACGTAAAGATAAAGAATAAAGCGATCGCACTGATAACTACTCCAGCAAGTACCTGAATCATCATCCCGCTTTCTGGGTGCTGTAGTTGAATTTTAATCCCACGCAGCAAAATTGGTACTGCCCAAATAAAGAAAGTCAGCATCACCACTCCAGAAGGAATCACAACCAATAGCTGTGAAGATTCAACTGGTAATAGGGAAATCATTGCAATCAATGTTCCTAAAGCTTGAAAAATTGGGCTTAACCAATCTAGTCCAACGCGCGAACCTCGAATCCACTCGGTCAAAACACCACGATTTTCATTCTCTAACAAGGTTGGTATCCAAATTAAACCCGCCACACAAGTACCTATAGCAACCGCATAGATGCGCCGCCAGGCAGGAGAGAAGAAAAGAGAAAATTTGCTGCTAGTTTGCAATTGAAGCCAAGCAAAAAAAATCAAAACTACGGCTTCTGTGCAAAGGGTGAGGGTGAAAAAATAATGAGTAGCAATACCTAAAGCATTAATTTCTATCCAGAAAAGTGCTATCCATATAGGTAAAGGTGTGCGGTTTTGAATATGACGTGTGGCAATTACTAAGCAGGTGAGGGAACCAATTACCCATAAGATTGCCAAAGTGTAATGACGCGCTTCTTGTGCTAAAAATACGCCATAAGGTGATACTGCCATCATTGCAGCAGTCAATTGTCCCACTAATGACGAACGAAACGCTACTCTACCTAATACGTAAACACACGGAATGGAGGCGGCGCCGATTATCGCTGGTAGCAATCGCGCCGCAAACAGCGATACTAATCCTCCATCGCTGGGAAATAATTTCATCCACAGGTAAGCCAGCACAAAATACAGTGGTGGATGACTGTCTTGTGTAGCTAAGTTATGAATAACATCACCAATACTAGCTGCTGGGTTTGGTTGCAGTGGTTGTAATAGGATATTAGGTGCGATCGCTTGATCTAGGGGAACTGATAAAAAAGTATTCCCCAAGCTAAACACCAAGGTGGCAAACTCATCAGTCCAAGGAGGCTTTGCAGTCAAGTTGACTAGGCGCAAGCTGATGCCGACGATCAACCACATTAAGATCAGCAAGGGATGAACCCAGGAAGGAGGAAGGCGAGTCTGCCAATTATGCCAATGCTTGCGTTGTGATCTGGAGTTTTTATCTGCCAGAGGCAGGAAATGTGTAGCAGATGCAGGTAGCAACGAGATAATTTGTTTGTAAAAATAAAATGCACCTTGGAAAATAACTCTCATTGCCGAGCCTCACACTCATGGATTTGTAGATTTGACGTTTGAGATTTAAGTTCGTTCTAAAATCTAAAAACAAAAATCTAAATCTCAAATCCCTCGTTGTGATTATTTCACGTCTGTGACGCGCCAGCTAAGTTTCAAATTAATCCAGAAATTCCAGATGGTAGCAACTGCGATCGCTATCAACTTAGCTAAATACTGATTTATTTCCAAGACATTATAGAGAAAATTAATTATTAGAGCTTGTAATATAACTCCTGCCAAACAGACTGCACTGAACTTCAAGAATCGCTTGAAACGTTGATGCAGAGCACGTTGCCCCTGAGAAATATCACTAAAAGTCCATAAATCATTCCATAGGAAATTATTTATGATTGCCACTCCGGCCGAAAGAATCGTACTGCGAGTTAAACCTAAATGAATTACAGTACGCAGCAAGTGAAACACTGTTAAATCCACAAATACCCCACTAAAGCCAACCAACCCAAAGCGGAGGAATCGACCGACGGGGAAATTGACTTTTCTACTCAATCGTCCTGTTCCTCCTGTGGTAAGCCGCAATCGCACTAAGTGGTGGATGTAATCTATATATTGCTTCCATGTCACCTTACTCTCACCCTCTTTGCGTTCGCAAAATACATACCCAACCTCGGCAACTTGGTCTACTTTTCCCCGGCCAATTACTTCTAGGAGAATTTTATATCCGACTGGATTAAGTGTTGCACCTGCGATCGCACTCCGGCGCACCATAAAATAACCACTCATCGGGTCAGAAACTCTGCCCAGTACCCCCGGTAAGATTACCAAGCCTAACAATTGAGCGCCACGAGACAAGAAACGCCTAACAACACTCCAGCTACTAACACCGCCTCCTTCTACATGACGGCTAGCTACTGCCAAATCTGCCCCCTGCTCAATATTACGCAACAGTTGCATCAGCACCTCTGGTGGATGCTGTAAATCTCCATCAATCACCCCCAACACACTCCCCGTAGCTGCTTGCCACCCACGAATCACTGCTGAGGACAGCCCCCGTTCCTGTTGGCGTCGCATCACCCGCAACTGGGGGTATTCTGTCGTCAAAGATTGCGCTATCTCCCAGGTTCGGTCTGGGCTATCATCATCTACCACTATTAGTTCATAGTTTCCTGCAATAGATTCATCCAGTAATTGACTCAATATGCTGACTATATTCCTGATGTTGTCACGCTCTTTATAAGTAGGAATTACTAGAGAAAGATGAATAAATTCATTACCTGTACAGGGGTTGGGGGGCAACTCGGAAATCTTTAGTGGGCCAGTTGATACTGTTAACAACGAGTTGGATGAGTTTGTTTTCATATTCCAAATTGCAAAACGAGGGTATGTAAAGTCCGTGGAAAATAGAATCAAACATCTGCTGACTTTATTGACTGAACTTAGTTACTCAAAACTTGAGGAATACTTTTGTTACAGTTAGCTGCCCTGAAAGTTTAGTAATTCACGCACTTCGATCCCAGTATTTTCCTAAATCTCATCTAAATTTTACATCTTACCCCCTTTTTTTATGATATTATACGAAAGATTACGTATTTTTTAGCGAAACATCCTGTATTTTTAAGTAAACTAAGTCAGCAAATATACAGTTTATTAAGCATATCTTGATGATTTTTTAATCAGAACTATGGGGAATATTAATTTAATATGGAGTATCGGAAATTTTGGTAATGTGCTTATAGATTATTGTTGTTACAGCAAGGTAAAAATAAAGTGCAAATGCTGATTCCATAAGCTTGTTACACCCATAAAAACTTATTTGTTGATGCAATAAATATTAAATTAATTAAACACTACAAAACAAAAAAAATCAAAATAATTTTTTGAGAAATAGTTATAGCTATTTCTTAAATGTAAGAGCGGCTATAAATTCCTGTTGGATTTTTGAAAAAGCGAGCTACTCCATAAGGTAAGAGGTAGTTAAGGTTTCGTTATTACCTGTTTTTAGGAGTAATTTGATGAACAAAATGAGACTAGATATGTACAGTCCCGTTTTGCCAGATTTGTCAACGTTTAGCAATATAAAAAATAAGCTTAACAAAAATTAATATGTTATTAAATAAGTATACGATTTAGTAGGCACTGTATTGTAAATATGTCAAAAGTAACACTATGAAATCCCCCAATAGGGCATTGCAAAAAAGAGAAAAATTTTGTTTGTTATTAAAATGATGGCGTAGTTTTATTGCTTGTTTTGAGTAAATGAACCTCTAAGAATACAGGGTAGATCATGCATATTCCTGATGGATTTGTTTCTATTCCGGTAGCAGGAGCTACTGGTTTAGCGAGTGCGGCAGCGCTGTTTGTTGCCTTCGGGCGATCGCAAGAGGCTTTTGGCATTCGTCGTGCCCCGATATTGGGACTAACGACCGCCTTTATTTTTGCTGCCCAGATGATCAATTTTCCAGTAGCAGGAGGTACTAGTGGTCACTTGTTAGGGGGAACCTTAGCTGCGATCGTTTTGGGCAGTCCTTGGGCAGGAACATTGTGTCTGGCCACAGTTTTAATTATTCAAGCCGTGCTATTTGCTGATGGTGGCATTACAGCCTTGGGAGCAAATATTTTTAACATGGCAGTAGTTGGGGTTTGGGTTGGCTGGGTTTTAACCGAAACCTTGCAACGGCTGTTTGGGGGGTCTAAAGGGCGCTTACCCTTGGCTGCTGGGATCGCAGCTGGTGTGAGTGTAGTAGTAGCTGCTGTGGTTTGTGCCATTGAATTAGCTCTCTCAGGAACTGCACCGGTAGCGATAGTTTTACCAGCTATGACTGGTGTGCATATTTTGATTGGCATTGGTGAAGGAATGATTACCGGGGGTGTGCTGACTTATCTGGCCAGAGCCAGACCAGATTTGTTACCAGGCGAACAGCAGGAGTTTCGCGGCTGGTCAGTGCCCATTGTCACCATTTTCTTGATCGCGGGAGTACTGTCACTCTTTGCCTCAGCATGGCCCGATGGTTTGGAGAAAGTTGCCGAAAATACAGGCTTCCTCGACTTAGCCCAGAAAGTACGGATAATTGTGCCGACTCCCTTAGCTGACTATGGAATTGAGGGTTTGGGGCCAATTGGTACTAGTATTGCTGGACTAGTGGGAGCTGCGGTTTGCTTTGCTGTTGCCTTTGGAATTGCCAAGGTAGTGAAACCGAAGAATGCTTAAACTTTCCTTACCGCTACGCTTACAACTGTCTCTAGTGATTGTGGTGGGAGCAGCTTTATTAAAGCATCATGCCTGGTATGGACTAGGTGTATATGGCGCGATCGCACTTTTATGGGCTTGCTTCTTGCGCGTACCAATTCGCCAATTAGGAGGATTACTCGGCACAGAATTGATTTTTTTGTCATTGCTAGCATTGCCCTTGGGATGGGAACGAGCCAGTTTTTTGCTAGTTCGTTCGCTAGTTTGTTTGGTGACGATGAATAGTTTTTTGTTAACCTTACCGCCCCACAGTTTCGGCATTGCCCTTAAAACCTTACCTGTACCAGCACCTTTAAAGGAAAACTTGTTATTAGCTGGGCAATATATGGAAATTTTGCTCTCAGAAGTAACACGAATGCGGCGCAGCGCCCAACTACGTGGTCTGAATGGAACTACGGGATGGTTGCGCTATGCCAGTGCTGCCATGATTGGAGCTTTGTATCTCCGTAGTCTAGATCGGGCAGAGCGAGTCTATGCGGCAATGGTAGCTCGTGGTTACAACGGACAATTACCCATAGATTCTACCCTCAGACCAAAAGAACGTTTTGCCCTATTACTAGCTTGGGCGATCGCTGCTAGCGTAACCCTAACTTCTTACAAAATTTAACCCACTCCCGACTACAGAGACGATTAATCGCGTCTCTACTCCTTTACATATTGAGTTTGTAAATTTTGAAATCATTAACTTCTAATCCCCAATTATCAACCCATAACCCCCACGCAGCTGTAGTCGAGGTTGAGAACCTGGTGTATGCATATTCCCACCAGGAGCCAGTATTACAGGAAATATCTTTTACCTTGAACAAAGGCGATCGCGTCGCATTGATGGGAGCAACAGGTTCTGGAAAAAGTACCTTGTTGGAGAACCTAATCGGCTTAAAACAACCGCAAACAGGGAAAATTACCATTAATGGCATCCCCGTAGAACTGCAAACTTTACCCCAAGTACGTCGTCAAATTGGCTTTAGCTTCCAAGATGCCAACGACCAACTATTTATGCCGACCATCTTGGAAGATATTACCTTTGGGCCACGTAACTATGGGATGTCACCAGCAGAGGCTAGCGATCGCGCGCGACAGTTATTAGCTGATTTTGGTCTAGAAGCTTACGCCAATCGTTCCGCCCACGAACTTTCTGGTGGACAAAGACGCCTAGCCGCCCTAGCCTCGATTTTAGCCCTAGAACCAACAATTCTAATTTTGGATGAGCCAACTAACGGTCTCGATCCAGCATGGCGGCGTCATTTGGCGCAAGTATTATTAAAGTTACCTGTGCAGGTGATCTTAATTGCCTCCCATGATCTAAATTGGTTAGGCAGAGTCACTCAACGCGCTTTGGTACTGTCTGGTGGTCGTATTCAAATAGACAGCGATATTCAACCACTGTTACAAGATGGTGCTACTTTAGACCAGTTGGGTTTGCCGATAGATTGGTGAGTTGGGCATGGGGCATGGGGCATAGGGAAGCAGGGGAAGCAGGGGAAGAAAAACTATTGACCAATGCCCAATCCTTAATGCCTTCTTTATTAGTAATATTGGATACTATATTGTGGGTTTGATTGCTGTTGGGGTGTTAATGTCTGTTTTACATAAATATACTGTTCTTGCTCCTGTTAGCCTAAGCATTGCTTTGTTCGTTACTGGTTGCACCGACAATAAAGTTTCTCAGTGCCAACGACTGATTCGAGTTGTGAATGCTGGAACTTCTCTAATTGATAAAAATAAAGGAACGCAAGTCATAACTAGCATACAGCTATCTAAAGATTTAGACTTTGTGACTAAATCTATTGCAGAACTGAAGCTAAAAGATCCGAAACTGAAAGAATTTCAAAGCGGTTTTGTGAAGATTTTTCAAAATCTTAGTCAAGCGATCGCTAAGGCAGGTAGGGCGCTTGGTGCAACCAAGACAGCACAAGCCTCAGAATCTGGGAGAGAAAAAATCCAAAAGGCTAGAGCCGAAATTGATTCAGCACTGACAACAGCTACAACTCTTGGCAAACAGTCAGATACATTAGTGAATCAGATGAATAAGTATTGTAGCGAGCCAGAATAATCTATCTGGGGCATTGGGCATTGGGCATTCGGAATGGAGAAGAGACAAAGGAGACAAGGTAGAAGGGGGAGACAAAGGAGAGATTTTCAATAATTCCTCCTTGTCCCCCTTGTCTCCCCTACTCCCCTGCTCCTCTGCCCGTCTGCTTTCCCTTGACACTCTGAGCTAGGGTAACTTTTATCACTTTTTTTTCAAAAAAATTCCTGATATACACCAACTTTATCTGTCAAAAGAAGTATTGGTGCAAGTCAAATGAAATACCAGGAGTGATATGAGTCTACTGATGGCGAGTGTGCTGGCAACAGTGCCAATATCTGCACTCAATTTACCAGAACAGTCCGTAATTCTGTCAGACAATCCGTTGCAGCAGTCAACACAGGATAATTTATCTCAAGTTGTCTCACCTGCTGAAATTACACCACCTGAATTCGTGCAACCAGATATAACCACCTCGTCAGCTATAAAAAATAAGTACGAAAATATACTTAGGAAAAGTAAAGAAAAAATTCAATTCATCAGTTACCCTAAGTTACCTAAATTAAAAGATACTCAACCTGTAACAGAAGTTGTACAGAACCAGGAAAGTACAGAAGAATTTTCCCAATCTCCCCATCCCCCAGACTCAGACAACCAAATGTCTCAAGTCACCTCAGTATCGCAACTCCAAGACGTGCAACCCTCCGATTGGGCTTTTGGTGCTTTGCAGTCTTTAGTAGAACGCTATGGCTGCATTGCTGGATACGCTGATGGGACTTATCTGGGGAATCATAGCATCAGCCGTTATGAATTTGCGGCTGGCTTAAATGCTTGTTTGGAGAAGATTAACGATGCGATCGCTAACAATAAAATTAATACTGTTAATAATGAAGATTTAATCTTGCTGCAAAGGTTACAGGGCGAGTTCAAAGCAGAGTTGCAGCAATTACAGCAGCGTGTTGAGGCTGTGGAAACCCGGACTAATGAATTAAAAGGTAATCAGTTTTCCACAACAACCAGATTATTTGGTCAAGCCATTTTTAGCGTACAGGGAACCAATAGCCCTGATGTCGATTTGTTTCCTAGAGATGGAGTACCTGAACGTCAGGGAAAAACCAATCTGACTTTCACAAGTAGCGCCCAACTAACTTTAGCAACTTCATTTACAGGGCGAGATTTGCTGCTAACAGGGCTATCTGCGGGTAATTTGGGTTCTACTGCATCCTTGTTATCTACTAATATGGGGCGGTTGGGTTTTGAGTTAAATACAGACAACAATCTAGTTGTTAGTGACTTATCTTATCGATTTCTCGCCTCGGATAACTTGGGAATTGTCGTAGGTACGGCGGGAGTCAATCCAATCAACACCTTTCGCGGTATTAGCCCTTTAGAAGGTTCTAGCGATGGCGCAATTTCTCTATTTGGTCAGCGGAACCCGATTTTAAGTATTGGTAACGGCAATGGTGGTATAGGCTTTGACTGGCAGATTAGCGATCGCATCAGTTTGCAAGGCGTTTATAGTGCAGAAATACCCAGTTTTCCTGGCGACATCAACCAGGGCGGACTATTTGGTGGTAGATATACTGCTGGCGCTCAGTTAAGTTTAGCACCCACAAACAACATTGATGTCGGCATACATTATCTCTATTCCCACTCCCCAGATGGCTTACTGGGAGGTGGTATTGGCGATTCTCAACTGATTTCACCTTTTGCAGATCCTACAGCTTTCAATACCCAAGCCATTGGCGCTACTGTTGCTTGGCGAATTAACCCTAACTTGCAATTGGGCGGTTGGGGTGGCTTTACTTCCTCCAAACCATCTAACCTTTCTGGAAGTGTAGAAACTACTAACTGGATGGTGTTCGCGGCTTTTCCTAATTTGTTTCGTCCTGGTAATTTAGGGGGTGTTCTTGTCGGACAACCACCCAAAATTACTTCCAGTACTTTACCCGACGGCTTCAATTTTCCCAACTTTTCTGATGGGGGGACAGCAGGTGGACGTAGTGACACATCAATTCACGTAGAAGTTTTTTACCGCGCCCAACTGAGCGACAATATCGCCTTGACTCCAGGCTTATTCGTTATTTTCAATCCCGATCACAATGCTGCTAACGATGCATTAATCGTTGGGACATTAAGAGCAAGTTTCCGGTTTTAAATTTGTACTGATGTAGATGTAATAAAATACGCTATTTTTATACTGTTTAATTCAGTATTAGATGCTTTCATTGCCTAGTGGGAGCAAGGAAAAACCATGCGTGTTTTTTTTGATACGTGATTAAAGGAGCAAATTTTTCATGAAATTAAATTCATCAGTTCAGTTGGGTTGTGTTCTTGTTAGCAGCAGCACTTTAGCCGCAGTCATCATCGGTTTAACTGGAACAAGCGCTTTCGCTCAAATCACAATTCAAAGCACTGGCACATTATCAGGGACTATCCAACTCCCCAGAAATAATCCCAATTTCAATCAAAGCATTACTCGCGTTGATACAGACGACACGGGAAATTACTCGCGGAACTTAGGTACTAAGAACAATCCTAATTACGTTCCTATATACAAGTCAGACTATGTGCAGGTAAAAACACGTGCTGATGGTAGTTTGCATTATTTTGTTGACTTTAAAGGCATTCCGATTGTCTCCTTTAATGGCGTTCTCACTTCGCCGATTCTCTCTGGCGGTGAGTTGACACCCTATAAATACCAGGGACAATTGGCAGGAACCACATTTCAAGGAGTAGTTCAGGATGAATTTAATCTCACCAAAGCCTTGTACACTGGTACTGTCATCGATCCAAACACTGGAAACCAGTATCAGGGTACTTTTGAAGTGAGTGGATATGGAGTCCGATATAGCGATCGCAATGGTGGTGCAACCCCCACAGTCTTTGATTTCAAATCCGATCTCCCAGGTTCGCCAAAGGTGACATCTTTGGAAATGACTAACTCACCCCTGGCAAGAATACAAATCAAAGTACCTGCAACTGCAACTCTCATAACTCCTGCACCCGTAGTTGGTGGTGGTAGCACACCCACTCCTGCACCCGCAGCTGGTGGTGATAGCACACCCACCCCTACACCCGTAGTTAGTGGTGGTAGTGGTGGTAGCACATCCACTCTTGCAACGATAGTTGACGGCGGTGACACATTCACTGTTACGCCAATAGTTGATGGTGGTGGTGGTAACACATTCACTGTCACACCAATAGTTGATGGTGGCGCCTCCTCGACACCTACAACCTACACATCTGGGTCTAATTCTCCATTAATTTCTACTAGACCTAATATGGAATTGAGTAACGGTAATTCTCTAAAGGTAAATCAAGTAGTTGTCAACCCTGCAACCCTTGCTCAAGCTGCTTGTTCACAGGATTCTGCCAAGAGTTGTACAATACCCACTTCACCCAAACAAGCGATCGGCCCTCGTAGTCGAGTGCTACTGCGTTAGTTAGGGACTTTCAAATAAAAAATATCCAACAACTTCTGGGCGGGCGAGACACCCGCCCGACAAGCAAAGGCTAACTTGACAAAAATTTTGAATGCTTCTGGAACTCTAGCAGGGCAAAATGAAATCAATATAATAGTTAGCACAGGGGCATACATTGCAATTAAAAAAGTCCACCATCAGTTATTCGCGGCGTTTTTGTTGCTCAGACTACCTTTCGGTGGTATGTTTTACCCTGATGATTTTCTGGCTATACTAGTGGCTTAAGCCGATTGATTGATAAATTTCATCCTCCAGCATAAAATACACAAAAACTCTAAATTTTGGACATATATCAGTATGCATTTACTTCTAACTGACATAAAAATCTTGTCTGATGTTAGAGTAAATTAATTTTCTTGGAGGCTACAAAAACTCGATCGCTAAGGTTAACACTAACACTACAGAGTGAATCTACATCAATCAAACATCTTCCGAGTAAGCACCTATGAAAGAAGAATTGATAGCCAGAGTCGTGCAGGTCTTGCGAATTAATATGAGTTGGATGACTTGGAATTTGTTTCTGGCTTTTATACCTTTGGCTTTGAGTATCTGGCTATTTCGCATGAGGCGCGGTGGCACTTGGCTTTGGTGGCTAGGATTCTTAGTTTTCTATGCTTTCTTACCAAATGCACCGTATTTGTTGACCGATGTAATTCACTTGATAGATGATATCCGCACCATTCAATCGGTATGGATGATTACTTTGGTACTTATTCCTGTGTATTTGCTAGTAATTCTCGGTGGATTTGAAGCTTATGTAATATCGTTAATTAATTGGGGTCACTACTTACATCGCATCGGCAAGAGCCAATGGATTTGGCGCGTTGAGACGATTACACATTTTCTCTGTGCTGTTGGTGTTTATTGGGGGCGTTTTTTGCGTTTCAACAGTTGGGATTTTATTACTCAACCCGATGCCGTTCTTACCAAGGGGGTAGAAGAAATTCTGGGAAAACAGCCCCTGGTGATTATTGTTATCACCTTTGTGGTACTTGCAGGTTTGTACTGGATTATGAAACGAGTAACTTTAGGTCTTAGCCAATCAAATAGCAGAATAGGGATAAACTCAGGACGTGCAAACTCTAATACGCCAAACATTTGATCAATGTGGCGATTTTGGCTTTTAAATTTAGGGTTTTAATTAGTAATTCCCTTGATGAATATTGCCTATCAAAAGAAAGATGCAACTAAACTCTCCTTGAGGTGAAATAAACTCAGGAACAAACGGTTGAACTTCAACCGCCATCACCTGAGAATAAGGTTTTATCAGATCGTTGAATATCGATGGTCTGGCCTGATGTATCTGGTCACGTTGATAGGGGGGATATAATATGCAATTAATCTCTAGAGAGGAAATCAAGACATTAATAGAACAGCCAAAAGGAAATTGTGTTTCCATTTATATGCCAACGCACCCAGCCGGGCCAGAAGTGCGACAAGACCCAATTCGCTTTAAAAATTTGGTCAAGGAAGCGGAGACTCGTTTAATTGATGCGGGTTTGGAACAGAAGGATGCGATCGCATTGTTAGAAAAATCCCATGAACTTGATACCCAAGAGTTTTGGGAGCATAAGGGAGAGCCAGGGCTGGCAATTTTTATTTCTGATAATATTTTTCGATATTATACGCTGCCAATTGATTTTCAAGAGTTGGTCGTGGTTACAGACCGATTTCACATCAAGCCACTGCTGCCAATTTTAAATGGCAATGGTCGCTTCTATATACTGGCTTTGAGCCAACAAGATGTCAGGTTCTTTGAAGGAACACGCTACAGCATCAATCAAGTGGAAGTAGAAAATCTCCCTAAAAGTCTAGATGAAGCTTTGCAAAGAGACGAGACTGCTAAAGAAGGTCAGTTTCGGCTAGCAACATCTAAAGGGGGAACAGCTAATGCTTTTTCACAGCCAGGTACGTTTCACGGACAGGGAAGCCCTGACAAGGACAAACATCAAGAAGACATTATACAATTCTTTCACATTGTTGATGGCGCATTACACGAGAAACTGCGAGAGCAAAAAGCGCCTTTGGTGCTGGCTGGGGTAGAGTATCTCTTGCCTTTGTATAGACAGGCAAATACTTACCAGCATTTAATGGATGAAGCTATCACTGGTAATCCAGAAATTCTCAGTGCCCAAGAGTTACATAACCAAGCTTGGCCGATTGTCGAGGCTGATTTTCAAAAGTCACAGCAGGATGTTTTAGAACAATTTCACGAATTATTTAGTGGTGATACTGGTAAAGCATCTAACAAGCTCCAAGAAGTTGTCTCAGCCGCTTATTACCAACGCGTGGATTCATTACTAGTTGCAGTTGGTCAGCAACAGTGGGGTTTATTCGATCCAACCTCAGAAACGGTTTATTTGCACCCAGAAAAAGAAGCTGGTGATGAGGATTTGTTGGATTTTGTTGCTGCTCATACTTTATTAAATGGTGGCACGGTTTACGCTATTCCCTTTGAACAAATTCCATATAGCACAGCCGTTGCGGCGATTTATCGATATTGAGTATTTTCGCGGTGTTGTATAAAGTTGAATGTGCTATATACAACACCAAGATGATTATTATTCCCTCCTTGCATAATAACAAGGTAAAATGACCAAGATTCTACTTAATATACTTTGATTTATAAATTCAGGAGACCGACTTTTGAACAGGCTGCAACGATTAACCCTTAACGGATTCAAGTCTATTAAGGCGATGGATATTGAGTTGCGCCCCTTAAATATTTTGATTGGAGCAAATGGAGCAGGCAAAAGCAATCTCATCTCGTTCTTCAAGATGCTTAATGAGATGATGGCTGGACGCTTCCAACAATATATCGGTATGTCAGGGCGTGCTCAGTCCCTCTTGCATTTTGGACCCAAAATAACTCCTCAGATAGAAGCAAAATTGGAGTTTGAAGTCGAAAACGGGGTGGATACCTATCATCTGCGGTTATTCTATGCCGCTGGTGATACTCTGTTCTTTGCTGAAGAGACATTGAGCTTTCTGCAAACGGGTAGGACATCCCCAAGAATTGACCACTTGGGTGCAGGGCATCAGGAAACAAAAATTAGTGAAGCAGCAGACGAAGGTAAACAAACAGCCAAGGCTCTCAAGTACTTGCTTGATCGTTGTCGTGTATATCACTTTCACGATACATCTTCTACGGCGGGAGTGCGGCAATCCTGTTACATTGGCGATAACCGATGGCTCATGCCTGATGCCGGAAATTTAGCTGCATTACTTCTGAAATTCCGCGAAGACAATATTTCAGCTTATCAACGTATCATCGGAACAATCCGTTTGATTGCACCATTTTTCGATGACTTTGTTCTTGAGCCAGATGCATCTAATCGTGTCATTCTGAACTGGCAAGAAAAGGAGTCAGATAGGGTATTTGGACCCCATCAATTTTCAGATGGCACTTTACGCGCTATATGTCTTGTAACACTGCTCTTACAGCCAGAAGATAAACTACCAGAACTCATCGTTGTTGATGAGCCAGAACTAGGTCTTCACCCCTATGCTCTAAATGTTATGGCTGCCTTGTTTAGCAAAGCTTCGCTCCATACGCAAATTCTCATCAGCACCCAATCAAGCTCCTTCTTGGATAATTTTGATCCTGAAGATGTGATTGCGGTAAACCGAGAGGGTAAGGAGTCGCAATTTAAGCGGCTCAATCCCACAGAATTAGAAGCTTGGCTCGACGAGTACAGTCTGGGAGAAGTCTGGGAGAAAAATATCATTGGGGGAGGACCGCATTAATGATGCGCCTCTACCTATTTGCTGAAGGACAAACCGAGCAGACATTCGCCGATAACCTCCTAAAACTATATCTTGCTCAACATAGTGTTTTTATGGACAAGATTATACTGATTGCCCATGCCAGAAAAAAAGGTCATGTGCATCGCGGTGGCGGTCGAAAGTACGAGCCTATGAAAGATGACATCCTGCGCTTTCTCAAGCAGGAGAAAGGCTCTAAGGTGTTCTTTACTACTATGATTGATTTGTATGCTATTGCTCCTGATTTTCCGGGATTGGCTGAAGCTGAGAGTCTGCGGCAAAATCCTGTACAACGGGTCGAATTTCTAGAGCAACGCTTTGCAGAGGATATCAGTGATCCCCGATTTATCCCGTACATTCAGTTACATGAATACGAGGCATACCTTTTTGCTGATCCAACGTGCTTTGAATATCTTGATGCTCATTGTACAAAGGAGATTGAGGCTCTTAACGCGATCGCTAATCAATATGAGACACCTGAGTTGATCAACGACGGACAGCAGACAGCTCCCAGTAAACGCATCATCGCTAAGTTTCCTGATTATGGAAAAGCGAAGTCTGCTTTTGGACCACAGTTAGCTGAACTAATTGGACTAGAAGTAATTCGGAGCAGGTGTCCCCACTTCAACACATGGCTGTCACGCCTAGAATCATTGAATCACTCCTAACTAATGCAGTTTTTGTCGTGCTGCTGCTAAAATTAGACGTTGTTCGGCACGAGCGATCGCTTGATATGTTCGCTCGACTGCTTCCGGTTCAACAGAAATGGAAGTAATACCCCATTCCACTAACTTATCAATAATTTCTGGATAGAGGGCTGGTGCTTGACCGCAGATTGAACAAGGTATACCGGCACTTTCAGCCATCTGGATCAGTTGAGCGAGCGCACTCATAACTGCTGGATGACGTTCATTAAATACTTTTGCTAGCTGTCCTTGTTCTCGATCCACTCCTAGCAACAATTGGGTTAGGTCATTTGTACCAATAGAAATTCCCGCCACACCTGCTTTAACATATTCTGGTAATAAAAACAGTACACTTGGTACTTCTGCCATCATCCACAATTGAAACTGCGCCACTTCGGTTAAAAAAGCTTGCTCAACTTTGCGACGGCAAAAGACAAATTCTTCTACAGTTCGCACAAAGGGTAATATGAGATTGACATTGCTGTAGCCAGCTTCCTGTACACTCGCCAAAGCTTTCAGTTCCAACTCAAATACTGCGGGATTTCGTAAATAGCTAAAGGTGCCGCGTTCACCTAACATCGATTGTGGCGAAGATTCTAAACTATCACGCAATGATGGTAAGTCTTGCGATCGCCAATCTAAAGAACGATAAAAAACTGGTCTTGGTGCAAAGGCACGGGCAAACTGCATAATCTGCTCAGACCATAGCTCTAACAATTCTGCCTGACGCCCGCTTAAAATCCAACTATTGGGATGTTGCCCGTTCAATATATTTAGTATCATCAATTCGGAACGCAACAATCCCACTCCATCCACAGGCAGGTTTTGCACTTGTTCTATTAAAGTGGACTGACTCAAGTTAACCAGCAATTGGGTAGCAATCATAGGTAGATGAGACGTAACAGCAGGATGAGGCGCTTTCGGCTTGGGGTGATGGGAGGAAAGAAGTTTTTCTTCTCTCCCTCTCTCCATCTCCTTCTTTGAGTCTCCTTTGATGCGATAAACTTCTCCTCTGTCGCCATCAAGCAGCAGTCGTTCACCAGTTTGGATTAAAGTTGTGGCAGATGTTGCATTTACTACTGCTGTGATACCTAATTCTCTAGCTAGAATTGCCGCGTGACTGGTTAATCCCCCTTGTTCTGTGATAATACCACCAACTTGTTGCAATAATGGCAACCAATCAGGTGTAATCGTTGGTACTACTAAAATTACTCCCTTCGGTAGTTGCTCGGGTTTCTGTTGCGGATTGGTAATTACTAGCGCAGTGGCTGCAACACGTCCCCCTGCTGCCCCTAGTCCCCGAATGAAGTGTGAGTGGGGAATTATAGATTGCGAAGGACTAACTTGTGTGATGTAGAGCTTTCCAGATGTAGTTTGCCCGGCGATAGTCCATTTAATGGTAAAGGTTTTACCTAGTTCACTTACCAGTTGAGTTCCCAGAGCAATTATTTGTTGTAAGTATTCTTCTTGTAAAGAGTACTGTTTTTGTTGGACTTCTGGAAGTATATAGGTAATCAGACAGGTGTGATCTGGTGTTAACGCTGAGTTCGGCAAGGGTTGCGAAAAAACTTTAGGCGCTGCATCATCAACACTATAAGCCAGCATTTTATTGCCCAGTTGTTGCTCAAGCACAACCCTAGTTTCTGGTTGAATGTAGTAAACATCTGGCTGGACTTCGCCAAGAGCGATCGCAATTCCTAATCCCAAAGTAGCTTCAATTTCCCACCCAGAGGGATTGGTTGTGAGCGAGCCACTGGCGATCGCATTTTCAACAGGTTGCACCAAAACTGCGAGATTAATTTGTTGCAGATTTATTCCTAAGTGCTGCCAATATAATAGACTCCGGGCCCGAAATATTTGACTCCAGGTACGCTTTAGAGCCAGTGCGATCGCTTCCGGTTCGCACTCGCAAAATACCGACTCCAGTAAACCCGATATATTGTTGTTTATACCTGGAGTAGGAGTTGATACTGCCAAGGAAGGTCGAAGAATCAAACAGCTAGTTTGCCATTCTCTAGAGGCTTGGAAAATTGTACTTACCCACTCTTGGGTTACAGTCGCAGTCAGAATTTCTTGGCGCAAGCGACTAGCCACCTGCTGAAGTTGACGCCAATTAGTGACATCCAGGTGTAGCGAAGAATAGGGTAAGTCAGCTACTAATGATTCTGAACTATTGAGATTTTCGAGAAATTGTCGCAAAATTTCTGCCGAAACTACAAAACCAGGCATCACCGGATAGCCACGCTGGATAATTTTGCTCAAGTAAAAGGCTTTGTCACCTACTTTGGCACGGTCTTGTAGTTTAATTTGATCTAGCCAGTAGAGTTTATTCACTCAATTTGTTAGTTGTCTATTTGTAGCTACAGCCATTTCTTTTTGGTATGTTATCAGGTTAATCCACTGACTTCTGAATAAAAAGTACTCAGGACTTATACCATTTCTTTGTGAGGCTGTGCCAAACTCTTTTAACTTCTTTCTTTGTGTCCAACTCTTACGAGACGCTACGCAAATGCGTCCTTCTCCCAAGGGGAGACGCTAACGCGAATGCGGTTCGTTTTTTTTTATACTTATGGTTTAGCGCATCTTCATACAGAATTGGTATTACAGCAGTTTTCTTTTGCATAAATTACAAAGTTACGGGTTTTGAAGCAGGATAGAGGAGGTAGAAACTCCTGACAGCAGAATTCAGGAGTCAGAAGTAAAACAGGCTTTATACCTGGCTTTGAGACGCATCGTTGTGTACTTCAGGAACTTGAAATACGCTGTATAGCTGATTTGCTCGACTTATACATGGCCGTATCATATTTAATTGTTGAGTATATGTGTTAAATCTAACAATTTAAGATATAATTTTGTCGCTCAGTCATTTTAAATAGCCAAAAAACTATTTAATAAACTTAAAATTCATGTAGTTTGCCCAAATTATGATCGTTGCCACAATTTAACAATGCAAATCTCCATTCATTGGCCAGAATAATATCTTGTTGAAAAATAATCCTAATAATGGAAAATATTAATTCTCAGTTTCAAAACCATTCCTGAATTGATAGAATCCCAATATGAGATAGGCTATTGCACTATACCCATTGGATTAAACTCCATTAATAAAACATTAGAATAGTTTTGTACTATTTTTATAAAAATATTACGATTTAACCTAG
Organism: Nostoc sp. NMS9; assembly: GCF_017114995.1. Taxonomy (GTDB): domain Bacteria; phylum Cyanobacteriota; class Cyanobacteriia; order Cyanobacteriales; family Nostocaceae; genus Nostoc. Next base: position 59,246 of record NZ_JABXKL010000071.1, on the reverse strand, counting down.
TATATAGAATTTTCTATATCAGACTAAACATTGGCAAACACTTACTACCTTGCAACTGATGATTGGCTGAATATCAGCTTCCGGCTATGTACTGCATTGATTATTGGAGCAATCATCGGCTTAGAACGTCAAATTAGGCGCAAACCAGCCGGTTTAAGAACTCACATGCTGGTTAGTTTAGGTTCAGCCTTATTTACCTTGATAATTATGCTGCAAACAGCAGGACTGCAAGCTAGTCCTGATGCACTTAGCCGCGTGATTCAAGGGATTGCAGCTGGTGTAGGATTTCTTGGTGCTGGGGAAATTGTGCGCCAATCTTCTCAAGAATCACAGCAACTTGAAATTCACGGACTCACCTCAGCAGCGGCTATTTGGGTTTCGTCTGCATTGGGAATTGCTGCTGGCTGTGGTTTATGGCAGTTAGGATTAATCAGTGCGATGCTGACTTTTTTAGTTCTCAACGTTTTTAAAAGGTTTGAAAAACATAAAAAAAAATCAGAGTAGAGGCATACAGATGGATGCTATAAATCCCCGTATGAAAATATCTTTAAATCAATACAGTTCAAAATGAGCAACAAAACCCTGATATAGAGACGCGATTTATCGCGTCTTAAAAGACCAATTATCTACACCAATAACCCTTAACCCAAGCGTATTGATCTTTAAATAAATTTTTAATTTTTAATTGTTAATTCTCCCGCTTTCACCAAAAGAATTTGGGAGGACTTCAACCACTGGGAATCAAAAGAACCCAAGTGAGTGGTAGTAATCAGGGTTTGAAAGCGGTCTTGAATAGCATCCAGCAATTGATTTTGGCGGGATAAATCTAGTTCGGCAAGAACATCGTCTAGTAATAGTAATGGTGGCTCTTTGACGACTTCTTCAATTAATTGTAATTCGGCTAATTTTAAGGCTAGAACCAGCGTTCGTTGTTGACCTTGAGAACCATATTGACGAGCGGGTGTCTGGTTAATAGTTAATTCTATTTCGTCTCGATGCGGGCCAACAAGAGTCGTGCCTTGGTGCATTTCAGCAACCGCTCGCTGCTGAATTTTTGCTAAAAAAGCTTGCTGCACTTCTTCTGGATGGTTGTCCTCTAAAGGAATATTCGGCACGTACTTGATTTGCAGAACTTCTGTACTGCCGCTGATACTGCCGTGCCAGGTGGTAGCAATAGGAGCTAATCTTTGGATGGCGCGATCGCGTCGTCTAATTACTCTGGTTCCTGTAGTAGCTAACTGTGCATCCCACAGCGCTAGTTCTGATTGTAAAGACGTTGCATCCAATGTTTCTATATGGCGTTTTAAAAAGGCATTGCGCTGGCGTAATACATGGTTATACTGCTGCAAAATGTGAGCATAAATTGGTTCCAGTTGAATTAATAATGTATCTAACCAGTTGCGGCGACCTTCCGGGCCGCCACGTACTAGTTCTAAATCCAGGCTGGAAAATTGGACTGCATTGAGAACGCCGAGAAAGTCCATTTGACGGCGGATCGATTCGCCATTGAGAGCAACGCTACGGCGACCATTACGGCGGAGGGTTAAGCTCAGGTCACTAACACCTGTTTGTCGCTCAAGGGTGGCATTAATTTGGGCTATAGCTTCCCCTTCTTGAACTAAATCGCGATCGCGGGTCATGCGGTGCGATCGCAATGTCGCTAGTAACTCCACCGCCTCCAACAAATTCGACTTTCCTTGAGCATTATTACCTACCAAAATCGTTTTGGCAGCAGTAAACTCAACCTTTTGGTCTTGATAATTGCGAAATTGTCGGAGGTTTAGAGTTTTTAGGTACATAAGTTCAATTTTGGATTTTAAATTTTAGATTTTGGATTGAAGATAAATCTAAAATCTAAAATCTAAAATCTAAAATTTCCTTTTCAGACAGCCTTCTTGCCCATAATCCGCAAAAATATCTTCTCCGCTTCAATCCAGACAAACATTAAGGCACTGAAACCAATACAAACTCCCAACTCTTGCATATTCAAGTAGTGAGTACCAAAGAAATCTCGCAGAGGCGGGACGTAAACTAGCATCAGCTGCAAAATCGTGGTGACGACAACAGCCGCTAGTACAAAGATATTGGAGAAGGGATTCATCTCAATGGTCAGTCGGTTGTTGGAGCGAATAGCGATCGCATGACCCATTTGGGCTATACACAAGGTAGTAAATACCATTGTTTTCCAAGCTTCGGGATTTCCCTGATACCCAGCAGCATGGGTATGTTGATAAGCCCACCACATCAAGGCAATGGTGATAATAGCAAAGATGATGCCAATGCGAATCATATAAGAACCCAATCCCCTAGCGAAAATACTTTCGCGGGGACTAAAAGGCGGACGTTGCATGACATCTGGTTCTGGAGGTTCCACAGCTAATGCTAAGGCTGGTAAACCGTCTGTTACCAAGTTCATCCACAAAATTTGTAATGGAGTCAGGGGAACGCCTCCCAAGCCGATTAAGGGTGCGGCTGCAATTGTGAGAACTTCACCAATGTTACTGCCCAAGATGTATTTAATAAAGCGGCGGATGTTGGTATAAACAACTCTGCCTTCCTTGGTGGCGCTGACAATGGTGGCAAAGTTGTCATCAAGTAACACCATGTCACTGGCTTCTTTACTGACATCAGTGCCAGTAATACCCATTGCAATACCGATGTCGGCTTGTTTGAGGGCTGGAGCATCGTTGACACCATCACCTGTCATCGCCACAAATCGACCCCGGCGTTGCAGTGCTTGGACAATTCGCAGTTTGTGTTCTGGGGAAACTCTGGCATAGATGCTCACCAGGTCAACGTTTTGCTCTAATTCCTGGTCAGTCATCCGTTGCAATTCTTGACCTGTGAGAACGCGATCGCCTTCTTGAGCAATTCCCAAATCGGTAGCGATCGCTCGTGCTGTTAATTGGTGGTCGCCAGTAATCATCACTGGGCGAATACCTGCTTCTCGACACTCTTGGACTGCTGCTCTTACTTCTGGGCGTGGCGCATCTAGCATTCCCACCAATCCCAGCCATACTAAATCTTGCTCGGATGTCTCATCTGAACCTTCCGGTGGAATCTCCACCAAGGGTTTGTAAGCAAAACCTAGCACCCGTAAACCTTTACTCGCCATCAGGTCATTTTCTGCCAAAATTTTCTGGCGTTGTTCTTCGGTCAAGCGGCCTGTGTCATTACCCAAATGAATCTGAGTGCAACGTGCCAAGGTTAACTCTGGAGAACCTTTGGTAAACATTAAATAAGGTTCCGATTGGAGAAAACCGGCGATCGCAGTGTCAACGCCTCTCGAAGATGCTTCACCTGTGGCGACTCCCTCCACCTGAGAAATCACGCTCATCCGCTTCCGTTCTGAGGAAAAGGGGAACTCCGCAACACGAGGTAACTTACTATTCCACTGGTCTTTTTCAATTCCGGCTTTTCCCGCCAGGGTGAGTAATGCCCCCTCTGTTGGATCTCCCAAAATCGCCCATTCACCTTGTTCTTTTTGCAATACTGAATCATTACAAACAGCGCAGGCTACTGATAACGCGGAGATTTCTGGAGACTCCTCTAGGGAAATTTTTTGACCATTTAACTGAAAGTCCCCTGTCGGAGAATAACCTTCGCCAGTAACGCGAAAAGTTTTGTTATTGGTGGAAATCGATTGCACCACCATTTTATTTTGAGTCAGGGTGCCGGTTTTATCAGAACAGATGGTAGTTACAGAACCCAACGTTTCCACTGCTGGCAATTTGCGAATCAAGGCATTTTGGCGTACCATTCGCTGGGTTCCCAGTGCCAAGGTGACGGTAATTACAGCTGGTAAACCTTCTGGCACTACAGCAACCGCCATACTCAAGGAAACTTCCAAGAGTTCTTGGATGTTTTTAAAACCTCCATCCTTGATGACACCGCCAACGACAACGATCGCCACCAGAATTAAAGAACCCGTAACCAGGACATTACCCAGTTGAGTCATCCGCTGCTGTAAAGGCGTAGGTTCACTTTCCACCGCCTGCAACATCGCAGCAATTTTACCCAGTTCTGTAGTCATTCCGGTGTTAGTCACCAGAACCTTGGCGCGTCCTTGGACTACTTCAGTTCCTTGAAAGACGACATTGAGGCGATCGCCTAATGATGTTTCCTCCGGCAATTTTAGTGATGCCTGTTTATTAACCGCTTCGGCTTCACCAGTCAATGCCGACTCACGCACTTGTAAATTAGACTGTTCGATCAAGCGTCCATCTGCGGCTATCTGCATCCCAGCTTCCAGCAGCATTACATCTCCTGGAACTAGTTCTTTAGCTGCTATCTCCACCAGTCTGGCGTCGCGGAGCACCCGCACTAAGGGAGAAGTCATTTTTTTCAAAGCAGCCAGGGCTTTTTCGGCGCGGCTTTCTTGGACGTAGCCGAGTATGCCATTGAGAATAACAATTGCTAAAATCGCGATCGTATCTTTAAATGGCACTTCACCGGACTTTAATCTGCCCTCCCGCAAAGCCATCAGGTCTAAAAACCCAGAAATGAGAGCTACGCCAATCAGCATCAACAACATAATGTTCTTGAACTGATCCAGCAGAATTTCCCAAGCACTACGGCCAGCAGTTTCTTCAAGCTCGTTGGGGCCGTATTTTTGCAATCTCTGTTGAATTTCTTGGGGTGTTAAGCCACTGTCTGCATTACTATCGAGCAGGTCTAGCGCTTTATCAACTTCTAAACTATGCCAAACGGCGGCACCTTCAGGCAGAGAATTAGCAGACATCGTGTAGGTCACAGCAAATGGTTACAAAATTCGATCATAATTTAGTGATGGCAGGAATTCCATCTTCTAAAGTTACATTAAGCTGATCGCCCAGTTGTATGAGTGTATATGTAATTCTTAACATTTGTAAATTCCTCCTGTTTTGACATAGTATTATTTCTCACGAAAGAGTTTTTCGGAACACATTGTACCGATAATTATTAGTACCCCGCTGTAAACGTGGCGATCAAGAACCACTAATTGATGTACTTGGTAAGAGCAACGCCCATTGTGGGCAGTCTTTTAACTCAGCACTCTTCATCCACCCCAATCGGGGGAGCCATTGCTCGACTAGGATTTTCCATCTCAAGCAATTGGTGTGACGGCGGTAAAACCGCTTGAGTCATGTTTCCTCCCCTACCTAAAGGTGAGGGTTTTTTACACTTACCACAAGGTTTTATGAGTTTTGCACTCCCCACTTTGACCGTTAGCCAGATGTTTGGGCAAAGAACAATTCGACCGCTTACTGCTGCTGCCCTGTGTGGCATTACTTTCATTAAAGATAGACTGATTGCCATTGACAGTATTAAAGGACATTTACTGGAGATCGATCCCACCTCTGACAACAGCAAAATTCTCAATCCCCATCAAGTTGAAGAATTTACCGATGTCACAGGGCTAGCGGCGTGGGATGATACCCTGTGGGTAAGCCGAGAAAATAGTGTTTATTTGTGCAAACTCAATGCTTTGGATCTGGAACATTTTGTAACATTGCCTTATCCAGCTGATGGCGTTGCTGTTTGGGAAACAACAGTTTATGTTAGTTGTCAAAGGCTGGGCTACATTCTGGTTTTTGACCGCGAAACGCGAAAAGAGATTACTAAATTTTATGCCCCTGGAGTTGGAGTAGAGAATTTGGCAGTCAACCAAGAAATGCTATGGATTTGCGATCGCACCGAACAATCAGTTTACGCGATGGACAGAGCCACGGGAGAACTGCAATTTAGCGTCCTGACACCCTTTGAATGTCCTACAGGCATAGCAATCCACAAAAATGCCGAAACAGGCAAAGAAAGTATTTACGTCGCCTATGCCTCAGAGGAGCCTTATATCCGGGATAACCCCAATGCCGATCCTAGTCATGAACTAACATTCCGCGATCGCACTTTTATTCATCCTCTGTATTATCATTACCAGCCAGATAAGCGTTACGCCCTTTCCAATGGCTATCTGATTGAAATGTCCTATGCTGAGGAAATTGCACCTCTAGACGAGGTTTATTTACCTGATGTGGAATGGCGCATCGCCCTACCATCGGAAACTGAGCGTCAAAAGGTGAAACACGTTGAACCTATTGGTATACCTTTTACCGAAGAAGTGATAGAGGGGCAACGTGTAGCAGTCTTTAAATTTGATTCTCTTGCTCCAGGAGAACGGCATATATTTGGCTGGAAAGCACTTTTGGAAGTTCGAGGAATTAAGTACCGCATCACACCTAGAGATGTGGAAAATATACCGGAACTGTCCCCAGAATTACAAACACGCTACCTAGTGGATGACGACGATTTAGCAATGGATACTACCATTGTTCGCCGTTCCGCCAGAGAAGCGATTGGTTCTGAAACCAATGTGCTGCGGAAAATGCACAGCATCCGCAACTATGTTTATGATGAGTTATCCTACGGTATTAAACCTTACATTGACACACCAGATATAGTTTTAGAGCGGGGCGTTGGTTCCTGTGGCGAATATGTCGGTGTTTTACTTGCCCTATCCCGTTTAAATGGCATCCCCTGCCGCACCGTAGGCAGGTACAAATGTCCTCCCCATAGTGACTTCGTAGGAGTACCGCTACAACCCGACTTTAATCATGTTTGGCTAGAATTCTACGTGCCAAATTTTGGCTGGTTGCCGATGGAATCAAATCCTGATGATATAGGTGAAGGTGGACCTTATCCGACGCGTTTTTTTATGGGCTTATGCTGGTATCACATTGAAATTGGCAAAGGTATCACTTTTGAAACCGTGACAAGTCAAGGTGCGCGGCTAACCAAAGAAGATATCCCCATCGGTGATTTAGCGATTAATCATATTCGCTTCACAATTCTTAAAGAACTACCACCCTTTTGAATTTCTTCCATTTATTTACCCAAATTATGCTTTTTAATTAGCTCCTGGTTTTCAGGTTTATTGAGCCAGTCTTCTAGAGCCTCAGCGATCGTATCGCTGAGGTTTTTATCTTTGAGAGCTACCACAGCCCGAAACAATCGGTTTAACTCTGGAGAAACATAGCCCCGTAATTCCTTCTTTTCATTCATCAACCTTGCACAGCTTACAACCGCTTAATTTTTGCATAGCTTTTTAGGCTATGTTGATTTAGTGGTTTATCCTATTATCCGATTGTCCTATTTAGGCAGTATGATTGTGAGTGTTGGAATGCGATTTTCTATCATCAGGGGATGAATTATCTGGTAGTATATCTGCACGAACTACATCGCTAATCCATTCTCCCTCAACATTATTGTTAGAAGAATTTGCATAATCATCCCATGTCATGGTGTCGCCAGTAGAGTATTCATAAACGACTCCACGAGTTTGATTATTACCATCTCCATCATTTAAACGAATCCAGGTTACATAATCACTAGATGGAGGATAACCACCACCAAATTCAATACCTGGAGGTTGAGCTAAACTTCTAATTGCCCCTGGCGCAGGCCGCCAACTTAGATAATGATGAGTTACAAATTTGTCGGGAGAACCAGACCTCCTGTAATGTACTGTTTGGTGAAATTTGTAATTATAAAGAACTGAAGATTGACCTTGTGGCCCACAAACCAAATTAAGTGGATAAAAAGAACAATATCTCTCCTTAGCTTGATTTGGAGCCTGCTCATTTTGAGCTTTAGTTGTGCTAATTGCAGCCTTCGTAGTAGGAACTAATTCCAAGCCAGCAGCGGCACATTCAAGTTGAACAGCACAAGTGTCTAGAGACAACAGTAATGCATAAACAGTTTGAGGTAAAATCCCCTTAAATATTAGAAGTAAAAGAAACGTCGAAATTCCTACTAATCTAAATACAGATTTATTTGTGGTTAATCGCACTAATCTTAACTCCTTACAACCCAAGATAAAAATCGGTGTATCTGACATCTAGGTTGTCTGATAGGAGTAGAGAATAAGGTCAGTAAAAATACGAGTATTTAGTAGATTGTTTTTAAAAGTAAACCAAGCTAAACAGGTAAACCAATTAGCTATTAACTCTTAAACTGGGCAATGGATATGATTTATGCTGCTTAAAATCGGCAAACTCACAGATGGAGTTAAATGGGCAAAAGCGGCAGTGAGAGCCAGGATTAGGAGGGAATATTTTACTGAAATTAGTAGTTTCTTCCTGATATTTTTGCAAATCGTGCTGGTGCTTGTGGGCAATATTCGCTAACTCAAATTTTAAGGATTCTAATTCACTATTATTAATACTAATTAACTCTGACTTTTTACATATTTCTAAATTATAAAATGATGCAACAGCTTCTCGTCCAGGGTAAAGATAACGAGCAGCTAACAAGTAAACTAATGCCTGTCGTTTGTCAAAAGCGGACTTACCAGTTTTGAAATCCAAAATATGTAAAGTACTATCAGACTCAATAAAAACGCAGTCCATAGCCGCGTATAAGCGAAAGCAATAATCTTCTTGTTCAACTACTATCGGTTTGGGAAAGCCTTCATCACCCGGAGTTAATTGGATAATATCTTTATCCAAAAGCAACGGTGCATCGTGATATTTTTTCAAAATTTGCAGCACGCGTTGCTGGACTTGAACACTTGAGTTGCCTAATTTAAGTAGCTGGGCAACTCTTTCTACACCATCTGCTTGCTTCAACAGATACCTGTGATGATGAAACTCATAAATGCCTTTTTGGGCTAGTATGCCAATCCGCTGGGGCGCGGTGGCTTGCGTTAAAAGCGCTTTGACTTGTGGTTCGTGTTGCCGTGCTTTGATAAACCCCCGTCTCATCTGGCAATGCCAGCGTTCTTGCCCAGTCGCTGGGGCAACTAGAGACCAAAGGTGATAACTGGCAAAAGGTCGATCGGGGGTTGACATTGCTCAGAAACAGTGAGAGAAAATACGGTGGGGAGAAGTTTAAGCTAAGGCTTCCTTAGAAAAGAACTTCGGAGGATACTTGCTGCTACACACGCTTTGCGGGAAGCTTTTATAGTACTGATAATGTACCGGAGCAAGTGGCAAAAATGTCTAGCAAGATAAAATTTGGTACCGATGGATGGCGAGGGATTATTGCCGATGACTTTACTTTTCCTAATGTGCGGAAAGTAACAAGGGCAATCGCCACTTACTTAGAAACAGCCTACACAAAAGATAGACCAGTACTTATTGCCTACGATACTCGCTTTTTAGCTGACCAGTTTGCCCAAACAGCGGCTCAAGTACTAGCAGACTTGGGTTGGACTGTGAAAATTACCGATCGGGATTGCCCCACACCAGTAATTGCTTACAACGCCCGTCACCTAAATTCCGCTGGGGCGTTAATGTTTACTGCTAGCCATAATCCAGCACCCTACTGTGGAATTAAATATATACCCGATTATGCTGGGCCTGCCACTCCAGAGATTACTGATACTATTGTGGCAAATATAGAAGGTGCATCGGATGAGTTGCCTGGGAGCAACCCATCAGGTTCAATTTCAATTTTCGATCCGAAACCAGATTACCTGAAATTTATCTACACTCTACTTGATGTAGAAAAGATCAGAAGCGCTAATTTAAAGGTAAAGTACGATGCTTTGTATTCTACCTCTCGCGGCTATTTAGATGAAGTTTTGCAACATAGTGGCGTTCAATTAGAAAGTTTCCACGATTGGAGAGATGTTTTATTTGGGGGTGGAATGCCAGAACCCAAAGGAGAACAATTAGTTGAGTTAGTAGAAGCAGTAGTTCGCGATCAAGCTGATTTGGGCTTGGCAACGGATGGAGATAGCGATCGCTTTGGTATCGTTGATGAACAAGGAACCGTCCTCACTCCAAATACTGTACTGCTACTTCTAGCACGTCATTTAATCAAAAACAAAGGTAAAACTGGCGCGATAGTCCGCACTGTCGCTACAACCCACCTGCTGGATAATTTCGCTGCTAAAAATGGGCTGCAAATTTACGAAACAGCAGTTGGTTTTAAATACATCGGCGAAAAAATGCGGGAAACTGCTGTGTTAATTGGTGGAGAGGAATCAGGCGGATTGAGTATTATTGGGCATATTCCCGAAAAAGACGGGGTATTAGCCGATATGCTGGTGGCAGAAGCGATCGCTTATGAAGGCAAACCGCTAAGTCAACTTGTCAAAGAAGCGATCGCCGAAGCCGATGGGCCACTTTACAACAACCGCCTAGACTTGCACCTCACAGAGGCGCACAAAACCGCTGTCATCGACTCCTTTACTAAAAATCCACCTACAGAAGTAGCTGGCATTAAAGTCAAGGAAGTGGGGCGTAAAGACGGTATTAAGCTGTATTTAGAAGAAGGTAGCTGGATTTTACTGCGTCCTTCCGGTACAGAACCACTGGTGCGCGTCTACCTAGAAACCAACACTCCCGAAAAACTCACCCAAATCGCCCAAGAGTTAGAAAGGGCAATTGCTAAACTAGAGGCATAAGAATTAGGAGTTAGGAGTTAAGAGTTAAGAGTTATGAATTAGGAGTTAAGAGTTGTAAATTAGCAATTCTTAACTCCTGATTTCTAATTTCGATCAAAATGTGAATTAATAACTCCTAACTCCTAACTTCTAACTCCTCACTTCAATCAAACTATGAAAATCGCTCCTTTTTTGACATCTCTAGTTGTAGCAGTTTGGGTAATCGCGATCGCAATTATTTCAGTCCAAAATGCTACACCCGTATCGTTAAAATTCTTAACATTCCAATCGATTCAGATACCAATGGGTTTAGTGCTAGCTTTTAGTGCCTGTGTAGGGTTAATTGTTATGGCACTGCTGCAACCTCTGTGGGGGCTTGCTGGTATTGGGCAGGGTAATTCTCGATTGGAAGACGATGCCGAATTTTTTGTTGATGATGAAGATTTTTGAGGTTTGATAGCTGTGCAGTACCAAAACATTATTACAATCGAACCAGGAAAACGAGGTGGTAAGCCTTGTATTCGAGGAATGCGAATTACTGTATACGATGTTTTATCATATCTTGCCTCTGGCATGAGCTACGAGGAAGTGCTTGATGACTTTCCTTATTTGACACAAGAGGATATTTTGGCTTGCCTAAGCTATGCGGCTGGCTGATATGTACCTAAATTCTCAGCATCGTTTTCTCATAGGCTTAGTATAGCTTTGCGTAAAATCGTGGTGAATGGAGGGTTGAAATTTAAACGCATAGGCGCTTTGCCTTCCCGCAGGGTAGGGGCGCAGAGGTACGCAAAGAATTTGCGATCGCATCTAGAGGATATCCAAGCTTTTGACCAAAATCCAGATTTGGGAGTTTTGACACTCTATTAGATTTGGAAATTATGGAAGCTGAGTATGATTTTAGCCAGGGCAAGCGGGGAGCGATTGAATCAACACCAACAGGTAAAACTAGAATTACAATTCGCCTAGATGATGAAGTACTAGCATGGTTTCGTGACCAAGTTCACGCAGCAGGTGGGGGAAATTACCAAACTTTGATTAACGATATCTTGCGTGAGTACATTCAGCAGATCGAGAACGGCTATGAGCGCAGCTTATAAAGCAGATTTTAATTTGTAGATTGAACAGACAGCCCAACTATTGCGATCGCATCGCTGGCATGGTTTCGGCATCGAAAACCTGCATTTAGTAGAGCAGCCACAGCCCAGTCCAACTAGGGCAGAAGTACTTGTAAAATTACGTCTAATGTGAATTATTAATTAGGTTGATTAATACCGAACCTGCGACGAAGTAACAAGCGCAGAGTGTGGGATGCAAGTTTTATGACAAACCGACTGCGGACAGCACGGATTATTTAACTCGGCAAGGTTTGGGCATCTTAGGACAGTTTTTCAACGAACCGACCTGATGATCGCTCTAGGGATTTCTCAAGAGCGGAGGCTCACACGACAAAAGCTGAGGCTTGCTAGGCAATAAGCACCAAGAGGATAGCACTATGACAAAACCTTTACGTATCGGAATTATCGGTGCCAGCGTCGATCGCGGATGGGCGAAAGAGTCGCATATCCCCGCAGTCCAGAAGCTGGCAGGGTTAGAATTGGCGGCTGTGGCAACGAGCAGACAGTCAACGGCTGATGCTGCCGCCAAAGCCTTCGGCGCGAAGGCAGCCTATGGCAAAGCAGATGACCTGATCCGAGATCCGGACGTTGACCTCGTGGCGGTTTGCATCAGGGTTCCCAATCACCGTGAACTGGTCTTAAGCGCTATTGCGGCGGGCAAGCACGTTTACTGCGAGTGGCCACTGGGTCGCGACATTGCCGAAGCCGAGGAAATGGCAGCCGCCGCTCACGCTGCAAAAGTCCACGCGGCGATCGGGCTTCAGACGCGGATGAACCCCGCCGCGCATCGCGCCCGCGATTTGGTCGCGTCCGGTGCGATCGGGCGTTTGCTCAGTGCCCGGATCTACTCCGGCACTGGCGCTTTCAGTCCGAGAGTAGCGGCGGCGGATTCCTACCTGGAGAACGCCGAGAACGGTGCCACCCTCGTAACTATCCACGGTGGTCACGTCTTCGATCTCGCCATCGCGGTGCTTGGCCAGATCGAAGACGTGACCGCGCTGACCACGACCCAGTACCCCGAAATCCAGGTCGGCGACGACTCGACGCGGCAGGTGCGATCGATCCCCGACCACCTTCTCATGCAGGCGCATCTTGCTGGTAGTGGGGCGCTGTCGATTGAGGTGGCGGGGGGTCGTCCGCCTGAAAAGACACCGTTCCGCCTGGAGGTGAGCGGTGAGAACGGTGAAGTTGCGCTAGATGGCGGCGCACTCAGAGGCTTCCAGTCCGGTCGCCTGCGCCTTTCGCTCAATGACGAGTCACAGCATGTGGATGAGGGCGAAGCTGCTTCGATGCCGGACATGGCTGCCAACGTCGCAGGAGTTTATGCAGCCCTTCGTGATGACATTCTCCGGGGAACCTCGACTGTTCCCGATTTTCATCATGCAGTGCGCCTAACGCGGTTGATCGACGACGTGATGTCGTCAGCACGGACGGGAACTCGAAAGTTGGTCATGGATTGGCCAGAGCTATAGTGAGCATGGGAGTCGTCGCAACTGGGTTCAGAGACGACGATGCCTGAACTTGTCGCTTTGATAACTGTATTTGTGGCTGTGTGGGTAACGGCGATCGCTCTTATTTCAGAGCGCTTGTAAGCGTCACACTACATAAAAAAAGCTTGCAAACGCAGGCTTTTTTGAAATATTTTAACAGAGCGTTCGCGCTGTTATAAAATTAAAATGTCCATTCGTGATCTGGATGATCTAGGGCAGCGCGAACAGAAGCTAAATTTGCAAGGTCTTTGAAAGGGCTTGATTTAGCAATTTCTGTGATTGAGTTTAACGTAAGAGCTAATTGGTCATTATTGCCGGATGCGATCGCATTATCAACGACAGCAAACAAAGCGCGAAAGTTTTCTGCACGTTCATCAAAAGAGCGATCTAGATATGCGATCAACAACTCTCGTTGGGCGTTAATCTTGGTAATTGTTTCTTTTTCCCAAGCATCAATATCTCGTCTCTTTGTCTGTTCTTGTTCGGCAATTATTTTATATTCACTATAAGCTGAAACCATTTGCTGTAAGCATTCAGCAGGATTGATAAATTCCTTGACTACTGTGGTAACTTTTTTGGCCGACATTTCTAATTCCCTCCCAAAGTCCGATATTTGGCTTGTATAGTCGCAGTAACAGGATTCAACTGCCCTTCACTATCTAAAACAGGAGTTTTCATGATTTCTGCAAGTGCTTTAACAAAAAGTGCGACTTTTTGAAACTTACTAGCGTCCCTGTTTTTGTCGAATGATGGTAAAGATTCAAGTTCTTGAAGACCTAAAATAGCAGATTTATTCAGACATTCAAATACACTCTGTAACTCAGTAATCCGCCGTCTTACTTGTTGCATAAAGTCTTTTGCTGCTTCAATTTTAGCGATCGCAGTGTTGACTTCAGCCTCATACTCCCGTGCCTTTGTCAACGCTTTCTCGCCTTCACCAGCAAGCACAAAGCCTCCAATTAATACAGCCGGCCCAACAGTGATACCACCTAACACAAGAGAACCAAGAGCCATACCTCCACCACCGGCAGCTAATGAGCCACCACCTAGCCATGCTAGAGTTGCATTCCAGGCTGCTGCACCGCTAAGTCCTCCTATAAATGTCCCAGTACTGGCTACTCCTACAGAAGTAGCAAGACTCATTGCACCACCATATCCTGCTGCTGCTGCCCCAATTGCTTTAGTGCCACCTTTGAAAAACTGTTCAGCTTCTACTGTGGCAGCTTTATACTCTTTAATCTGCTGAACTGAAATTCCTTCCAGCCCTTCTAAAAACTCCTTCTCGCTTTGTTTTGCTTTACCGATATTTCGTTCTATGAAGTCAACAAAGCGCCCAATTGTACTCATCATCACATCAAGCTGAAGTTGACCATACTCTTCTGCAAGCTTGTTAGTTGTCTCCCACTCTTTTTTCAACTCACTTTTTTCAACTCACTGACTGCATCTAAATGACGGTTTTCGGCACGTTTACCAATTTCTTTTGCCTCATTCATATTGCCAACACCCTCAGCGCCTTTCACTGCTCCGAAAGCAGCAGTTCCTAAAGCAATAGCACCCAAAATCAGTGGAATCATGAAATCTCCTGATTGTGATTAGTATTTGGTTAATACTTGTCTACGGATTCGCCATCAAAACAAGGCATCACCTTATACTTAAATTTCCCAGAAATACTAATTAATGAACATTCAGAAGGTATAAATTTGATACTGTGATGAATGCAGTTGTCAATCTTTTTCTTGTTGAGTGCGCAGCTAAGTTGAGCAGTTTTGGGTTAGTTGTAGCTTTAGGTAATCAATAAAGTCCAGAATTTCTGTATCAGTGAGTTGTGAGCGCGATCGCTTGCCATATCTCTGCTGCAAATATTCCCTTCCCTGCTCTGGAGTCCAATTTAACTGGGCTAAATATGTGTCACTTTGAGCTATCAAAACTGCATGAATTTCTGAAGCCGTTGTTTTAGCAGATATTTGTATTGGCTCTTGATTTAAATCTTGAATTCTATTAATTTTTAAACTGACTTTTTGCCCTAGAGTTTGCCAATCAATTTCATTATGTCCATCCCAACTAACACCTACAGAGCAATAAGTGACTGGCTCGTAAATATTACAAAAAACTACATTACTATCTCCTGGGCTGACGCTAATAGTAAGTGGATTACGCAGTTGTTCAGAAGTAAGAGCATCCAAAGACAGCAACAAGCTTTTAGAAAAGTAAGAGTCTTTTCCTGAGCGGACGATATAAGGTTTGTCTGCCAAAATAGATAAATCTATTTTTCCAACTTTTCCAAAGGCAGTTTCAACTTGTCTATCAATTTTGATTTCGGTTATCACCCCAGTCAAGGCTTTGTCATAAATAGGGATTTTTTGCTCATTTTCTGAGAGCATATACCAGCAGTGATCATTGTCTTTTTTGACAAAAACATATTGAGGTCTTGGGACTGCTCCAAATCCTAATTTAACTTCCATATTTTTAATGTAGGTTTTGGTACATATATTTATTGAGCAACCAGCCTTTACGATTTGTACCGTCAAGCTATGAGTTGCTTTATAGATATAATTCCCTAGCCAGGAAGCTAATTAACATTAAGGCAGCAAAAATTGCAAAATCTGGTGAATCTATAACAAAGTTTCTGGATCGACACCTAGCGCATTCAACTTTTCAATTAACATTTTCACTTGTTGTTCTGCTTCCACACGTCGCTGTTCTTCAAAAGCTGTGCGTTCTTCCGCTTCCCTGATGCGTTCTTCTGGTGTCAGCAATCTTTGCCCTTCTTCGTCATACCAGTACAGCCACTCCCGCACTATACCTTGATAAATTCCTCGTTCTCGCCCAATTCCTAAACCAATTTCTGGTAGCCAAACGGGATTTCCTGACATTAAGATATATTCCCCATCAACTAGGTGATACACTTCCAAAGGCGTCTTTTTACGCCGCAGGGGACTATACACAACGTAGTACAAAATTCCTAATTCTTTGGCATAAAATTCTTTCTTGATGTTATATTCTTCCCGATATATTTGAGAAACAACTTCTAGCGCTAAAATTGGCAGTTTATTTTCTTCCCACAGCACATAACTTAGGCGTAAATCTTCATCAATGAAGCGTTTGACTCCTAAACTGAGAAACCCTTCAGGGACAATAGCTGGTTTGTCAGGGTGATAATAAATACCCATATTAACACCAAAGAACCAATCCCAGCGATCGCACCAAACCAAAGCCAGTGTCGTTGTCAGCAAGCCGGGAATTAAATTTTGGAGTTCATTATCCACAGCGGTATCATCTGAGTCGGGTAATTCTTCGGAAGATGGCAAACAATGGAGTGGATTGTAGTTTAACATGAGCGGTTTTGCCACATCTTATTCTAGATAAATTGTAAGTAATCTATTGATGTGCGATCGCATGGCAAGAATGAAAAGCCATTTTTAGCGTAGACATCGCGTTGTCTCTCGCTTCTCAGTAACAAAGTACTTAGAATTGTAAAATCTTTTGATTAAATTCGTGGATTTTCGGTACTGACTACCAGAGTATCTAACTGACAATAGCAAAAAAGGGCGGAACATTGTTCAACTAGAACATTCCAGAAGTCGCAGAGTATTCAATTTCATGGTGAATTTGGTAGCTGGGCTGATTACCTATACCTATCAGGAGAAAAAGTCTTCTCTCAACCTTGACTCAGAAAACGTGGCGCAGCTGGAAATTAGCTAATTTTCAGCCCGATTTTTGAGTCAATTGCTACTGCTATATGCTGGGTTAGTAGGATTAATTGGCATTGGTTCTTGGCTACTAGCAAGAGCTAGTGTCAATCGTAATATGGCCCAGCTAGAGTTAAGGCAATCTGAAGTCGAATTGCTAAAGCTAGTTGAGCGGGAGAAAATTCTTAAAACTCGTCTATCTAGTCAAATTCGCAACTCGCTGGATCTAAATACGATTTTGAGTACAGTAGTGGTTGAAGTTCGGGAATTGCTACAAATCGATCGATGCCAATTTTTTTGGTGTCATCAAGAAGATGAATCTACTAGCTTGGAATTGAGTCAGCAAGCTTGTGCTCCCGACTTAACAGAACCTTTAGGCTGTTCTCCTATCCAGAATGTGGAAGCCCTGAGTGAAGCTGTTATGCAGGGGAATTTACTTTGTTTTGATGACATTGCGACCGATTCGTGGCTTGATTTCAAGAGTCGGAATTTACTAGTGACATTGGGCTTTAAGTCACTACTAACAGTTTCGCTTCAAACTCAGTCGGGTTGCTTGGGTGTGATTGTCTGCGAACATAGTAGAGCGCTTCGCCCTTGGAGTGATGATGAGGTGGAAATTATTCGAGGTGTGGCTGACCAGTTAGCGATCGCCATTGACCAAGCCCAATTGTATAATCAAAGTCGCGCTGCTACTGCTGCTGCTACTACTCAGGCAGAACAACTCAACCAAGTTCTACACAATCTCAAAGAAACCCAAGCCCAACTGATTCAGACCGAAAAAATGTCAAGCTTAGGTCAATTAGTGGCTGGTGTAGCTGATGAAATCAATAACCCAGTTAACTTTATCTACGGCAACTTGACCTATGTAAGTGAATATACACTAGGCTTATTGGAACTGGTAGAACTTTATCAAAAATCTAATGTTCATTCAACACCTGAAGTAGAAGCTCATATCGAAGCGATCGACCTTGACTTTATGGCTGAGGATTTACCTAAAATATTAATTTCAATGAAAATGGGAGCTAATCGCATTCGTGAAATAGTTCTATCCTTGCGGAATTTTTCTCGACTTGACGAAGCGGATATGAAGCCTGTCAACATTCATGAAGGTATTGATAGCACACTACTGATTTTACAAAATCGCTTCAAACAAACGCCTGGAAATGCCGGAATTGAAATAGTCAAGGAATATGGTGATATCCCTTTAGTAGAGTGCTATGCCGGACAACTAAATCAGGTATTTATGAATCTCATCAGTAATGCGATTGACGCTCTGGATAGTTATAACAGTCAGCGAACTCTTGAGGACATAGAAGCTAACCCCAGCCAGATTGTAATTCGTACTGAGTTACGCAACTTGAACTTTTGGATTACGAAAATCGATTTTACGAGTTAGAAAATAGTGATAATCCATTTGCAACTGTCGTCATGGCGCATTTGAAAACGTAGCAGACACGCTCATCACCCGAACAACGCAAAATATGGAAATTTAGCTTAATTCGCAGACTATATGATTTGGGCTTAGATGAGCAAGATATTCGCAACCTGTATCGATTTATCGATTGGGTTATGATATTACCAAAGGCATTGGAAAATCAGTTTTGGGAAGAGTTTAAACAATTTGAGCAGGAGCGGACTATGAGATATGTAACTACAGTTGAGCGCATTGGCTATGAGCGCGGAAAACAAGAAGGTGAACAACGACTTATTTTAAGGTTACTACAAAGACGAGTGGGAGAATTATCACCAGAATTACAAAAACGCATCCAATCTCTTTCTTTAAATCAATTAGAAACCCTTGGCGAAGCTTTGTTAGATTTTACTGCTATGGAAGATTTACTTAACTGGTTGCAAACAAATCAATCAGCTTAAAATCTATTGTTATCAGAATTGTAAAAAATACATCTCATCATTTACCAATACAAAATTTTTTAACTCAGTTCGATGATTTATTTTTTACTTTAACGAATCAAACGTTACAAATGAGTAACAAAAAGGGCAGGTACAAAACCCGCCCTCAAAGTAATCAATATTTAAACTAAACTAGCGATCGCAACTTAATTAGCGATTTGAGGCGCACTCAAAGAAACCTTTAGTGCATCGTCTTTTTGCTGTGCTAATGTCGGCACGGAATCACGCAATCTTGCGGTCAATTGTACAGTTGTAGCGTCGTACATCTGAGTCAGCAATTTTGGATAGAAACCAATACCAATAATTGGAATTAACAAACAGGCAATGATAAATACTTCACGGGGTTCGGCATCTATCAAAGCTTGGTGAGAAACTAATTCCTCGTTCTCTTTACCGTAGAAAATTTCTCGCAACATCGACAGCAGATAAATTGGAGTTAAAATCACTCCCACTGCCATCAAGAACACCACGATCACTTTGAAGGTAGAGCTATAAGCATCACTAGTAGCAAAGCCCACAAATACCATCAATTCTGCCACGAAACCGCTCATCCCTGGCAATGCCAAAGAAGCCATTGAACAGGTGGTGAACATCGCGAAAATCTTCGGCATTCTCTTCGCAACACCGCCCATTTCATCCAACATCAGGGTGTGTGTCCGGTCATAAGTTGCCCCTACAAGGAAGAACAAACTCGCCCCAATTAATCCGTGGGAAACCATTTGCAATACTGCCCCACTCAATCCCAAATCGGTGAAGGAGGCGATACCAATCATTACAAAGCCCATGTGAGAAATTGAGGAGTAGGCAATTTTTCGCTTTAGGTTGCGCTGGGCAAAGGATGTCAAGGCAGCGTAGATGATATTAACTACCCCCAAAACTACCAATACTGGCGCAAAGAAAGCGTGGGCATCGGGGAGCATTTGGGCATTCATCCGAATTAAGGCGTAACCGCCCATTTTCAGCAAAATACCTGCTAATAACATGTGTACGGGGGCTGTAGCTTCACCGTGGGCATCAGGTAGCCAAGTGTGCAACGGAATAATCGGCAACTTGACGGCGTAGGCAATCAGGAAGCCAGCATAGAGGGCAAGTTGGAAATTCAGGGCGAAATCTTTTAAGGCGAGCGATCGCATGTCGAATGTCACCGTATCGCCGTAAAATCCCATTGTCAGCGCAGACAGCAAAATAAACAGCGAACCGCCAGCGGTGTATAAAATAAATTTGGTCGCTGCGTATTGTCGCCTTTTGCCTCCCCAAATCGACAGCAGAAAGTATATCGGCACCAGTTCCAGTTCCCACACCAGGAAAAACAACAGCATATCCTGGACAGCGAACACGGCAATTTGACCACCATACATTGCCAAAATCAAGAAGTAAAATAGCTTGGGCTTGAAGGTAACAGGCCAAGCTGCTAAAATCGCCAGCGTGGTAATGAATCCAGTCAAAATAATTAGGGGCATGGACAAGCCATCAGCCCCTACTGACCAATTCAAACCCAATTGTGGTACCCAGGGGTAACTTTCCACCAACTGCAAATCTGGATTGGAGAAATCATACCCAGTATAAAAAGCGTAAACAATTAGTGCAAAATCTATCAGCCCTACGACGAGGGAGTACCAGCGCACTGTTTTGCCTTCTTTGTCAGGGATGATGGGAAGAAGTAGCGACGCGGCTATTGGCAACAGAATAATCGTCGTCAGCCACGGAAAATTAGCTGTATTCATCACAATTCGTCTGCTATCAAAATCATGTTTGGCAAAAAGTCACTAGTTATTAAGTAACAGCTTTTTGGGGATTTCGTCTTCCTCGTTAGGTTGATTTAATTAAATTGGCAATCCCCCATTTCTGCTGTTGGGAGTCTCTTTTGACCTTTGGGTGTGCGGAATGTGGGTTGTGATACTCCCAGTGAAGTCAACAATTTACCCTAAAAAAGCCGGTAAAATTATAGTTTAGTGGTGCGATCGCGTAGACCAACCCATCGCTAAAAATACACAATGCTATATGCGTGGTTGTTGAAAAAAGCAATTTGCTGCAAAAAAAGGATGACAGGAGAACTAACCATAATGATAATCGCACAAATTGAAAGCCATTTTCCCGGCTTTAGAGCTTTGGGACTACAGTAGGCGGTTTGATTGAGTTTTTTTAGTAAAATAGACAGGTAAGGTTGATAATGAAAATTTGATTATGTCATCTTCAGCGATCGCTACTGTAATTAAGATGATGGAATCTTTATCTGAAGAAGTGCAAGAAAGAGTTGCAGAACATCTTCGAGAGTACCTGGAAGATTTGCAAGATGAATTGAAATGGAATAAATCATTTAAGAAAACTCAACAACAACTGATTGTATCTGCCCAATCTGCTAAAAGAGAGATTGCAGAAGGACTTGCAAAACCAATGAACTATGAAAATTTATGAAGTCTGCAACTCTTCTACAATGATAAAAAAATGATAAAGCTCTTTTTGTGCTTGTTCAAGAGGATAAAGAGTCAGTATTTGCTTTGGCAAAATTAAGAATTTCGATAGTTCTTTGAATAATCTGATCGGCATCAGCTTGCGTAATATTAGGATCAGTATTATAGTCACCGCGTAAACGAGTTCTTTCTGCATCAATTAAATAACGATGAAATTCACGAGGAACTCGTTGTGGACGTGCAAATCTTTCTCCTAAAGCAGCAATTACGGCTGAATGTTTAGAGTAAGCCAGTCCTTCCCCTTCTAAAAAAGCGGTAGCAATATAAAACATCGCGTAATAGCCACGAGATGCTGCAAATTCAGCAAAACCTTTTTGGTTGAGTTCTTCTGCGGCTTGCAAACTTCTCTCCGCTTTTTCTAGGAGTCTTTGTTGTTCAGGGGTCATATTAATAACCCATCTTGTCTGACATTACGAAAGAAACCACTATTATAATTTTCTAGTTGTTCACTAGTAGCAAAAGCACAACTAATTAAAACATTATATTCTAAACATAAATCAGCAATAATTTGACTTATTTTTTCACTTTCTTGAGAATAGTTAAAGACATCTTTCAAGACAATTAAAATATCAATATCTGAGTCTGGTTGTGCTGTTCCTCTGGCTTGTGAACCAAATAAAATTAGTTTGTCTAATTGTTCTCCATAAAGTTGTTTTAAATTTTTGCGTATTTGGGGTAAAACTGTTGAAATTGGTTGAGATAGCATAATTTAAAATAAACAATTACTTTGTTTTGCGGATTAAAAACAATTGGAAACTAGAATTTGAGGATGCAAGTGGATTAGTCAAAGTAGGTGCATCTGATGATGCTCAAGCCTATAGAGTCATTAATTTTTGTGATTTAGAAACTAAAACTGAATTTCGCTTAGTTACTAATTTACCAGAGTCGGGAGATGCAGCAGTTATTGATGATGAAATTAGGGATATTTATCGATTATGTTGGGGAGTTGAATTCTTGTGGAAGTTTTTAAAGATGCACTTAAAACTTGACAAATTAATTACCAAAAACGTCAATGGTATTACCATACAAATTTACGTGAGTTTGATAGCTTATCTGATTTTACAGCTTTTATCTATTCCCGAACAATCGGGACATACACTATTAGATAAATTCCGCTATCTTCAATCTTGTATGTGTCAGAAAATCAGCTATGTTCATTAGTTTGAGGAGATGATGTTTTGCTGACTAATTTAAGCTTTTGAGACTTAGTGTAACTAACAATGTAAAGTTTTATATCAGCATTCAACGTTTCTGCAAAACCACTTCACCCAACACATCTTGAATAATATATTTACCATCACTGATGGATTGATTGGGTGTCCACATACGTAGATGCAATAATAAATATTTTTATACGTTACATGGCAATTTTAGATCAAATAAACGTACATGGCTTGTATTAAAAAATCTTGTTATCTTTTCAGGCGCAACTCTCAATTCTTCTCTGGGACTCTGCGCCTCTGCGTGAGACAAAAAATAATGTAGGGGCGGACATTTGCCCACCCCTATTAAAATCAGGTAACACCAAAAACAATCACTAAGCCCAAAACAGCCCCAAACACAATCAAGGCATAGAATTGAGCGCGACCGTTTTCTAGGTACTTCAGACCTTCACCGCTAACAAGGGTGAAAAAGCCTGTGAGGTTAACAGCACCATCTACAACGCGGAAGTCAACTTCCATAACTTGTCTAGCTAGGCGACGCAAGCCGAGGACAAAAACCCGATGGTAAATGTCATCAAAGTACCACTTGTTGAGGGATAACTCGTAAAGTGGTTGGATTTTAGCAGCGATCGCAGCCGGGTCAATTTTACGGCGCAAGTACATCAGCGAAGCTAAGGTAATCGCAACCAAGGAAATTCCCACTGAGGCACCCGCCATAATGTAGAATTCCGTCGGATTGAACTCGGAAGCCTTTTCTAGAACTTCGGTGAGAGTTTCGCTAGGAGGAAAGATAAACTCTTCAAAATAATTGGCGTAGGGAGTTCCCACCAAACCAATGAAAATCGAAGGCACAGCCAAAAATACTAATGGCAGAGTCATTGTCCAAGGCGATTCGTGAGGCGAGTCGCTGTGATGCGCGTGGGAGTCATGAGAGTCATGGGAGTCATGGTGTTCACCAGTGGCAGCCAATTCTCCTTTCTTCATTGCCCCAGGCCCAAAATTCGGGGCTAGTTCTTCTGACTCTAACTCCAGAACAATTGTCGCCGCCTTCTTGAGTTTTTCCTTGATTTTCTCGTCAGTACCCCGGAATTTGCCTTCAAATGTCGAGAAATACATTCTAAACATATAGAAAGCAGTAATACCGGCAGTTAGCCAGCCGATGAACCAGAGAAGTGGATTAGCCTCAAAAGCCTTCCCTAGAATTTCATCTTTTGACCAGAAACCAGCAAAAGGCGGGATACCAGAAATTGCCAAGCAACCAATCAAAAAGGTAGTTGCTGTGACGGGCATATACTTTCGCAGTCCACCCATCAAGCGCATATCTTGGGCTAAGGCTGGGTCGTGTCCAACAACACCTTCCATACCATGAATTACTGAACCCGAACCCAAGAACAGCATCGCCTTGAAATAGGCGTGGGTCATCAAGTGGAATAGTCCAGCACTGTAGGAACCTATTCCCATTGCCATCACCATGTAACCAAGTTGGGAAATGGTGGAGTAAGCCAAGCCCTTTTTGATGTCGTTTTGGGTAATAGCAATGGTTGCCCCCAAAAACGCCGTAAACGCCCCAGTAAAGGCAATGACATTCATTGCGGCTGGAACGTCTTCAAATACTGGGTACATCCGGGCAATGAGGAAAACACCCGCCGCCACCATTGTTGCCGCGTGAATCAAGGCAGAAATGGGGGTGGGGCCTTCCATTGCATCTGGTAGCCAGACATGGAGGGGGAATTGGGCTGATTTCGCAACTGGTCCTAAGAAAACTAAAATCGCAAACAGGACAGCGAGAAAATTGCTGATAGAACCTGATTCTACGAGTTGGGCGAGGCGATCGCCCATGATATTAAAATCAAAGCTTCCTGTTGCCCAGAATAGCCCCAGAATGCCGAGTAACAAACCAAAGTCGCCTACGCGGTTAGTCACAAATGCTTTTTGCGCGGCATCGGCTGCTGACTTGCGATCGTACCAAAAGCCGACCAGCAAGTAGGAACACATCCCGACCAGTTCCCAGAATATATAAATCTGTACTAGGTTGGGGCTGACCACCAGACCTAACATTGAGGAGCCAAACAAACTGAGATAGGCGTAAAACCTCACGTAACCGGGATCGTGAGCCATGTAGCCATCGGTGTAAACCATGACTAAACAGGCTACCGTTGTTACAATCACCAGCATTAGGGCTGTCAGGTGGTCAATAGTGTAGCCCATGCTCAGGTGAAAATTACCTGCTGCCGCCCACTCAAAGGTGCGAAGATAAGGCGCATGTCCTTGAATTTGACTCCATAACAAGGCAAACGACAGCCCCATAGCTGCTGCCATCATGGAGATAATCACCACAGCGTTAAGCTGCCGTAGGCGGTTTGTCACCTGATTCAACGAGATTAACCCTAGACCGACCAGCATCGCCCCAAAAAGAGGGAACACCGGAATCAGCCAGGCATACTGATAGATTACTTCCATCACTGACGCCTACTTTTAGAATTCTTGATTAGCGTGTCGAAACTGTTAATAATTGTGACACACACCCTTTAGGATAAAATAACCCACCCAAGGCTGATTGGGTGGGGTATTAAGCATGGTTTTAGATTTGGTGATTAATCATTGGTCATTTGTCATTAGTCATTTGCCCCATGCCCAATGACGGCAGTTGCTTCAACGGATAGCGCAGCGTTAGCGAGTACTCGAGCGTCGGGAACCTCCGCAACGCACTGGCTCCCCAATGCCCAATATCCATCACGCTGACCGATACTCTAAGTCCACTGTTTTTGAACTTTTGTAGATTTTGGGGTAATTGCTGTAGCTGGCTTTAATCTCTTCTAAAGCTAGACGTAAATCTTCTTTGCCGCGAAAGCATTCCAAGCGATGGCGAATAGTGCCATTTTCAATCAATAGTAAAGTGGGTAGTGATTTTAGCCTATAGGTAGTAGACAATTTAAAATTTTGATCGGCGTTAACCCCGACTAATTTAATTTCATCCCCGCACTGGGCTTGAAATTGCAACAATAGTGGGTGGATAACTCGACACAAGCCACACCAAGGTGCTTCAAAGTTAACTAAAACAGGAATAGGAGATTCTAAAACTTCTTGAGTAAATGTCCGCTCACTAACCGACAACACCATGACGCCTCTTGGTTTATAAGGTTTTTATATCAAACTAGCTATCAGTACTGAATTGAGTAGTGCTGAGTTCCGAGTTCTGGTTGCTGAGTAGAAGTCCATAACTAAAGTTAGCGGATTGAGTGAGGAACTCGTTTCTTTTTCTTTTAGAGTAAAGCGGGGATTGGGACTAACTGCCAAGCAATGAATACTAAGTTGCTTACTTTTACTCAGGACTCAGGACTCAGCACTGCTTCAGTGGAGGATTGGCAAGTCAGTAACTGCCGATAGATGCTTTCAGGACAGAAATTTCAGGACACAGAATCATTAGCAAAAATTGAGCGCGTTAATATGTCTCTGACAAAAAAGCCACCTTAGAAGTCGCGTTGACTTTTTGGGATGTTAAACTCCTGATTGCCATGGCCGCCTGCGGATTTGACTGAATCTGCCACTTTCTTTCAAGGAAAGGCAACTGACCAACGACTACCAATATAAAATCTCAAGCTGACTGAATGCACCCCCCACTGATAGATGTTTGAATTTATCCTACATTGATTTGGAGCAATTGATAAGCTGAAATTTCCATCTATTTCGGATTTTCTGCTGACACTGGGGATCGTCTAAAGTCACCATCTTATCCTACTAGTTGCTTCCAGTAACAGAGGGTGTGACCACCAAAGCAAAGCTATAAAAATGGCAACTCCCAAATAGGCAGGACGGAGAAATTCCTGCCATTTGAGAGATTGACGCCCGTCAATAATTGCTTTAAAGGGAATAATTGAAGTCCGCTGTTTGGCAATTTCAAAAGCTTCCCCATAACGATCGCTCAAGCGGCGATCCCCGTGCCAAACCCCAAACCAGTGATGCAATATCAATCCAATGGAAGTCACAAGGGTAAAGGTTGTACCCAGCCAGAGAGTATGGGCAACACACCAAATTATTTGTCCTACCATCTGGGGATGACGGGTAATCCGAATAATTCC
The DNA here is from genome assembly GCF_017114995.1 of Nostoc sp. NMS9. GTDB lineage: Bacteria > Cyanobacteriota > Cyanobacteriia > Cyanobacteriales > Nostocaceae > Nostoc. Next base: position 32,959 of record NZ_JABXKL010000071.1, on the reverse strand, counting down.
TGTTTCAAAGAGATGAACTTGGGGCTTTTGAATAGCAGCAATTTCTAGTAGATTGAAGGTAGCAGGATATAAAAACAAGAACGAGATTGCTGACAGCAGCCAAACAAATTCTCGGACTCCTGGCACCCCTTGTACCTGCCAAATTTGCAAACCATCATAGCGGTGCCCAAAAAAGTAAATAATTAATATCACAGCCAACGGTAGGCTGACTAATGCAAAGAGAATGCGATAAAACCTTGGGCTAATATATTTTTCTGCCCAAGGGCGTAAAGCAGCGCCTCCACTGTGAGCGATCGCAAAAACTATTTGTAACCCTAGTATGACAAAATGACTGGGTGTCAACCAAGAAATCAGCAGCATATACACAGGTGAAGTAATTTAAAGAAAACTGAATTCAGTACAACCAATACCACAAAGTATTCAAAAGGGGACTTTAGTCAAGATGTTGTGCTACTGTCTTTTTCGAGTCAATCCTTCAAGTTTAATATGCAACAAATCATGTCTGGCTGATTGCTGTCAAACCGGATTTATTACGTGCATCTGCTCCTTTAAAAGTTTGTGGGTTGAGCCTTATGTCTGACCTTCCTTTCACTTTAGATCAGTTACGTATCCTGAAAGCGATCGCCCAAGAAGGAAGCTTCAAGCGTGCCGCTGATAGTCTTTACGTCTCCCAGCCTGCCGTTAGTTTACAAGTCCAAAATCTCGAACGGCAACTCGATGTCCCCTTATTTGATCGTGGAGGACGACGCGCCCAATTAACCGAAGCCGGGCATCTACTCTTAAACTACGGTGAAAAAATCCTCAGTCTCTGTCAGGAAACTTGCCGCGCCATCGAGGATTTACAAAATCTCCAAGGTGGTACTTTAATTGTCGGTGCTTCTCAAACCACCGGCACTTATCTTTTGCCCAGAATGATCGGTATGTTCCGACAAAAATATCCAGATGTGGCAGTGCAATTACACGTCCACTCTACCCGGCGGACTGCTTGGAGTGTCGCTAACGGACAAGTTGATTTGGCAATTATCGGTGGTGAAATCCCTGGTGAACTGTCAGAATCTTTAGAAGTTATTCCTTACGCTGAGGACGAGCTAGCGCTGATCATACCTGTCTTTCATCCTTTTACCAAACTTGAAAAAATCCAGAAAGAAGACCTGTATAAATTACAATTCATTGCTCTAGATTCCCAATCGACTATCCGCAAAGTAATTGACCAAGTGCTAGCACGCTGTGAAATTGATACCAGACGTTTTAAAGTTGAAATGGAATTGAATTCCATTGAAGCGATTAAAAATGCTGTGCAATCTGGTTTAGGGGCTGCCTTTGTTTCAACTAGTGCGATCGCTAAAGAGTTACAAATGGGCGTTCTGCACCGTACTCCCATTGAAGGTGTTGTCGTCAAACGGACGCTGTGGCTGATTTGTAATCCCAATCGCTATAGATCCAAGGCCGCAGAAGCCTTTAGTCAAGAAATTTTGCCCCAGTTTGCTAACCCAGGATGGAATCAAGATGTGTTAAAATTAACACAAAAAAGTTTAGTGTTAACTACATTGGAGGTAGCAACACCCACCTCATCTGGCGAAGACTAAAATCAGGTTATTAGTCCCTTGTCATTTGTCCTTTGTTTTTTGTAAATGACCAAATAATTCGTAATGATGCTCCTCTGTCGCTAACTTAATTCGTAATTATTAACCCATTGTGTTCGTGCAGGGTGCTGTAGGCAAGCCAAGGGTTTGACATCAGGAAAAAAGTTTCCTGTTCCTCATTAACAAATTTAGTTACTCTGTAACCGGAACTAATTACGAATTACGTAGCTTGCTTCTTGCCATTCACGTAGCATCTCGTAGAGAAGGCGAGTATTATCAATTGCGAATTATTTTGACTAATCACGAAAATGGAAGTTTACTGCACTCGTCCGCGTTGTCCACGCCCACAAAACTATTTTGCCGATTTAGATGATGTTACGACACTGAAAACAACCCAGCAAAAGTATTGCACTACCTGTGGTATGCCATTGATGCTAGATGGTCGATACGTGCCGACGAAACTGCTGGGAAGGGGTGGGTTTGGAGCAGCATTTTTGGCACGCGATCGCCGAATACCGGGAATGCGACAATGCGTGGTTAAGCAGTTTCAACCATCGGGAAATTTAACCTTAACTCAACTGCAACAAGCGCAGTTAATGTTTGAAAGAGAAGCAGAAGTTTTAGCACAGCTTGGTAACGATCACGAGCAAATTCCTGACTTATTTGCCTTCTTCCCAGTGATAGTTAATAGCTTGCAACCAGGAGAGCAAGACCAATTTTTTTACTTGGTGCAAGAATACATTGATGGGCAAAACCTAGAAGAAGAATTAGTTCAACAAGGCAAATTTTCTGAACAGCAAGTGTTAGAGGTATTGCAAGCAATCCTGAGAGTACTAGAGTTTGTCCATGACAGAGGTATTATCCACAGAGACATCAAACCTTCAAACATCATGCGTCGTCGTGATGGTAAACTTTTCTTACTAGACTTTGGCGCAGTCAAGCAAGTAACAAATGCTGCACTTGGTTCTGCGGCTTCTTCCACAGGAATTTATTCTATGGGATTTGCACCACCTGAACAGATGGCTGGTGGGCAAGTATTTCCATCTACAGATTTATACGCTTTAGCTGTAACTCTGATTACCTTGTTAACAAATCAGGAAGCAATTCAACTATTTGATGCCTATAGCAACCAGTGGAAATGGCGAACCCAAGTGAGTGTCAACCCTCACCTTGCTGACATTTTAGACAAAATGCTCCTACCTGCGGCTAATCAACGCTTCCAGTCAGCCCAGGAGGTTCTACGCGCACTTAACTCACAGGCGGCTCAAGTCCCTACACAACTTAATTCGCCCTCTGTAACCCTCCCGCCACAACCATCCAAAGGTTCTAATCCTGTCGTTCCCCGTCGTCCACCAACTCAACCAGCGTTTTCTACATTGGAATTATTGGGTGGGGCGGCATTTAGTGGATTTGAGGGTGCATTGATCGCGATCGCCCTCTTCAGTCTAGTAAAATCACCAATAGTTACTTTGACTACTTCCGCCCTGATTTTAGGTATACTAATTTTTGCCCAAACCAGGCGGTGGATTGAAAAGTTCGATTTATTAATTATTCCCACAATTACTTTTGCAATTATTTTTTTTGTCCCCTTTTTACGGGGAGGTCTTGATCTTCCGTCAGTAGTGATTTTAGCAGTTGGAGCAGGCTTAGTAGCTATTTCACTAACAGCTGTATTTCGACTTATTTATAAATTATTATCTCTCTTACTTTAAAAAACTTCTGGTGCTAACAGCTACATAAATGTCTCAGAAAAACGAAACACTTAGTCTTTTTTTAGCCATTGTCATCACTATTGGTTTAATCTTTGGTGGTCTATGGTTTCTTATGGAACGGTGGGCGCAATTAACCGGAACTGTTCCTAAAACTTCCGGGAGTGGTAACACAGGTAATCCCATAAACCAGTTTGTCAACAACAGATGTAACGTGCCAAATCTCCCAGAAGGGACATTCAACTATGGTGGTAGTACAACCTGGGCACCCATCCGTAAAGACGTAGACTCCGTACTAGAAAGCCTGTGTCCTCAATTTACTTTACGCTATACTCAACCTGCTTCAGGTCAAGCAGGATCTGGAACTGGTATTCGGATGTTGATAGATAATCAACTAGCTTTTTCTCAGTCTTCTCGCTCAGTTAAAGCTGAAGAAAATACCGAAGCTAAACAAAAAGAATTTGGTTTGAAAGAAATTCCAGTGGCGATTGATGGTATTGCGATCGCAGTTAACCAAAATCTCAATATCCCTGGTTTAACTGTCGCCCAACTTAAAGACATCTACACTGCCAAGATTACTAATTGGCAACAAGTGGGTGGGCCAAATTTACCAATTAAAGTCTACTCTCGCAACAAAGAAGCGGGGGGTACAGTGGAATTCTTTATCGAAAATGTTTTAAATAAAGAAAAATTTGGTACTAACGTTAGTTATGTTGGCACAACCACAGAAGCAGTACGAAAAGTAGCCGCAAATCCTGGCGCAATTTATTATGCTTCTGCCCCAGAGGTTGTACCACAATGTACGATTAAGTCCCTACCATTAGGGCGAATCAGCAGTCAATTTGTGCCTCCTTACCAACAACCTGTTGTATCTCCATCTGAATGTCCCAGTAAACGTAACCAGTTGAATAGTCAAGCATTTCGTAGTGGAGACTATGCAATTACCCGCAATTTATTTGTAATCGTTAAACAGAATGGTCAAACAGATCAGCAAGCTGGCGAAGCTTATGCAAATTGGCTGCTGACACCTCAAGGTCAAGAACTGATTGAAAAAGCTGGATTTGTTAGAATTAAATGATTGAAATGCTTAGATTTAGCCAAATAATCAAATATTAAATATTTTTACTTTATTTAAACTTGTTCATGTCACAAAAGAATGAAACCACAATTTTAGCTTTGGCTCTACTGCTGACAGTTGGCATAGTTGGCGGTGGTTTCTGGTGGTTTACTAACAATGGAGTAAAAATTAGTAATACCACCATTCCAAATCAGGAACCAGGTAGCAATCCATCCTTGCAGGATCGCATTAGTTTTGGGGAAAAATCTTTTACCCCGGGTGAGATTTCTCCTGTGAAAAAAGAAGGAATACAGGCGATCGCAGCTAAAAGTTATGATAAAGCGATCGCCAATTTCACAGCTGCTCTAAAACTCAATCGTAATGATCCAGAAACATTAATTTTTCTTAATAATGCCCGAATCGGTTCTTCCAAAAGCTATACCATCGTGGCTTCTGTACCATTTGGCACTGACCCCAATACTTCTTTAGAAATTTTACGTGGTATCGCCCAAGCCCAAAATCAAGTTAATAGTTCTGGAGGAGTCAAGGGAGTAGCGTTGAGGGTAGGGATAGCTAGCGATGACGACAATCCAGAAATAGCCAAGCAAATCGCTTCTGGCCTAGTCAGCAATTCCGAAGTATTGGGTGTAGTTGGGCCGAATACTAGCGATTCCACTTTAGCCGCAGGTACTATCTATACTTCTGGACAACTTGTAGCCATATCTCCAACCAGCACATCTGTCAAAATTTCTAACTTTAGCCGCTATGTTTTTCGCACGGTTCCTAGTGATTTTATGGCTGCAAGAAGTTTAGCTAACTATATGGTGAGAACCTTGCAGAAAAAAAATGCAGTAGTTTTCTTTAATTCTCAGAGTAACTATAGCCAGTCTTTAAAGTCAGAGTTTGTTTCATCCGTTTCCCTAGAGGGTGGACAGGCATCCAGCGAATTTGACTTATCCAAGGCGGATTTTAGTGCGGCTAAAAGTGTAGAACAAGCAACTAAACAAGGTGCAGAAGTGTTGATGTTAGCTGCTAATACTGAAACTTTGGATAAAGCGCTGCAAGTAGTTCAAATTAACCAGAAACGGTTAACTCTACTGGGGGGAGATGATGTTTACACCGCTAAAACTTTAGAAATTGGCAGAGAACAAGCTGTGGGGATGGTAGTAGCAGTTCCCTGGCATATTGATAGCGATCCTAAGTCAGATTTTCCCCAGAAATCGCGGCAATTATGGGGCGCTGATGTGAGTTGGCGCAGCGCCCTCAGTTATGATGCCACTGTAGCTCTAATTGCAGCATTAGAACGCAATCCCACGCGAGATGGAGTCCAACAAGCACTCTTGTCCTCTGACTTTTCTGCCACTGGTGCTTCTGGTACAATTCGGTTTTTAGCATCAGGCGATCGCAATGCGCCAGTCCAACTTGTAAAAATCGTTCCTGGTTCTCGCTCTCGCACTGGTTATGACTTTGAACCAGTGCGTTAATCAACAATAAAAAATTAAAAATTAACCAATCGTTAACCTGGAAAAACCCTGAAGATGAGAAATTGAGCTTTACGGGGAAAATTCTTATACCAATTCTGTATAAAGATGCGCCAAATTATATAAGGAACGAACCGCAAAGGGCACAAAGGAGAGGCAGCGCGGTCTTGGGGGTTTCCCCCATGAGCGACTGCCGTCACAAAGGAAGAAAGAAAATTTGGCGCAGCCTCACAAAGAAATGGTATTAGTATCAACTAACAACTTATCCTCGCCAACACTCAAGTCTTGAGAAAAAAGACGAATAATCCAGGGAAAATTTATTATACCTTGGCATCTATTGTAGTCAGAAGTGAGGATTTGTCAGCATTTTTAATAAAACACCCGTCCTCCAAATACAATCTCAAGTAGCAAGCACTTATCAAGTCAAGCACTTATATTGAATGGATGCGCGGGTAATTATACTATGTCCCAAAAAAATGAAACAACTATTCTTGTATTATCCATCCTAATCACCGTCGGGCTAATAGCTGGCGGTTTTTGGTGGTTTACTAGAAAATCTGGTGTCGATCTAAATACAATTAATTCTGGTAGCACTAAAACGCCCCAAACCGGATCAGAACAACCTAGTGGCAATACTTTCACTTCAGTAAAGGATGTTCCTACAGGATTATTCAATTACGGTGGCAGTACATCTTGGGCACCGATTCGACTAGTAGTTGATCCAGCAATTCAAGCCGCGCGGCCAGAGTTACGGCTGCGCTATGTAGAACCCAGTAATGCATCTCCTGGTTCTGGTACTGGCATCCAGTCCTTGATAGACGGTCAACTAGCCTTTGCCCAGTCCTCCCGACCAGTTCTAGATCAAGAATTAAGCCGTGCCCAGCAGCGTGGGTTCAGTTTGAAACAAATTCCTGTGGCAATTGATGGTTTAGCGGTTGCAGTTAACCCCAGCCTGAATATCCCAGGACTGACGATAGAACAGTTAAAGTCAATTTACACAGGCAAAATCAATAATTGGAGCCAGGTGGGCGGCCCCAATATCCCGATCAAGCCCTATTCCCGCCGCATTGCTGATGGCGGTACTGTCGAACTTTTTGTCCAAGACATCTTGGGTGGTCAAGCTTTCAGCTCCAATGTAGAATTTATCTCCACAACCACCCAAGCCTTGCAAAAATTGGCTGATAGTCCTGGTAGCATCTACTACGCTTCTGCCCCAGAGGTGATTCCTCAATGCTCAATCAAAGCCTTGCCGTTGGGGCGCACGCAAGGGCAATACATTGCACCATACCAAGAACCTTCTGTCCTCCCGTCTGAATGTCCTGGTAAACGGAACAAGTTGAACATTGAGGCATTCCAATCAGGAAAATACCCGATTACCCGCAATCTGTTTGTGGTGGTCAAACAGAATGGTCAGACTGAGCAGCAAGCAGGTGTCGCTTACGCCAACTTACTGCTGACTGAGCAGGGACAGGAACTGATTACCCAAGCGGGATTTGTCAAAATTCGCTGACAAGAGCGATCACTTCCGGCGGGGTCTAGCCCATCGCACTCAAGACAGAGTGGCGGAAATCGCCGCTCTGAACTGTACCTTAACCAGCTCTATTAATCGACTCTGCTGGCAAGCATATTAGATTGTCCCCTTGAGTCAGGATTAAACCACGTTGACGCAGCTTACCCATCAAGCGGGTGACGGTGACACGAGTGGAACCAATCGCGCTACCAATTTGGGCATGGGTGAGGGGAAAGGGCAGACAATAACCGCGAATCACATCAGGATCAGTGTCGCTCATTGCTGGCTCTCCATATTCCTCAATTAACAATGTGAGAAATCCTAAGAGTCGGTCAATTGTGCGGCGTTGTCCCAAGGCACTCAGCCACAGCAGCTTACGCTGGTGCTGATACCTAAAGGCATCCATAACTTCGCGACGGAAGTGAGGCCAATTGTCTAGATCGTGCCAGTACATCCACAACACCGCAGTTTGATCGACATGGGCGTAAGCCTGGAGTGTGAATGGTGACTGAGCAACAATTTCAAATGGTTGTCCCGCTCCCACGAAACCCAAGAACGCTTCTTCTGGGGTTCTGTTGATTCGTCGAGACGTTAGCTGACTGGCAGTAGCGCTAACTTGGGCGGTTCCTACCATACGGATCGCACCCCTTTGCACCAAATACAGCAATCCAGGCCGGGCTGGAATGCGCTCATCTTTGCTAAAGGTGCGGCAGCGATAGTGTTCTTGAGCCCAGTCAAGAATGCGTTGCCAAGTCAAAAAAGGCCGTGATGCCTCAGAAAAGGAGGATGGAGATTGCATAGGTAACAAAGAGCGTTCGGCTGAAGACAAAGACATAAATAAAAGGGTGCAAGGAGTGTCTTTGTGTTGGCGAGGCAGGCTTAACGCCTAACAGCGCCAGCCAATCCAAAGAATAGAAAGCAAATTACTCTCTACTCTTTTGTTATACTTCCTACTGTACAATGATGGTAGTAAAGTTTACTTACTATTCATCGATTATTCATCAAATTTTATCCTCTTCTCATTTTTCTTTATCTAAATTAAATTTATACCGCAAGATAGATGACAGAAAAGTAACAAATATATCTTACATGACTAATTAAATAATATTACGTGCATTATAAATTACCAGTTAGCAAATATACGTCAATCAAACAGCTATTATATAGTTGTCTAACAAAATCAATAAGCATTGATACTTATAGGGAAAAAAATAGATCCATAAAAGACGAAAAAATTCCTCTATATAAAGGTAGAGATGATAATAGAGTTTTCTATACCTCAAGTGTGTCTTTGCGACTATCAAAATCTCAGAATCGAAAAGCGATGGAGCTTGCTAGTGCGATCGCTTCAGATTTATCAGGGATTTGTGAGGACGTTTTTAGCATCCAAATAGTTCCCCCTGGTTGGATAAATTTTGAATTAACTCACTCAACCTTAGCGACTTGGTTACAAAGTCTCGTAGTCGGGAGTTGGGAGGGAGAGGGGAGTGGGGAACATGAGGGGACAATTGATGCCCAATGCCCAATCCCCAATCCCCAATCCTCAGTGCCCAATTCATTGTTTGCTGTTGAATATGCTCATGCACGCTGCTGTTCGCTAGTGCTTCTGGCTCATCGGGAGGGATTGATTAAACTTAGAGAACCAGTTCCAAATACTAGTCCAGCTTTTTGGAATGTTATCTCTCCTAACCCTCTACCTTGGCTTAATTGCGACGGAATATTGCGGCTAAATCACCCAGATGAGCGTCGTCTAATTGGCGAATTAATACAAGTGGTAGACAACATAGAGTGCCCTGATGTTAACGGTTCTGTGAAATGGGAAAAAGTAGCGCTGAATTTGAGCCAAGCTTTTGAAAAGTTTTGGTCTAATTGCCGGATTTGGGGTGAGGTGAAAATTACGTCACCAGAGCTGGCCCAAGCTAGACTCGGATTGCTCGTGGCTACTCAGTCAGTATTAAAATTTGTCCTAGAGGAAAATCTGGGGGTTTTTGCGCCTTTGGAGTTATAAATCGGTAATGTCGCTTAGGCAAAAATAAAAACTTTTTATATAGCTATTGACTCAATGCACCACCTCGGATACATTAGCAGGTGTGTGAGGAGCGAACCAGCAGGGGCACCGAGACGAAACACGGCCAGTCGTCGGTGTCCTTTCTGATTTGTATGGGTTAGATTTGAAAAAATGCCTTCACTACAGCAAAAACTTTTCAATTGCTACTGCTGCCCCATCTTCCTCTACGCTAGGAGCTACCCACTTAGCGATCGCTTGTACTGCTGCTGGTGCGTTGCCCATAGCTACACCAAGTCCGGCATACTGCAGCATTTCCACATCATTGAAGTTATCGCCAATCGCCATAACGTTGGCTAACTGTAATCCCAACAATTCTTCGGCTAGGTAACGTACAGCAGTCCCCTTATTTACAGAGGCGTTAGTTGCTTCAAAAAAGGTAGCAACAGAGGTTGTCAGATAAAGTTCAGCGGGTGTGTATTGGCGGCGCAAATTTCCTAATAGCTTATCGATTACATCTGTGTCATCACACAAAGCAAGAATTTTTGTCGGTTCATTCGTTAAGGCTTGACGCAAATCACCTACAGGAATCGCAATAATACCAGAACGTTCTGCATAAATTTTGGTTTCTCTGGTTAACTCACGAACGTATAGTTGATCGTTGATGTAAAAGTGAACAGATAGAAGCGATCGCAATTCAGGCTGTTCAAAATAGTCGAGTAGCTGGTGGGCGATTTCTCTGGAAACAACCCAATGGCGATGAATTTTTTGGGTGATTGGGTCTTGAATCCAGGCTCCCTGATAGGCCATTAATGGTAAGGTAGAGCCGATGTCTTGGTGAAAGCGCAAGGCTGAACAATACATTCTACCTGTAGCGATCGCTACTTTAATTCCTCGTGCTTGGGCTGCAATAATAGCTTGCTTTACAGGTTTGCTGATGGTGTTAGAGTGTCCAGCGATCGTGCCATCTATATCCAAAACTAGTAGTTTAATGTCTTTTGCAGCAGCCTGATTGTCAGTAGATGCTTTCTGCATAATTTCCTAGATTTTAAGTTCCAGTAAGAGGTTAACAGGCTCTAGCGACCAGTGGGGAGTTGTAGAAAAAATTGGCATCTCTAGTCAATCCAATTTCCTAAGATAAGGATGCTGACTCACACAATTTTAGATTTTAGATTGTTCCCAGCGAGCAATCAACTTGCTCTGAGGATTTTGGATTTACTTCAAAAGTCTTAAAAATTATGGCTAATAGGCGCAATAAAAAACCCGATTCTCGAAAAAATCGGGCATTTTTATTTAAATTAGACAGCCTGATGGATAGATAAAATCAGAAAAATCTACCTATTCAAGAAAGTCAATTAATTAAACATCTTGATCCAGCTTTTTTTACGTTGTGACAATAGACAAAGCCCAGCAATTAAACCAATTCCAAGTGTGGCAGAAGATTCAGGTACTGATTTCACCTCATCGTAGTCATAAGTTACTTTGATACCTGCTTTGGCATAAGTATCAATATAGGATCTCATGTTGCCCGAACCCGTAACTACTGAGTTGGCTAAAGCTGAGAACAAAAAGTCTATGTCGCCATTACCAGTGACAGACTGCAAGAATTGGGTATTGGTGAAAGACTGAGTAGCAGATTGTGTAGCAGTTAAGTTAGAAATAGTCTTTCCAGAGGTGCCATTATAATCAGTTTTACCGTCATATTTAGCAGCTTGATAACTTGAGATATCTTGTGGATTGAGCGCAAACAGAGACTGATTATTTAGTTTTAAACTGATTTGACTAGCAAGATTTACTGTCACCGGAGTCGGGGTTGGACTCCTGTTTTCAAAACCTGCATTTCCAAGTAAGTCGCCAGTAAAACTTATCGTTACACCCTTAAGTGTACCCAAAGATGAGTTAAATTTTTGGACGCTCAGAGGTGCATCAATGATATTTGTGAAATCGTAATCAGTGGAACTACTGTATGAGAGAGAAGCTGCATTGGCTGCTCCAGATGTTGCAACAATTCCTGCCAAAGTTGTAGCAGCAGCTAGAGTGTTGAATAGTTTTGTTGTCATGGATAAAAGATGCCTTTCTGAAACGAACAATTACGGGATTACTAACCTATTTTTAACTCTGAAACTTTGCTTGTAGTCTTGATAAATACACGTAACTTTATGTAAAGTTATTGTGTTTAAATTCCTTCGAGAAATAGACTTTTTGAGTGGTATATATAAAGTTTTGTTAAGGTACAGAGGTTTGGATAATGGCAATCTTATGTCGAAATATTAAGCTAGTTTTTGTTGATTCCTGAGAAGTAAGCTAGGTCAACCTAATAAAACATAAAAGGCTCAGGAGATAGATCCTCGACTTCTGGTGATAAGTTAGGGATCTAGTTACTATCTGGTAACTATGCTTATATTCACGTACTTAATTGGGCTGGTATCCCTGGCAAAAGTTGGTTCTACTTGGCTTCTGTACTAAAGCGGCAAATGCGTAGATATTATTTTGTCTAAAATTAATTGATACGCAAAAACTGGGCTAGTGTCACCAAAGCGAAGCTAAACGAGCATCTGAAATTGCTAACTATGTGACAAAGCTTCTGGCTAAAATAGGGCTATGTCTGAAACTTTCACTTCTGCAACTGCAACACGCCCCACGTTCATCCTCGTAGATGGACACTCGCTGGCTTATCGTTCATACTTTGCTTTCGCCAAAGGGCGAGATGGAGGACTGCGTACTAAAGCAGGGATTCCTACGAGTATATGTTTTGGTTTTGTGAAGTGCCTGTTGGAGGTAATGGCAACACAACAGCCCCAAGCAATGGCGATCGCTTTTGATTTGGGTGAGGCAACTTTTCGCCACGAAGCTGACGATACTTATAAAGCCGATCGCCCGGAAACGCCAGAAGATTTCATTCCCGACTTAGAAAACCTGCATGAGTTGCTCAATGGCTTCAATCTACCCTTTTTTACTGCCCCTGGTTTTGAGGCAGATGATATTTTGGGAACCTTAGCACAGCGAGTAACTGCGGCTGGGTATAGGGTGAAGATTCTGACTGGCGATCGCGATTTATTTCAACTAATCGACTCTGATAAAGAAATCACTGTTCTGAATTTTAGTCCAGATGCCCTAAAGCGCTCTACAAATAGCATCACGGAATTTGAAGCAGAACAAGTCAAAGAGAAGATGGGGGTTTTACCTTCACAAATTGTTGATTTCAAAGCTCTTTGTGGTGATAAATCGGATAATATTCCTGGTGTTAAGGGGATTGGGGAAAAAACAGCAGTGCAGCTGCTGAATACCTATGGTTCACTTGAGAATGTTTATGCTGCGTTAGATGAAATTAAAGGTGCAACTCAGAAAAAACTGGCAGTCGGTAAAGAAGATGCCGATAAGTCTCGCTATTTGGCAACCATAGTTTTAGATGTTCCTATAGAATTCAATTTAGAAGATTGTAAATTAAAAGGGTTTGATACAAGCGTCTTATCACCAATTTTAGAAAAGTTAGAATTTAAGTCTTTTTTAGGCAAAATTAACGACCTTCAGCAACGTTTTGGTGGCAAAGTCGAAGAAAAGCAAGAAGCCAAAACAGAGGTAAGTAATCCCAACTTTACTAACTCAGAATTTAGCGCTGATGAAGATAATGATTTGTGGTTTTTCAGTGCTAGCGATACAGCAGCAGTCCCACAACAATCTACTTCCCCAATTACACCACGCATCATCAATACCGAAGCCCAATTAACTGAATTAGTGAAAATTTTGCAAAAATTTACTAACCCAGAAACTCCTGTTGCTTGGGATACTGAAACCACTGATTTAGAACCAAGAGATGCTGAGTTAGTAGGAATTGGCTGCTGCTGGGGAACGAAACCAGATGAGGTAGCCTATATTCCTCTGGGGCACAAAACTGGGGAAAATTTGCATAAAGATTTGGTGTTAGAAGCATTACGCCCAATTCTCGAAAGTGCTGATTATCCCAAAGCTTTACAGAATGCCAAATTTGACCGCCTAGTTCTCAGGTGTCAAGGAATTAATTTGGCGGGAGTGGTGTTTGATCCTATGCTGGCAAGTTATATTCTAAATCCCGATTCAAGTCATAATTTGATGGATTTGTCACAGCGATATTTGGGATTGATAGCTAAAAGTTACTTAGATTTAGTTCCTAAAGGCAAAACCATCGCTGATATAGATATTCCCGCCGTCGCAGATTACTGCGGTATGGATGCTTATTCTACCTTTGGTTTAGTGGCGAAATTACGTGAGGATCTAGAGAAAATTCCAGCTTTATCTAAGCTATTAGTGGAAGTGGAACAGCCGCTAGAAGCTGTTTTAGCCCAAATGGAATACACAGGTGTCCGCATTAATTCAGCTTATTTACAAGAACTTTCGCAGCATTTAGAAACTGAGTTAGCCAGGTTAAAAGAGGAAGCAACTGAAATAGCTGGGGAAAATTTTAACTTGGGTTCTCCTAAGCAGTTGAGTCAAATTTTGTTTGAAAAGTTGGGGTTAAGCACTAAACATTCTCGTAAAATTCAAACGGGCTACTCTACAGATGCAGCAACACTAGAAAGACTTCAAGAAGATGATAACACTGGATTTGTTGAAGCGATCGTTGAGTATCGCACTCTATCCAAATTAAAGTCTACTTATGTTGATGCATTACCTGCATTAGTGCGTCCAGATACCCAGCGAGTGCATACTGATTTTAATCAAGCAGCAACATCAACTGGTAGGTTATCTTCTTCTAATCCAAATTTGCAAAATATCCCCATTCGTACAGCTTTTAGTCGTCAAATTCGGAAGGCTTTTTTGCCAGAAGCTGGTTGGTTAATGGTGGCTGCTGATTACTCACAAATTGAATTGCGAATTTTGGCTCATTTGAGTCAAGAGCCGATATTAGTGCAAGCATATCAGCAAAATGAAGATGTTCACACTGTGACGGCGCGATTAGTGTTTGAAAAAGAAAATATCACATCAGAAGAACGAGGGATGGCTAAAACTATCAATTTTGGCGTGATTTATGGCATGGGTTCTCTAAGGTTTTCGCGCTCAACTGGGATAGATAAGACTATTGCTAATGAGTTCATTAAGCGGTTTAATGAACGATACCCCAAAGTTTTTGCATATTTGGAGCGAGTGAAAAAAGAAGCGATCGCTCTTGGTTATGTAGAAACTATTTTCGGTCGTCGTCGTTACTTTGACTTTACTAATAATAGTTTACGCAAATTAAAAGGCAGCAACCCAGAAGATATCGATCTGAGTAAATTGAAGAATTTGGGTGCTTTTGATGCAGGTTTATTACGCTCCGCTGCTAATGCACCAATTCAAGGTTCCAATGCTGATATTATCAAAATTGCAATGGTGAGATTGCATGAAATTTTGAAGAACTATCAGGCGCGTTTGTTGTTGCAAGTTCACGATGAATTAGTGTTTGAAATTCCCCCTAATGAGTGGGAAGAATTACAACTACAAATTAAATCGGTGATGGAAAATGCAGTGCAGTTGAGTGTTCCTTTGCTTGTGGAGGCGCGTGTTGGTGAAAATTGGATGGAGACGAAGTAAGTTGAACTGGAGATTGGAAAAATTACATTAATAATTGTCAAATTTTCTTCAAATTGGTAAGAAGCCAGCCTTTCTTCCTATTTTCCACTACCTCGCAGACCAAGCCGGTGGAAGTCCAATCGAGCGAAGGGTTAGGCGGCATTCTTCGGTTCTCGGCCGGCAGAGATCAGAAGAAAGGGTGGGCGGTGAAGTTCGCTAGCCCATTCTGGATGTTCTTCTATCTGGGCGGGACTCGGCCCCCACTCCTCGATAGCTAAGATGTGAAAGCCAGCAGCAAGCAAGAGATTGACATAGGTTGAAATCGTTCGATGCTGCTTAGTCACGCTTGGGGCAAGCCAATTCGTGACGCGAGGGCCTTCAATGAGGTACTGGTCGAGTGGCCAAACTCGCGCGCCGGAAGGGAGGGTTTCCCACGTTGCATTCGCGGGTGCCGTGAATAGAGGGTGTTCAACTGAGAAGATAAGTTTACCGTGCGATCGGGTTGCGTAAAAAAGCGTGTCCAGAAGTGCAGGCAGTCTTTTGACATAGTGCAGTACCAAGGAGCTGTACACCAAGTCGAAGGCAGCTGGTGGAAGAACCAACGTTTCTAAGTCTGCACGTTCAAAGATTACATTGGTCAGCTCGGTCTTGGCACGTGCGCGGGTGAGCATTCGCTCGGACAGATCAACGGCAAGGACTGACTCTGCACCAGACTCAGCAGCCCACCGGGAGAACCAACCAAAGCCGCAGCCGAGATCAAGAACACTGAGGGCTTGGAGCGGCGGAAGCAGCCTCCGAAGTGCGGGCCATTCAGGCGCACCGTCCAAGCCATGTATCGATCGGGGAAGTTGACCGTATGCTTCAAAGAAGAACTGGTCGTCGTAGATGTTCTGGGCCATGAAGGAACTGTTCGTGATGATCGGGCTTGGTGTGACACCTAACTATAATTATTATACGGAAAGTTCCCGTATAATCTTTTTCTATATATAGATGGCCGTTAAGCCTCAAAAACGACTCTATTTTCAGCGTGGTTTTCATGCTCTATCCCTTATTTAGCAGGCGATATAGCTATGTTGTCACCCGTTCAGTCATATAAGGAATTTTAATATGCATCGTCGTTGGCTCTTATCTGCTTTAGCAATTTTGTTGAGTATAGTTTTAGTTGCTTGCACCACTACAAATACTCAGCAACCACAAACCAAAGTGGAAAATACCACTGAAGCTACTAACACGAACTCTCAGCAATTAGCAAAAGGATCAGCAAAAAGAGTGGTTGCTCTTTCTTCTCTTTCTGCTGATATTGTCTCTCGACTCGATCAAACAAAAGTTGTCGGAATCACTGGTAGTAAATTATTTAAGAATGATTCAAGATTCAAGGATATTCCCCGCGTTAGTGAAGGTCAAAGTCCGCCAAATTTAGAGAAAGTGGTAGCACTCAAACCAGATTTAGTTATTGGTGCTGAAGGTTTTTCTAACATTCCAATTCAAAAACTTCAGCAGCTAGGAATTCAAACTTTGCTCACTAAGGTGAATAGCTGGGAATCTCTAGAAGAACTTACTAAAAAGCTGGCTGTGTTAATTAATGCCGATCCTCAGCCTTTGTTAAATCGTTATAAAACTTTCTTACCAGATAAGCCAACTCAGAGTCCTTCTACTCTAGCACTGGTTAGTCGTCAACCAATTTTAGCGCCGAATAAAAACAGTTGGGCAGGAGATTTGCTGGCGAAGTTTCAGGCGAAAAATATAGCCGCAGATTTACAAGGAAAAAGCCCAGTTGGCGGCTATGTGACGCTTTCGGCTGAGAAAGTTTTAGAAGCAAATCCAGAGGTGATAATTTTAGTTAATCCTCCACAAGGAAATTCGGAAGCAGTACTTTTAGATTCTTTGAAAAAGGAGGCTTTTTGGCAGCAATTGCAAGCAACTAAAAATAACCGAGTCTATGTGTTTGATTATTTTGGTTTGGTGAATCCAGGTAGTATAGATGCAATTGAAAAGGCTTGTCAGCAGCTTAAGCAAGCGTTGTTTGCATAACAGGTTAGCTTAATAATGAGAGAACATCGCATATAATTTAAACAGTACTTATAGGACTACTGTCTGATTTGTGAACAAAATTTTAGAGAAAACCTGGGAAAACAGGCTTTTCAATCTCAGTATGTTTTCAAAAATCAAATCAGAGTCCTATATTAAGGAGTATTATTTACTTATAAATACCAGTATTAAAAAATGCAGATTGCTAAACTTCTCAAAAACTTTTGGCGATGGGTTCGTTGGTTCTTGATAAGTAGACTTGATAGACCTTCAGACAACTTAGTTGTTATTATAATTAGTCTAATACCACTCATTTTTAACTGGGATGGAAATTGGTCAAGTAAAATTATTTTCGAGTTTGATCTATTCAACAAAATTACCACGCTATATTTTTATATCACACCTTTATTGCTATTTATTAATAGCTTTTTGTTCAAAGAAGACTTGCTAAAATTTTTCAGTATTCTAGTAGCAGGATTTTTTGGCTGTTTTATTCTTTTTGTGTTTCTCGTACAATTAGCTCTAGGTAATCATATTAACCTTGTTGAGCGAGTAGAATGTCCAAATGGGAAAATTCTTAGTGTTTATGAAAACTTTGAACCAAGTTTTCTCACTTCTGATGACGCTATTTGCCGATTTGAGTTACAACAAGATAGAATTTTTATAGAGTTATCAAAAACAGTAAGGAAGTTGGAGAAAAGAAGTGTCAAGTTAACACTAGAGAACCTAGTTTTCCAAACCGTCTTATAAATGCGTGTACCCGATAGTGAGACAACATGAATTTGACAATTACTATGATTACTTCAACATTCAAATTACTTTGAAACTGCTGCAAAGTATCTTTCTTGTTATTTTGTACTAAAAAATCATTAACAAATTCGGGTTTTAAAGCATTCTTTGCACTCAATATTATTACTCAACAACACTTTGTATTACAAAGCAGTTCAATAAAGGCGCTTCAGCTTTTACATCTGTCAAACTAGCTACTTACAGTGTTGTTGAAAAAGAGATATAGCTAATTCAAAACTATTAGGTTGAGTTTGCACTGCATAGGCTTCTCTTTCTAAATCTTGCCGTTTGACATCAGTATAACGTCTAAAAAATGGTCGCGCGTAATTGCTTGGTTGAATGTTTAAACCTAAAGTTTTTATTTTTCCTTTTCCGGCGCATACCTGTGCTGCATGAACAGTTTCATGGATTAGTGTTTGAGTCCCAATATGTAACTTAAATACTACAGGATTAATCCAGATTTTTTTGTCAGCTTCTCTTAGTAACCCATAAGCTCCTCGCTTTGGTGGCAGTGCAATGATTACCTGAAACCCTTTCTTTTCTAATTGATTTTTTAAATCTAGAAATTTTGACTCTAGATTGGGTATTTGAGAAAGCAGTAGTAAGGAATTTAATATAAAAATTTTGCTCACTGCCTTTTTTAATTACTTCAAAACATTTCTATTCAATTCTAATGGCATGATGAAAGGAGAAATGCTTTCGTAAGCTTTAGCTGCTTGCAATACCAGTAAATCTCTATATTTCGCAGCAACGATTTGCATTCCTACAGGCAAACCATTTGTAGTGAAGCCACAAGGTACAGACGCAGCAGGTTGTTGTGTGAGATTAAAAGGATAGGTAAAAGGTGCCCAATCACGTTGCGGATTCTCGATAGATGATTGGGGTCTGTTTTGTCCAACTGGAAAAGCAACTGTAGGTAAGGTGGGAGTAATCAGTAAATCATAGTTTTCATGAAAGCGTTGCATTTGTCGTCCTAATGCTTCACGAGCATCTTGGGCGCTGAGATATTCTGCTAGTGTGATGCGATCGCCTTCTTTGGCAATTGAGAGCAAGCCTTCTTCAATGACAGCTTGTTGTTCTGGACTAAAGCCTCGCAGTAACTTGGCTGCACCAGTTTGCCAGAAGGTTTGGAAAATACTGCGGGGATTTGCAAAACCAGGATCGACTTCTTCAACAACAGCATCAAGTTTGGCAAAAATATCAACTGCGGCTTTAACTAAGGCAGCTACTTCTGGCTCGACATCAGCGTAGCCAAAGTTAGGACTGTAAGCAATCCGCAGTCCCGCAACACCTTTATCTAAATCAAAAGTGTAGTCCTGTTTGTCACCTGATAAAGCATACCAATCCCGCACATCAGGATGGGCAATAACATTCATCATGACTGCGGCATCAGTGACGGTGCGAACCAGAACGCCAATATGAAATAAAGTTCCTGTATGGGCTGATGGATAGCCAGCAACACGCCCAAAAGTGGGTTTCAAACCAAACACTCCTGTTAAGGCTGCCGGTGATCTTGACGAGCCGCCGCCATCTGTACCGAGATGGAGTGTTCCCATTCCCAATGCAGCAGCAACAGCTGCCCCACCACTACTACCTCCAGGAGTCAAATCTGTATTCCAAGGATTGCGGGTGATTCCAGTCAGGGGGCTTTCGGTTACACCCTTCCAGCCAAACTCTGAGGTTGTGGTTTTTCCTAGTAGTACTGCTCCTTGTTCGCGCAAACGAGCCACCGCAGGGGCATCTTCTTGCCAAGGTTGATTGGAAGAAATCGCTTTACTGCCTCGTCGAGTTGGCAAACCCTTGGTTAAGAGTAAATCTTTAACGGTAAAGGGTATACCATCCACCAAGCCAAGAGGATTTCCATTCACCCAACGCACTTCTGAAGCACGGGCTTCAGCAAGAGCGGTTTCTTCATCAACGATCGCAAATGCATTAACTTGGCTATTGTAAGTATTAATCCGCTCTAGGGCAGCTTTGGTTACTTCTGTTGGTGACAACTGGCGATCGCGATATAACGACAAAAGCTTAAAAGCCGAGAAATCAGCAATCTCTGACATATTTAGGATTGAAAAAATGGTTTGTGATCGGTTCTTGGTTAAATAAATTCGGTATATTTATCAACTTACCGTAGTTTGTCTCACAACTCAATCTTCAAACCAATGCTGGATGGTAAGCGATCGCTAAGGCGATTCCCAGTCATAGACTGGGAACGAGGCTACTGACTGTGCTTTTAATCTTTTGCAGAATTAATCGGTTTTTGAGCAAAGGGGATATTCTTTTTACCTTCAGGAGAAGCACCTCCAAGGCTACGGAAATACAGTCCTCCAATGGTGAGTAAAAATGCCACATATCCTACTGCTTGCACAAGATAGAGATTATCTCTATAACCAAATAAAGATTTGAGAATAATCCCAGGAAACTGTTCGTCGGGCAAGATTGTGGAAGTATTGGAAACCATTGGCCCCAAAATACAGGAGTGGACTTTTGTAAAACGTTCGTAATAGAAACAAAGGCTTTCTGTAGCACGACTGCTAAGGGCAAGGTTAGCCACAGCGTCGTCAAAATGTTTCAAGGCTGAAACTACCAACCCAGCGACAATCAACACTAATAAAACGCCCATTACCTGGAAAAACTGGCGGATGTTAATTTTTACACCCCATTTAAATAGCAGCACCCCAATAGCAGATGCCGCTATCAAACCAGCAATAGCACCCAATGCTGGCATTAATCCCTGTTGAAAATTAGCAGCAACGAACAGAACAGTTTCAAAGCCTTCGCGCAGAACGGCAACTAAAATTAAAGTAAAAACACCCCAACCAGCATTTGAGTTTTGTGTCAGTGCTTCTGTTACTGCTCCCTCAACTGTAGCTTTCATAAATCTGGCTTGTTTGGTCATCCAGATTAGCATCCAACTGAGCATTGCGATCGCTAACACACTAAACACACCTTCTAGCCCTGGCTCAACTACAGTGGTGTATTGAGGATTCGCAGCTCCCAGTACTTGAATTATCCAACTGAATAGCACACCGATTAAGGCACTGACGACAATGCCAACGCCGACACCAGCATATACCCATGAATTGAGTCGGGATTGTTTAGCTTTTTTCAGCAAAGCTAACACAATGCCAACAACAAGGGCAGCTTCCACTCCTTCTCGAAGTGTTATTACAAAAGTAGGTAGAGCAGTACTAAAATTCATCTTTTGTCCTTTGTCTTTTGTCCTTTGTCATTAGTCCTTTGTCAGTTGTCAGTTGTCCTTTGAATTTTTTGACTAATAAACAATGACTAATGACCAATGACTAAGGACTAATGACTATTAACTAAAATCGCGTAGCATCTTTTTCAGTTCGAGATTATGCATCTCTTCCTGTCCAATCATACCGCGAGCGAATTCTTCAAGGTAAATGCTGGCATTGGTGACAGTTTCGAGCAATTTTTTATACAGTTCCAATGCCTTTTTTTCATGAGATAAGCTTTCTTCCAAGATATCCTTGACTTTATGCTGGTAGGTTTCTTCCATTGGAGCGATTTTCAGGGAGGGATGCCCATCTAAACCGGTAAGAATTTCTCCCACTTGTTCGGCATGAAGTAAAGATTCACTTGCCTGTGCTTTGAAAAAAGCCACAATTGGAATACGGTTAGGGCCAGTTACCATCAAAGAATAATGTGTGTAGCGCACTACCCCTGCTAGTTCAAATTCCATGATGGCGTTCAGCAGGTCAATAGTCTTTTTCTGGTCAAGTTCTTGCATCAGTTGTTAGTTAAAGTAACGAAGGGAGTGTAATTAGTTAGGAGTTAGAAGTGAGGAGTTGGAAGTTAGGAGTTAGAAATGAGGAGTTGGAAGTTAGGAGTTAGTAGATCGGGATTCATAACTCCTAACTCTTAATTCTTAATTTATAACTCCTAACTCTTAACTCATAATTCATAACTCCTAACTCTTAACTCATAACTATTTTAAACTCCTTACAATATACTTCCCATTAAATTAAAGTGTTATCTCTGTGCTTGGGTATTGGATTTGTCAACCACTTTTTGAGAGTTTTCCTCAATGGTTTTCACCAGTTTGGTAACATCATTAGTTGTTTTGACTGCTTTTGCTGGTGGGATGGCGGCGGGCCAAACTTTTATTAGTTCAGTAAAACTTGTGTTGATCGCTTTGTGTGCTTCGGGATCTGCTTGAGCTACTTGACTAGAAATTCCTTTGTATAATTCATTGGCGTAAAAGACAAAACCACGGGAGTCTTGATACTCAATTGGCGCGGTTACTTTACCATTTGCGATCGCAGCGCCATATTCGGAGTTAGCTGAATCTAGTAGTTCGTTAATTACCTGTAGCGCAAATCCTGGTTTTGAGCGTTGAGCTTCTGGCAAAGCTGCGATCGCTCCGTCTACTGCTTGCATTGAAGAAGTAAAATTAGTTTTAACTTTGCTATCCTTCGGACTAGATTTCACTAAATCTTGCAAACTTACCAAAGTTGTCTTAAATTCTTTGACTTTTCGTTCATTCAATTGATCTTCGACATCAACATAAATCTCTTCTACTGGATGCCCAATATGAGGTTCTGCCTGTTTCGGCTGATTCTGATCTAGCAGTTCTTTGGCTACCAAAAGATGCCCTTTCATTAAGCCTAATTTAGACATATAATCAACATCTTTTGCCTCACCTGTGAGTACCACTTCTTGAACACCAACCTGGTCTTTAATTTGGTCGAACTGTTCTTGAGTAATTACTTTTTTAGTAACTAAATCTTCTGGGCTACCGTAGGGACGATTTGCCTGGATTTTGTTGGATAATGCCGGAATTCCTAGTTTGGCTTCAAATTTATCCAATTCTGACAATATCGCGCTATTAATGTTAATTTTTTCTTTGCTACCGTGACCACTATGACTGTTTTCACTTACTGCCTCTGTAGCTTGAGGGCTAGTAACTGGTGCTGAGGGATTTTCTGCGGTTGGTGTACTGCTACAGGAACTTAAAGTAATTATTGCCGCAGCTGCCACTGTTAAACAGATATAGCGAAATTTTATCATTTCTGTTCCTCGCACAATTTAAAAGGTATTGGTTCAAATGCTTCAAACTATTACTCAAAAGTAGTTTGTTTGACAAATTGTCATAGATTTTACTTTCGCATATAATGATATTTTTTATCAACTATTTGATTTAAAATTTTATTAATTACCAATTAAGTACCTTGTACTTAGCCTGAATAGAAATTACTATTTATTTTGTTATGAATTGTTAACAGTCTTTTGAGAGCTACTCTGGGCAAGTACTTCAAATTGACCCATGCAACCGTTTTCTGCGATCGCATCCTGATGGGGATGGAACATATACTTACCTGGGTAGCGAAAAGCAAATTCTAAGATGTGCCTTTCTGCGACACCCATCGTAATCACATCTGCTTTCTCGCTAGGAGTCATAGTCATGCCATAGCGATAGACATCAAAAAAGTTGGCGTGGAGATGAAACGTTACTGCCGGATCGTATTCAATGATGTTAAGAACATACAGCCGAATCAACTGATCTTTGTAAATGCCAATGGGGTGATGCATGTAATAGTGGGGCAGACCGTTGAAGGCGTAATAATCGTTATGGCTATCATCATTCACATCATATCCACCCATCACTAATACAATCTCATCAGCCGGGGGACGGGGAGTAGGTGGATCGATGATAAACATTCCGTACAGTCCCTTAGCGATGTGACGAGTAACTGGTTCAATATGACAGTGATATAAGTGAACGCCATAAGGTTCAGCATCAAATTCGTAAATTGTGGCACTACCATTGCTGATTGGGCGAACACCATCCATTTCCGCCGGATGAACGCCATGAAAATGCAAAGAGTGAGAATGTCCCGCGTTATTGAGAAATAGTACCCGGATGCGATCGCCCTGGTTAGCCCGTAGTGTTGGCCCTGGGATGCGACCGTTTAAATCCCAGATGTTGTAAGATACGGCACTATTGAGTTTTATGATGGAAGTACCCGCAGTTAACTTAAATTCCCGGATAGTCCGCCCATTTTCTTGCTTCACCGTCCCATAATCAAAATCCCTTAACATCTTCATTGGGTTAGTAACGTCGTCTGGTACTGAACTATCGAATGGTGGCACTTTAACGATTGACTTACTTTGTAGATTTAGCATCTGCCAAAGTCCAGCTGCACCAGTTATTCCAGCACCTGCTAGGCCCAGCTTCAATAATTGACGGCGGCTCCAAGGTTTTTCGTTACCTAGAGTGAAGTTGTTGGGCATGACATTTAGTTACAGTTAGCGCCAAAAAAGAATTGCAAAAGATTTGCAATTGCTTTTAGATATTAGAGGAATTAATAATTATTGTCAATAATTTTTTAGCGCTTCCAAATTGCCAGTTAAGTCGTTAAATCTAGCTCAAGCTCTAAAAACTATCGCAACATTTCCGTGATTTTAACTGTATTTATACGCTTAGTTATGTATAAATAATATTCAGATAAAACTAACTGTTTCATGCCTATTCCTGATATGCTGATTGCTTCAGCAGTATTTACAGTACAAACAATGGGTATAATAGCACTTTGAATATGGACGCAAGCAAGAAACTGTTGCTAATCTGTAACGTATTTAATTGGTTGAGAGATAATATAAATCGCGTTTATTCAAGAAATTTTGGATGCTTGGCAACATGAGTATTTTTAATTTTTATCTGTTACCTTCGTGTTAGCAGCCCTGAAAATGCCGTCACTCAAAACCATGTGTCATTCTTTTGTTATTTGTATGGACTTTATGTGTAGATTTCTGCATCGTGATGAGCCGATGTCAAAGGATAGTATAGTATTCACTAAAGTCGAATTACACAATACATTTGATACACACTTGTCAAATACAAAGTTGATGGTATATCTTTTTGCAATCAAGCGGCGTTATGCCTTTTGATTGATGAATTATCCAAATTTATTATAGGAGGTCAAAAATGACTACTTTTTCTCATATTTCACTATTGCAGAAGACCGCAGGTATTACCTTATCCAAGCCTGTGCAGGTAACGCTTTATATGCTCCTATCTTCTTTAGTTATCTGGACTGTTTTGTTCTCCACCTATCCTGCGGTTCATAACACAGCACACTCAGCGCGTCACCACACATTAGGCGTTGCATGTCACTAAATTATCAGAATCCGAAGATTTTTAGGTGCATGAAGCGTTGCTAGGTAACATAACAAAGTTAGGACGCTAAAATAGCACAAACTTCGCACCAGTGTTTTTGCTGGTAAATAACTTTTAGGTTTTGTAGAGATGCATTTTTTATCATCTCTACATCACCTTAACTTAATTTAAGAGGATGTTTGACTAATTCTTTGACTATAATTCTTCTATTTAATAATAATCTGGAGTAACTTTCATCCACTGCTATGAAAGTTTCAGTTGCAGAAATTACATAAGTTTCACATTTATCGGAAGTTTTTATGAAAAAATATCGGCTTTTTGGAGTTATCAGTGCTGTTTGTATTACTTTGTCAGTTCTTTATTCCTTTGTGGGAAGTTCCCAAATTCCTACGTCCAAAGTCCTACTTTCTACTAACCCACCTTTAGAACGTATTCTTCCTTTTGAAGCAGAGGCAGAAAAACCACAATCTCCTGTTACTTTGACTTTACAAGCTGTTGATGCTGCGGGTAAATCTTTAACAAATGCCAAAATTAGTTTACAAATTCTGACCCCGCCGCGTAATCCTTGGTTAACAACAGATTTTCCCATTGTCGAGGGAACAAACTTGTTGCAAATAAATGCCAATGCACCTGATGGTAAGCTAGAAATACAGCAGATATTACCCATCCGTGGGAATTATCAACTATTAGTTAAAGTGTCACCTTTAGTAGCAAATACTTTTGCTGCTTATGAACAAACCTTAAATCTGAATGTCCGCGAAAATCCAATCAAATATAAATATTTTGTTGTAATCGCAGCTATTTTACTATCACTTGGATTATTGGGTGGTTGGGTTATTGGCGGACAAGAAGAACTACAACAAGGAGAAATTGCACCACAGTCAGTCCGCCTTTTATTAAGTGCATTAACAGTAGTGGCTATAATAACCCTATTAGTTATCAACATTAGTGCAGAAGTTGCAGAAGCTCATGGCAGTGAACACCACTCAAGTAGTACTGAAACGATTGCACCATCATCTCAAAAATCTCAGGGATTAGAAATTAACCTTGAGGGAGATAAAAACGCAACTGTCGGAAAACTTGCGAATTTAGCGTTACAGGTGAAAGATGCCGCAACCGGACAGCCTATTACAGATGTAGCGTTGCAGGTGAAAGCGATCGCTACAGAACATAATTTAACAGTCTTTGACTACAAAGGTATTCCCGACGAACAAGGTAAGTTAACATGGCTTGAACAATTTTTTGATGGTTCACCCCACAAAATCGAGGTGGAAGCAACTCCTCTACCAGGATCTAGCCGTCAATTTGCACCAGTAAAAGTAGCGCAAGAAGTTGAAGTTGAAGCGATCGCACCACCAATTTACATCCGATTGATTGGTTTATTCTACTTTACAGCCTTTGTCGGTATTGGTATGGCGATTGGATTGCTAATACAACATCGACGAAAACCACAAGCAAGGGCAAATTAGTAAGATTGGAGTTTTACTAAAGATTCCCGCTAATACAAAGATGTGCATTAATAAATCAAAATAGTTGTGGTAAAACCACACTATTTTTTTGTTAATGGGTTGTATAAACTATAAAAAGGTAGTGTGATAGTACAAGGTAAGCTCTTTTAATAGCTTTCAAGATAAAACTTATGTTCGAGCTTGGGATTTTCGAGAAATTGGTATATTTATTAAGTAGAATTTTATTATTTACAACCTCATAAAATTAAGATTTACCGAGAAATTAAGAAAGTAATGCTGACAAAAATTGCGTTTGAAACAATTCTGGAACGTGCTTTGATGGGATACGACTTATCTCCCGAAGAGGGAGTGGTATTGTTACAACAAACAGAACCAGAGGCGATCGCAGCAATACGTACTACATCCGACACACTCCGCCACACTCAAACAGGCGATACTGTCACCTACATAATTAACCGTAATATTAACTTTACTAATATTTGTGAGCAGCACTGTAGTTTTTGTGCATTCCGTCGAGATGATGGTGATGTCGGTGCATACTGGTTAGATTCGGCGCAAGTTTTGGAAAAAGCGACAGATGCAGTACAACGGGGTGCGACAGAAATCTGTATGCAGGGGGGGTTAAATCCACAAGCACAGATAAATGGTAAATCTTTGCCCTATTATCTCAAAGTCGTAGAAACCATTAAACAGGAATTTCCCCAGATACATTTACACGCTTTCTCTCCCCAAGAAGTACAATTTATCGCCAGACTTGATGGACTTGAATATGCTGATGTAATTACTGCTTTACGTGATGCTGGTGTTGGCTCAATGCCGGGAACAGCAGCTGAAGTATTAGACGATGAAGTAAGGCGGATATTGTGTCCAGAGAAGATTGACACAGCCACTTGGCTAGAAATTGTCAGCACCGCTCACAAATTAGGCTTGCATACCACTAGCACCATGTTATCTGGGCATATTGAAACCCACGAACAGCAAATCGGACATTTAGAAAAATTGCGATCGCTCCAAAAAACCGCCATCAATCAGGGATATCCAGCCAGGATCACAGAGTTTATTTTATTACCCTTCGTAGGTCAAGAAGCGCCCAAATCCTTACGTCGTCGTGTTGGACGCGATCAACCAGTTTTGAGTGATGCACTGCTGCTAGGGGCTGTAGCGCGGATTTACTTAGGTAATTGGATTCCCAACCATCAGCAGAGTTGGGTAAAATTAGGGCTTACAGGTGCGACAGAAGCCTTAGCTTGGGGTTGCAACGATATCGGCGGCACTTTGATGGAGGAGCATATTACCACAATGGCAGGTGCTTTGGGTGGTACATGTATGGAAGTGGAAACCTTGCAAACTGCGATCACTTCTTTAGAAAGACCCTACCAACAACGAGATACTCTTTATCAGAAAATTAGGAGTTAGGAAAAAAATTCCCCTTCAATCTCCTTACTCTGTGCCTCTGTGGTTAAATCAATTACTTTTAAACCGCAGAGGCACAGAGAGATCGCAAAGAAAAAAACAGATTTTACGAGTCAGCTTAAAAGAGTTAATCTTCAACGCTTAACTGATTTGTTTGCGTTGTTTCCATAGAGAGACAGTTAACATCAAGCCCATAAAAGATAACAAGCCAAGACTTGTATTTTGCTCTAGAACTGCACGGGTATCATAAATTCCTAACCCTGGTAATTTTTTAGTATCTTTCTTCACCGCACCCTGTAATAAATCAGGATTTAACCCCAACGCATTTTGTCCTAACCAGACCGTTTGGTGCAACATTGGGAGATATTCTGACAAAACCACACGCGAAAGGTGGCCTCGATTTTGGTACTATCGGCTCATCTATAGTCTTTGTGTCAATACTTGGAGTTTGTATTATATTTACAACTCTAAATCAGAAAAAACTAACAGTGGCTAGGACTTCTAATGATGAATGAGATTTAAGTATGCTCCGAAAAATTTCTAGTTTCTGGTTGCGTCATATACATCCTCGTTTTGCTCCCTTAATTGCCACAATTGGTATTGTTGGACTTGCTAGTTGTCTGCTCATACTTTTTGTTTTAGCAAAATTAGCTGAAGAGGTTTTGGAGCAAGAAGCTTTTGCATTTGATACTACTTTTTTGTTATGGCTACATCAGTTTGCCAATCCGCATTTAGATAATTTAATGCTGTTTATTACAAATCTTGGTAATCCTAATACAGTGGTTATAGTTGCAGGCGGTACTCTGTTGTTACTTTGGTGGCAACGTTACCAAGAAGAAGCAAAAATTTTTGTACTTGCTTGCTTGGGAGGATTAATTTTAAATACAGGGCTAAAGTTGCTTTTTTCTAAACCTCGCCCTGAACTGTGGCATCGCTTGATTTCTGAAAAATCTTTTAGTTTTCCTAGTGGTCATGCACTAGGTTCTATGGTGCTTTATGGTTTTATTGCTTACGAATTAGCAATTCACTATCCTAATTTTGCCAAAGTTATTTACAGTTTGACAGTTATTTTTATTGCTGCTATTGGTATCAGCCGTTTATATTTAGGAGTCCATTGGCCCACAGACATAATTGCAGGATATGGAGTTGGTTTTTTGTGGCTGATAATATGTATTACGATGCTGAAATTGCAAAGATTGAGGCAGGGAAATTTAGTTGATTAAATCCTATTAACCTCTAATTCCATAACTTCGCAGAGAAAACATAGTAATGATAATTGTCCAATCAGATTTTTTAATCACCTGATTTTTCCCCAAGATGCTTGTAGATGAGCGCTTTTGATGGAATGAAACAGCCCTGCTCACTGCCCTACTCCCTACTCCCCAATCCTCACTCCTCACTCAATTGATCCCCAAGTTACCAATCCAAGATAGGATGGACGTTGATTTACGTATTCTTTTACTTAATGCATATGAAGCGCTATTGGTCGCGTTTGCTTGCGCTGGTTTTGGTTGTAGCCATCGGCTTAATGGGTTGTTCTGGCAGTCCAGATAGTTTGACTGGGGATTATCGTCAAGACACCTTAGCTGTGGTCAATATTATGAGACAAGCTCTGGATCTTTCACAAGATTCACCAGACAAAGCAGCAATTCAAGCAGAAGCGCGTCAAAAAATTAATGACTTTTCAGCTCGCTACCAGCGAGTTAACTCTGTTTCTGGTCTTGGCTCGTTTACAACCATACGAACAGCCCTCAATTCCCTAGCTGGACACTACAGTTCTTACCCAAATCGTCCCGTACCCGAAAAACTCAAAAATCGTCTAGAGAAAGAGTTGCAGCAGGTAGAGACGGCGTTGAAACGTGGCGCTTAGCTATTAACTATTGCTTACTACATCATCAATAGTCAGGTGTCACAAGTTTTGACTTCTGACTATTTTGTTTGTCAAGGCAGGAGGCAGGTGGCAGGAAGTAGAAACTTTTTATGTCTGATACCATTTCTTTGTGAGGCTGCGCCAAACCCTTTTAACTTCTTCTTTCTTTGTGTCCAACTCTTACGAGACGCTGCGCGAATGCGGTTCGTTTTTCTTTCTCATCATTAAACATGGTTTAGCGCATCTTCATACAGAATTGGTATGATGCGTAAGTTCTGCATTTTGTAGCTCATCTACTTGAAAACTGCTGTAATAATGCGGCTAATGCATTAACAATGCGGCCGACGCATTAACAATGTGAGCCGATGCATTCCCATTGGGAGTGAAGTTTTAATATCTACTTCATGCACTGGGAACCGCTATACAAGAATACGGCAACAGAAGTAGACCTTTGAGAGTCTTGAAAAAATAGGTTTTAAAACCCTTAGTATTTAACTATATAATTCGATACATGTTGCCCACAATTATTTGAGTTGGGATCGATTATTATCGCAGATTAAAGGCTTTAAGACCTAACGTCAACACGTGGCTCAGAGTCAGCGCCACTCCGCCTTTGCTTAGTTACCTGGGGGACTTGCTACAGTCGGAGTTTAAATCCCTGTCTAAAACTCTTTTGAATTTGTTCATCTACTGGTAGGTATGTCTAACTGTCCCTTGAACGTTGCAAGATCAACATTATTTTGGCGGCGCTTATGCGCTGTTGTTTTTACTAGTAGTTTGTTGCTCCCCAACTTGGAAAGCAAACCAGCAAGGGCGCAAGTAACTGAATATTGTCAGTTATCATCAGCAGCAGCGGAACAAAAAGAAAACTTGCGTTTGTCAGCCCTCAAAGGCAAACAAGATGCTCAAACGCGTTACCAAAGCATAATACAAGAACAGGCGCAGAAATTAAAGGAATGTCGCTCTCGGACTTGGCCGCAAACCCAAGCCATTTGGTTACGCTTGTATCCCTGCGATATTCAGCCAGGAATAATCGATCAGATTATGGATCGGATTGTTAATCGTGGCTATAACCAAGTTTATTTAGAAGTATTTTACGATGGGCAGGTACTTTTACCAGCAAGAGCTAACCCGACGGTTTGGCCTGCTGTGATTCGTACTCCAGGGGCAGAAAACATTGATATACTCGCCACAGCAATAAAAAAAGGTCGGCAACGTGGTTTGAAGGTCTATGCCTGGATGTTTACCACAAATTTCGGCTATACTTACGCCCAGCGCCCAGATAGAGAAGGTGCGATCGCTCGTAATGGCAAAGGTCAAACGAGTTTATATGTAGTAGATAATGGCTCTCAACTATTTATCGACCCCTACAACCTGCAAGCAAAACGCGACTACTACCAATTGGTACAAGAAGTTTTACGCCGTCGTCCAGATGGCTTGCTATTGGATTACGTGCGTTATCCTCGCCAAGCTGGAAGTGATTCTATCGCCACCAAAGTTTCAGATTTATGGCTATTTAGTCCCGCAACCCAAGAAGCTTTATTTAAACGGGCACAGAATTACAAAGGGCTGGACTTGATTCGCCGCTTTTTGAGCAAGGGATTCGTCACTAGTGGAGATGTAGCGGAAGTCGATAAACTTTATCCCCAGGAAGGAGAACCCCTTTGGCAAGGACGCACTCTCCCACTAGCGCAAAAGTCAATCCTGCCTGCAACCGATAGACAACCAGTTTTACAATGGGAGTTGTGGCAGCTTGCCGTTGCCCACGCAATGCAAGGAATTCTAGATTTTGTCACCATCGCTAGTTACCCAGCAAAGCAGCAAGGTATTTCCACAGGAGTGGTGTTTTTTCCTGATGGCAACCAAACTGTAGGACAAGGGTATGATTCCCGTTTGCAACCTTGGGATCGATTTCCCAATACATTAGAGTGGCATCCTATGTCTTATGGAAATTGCGGGAATGTTAGTTGTATCGTGTCGCAAGTGCAACGGGTTTTGAGTATGGCAAAACCGGGTACGCAGATAATCCCTGCTTTAGCTGGTCAGTGGGGAAAATCTGTTAGTAATCGTCCATCCCTAGAAGTGCAAATGCAGGCACTCCGCAAATTTGCCCCCCAACTGAAGGGAGTTAGCCACTTTGCCTATTCTTGGCAATATCCTCAGAGTGATAGCGATCGCAAATTCTGTCGAGTTAAGTAGAGTTTTTGCAGAATTAGTAAAAAGGGATGAATTTCCCTTTCAAATTATAGAATCAGACACTTTACAAATTCATACCAAATATAGCGATCGCAGTCATAACTACAGCTTAAGTATATTGTGCAGCGAGTCGTTGGAATGCCGACGGTGCTTGACTATCTGCGAGGTGCTGGCGTATCACCTCGGCACACGCACCTGGGCTTAACAAAGAAGTATCAACTTCAAGGTCATAGATGCCAGGGATGTGAACTTCACGTTGCCATAACTGAACCGGATGTGGTATTGGGGAGTCGGCTGTACTTCCCACGTTCCACCCCGTGTTTTGTCGTCGTTCCATAACGATCTCGATGGGGCAGTGAACGCCTACGAACAAGACCGGCAATCCCTTCAAACGTCGGGCACTATCAGCTAGAATGCCCCGCTTCATTGCGTAGGCGTCATGGTGTCCGACATCAACCACGACATTTAGACCCAAGCGGCTGTGGGCAGCGATAGACTCATACATGGCGCTGTAAAGAATGGGAACAAGGGGTTCGATGTCTTGGCGTTCTCCTCCTGGCCGCAGACCGATCCCAGGCAGGTATCGTGCGGGAGTCATTTGCATAAACCTATCAACACCCAAGTTCATCCACAGACCATCAAATGTCTCCTGAATCACTGCGACAATGCTCGACTTCCCCGATCGCGGAACACCATTCAGGATGATAATCTGTCCTAGCTCCTGTGTCTGCCCCATGATTGCTCCTCACATCCTTATATCTGTACTACTTTAGACTAAGAAGCACAAAATGACTCAGGGAAGCTGAGTTGAGAAGAACCAATGCAAAAAATGTAAAAGATGAGAAATAATATCATGTCCGCTAGATTACTTATTAAACCTGAAGAACCCCACCCCGCCAAAGCTACGCTTTGTCTCCCCTCCCGAAGAGCGGGGAGGGGCTGGGGGTGGGGTGCAATGACTGTGGAAATCATAACTAATTATACGGACATGATATAAAGCAGATTTCTGCGCTATTTAGGTAAAGTGTAAGTATGCTTTTTAACAATAGGACAGCGAATTATACACATTTAAACAAAAAGCGCTCTCCTTTTACGGAGAGCGCTTCTTGATTTAGCTAAACTTCAGAATTAACCGTTGATAGCAGGAGCGGTAAGAGCTACAGGAGCAGAATCACCAGCAGC
>NZ_JABXKL010000004.1 GCF_017114995.1 Nostoc sp. NMS9 | reverse complement strand
TGTTAAGCATACCGCCAGCGTTCATCCTGAGCCAGGATCAAACTCTCCGTTTTGTTGTGTTTCGAGTTTGTGGCTCCGAAAAAAAATATTTTCCGGAATCCTATTTACAATTTTGATTATTATCTTTTTGGGAAATCCCAAAAGTAAAATCTTTTGACGAGGATTGTTTTTTCTTAAGCTTTCAAAGTATTATATTTTTCAGGTTCAGCGGTGGTTGGCGTCTGTCGCCTTTCCACTTAACTAGAGTAACTAGTCATCCCCTAGTTTGTCAAGGGATAAATTTATTCTTTTTTCTGAAAAGGCAAATTGATTGACTGGCTTTACTTTCAGGTGAATGGGTTAAGCAACAGGCGGGAGGCAAGAACGAAGTGGCTAAACCTGAGTGTGTGAATAATGGACGTTGTTTGTCTTTAAATGGAATCTGATGCAGGTTGAGTGATTAATGATTATGGAAAAAGGCAGGAGGTAGTCTTGCTAGAGGGATTTATCCTCAATGCTTATGCCTGAACTAACTATATATAAGAGCATAGTTGTTGCGGAGTTTGCGGTTTAAGAATCCTATCCTACAGGTGACGCTTATATGGACATTTACGCGATCGCCACTGTTATAATCGCAGAGCGTTTGGAAGACAAGATAGGCGTTAGAGTGAGTTTAGCGCTGTAGAGGGACTTCAAAATTTATAATGAGTTTTTGAGAAAAAGCTAAAAACTAGACTAGGCAAAAAATACAGATGATCCGACCGCGTAAGGTCTTTGCTCAACATTGGCTCAAAAGTGAAAAAGCGCTCAACGCAATTATTCAAGCAGCAGAGTGTACAGAAAGCGATCGCTCCCCCAAAGGCGATCGCGTTCTGGAAATTGGGCCTGGAACTGGCATTCTGACTCGTCGTTTATTACCCTTAGTGCAATCTCTGGTTGCAGTTGAAATAGACCGCGACTTATGCCAACTGTTGTCAAAGCAGCTTGGTAAGACTGAAAATTTTTTACTGCTACAAGGGGATTTTCTCACTCTAGATTTACCATCTTATCTGGCAGCCTTTCCCAATTTCCAAAAGCCAAATAAGGTAGTAGCCAATATTCCCTACAACATTACAGGACCAATCATTGAGAAACTACTGGGTACGATCGCTAACCCTAACCCTGAACCATTTGACTCAATAGTTTTACTGGTACAAAAAGAAGTAGCAGAAAGGTTATATGCTAAACCAGAATCAAAAACTTTTGGGGCGTTGAGTGTACGGGTACAGTATTTGGCTGAGTGTGAGTTAATCTGCACAGTTCCAGCAGCCGCATTCCATCCACCGCCAAAAGTCGATTCAGCAGTGGTGCGATTGCGTCCCCGAAAAATAGAGATACCAGCACTTAATCCCCGACAGTTAGAAAATTTCTTAAAGTTGGGGTTTGGTGCCAAACGGAAAATGTTACGAAATAATTTGCAATCTGTTATGGAACGCGATCGCTTGAGCCACTTACTGGAACAATTAAAAATAAATCCCCAAGCCAGAGCTGAAGACCTCAGCGTTCAGCAATGGGTGATTCTAGCAAATGAATTGGGAGTGGGGAATTGGGAGTTGGGAGTTAGGAGTTAGAAGTTAGGAGTTAGGAGTTAGGAGAATTCCCATTCCCAATGCCCAATACCCAATGCCCAATGCCCAATGCCCAATTCCCCATTCCCAGAAAATGCGTTCTTACAGCCTAATTGCCCCTGCTAAAATCAACTTGTATCTGGAAATCATTGGCGCTCGCCTCGATGGCTATCACGAGTTAGCCATGATACTTCAAAGTATCGGGCTTGCAGACGAAATTGATGTGCGTTCCATTAGTACTGATACCATTAGGGTTTACTGCAACCACCCACAAGTACCGACAGATAAAAGTAATCTGGCATACCAAGCAGCAGAATTAATGGTGAGGCAATTTCCCGAAGCCTTTGCTAAATATGGAGGCGTAGAGATTACTATTAATAAGCAGATTCCTGTCGCTGCTGGGTTGGCTGGGGGTTCGACGAATGCAGCAGCTGTGTTGGTGGGGATAGATTTACTGTGGAAGTTGGGGTTAACTCAGTCAGAATTAGAGGAGTTGGGAGGCACACTCGGTTCAGATGTGCCCTTTTGTGTTGCGGG
This sequence comes from Nostoc sp. NMS9, assembly GCF_017114995.1. GTDB lineage: Bacteria > Cyanobacteriota > Cyanobacteriia > Cyanobacteriales > Nostocaceae > Nostoc. The sequence goes on along the minus strand of NZ_JABXKL010000004.1, from coordinate 101,303 downwards.
TGGAACTGCGATCGCAACAGGTAGAGGTGAGCAACTTTCTCCGCTGCCAAGTTTGGATAGTATCTATATAGTGTTAGCAAAATACCGCAGTTTGGAAGTTTCCACCGCTTGGGCATACAAAACCTATCGACAGCAGTTTGGTCATTCTTATATTAGAGATAGCGACAACTTGACAGCGCGTGCTAATGCAGTTCATTCAGGAGTAATAGTAAAAGCTGTTCTAGATAAAGATGCGCGAGAAATTGCCCGAAAACTGCACAATGATTTAGAACGAGTTGTATTGCCAGACTATCCCCAAGTCTTGCAACTGCGAGAAGTGTTTGCAAATCAAGAAGGTGTTTTAGGAACAATGATGTCTGGTTCTGGCCCAACAGTATTTGCTCTTTTTGAGTCTCAACAGCAAGCAGAACAAGTGAAGTTACAAGTTAGGAAAGCAATTCTTGATGAAGACTTAGAATTATTTGTGACTCGGACAATTACACATGGTATTCAGGTGGCATCTTCAATTTAAATTAATCTTTATCGTTAAATCGAGTATAAGAAATAAACTGATGAGTTTTTTAGTTGCATAGTTCAAATCGCTAAAAAAACGCAAAGACGCAGAGATGCAATTTGAATGGCGATTAGCTGAGGACAATAATTATTCCTAATGCTCCAATCTAACATCTAAAATCTAAATATTATGAATGACCAAAATCTAACACCGCAAACAGATGCTAAAGAACAGGTGACAGCTAGTCCGTTACGCTGTTTTACTGGGGCGGTGATTTCTGGAGGGATGGGATTTGCAGCGTATTCGCTGATGATTGCGATCGCGACAAATTTTGCTAGTAAACCGATCCATTCAATCAATCCATTGGTGGTGAAGATTTCTTCTGCTGTCCGGACTCTGGTTGTTGGTGTAGTTGCTTTAGGTAGTGGGATTTTTGCTATAGTGGCAATTGGCTTGTTGGCTTTGGGAGTGCAATTATTAGTACAGCAGTTGACGAAGCAAAAAAGTAGTGAAAACTAGTAATTTGCTTTTAATCAGTAACCTAAAAGCACAAGTTTTTCTAAAACAGCACGATTTCCCCCTACTCTGCAAGAAGTTGATTTTACTCTTGCCAAATTTATTTGACATGAGCAGCAAGTGCAGATGCAGTGCTACTGGTTGCAGCAATTCTCTGGTTTACTGCATTCCTACTTGTTTTAGTCAAGCTTTTTGGGATTAACGTAGACGCATTCGCAAAGCATCTCGTAGAGAAGCCGCTTGTCGTCAGACATCGCTCCTTGAATAGCAGATTTTGTAATTTTTACATGTAGTATAAAATTTGACTTTAATAGAGTTCGGTTTGACACTTTATAGACTGGCTCAATATTCACAAAATTATGCGGAATTGTTATCGGCGATACTGAAATCGATAACAGCAACATCATTTATAAGCAAAATTTATGAACACAATCAAGAGATATTTTTTACCCCTTATTTTTGTGACAATGGTTGTGAGTCTCGGTAGTTGTAGTTCTAACCCTACCGCGAGTAATATTGACAGCGCAACGTCATACCCTACTACAGCACCGACGAATAGCTTATCGTCTCAGACTCCCAGCCAAATTCCTAGCGTAGCTCAGTTGAGAGAAAAATCTCCTAATCAAGAATCTTCTAAGGAAAATACGCCTTCCTCATCAACTTCTAAAGTTGCCACTAGGAAAAATACTAGCGTAACACTATATACAAGTGATACCCAATGTCAAAAACTAATTCCAGAAAAGGTTTCAGTACCAGCCGATGAACCAGTGACAAATGTCGTGAGTAAAATCTTGGAAAAACGAGATACAAGCGACTTTAGCTTGTCTGGGTATCGTGTCAACATCAAAAATGGCATTGCTACAGTTGATTTACGAATATCTCCTGAGTCAAAGCGGCAAATAACTTCTCTTTCTAGTTGTGAACAGTTTGCTCTGTTTGGCAGTCTCCGCAAAACCCTAACGAGTAATGCTCAATGGAATATTAAAGAGGTTCGCTTCACTGAGCGAGGCGAGGACATTGTTCTTTAGTTAAATATTGTAGTAAGTGCCGTCATCAGCTAGCTAAAAAAATTTCCTAATCTGAACAGCCATAGGACTCATGCATCAGCAGTTGTCAAAATAGTGTATTTGCTAGCCAATTGAAAACAGCTGTAAATAGTGGTATGCTTAATTTTAGCCATAAGTTTATGGTAAGAATTCGCGGGTGTAATTCAGTGGTAGAATGTCACCTTCCCATGGTGAACGTCGTGGGTTCGAGTCCCATCTCCCGCTTTAAAATCTGTAATTTTTCACTATTAATTGGAATATCATCCAATTGTTGGGCAACTGCTTGGGTTGATTGTGAAGTCATTTTCTAAAATCTGTTATCTTCACCCACTGGTGCGATCGCTATTTTCTTTAAAGAGCAAAAACCCTGACATAATCCTTACTATGTCAGGGTTTTAGGTATTTGAAATGCTGTGACAATATTTTGTTAAATTGACAAATAATTAGTTAATGTACAATTCATCCTTTATACTTCACTGGGTATTCTACTTACCCGCCTAAAGTCCGCGTATAAATTACTTGACCTTGGGAATCATAAAGAAAAAGGGACAGATTGGCATTATCACCAATTACGGCTAGGGCTTCTCGCAAGATTTGCAAGTGATTGGTAACATCAACAGCAGTATCCGAATTCTTAGAATAAGGATTAGCCAAGTTATTTTGCCTTATTTGGTCATACTCAGGGGTTAGTCGGACAATAATTCCTGCATTGTCCATACTAAAGGTGCAAATCCGAATTCCATTAGTACAGGTCTTATCCAAGTCAGTGCGGGTTTGTTGCAAACTACTAACAACTTGTAGTTTTTCTTGTGCTTGTTTAAGCGCAGCTGAATAGGGTTCGATCAGAGACTGAGCTTGAGTGTAGTACAAGCTATCTTGGGGAACTTTTTTAGCAGTTTGCAAAGCCTGATCCCAATATATCGCCGCTGCTTGCCATTGGTTTTGTTGTTGATAAACTTTGGCTTGCTTGGCAGTGCTAAGTGCCTGTTGGTAGGTTTTAACAGCTAATTGTTCTTTAGTAGCGCGATCGCGTACTAATACTAACTTAGGTTTATAATCTACCAACAGCTTTTGGGCTTCTTGGTATCCTACGCTATTTCGGGGAATGGTATTCAAGGCATTAATTACCACCAGCCAAGTAGACTGCGCCTTTTGCCAGTCATTCAAAGATTTAGCAGTAGCTTCTTGCTTCTCGGCTGCAACGGCTACACCTTTTGCCACTGTTAGTTTTTTCAGCCATTTTTCCTCAATAAATATCTGTTGATTTACAGCGTGCAAACGGACACGATAATTCAGTAATTTACCCTGTACCAACCCATAGAGTTCACTACTGGAACTTATACTTTCTAGTGGTGCTATAGCCTGTCGCCATAAGTGTTGCCTAGTTTGTAATTCCTCTAAGCTAGATGCAGGAGTTTGAACTTTTTGTGTTGCCAAAGATGCCGTTTGCAAAGCTTTGACCACCTGATTGATTTTTTCTGCTCTCCCAGACAAATTTGCTTTTAGTTCCTGTGACAGCTGGTAACGAGGCGACCAACTAGGAATCACATTCAGGTCTGCACTGGCTGTTGCAAGTTGCTGTTGTACAGCTACTAATTCTTTTTCAGACTTGGCGCGGCGCATCAGTTGCGGAGATTTTGTTTTTAATTGCTTGGCATTTTGTATTTCTTTACACTCAGACATCACGCAAGGGCGAGTCAATAAGTAAGCACCACCGCCTAAAACTATAATTACCACCAACGCCGCAGCTAGTAGGATAGGTTTGACCTGGAATCCTGGCTTTGAAGCCGACAAATTCGGCACATCTGCAAACGGGTCAAACAGTTCTTCTTCTTCTTCTTCACTCTCATTGATTGATGGAGAATATGTCAGAGATGATGAGAGGGATATTACTTCCTCATCTCCTTGTGCTTCCTCATCCCCCCCTGCTACCCATCCCCCGGTCGGCTTCAACGCCAAGAAACATTTAGTATAAGGGAGTTGTTCGCCAAAAACTCTCAGGAAACATTGCACCCGCTGCTCTTTGTGGGGTGCTAGAGACTGAAGTACCTCCTCAATGACTGCAAAAACTAGTTGAGCGTCAACTATTACATCTGACGCGTGTTGCGTTAAAATCATTAGCTCGCCTTTATTGACGACGCACTTAACCTCGAAGACTTCAGCGGTTGAGACTTCTACAAGTAATTGTTCTTGCAAAGTTTTGGCTAAAAGCTGTAAATCTTCCTGCTGGACTGCTACTTTCATAGAGCTTTCCCGCTGAACTTCTATATTGTTTTGATTATCTTTAAGGGGATGAAATGAACTTTTTAGGTTTTTTGAATGCAAATGCACAGTTTAACCAACCACAGCCTGAGAATCTGAACGACCAACTTTCTAACACAAATTCTGACTTTTCACCAAAAATTAAAAAAGTAGTTATTGTTCGTGGTGATACATTTTTACAGCGCTAGATGCAAAATTAAATAATCTGTCTTCAGATATAAATTACAAATAAAAAATGGGAATAATAAAGGATTTGAGTATTTTCACTGCATTACTTTGCGATAATTAAATTCACAAAAGCTACTGCTTTGCGAAATTTTAGTTGCAGAGCAATTTTTACCAAATTATCTAAAGGTTAAGAAAACGATGCTATGTCAGAGGGTTTTGACAAAAATGCTAGTTATCTTCTATGCTGGGAAACTTGCTGAGGAGATTAATTATGTGTTGTGGCTCTGGCACAAACAAGTTGACTATCAAAATTAATATGCTTAATTTACTGAATTCGATAAAATTGATCCGTGAAAAATAAGTTTTTATAGCTGCAAAAAGGTTAATTCTGCAATAAAGGTGCTGCAAAATATCAAGACAGGACTAACCAAAATCTGGGAAAGTGTCAATACAAGGTGTATCAATGGATTTATTAGAGTACCAAGTTAAAGAATGGTTTGCGAAGATAGGCATTCCGGTATTGCCTTCCCAACGAATTGACCATCCTACAGATTTGAAACGGTTAAAAATTCGCTTTCCAATTGTACTGAAATCTCAAGTCCACGGAGCGGAACGGGCAAAAGCGGGTGGAGTCAGGTTTGCCCAAACGACTATCGATGCGATCGCAGCAGCTCAAAATATCTTTAGTTTACCAATATGGGGCGAATTGCCGGAAGTTGTACTGGCAGAATCTAAATACGACGCCAACCAAGAATTTTATCTAGCAGTAGTTTTGGATACTGCTGCCTGCCGACCGGTACTTTTAGGTTGCAAAGAAGCAGACATCGATTGGGAATCGGCTGGGGAAAGAATGCACTACGTTGTCGTGGAGCAGGAATTCTCGCCATTCTATGCTCGACGATTGGCTTTGAAAATGGGTTTGCAAGGGACGCTGATGCAGTCGGTAAGCAGCGTTGTGGAGAAGATGTACCACTTATTTGTCCAAAAAGACCTGGATTTAGTCGAAATTAATCCCTTGGCAGTCAGTACTACTAGTCAAGTTATGGCTCTTAATGGTAAAGTCAGGGTCAACGAACGGTCGATCAAGCGTCATCCCGATCTCGCCGAGATGGCAGCAAAAATTATCAGTCGTCATACCACTACTGAAATCAATGGTATTTTGGGCGACTGGGATGGTGTGCAAATGCATGGAAAAATCGGTATTTTAGGTAATGGTACTGGTTCAGTGATGGCAACTTTAGATTTAGTTGCGAATGCTGGTGGCAATCCAGGTGTTTGTTTGAATCTACGTCATGCTTTCCTTACAGATACTACACCAACTACCTTCCGCGATCGCCTAGAAACAGGTTTGAAAATGCTGGAGGCTGATAAAAGCATTCAAGTAATACTAATTAACTTTCTGGGTAGCATTCCGCAAACTGAGGAAGTGGCTGAAGTTATAGCTAGAGTTGTGCAGCAAGACGACAGCGAACTTCAATCACAGGTTGTACGTTCTAATGGTAGTAAAGTTCGGCGACAGCTTAATTTTCCATCCTTAGTTGTCCGCCTTGCTGGTTCTGAATTTAACACTGTGAGAAAATATTTGACAACACTAAAAACCCACACCGATGCCCTTGTCGTGGTAGAAAATTTAGATGAGGCGGTGGCAGCAGCAGTTCTCCTTGCTAAACCAACGGTTAATAAAAGATAGTGAATGTCATTGTGTTCCAATTCAAAAATCAAAAATTATTAATTTTTACCGTCGGGTATAAATTTTTGAATTTGATCCTCAAATCAAGTACAGCTTTGCTTTTTGGGACTAAATTATATAGTGCATTCAAACTGGATATTCTTAGCCAGAGGCGCGTTTTCTGACTTTTGGAATACTCAGCTTCCAGACTAATTTTTAGAATTTCAGTAAAAATTGAATTAATACGACACTGTAAATGTGTCGTTTCTATACCCAGTGGTTGAAGGCGCTGGGTTGTCAAACTTACGGTAATTTTTTATGAACCTAACGCCAGAAAGTAAAGTCTTAATTCAAGGCTTTTGTGAATTTATATCAAGCACTCATGTCGATCAAATGAAAGCTTATGGCACAAATTTAGTAGCTGGTGTCAATCCTGGATGCGGCGGACAGGAACTGCATGGACTGCCAGTATTGGATTTAGTAGAGGAGGTAACAGAACAATTTGGGGCAATTGACACAACAATTATTTGTGTAGATCCTTACGATGTGTTAGATGCAGCATTAGAAGCGATCGCATCTAATATTCGCCAGATCATTATTATTACTGCTGGTGTGCCGCCTTTGGATATGGTGCAATTACTCCGCAAAGCCGAAGCCTGTGAAACTTTGGTAATCGGGCCAAATAGTCCGGGGATCATTGTACCGGGAAAAATTCTCTTAGGAACTCAACCCAGCGAATTTTATACCCCTGGAACAGTGGGGATCGTTAGTCGTAGCAGTACCCTCACCTACGAAATTGCCTACGAATTAACAAAAGCAGGTTTAGGGCAGTCGATTAGTGTCAGTATTGGTAGTGATGCGATCGTCGGTTCCTCATTTTTGCAATGGCTGCAAATTCTCGATGAGGATGAAACCACACAAGCGATCGTTTTAGTAGGTCAACCTGGTGGTGGTAGTGAAGAAGCAGCAGCGCGGTACATTGCTGAGGCAATTGATAAACCAGTAATTGCCTACATTGCAGGTAGACTTGCACCACCAGGAAAAACTTGGCGCCAAACCGGGACTTTAGCAACAGTTATCGGACGCGATCCTAATTTTGGCACAGCCCAAAGTAAATTAGCTGCTTTAAAAGAAGCGGAAGTGACAGTAGCTGAACGCCCTTCTGAAATTCCAGAATTATTGAGAAAGGAAATTAACTAATTACTAATTCGTAATTCAATTTTTAACTACGAATTACGAATTATTTTAATTGGTCAGTCTTGGGAACGATTTTGAGGGAACAGGTAGGCGATCGCAGCATAACCCGAAGCACTGAGTAAACTAACCAAAAAAGTAGCCAAAATAAAAGTAGACATAATGTTACACTCTATGCATTTCTAAAATCCTGGCATTCATCAACAAACCAAGATTTTGGATACTTTCAAATTAGCAATTGGGTATGACACAGCCATGACTACCTTGTGTCAATCCCTCAGAACCCAAGGTTTTGTCTCAAGCCAAAGGCAGAAAAAAGCGAAACGTACTGCCAACTCCCAATTCGCTTTCTACCTGAATTTGACCGCCTTGTAGTTCAATCAAACGGCGGGAAATAGTTAAACCAATACCAGTACCTCCCGAATGGCGATCACGCGATTGGTCAGCTCGCCAAAAGCGCTCAAACACATGAGGCAAATTTTCTGGAGCGATACCAATACCTGTATCACTAACCGCAATCCAGAGTTGAGATGCTTCAGTCCCAGCACTAATGGTAATTGAACCTTCGTTAGTGTAACGTACTGCATTACCTAGCAAATTAACCAATACCTGTTCTGTGCGGTCAATATCTGCCAATACAGGAGGTAGCACAGACGGACATTGCAAGAGCAAAACTGGCCCATCTTCTAATAGTTGGTCGGTAAATTTCTCCACTAATGACTCTAACAACGGATACAAATTTACCCGTTGGATATTAATTGGTAGATAACCAGCTTCTGCCTTAGATAGTTCTTGTAAATCGTTCACTAACCGTTCTAAGCGTCGAGTTTCTTTGGCTAAACGCCGATAGATTTCAGGAGACGCTTCAATTTCCCCATCAGCCAGTTCTTCCAAGTAACCGCGCACTACAGTTAATGGTGTTCGGAGTTCATGGGTCATATCTCCAATCACTTCTCGCCGCCGCGCTTCTACCCCTTCTAAACTGGCTGCCATTCGGTTGAAACTAGTACTCAATCCACTAAGTTCTGGAATATCAGACACAGGTAATCTTGCATCCATCTGACCAGCAGCAAATTTTTGGGTGATTTGTTCCATCTCGGTCAATCGCTGCATAATCCGTCTGGATACCCAGTAACTCAATCCTCCGGCGGCGGTAGTGCCGACTAAGACTGACCAAAGAGTGCTACGCTGCCAAGCAAGTTCAAATCCTGTAACCAATTCAGTACGGACATCGATTAAGTCAAACCCCTGATTTTCTAATCGTTCCAAATGCAAGACAAACAAGCGGGGAGAAGAGATTTTGCTGATGCTTACCAGACTAGCTACCCCCACAATCATTACTACTAAGTGGGAGAAAAATAGCCGCCCTCTCAGCCCCATCTTCATAACATTTACGCTACCAGAGGATCTTCAAATTTATAGCCCACCCCAACAACAGTTTTAATAAAAGTGGGATTTGCCGGATCGGGTTCAATCTTTTTTCGCAACCGAGCTACATGAGTATCTACCACTCGTTCATCGCCAAAAAAATTATCTCCCCACAGTTTATCAATTAATTGAGTGCGGTTCCAAACTCGACCAGGATTGCTGACAAAGGTGGTTAGCAAGTTAAATTCTAGGGTAGTTAAGTCCAAAATTTCAACTTCTTGAGATTTCATCTGACGACTGGCAGTGCGCTGGTCTACATCAACAATAAAGTGTTGGGTACGATTGACTTGATGTTGTCCCCCTTGGCGGAGGCTACGCCGTAATAGTGCCCGCACCCTAGCTACCAACTCTCTGGGGCTAAAGGGTTTGACCATATAATCATCAGCACCAGTAGATAGACCAATGACGCGGTCAATTTCTTCACCCTTAGCGGTGAGCATTAGAATATAAGGATCTTTTGCACCTGGTTTCTGGCGAATTCGGGCACAAACTTCCAACCCATCCAAACCAGGAATCATTAAATCTAGAATGATTAAATCAGGTGGTTGCTCTTGAAACATCCGCAAAGCATTCATGCCATCGCGGCTAGTGCGACAAAAAAATCCTTCTTTTTCTAAAGAGAGTTCGATTAAACGAGCAATTTCTGGTTCATCTTCGACTATTAAAATATCCATCTGAAATATAGGGTCGAGCAAAATGGGCAGAGAGAAGACACGGAGACACAGAGACACAAAGATATCTTTAACCGTGTCCCCGTGTCTCCCACTCTCCGCTTCTTCTTAATTAGAGGTTTGAATTTGACACTGTGCGATAACTATAACCAAGATTAGAATCTTTTTGAATGTATGTTTTAATACTATCGAGGTCAATGAAGCAGTCGGCAACATCAATCAAACTTTCACTAGTCGTTGTTTGCAGACTGACTACTTCCACCCGAACCCCCATTCTGCTGACAGCGTTCACAGCATAAGCTAAATCTCCATCGCCACTGACTAAAACCGCTGTATCATAGTAAGGAGCTAAAGTTATCATATCTACAGCAATTTCTACGTTCAGATTTGATTTTTTGAAATTCTCGCTTGGTACAACGAGTTCCTTTGCCACTACGCGATAGCCATTACGACGCATCCACAATAGAAAACCCTGTTGCTTTTCATTACTGATATCAACCCCAGTATAGAAAAAAGCACGCAATAGTCTGGAACCGCTGGTTAAATGACAAAGCAATTTAACGTAGTCAATTTCTATGCCGAGTTGTAAGGCTGTATGGAACAGGCTTAAGCCATCAATAAAAATAGCAACTCGACCACGATTTAAGTTATTCAAAATCGAACTATCAGGTGCAGGATCTCGCATCTTGGTATCTTTACCTTTGACAGCAGTATCACTCAAATTTTGCCCTTGCCAATGTGGTTTCGCTTTGAGTACTTTAGATTCCTTAAATTCATTTGTTTGTTTGCTAAAATTAGTTATAATCATTGATACCTCTGATTTTAAAGCTGGAAAGAGTTTTGAGTAAATTGTCTATAGTATAGTCTGTACTGATTTATAACCTAGCAGGTAATGGTCTTAAGTCACTATATGCAGATAAGCTTAACTGGTGCTAAACAAGATTTAAGATAGACAGCCCAAGGTTTTCACTGGTGTTAGGTTGATTTAAGAAGATATTGGTTCTGCCCACAGATATGTTAATCTTTACCCACCCAGACAGCAAGAGTTTCGAGAAAATAAATCTTTTTGTAAGGGTAGGGACTGTTTTTTTAGGTCTGTATTGCACTCACTCAGAAGCGCTATATCTATAATTCGGTAGGTATGAACTATAAACCTGTAACAGAGGGCAATCCGACATAGGCAAGTTCCGCATAAGAATCCCACGGCTTTTAGGGGGGAATAAGCGTAGCAATATTTACGCAGCCGTGGGTGTGTCAAGGAGTTAGAAGCACTAATAATGTAATATTGTGATGCGATCGCACCTCAAAAGGTAAGTTGCCTTAATTAATGAGAAGGACAGGGAGATTTATTACTCTCTTGTCCCCCTGTCTTTTTAACGCACGCCAGCAGTTTCTAAAGACAAATCTTGAAACATGGGTGTGCTGAGATAACGTTCGCCAAAGGAAGGCTGAATCATGACAATTAAACGTCCGGCATTTTCTGGACGTTTACCGACTTGAATTGCGGCGCACAAAGCTGCACCAGAAGATATGCCAGATAATAAGCCTTCTTCTTTTGCCAAACGTCGCCCATAAGCGATCGCTTGTTCATCGCTGACTCTAATGACTTCATCAACTAATTCTAAGCGGAGAACATCTGGGATAAATCCGGCTCCAATACCTTGAATTTTATGTGGCCCGGCTTCACCACCTGAGAGTACTGGGCTGTTGCTGGGTTCAACTGCGATCGCCTTAAAAGTCGGCTTGCGCTGTTTGAGTACTTCGGCAATCCCAGTAATCGTTCCACCAGTACCTACCCCAGCAATGACAATATCTACTTCCCCGTCTGTATCTGCCCAAATTTCTTCGGCGGTGGTTTCTTGGTGAACTTTGGGATTAGCAGGGTTGCGGAACTGTTGCAGCATAAAGGCATTAGGAGTCTTAGCCACAATTTCTTCGGCTTTGCGAATTGCTCCCCGCATACCCTCAGCGCCTGGTGTCAACTCTAAAGCTGCACCATAAGCTCTAAGCATAGCGCGTCGTTCTTGGCTCATAGTCTCTGGCATCGTCAAAATCAAACGGTAGCCACGCGCTGCTGCTACCATTGCTAAAGCAATTCCTGTATTACCTGAAGTAGGCTCAACTAAAATGGTCTTTCCTGGGAAAATTGAGCCAGTGGCTTCCGCCGAGAGTACCATACTTAACCCAATGCGGTCTTTCACCGAAGCCGCTGGGTTCATGCCTTCTAATTTAACAACTATCCTTGCAACTACTCCCTCAGCTTGAGGAATCTTGTTCAGTTGAACTAAAGGAGTTCGTCCAATCAGTTCTGTTACATCTTGAGCAATCCGCATTATTTAACTCCTAAAATCCTAAATCTTAGTACAGAGTATTTACTTATAACAATAAGCGTTTGATGTATTTATGCCGTTTAATGTCAATGAGTGCATATAGTATGTATTCTAACTAAACCACACAATATGAAAGTTTAGAAAGAACTTTTATTAAATATTCCCATTGATTATCACTTTAGAAGAGGCTAGTACCGCAAGGCGGAATTCAAAATTCAAAATTCAAAATTCAAAATGAATACAGCGTAAGCGTTTCGTTAATTTGGAATGGGTGGTTTATTTACGCCGTGCTGTACTAGCTTACCATTCTTCTAGTTTACCATTTGAAATTGCTGACTATTGTCTCTTGGGTTGAGATTAAAGTTTTGTAATTCTGTATATATAAATAATTTTTCTATTATTTTCTATTTGTTATGAAAATATAATTTACTTTCAAAATATTTAATTGCTATTCCTAATTTATTAGTCTATCTTTATCAAGAGACATTGATATTTTTTTTTGAGTGCAGATTTTGTCAGTCCCAAATAGCATCTAAAACAGTCTTTAACCATTGCCTACATTGCTTTAGGATTGAGTGCAAAAACACCAGATCCCCACCTCGGAAATACTAGAACCCCGTCCGAAAAACACTAGCACCCATACCCCAATTAATTTTTAAAATACTTATTAGGTAAGGCTTATAGGCTTTGAGTACTATTCTAATGAATTTAATAATCTTAACAGGGCTGGGGTAAACTGTTTTGTGGAGAGCGGCTGATATAAATCGTATAGGATTTACGCAGAGATTCCCCTCTACCCCCCAACATTCCTGAGCGCAAGCTTAGTGAACTAGGGGGGACTTCTTAATCTCTCTTTTGAGAGTAAGATGAAACCAGATTACCGAATCTAAGTGCGTTACTTCTGACTTAATAATCCTACGTTTTGTGAAAAGGTTGGTAACTTTTTATTAGTCAGGGATCAGTGGTGATGAGAAAAATAACTGAAAACTAACGATTGTGAAAATTACCGATTACACATATTTTAATATCAAAACTGTTTGATAGGTAGAAATATACAACTACTTTAGATAAACAGCAAAAGATATTTTCTTACTGGGTGCATACTACCTAGCAAGGGAGAGCCAAGATGAAAGCCAAACTTTTAAACGTTCTTACAGTTTGCGTCGTTACTTTAGCAGTGCTTTCACCAGAACTAGTAGTATTTGGCATCGTTTGGGAGCGACATCTGGAGTTAGTAAAATCTCAGAATTTAGCTTGCCAAATTAACAACACGACTACAGATGCTCCCGCCTTGGCTCCCTACACAGAGGGTACACATTCCCCTCAGACTAACATTCAATCCTCCGATCGTAATGTGGTTCATCAAATGTTGACTGTTGCTGAACAATATAAATTTGCCACTATCCTACAATGGTTCTTCCTGTTAACCCCCATTTGTGTTGGGTTAGGAATTCTTTTTTACGACAGATATCTTGTTCATCGTGCTGCTGTCTTAAAAGAACAAGTTGAAATGTTGGAAAGACTGTGGCACCAAAGTATCGAGCAGTAACTTATTCACAATTTACTAAAATCAAGAAAATTACCATGACAGAACAACGTCAAAGCCTGTATTTTAATCTAATTGATGAGTTACTTAGATGTCCTAATGGTCAAGAACCAGAAATTTTGGAATCTAAGCCTGAATTGATTGATTCTGGTTTAGTAGAAACAATGTTACAAGTAGCAACTATGTTTGCCCATGAAGGCAATCAAGATGGTGCCCAATTTTTATTTTTTGTGGCGCGTGAACTAGCTAAAGAGTTAGGTTTATACCCGGAAGTTCCCAATACTGAAGTTGCAAATCCTGAAGTTGCAAATAAGGAGTAAAAATGTTGTTGACTTCAACGGATGCGGGACAAATAGCTTTAGAACTGCTCATGGCAGACTGGAATATTTCAGAAGAGAACAGAGAGTGGTTCACAATCTTTAACTCTCGTCTGATTGGCGAGAGTTGGTACACTGTGGAACTAGGTATAGAAGGATTTCCCGATAGGTGGTTTATTCAAGTATATGACAATGGAGTGTGCGATCCAAACTATACATTTATTTCACCAATCCGTGCTTCTGAAGGATTTACGGACTTTGTAAATGTCCCGGATATCATCGCAGAGGTTTTAGTTTGTGAACGCAATGCTCGGTAATACTAATTAAAAATTCAAAAGTTAGAATTACGAATTACGAATTTTTAATATAAAGATGCTTTACGCAAATCTGAGGTGATACCGAATGAGGTACACCTCTTTTTTTATGTCATATTTAAGATTTTATTCCAGCTTAGTACACTATTTTGTCATGTTTAACTGATAAAATTATGTTATATTAAATAGCGTGATGGACGCTACAGAAATATCAGTTCCAATGATTGCTGAAGATATCTTAGCCAAAGAATTCACAAGAGTCGTCAACCATTACTACCCGCAAGTTGGAGAATTGCTGGATGGGTGTTATGTCAAAGTCATCACCTGTTTTTGGGGACGACCTGCCAGACGTTTGCAATATATAGGAATTTATTGCTCTGACGAAATGATTTCCTGTGTGCAAGCTCAAAAAGAAATACTCAGGGAAGTAGCAAACAATATGGGTCTAATCCAGGTTGTTTGCATGAATGCCAAGCGATTGTTGCGCGATCCGATGTCGAAGGTCAAAGAGAACAACCCACGCCTATGGTTGGAGTTGCAGTGGGTTGCGACTTAGTGATTCATCGCATTAATTGAGAGGGGTAAATGCTTTTGTAGAGAGGACTTTATTCCTCAAATATTTAAGCACTTTAGTGCTTACTACAAACCTATCGACCACTAGAATAATCAGCACCTACGGTGAATATAAAGTATCAACGCAAGTAATGAAAACTGGAATTTTCTGCAATTACGATAATTTTCACCAAGATGCTCGTCGTGCCATCTTTGAGCAAGTTGCACTGGTAAAACAGGCAGAAAGCTTAGGTTTTGAGGAAGCGTGGGTGAGTGAACACCATTTTAGTGAATCTAATCTCAGCCCGTCTATGTTGGTGTTAATGGCACACTTGGCGGGATTGACTTCAACTATCCAATTAGGCACTGCGGCGGTGTTGCTGCCATTCCATAATCCGATTAGGGTGGCGGAAGATATTGCTACTTTGGATAACTTGTGCAATGGACGATTATTATTTGGAGTTGCCAAAGGCGGCCCCTTTCCTCAACAAAACAAGCATTTTGCGACACTACCAAGTGAATCCCGTCCTAAGATGTTAGAGGCGATCGCATTGATTCAAAAGCTTTTATATGAAACTGATGTATCATTTAATGGGCGATATTATCAATGCGATCGCTTGACAATTTACCCAAAACCATTGCAAAGTCAAATACCAGTGTATGTTGCTACTGGTGGTGATGACGGTATTGAGCTTGCTGCTAAACATTCCTTCAGCTTGATGGGTGGGCCGCCATTTTCCTTAGAGAGATTGAAGGATACTGTTACCAAATATCGAGCCTTAAATTCTAGTGGTGCGGAAAACTTCGTGCTGGCACGCTTCTTTTTTGTTGGCAAAACATTTGACGAGGCAGTGAGTGAAGCGTTACCTTTCGTTCGCAAATTTAGCCAGAAAATGAAAGCTAATTCGGCTGAAGTATTGCAAAATAGTGCGAATCCCAACCAAAAACCATTCGACCGCACAAATATTTGTTTCGATGAAGACTATTTGATTGAGAACTCAATTATCGGTGATGTGGAGACTTGTCGAGACAAAATTAAGAAATTTCAGGACGAATTAAATTTAGGTACGTTAGCACTCAAACCCTCGTCTGCGGATTTGCAAAAAAACCTGGACAGTTTGACGCGCTACAACCAAGAGGTGCGAAATTATGTCTTCTAAACTATACCTGCTTCCTCCTGATGATTTACCTCCCGCTGAGGTAACGAAACAGGATGGAATGCTGCAAATGGAGCTAGAACAGTCTGCTGGCAGATGCTTTTATCTCGCTTGCGATCGCATTACGCGAGTACTGTTATCTAATTGTCAGTGGTATCTCACAACAAATGCTAGCATCCTCACATTAATTATTGATTGCCCTGACTTAGTATCTTACTGGCATATTGTCAGCAATATTCCCCAGTTGGGTAACAGGTTAGAGCGGTTTGCTACCAATGGGAAAATCCGCGTTTATCCACCATTTGGCAAAGGAATGCCATTTGAAATCAGCGTAAATGAAATATCAGCTTACCGAGATTGGCTTTGAGGTAAATAGAAACTGGGAATCATCCTTATTGCTGTCTTCCACCCTGTACTTTTAAAGTGCAGGGTGTTGCAATTTTGATCAAAATTATCTCCTAGTTTACTGAATAAAATTCACTAAAAAGTACTTCTAGTTTTCATGAAACCATAGAAGAATTGATGATAGTTTTTATTTGAAACGCATAGGCGCTTCGCCTTCCCGCAGGGTAGGGGCGCAGAGTTTTTACTAGAATTTGGACTGTGTTTTTGTTAAATGGAAGTAAAGTGACGTAAGAGTATACTAGTTGATATTCTGTTTAATTAGGTTCTTGAGAAATCATTTTATCACCTTTTCAGTTAGCCATTTATACCAATTATCTAATCCTATATCAGTAGTTGCAGAAACCTGAAAAATCTGAATTTGAGGATTTACTTCTTTAGCATAAGCTATGCACTTTTGCAAATCAAATTGTACATAAGGTAGCAAATCAATTTTAGTGAGAATCATAATGTCACTAGCACGGAATATATGCGGGTATTTTAGTGGCTTATCTTCTCCCTCCGTAACCGAGAGAATCACGACTTTTGCATTTTCTCCCAAATCAAATAAGGCTGGACAAACCAAATTTCCGACATTTTCAATCATCACAACTGAATTAAGTGGCGGATTCAGTTGTTGTAAACCCCTGTCTATCATGGATGCATCTAGATGACAGCCTGTTCCGGTATTGATTTGGATGACTTTAGAACCTGTTTCTTTAATTTTTTTGGCATCGTTAGCAGTTTCTTGGTCACCTTCAATGACACTAATAGATAATTGATGCTTTAAATCATTGATTGTTCGCGTCAAAAGAGTTGTTTTACCAGCACCGGGAGAACTCATCAAATTTAAGGCGAGAATATTTCGACCCTTGAACCAGCCCCGATTTTGGGCTGCTATTAAATTATTCTTTGCCAAGATATCTTTTTCTAAGGATATCGTTGTATTGTGTATTTTGGCATGAATTTGAGACGCTTCTATATGAGTGTCATGACTGTGAGAATGAGTAATGATACTCCCATCTGGTAAAGTGTGAGTATGATGATGATGGTTATATTGGGCTTCATCTATTCCTAGATTGGTAATTTTAGTTTCACCATCATCAGAACAACCGCAGGTTACACACATAATTCCTCTATTTCTATTTCTTTAATTTTAAGTTCTTCACCAGTAATTAAATCTAATTGCACGCTACCGCAGTTACAGATACCAAATGGTTTATCTAAAGAGATTTCTGCACCGCATTGGCGACATCGCCCTAATCCAGGAATTTCCAAAATTTCTAATGTCGCGCCTTCTAAAACTGTGCATTGAGTGCAAATATCAAAACAAAATCGGATAGCATCGGGCATAATTGCTGAAAGTTTGCCGATTTCTAATAAAACTCGCTGCACTTTTGCGCCTTTGGCGTGTTCAGTCACAATTGCCACAATATTTTGGGTAATTCCAAATTCATGCATACTATAAAATCTATTAAAGATTAACAAATTCGTGGCAATTGGTCGCCTACTAACATATCAACAATCCTTTCAGCACCAAAAACTGTTTTTAAAAGTACAATACCTGGTGGTGAAGAAATAACTTCGCCAATAATACAAGCGTCTTTGCCTGCGGGGTGGGATTTCATGGTAGATACAACAGTTTCTGCATATTTAGCTGCCACTACTACAACTAACTTACCTTCATTAGCTAAATATAATGGATCTAAACCGAGAATTTCACAAACTCCGTTGACTTCTTCACGCACTGGGATAGATTCTTCAAAGAGACGAATTCCCACATCGGAACTGAGGGCAAATTCATTTAGCACTGTGGCTAAACCACCGCGTGTGGCATCTCGCATAGCATGAATTTGAGGACATACATGGAGAATAGTTTCTACTAAACTATGTAATGGTTGACAGTCACTTTCAATATTAGTTTCTAAAGCTAATTCGCCACGGGCAATTAAAATTGATGCTCCATGATTGCCTATTTCACCATTAATTATTATTGCATCTCCAGGTTTAATGTTATGAGCAGAAATGTTAACTCCTCGCGGGATGATACCAATACCAGCAGTATTAATAAAGAGTTTATCGGCAGCACCTCGATGTACAACTTTTGTATCACCAGTGACAATTTGAATACCTGCTTCTTTTGCGGCTGCTTTCATACTGGCTGCGACACGCCGTAATGTTTCTACTGGTAATCCTTCTTCTAAAATAACGCTACAAGTTAGATATAAAGGTTTAGCACCACTGACAGCTAAATCGTTAACTGTGCCGTTTATAGCTAATTCTCCTATATCACTACCGGGAAAAAATAAGGGGTCTACAACATAAGAATCTGTTGTAAATGCGAGTCTATCTCCTTGTTGGAGGAGAGGGGCTAAGTTGAAGCTGGCTTGGTCTTCTAGTTGTGAGAGAATTGGGTTGTCAAAATTGCTGACAAAGATATCATCTATTAAATCACGCATGGCTTTACCACCGCTGCCATGTGCGAGAGTTATATGAGTGTCTTGCACTTTAGTTTGGCGACGGCGAATTTTTTCTATTTTTTGGAATAGGGGATTTTGTATTGAGTTTGTGGGGGAAATATTCATATTAAACTTTTTTTAAACGCAAAGGAGAGGCAGCGCGGTCTTCTCCCTTGGCGTTAGCCTCTCCCTTTGGGAGAAGGGGAGACGCCAAGGGCGATGGGGGTCTCCCCCATGAGCGACTGCCGTCGCAGAGGGAAGCGCAGAGGTACGCGGAGTATTATTAGTCTGAGGAGAAGCCGCAGGCGGGGAGGGGTTCTTGAGTTATTTTTGGTTTTTGGGCGATTGTTCTTTTGGCAATTGTGGAGAGTCGCCCGTATTTGTAATAAGCTGCACAAGCACCTTCGGAAGATACCATACAAGTACCGATTGGCGTTTCTGGTGTGCAAGCTGTACCGAATACTTTGCACTCCCAAGGCTTTAAGACTCCTTTGAGAATTTCTCCACATTTACAAGCTTTATGGTCGGCTACTTTGAGGTTAGGAATGGTAAATTTTAGTTCGGCATCAAATTGGGCATATTCAGGTTTAATTTTTAATCCTGAATAGGGAATGTCACCTAAGCCACGCCAATCAAAACTATCTCGGATGGCAAAGACTTTGTTTATGGCTTGTAGGGCTACTGTGTTCCCGCTTTTTTGGACAATTCGGTTATATTGGTTTTCGACTTCACAACGATTTTCTACTAGCTGTTGCAATAGCATCCAAATCGATTGGAAAATATCTAAGGGTTCAAATCCTGAGACGACTATTGGCTTATTATATTGTTGGGAAATAAATTGATATGGGTCAGTGCCAATTACCATGCTGACATGTCCAGGCCCAACAAATCCATCTAGTTGTAAGTCGGGATTATCTAGTAGTGCTTTGAGGGCAGGAATCACAAGGACGTGATTGGAAAACATACTAAAGTTAGGAATTTCTTCGGCTGCTGCTTGCAGGATGGTGAAGGCGGTGCTGGGGGCTGTGGTTTCAAAGCCTAATGCGAAGAAGACTACTTCTTTGTCGGGGTTATCTTTGGCAATTTGTAGGCTGTCTATGGGAGAGTACACCATACGGATGTCTGCACCTTGTGCCCTGGCTTGCAGTAAACTGGTTTTGGAACCAGGAACTCGCATTGCGTCGCCAAAGGTGGCAAAAATGACGTTATGATTTTGAGAGATTGCGATCGCATCATCTAATCTCCCTTTTGGCATAACGCATACTGGACAACCAGGCCCGTGAATTAGTTCAATGGCTTGGGGTAATATTTCTTCGATACCGTATTTAAATATGGAATGGGTATGTCCGCCACATACTTCCATGATTTTGATGGGTTTTTCTAGCTGGTGGCATAATTTGGCGATTTCGCGGCGTATCGCTTCAGCTTTTTCCGGTTCGCGGAATTCATCAACATATTTCATGGGGAGTGAGGAGTAGTTTTTGGATATCAGTTAATTTTGCTTTCTTTACGGGGTATTTTTTAACGAACCGCAAAGGACGCAAAGGGCGCGAAGAAAGAAAGAAAGAAAGAAAGAAAGAAATTAGACTCTTTCTCTGCGCCTCTACGTGAGGAAATAAAAGTCTATTGTTTAAGTATTAATTCCTGCTTGTGCTGCTGCTAATTCTTGGAATAGTTCTAATGTTTCTGCCGCTTCTTGTTCGTTAATTCGATTCATCGCAAAGCCAACATGTACTAGCACCCAATCACCAATACAAGCTTCGGGGGGATGTTGTTCATCTACGATACAAGCAATATTTACTTGGCGCTTAACACCACCAATGTTAACTATAGCTAATTTATGGTTAACGTTAGTAATTTCTATAATTTGTCCGGGGATTCCTAAACACATTGTTTTATTTTTTAAGATAAACTAACCGTAGAGGCGCAGGGAACACAGAGAGTTATTTGTGAGAAAAAGATTGTTAAATATCAACATTGATGTATTAATTGTGCGGCTGCAATAACTGCTTGTCCTAAAGATAAACCGCCGTCGTTAGCTGGAACTAAGCTGTGAGTAAGTACTTTTATTCCTAATGTTTGTAATCGTTTGGTAACTTGCTCTAACAATATACAATTTTGAAATACTCCTCCTGTTAATGCTACCTGATAAATCAGATTTTCTTGAGAAAGATGTTTAACCATCTCCACAATCGCATTAGCTAAACCTTTGTGAAATTTGGCAGCCATAACTGGTTGTGGAATCTGCTGCTGTAAGTCATCGAGCAAGGCTTGCCACATTGGACGTGGGTCTATACAATAAATACTATCTAAAAAGCTAAAACTAAAAGGATATATTAGCGTTTCTTTATTATTATTTAAGCTGCTAACATCTACTATAGCTTCCATTGCGATCGCAGCTTGTCCTTCATAGCTACATTCATCTCTATAAATACCGATAGCCGCCGCCACTGCATCGAACAATCGCCCCACTGAAGAAGCTGGAGGAGAGTTAATCCCTTTATCTATAAGTTGATTGAGTAACTTAATCGGCTTGTTTTTCAAAAACTTAAATATTTCTAAATCAGCATATTTTGGTTCGCAATCATCCCAAAGATTAGCAGCTACTAATTGAGCATAAGTATTACGCCAAGGCTGATAAATTGCTTGTTCACCACCAATCATTGCTACTGGTTTAAATGTTGCTAGTCGTTTAAATTTTCGGTAATCTGCTAAAAGAAATTCTCCACCCCAAAGTGTGCCATCGTCGCCGTAACCTAAACCATCTAAAGCAATACCTAATATTGGAGGTGAATCTAAAGGAATACCATTTTCTGCCATGCAAGCGGCGATATGAGCGTGATGATGTTGAATTGGATAAATTTTGATTTGATTTGTGTCTGCAAGTTTTTTACCAAGTTTGCTTGAGAGATATTCAGGATGTTTATCAATGGCGATTACTTCTGGTTGATGCTCAAATAAATTTAAGTATAAATTTAAATTTTCTTGGTAAGCGTTGAAAGTGGCAGCATTTTCTAAATCTCCTAGATGTTGAGAGAGAATTGCTTCTCCTTCACGCAATAGGCAAAAGGTATTTTTTAACTCACTGCCCATTGCTAAAATTTGCGGTACTTTGTGAAATCCCAGTGGTAAACTAATTGATGCTGGTGCATATCCTCTAGCACGGCGAATTGTTTGAGCTTTATCACCCCTAACACGCACAACCGAATCATCTACCCGATTAATAATCTCTCGATTGTGCAAGAGAAAATAATCAGCGATTGTCCCTAATTTCTCCCTTGCTTCGTCATTATCAATACATTGTGGTTCATCAGCGAGATTACCACTTGTTAAAACAATTGGCCGATTCATCCGCCGCAGAATTAAATGATGCAAGGGCGTATAAGGTAGCATGAAACCAAGAGTATTTTGCCCTGACGCAACTGACGATGCAATATGAAAAGAATTAGGAGTTAAGAGTGAGGAGTTAGAAGTAAATAAACTCTCGCCATATTCGTCTCTCTCTTTCAGCTGTAATAAAACAATTGGTGCAGCAGAACTTGTTAATAATTCTTTTTCTTTGGCGTTGACAATACAATATTGTTCAATTATTTCAATATCCCGCGCCATTAAAGCAAAGGGTTTATGATGGCGCTTTTTTCGCTGGCGCAGTTTTTGTACAACAGTTTCCTGTGTTGCATCGCAAGCTAGATGAATACCACCTAACCCCTTAATTGCCACAATCTCACCTTTTTGCAACAAGGTACAAACAGCATCGACATCATCCAACATCGAAAACATCGAAGCAGTAACCGATTTCCCATCGGCGCGTTCTAACCAAGCTGCGGGGCCACAAACATGACAAGCTACAGGTTGGGCGTGAAAACGGCGGTTTTCGACATCGTGGTATTCCTTTCCACATTCTGAACACATCGCAAACGCAGACATACTGGTATTGCATCTGTCATAAGGAATGGCACGAATAATACTCAGGCGGGGGCCGCAATGAGTACAGTTAGTAAAGGGGTAGCGATAAAAGCGGCTAAAGGGGTCGAATATTTCTTGTTGACATTGCAAACAAGTGGCTGCATCAGGGGTAATTTCTGTTTTAATGGCATTATTGACACTACTAGAAATCACAAAATTATCAAATTTCAATTCACCTTCATAAGGAGTTCTAGTTAGTTGATTAATTCTTGCCAACGGTGGACATTCTATTTGCAATCTGGCAACAAATTCTGTTATTGCTTTCTCAGCACCACATACCCTAATTAATACGCCTTGTCCATCATTACAAACATCTCCACGTAAGCCACAGGCTTTAGCAAGACGATATACAGTAGGACGAAATCCTACTCCTTGAACAGTACCATAAACTCTAATTTCTTCAGTCGGCATAGTTAAAGTGCCACAGCAAAATTCGGTTATTTCCAGAATCAGCTATCACTGCTGTATTACCGCAAATTTTTATCCCATAACACCAATTTAAGCTATCTCGTTTAGGTAGTCCGAAATTACGATTTTCACCTTTACTTTGAAAATTTATTTGTCCTCCTAACCCATCTGCCACTACACCTTGCAGTGATAAAATTGATTTAGGCTTTCTCCATCCTAACAACCGAGAATTAGCAGTATCTGCAACTACTAACCAATCTCCAACCACCCCGACACCATAAGGCATACTCAAACTACTAGCACTAGGATAATAAACTCCTTGATTCATTTCCACAAAATCAAAGCTTTTTTGTCCTAAAACCACTGCACAAGGGGCATTATTTTCTGTTGGTATTCCTTGCCAAATCATCACTCGGTGATTACCTGCATCACTGACAACCAAATTTTCTCCCCAAAGGGTGATATCGTGACACCAACGCATACTCGCTGCGGTTGGAGAAGCACCGCCGTTTTCATTGCGAGATATCATATCTGGTTGTCCCAAAACTAAATCAGCTGGTTGACCATTTTCTGTTGGTAATTGATGCCAAATTAATACCCTTCGATTACCTGTATCAGCAATAAATAGCCGTCCTTGATAATAGAAAATACCATAAGGCCAGTGCATTGTACTGGCAGATGCTTGTTGACTTCCCCGATTTGGTTCATTATCGATAAAATTAGCTTGTCCTAACACAAAATCTGCTGGAACATTGTTATCTTGTGGTAAGTTTTTCCAAATTAACACTCGATGATTCCAAGCATCTGCGATAGCTAACCCTTCACCACAAGCACAAATTCCAGTTGGTACACTTAAGGTTGCGCTTCCCGGTGTACTTTTAGCATTTTGTCCTTCATTATAAAAGTCAGGTTGTCCAATTACCCAATCAGCAGGTTGACTATCTATTGTGGGTAATTTTTTCCATCCTAATAATCGATGATGTCCTGTATCTGATACCCATAAAGGGCCGGTTTTTGATAACAAACAAGCACCACGAGGCCCAAACATTGTTGTGGGGCTGGGTGCTACAGGTATCACTAATTGTTGTGGTTCAATAATGTTACCTAAAATTACCTCTGCACCTTGAGGCGATAGAGGTAAATCTTGAGAAATTTCTCTTGCTTCTAGCGGTAATTGTGATCTGGGATTAATTTTGATTGGGATATCCATGAACCGCAGATAGACGCTGATAATTATTTAAAAACATTAATGTTAATCGGCGTGTAACAACAGTAACAATTTTCCATGATATTTTTATTTCAAATTAAGTTAAAACTTTTAAACAACTTTTGTCTTAATCAATTTTAAAAACCTATTACTAACCTAAAGTAGCTTTTTCTACATAGCGATATTTGTAATGAGTGCGCAATGTACTGAAATGAGAAAGCAATCAAGCATTTTGAGAAAGCATTTGGGTATTTTGCTTGCTGAATCTACCGAAATGCTTGCTAAATTTACTGAAATGAGAAAGCATTTAGGCATTTTGCTTTCTCAAAACACTAAAATGAATCACTAAATTGCATAAATGAGAAACGATTCAGGTATATTGAGAAAACATTCAGGCATTTTGCTTCCACAAAACACTAAAATGAATGCGCGAACTACTGAAATGAAAAACAAATTAGCCGTGATTTTCTAATCGTCAAGTATATTTGCTGAGATGTTACTTTAACACAATCATTTTTGCAGTTTCACAAAAACCTTATCATTTTTAATTTTTACTGGATACGACTGAAGTGAAACATCAGGTGCTGTTAAGCATTCACCCGTCTCTAAATTGTACTGAAATCCGTGAGAAGGACAAGTAATAATACCATTTTCAACTTTACCCTTATCTAGGGCAGATCCTAGATGAGTGCAAGCATTACGGTAACATTTTACTATAATACCTTGACGGTGTAAAATCAGGGAATTACCAGCAAGTTGTACTGCCAATACACTAAATTCAGGAACTTGCTCAATAGTCGCTACTTTGATCCAAGTAGAAGTTATTTTTGAAGAAAATGGACTAATTAAACCAAAACTTGCGTTGTTAACAACAGTGTTATTATTGACCGCAACCACTCTGGTAATTTCGGGACAATGGTTTTTGATTGCTTGTTCTACTCCTTGAGATAAAGTCAAAGTAGAAGCCAGACAACTGCTGCAAGTTCCTATTAATCTGACTTCTACTGTATCTGGAGGCTTAATTGCTACTAGTTCTACATCCCCATTATAGCTTTTTAAACCTGGGCGAACTTCTTCAAGGGCTGTTTGAATTCGCTGTGCTAATGGTGGTTTTGGTGGTTTTACTAGTTCGTGATAAAGCAGTACTGCGTACACTACTTCATCAGTCACAGCATGACGCAAACCTGACATTGATTCTTGTTTGAGGCTTTTAATTAAATTAGTCAATGCTGCTTTATGCAAAGCTTCAATTGCTCTTTTTAGACCAACTGCTACACACCGTTGGCTTTCATCCCATTCGGATATAATTGCCTCAAAGCGGTTAATTTCCCGAACTAATTCTTCAAGGTTTGTCATTAGTCATTAGTCATTGGGCAAAACAGTTCAGAGTTCCGTTAGGGGTAACAGGGCGTTTAGCCCGTTCCCAGTTCTGAGTAAACAAGTGAGATTTCCCACTCAGCACTCATTACTCAGCACTCTTTAGGGGCATTGGTTATTCATAAATGACCAATGACAAATTATTTCATTTTGAAGTCTTTGAGGAGAAATGGCATAATCAAACCTGTCACTAGGCTAGATAATGTTATTGGTAAGTAGAAGGGAATGTCGATTTGTGCAAATAACACTAGCAGTAACGAACCTACAGCAGTAGCAATAGCAGTTCGTTGAACAAAATACATTGGATCGCGCAGTAATTTTCCTTTGAAAAATAACTTGGCAGAAAACCAGCCAATTTCTAACATGTTTACTCCTAATAATTTGTCAATAAATTTAAGATTGCAAACCCTAAGAGAATAGCAGGAATTACACCAGCAGGGGCAAATAATGCACCAAGCATTGCTGAAAACTGATAGCCGATATCTTTTCCAGCTAACAGCATTCCACCAATAGCACCGCCGACCATAGACAAGGCTGTTGCTATGACTATCCACACTAATCCTGTTACTATGTTTAAGTCACCATCTGCTAAACTTGTGAGAAAATCTCTCACAGAAGGGTTTGTTAAAATATCTCTCATGCTGTTTTGTTTTCCTGATAGTGAGGGGAGTAGACAGTAAGGAGTGGGGGATGAAGGAGAAGAACGAATGCCCAATGCCCTATTCCCTATTAATTATTTCTGCTTCAATATCTTGTAGGGCTTGAGCTACTATCTCTGCTTGTCCTATTTGTTGGTTTTGGGTAAAGATTTCAAAAGCTTGTTGATAGTAAATACGTGCTTGTGAGAGATTTTTAGGATTGCCAGCTTCTGGTTTTTCTGAGTCGTCGGGTAAGTTGAATAAGGCGTTGGCTTTGTTTGAAATTGTGTTAGCGTACTCTAGAGGTGTATCTTGAAGATTACGCACTTTTAGCGCCTCATCATAAGCTGCGATCGCTCGCAAGTTATTTTCTACAGGATGAGAACTCACTAAATATTGTAAAGCGTTACCTAAGTTGTTTTGCAACATCGCATATTCTCTAGGATGATCGATCAGATTAATATGCTTTAGTGCTACCTCAAATGATTGCACAGCTAACCCTTGACGCAAGTATTCCCGTTCTGATGCTAGAGGCATAGAAAGGTAAGCGATCGCAATATTGTTATATAAAATCGCGTATTCCTGAGGGTAATCTTCCCAAATAAACACCCGCAAAGCCTCATGATAAGCCTGAATGCTGTCAGTTATCCGCGCCAAATTGAATGGCACAAGCGACTGCAACACCAGCCCAAAATTCATCTGCGTCTCTGCTACTTCCTGAGGCGTTGCTAATTGTTGTAAGATCGGTAACGCCTCTTCATAACCGACTTTCGCTTGCAGTAGCAGTTGGTACTCAACATCCGGTATTGCCTGTAACGTCCCTGCCATCCCCACTTGCGCCCTGGCTTTTAGTAGGGGATATTCCTCACCACACATTTCATAGGCCCGGTAATATAACCCAACTGCATTTCGCAAGTCTTGGGCAGTTTTGGGCTTTTTTTGAAAACCCTGTGCGATCTCAATCAGCATTTGGATTTTTTCCTCTGCTGAGGCTGACTCCGATGCAACAGCTGCTAACGCAGCCTTCACCGCTGAATCTGTAATGCTGGGGGTCATAACTCTGCCGTACTCTAGCCAATTGGGAATTGAGTCTGTTAACACCCATGAATTATCGAAACACGCGATCGCATCTCATCATGGGCCATACTGATTTACGCAGGCTTCGAGTCCTTTAGGCGGAATTCCCCTTTTTTGTCTGAGACTAAGGCTAAGGATTAAGGACTACGGAAAGAGTTGATCCCATGCCCAATATCCAATACCCCATGCCCAATCATTTTTTTTACTATAAAACACCCTATTTCTAAAATTCTAGGGGGAAATTGCTAATATTAATGTCAGCTTTAAACACCTAATTTTTTTAAAATACTTTTTGTATCATCACTTGACACAATTCAAATATTCTTTATTGAATTGTTGACATACCATATATGCACTATCTTACCAGCTAATTTGTATACTCCCAAGAGTCACCACGGGATCGTCCAAGTGTAAAATATATTAATCAACTGTAAAACAAGCTACCTTGAAAACAGACAGTATCTTCTATCGGATTTTTCAGAGTATCCCCACTACTTTCTTTGAGTTGATTAACCAACCGCCCCAACTAGCTAATGTTTATCAATTTTCTTCAGTAGAAGTCAAGCAACTGGCGTTTAGAATTGATGGCGTTTTCCTCCCAAATGCAGCAGAACTACCCATTTATTTTGCCGAAGTGCAATTTCAACCAGATAAAAAGTTGTACTCACGTTTATTTACCGAAATCTTTAACTATCTCGACAAAACCGAATTAACCAACAATTGGCGTGGTGTTGTCATCTACCCCAACCGCAGCGTTGATACTGGAGATACTGAAAGATATACAGAATTACTCAACTCACAACGAGTAACTCGCGTCTATCTTGACGAATTAAGCTCAATTGAAGCATCATCAATCGGCATAGAAACAGTTAAACTCATCATCGAACCCGAATCAACTGCGACAACAAGAGCTATCGAAATAGTCAACAGCGTCCGACAGCAAATTCCAGATGTCGCTACTATTAGGGAAATAATACAATTAATAGAGACGATATTAATTTACAAGTTGCCACGATTGAGCCAGGAGGAGATCGGAAAAATGTTTGGATCAAATGAGTTAAAGCAAACTAGATTTTACCAAGATGTTTTTGCAGAAGGTGAGCAAAAGGGGAAACAAGAAGGTAGGCAAGAAGGTAAGTTAGAAGCTAAGTTAGAAACCATACCCCAGTTATTAGTGCTGGGGTTAAGTATTGAGCAGATAGCTCAAGCGTTAGGTTTGGACGAACAAGTTGTTAGGCAAGCTGCACAACCGAAATCCTAAAACAGCAGAAGAGCGGAAAAATGTTTGGAGCAAATGAGTTAAAGCAAACTAGATTTTACCAAGATATTTTTGCAGAAGGCAAACAAGAAGGTAAGTTAGAAACGATACCCCAGTGATTAGTGCTCGGGTTGAGTATTGAGCAGATAGCTCAAGCGTTAGGTTTGGACGAACAACTTGTCAGGCAAGCTGCACAACCAAAATCCTAAAATAATAGGGTGCGCGAAGGCTTAACAGTGCGTTTAATAGAGACGATATTAATCTACGAGTTGCCGCGATTGAGCCAGGAGGAGATCGGAAAAATGTTTGAATTAAATGACTTCAGGCAAACTAGATTTTTCCAAGATGTTTTTGAAGAAGGTAAAAAAGAAGGTAAGCAAGAAGTTTTTGAAGAAGCTAAACAAGAAGTTAAGTTAGAAGTGATACCGCACTTATTAGCGTTGGGTTTCAGTATTGAGCAGATAGCTCAAGCGTTAGGTTTGGACGAACAACTTGTCAGGCAAGCTGCACAACCAAAATCTTAAAACAACTGATATATAGCTGACGGGGTGCAAAGTCTTGTACCCCAATATTTTGCTGAATTTTACTTGGTTATCACATTAAAATATGACTGCTTAAAATACTCATACTTTCGTAAAAATTAACAACTAGCAGTAATTATTACAGAGTTTTAACAGTAATAAATTCAGTAGACAAGATTATTTAACGTCAGTAACTAAAAAACAATAATTCTGTTTTTACTGTTTTTTATTTGTTAAATCTGTTACGAGTATAACAAACATAATAATTTAAAAGAATCTCGTAAAACCTTTAGCTATTGTTAATGATTAATTCTTTTTTAATGAAAGAGAATTCAATAAAAAAATATCTTAGTATTGAAAAATAAATATTGATAACCAGGTGAGACTTTACAAGCATTATCACCTACATCATGCATGGGAAACAATAGAAAAACACATAGCCGATGACTAACGTACTATGGCTACAAGGTGGTGCTTGTTCGGGTAACACCATGTCATTTCTCAACGCTGAAGAACCGACAGTCTGCGATTTAATTGCCGACTTTGGCATCAAGGTACTTTGGCATCCTTCCTTGGGATTGGAACTAGGGAACAACTTGCAAACACTGCTGCGAGATTGCATTTCTGGCACAATTCCCTTAGATATCTTGGTATTTGAAGGCAGTGTTGTTAACGCCCCCAATGGCACTGGCGAATGGAATCGGTTTGCCGATCGCGCCATGAAAGATTGGTTAGCAGACCTCGCCAAAGTTGCTAAATTTATTGTCGCCGTGGGAGACTGTGCCACATGGGGAGGAATTCCCGCCATGTCACCCAACCCTAGCGAATCAGAAGGTTTGCAATTTCTCAAGCGTCAAGAAGGCGGCTTTTTAGGGAAAGATTTTCTCTCTCAAGCCGGATTACCTGTAATTAATATACCTGGATGTCCTGCCCATCCCGATTGGATTACGCAGATATTAGTTGCGATCGCTACTGGACGCATAGCAGACATTGCTTTTGATGAACTAAATCGTCCCCAAACCTTCTTCAACACCTATACCCAAACAGGTTGTACCCGCAACGTCCACTTTGCCTACAAAGCTTCAACCGCCGAATTTGGTCAGCGCAAAGGCTGCCTATTTTATGACTTGGGTTGCCGCGGCCCCATGACCCATTCTTCCTGCAACCGCATCTTATGGAACCGTGTCTCTTCCAAAACTCGCGCCGGAATGCCTTGTTTAGGTTGCACCGAACCAGAATTTCCCTTCTTTGACCTTAAACCAGGAACCGTATTTAAAACCCAAACAGTCATGGGAGTTCCCAAAGAATTACCACCAGGGGTGAACAAAAAAGACTACGCCTTACTCACAATGGTCGCCAAAGACGCAGCACCACCTTGGGCAGAAGAAGACTTTTTTACAGTTTAGTCATTGCGGCATTGGGCATTGGGCATGGGGCATGGAGAAGAGGACAAGGGGACAAGGAGAATTGGAGACAAGGGGAAAAACTTGTTGCAAGTTCTCACCTCTTGTCCCCTTGTCTCCTCTGCCCCTGCCCCCCTGCCCCCCTGCTCCCCTGCTCCCCTACTCCCGTTAACAATTAAAGGATAAGAAAATGGGAATTCAATCATTAGACATTTCGCCCGTCGGTAGAGTTGAAGGCGATTTAGATGTCCGAGTCGATATTGAACATGGACGTGTAGTCAACGCTTGGACACACGCCGAACTATTTCGCGGATTTGAAGTTATCCTCCGCGGTAAAGATCCCCAAGCCGGATTAATCGTCACACCTCGCATTTGCGGCATTTGCGGCGGTTCTCACCTAACCTGTGCATCTTGGGCATTAGATACAGCTTGGGAAACAGAAGTTCCCCGCAATGCAATTTTGGCAAGAAATCTCGGTCAAATTGTCGAAACCATTCAAAGCATCCCCCGCTATTTTTATGGTTTGTTTGCCATTGATTTAACCAATAAAAAATATCGCCATAGTCGCTATTATGACGAAGCTGTGAGACGTTTTGCTGCTTTCACAGGCAAATCTTATGAACTAGGCATAACAATTTCTGCTAAACCTGTAGAAATTTATGCACTATTAGGCGGACAATGGCCTCATTCTAGCTACATGGTTCCTGGTGGTGTAATGTGCGCCCCCACCCTTACAGATATTACCCGTGCTTGGGCGCTTCTTGAATATTTCCGCACCAATTGGTTAGAACCAGTGTGGTTAGGTTGTTCTTTAGAACGCTATGAACAAATCCAAACTTATGATGACTTTAGGGAATGGTTAGATGAAGACCGCAATCATCGAGATTCCGATTTAGGTTTCTATTGGCGGATGGGTTTAGATATTGGTCTAGATAGATATGGCGCTGGTGTTGGGAAATATGTCACTTGGGGATATTTAGCCCATGAAGATAAATATCAAAAGCCGACTATTGAAGGACGAAATGCGGCGATGATTATGAAAAGTGGAGTGTACGACAGCTTCGCAGACACTCACGTTTTAATGGATCAGTCATTTACCCGCGAGAATACAACTCGCTCTTGGTACGATGAAGGGACAGCAGATATTCACCCTAGCGATCGCACCACTAAACCCACAGCAAATAATACCAAAGACTTCGATAACGCCTACTCTTGGGCGAGTGCAGTCCTTCACAAAGACTTCGGACGTTTGGAAGCTGGCCCTTTAGCCCGTCAATTAGTAGCTGGTGGCAAACATGGCGAATCTTGGCAACACTACGACGGCTTCATCCTCGATGTCTTCAAGGAGATGGGTGGTGCTAGTATTCATGTGCGTCAGTTAGCACGAGTTCACGAACTTGTCAAGTTATATCGACAAGCTGAACACTGTTTACGCGAATTCAAATTAAACGACCCTTGGTATATCAAACCTACAGAAAAAGATGGACGCGGCTGGGGTGCAACGGAAGCAGCACGCGGTTCTTTATCTCACTGGGTAGAAGTAGAGGGCGGTAAAATTAAGAACTATCAGGTAATTGCTCCAGGTACTTGGAATATCGGCCCTCGTGATGGTGAAGGAATCCGCGGCCCTATTGAAGAAGCTTTAATTGGCACACCCATTTACGATTCTAGCGACCCTGTGGAAGTTGGTCATGTGGCGCGATCGTTTGATTCGTGTTTGGTATGTACAGTTCACGCCCATGATGCTAAGACTGGTGAAGAGTTGGCGCGTTTTCGGACTGCTTAGAAAATACTAATAGCTAATTATTATCCAGTTAGCTATTAGTATTTTCCTCTACAAAATTCCGACTATTCTTTGATATCAAAATATCTCATAATCAAGCAGAGTAAGCATAACCATCTTACTAGCCCAATTACTTAATTGGAAATGATTCACTTGGCTGACAATCAGTTAAGCTATTGGTATTAGCTCCTACTCTCGATAAACAGATAACATTGCCACGTTCAACATAGCCTTCTTTTCCAAAATGAATTTCCCCTAAAGCTCCAGGTACACTGAAAGCTCCACTTATAAACACGGCATTAATTTTTTCGCGCATTGCTTTAAGCTCATCATCATTCTTTGGAGGGGGAGATTGTGATTTTTTAATTGCTTCAGTCAAAGCCATAGTTGCATTGTAAGCCATTAAGGTGAACCAATTCACTTGTCTTGTACCAAAAAGCTCAAGGTTAAGAGCTAGGAACTGATCATTCTTTTTTATAAGATCAAATGATAAGTTTCCAGATAAATTAGGCTCCCAAGGGCCAACTCTGACTATACTGACCTTTCCAGTCCTAGCCTTATTTATCAAGGTCTGGTCAGAGAAAGCATTTGCAGCAAATAGCTCCATCTTGTTTTGAGAATTCGCATTGAATTCAGATACAGCTTTAATAATATTAGAAGCTCTATTTTTATTATCTTCACTCTTATTTGCATTAAATGCAATTACTAGGGCTGTTGAGCCGTCAGCAATTGCTTTTTTAACACGCTCGGTATTAACTACTGGTGTTTCATTAAAATTCCAAGGTTTACAAGTAACAACAACTGCTTTACAAACTTCAGTGCCGAATGACTTACTAAACTCTTCTTCAGAATCGTAGAAAACAATAACTCGCTGCTTATCTATTTTTTGATTCAAACTCTTAGCCATTTGACGAGTGCTAGGAGCTACTAGATGCACATAACTAAATTTTCCAAAAAGTTCTGTAGAAGTTGCCGAAGGGGAAATGACTGGTAACTTTGCTTCTTGATAGATTTTTCCTAATTCCAAAGTCAAATCACTGGTTTGATGACCAATTAATCCTAGTATCTTTAAATCTTTATTTATATTTGATACATTAAGACTCAAGCCGCTTAAAAACCGAGCCAACTTTACATTTGAAGTGTTTTGATCATCTACAAGTACAACTCTTAAGGGCATCTTGTTACCGTTAGCATATTCAATTCCTCCTTCTTCATTAATCTTCTGCTGGGCTAGGGCGACACCGCGCAGAACACCTAGTCCATAGTTATCCGATTGACTAATGGGTGCAGCAACTGCAATAGTATAGGCTAACTTATCTCCAATATAAGCATTATTGAGGTTGATTAATGTCTCAGGTGCATTCTTATAAAATTCTCGTGCAGAGCTTTGCCTTGTAAGCGTTAGAGCATCAATTGCAGCCTGATAATTACCACCAATAATTGCATTTTTCCCCTTCTCTTTCGCGGCTTGAAAAGCATCGGGATAGTTAGCATCGTTTTTTTCAGATATTGCTAGAACGTTTTCTCCAACACTAATTTGTTCTTGAAGATTTTCAATGTCATCAGAAGTAAGAGGTTCAACAGGAGGTGTAGAAACTACAGTTGCTTCTGGAGAAGGAGTTGGAGAGTTCTCTGAAAAAGATAGCCTTAGAGAATTTGAGCATTGAGGTATCAAAAAGAGAAAGCCGATCCCAGCAGGGATGAAAAGTAGAAAATAATTCCATTTATTAATAAATTCCCACACTTTCTTGATGTTTAACTTACCTGGCTTAGGTTCTTCTTGTCTCAAGCGTTCCTTTACCCGTTTTGCCTCCAGTTTCTCCTGATATTTCACCTCTGCTTCTTCCAAAATCGGCTTTTTGATTCGCTCTACATCCTTCGACTTCAGCCCTAAATCTCTCTGGCGAACTTCTAAGTCGTTCTGGGTGTTCTCATTGAAGGGGTAATAGCCCCCCTCAATATACCTAGTAAGGGTTTGCTTGTATTTATTTAGGTTCTCCTCATATCTTTTGTATGGCTCATACCAATGGGCTTCTATCTGTTCAGCTTCTTCAGGAGATAAACCTAATTCATCTCGAAAATCGTTTAGTATGTCACGCTTTGCAATAGTGATATTACCATCTGATAAAACTCCCTCGACCTTTTGAAGATATCTTGCTTTGACAGTCTCTTTTTGCTGTTGCTGTGCTTGTTGTATCCGGTAGTCGTGTAGTAGTTTAGCTGCTGTTCGGATGCCCTGAGTAACACTGACAAAGGCTTCATCTTGATTAACCCAGCTTGTTACAGGTTTAGCATTCTGTGGATAAGCCTGTAGCTTCGCAAAAGGAGCATCCAACCAATAAAATGGGCGCAAAATCACTGGAATTATGTAAGCTTCTCTAGTTTCATGTCGTTGCATTGCCTGCGGAATTTCGACCTCACGGCAGTAACTTGAGGCAATGAAATCTGGGCTAATCAAAAGGAGAATAATATCGGCCGAGTCAAGTTGAAATCTAATTTCACTATCCCACGTAGTTCCAGCAACAATCTTACGATCGTGCCAACTAGTAATAACTTTTTGCCACTCTAGATTACTTAAATGTGTTGCTAATGAATCTCGTAGTGCTTCATCTTTATGAGAGTATGAGAAAAAGACCTTGATTGAGGTTTCCGTCATATTTATCTAAATCTATAATTGCTCTTATAAAGCTTTAGTAATACCTAGAACAGAAAACAAAAATCTAAATTGATTATCCCCTATAAGTCATTAAAGCATTATCTCGTAGATAACTCTCAGCAGTTTGGCTTTGAACTCCAATAACTAATTTTGTGTAGCCCCCACAAATAACCTAAGCAGGCTAACTATTTATTCAACCGCACTTGTGCGGACTAGTACTCTTTTAATGGAGCTTTTACCGCAAAAATACAGTTTAATCACGGATGTAGCGTAATTATATTGCACTTTTGCGGTTTAATACCTGAATTTTTGTATCATTTACTGCAAAAGTATGGACTAGCAATCATATTTGTATACTTTACCCGATGAGTGCAGTCTAATACATCAAAACTTGGCAATAATACTGCTTAGGTAGTTTTTACCCTCAACTAACACTCTCTTCCCGTTTTGATGATGAATGAACTATAAAAACCACCTTTACTTGACCAGATACGCCAATGTATCCGTTTCAAATACACGAGTATGAAAGGAAAAATCCTATGTTTAGTACATGTTGTGCAATCGCTCTACCCAAGACTGTCCATACCACCAAAGAAGCGATCGCCCCTAATTTATACTGAACTAAAATGCGATCGCCCAAAAGACAAATTTACAACTAAGTATGACATCTGACGACTTACGGAATAAGAGTCGTGTTTAGCGGTGATCCTCGTCCTCTAGAAGCATTTCGATAACTTCACTCACGCAAATTTTCCTGCAATTCATCCAAGGTTTCACCTTGAGAATGCGCTCCAGGAAAGCCAGGGACATAGCCGACATAGAACTTAGTATCAGGATCTCTTTCAACGATCGCAGTAAAAGTTTTCATATCATAATCATCGACAACGCTCACTTTACAGCTTACTGGATTGGCCATCTACCTGAGCGTAGGCGTAGCCTGTCATAGACATCTAAAATGCGTAGGCATAGCCAGCCGTAAGCATCGCGTAGCGTGTCGGAGCGCCCAAAAGACAAATTCATATTTCTTACTCAGATTTTGGTTCAATCTCAAATTCAAGTTTGGAACGGTAGAAACACACATCAAACTCTAGAAAAAAGTTTGTCTGTCCAAGAATTAAGGCTACATTCGCTCTTCTCACCCAAGCAAATACCAGTTGAACTGGCGCAAAGTTACCGATTTCAACGTTCGCAAAGAATGGTATTGCTGGCATATTGCTCAGGTTGCCTGCTAATTGAATAATCGCCCTGCTATCATCCCAAACCCCACCTAACTCAATACCAATTTCATAGGGTAAGACATTTACAGTTGCACCGCTGTCCACCAGTCCAAGAGCTTCAACCGCTCTATCACCTAGACAAAGACGCAGTGGAATCCTTGGCAAACTGTCAAACTCATTTTGAGAAGTATTAATAGTGGAGTATTTGAATCGCATCCGGTCACATTTGATCTGTCTGTTTCAATGCCTGCATAAGAACTTCACCTGCACCAAACGAATTGTAGGGAGTGGGCAAATCATAGGTTTTAAACGGTTCTAGAGGCGAAATATCTTCGTTAGTATCCAATTCTTGTGCCAAAATGCGGATTAGCTTAAGTTTTTCTGATACAGACAGTTTGCGGACAGCAGGAAGTAGCTCAGTGAGTGTCATGTTTCGCGCTCCATTTATCCAACTAGGCTCACTTACAGCTTACTAGATCGGTCATCCACCTGAGCGAGCGATCGCCTTTGCACTACTATGACAACCAGATTAGACTTAGTTGAATCTTATGGAAACCTTCATCATCTTAAAACTTACTAGGCAAAAATGCGTAGGCGTAGCCCGTCGGAGACATCGCCCCACCAACTATTTTAACTGGGGAAGTGAAGAGTAGGGAAAATGAGGGAGAAATAACCTATTCCCAATGCCCTATTCCCAATGCCTCATATTCAAAACTCGTAGCGTAACACACTAAAACTTATAGAAATAGTGGGTTAGGCTTGCGTTAATTCACTTCAACAAAACAGAAATTTACAAGGTAAGCTTGTGTCTGATTTAGCGCTACACGAATATCTCCCTCGCGTTCCTGATGCAGCATTGCAAGAATACATAGAATGGTGTGTTTTAGAACAGGCAAAAGCCGCAGAATGTAACTTTACTCCTGATAGAAGTAAGTTAGATAATTTGCCACTAGAAGACTACGTTCCTAAACTTGTCGAGCAGTTCATGAAAGTTAAACCAGACCCAATTAAAGCCGGTTTGGTAGCTGCGATCGCTGGCAAGGAAGCTGACAAACATGATTTATCTGGTTTAGCGATCGCTGCTGATTTTGTATCTCTTTATGTCAAGTATTTAATTCCTAAAGAGGGAAGTACTAAAGAACAGGCTGAAGAGATATTAACTCAAGCATCACAACATCAGTATGAGAAACTCACTGAAATTGCTAAGAAGCATGGTGTAGAGTTATAGTTTCTTACTGATAAATTATTTTTCAGAGGCTTTGTCTGTCCCATCAGTCAGAGCCTCGTATTTTGCAGATTATGGCAATAACTCGAAATAATCACAGTGTCTCGGACGAACAAAACCAAAGTCACAACAGTCAAGCGTCAAGATGCGAGTGATGTTATCTCTTTCTGCAAGTGCAATAATCGTTGCATCTGTAAAGTCAAGCTTACTATCAGCATACTGTTCCAGAATTTCATTAACTCGCTCTAAATCTTCAAAGTGAATTGATTCCAGTCGAATATCGCTAGCAGCAAGTTCAATCAAAAAATGACGCATCACAGAATGCCCAAGTCTAGACGAAATTAGATAGCAAACTTCGGGAAGGACAGAGGTTGGTAAAATTAATGGTTCACTCGACGTCTTTGCGACATTAAAAACACGAGAGTGATTGCAATCGCTCTTATCGGTAAGTGCAAATAAGAAACTTGTATCTAGGATTGCTGTCATGTACAATCGTCTACTTTTAGACCCCAACCACGTACAAAATCAATCTCGTTTTTTAATATATCTTCATCTTGTTCTGAGACATCAGTTTCCGCAGAAGCTCCTAATCCTGCAATAGACATTAGAAAAGAAGACCCATGATTGTTTACTTCTTTTTGCCTTATCGATTTATATTGAAGATATTCAACAAAGTTTGCCAGTTCAATTAGTTTTTCATCTGGGAGAGCATTAATTGCCTCAATTAATGTCTGCCTATCTGTAGTCAAAGTATCCATATAATTGACAAAAGGAAGAATTACTTTGACTTATTCTACTTCATGCAATCACTCTAGTGGCAGATCGAGACACTAACGTAAAAAATTTTGAATATCAAGCTGCGCGAGATGATTTTTGGGCGCATTGAGATACTGGGTTCTTATAAAAAATTAATTAACAAATGCTAACTATTATTGGTTGCGGCAATCTCAATCGCAATGACGACGCAGTAGGCGTAATCATTGCTCAACGCTTACAAAAATATCTAGCTGAAAACCCTCACCCTAACGTGCAAGTTTATGACTGTGGCACCGCAGGGATGGAAGTAATGTTTCAAGCTAGAGGTAGTAAGCAATTAGTAATTATTGATGCAAGTTCAACTGGTTCTGAACCGGGTGCTGTGTTTAAAGTTCCAGGAAAAGAACTGGAAGCTTTGCCAGAACCTAGTTATAACTTGCACGATTTTCGTTGGGATAATGCTTTAGCCGCTGGACGGAAAATCTTTCAAAATGATTTTCCCGAAGATGTCACAGTTTATTTAATTGAGGCGGCAAATCTTAGTTTGGGACTAGAGTTAAGTCCTGTTGTCAAAGATTCTGCTGATTTGGTTTTTGAAGAGGTAGCTGCACTTATCAGTCAGAAGAATAAGTAAAAAATTTTAACTCCTAACTTTTCTCTTATGCCCAATCCCGATAAACAGAAAGTTCATCTACCCTCATTTCAAAAGGTACGCCTTGACTTTCTGGCGGACAAACACGGATTTTCGCACTGTCAACAATTCCATGTAGCAATGTCCCCATCGGCACAATTTTTTGTAAAACACGCCAATTAATAACTTGATCGGGACATTCAATTACCAATGTCAGAGCATTAGCATGGGTTGTGACATACCACCGACAATCAGACAGAAGATTTTGAATGGTGCGATCGCACGCATCATAAAAGTATCTGCTAATAGAATCCTCTAGTTGTTGCCGCAGTATAATATCCGCAGATGTCGGTTGTATTGGATGTGAGTCATCACCATTGAAGTAATACATCTTTCTAGCCATCTCGTTGAGCTTCCTGCTTATATTCCAATCACCATTCCATAAAGTACATCTTTATTTGTATCTAATAATTCTTGGGTTTCGTCATCATAATAAGCACCAATCCCACTACATTGAATTCCCAAATAATTACTAGTTAAATAAAGTCTTTGTCCGAGAAAACCAGCTATTTGCATAGCAGTTTGATAATTTAAATAATCTGACACAAAAAATAAAGTTACAGTGCTATCTTTTGCAATAGCCTGATTAATACATAAGTAACCTGTCTTTTCACTAAAATTACCCGTTTTAACCAGATGTGTACCTCTATATAACCCAGGTATCATTCCTTCTACCCGATGCACCACTGAATAAATTTCTATTTCCTCATAATTTTCTGTCGGTATTGACTGCTGAAGTTGTTGCATTACATATAAATAATCTTCTTGAGAAATAGCCTCTTTCCGGAAACGTCTAATAGAACGTCTATCCCAAACAGTTTGATAAAATTTATCCCGATCAAAATCAAATTGAGGATACTCTAATTTTTGCTGGCGACTCTTTTGTAGAGCAGTTGCTTGATAGGCATCTTCGATAAATTGATTAGCTTCAAAATAATCAGTACCACAGACAAAAGGAACTTTCAGCCTTAAGCGCCTGATTTTCTTGTCTTGTATTTCTCCTGACACCGCACAACCAGTAATAAACTCCTTATTCTCAAAACCCAAATCAGAATTGAGCGCAAGTTTATCAAAGTCAAAAACTAGTTGTATATCTTTCTTATGGAGATAAGCTGAAGCTGCGAACGCACCTAAATGGTGTCCGCTATCTAAGAAGCAATATCTTATGCTCCTATTTTGATATTTCCAGCTAGACCTATAATAAACACAACTAATTAAAAAGATGAATCCGTTGATACTTTTACCAGGTATAATATAATTTTCTAACCCATCATCAATTAATTCATAGATGAGAGTTAGACAATTATTCTCAACTTCTAGATGGTATATACCATCTATTATTCCCTCAATACCGCGAACCTGTACGTAAACTTCTGTAGGATACAGAGCGCCTGCTGATGGATTCACCCGTAATTTTAATGGACCATCTTTATATACTTTTTCTAGGGTTATCGCACTGGTTAATGAGATAAAAGCATGAACAGGATTATTGAGATTTAATTTCACTCTCCGATAAAACTTGGGATAAACTTTAAATGAAGATGGCTGTGTTGAAGCATCTACATAATTTGGATCAATTTGTACCGATAAGTAAGAATGCTTGGTAGCGTCATGATAGGCTTTGCTCGATATCTGACTTGATGGCATTTTTAATTATCCTTAATACTTCTACATTGCTAGCAAAATCTATCGCTTTATAATCGTCTAAGTTTTTTAAATATAAATTAGGATAATGTTGTAAAAGTAACTTGACGACTTCTGTCTTTCCGGCTGATGCTGCGTACATTAAAACAGTTGCACCGTTCTCATTTTGGTTGTTAATGTTAATGTTGTGAGCCAGCAGTAAATCAATTAAATCATAGTGATTACCAAAACAAGCAAACCACAAAGCATTGTTGCGATCGCTATTTTGAGCATTGATATCCGCACCTGCATCAATTAGTTCTTTGACGACTGTATAAACTCCTTCTCTTGTCGCTTTCATTAAAGCTGTATCGCCATTTTCACCTAGCTGATTTAAATTGCTAGGATTATAGCCTTTTGTTATTAGCCATTGGGTTGTTCCTTCACTCAAATTTTGACTATTGGTTCGATTCATCAGTATTCCTTAGTTAACTTTATTTGTGCCAATTTACTAATATAAATTTGCTTGGCAAACAGAATGGTGAGCAATACCTACCATTATTTAAAAAATATTATCTAAATTATTTAAACTTACATATATGCTACCAGCTTGATAAGTTTAAATTATGAATCATTTATAAAGATCACCAGATATTTTTCTTAAAAAAGTTTGAAAAGTCATCTAAAAGCAGTAATTATTACAGTTTTGCTTGATAAAATATATTAATGATAAAAAGGTGAATTTAAATCCCTGATTTCTTCAAGAAGTCGGAAATCTAAATTTACTGGCAATGATAAGAAGATAAAATATTGTCTACATCTTTGAGAGTAAGACTTTGTTTATCAGCTAAAGTTTTCAACATATTGGTAATATCTTTAAGCTGGGATAAATTAAATGAAAGTCCTAATTCATTAGCTCGGTGATTAACCGCCTGTTTTCCAGCCAATTTATGATTGATTAAAATTGAGCGCGTTACACCAAAACTCCGGGGATTAATAGCTTCATAAGTCTCAGAGTTATTTGCATAATTGAGAAATAATTGCTTTAGCTGATTCTTGGGGACTGACTATAGTATCAATTATAAGAGAGCGATCGCTTGTATCCATCGCCTCTAAAATCTGTTTCGTAGGAACTGAATCATAGTTTTGACTCTCTTCGACAAATATTTTTAGTTTGTCCCGCAATTCTACACCTGTGACAACTTGTTTGCTTACAAGTTCTAAGATTTCTTGTTCTTCTTGAGGAGTAAAATAAGCAGAAGCCTCTGGTACGCCCAAACTAGCAAAATTCGTCAGTGCTTCTGGGATAGTTTGCTTATTATCATCTAACTCTTGACTAGCAATCCAATCAAAAGAATCATGACGTTTCAAAAGTCTTTCTAAACGTACTGTATTTGGTGCAGTCAACATTACGAATTTAGCATTTTTTAAAGCCTTAGCTGCATAGCTAACCTCATTTTCACCACGCAAACTATCAAAAACTAACATAGAGTTGACTTGTTGTCGATTGATGTGTAGCGAAGCTAAAATGTGACCCATTCCACCAGGGAAGTATTCTCGATAAAGACGAGT
The DNA here is from genome assembly GCF_017114995.1 of Nostoc sp. NMS9. Lineage (GTDB taxonomy): Bacteria > Cyanobacteriota > Cyanobacteriia > Cyanobacteriales > Nostocaceae > Nostoc. Next base: position 59,422 of record NZ_JABXKL010000004.1, on the reverse strand, counting down.
ATAAGTTAGGCGTTTAATCCGGCAATGAGGCTGCATGAGTTTCTCTTGCATTTTTAACATTGGTGCAATTATTACACGTTCGGTTAAAACACGACGATTAGGTAAAAGTGTAAAATCCAAGCCTTCTTCAGCCAAAGCTTTTGTGATTGTGCTTTTTCCCACGCCAGTCATACCTACTATAATTAGTAAGGGAAAACTTGTGATTGGCAACCAGTCTTTAGGAATAGGAAATCCTACGCCTACACCTGGATTTAAGTGTTCAAAAAATAGATTTTGCCTTGTTGTATTAACTCGATGCTGCACAATAATAACCTCTTTTTATTCTAGTTATTATAAATACTAAAATACGTTATAACCTCAGTATTTATACATAATAATTAGCTATGTTAAATTGATGGATATTACCATCAATATTAGTTTTTTGAAATTGTCTTATCCTGCTTTTTGTAGCAAATGGCCGCGCATTTTTGTAATGCTCATCAAGCAGATGTACCACCGTTAAGTAAATGAGAATTATTTCAAAATCATTAAGATATCTTAAAAAAAACTAGTTTTAAAATCAAAACTTACTAAAGTATAAATAGTTAAAGTTGGCAAAGTAAAAACATGGAAATTAGCGCTCGTAATTCTCTTAAGGGTACTGTCAAAAAAGTTGTACATGGTTCAGTTAATACCGAGGTAATTTTAGAACTAGCACCAGGAGTAGAGCTAGTGTCAATCATCACAAAATCATCAGCAGAAAAACTAGGACTTGTAGAAGGTAAGCACGCTCATGCCGTGATTAAATCATCAGATGTGATAGTTGCTGTTGATTGAAAAATAGAGTTGGCCTCCTTTGCAAGCCACTCTATTTTTCATATCAAATTGCATTTATATAATTTAGTGACCAAAAGAGTGCAATAGCATAGTCCAGCGTAATTACAGCAATCATATTAGATTTTTAAGAATTGAAAATCTAATACCCGACTTATTTAAAAAGTCGGGTATTTGATTTTTCATAAATAATTAAGTAAGGCTATATATAAATGCTAATTAATGGAATTATCAATAACGCGAACATAAATGGCTCGGGCACTTGCTAAATCTAGTACAAAATCTATGTTCTCAATATTGATAATTAAAGAGGGAAAGTGTTGTTTTAAAGTGATATAAGTTCCTGTTACTATTCTTATTGATATAAGTTTTTTCAAGATTTTTTCATCCTGACTTTTACAGAAAGCTACGATTCCTCGCTCTCCTGTTCTCAATAATTCTAATGAACAGCCAGTAACACTAAAGCGGGTAAACATTTTAATTATAAATTAGGAATTGTGAAAGGAAGAAGGAAGTATATTTCCATCCTTCATCCTTTATCTTATATTTGGTTGCTAAAGGCAGCAACCAAAGTAGTAATTTAGACTAGATATGCTTCTTGATGTGTCTTAATTGTGCAATTAGAACGAGGATAAGTTACACAAAGTAGAGCGTATCCTTTAGAAACCTGATCGTCATCTAAAAAGTTTTGATCGTCTTGATTAACTTCACCTTCGACAACTTTACCAACACAGCTAGAACAAGAGCCTGCATGACATGAAAAGGGCAACTCAATACCATTTTCTTCTGCTGCTTCTAAGATGGTGGTCTCTTCGTCAACTTCAATTGTGGTGTCGATGTCTTCTTTTTTGTTGATTAATCTAACTTGGTAGGAAGCCATTTTCCGATTCTCCTCAAACGTTATACAGTTGGTGTAATTTCTGAAGTTTCTGAGCAACCTATCCTACTTTTTGCTTCCCTTCTTTTTACAGAGATGCTAAGTTTAGTCAGCTTCTTTATAGAGATAAGGGATGCAACGCGAACTAGAAGCTATTTCAAGGGCATTGAAACTCTGCGGAGTGTGTCTATGGAAAATCTCTACAATTGACTTAGCACTAACGAAATGATGTTAGCTTTAGCTGCAAGGTACACCAGTAGGCGTACCATCGTCTGTTTTAAAAGACTTTCCACAACCGCAGGTATCAGTTGCATTGGGGTTGATGAATTTAAAACCGCTTTCCATTACTCCCTCAACGAAGTCAACGATAACTCCGTCTAATAAGGGTGCACTTTTGGCATCAACGTAAACCAGTACTTTGCCTTGCTGACTTACTAAATCATCTGGTTGGGGCTTGCTGGTGATGTCGATCGCATATTCATAGCCACTGCAACCACCATCTTTTACCGAGATGCGAACACCTTTAGTTGCGCCATTAGCGTCGGGTGCGGAACCTTTGAGGAATGCTCGTAAATGAAATTCTGCTTTTTCTGATAAAATTACGGCCATCAGTTCTCCTGATTTGTAGCGATTAGTTGTTCTGATTTCAGATGTGGATTGTCCTTTGTCAGTTGTCCTTTGTCAGTTGTTATTTACTAATGACCAATGACTAATGACTATTCTGTGTAATACCTGTGGCTTCCATCGAATTGGATTGCGCATGTCTCCAAGGCGCACTATTACCGCATACTGGACAAGAGCGATCGCGGTGAGAACGGCGTTTAGCAAATTCCATCCGATTTAGGTCAATTGTCAGCAATTGCGATAATAAAGGCTGACTAAACCCGGTGATCAGCTTGATAGCTTCCAGTGCTGTTAGACAAGCTAGTGTCCCAGAAACAGCGCCTAGAACTGAAAAGCCGCGCTGATCCCAATCAGGCTTTTCTGGAAACAGACAAGATAAACAAGGAGTCACACCAGGAATAATCGTCGTTAGGTAAGCCTCCATCCCATTCATTGCGGCTTCCACCATTGGCTTACGCCAGCGCACACAGGCTTCATTTAACAAATTGCGCTCTGTAAAGTTGTGGGCGCAATCAAGAGCCATATCGGCGGACTGCACTAACGAGTCTACATTTTCCGGGGTGATGTAATCATGAACAGCTTCCACTTGCACATCAGGATTAATCGCATCCAGAGTTTCTTTAGCTTTGAATACCCTTGGCTTACCTACCCAATCATCAGTCATGAGAACTTGACGATTCATATCATCTAGCCGTAAGTCACCACCCCGGACTAGGATTAGCCGCCCAACGCCTGCTACTGCTAAGTAAAGCGCCGCCGTACCGCCTAATCCCCCCACACCTGTCACCAGAACCGTCGCTGACTTCAAGCGTTTCTGTGCTGTTTCGCCAAAATTCGGAACCATCATTTGGCGACGATAGCGTTCTAATTCGGTAGGCGTTAGGTTAACCAATTTATACCTCCTAATCAGAAGTGATTTCTGTCAGTGTGACTACATTTTTCGGCTTGTCGTTAAACACTTTGAACAGCTTTTGTTCGTGGGGTGTTGATTCGATAAATACCTGATAAGCTTTTTGCAAAGCCAAAGAATATTGATTTAATTTCTCTTCTTGACTCAAGTCAGGAGAATTATTATCAATTTTGTGCATGTATTGAGAAAACTTTTTCAGAATATGTAGACGATTTACATTCACAACTTCTAAATCGTAGGACATATTAAAGAATTGAAAAAATTCTTCGGCATCTACGAGCTTCTTAAATTGATCAATAGTTCCAGTCATTTGGCATTCTCCAATTTCTTCAGATGTTGCTTAAGTTCATCTAACTGGCGATAGATTTCATAAGTTGCAGCCGCAACATCCATAAGTTGTTTATAATCTGTTGGTAGACCTTCAGCTAAATCATGCAGATCCATTTTCATTTGACCCGCTTTGCTGTTGAGGCGTCTGATTTGTCCTTGTAGTTCCTCAATACTCGTTTCTTCTGCTTGCACAATCAGCCACTCCTTTTCTACAAGTTAGGAGTTATGAGTTATGAGTTATGAGTTATAAATTAGAAACTGTAAATTATAAATTATAAGTTAAGAGTTAACTTAACTACTCCCTCCTAACTCCTCACTCCTAACTCCTTAAATTTTGCCAACTTCAGGAAAGCGCTTCGCCAAATCAAGACCTTTTTTGACGTAGTTTTCTCCCTCTTCTGCTAATTTCTCTAACGAGTCAAAGCCAAAGCGATGAGCATCTCGCAGGGTTTTGACAGCTAACAAAAGACGACCAGAAAAAACTAGCGCCCAGCCAAATCCTTCATGGCTCAAATCAACCACAACCTGGGATATCAAACCTGTTTCTTGTTCAATCCCAGCAGCTACAGCTCGAAAAAATGCCATAATCCGGGCTTGAGTGATCGGATCAACTTCGCCCTCAACGGAAATTTCCCGTTTCTTTTGTTTGGTGACAATAAAGGGTTTGAGAATCAACTCATCCGACCAAGTACGATAAACTCCATAACTGTCTTGACCACGGATTTGTTTGATTAATACCTTCAGGAAAGGTGAGTTCAAGACTTCAGTTGTAGCAGTTCCATTAACACTATTATTTGTGGTCATACCTTTGCTTCATTTTCAACTTCATCGGCAAAGTTTGAGGGTTTTTGCTGTAAAGCTTTACGCAACCAAGGTGGGGGATTACCTTTGAGGGTTTTCACTAGCTTAGTTAGCACTTTACTAATTTCTTCTTCTGGCGATCGCGCCTTCACTGGCGTCACACCTTTCTTGATTAAACGAGCGGCGGCGCTACCACCAATTGCCATAACATAAATAATTGTGCAGTCTTCTAGAGCCGCAAGTTTTGGTGCGAGTCTACTCTCATTACTATCTTCTTGGAGGTCGTCATCAAAGTTACGAGTCTCTAGGAATTTATATCCTTCATCCGAGATTTCATAAACATCAATTTCATCTGCTGCTCCGAAGTGAGCATTAATATGAACTCGGTCACTCGTCGTGAAGCCAATTTTCATCGTAATTTGTCCTTTGTCATTTGTCCTTTGTCATTTGTCGTTGAGCATTTGTCATTTGTTACTTACTAATGACGAATGACTAATGACTAATGACTCTTCTGCTTCTAAAAACAGGTTGCCGATGCCAAACACAATTTCCATCGTGCCTCGATAGCCAACTTTGGTAAATTGACCATTACCTAAGCGGTCATAAATGGGCAATCCTAGACGATAAAGAGGAATCGAGAGCCGTTTAGCGATCGCACTGACATTCGAGTTACCAATTAGCAAATCAGAGCCGTCTGCTAAACTCTCAAAGTCTTCCAAATCGCCGATGGTGACGCTTTTTACCGGGAGTTTTTCTAGTAGTGGCGATCGCGTGGTTGTCACCGCTGCATGAATCTGCGCTCCCATCGATTGCAGGAAATGCACGGTTAACCACAACAAATCTGGTTCTAGCGCTAAGGAAACTCGTTTTGCACCAAAGTAAAAGTGGGTGTCCAGCATCGCATCTTGCAACTGACGACGTTGGCGGCGGTATTTTTCGGGTACGCTGTTACCGCTCAGAATCGCCAATGCTTGGATAAATTCATCTACTGGTTCTAATCCTGTCAGTTCGCCAAACACCTCGTAAGGTGTGCCAAAGCGTTCTTCCAGAATCTTGGCAGCCCCCCGCATACTTTCACCCAATGCCAAGGTAAAAGCAGAACTACCTACTTCTCGTAGCTGTTTTAAGGTAGTCCCACTGACTGTAATTGCACTATAACCATCCTCTAAGTGTCCATCTAGAGAAGCACCAAGGTCAGGTACAAAGATAGGCACTAAGCCAAAGTTTGTAACTATCTCTTTGATTTCCTGTACATCCCCTGGTGTGAAGGCAGAACCCGCCAAAATCGTCACTTGTTCAGTTCTGATTTCACCTGCGCGAGGAATTTCCTGAACGATGCTTTCCACAGCAGCAGCAAAGCCATCTTGCAACGCACCTTTAAAATCTGGGGTAGGCGCAAAAACGATCGCTAAATCATTCAATTCAGGATGGCGATCGCGGATTTCCTTCAGAAAACCCTCGATGTCATCGCCTCTAGTTTCAGTCAACCCAGTACTACATAAACCAATAATTTCTGGGTTAGCCTTCTCCACCAAGGTGAGAATTGCTTCTTCCACATTCTCTTCACCACCCAAGATAGTGGTGACTTCCGTCATCGCCGTCGTAGCTAGGGGAATCGCTTCCCGGAAATGCCGCACTAGGACAACTTTGGCGAAAGCAGTACAACCTTGAGAACCGTGGAATAAGGGCATCGTCCCTTTCAATCCCAAAAAGGCTAAGGTTGCACCCAAAGCTTGACTTTGCTTGAGGGGGTTAACTGTCAGTGCTTTGTTAGAAACAGTAACGATCGCCATTAAACTACCTCCTCCAGGGCGGACTTTCTTGTTCCCTGGCTCCGCCGGGGAATGCTGACAATGAGGCTCTGCCTCATCTGCTCTACAAAGAAGGCAGAGCCTTCAGGAATGCGTTCCCAGACTCCGGCTGGGAACGAGGATACAGCCGCCATTAAACTTCCTCCTCATCCCAAGGAGCGGGTTTGCGTATTTGTTCCCAAATCGGGCTATACAGAGCTTCGTACAGTTCCCGCGCCATTTCAATCATTCCCACATAACCTGCATAAGGATGATGGCGTTCTTGGTTGATATCAAGGAAAGGAATTCGAGCTTTTAAAGCAGTGTATTGGTTACGTCCGCCAGCAATCAGCATATCTGCGCGAGTGTCTTTAACCACTTGTAGCAATTCCTTAGCGTTGCCCTTCTCCAACATGATGCCATCGTTGCCGAGCAACTTCTTGATTTTGGCTTTGTCTTCCTCAGTGCTTTTGCGAGTACTGGTAGCAACAACTTCAATGCCTAAGTCTCTAGCAGCGGAAATAATCGACCAACTCTTAACACCGCCAGTATATAAAACAACTCGCTTACCTTTGAGTCGAGTGCGATAGGGAGCCAGTGCCAAATCTAAAGCAGCCGTTTCTTCTGCAATAAGCTTTTCTGTCCGCTCCTGTAAATCAGCGTCGCCTAATTTAGCAGCGATATTTCGCAGACAGCGATTCATATCATCGATGCCGTAGAAAGACTCTTCAATGTAGGGGATGTTGTAACGCTCCTCCATCTTTCTCGCCATATTCAGCAACGCTCGTGAGCAGATCATGACGTTGAGCTTGGCGCGGTGGGCGTAGCGAATTTCATCGTAGCGAGCATCGCCCGTAATTTTAGACAAAATACGGATGCCTAATTTTTCTAACAGTGGTGTTACTCCCCACATTTCCCCGGCGATATTGTATTCACCGATTAAGTTAATATCATAAGGCGTTGTATGTTCCGGTTCTGCTGTTCCGACAACATATTCTAATAAAGCTTCACCGCCAAAACGGTTGCCCAGATTTTTACTGCCAATGAATCCTGGGGCAATGACGGGAACAACAGGAATACCGATTTTCTCAGCCGCCGCTTTGCAGACAGCATCCATATCATCACCAATTAAGGCTGTAACGCAAGTGGCGTAGACGAATACTGCTGCTGGTTGGTAACGCTCTTTGAGTTCCAGAATCGCTTTGTAGAGTTTCTTTTCGCCACCGAAGATGACATCATTTTCACCCAAGTCAGTGGTAAAGCCCATTTTGTAGAGTTGCGGGCCAGACGACAGACTACCACGACTGCCCCAAGAATTACCAGCACAGGCGATCGGCCCGTGGACTAAATGAGCAGCATCTGCGATCGGTACTAAAGAAATCATTGCACCATCAAAAGCGCAGCCCCCTTGAGCCGCGCCAGGTTGTGCCTGTTGGGTGCAAGACTTATTTTTCTTTTCCGCTTGTTTGTGCTGATTATGCTCACATCCTGTCTCAGTCAGCAGCTCGTTGATTTTACCTTGGGTGCTTTTCATCTCTCTTCTCGTACTGAACTATGCCAATTTTGGATTTTGGATTGAAAGAAAAATCTAGAATTGGCAATCTAAAATCCAAAATTGATTGACCAATGCCCAATCCCCAATGCCCAATGCCCAATAATTAGCAAATGTATTTTGTGACATCCTCTCCACATACATCGGTGAGGTAAGATAGAGCGCGAAAACGCAATCCTACAAATTCGTCATATAAAGGATTGAGTTTACATAGTGGTGGGATATCAATAGACTTCCCAAATAATTTAATTTGTCGCTCAAAGGGACAACAACAAGGAATTGTTTGGCAAATTAGATGAGCGAAGCGATTATTTTTAACCTGAATTCCATCCACTACACGCCGCAACGGATTAAGAAGATTGTGAAACCATCCTGGTTTTTTCTGGTTAGGTGGATGGTAATTAGGATGAGGATGAGTGTGAGTGTGTTCGTGAGTGTGATTGATGGTTTCCATTTATAAATTCCTTGGGTAAATGCTAGAAAGAAAAAGGGGAGTTGGGGATTGGGAATTGGGGATTGGGGATTGGGATTGGATATTTCCCTATTCCCTATTCCCTATTCCCTACTCCCCTTCTTTACCCTTAATTAACACGTTGTGTTTCTACGCAATTTCTAACGAATCAAGTCGTAAGAAATATCTGTCTTAGAAGGAATGTTGGTGTTGCGATCGATTTCTTCAAACAGGGTATTTACAGTCCAGTTGAGGAGGTTGATCACACCTTGATAACCAATGGTGGCGTAGCGGTGTAAGTGGTGACGATCCATGATGGGGTAGCCGATTCTGACGAGGGGAATCTTGGTGTCACGCCACAGGTACTTACCGTAGGTGTTACCAACCAGGAAGTCTACTGGTTCGGTGAACAACAAAGAACGCATGTGCCACAGGTCTTTACCACCCCAAACAGTTGCATGTTGACCAAAGGGGCTAGAAGCAAGCAGTTCTTTCATTTCTGCTTCAAATACTTCGTTGCTGTTGTTAACCAAGATATGCACAGGTTCAGCACCCATTTCCAGCATAAAGCCAACTACGCTGTATACTAAATCTGGTTCGCCGTAGATAGCGAAGCGCTTGCCGTGAATCCATGAGTGGGAGTCAGTCATGGCATCAACTGCACGACCGCGTTCGATTTCCAATTCTTCAGGAATGGGGATACCACTCAATTCGCTGAGTTTCATCAACAACTCATCAGTACCCTTAATACCCCAAGGACGGCAAACTGTGGTTGGTTGCTTCCATTCTTTTTCGATGTACTCGCGGGTTTTGAGGGTGGAGTGTGATTGCAGAGCAATTGTAGCTTTAGCATTAATTGAATCTGCGGCATCTTCCAGCTTTGTACCACCTGGATACATATCGAACTCACCTGTGTTTGGTGAATCGAGGTAGTCGCTGTTGTCAGCTAGAATGGTGTAGTCAAAGCCGAACAAGGAAGCAATCCGCTTGATTTCGCGGTTGTTACCTACGTAGGTGTCAAAACCTGGGATGAAGTTGATTTTACCATTGCTGGTTTCTTTCTTATGACCTGCGGTCAAGTTAGAAAGAATTCCCTTCATCATGTTGTCGTAACCAGTGATGTGGGAACCAACAAAGCTAGGAGTGTGAGCGTAGGGTACTGGGAAATCTTGAGGAACTGAACCAGCTTCCTTGGCGTTGTTGATGAAAGACTGTAAGTCATCACCAATTACTTCTGCCATACAGGTGGTGCAGACAGCGATCATCTTAGGCTTGTAGAGTTGGTAAGAGTTCGCCAAGCCATCAATCATGTTTTGCAGACCACCAAACACGGCTGCATCTTCAGTCATTGAAGAAGATACACCAGAGAATGGTTCTTTGTAGTGACGGGTTAAGTGGGTGCGGAAATAAGCAACGCAACCTTGAGAACCTTGAACAAAAGGTAGAGTACCTTCAAAACCAACAGCAGCAAAGATTGCTCCTAATGGTTGACAACCTTTAGCAGGGTTAACGGTTAAAGCTTCACGAGCGAAGTTCTTTTCACGATAATCCCAACCCTTTGTCCACTCTGCAACCCGTTGTACTTCTTCGGCTTCGTGACCGTTTTCAAACTGCTTTTTGTTTTCAAATAGCTGTTGGTACTCTGGTTGGTGGAATAACTCTACGTGGTCTTGAATTTTTTCTGGATTCTGAGGCATTTCTGGATCTCCAAGCTTACTGAATTCTTTTACTGATTGAGGAATAAGGATTTGAGGCGGGGGTGGGAGATGGGAATATGATTCAAAATTCAAAATGCAAAAATCAAAAGAAATTTTAATTTTTCAGTTTTGAATTTTGGATTCCCAACTCCCCCCTGGGGTTTTAGCCCCAGGTTATCCTTACTTATTGCTCTCTCCCATTTCCCTAGACGGCAGCCTTAGCCTTTGCTTCAGCCTTCTTAGCCTGAGCTTTTTCATTCCAAGGAGCGCCAATTAATGACCAGGTTGGGCTGTTGAGTGCCAAGTCCATGTCGCGAGCGAAGATGGCAAAACCATCGTAACCGTGATAAGGACCGGAGTAATCCTTTTTGTGGTTTAATTTTTTCAACAGCCTAATGTTTGCAGCAAACAGTGTCTGTGCTAAACATTGTTCGCTGATAACACATTTATTTTTAGGCTAAATATAGGCTAAAAACACAGCGATGCATAATCAGGGTAAAGACAAGTATCAACAAGCTTTTGCAGACTTGGAGCCAGTTTCATCTACCGATGGCAGTTTTCTTGGCTCAAGTCTGCAAGCACAGCAGCAAAAAGAACATATACATGAGAACGAAAGTATTACTGGATTTAGAAAAAGTTAATCTGCGTTTGAAGTCTGCAAAGGCAAAGGTGACAATTAGGGAATCGAATGGAAGTCTGCAATTACGGGCGACGTTACCAATTAAACCGGGAGACAAAGATAGTAACGGTACTGGGAGAAAGCAATATAATCTCAGTTTGAATATTCCCGCTAACTTGGATGGACTCAAGACGGCTGAGGAAGAAGCTTATGAATTAGGGAAGTTAATTGCTCGTAAAACGTTTGAATGGAACGATAAATATTTAGGAAATGAGACAATTAGAAAAGATTTTCAAACTATAGGAGAATTACTCGAAGAATTTGAAAATGAGTATTTTAAAACTCATAAACGAACTACCAAAAGCGAACATACTTTTTTTTATTACTTTTCTCGAACCAAGAGATTTACGAATCCTAAAGATTTGGCAACTGCTGAAAATCTGATCGGTTCAATTGAACAAATCGATAAGGAATGGGCTAAGTATAATGCAGCGAGAGCTATCTCTGCATTTTGTGTGACATTCAACATCGAAATTGATTTATCTAAATATTCTAAAATGCCGGAGAATAATTCCCGCAATATACCGACCGATGCGGAAATATCTGAGGGAATTCTCAAGTTTGAAGACTACCAACATAATAGAGGCAATCAAGTTAATCAAAATGTGCAAGATAGCTGGCAACTTTGGCGCTGGACGTATGGAATGTTAGCAGTTTTTGGTTTACGTCCACGGGAACTTTTTATTAATCCTGATATTGCTTGGTGGTTGAATACAGAAAATACAGATTTGACATGGAAAGTGCATAAGGATTGTAAGACTGGTGAGAGACAAGCATTACCATTATATAGGCAATGGATTTCGGATTTTGATTTGAGAAATTCTAAATATTTGGAGATGTTGGTGAGTGCGATCGCAAAAAAAGATAACACTAATCATGCTGAGATAACGGCGTTAACACAGCGAGTTAGTTGGTGGTTTCGTAAAATCGGATTAGATTTTAAACCGTATGATTTACGCCACGCTTGGGCAATTAGGGCGCATATTCTGGGGATACCAATTAAAGCGGCGGCGGATAATTTGGGGCATAGTGTCCAAGTTCATACACAAACCTATCAGCGTTGGTTTTCGCTAGATATGCGAAAGTTGGCAATTAATCAGGCGTTGAACAAGAGGAATGAAGTTGAGTTGATTAGAGAGGAGAATGCAAAGTTGAGGATGGAGAATGACAAATTGAGATTGGAGATTGAGAAGTTGAAAATGGAAATGGTTTATAAACAAAGTTAAATTTACTGATAAATCATATCAATTTTAGAGAATTTGCTATGATTTATGGGTGAAAAATCATCAAACTCAACTCATTGAGATATTTATGTCGGCTACTGACATTGGAACACTGATTGTTAAGTCACCTGAAACTCTAGGGGGTCGTCCCCGCATTGCTGGTACTAGAGTTTCTGTTCAACGCATAACAGCTTGGTACAAACTTGGGCTGAATGCAGAAGAAATTGCTGAACGGATGGGAAATATAAATCTTGCACAGGTTTATGCTGCTCTAACTTATTATCACGCTAATCGAGAAGAAATTGAGGGATATATTTCTGCTGAAAGAGCAGATTACAAGCGATTAGCTATAGAAATGGGGCAAGCAATATGAGTCAAATTCGATTATTTATTGATGAAGACTCAATGGATCAGCGATTTATCAAAGCATTGAGAGCGAGGGGGGTAGATGTTACAAGTGTTGGTGAGGTTGAAACGATCAGCTCTAGCGATAAGGAACAACTAACTTTAGCAACTGAACTGCAAAGAGTTTTATACACATTCAATGTTGGTGATTTTTGCCACTTACACAGCATATACATACAAGATAAACGTAGTCACACAGGGATTATAATTTCATCGCAAGATTACTCGATTGATGAACAAATGCGAATTCAATATTAACTGAATCCAAAGAAATAGATAGCTCTAAGCCGCTAAATTCACTGAGCAACCAACCTTGAGGCTGTTTACTATAGCGTTCCACAAAAGGTTCATCCTGTTCTACTAATAAATATTCGCTAAAACTCCCAATTGAGCGATACATCCGAAATTTACTGAGTCGGTCGTAATCTGCGGTGGAAGGAGATAGAACTTCAACAATTAGCGTGGGATTTAAAACTTCATCTAAACGTTCAGCATTTAGTTGTGGTTCGCCGTCAAAAATCATCACGTCTGGATATACCCCACGTCGATGTTCAGGAATCCACAGCCGTAAATCGCTGTTAATTGGCTCGAATTGAGTATCACGCAGCAAAAATTTGAGAAAGGCAAAAATATTGCCCCTGATGCGGCTGTGTTTGAGTGTTCCTCCAGGCATGGGTACAATTTCTCCATCACGATATTCGCTGCGTCCTTCGGCTTTTTCTTCGATCGCGCGATATTCATCCAAGCTGTAGCGGCGCGAGATGGTAGAAATCATAGGTCGTAAGCGTTGGCGTAGCCCGCCAGAGGCATCGCATTGGCTATAAGACAACAATATTATTTTGTCACAGATTTGCTTGTGAGGTCATATCGTGCTGCAATGCCTCAGACGGGCTAGTACCGCAAGGCGGAAGTCAAAAGTCAAAAGTCAAAAGTATTATGGAATGGGCTTTTTAGGGATTTTAAATGGTTGCTCTATTTACGCCGTGACGTACTAGGTTAATGCCTACGTATCTATCAACTGTTTTGAACCATCCAAACTAAAAATCCGAGAATTTGTTCTACAGGCGGGAGAGGATAATCCATCAAGTCGATGGTGACAAGATTATCCTCCAGCTTCAAAAATCGCCATTGTGTACCACTGCTAATAGAACCATATATTACGGCAACTGGACGATTTTTTGCGGCGTTGAATCTTTGTGCTGCAACCATTTCTGCAATACATTGTCCAAACCCAGTTCTTAAATCAGCTTTTTTTGCTTCCACAATGACAATTACAGGCGCTTCAATTTCTAGTACTTCCGGCGAACGACTCAAAAGAAAATCACACATTCCATTAAGTCCAACTGACTCATCGACTGTAAAATCTTCTCCCGAAAATAAGCTAATTTGGCGATTTAATATCCGTCTAACTTCTAATAATACAGGGTAAATAATTCCTTCAGAACGAGCTTTTTCGCTTGATGAAGAAGCTAGTGGCAGGCTTTCTTCAAGATATGCCGTCAGTGTAGCAGATGCTTCAATGGGTTCGGTGGCAGCAATAAATCGCCCACCCTCCTGTGTTTTTAACCCAAAAGCGTCTTTAACTTTACTGATAGTTGTAAACTGACTATAAGGCATAATTTCTAGAAATCATAAGTCGTAACCATTGGCATAGCCCGCCGTCAGCATAACACTGGCTATAAGACAACAATATTATTTTGTCACAGATTAGGTTGTAAATTAATAAATAGACATTTCAAAAAATTAAATATGTCTTATTCAAAACCCTTGTAGAGATGTAGCACTGCTACGTCTCTTTTCACTTTTTATATGAAAAGTCTGTTTGTGATCTTTACTCGCAAACAGACTTGACTTTGTTTTAGCCTTCTAATTAAGCTTGTTCCCAAAGCTGACGTACATAATCAGGTAGCCAGCTAGCAATTTCCTGAATCCGTTCTTGGGAAAGTTCGTCTTTGGTGGCAGAAAACACTGCTTTAACCGCTTGCTCTCGTTCGACCGATCGCGGCATTCCACTTTCATTAGCAACTCGGAACAGGAAGCGATCGGAATCGATATTGAAGATACCTGGGCCTTTCCAGGGTGGACGAACCCGGCTCAAAAATCCCACAATGGGATTGGTGTCTTTCCAGAGATCAGACACTTCAAACTGGAGCGCTTTCTCATCAGTAGGTATAGCCTCTGTATGCAATTCTGCCTCGACGCGATCGCTAGCTTCTGTGGTCATTAAGTCGCGCATCACACGAAACACAACTTCGGTAAAGTCTCTTGCATCATAGGGATCTGCAAATCCGGCTTTGACCTGGACTTTTTCTAGAAACGAGCGATGTTCGTCAGCGATCGCAGTTCGATTATCTTCAATCTCCGTTGGGTCAATTTCTGGGATGTTTGTTCTAAAACTTTGATCGGGCATTGTTTTTTCTTGTGGTTCTTAATTTTGAGTCTTTATGCTTACCTTATGTAAGGTCGCACAAATCAAAAACCCTTAGTATCATCCAGAAGTTTGAGATACCATCTATTCAAAAGTTAGAAATTCATCCGCTCTGCCCCCAACACCCAAGTCATACCAATTCGCAATTCGCTTTTTCGCCCATTCGCAATTGAGAAATTTAGATGCAGCAAGGCAATCCCTGCTTACATCTGTTGCCTTATTTTAGAGAATTGGTATCATGCTTGAGAGTAAGCAATTTCCCTTTATTGAGCAGAGCAATACTTTTAGTGTTTTTGCCCATAGTAGACATCGCCCATTGGTGTCAAAAAACAGTCAGAATAGATGAATTGGTATAAATTTCGTTAAAACAAAGATGCTAGAAACAACAAACATCGAAACTAACACTTGCTATGTCAAAGTACCTAACAATGACTTAAAAATCGATGCTTACTTAGCTCAACCATCACAAAATGGAACCTTTGGCGCAGTTATAGTTTTTCCAGAAATTTTTGGAATCAATAGTAATATTCGAGATATCACCGAACTAATCGCTAAACAAGGTTATGTAGCGATCGCCCCGGCGATGTATCAACGTATTGCTCCCGGTTTTAAGGCTGACTTTAGCGCTGAAGATATTGGCTATAGCCCAGAAGCCTATCGGCTGGGCTTGGAATACTATCAACAAGTAAAATATCAAGAGATATTCAGTGATATTCAAGCTACCATTACTTACCTCAAAACTTTACCCAATGTCAAAGATGATGTGCTCGGTGTCATTGGTTTCTGTTTTGGTGGTCATGTTGCTTATATGGCTGCAACTTTACCGGATATCAAAGCCACAGCTTCGTTTTATGGTGGCGGAATTACCACTGCTAGTTATGGTGAAGACACTCCAACCATTAATCGCACCTCAGAAATTCAAGGTACGATTTATGCATTTTTTGGTATAAGAGATACATTAGTTTCTCAGGAAGAAAACGAGCAAATTGAAGCAGAATTCAAGAAACATCAAATAAATCATCGTGTATTTCGATACGACGCCGGACACGGATTCTTTGCTGGATTCTTTAAAGATCAATACCCATTTTTAGCCCAGCACCCAAGTTATAACCCAAAAGCTGCTCCTGATGCTTGGCAACATGTTCTAGAACTGTTTGAAAACAACTTGTGATCCGGCTTGTCGTAAATATCGCACTCATTGGGCAAGAGTGCGATACTGTCGCCTTTAAGCTTTTGAGTTTTTAAGCAGTAATTGACAACCACATAAAAACGGGTTTTGACTTTCTATGCGATCGTCTGCAAGCACTTCAATGGGAAGCTTGCTGTTGTAAATCAATTTGTCATAATCCATCAAAGCATCCCACTTGATCTTGCCAGTCGGGAAGCCTAGCTGTGAAGCTGCATCAGATATCAACTCTTGCCATTTCTGAATCTCTGGATCTTGTGATTTGCAGTAATCGAGAATGGCAATTAAGGCACCAGGTTTGGTAACTCGCAGAATCTCTGCAAGGGCACGGACTGGATCGTTAACGACACAGAGTGTATATCCCGATGATGCTGCATCAAAGGTATTATCAGGAAAATCAAGATTGCAAAGATCCGATACCGTGAAGGTGATGTCTGCGGACACGGGTTTTTTACGTGCTTCATCCATCATCTTCTCAGAAAGATCGACACCGACGACACGTACACCTTCAGGATAGGCTGGAAGATTAAGACCAGTTCCTACCGCAGCATCCAGGGCAGTTTGTCCTGGCTTCAGCTGCAAGGAAGCAATTAGGGGTTCGCGATCAATGTGCCAGTAACGCTTTAGAATTGCGTCATAATCCACAGATCCCTGATCGTAGGTTTCAATCACCTGATGTATCTGCATAGATTTTTTAACAAACAGGACTACTGATTTTAACTATCTGTTCAACTGTATAACCTGTCAGCGCCCAAAATTTGTATATTATATTATCAACAAAATAACTTCACAATAGACATCTCCAGAAATTAGTTATGCGTTGCCCGAAATCCTTGGTAGGGACAATTCATGAATTGTCCCTACGTCATTGTCACCAGATGTCTAATAGGCATATTCTCTATCATCAAAAATAGTGATCGCAACAGTGCCATTGGTGCGATAATACAGAGCGATCGCCCTAAACAGCAAATCATTGTTCAAGCTTTGGAAATTAGCAAAGGTATTGTTACTTACACCACTTTACAAGTCAATGAAGTACACCCCTCCTCAACTTGAAATCTGCTGTATAATCCAAAACTCTCTACATCTTCCTGTTCCCCCAAGCCTCAGCCATAATTCATAGTTCAACCATTCCTTAGCCGCAGAGGAATCTGAATGATAAACTCGGTTCCTTTTTCAGGAGTTGAAAAGCACTCCAGTTTCCCATTATGTTTTTCTGTGATGATTTGGTAGCTGATGGACATACCCATTCCGGTTCCTTTACCAATGGGTTTAGTGGTGAAAAAGGGATCGAATATTCGTTGCTGAAATTCTTTAGAAATACCAACTCCGTTATCAGCGATCGCCACTTCTAACCACGTTGAATTAACTACCGATGTGCGAATCTTAATTCTACTAGGATTGTTCTCAATATCCTGATAGGTACGCTTAATATTATTTTCTTCTAACGCATCAATCGCATTTACTAAAATATTCATAAACACCTGATTGAGTTGTCCGGCATAACATTCTACTGGGGGTACATTGTCGTAGTCTTTAATCACCTCAATTTCAGGTTGTTCTGGTTTAGCTTTGAGGCGGTGCTGTAAAATCATCAAAGTACTGTCGATGCCTTCATGAATATCGACACGTTTAAATTCCGCTTCGTCAATGCGAGAGAAATTCCGCAGCGACAGTACAATTTGGCGAATGCGATCGGTGCCTACTCTCATCGAAGACAACATTTTTGGCAAGTCTGACTGCAAGAACTCTAGATCGATGTCTTCAACAACGGTTTGAATTTCAGCAGCAGGGTAGGGATTATATTGCTGATACAACTGCATCAGTGCTAATAAATCCTGAGTATATTCCTGCACATGGGCGAGGTTGCCATGAATAAAGTTAACTGGATTATTAATTTCGTGTGCGACTCCAGCCACTAGTTGTCCCAGGCTAGACATTTTTTCACTTTGAATAACTTGAGATTGAGTACGCTGCAATTCTCCTAATGCATTTTTAAGTTCAGTAGTGCGTTCTTCTACCCGTTCTTCTAGTTCTTCTTTGCTTTTCTCTAAAGCAGTAAAGGATTCATGCAATTGCCCTGCCATGTGGTTAAAAGAGTTAGATAGGGTATTAAGTTCTCGAATGCCGCTAGTTTCTACTGTCTGATTTAAATTGCCAGATGCCATTACCTCACTTGCCCAATTCAAGCGCAGAATCGGGCGTACAATCCAATGGGAGGTAAACACGCCCATCACAGAGGCAACGACTAATGCGCCCAAACAAAGAGCGATCGTGGTACGTGTATTGGCGTTGATTTGCTCCATGAATGTGTTTTCTGGCACACTCACCACCATCAGCCAATTCAAACCATATTTGTCACGCCAAGGTACAACATTGACAAAATTCCGTTTTCCTTCCACCTCAAGTTGAAAATCTGTATCTTGGGTAATAGAGTCAAACCCGGAGGTTTGGAGGTGTCTGGCAACGTTCTGGATGATTGGGTCAGAACTGTCGATCGCCTGCAATCGCCGGATCTCTTGATTAACCACGACAAAAGGCTTCTCTGTACCGGAACTGGCAATTAATGTGCCATCCCGCTCCAAAAGGAACACCCGCCCAGACTGACTAATATTCAAACTGCGTAAAAAATCGCTGAGTTTCAACAGATGGATATCAGAGCCAATCATTCCTAGTAAGTGATTTTGCGAATCATAGATGGGACGACTGGCAGAAGCAGCAATGTAGGGGCCGGTGGGATAATTTCCAGTTAAAATCTTTGCCCAAATAGGTTTACCTGCGGCGATGGGTTGAGTATACCAAGGTTCACTATAATTTTGCCAATTCCACCGAGCATTGATCTGAGTTCGATTACCTTGATTATCGGTAGCGTAGGTGTAGACATTATTGGGAAGCTTGGCAGTCCAATCATCAATAGTGATCGTCTTGGCATCATAACGAGCGGCTCCCAGCCCCTCACCCGTTGTTAGTCCAATACCAATATAAGTCAGGTCATAAGCCTGCATCTGATCCCAGAAATATTTACCAAGGGTTTTGCGATCGCCCACATCCAATAGTCCCCTGCGAATAGCATCTGCATTGATCTGATTAAGGGTTTGCGGAATGGAAAGATAAGACTTCAGGTGTTCATCCACTACATCGCTGGTGCGATCTATCAACTGTTCGGCTAGGTCGTTAACTGCTCTTTGTCCATTTTTAAAGGACAAATAACCCACTAAGCTGACCGCTGCAAAAATTTGGATAAGGAAGGGAACAATAAGAACAATCTGTAATGGGAACGCCTTAGCTTTGCTGAGATAGTGAGTCTTCATTACTGGAAGCTGAAAGTTCTGCTAATTTGATTTGCTTCTATAGTTCCCAAGATGTTCGCATACTCACGCTTGTTTAAATTTTTTTGTCAAGTCAAAGGTGGCTTTAGGGTGGAATGGTACTTTCTTAAGCAAAAATTGCTGCCCAGATCCCCAACTTCTACCCTTCGGGTATTTGTAAGAAGTCGGGGATCGAAATCCAGCGATTTAGTAAGTGACATTTAGATTTAGGGTGCGTTGCGGGGGTTCCTTCTCCTGTATTCGCCTTGCTTAAGAACAGGGAAATCAGGTATTGCCCGCCCAACTGACTGACTCCTCGTTGTAGCAGCTAGCGCGACACAAAAAAATCAGAGCTTGAGATGTTCTAGATATTAGCAATAGCATCAGCACAAAATTTGGTTTTTTTTAATGTAGTTTCATGAGTTCAATTTTTAAATTTGGAGTAATTTATGCAGCAATTTCAAGTAATCTCAGATAGTTTGAATATACGTTCAGCACCGATTGTTGACGAAGCTAATCAACTAGCAACTCTTCCAAAAGGATATATTGTATCTAAAATTAAAAATTCGGATAATGACAAGTGGTGGAAGGTTGCAACTATTTTTGAAGGAAAAACTTTAGAAGGTTTTGTCGCTCAAAAATTCCTGAGTCCAGTCACAAAATTTTCTATCAAGACTGTTCTTAAAATTGGTGAAATTCCTATTCTCCAGGCAAATGGAGAATCTGCATTTTTCTATGAAGCAGGTATGAGCATTAATGCTGATGGTGCGCCTAATGCTTATCACCCCGCAGATAAAGGGATTGATTTTTTGGCAAATGCTGGGTATTCAGATAACTGGTGGGCACTAGCTGTAGATAAAAACGGCAATCCATTTATTCAAGGCGGTACCGATCCATATCCTGGATACTATATTTCTACGACTGCATTATTCGACTCTGGATTTGTTAAACAAGATCCACGTCGCTATGTTGATTCGACAAAGATTCCGTATATTGTTCTTCCGGGAAATGGTGATTTTAGAAAGGCTACAGGCGTTAAATTAGGAGATTTTGCAGTTGTTTACAACACTAATAATGAAAAACTTGCTTTTGCAATTTATGCTGATGTTGGGCCTAAAAACCAGATTGGAGAGGGTTCAATAGCTTTGTCTCAGGCTGTTGGAAACGATCCATTAGTACAATCAAGAGTCAGGCGAGGAATTCCCAAGGATATCGTTTATATTGTTTTTCCGGGTTCTGGGAATGGACAGCCAAGAACAATTTCAGAAATAGAAGCTGAAACTAAACGGTTCTTTGAAATATGGGGTGGCGTAGAACGGATAAAGTCTTTATAAAAGTGTATGCAAATTTAGTTGCAGTAGAGACGTAGCAGTGCTACGTCTCTTTTTCGGAGAGTGATGTCTACGGGACGCTTTGCGAATGCGTCTACGCAATCATTTTTGCTTGAAAAAATTTTGAGTAGAATAGCATATTCTAAGTTGTTGCTACTGGTTTCTTTCCATTCTTGCTCTCCATACTGGCAACGAATGACGGTTGCTCATCATTGAGAGTTGGCGACTCCCCTCGCAGTCCCTTACGACGCTGATTTTTAGGAACTCCTCCCGCCATCCCGTACTCCACACTGCTTTTGCCATATCGAGTCCCCACTGCCATTAGCATGTGTTCTGTCATATCTCCCAACTCGCCTTCTGTTTCCAGCATTTCACGATACAATTTATCCAAGCTGGAAAGGGCACTGTTATATGCATTTTCTCTAGTTCGCATCGTTTCGATTAGGGTAGAAAAGGCAGGTAAAGTAAGTCCATTGCCTAAATCTAAACTTGGATCAATTGAGTTGATGCTAGCTGCACGACGCACTGCTTTTTCTAACACTAGAGAAGTTCTTTTTCTCCGAGCCATGATCTACACCTTCTAATAGAGTACGGTTAATATTCTTTACCTTAAAAGGCTTACGTATAGTTCAGCCTGAGAGAATTCTGGCAAATCTGCAATGGTTTTTGCTACAAGCGCGATATTTGTCATGAATGCGCGAAATACTTAAATGAGAAAGCAAACTGGGGTTTGAGAAAGTAAAAGCTGCTTTTGCTTGCGGAAAACACCAAAATGAGAAAGTAAAAGCTGCTTTTGCTTGCGGAAAACACCAAAATGAGAAAGCAAAAGCTGCTTTTGAGTAAGTAAAAGCTCATTTGACTTGCGGAAAACACCAAAATGATTAAGTAAAAGCTTATTTTGAGTAAGTCAAATGCCATTTTGCTTACTAAATTTGACTTTATCTATATTTTTGCGCTGCAATGACTAGTTTTGATCGTTGTGATGGTAGTGCTTAGGCGTAGCCTATAGTAGACATCGCAATGAAGATAAGTTCGATGGATGATTGCGGTTAAATAGCAATATCTGTAAACTGCCAGATTATGATAAATTATAGATACTTGTTAAATCAAAATAAATGTCTACAAAACTTATTCGGCTAGATGATGGAACTCTTGTAGAAGTTGAAGTACCGGAAGAACAGGCTCGGCAAATTTCGGGAGGATTTGCTGATAAGGTTGACGCAACTTTCGATAAAATCAGACCAATTTTAGTTAAAACTTGTAAGCCTATTGCTGCTGCTTGGAAAGAGATCAATCAGGAAATGAATATTGATCAAGCTGAAGTTCAAATCGGATTGAGCTTTGAAGGAGAAGGAAATCTATATATTACAAAGTCTAAAGCAAGTGCTAATTTAACAATTAAGTTAGTTCTTAAACCAAGCAAGGATAGAAACCTACAGGGTTAAGATAAATGAGTTTTAATCCAGACGAATCAATTTTTTTATTAACAAGTAAGAACCCAGAAAATGAGAGTTTTGGTACTGGATTTGTAATTAAACAAGATTCACGGTCAACCTATATATTAACCTGCGCTCATGTAATAAGAGATGTAGGCGGAATCGATCAAGTAGAGGTTGATAGCTATTCAGTTACCATCGTCGCTCAAAGTCAAGATGGTTATGCTGATGATCTAGCTGTACTCAAAATCGAATCAATCTTAGGTAACTCCATCCTCCCATTGGGAATATTTGGTAAAACTGGTTCAAGCTTTATGATATTTGGTTGCTGGTTGTATGACAAACGCAGCAAACAGTATAGGCTAGAACAAATCAAGGGATTTTTAGGAAAGTCAGTAAAGCTGAAATCAAGGCATCAAGCAGGTTTTATTGATGCTTGGCAGCTAAAGATTGATGATGAGTCTAGTTTACAGCCAGGTTTTAGTGGCTCACCCGTAATAGATAGCAAAAGTTATACTG
This sequence comes from Nostoc sp. NMS9, assembly GCF_017114995.1. Taxonomy (GTDB): domain Bacteria; phylum Cyanobacteriota; class Cyanobacteriia; order Cyanobacteriales; family Nostocaceae; genus Nostoc. The sequence continues at coordinate 37,062 of NZ_JABXKL010000004.1, read as the reverse complement.
TCATAGGGATTGTTAGTCATCTAGAAGGACAAGGACGTTCTGGTCAAGCAATATCCTTAGCTAGTTTGAAGAGGATTTGGGCAGAACTGCCGCCCGATTTTTTTAGGGAAAAGTTATACGATTTATTAGCAGTTAGTGAGCTAATCAAAGCTGTATTTATCGATGAAAATCAATTTTCATTATTTCTTAATAAGAATTTTGCATCTATTTCAAGAGAAACAATACCTTTTTTATTAAAGGTTCAACTTTTGATTGATTATTGCCATCATCATAATCAGATAAGCGAATTATTGAACCATATAAAAATTATTTCTCCCAGCAAATATCGTAAATACATATCTTCAATCAATCAAGAATCTAATAGTTTTAGCTCCTACAATCATTCATCGAATATTTGCAAGTGCTTTCGTGGATTTATATTTAAAAGCAAGCAAACAAAAGCTACAATACAAGTTAGAAGCCAATGTGAAATTGAACTTGTATTTGAAGACCTTTCTAAGTTTAAACCTGAAGTTAGAGAAGCAGCAATTGGAGCCTTAGCTGGTGTATTAAATATTTCTCGTGAAGAAATCAAGATTATAGAAATAAGAAAAGGTAGCGTAAAGCTTCGGATTGAAATACCTTCGAGTGCCCTAGATCGTCTTATAGAACTCTACGAAACGAATCGAGCAATGATGCGCGATCTTGGAATTGTCTACTTAACTGAAATACTTGATGAGCATTTTGATCTCAGCAATATTCGATCACTCCTTAATGGCGGGTTCACTCGTGAGGAATTGCTTACTATTTGCTATGACAACTTCAGAGCAGTCTCCGAACAAATTGACTCAAATACCGGAAAAGCTGAAATTATTGAGCAACTTTTAGAGTACATACGCCAGCAAATGCTGGTCTCTGATCTTTTAGATTTAGCTAGAGAGAGCAAGCCTGAAGCATATAACAAGTTTGGCTCATACTATAAAGTGCCTAGAAGACCATCTAGACAACGAGAACAACGCTTACCTTCACATCAGTTAACAAGATGGGAAATTATATTAGCTGTTTTTTTTGGAGCGGGCATAACGATTCTTGGAATTCTAGCACTTTTATTTGTAGATTATATTGTGAGTACTTTTGATTCGACAGGCATCCTATCGTCAATTGTTTGGTTAGGTTTTTTACCTCTAGGTGATTTTGTAGGAAGTGTAGTTCTAAGAGTCTTAAGGGGTAGACGTGGAGAGCAAACTGGTCGTCTAGCTGTAATTTCTTATCTGATTGGTTGTTTTGCATTACCAGTTGGATTGTTCTCGATTATATTCTTGTTCATACTTGTACTAGCAATCATGAATGCCTCTAGAGATCCAATTGGATCTTTGCAATTGATAGGACAGTTAATCATTACTACTTTAAAAATTATTTCAAGCTTTCTAAATCCTTTGAATAACTTATCTACGCCTATTGGAATTGCTGGAGGTGGCTATCTTGCATACCAACGTGCTAGGTAAGCAATCGCGGCATTCCTTTTGTAATGTGCGTTGTGCTGCACGAGAACACACTTATTACTAGCAATTTGATCCGATTAGCAAAGAGAGCGATCGCTTACGACTCAAATATAAGCGATCGCAAAAGCAACTTAGACTTTTTTCAGTTGATTAATTGTTCTCATTTTTCTAAGTTCTCTATTCAAAGAGAATATGAAGTTTCCAAGAGTTCCCAAGGAGCAGGTTTTCTCACTTGTTTCCACACAGGACTATACAAAGCTTCATACAATTCCCGTGCCATTTCCACTAACCCCGCATAACCAGCGTAAGCATGATGACGTTCATGGTTAATATCCAAAAAAGGAATTTGTGCTTTCAACGCTGTATATTGATTGCCAGCCCCAGCAATCAACACATCAGCTTTTGTATTCTTGAGTACCTTTAGTAATGCCGGGGAAGTTCCATCAGCCAAAACAATGCCATCTTCACCAAGCAATTGCTTAATTTTGGCTTTCTCTTCTTCTGTACTCTTTTTGTCAGTAGTCGCAATAACTTCCATTCCCAAGTCTTTAGCTGCTAAAATAAGTGACCAACTTTTGACACCACCACTAGCAAGAATAATCCGCTTACCTTTTAATTGAGAACGGTAGGGAGCTAAGGCAATATCTAGGGCTGCGGTTTCTTCTGCAATCAACCATTCTGTACGTTCTTGAAGATATTTGTCGCCTAATCTTGCTGCAACATTTCGCAAGCAATGATTTAGGTTTTCCACACCATAGAAAGATTCTTCAATATAAGGAATCTCATAATCTTCTTGCATTGAGAGTGCCATTTGCACTGCTACATTCGAGCAAATTACTACATTCAACTTGGCACGATGAGCATAGCAAACTTCTTCATAGCGAGCATCACCTGTAATTTTGGAGAGAACGCGTATACCCAATCTCTTGAACAGTGGTAAAACATTCCACAATTCACCAGCAACGTTGTATTCACCAACAATATTGATATCGAATGGTGTGGTAAATTCTGGTTCAGCCGTTCCGATTACATATTGCAATAAAGTTTCATTGCCGATGCGGTTCCCGAAATTTTTACTACCTAAAAATCCAGGTGCATCTACATATATAACCGGAATACCAACTTTCTTTACAGCCATCTTACAGACACTATCCACATCATCACCAATCAAAGCAGTGACACAGGTAGCGTAGACAAAAACAGCCGCAGGATTGTAGCGTTCAACAACTTCGATAATAGCTTTGTACAGCTTCTTTTCACCACCAAAAACAACATTATTCTCACCAAAGTTAGTAGTAAAACCAATTTGGTGTAATTGAGAACCTGATGAGAGGCTACCATGAGTTGCCCAAGGATTATGAGTGCAAGCAACAGGGCCATGCACTAAATGAGCCACATCAGTAATTGCTCCCACAGAAACCATTGCCCCATCAAAAGGACAATTACCTTGAGTTGCACCTGGTTGTGCTGCTTTATTGCAAGACAGTTTTTTGTTGCCATGCAATTTTTTTTGGTTATGTACACAGGGTGTCTCGTTGAGTAGTTCGTTGATTGTTCCTTGGGTATTTTTCATGTCTTTACCTCGCGCTGAAGATTAATGGAAAAGGAGTAAGCACTATAACCGCACAATAAAGCTGTTTTATAGAGTGTTTATCCCACATTTGCTACACCAAAAGTTTTCAGGTATGTCAAAAGCTGCCACAAACTAAGTTTCAAACCCCTACGAAATAAAGGCAGTTGACAACATATCTTGTGAGAAAGCTGAGTTGCAAAGCGACACACCACACAAACTTTAACAGGTGTAAATAAATCCCTATCTAGACATTTTTTGCTTTTTGCTGTCTTCAAATGGGCTACAAAAAATCGTAACTGAAGCACTAGCATTTTCAGGTAAAATAGCCAACTGCTCTCACATATCTTGCTTCCGTAGGAAATAAGACCTGTTAACACTTTTGCTATTCTTAGCTTATCTAAATGTTAGCCTAACATAACTTTAAAAAAATGATTTAATTTTTGATTTTTTGCTGTAAAAATACTCAATCCACTTGGATAATGTATAGCGATGGTGAATCTGCGGTTTGCAATTATCACAAATCAACCTTTTAAGTTCCGCTTAAGTATAAAAGATACTGCACAGTTTACAATAGCTTGCATGTAACATAAGCTTTTTGGTATTGATGCGATCAACAGAAGGGGGAGCGATCGCAATTGAAAAATTATTGCAGACATCAGGCAATACTGCTTACGCAGAAGCAGGGCAACATTTTTAGTGACATTTCGTAAATTTGCCAGTGATGGGCTAATGGATTCCCTGATGCGATTTATGATTAAGCAAGCTGCATCATGACAGTAGTCCCATAATCATCTCAATGCACCCGACCCCAGTTGTGCTTTAGGATATTTTCTCTATAATGCTAAAAAGACAATTGTAAGACTACTGCTGAGAAACCATGCAACTCCAAGCAATAGAGATTGACGTAGCGATCGCAGCTAAGTTTGTTCAATTAGTGCTGAACTGCGTCAACCAAGAGTATCCGCACAACAATATTTTTTGGTTTGAAAGCGATGAGGACATTAAACCGCCACGCGAATTAATGCCAGCTTTTTATGGTTGTTTGGATTGGCATTCTGCCGTACATGGGCATTGGTTACTTGCAAGGCTAGCTCGTTATTTTCCTGATGCTGAATTTCAGCCGACAGCAAGGGAAGCACTAACCCAAACCCTGACTCCAGAGAAAATTCAAGGAGAAATTAACCATTTTAATCGATGTCCCTTCTTTGAGTGTCCTTATGGATTTTCATGGCTGTTGCAACTCGCGACGGAATTGCATGAATGGAATGATTCTCAAGCTAAAGAATGGCTAGCTGCATTAGAACCCCTAGAAACCTTAATTGCCAACAACTTTTATCGCTGGCTTGAAAAACTCGAACTTCCCAATCGCACTGGAGCGCACTTTCAAACCGCGTTTCCACTTGGTTTAGCACTCGATTGGGCACGGAGTAAGAAGAATAAGGACTTTGCCGATCTGATCGAAGAGAAAGCCCAAAAATTTTATCGGAGCGATCGCAACTATCCATTGCATTTTGAACCATTGGGTTATGATTTTGTCTCTCCCTGTCTTGCGGAAGCGGATTTAATGCGACGCATTCTTTCACCAACAGATTTTGCAAATTGGCTTACCGATTTTCTTCCACATTTAGTCACAGAAGATCCAGTAAACTGGTTGCAACCGGTACAAACAACTAAACCCAACGACTATTTACAATCTCATTTTCGAGGTCTAAATCTCAGTCGAGCTTGGATGCTTGAGGGAATAATCTCTCGATTACCCGATAACGATTCTCGACTCGATACCCTGCGTTCTGTTACTGTTTTACATCGCCAGTGCGGGTTGGTAGATGTTGCAAGTGACCATTATTCTAGTAGTCATTGGTTGGGAACGTTTGTAGTTTATCTTGTAACCGCAGGTGGATTAGATAGATATAGAAATCCTATCTGGACTGGATTAAATAATTGATTATACCTAAAATTATTAAATGAGTCGGGTAAAATACATAGAACCATCTAGCTCGTGAACCTTGTTTACCATTAAATTGAAAAACAATTAATCCTGCAAGAATTGCCCAACCTTGAAATATATTAAGCATGGATAGGATTACTAAAATAAAAAAGTGAAAAATGCACCAGTAGAGCAACCATACTTTGGGTTTGAGTTTGTCTATTAAGGACATCAAGAAAATTACTCCAATCCCATAAGTTCCATATTCAACGCCCAAGCCCTCGGCAACTACTGCACACAAGCCGATAATTATTAATTGCTGCCATAATTGTGAGTAACGCTTTACTAAGCGCAACATCACAAGTCCCAGAAGAAGCGTGAACAGAATATTAAGTGATAAGCTCTGGAAAACAATACTATAGATTGGCTGAGATATTATTGCTGTAATTAATAGTCTCCTCCCATAGCGGTGTACATTATGGGTATGTTTTTCGCCTTCAGCCAGAAGCCATGCAAAGAGGGGAAAGCTCAATCGCCCCAATAAGTGCAAGATTACCAACTCTGGCATTAGCAAATAGCACACATGATCCATAACCATGAATACTGCTGCTAAGATTTTAATGCTAAAAGCTGAAACTTTAATCACAACGTTACAGTTACCTTGGATTCCTTGATATAGAATCCCGAAAATTTTATTTATTTAATATAAGAGTTATTCAAAATCCTAGCAATTTGATAACATTAACAAAAAGGGCAATGTCTACGATGGGCTGTTACCCTCCTGGGTCGCTCTAAGCATACTCCTACGGAGAAGCAAGCTACGCGTAGCGTCTCGTAGAGAAGCTATGCCAAAGGCTTTACGCTACGCTATCGGTGACGCCCTCTTCAGCAGAAAATGCAGAAACACTATGGCAAAGCGTAAAAAAAGCAATCTTCAGTGGATAAAAGAAACACTTGAACTAAAACCCGATCATCGTTGGGAATCTCCATCAGGTTACAAAATTTTTGTCGCAGATCGAGGCGCTGTTCGTTTCAATGTTCCTCAGAATTGGGTTTTTGAGCCACAAGAGAAATCCTTCAAGTTCATGGATAAAAAACCGCCCAACGATGATTGCTGTCTGGAAGTATCTTTTAATCGCCTGCCACCCAACGACTGGAGCCAGTTTCCGCTAAAATCCACCTTGAAGAAAGTCCTGGAAGACGACAGCCGCAACATCATTGCCAAGGGAGAAATTATTACCGTTAAGCGTCAAACTGCCAGAATTGTCTGGACAGAGATGAAGTTCATTGACACTCAAGAAGAACCACGGGAAGCTTTTTCGCGGACTTGCATTGGTTTGGGGTCGAATGTTCAATGCTTAATTACATTCGATTATTGGGCAGATCAAGCAGAACAATTAATACCCGTTTGGGATGAAGCAATACGTAGTCTGACATTAGGGTTGTATATTCGTGACCCCATGACTGGTTTAGCTTTTCCAGATTGAATCCTTACAATAATTGCTCAAACTTCCTTGGCAAACCTGCCATCATTTAATTTCCAATATGCTAAATTTGGAGCGGGATAGTAACAAAGTTACAAAGCTATGGTTTAGGTTCTATAAGCCTAACTGGTGCGCCAAGCTTTTGCATAAGCGTATACCGCCGAGTACTTTTAAACTATACCATCGTTTGATTAGCTCAGTTGGTAGAGCGATCGACTCATAATCGATGCGTCACAGGTTCGACTCCTGTATCAAACTCCAGGAAGTTAGCTCACTGGTAGAGCAATCGACTCATAATCGATGTGTTGTAGGTTCGATTCCTATACTTTCACCCAACCCTGTCCGGGTTAAAAGACAATACCCTTCCAAGGTAGCCAATATGGTACGAATCTTAACAGATTCGAGACCCCTCATTTTCTCAACTCTGCGGTGCAAGTGTTCTGCTGTCGGTCATCACTCATAAGGGTAATGTTCGTAGCCACAGTCAAGGAGCAAGCGCAACTGCATTTCTCCCTAACTTGAGTATGTCCCTTTGTTTTCTACATCTAGTTTTCCTTTAGGATTCTAGATTGGTAAATTGAACGGTATATTTGAGCGCTGTTCTTTTTTCTAGATTGCCATTGAGTAGTCGAAGAAAAGTAACAGCAATCTTAGTCCAGCTTTGGAGAAGCTTTTGCCCACACCTGAACTGTAAACACTTGCACTTGCAGAGTAAAAAAATCTTTTGTATTATGTACAGTAAAAACATAACTACTACTCCATTAGCGACTGAAAGTAATCTAGAAAAGTTGCAAACTGATAATTTAGCACTTTTGCGATCGCATGGTTTAGCTGAATATAATACTGCCGAAAAAATCGCCTTTGCGATAACGTGAAAGCCAGCCTAGAACAAGCTTTTAGATATCGTCTCGTTCCCAGTCTCCGACTGGGAATGCCGTCCTAGGGGCTGCCGCCTCCTTTGCTGGCAGGAGCAGCATTTCTAGCAAGAGGCTGGAAACGAGGTTTTAAAGGAGTTTCAGCTTAAGTTGACACTAATGAGCAATGCTGTGCCCCTACTGCGTGGTCTATTGACCTGAAAATAGCTGTAAGCTGTGAGACACAGGTGGTATTTGAGTTCAAGCAAGGTTATAAATGTGTTGATCAAATCTTCTTAGCTAGTTGCAATTGCCTAGCTTGCTTAAGCTATCACACAAATTATTTATGCAAATCACTATGTGGGAAACGTTTTATATCAAACCTAACGAAATCGGCATCTTATATCACCGCAGTGACTTTAAGAAAATTTTGCAACCCGGTACACATACATATTTAGGTCGGCATTGGCAAGTAAAAATTTATGACCTCAATCAGCCACTAGCTCAGATTGAAAACCTAGAACTGTTGTTGCGAAATCACCAAGCCGAACTACAAGAACATTTATTGATTATCAGAACCGCATTCAATCAAGTTGCATTAGTCCGCTACGGTCAGAATTGGGTAAGCGTTGCACCAAATAAATTAATTGCTTTTTGGCGTGGTTTTATTGAAGTAGAGTCTTATATATTCAACTTAGAAGAAAGCTGGGAATTGCCTAGTTCCTTTGTACAGCAATTACGCTCAGTCGCGTTGAATGGAGTGAAGAAGTTCCAAATTTCAGAGTCTGAGATTGGTTTACTATATCTGCAAAACAATTTTGTGCGACCTCTAGAACCAGGAGAGTATGCTTTTTGGTCGGTAGATAGAGATGTTACAGTCCGAACTCTCAGCCGGATTATCCCTAACCCAGACTTTCCCCTGGAAGATGTACTCATTGAAAAACATCCCGACTTTATTGCTGCCTACTGTGAACCAGTGCAATTACTGGCTTCACAAGTTGCAATTGTGCGATACCGAGGAAAAGTAATTTCTATTTTGCCGCCCACCAGCCGCAAGTTATTTTGGCAGGGTGTTGCAGTGGAAATTACCGATATTAGCGCTGATGCTCAGTTACAGCCAAACTTAGTGGCTGAGTTGGTTGAGGGTTCAACAGAAGTTAAATTGCTCAGTCGCAACTGTTTGCATATTTGCCAAGTGCCTGCACAACACGTTGGACTAGTATACATTAATCAAGAGTTTCAAGGACAGCGATCGCCAGGGGTACACGCTTGGTGGTTATTTGGACGCTCTTTTCAAACCGAAACCATTGACCTGCGACTACAAAATATGGAAGTATCCGGTCAAGACATCTTGTCTAAAGATAAAGTACCTCTGCGGTTGAATTTGACGGCTGGCTTCCGCATCCAAGACCCATTGAGGGCAAAAAACGGGTTATCAGATATTTCCGGTTTCTTATACAAAGAATTACAGTTTGCTTTGCGTGGTGCAGTCGGCGAACGCAACTTAGATGCTTTATTAGAAGATAAAGGTGCAATTGATAGAAGCATCTCTGAATACATTCGCCAGAAAGCCGCAGACTATGGAATTGAAGTAGATTCTGTAGGTGTCAAAGATATTATTTTACCTGGTGAGATTAAGACAATCTTGAGTAAGGTAGTGGAGGCAGAAAAAGCCGCTCAAGCAAACGTAGTCAGACGTAGAGAAGAAACTGCTGCTACTCGCAGTATGCTAAACACTGCTAAAGTGATGGAGGATAACCCCGTTGCATTGCGTTTGAAAGAACTCGAAGTATTAGAGCGGATTGCAGAGAAGATTGATCGGATTCAAGTTAACGGTAGTTTGGATAGTATTTTAACAGACTTGATTCGGATGAATCCGCAATGATTTAGTTATTAAAAGCGATCGCGTAAACCAAGTGTTGAGTTATCTAGCGTTAATTACCGCGTTTGTTAGATGTGGCGATTTATTATTTGTGATCGTCTTTCTCTATTGGCTATTTCAAACACAATGAAAACGCAGCTTTTGTTAACATAATAATTTCGCTTCAATCGTTCTATTCCCGTGATAAAGTTATTAGATAATTTGTTCTTTATTTGAGATGACTAGTCTCCCGCATCCAATTCAATATCAAGGTAGTAAGAGAAATCTAGCTTCAGACATTCTCAGATTTCTACCCAATACAGTGGAAAGGCTGGTAGAGCCATTTTCAGGAACTGCTGCAATTAGTATCGCAGCATCTTCTAAAGGGATTTCTCAAAAATTTTGGATTAACGATCTAAATAAACCTCTAGTTGAACTAGTGGAGTTGATTGTAGAGAAACCAGACGAAATAGCAAATACGTATGCAGAAATATGGAATGAACAGCATGAGGATTCTGTAAAACATTTTTATGAAGCTAGAGATAAATTTAATAAAAGTAACAATCCAAAAATTTTTCTATATTTGTTGGCTAGATGTGTAAAAGGCGCTGTACGGTATAACTCTGAAGGGTTGTTTAATCAAAGTCCTGATAAAAGGCGAAAGGGAACCCAACCTGAGAAAATGAGGAAAAATATAGAAGGAGTTTCTAGGCTTCTTAAAGGTAAATGTAGATTTACATACTTGGATTATAGAGATGTTCTGGCTGAAGTTAGAAATAGTGATTTTGTCTATATAGATCCCCCATATCAAGGTGTATGCGGTAATAAAGATTCAAGATATTATTCTGGTATTAATTTTGATAATTTCGTTTTAGCTCTCAAAGAGTTAAATCAAAAAGGAACCTCGTTTGTAGTTAGTTATGATGGCAAACGAGGAAATAAAACCTTCGGTAACGAATTACCTGAAGAATTGGGACTAAAAAAAATTGAAATTGAAGTCGGGCGATCGTCCCAAGCAACATTATTAGGTAGAAAAGAAATTACAGTAGAGTCTTTGTACTTATCTCCAAGTTTACTGCGCGATCGCAATTTAGATTTGGAGAGCTATATTAGCAAGGCACATAAACAAATTACTCTTTTGAAATGGCATGGACAGTTCTCAACAGCAGCCTCTTTTACCCGATGATTTCATACAACTTTGTCAATTAGTAACCGCCAAAAGACCAAAAGCTGTGATCGATCATATCTTGGAATATGGTTTTGTCACAACAGAAGAGTTGAAACAAAGGTACGGCTACAATCATCCTCCTAGAGCAGCTAGAGATGTTCAAGAACATGGAATTCCTTTAGAAACATTCCGCGTTACAGGAAGTGATGGCAGAAGAATAGCTGCTTATAGATTTGGAGATATCAGCAAGACTAGATTTTCTAGGCTATCGGGTAGAACGGGCTTGTCCAAGCAGTTGAAAGATGAATTGATCGATAAATATGGCTGTAAATGCTTCATCTATTTGGAGAAAGTTGATAAGCGCGAATTGCAAATTGATCACCGCGTTCCTTTTGAAGTTGACGGAGAGCCAGAACTAGAGGCTGAAAGCTTTATGTTACTTTGTGGTTCTGCTAATCGAGCAAAATCTTGGTCATGTGAGCATTGTGAAAATTGGAAAAGTATAAAAGACAAATCTATTTGCTTATCATGCTACTGGGCGTATCCAGAAAGTTACACGCATGTTGCGATCCAACAAGTTAGGAGGATAGACCTTATGTGGCAAGGGGATAATATTGAAATTTATGAAAAATTAAAACAACAAGCAGTAAGATTAAACAAAGAAATACCTGAATTTATTAAAGAGATTATTGAACGAGAAATTAGGCAAAGCAATGACAGCTAATACCATTTTTATTTCAAACCCTCACTAATAGATAGCAGGTGAAATAGGAGCAGAATGGAAAGAGAAAAATGCTTATCTAAGCTATACTTCATAGATAAACTCTAATTTCTGCCGATTCAATGGTATGGAGTCACTGCAATGTCAATTGATGAAATTAAAAACCAGCAAAATAATGAATTAGTTCAACCCACTTTAATAGAAAACCTAGTAAAGGCAAAAGACAAGAAAAAATCTAAAAAATCCAAACGGATTTTTGATGGTAGTACTGAAGTTTTTGCCAAGAAAATTCCCAAAAAGACTTTTGAAACTGAACTAAAGCAACTTCAGATTGAGCTAGTCAAAATGCAATACTGGATTAAGCACGTTGGCTATCGAGTTGTCGTCATATTTGAAGGGCGAGATGCTGCCGGCAAAGGAGGAGTAATTAAACGCATTGCCGATCCACTCAATCCTCGTGGCTGTCGTGTGGTTGCTCTGGGAACCCCCTCCGATCGCGAGAAAACTCAGTGGTATTTTCAGCGTTACGTGCAACATCTTCCGACAGCAGGCGAAATTGTCCTCTTCGATCGCAGTTGGTACAACCGAGCCGGAGTTGAACGGGTGATGGGTTTTTGTACCGAAGCAGAATATCAAGAATTCATGCAATCTTGCCCGGAATTTGAACGAATGCTGGTGCGATCGGGCATTGTTTTAATCAAGTACTGGTTCTCCGTCAGCGATGAAGAACAAGAGCAACGCTTTCTTTCTCGCAGTCACGATCCAGCAAGGCGTTGGAAACTCAGCCCAATGGATTTGGAATCACGCGATCGCTGGGTAGAATACTCTAAAGCAAAAGATACCATGTTTACTTACACGAATATTCCAGAAGCCCCCTGGTTTACGATTGAAGCAGATGATAAAAGACGTGCGCGGCTCAACTGCATTCATCATTTGTTGAGCAAAGTTCCTTACGAAGATATGACACCTCCTCCCTTAGAACTTCCGTCTAGACCCGTGGCTGAGGATTATGTTCGCGCTCCCCGCAATGAGCAGTTTTTTGTCCCTCAAGTCTATTAAGAAGATTCCTGAGTCAAAACTATGGCGTACAGCGACTTTACTCTAGAAAAAGTTTCGGCTGTTTTGGGAATCACCACCCAAGAAGCCGATCTTTTTCCCAAGCTTGTACCTCTTTCTATTCCTTCGTGGTTAGATGAAACTTTAGGAAAGCGAACCCAATTAGCTCTAATTAGTGAAAAAGCTCGGAGCGAATTTATTATTGTACCGATTTTACTAGCATGTCGCGATCTCAGCCAAGATAGCTTGGCTATTTTCTCTGGACAAAGACTTGACGTTGATCCTGCACAAGGATTGATTGGGGAATGTGATTTTATTTTAGCAATGGCTCCACCTTTACCACCTTTGCGTAGCCCAATTATCACTGTTGTAGAAGCGAAGAAAAATGATGTTGAAGCTGGGTTAGGACAGTGCATCGCGCAAATGGTGGCGGCGGATTTATTCAATCGTTCATCTGGACAAGCAGAAATACCCGTGTATGGATGTGTGACAACAGGAGAAGTATGGCAGTTTCTTCAACTTTCGCAAAAAGTGGCTTTGCTTGATAAGCAAAGATATTACTTGGATAATGTAGGAGCTATTTTGGCAATTATACAGACAATTGTTCAGCAATTCAGTAGTTAATTTGTGTAATACTACTGCATAACATCTTTCTAAGTCTAAAACAGCTTCACATCGTGCTGCAACGAGGCGATCGCAACAACGGTCTACTTCTTTTACTGCGATGTCTACGATAGGCTATTCGGCGTCGCACTATCTCGTAAATTAGTTTTATTAACACGCAATCATCGATATTTCAGGAAGATACCCGGATTGTTAATTGAGGATTGAATGGTTTAATGCGATCGCCTAGTTTATTGCCGAGTGAGGGCGATCGCCACAACGGTCTACTTCTTGTGCATCTCACACACAATCTCTAAATATACAGTGGCGTGTTGTCGATTGGGGCGATGTTATATGCTCTCTTCAATTTTGTACAAACTTATCACCTCTGATGATGGTACGGAAAACCAGACAAGACACTTTTAAGTCGAATTGGTTAGGATTGGCGAGTTGTAAGCGCATCAAACCATAAAGCGCTTAATTATAAAAATTAAAAAGATATTAATATGTCTAACTTTGTTTATGTAGATAATTCCAATGTTTTCATCGAAAGCAAACGTGTTAGCGCTGTTCGGAGAGCTTTGGTATCGAATATTTATGATGCGATGAATAAGAAGATTATCGACAACAGCTATCGCCTTGATTTTGGTAAACTCCATAGCTTTACAGCAGGAAGCGACCCCACCAAAATTAAGAGAGCAGTTTTGTTTGGTTCACGTCCTCCTGCTAATGATTCACTCTGGGGAATTGCTGAGAGGGCAGGGTTTGAAACTATAATTGTTGACCGAAATGCTGCAAATAGAGAGAAAAAAGTCGATACAGGTATTGTGACGGCGATGATGCGAGATGCTTATACAAAAATGGATAAGAGTGAGGATGTGATTACTTTGGTGGCAGGTGATGGTGATTTTATACCTGCTATTGAAACCTTGCGTGATGATGGTTTTACCGTTGAGCTATTTTTCTGGAATCATGCTGCACAAGAGCTAAAGGATGCATGTGATCGTTTTGTTGCACTTGATCCACACCTTGATCATTTAGCTTTCTAAACTTAGTACGATAACAGAACTGCACCAGAACAGTGTTTAATGATGCAAAGGTTGTTTGCATCCTGTGAGCGGAAACGTTAAGCTGAATTTAGGTTTGACATACCACAGATGGATTTTTCGTGTTTTTGAAGATCGCGTTTGCCCAAAAAAAGTAATTTCTATTCTTAAAACAGGACACTTATATGGGTTTTTTATATACAGATATTACTGGTCAAGGCACTGACAGCAATAAATATGGAGTTTCAATCAGGGGAATTTCAGTAGGTAGTGTTATGAAACAAGGTAATCTTTGGTTTGCGTTTAGACCCGGAAGCAATATATACGAAGCTAAAACATTTCTGGATAAAGTTGATGCTGCTAAACATCTAGCAGAAATAGCGAAAGTAGATTGGCGAAATTAAGTATTATAGGTATATTACTCCTGTTTTTAGTGATAGTCTTTACTGTCACACAATCGCATTTCAGGTAATGGTTTGTTGCCGAGTAAAGCCGATCGCACCATTTAATCTAAAAAATCGTCATTTAAAATAGTTTTCTATTCTACAGTTTTTCTTTGAGCAAAATGCTTTTCAAATCTAAAAACCAGACTCCATAAGAGTTATACTGTCTGAAGCATCAAAACAGATTGTTCCTAAATAACCCTGCAAGTTGCATTTAGGCTAGAAATAGGCTCTTTTTTCTGCCACAGCGAAAAAACCTTGCATTATATGATGTTGAGGAGCGATCGCTAGGTTCGGAGTAATCCCAAGAGTGCATTTGACGGAAAGGAAGACCCATCTTTTGGAAGACGTACTTCTCTTTCACACCAGAGGCTACAAGGTCAGGCTTCAGGGCTTTGATAAATTCCTCGAATTCGTAAGCGGTAACGTCGTCATAAACGATGGTGCCGTTTTCGATGAAGGGAGCAGTACGTTTGTAGTCATCGTTATGAGCGAACTCATAACCCGTACCAATCATCTTCATCCCCAAGTCTTGGAAAGCTGGAACAACGTGGCGAGGACGTAGACCACCAACCATGATGGCTACAGTCTTACCTTCCAAACGGGGGCGATACTTCCCAAGAATTGCATCCATTGTGGGCTGATACTTGGCGATAATCTTCTCAGCGTTTGCTTGGATTGTCTCGTCAAACTTAGAAGCGATTTCCCGTAAAGATTCAGCAATCTTGGTGGGACCGAAGAAATTATACTCAAGCCAGGGTATACCATAAGCTTCTTCCATGTGACGGCTGATGTAGTTCATCGACCGATAACAGTGGATGAGGTTCATCTTCACATTGGGGGTCATCAACATTTCGTTGATGGTGCCATCACCTGACCACTGAGCGACTACGCGCAAGCCGAGTTCTTCTAACAGGATGCGGCTAGCCCAAGCATCACCACCGATGTTGTAGTCACCAATGATGGCTACATCATAAGGAGTGCCTTCAAACTGAAGTGTTCCGTCTTTCTTAGCTTGGTCTGATCTGGTGAACACCCAGTCACGAACCATGTCGTTAGCAATGTGGTGTCCCAAAGATTGCGAAACACCCCGGAAGCCTTCGCAACGCACAGGTACAACTGGCTTGCCAATTTCTTTCGATGTCTTCCGAGCAACAGCTTCGATGTCATCCCCAATTAGACCGATGGGACATTCAGATTGAATGGAAACACCACGGTTGAGGGGGAAAAGTACATCAAGTTCTTGGATGAGCTTGGTAAGTTTCTTGTCACCACCGAAAACGATATCTCTTTCTTGGAAGTCAGAGGTGAAGTGCATGGTACCAAAGGTATCAATACCTGTGGTGCCGATGTAGTAGTTACGACGACCAGACCAAGACCAGTAACCGCAACCTACAGGCCCGTGGCTGATGTGGATCATATCCTTAATAGGACCCCAAACCACACCTTTAGAACCAGCGTAAGCACAACCACGAGCGGTCATTACCCCAGGCAGGGATTTAATGTTAGACTTAACGCCGCAATCGGACTTACCTTCTTCGTATACGTTTAAATGCTTTTCGCGCTTTTTAGCAGCTTTTTCAGGATAAGCACTGAGAACTTCTTTAATTAGCTCTTTTCTTTCTTCGATGATGTTTTTGTTTTCTGGAGGAGTCATACTTAGTCTCTGTGAGTCGTAAGGATGGGGGTATTGGGGGTATAGGGGGACTAGGAGTCCCCTCTAAGGTTAGGGGGGATGTAAGGGGGAGAGTAAAAGGTAAAAGGAAAGATATGAAACTCTTCCTTTTTCCTTGTACTAAAGCATTATTTCTTAGCAGCGACTTATACTACAGGAGCTTCAGCAGCAGTCTTGCCAACCAACATTGCAGCATTTTCCTCGCTTTCGAGAATACCGAATTCAATCAACAAGTCTTCTAGTTCTTCCATTTCGATAGGTGTAGGAATAGCTAGGTTTGTGTTGTTGATGATCTTGGTAGCCAATGTCCGATATTCGTTAGCTTGGTTGCTGTCGGGTGCGTACTCGTTAACAGTCATGCGGCGTAATTCTGCGTGTTGAACGATGTTGTCACGGGGTACGAAGTGAATCATTTGGGTGTTCAACCGTTTTGCCAAGGTTTCGATGAGTTCGTGTTCCCGGTCAGTTTTACGGCTGTTACAAATCAGACCACCCAAACGCACGCCACCAGTGTGAGCATACTTAAGAACACCACGAGCGATGTTGTTAGCAGCATACATCGCCATCATTTCACCTGATGTGACGATGTAGATTTCTTGTGCCTTACCTTCACGGATAGGCATAGCGAAACCACCGCATACAACGTCACCTAATACGTCGTAAGATACGAAGTCTAGGTCTTGGTAAGCACCGTTTTCTTCTAAGAAGTTGATGGCGGTGATGATACCACGACCTGCACAACCTACTCCGGGTTCTGGACCACCAGATTCTACGCAACGAACGTCACGGTAACCCTTGAGCATTACTTCTTCGAGTTCGATATCTTCTACTGCACCACGTTCTGCGGCGAGGTGAAGAACGGTTGTTTGAGCTTTGCTGTGCAGCATCAAACGGGTGGAGTCAGCTTTAGGGTCGCAACCGACGATGAGGATGCGTTGACCCATTTCTGCCATAGCTGCCAAGGTGTTTTGGGAGGTGGTAGATTTACCGATACCGCCTTTACCGTAGAAAGCTATCTGTCTAATGTTTTCTTCTGTCATTGTTCGTGTTTCCCTGCAATTGGTTGGTTGGTGGGTCTTTGCGTTTGTCAGTTGCGTTCACGCCAGTTGAGCGACAGTAGTGAGCGCGTGTAGAGCATCGTTAGTAGCGTTGGCATAAGTGCCTGCTGGGGGCGATCGCTCCACAGCTAAAATGATTGAAAGCAAGTACATATATTTCCTGGTTAAATTTCTTTTCTTTTTGTCCTTTGTCCTTTGTCATTTGTTTTGACAAAGAACAAAGAAAGCTACGCAATTTACAAATACGTCGTAATGTGTTTCAGTTGGAAAGACCAAATAGGATTTGACTTTGCTATTTGTCAACAATCAATGCGTAAGTCCTATTACTTGTTTAAAATAGCGCCTTTCACATTTGTGACACGCTCTAGTGCAGCTTTGGTGTCTTCTGCTGACTCTCCACGCACAGCCATTGATTCACCTAGGAGCTTGGCAATCTCATCAAAGTGTTGTTGCTGTAAATTCATTCCAGCGTGTGTTTTGTCCATTGGACGACCGCCGTATTGCTTTGGTCCCTCAAAAATCTGAGATAAGAAAGCAACTAGATGATTACGCTGCTTGGGCATATCTGTACCAGCAAAAAATGGGTTGAGGATGCTGTCTGTGGCAATGCGTTTGTGGAGTTCATCTACTATTTGTTCAATAGCTGGTTGTCCGCCAAGTTTGTCGTACAATGTGCTCATATCCTGTTCCTTTGAAGCGAGTTAGATAATGAAATTCGCAAGTAGGCGCTTAATCTATGAAGCCTATATGCTGTTAGCCGTAATAGTGGTAGGGCTGATACCAATTCGTAATTCGTAATACCTTGGGGGAAGCAATCCTTTGGGTGTCTACGTAATTAGTAATAAGAAAGTTTGATTTCAATCTGTATCTTTCTTTTGGCGAATTGGTATGAAGCATCGAGTGGAGACAATGATTCAATTCAAATCCTACTTTCTGTTCCTGGCTGAATGCATATTAGGGCGTATTTGTAGAGTACGATAAGTCCTACAGCAATTCCTAAACTGCTTCGACTACAAGGCTCTTGCTGACACGATCTTGTAATCTGGCTTCGATCGCAATTTTCAGAGTTGCTGTACTACTAGAACAGGAACCGCAAGCACCTTGCAGTACAACTTTAACGCGATCGCCTTCTACATCATATAGTTCTACATCTCCCCCGTCTGCAATGAGTACGGGTCTGACTTCTTCATCGAGAACCTTTTGAATTAGAGCAATCTTTTGCACGTTTGTTAGTGATCGCTCTTTAGACGTAACAATTTCTGTGGCAACTTTTACGCCGTAATTGTTGAGAGCAGGTGAGGCGTATTCCTGTTGAACTGATCTAATAATATCATCGATATTAGCCAGACAGGAACCGCATCCGCCACCAGCTTTCACATAATTTGTTACTTGTTCGGCATCCGTGAGATGATTTTCTAGAATCACGCGACGAATCTTAGACTCGCTGATTCCAAAGCAACTGCAAACTAATGCACCTTCATCATCATCATCGTGGGTAGCTAGAGGTATGCCACGATAATTATAGATAGCGGCTTCTAGCGCTTCTTGTCCCATAACAGAGCAATGCATCTTTGCTTCTGGCAAACCACCAAGGTAATCTGCAATGTCTCTATTGGACACTTTCAGGGCTTCATCTAAGGTTAAACCTTTGATCATTTCGGTTAATGCACTAGAAGATGCGATCGCACTAGTACAGCCAAAGGTTTGAAAACGAGCATCTAGAATCTTATCAGATTCTACTTCCACTTTCAGGTGCAATCTCAGAGCATCACCGCAAGCAATGCTACCGATTTCTCCCGTTGCAACCTTAACTCCAGCTTCGCTTGTTTCTTCAATTTCTCCCTGATTTTTGGGATCGTAAAACAGTTCTAATACTTTATCGGTGTAGTCCCACATAATGAATTTTAGATTTTAGATTTTGGATTTTAGATTGGGGTATGGGGCATCGGGCATGGGGCATTGGGCATTGGTTCCATTCTCAATGCACTATGCCCCTAGTCCCTAATCCTTAGCGATGCGCCAATGCTTGCTCTTGTTCTTGCAGCCAACCTGCATCATCATTTTTGAAGGGTGAGAGGGCGCGTAAACGTTCCACAATAGTGGGCATTACCTCTATCACTTGATCGATTTCGGCAACTGTTGTGTAGCGACAAAGACTGAAGCGGATGGAACCATGCAAAGTTGTGTAGGGTAAACCCATTGCCCGCAGGACGTGGGAAGGTTCCAATGAGCCGGAGGTGCAAGCAGAACCGGATGATGCACAGATACCGTATTTATTCAAGGATAGTAAGATAGCTTCACCTTCAATATACTTGAAGCCGATATTGGTGGTGTTGGGCAATCTCTGCGTAACGTCACCATTGACTACACAATCGGGAATTGTAGCGAGTAAAGTTTGTTCCAGGCGATCGCGCAGCCTTCTTTCTCTTGTGGTCGCTTCTTCTAAGTTTAACAGTTCTAGTTCCGCAGCTTTGCCCAAGGCGATAATTGCTGGAACATTCTCTGTTCCCGCCCTACGTCCGCGTTCTTGGTGTCCCCCAATCATGAAGGGACGGAAGCGAACCCCGCGCCGAATATATAAAGCACCAATGCCTTTAGGCCCGTGCAGCTTGTGACCAGACAGGGTTAACATATCAACGGTGCTAGTCTTCATATTCAAGGGGATTTTTCCCACTGCTTGCACCGCATCTACATGGAAGATAGCGCCATATTCTTTCACCCGCAACCCAATTTGCTCAATCGGGAAAATCGTGCCGGTTTCGTTATTAGCATACATAATTGTCACCAAGGCGGTGTTACCCGTCAAGGAAGCTTCTAGTTCATCTAGATCTAACTGCCCTTGATGATTTACTGAAAGATAGGTAACAGTGTAACCTTGGGTTTCTAATTGTTTGCAGACATTGAGTACTGCTGGATGTTCAACTTGGGTGGTGATGATGTGTCGCTTTTCTGGTTGCGCCAACAGTGCGGCTCGAATCGCGGCGTTATCTCCCTCAGTACCGCAACTTGTGTAGACAATTTCTGACTCATCGGCTCCCAGGATGGCTGCAAGTTGTTCTCTTGCTGTTCTCACTGCTTTACCGACTTGCCCACCAAAGGTATGCATACTGGAGGGATTGCCGTAATAATCTGTGAGGTAAGGTAGCATTACCTCTATAACTTCTGGGTCTACCTTAGTGGTAGCATTATTATCAAGATAGATGCAGTTTTTTTGCATTGTTGTCTTCAATTAAGAATTACGAATTATTTAAGCTTCAGATCCCACTGATTGGGATTGACGCTTTTGCAACTGTTCGGAGTATTTCTGGGAATAGCAGTTAAACCAACGTTCCCAATAATCTTGTTTATTTGTTAATTTAGCAACTACGCGGTCGTAATTGGTAAACCAGCCTTCCCAGTAATCGCTAGGCTGCTGAATGCAACCGTCGCAGGTGGGACAACCAGCTTTACACTGAGGCACGGTATGAATGCTACCAACGCAGTTTGTACAAAGTTCAGGGTCAATCCAGTGCTGTCCGTCAACCACTTTAACTGCATTTGTAGGACATACCGTTAGACAGAGATTGCAGGAAATACACTGGCTAGTAATAATTTTGTAAGCCATGATTTATTCTCCTTTTTTGGGCAAGGGGCATTGGGCAAACAGGGCATTGGGCATCGGGGAGACAGTTCCGTAGGAGGCGACTGGCGGCATTGGGGATAATTCTTCTTCTATTCTCCATGCCCCATGCCCTATTCCCTAATTCCCTAATTCCTTAACGTATTGCTCGTAAAATTCCAAAGCAACCTTTTCAATCACGTCGTAAGCTTCAACAGTCTGTATTCCAGCTTTTTGCAATTTTTCTTGAGGACTGTTACCAATCTTGGAGGTTAAAACTGCTTTGCAATCTGCGATCGCTTTCATAATATGCTCAAAAGAAGCTTCTTCGCCGTATCCACCTTGGCAGTATTGGTCAATTTTGCGATGGCTGACAAAGCGAACTTCGTCCCCACCCACTTCGTAAATTTGGAATTCTTTCGCATGACCGAAGTGTTGGTTAACCAATCCGCCGCCTTTGGTTGCTACTGCAACTAAGATTTTAGGACTGTTGGCAAATTTCTTGCCGGCTAGCGCTTTGTCTTTGGCTACTTTAAGTTCTTCTTTAAACTTCTCAATACCTTCGTGAACGGTAGCGCGTTGTTCCATGTCGTATTCTGGAGCCATTTCCAAGAATTTCTCTTTGGAAAATTCCTGGCTGCGGTCTTCTCCCAACAATCCGACTGCATCGGCACGGCACTGGCGACAGTGACGCATCATTTTCATGTTACCAGAGCAATTGTCTTGAACTTCTTTGAGTTCTTTGGGTGTAGGGCCGCGTTGACCGGTTAAACCGAAGTGTGTGCCATGTTCTGGTGCAGAAATCAATGGCATGATGTTGTGCAAGAATGCACCTTTTTCACGGATGACTCGATTCACTTCGACTAAGTGATGGTCATTAATTCCGGGAATCATCACGGAGTTGACTTTGCACAAGATGTCAGCATCTTTGAGGGCTTGCAATCCTTCCATCTGTCTTTCGTGGAGAATTGTCGCACCTTCAAGACCTCTGTAACGCTTGCGCTTATAGTGAACCCAAGGATAAATCTGAGCACCGATCTCTGGATCTACCATGTTAATGGTGATCGTAACGTGATCTATATTTAATTGTTTAATGCGATCGATGTAGTCAGGCAGCATTAAACCATTGGTTGATAGGCACAGCTTGATGTCTGGTGCTTGCGCTGCAATCAACTCAAATGTGCGGAAGGTCTTTTCTGGGTTCGCCAGTGGGTCGCCAGGGCCAGCAATTCCCACAACTGTCATTTGAGGAATCTTGCCGCCAATAACCAAAGCTTTGTGTGCTGCTTCTTCTGGCGTTAGCAATTCGCTAACTACTCCCGGACGGCTTTCGTTAGCGCAATCATATTTGCGGTTGCAATAGTTGCATTGAATGTTGCAAGCTGGAGCAACTGCAACGTGCATCCGGGCGTAGTGGTGATGAGCGTCTTCGCTGTAGCAGGGATGTTTAGCAATGCGTTCTTCCAGTTTTTCATCCCTTTCTACAGTGGCGCTGCTGGGGCTGTCGCAGCCGCAACCACCTGATTTTGCTTGGGTTGGCGATTCCGTAGCGTTGGAGTTGAGGAGTCGTGTAGACGGTGATGTCATTGAGTTTCGCAAAAGGTCGGTGGACTTGGCTGCCACTGTGGGAGATGCTGTTGCTACTTTTTCATGCCCAGAATTGAAGTCGCGTCTTTCACACTGCCTGCAAACCCTTGGGTTCGGGCAACTTGTTTTCAAGTCAGGCAGGCAATAGATATCTGATGTTCGGCTGGTGTGTGTCAACGTTCGGTTCTTGGGTAGAATTTGTGCTTACAGCCGCGACTTCTATTCACTTCAGGCATGGTGCTATGTCATCTCTCCACTCACTTTTCGCTTTGTTTTGTTTCAGAGCGTTAGGTGATTGGCGATATAAGATTTATAGCAGCCGTCTCCCAGCCAGATGTTGCGTCTCTCTAGGATAGAATTTATTGGATTTATTACATTTGTACTCAAATACTAAAAACCCTAATTCTTCAAGCATTACAAGAATTAAAAAAGTTTTTTTCAGGTAGGGGTTCTAGTCTTTTTTGGTTGGGGTTCTAGTGTTTATAGATGGGGGCTCAGGATTTATTTGTACTCAGCTAAAACCCAATCCCAGCAATAACTTTAACTAACTTGAAACTAGGTTTGGGTTATTTAAATGTGTACTCAGATTGCCCTCAAGTTCCGTCAAAAGCAATAAATGCCAAGGGTTTGAGGGTGAAAAACTGGAGTAGTCTACATCGTTCTACTCCAGAAACGTGCGAAATTCAATTCTGTATCTAACATATCATTTTTTTGAGGGTAAAAATGCAATTCATATTTATTTAATTTTTGCTTTGACAATGATATTCAATTGTGATTGAAAGTCTTATCTGATAAGCGATATGAGGTAATGAAAATAGGTGTATTGCTGCATATCATTTTCAAAAAACTTAACTTTTAACTCCTTTTTTTGATTCCCACAATGAGGAGATGGGTAGGAAACTGTCGGATTTTGTGTTTAAGAGAAACAACAAACTATAATCTAACATGATTGAGCGATCGCAATGAATTTTCTTAATTGCTCATTACAAACCTTAGCAAAAACCTCAACCACCTTCCTGTGCTAGGAAAGGGGAAAGTTTAAAATCTTTCTTCTTTTAGGAGAGAGGTTTTCCAGATATCGCTCTTTGTTACTGATACTATTTAGCTACAATCAAATCAAGCGTGAAAAAATCTTAAGTTATGATCGCTATCCCCCAACAGCCGCTAAAAATGACCGTTGAGGAATATCTCGAATGGGAACCTCAGCAAGACGTTCGCTACGAATATGCCAATGGCGAAGTGTTTGCCATGACAGGCGGTACAATTCCCCATAACGACATTGCACTAAATCTCTAGAGAGCTTTGTATCCTCATTTGCGTTCCAGGGGTTGTCGAGTGAATGTGTCAGATGTGAAAATGCAACTCACTGCCCAGAGCCGCTACTATTATCCTGATGTTATTGTCAGTTGCGACCCTGAAGACCTGAATGCCTGCAACTTTATTCAACATCCGAAGTTGATTACCGAAGTTCTTTCCCCTGCTACAAGCGCTAAAGATCGGGGTGAAAAATTCACTTATTATCTGACAATCCCCAGTTTGCAAGAATATATCTTGATTGACTCGGAACAAATCTCCGTTGAGCGTTACTGTCGGGGTGAGGGTAGGATGTGGCTTTACTATCCCTACACGGCTGGAGATATCGTCACTCTATCGAGCATTAAATTTGAGTGTCCAATTGAATTGCTGTATGAAGGTGTTGTATTTACCACTGAAGAATAAAGAGAATGTTCCGTGTTAACTTTTAAAGAGCGATGTCTACGACGGGCTGCACCTACGCACTTTAAGCAACTGCATAGCCAGTGTAGGGTCTTAACTCCGGTGGACGAAACCCCAGAACAATATCTTCTTTAGGAATTCCAGCCCGTTCTAAATCGGCGGCAATGCCTTCTTCTGTGCCATCCCGTTGAATCCAGATTTTGCCATCAATTAGGTCAATATGAACCAGACAGCCATGAATGCGGCGATCGCCATCCCAACCAATATCCATCCACAAATAGCGATCGTGGGTTCGATCAAACACCACTTCTGATTGAATATTGGCATAAGAATAGGGTAGTGAAGCATATTCACTGAGGATAGTTTCAATCACTTGGCGATAGTCGTCTAACTTGGTATAATCCATTGTTTAATAACCTCCTGTTTTGGATCAAAGGTAATCAGCTTTAAACGATGATTTCTCAGTAACAGTTTGCCGATAGGTTCTTCAAATAAATCATCAAAAACACTGTTAGGTACTGCAAGATATAGTACTCGTTCTGGCTCCAATTCAATCAAGATATCCTGATATAAAATATACCGACCCAATGCTTTTTCTAAATCATCAACATCCGATCTGCCGATAAAACTTTTAATCTCAACTGCAATTTTGGATTCTGCTTTTTCTGCTGCTAACAGTTATCTAGCACCTAAATCAACATACAAATCTTTTTTACCAAACTTCAGAGTCAGTGGGTCATGAGTAATTGTCCATTTGTCTTTAATCAAAGCATTTTTAACATTGTTGTGATAAAGGTCTCTAGCTGGCATACAGGTGTAGTTTTAGACTGATATTTCTATTTTAGGGAATCTCTGATTGTGCCTTGCATCTTCGTTAAATATCATACGTAGGCGTAGCTCATCGTAGACATCGCTACACTAGATTTATCAGAAAAAACAGGCTGTCTGAGTTAATTCAGCAAAATAGGGTAGCAGGAGGAATGTAATGAAAGCAGTCCTTATCCGTCGATATGGCGCGGTTGAGGTGTTGGAGTACGAAGACGTGGAGCAGCCGAAAATTGATTCAACGCAGTTACTTGTGAAAGTTCGTGCTAGTAGCATTAATCCCATTGATTGGAAAATTCGTCAGGGGATGTTGAGTTTGATTGCCGGCAGCAAATTTCCGAAGATTCTGGGGTTTGATGTGGCGGGAGATGTCGTAGCAGTTGGTTCTGGTGTCACCCGTTTTAAACCAGGAGATGCTATTTATGGCAGTACTAGCTTCCCTGGAGGAGGGTATGCCGAATTTGCAGCTGTTCCAGAAAACTTGGTGGCGCTCAAACCAACGAACTTATCTTATGAAGAAGCTGCGGCTGTGCCGTTAGCAGCGCTCACGGCTCTCCAAGCGCTGCGAGATCAGGGAAATATTCAAACAGGACAAGCTGTGTTGATTAATGGGGCTGCGGGAGGTGTAGGCAGTTTTGCAGTGCAAATTGCTCAGGCTTTAGGGGCAGTGGTGACGGGAGTTAGTAGTACCAAAAATTTGGATTTGGTGAAATCTCTAGGAGCAGACCGCGTGATTGATTATACGCAGCAAGATTTCACCGAAGATATAGCGCAGTATGACATTATCTTTGATGCAGTGGGTAAGCGATCGCTCTCTCAAACCAAAAGAGTCCTCAAACCCAATGGAATTTATATCACCACACTACCCAGCCCCGAATTCTTCTTAGAGAGCGTCTTAACGGCGTTCCTTGCCGGTCAAAAAGCAAAATTTATTTTGCAAAAACCCAACACTCAAGATTTGGTTTATCTGAAAGAATTGATTGAA
Organism: Nostoc sp. NMS9; assembly: GCF_017114995.1. GTDB lineage: Bacteria > Cyanobacteriota > Cyanobacteriia > Cyanobacteriales > Nostocaceae > Nostoc. Next base: position 11,401 of record NZ_JABXKL010000004.1, on the reverse strand, counting down.
TGGGGTAAAATTCGTGTGGTGATCGATCGCACATATCCCTTACAAGAACTAGCGGCGGCTCATAGTTATAGTGAAACTGGGCGTGCAGTGGGAAAAATTGCGATCGCAGTTATTACCAACAATATTTAAGTCACCTCGGTTGGCTTTGTATACTCCTGGAGCCGTAAGAAAAGACTGGGAAATTCCGCCAAAGTTAGGGTCTTTGTAGACCTTAACCAGTTATGACGGCGTGTAGGAGAGCTTATAGATAGTGCCGCTGTAGTCATCCGAAATTAACAAATTACCTTGTCGGTCTACTACCATATCCACAGGTCGCCCCCAGGTTTCTTGCGTTGCTGGAACTACCCAACCGGTGACTAAATCTATCTCCTGCCCTGGGGTCTTTGTCTTACTGTTCCAGGGAAAGTAAGCTATTTTGTAGCCCGTTTTCTTCTGCCGATTCCATGAACCATGCAGCCCTGCCACTGCACCATTTGAGTATAGGCTGGGAAAGTTGGTATTTTGTAAGAATGTTAATCCCAAGGGAGCTGAATGGGCTTGGATACCTTTGCTAATCCTGTCCATTGCATTGCAATTAACCTTTCCATCAGCATTGAACTGATAGTCGCGGTCAAATGGCATATTGTTGAGGCCGTTTGACGTGTCAGGATTGGGATTGCAGAATGGCCAACCGTAGTTACCGCCATCTCGGACTTTCGTGAACTCCTCTGGTGGGTGGTTGTCTACGTAGGAGGGGATAATCTTACCGTAATTGCCACTGCTATCTTTGAAGGGATAGGTGATGTTATCTCGATTATTAACGACTACCCAAAGGTCATTTGTGCCAGGTAAGAATGCTAACCCTTCAGCATTACGTAAACCTTGGGCAAAAAGTCGCTGATTGGTTCCATTAGCGTTGTACTGGTAAATTGCACCACGTTTTGGAGTACTGACAGTATCTTCCTTACAGGCATTGCATGTAGAGGCGATCGACACGTACAGTTTGTGGTTGGCATCAAGTGCGATATTTTTCAGTTCGTGACCATAAGCGCCTTTGAGTTCCTGTGTGCTGCTGTCTGGTAAGCCAACTACAACGATTTGACGATTTTTTGCGATTAAGTCTCCAGAGTTGTAGATGAAGCGGTTAATTTGATGACTCTCAGAGATATAAATGTATGTGGTGTTGTCAATCTTATGAAACACAATGTCGTGTGGTTTGCGTAGACCCGTCACGAAGTCAGAAATAATTGGGTCTTTGCTGCCATTTGACCGGACAATTAACACTTTACCTGAACTGGGCTGTGATACTAGAAGATCCCCATTGGGAGTAACTGCCATAAAGCGAGCTTTGTTAATGCGAGCATAAACTGAGACGGAGAAATTGGGCGGCACTTTCAAGTAACGGTTAGTATTAAAGGGCCAAGAGGTCATTGTACTAGGCACTTTCAGCTTGGTTTCGACAGACGCAGGGGGCGGTTGGCCGATCGCTGCGATGGTAAGAACCTCTAAAGACATCAAACTAATTAGTGATGTGGATAGTATGCGTCCAAGTATCTGTGTTGGTTTTAGAGTAAATGCAACCATTTTTAATTTTCCTCTAGCTTGGTAGCGATCTATGTTACACATAATTCTCGGCTAGCCGATTTGACCGAGAGTCTGAACAAAGCTAACTCAGGGGTATTATTTTTTTTAAACACTTAAAATATCTTTATCTACTGCTATTTTTTCTAACTCATCAAAAAATTCATCAACCGAGAGTTAGAAAAAAGTCAGAGCGATCGCTCTTTCCAATTAAAATAGCCCTCAAGCTACTTAGTCTCAAAACCATTATGTAGAAGGTCTTAACAGCGTTACTTCCCAGTCAAAAAGCCAAGTTTTTGTTTGCAAAACCTAACGCTGAGGACTTGGTTTTTCTCAAATAGTGGTGATTGATTGCACATATCCCTTGGTATAATTAGCGGCGGCTCATGGTTGTAGCGAGAGCGATCGCACTGTGGGGGAAATTGCGTTGGCGCAGCCCGTCGTAGACATCGCATCTCAAAACTTAAGTAAATGGATTAAGTATGGCAATACCGCATCCCTCGAAGTCCTTTGTATTTCTTGTTACTAATGTGATTTGGTGAATTTCGGCGGTTGCGGCAATGATTATGTCCGCTTGAGTGCGAGGTTTTCCTTGAGTTTGTAAGTATCCTTTTAATTCACCCGCACGTTTAGCAATTTCTGGGCTGACAGGGATTACCTAACAGTAAGTTACCAAAAAATTATCAAGCCAAGTTTGAATTCTGTGATTGGGTTTTGCTGATAAGCCATAGCAAATTTCTTTCAATGTAATAGCACTCAGAAAAATTGATGAGATGCTTTTACTCCAGGCAATGACTCCAGGATTGGGTAGTGGACGAGCTAATTCACTGATAATTCACTGAGAATGTTAGTATCGCAGAGAAAGCTCATACTATTCCTCAGCAAATGGGATATGGCGATCGCCACATCGTGGAGGAGTTTCTAAAATGTAATTTTCTTCAGCACAGAGTTGACGTAGTTCGACAAAAGCATCTGTGAGGGAAGAGACTTTTTGTTGTTGATGCCAAGCAAGGAAATCTTGGAAAGGTTTAGGTTCTACGATCGCAGCAACTAATTTGTCCTGCTTGAAGATTAATTGAGGTTCTGATGCAATCGCATCAATTACCTCTGGGAGTTTTTGTTGTGCTTCGTCAAGTTTCCAGTTCATTGGTTTTAAAAGTTTGACTGCTAATTATAACCTAACGTAACTTATACCAATTCCCTATTTCGGTGTAACCAGAGAATGGCTTTATTGGTACGATCGGTCAGAAAAACGCTATCCTACACCGCAAGAGAAAATTCAACGTTTCGCAGAAAAATTGGGTAGGCGCAGCCCATCGTAGACATCGCACTTAGCAATCGATCTAAAAAACTAACGCGAAACCTAACCGCTAACTGTCTTCCCGGGTTGGGAAGGGGAAAAATTCAAAGTCTCTCTCCTTTTAGGAGAGAGGTTCTTCAGATACCTGTGATGTTTCTGCAATCACCCTGAAAGTCGGAGACATTACTCAAGCTAGTGTATATACTCGTAATCAAAATCTCAACAGAAGCGAGTATTATGCTGGACTGGTTAGCTATTTGGGGTGTAACTCAGGCCGCCGGGTTAATTTTTAAACCCATTCTGGAAGACTTAACCAAGGATGCTGCTAAAGATTGGGCTAAAGATTTATTAAAAGGCATCCCTGGCAAGATTTTCCAGAAACTTAAGAAGGAAGACATAGAAATTGCTGCGGGGAAAGCCTTAAAGGAATTTTTACAACTTATGCAGCAGCAGTTAAAGGTTCGTTGCAAACTGGCTGAAACTGAGATTAAAGAGTACACCAAAGACATCCATAAATTTATCAGCGATAAGTCGGTTACAGAAGTTCTTGGTCAGGCTTTTGATATTAATTGTGAATCTCTAGACGCTAAAACCCTAGAAGATAGTTGGAACAGGCTGCAATTAAAACCTCTGCCATCTAAGTTTAACTGGCAATCACTTACAGAGCAGTATTTTACACAAGTCCAAGAACTTCTTTTAGATTCAAAAGAATTACACCATATCCTAGAATTAAAAAAATTATCTGATATTGAAATAAATACCAAAGAAATTGCTGGGTTTATTGTAGATTTTAATTTAGTTAAATATCAAAAAGGAATCCACGAACACTATGGCAATCTCAAGTTAGATAGCTTAGATACTAGCGTTTATGCCTATAACGAACTTAAATTATGGCGGATTTTTACTGCTCAAAATGTCCGGGAAACTCATCAAGTTTTAGCACAAGTTCACGAACTGCCTAAAGAACATCTTAGACGGTTGCGAGAAAGCGACCAAGTAGAAGCAGAAGTGGAATTAGAAGAATTAGAACGCCACAAACGGGTTTATTTTGAACAGCCGATCCATTCAGTATTAGATGTTGTCAATAAAAAGCAAGATTATAAATATATTGTGATTTTGGGCGATCCTGGTTCAGGTAAGTCTACATTGTTGCAATTTCTGGCTTTGAATTGGGCTGAGTCACCACTGGATAATGTTATCTCATTACCAATTCCCTTGTTAATTGAGTTACGCACTTATATGCGGCGACGGGAAGATAAAGAGTGCAATAATTTTCTAGAATTTTTTCATCAATGTAGTGGTGCAATTCATCATCTCAATCAGCTTGAACTAGATAAACAATTAAAAGCTGGTAATGCCTTAGTGATGTTTGATGGTTTGGATGAGGTCTTTGACCCTGGTAAGCGAGAGGATGTAATTACTGATATTCATCGCTTTACTAACGACTATCCTGATGTGCAGGTAATTGTCACTTCTCGGATTATTGGCTATAAACCGCAACGATTGCTTAATGCTGAGTTCCGCCACTTTATATTACAAGATTTAGACTCAGAGCAAATTCAGGATTTTATCAACCGTTGGCATGAGTTAACTTTTACCGATGCAAAAGCTATCATCATTGCTGGTAAAGATAGTAGCGATGCCAAACCTTATTTAGAAAAGCAAGTCAATGAAGCACTAGAAGAACTAAATAAAATTAAACAAGATCAGGAGACAGAAGAATGAAATATACAATCGTGATTCAATGGTCAGAAGAAGACCAATGTTATGTGGTTTTGCTGCCTGAGTTTACCCATTTAATGCAGCCTTGCACTCACGGAGAGACTTACGAAGACGCTCTTAAAAATGCTCAGGAAGTTTTAGAAATGCTGATTGAGTCATCTTTGGTTGATGGTGAACCTCTACCGGAGCCTAAAATGCTAGGAAAATCCTTGGAAGTTGCATAGATAAGCAAAGAAAGTAATTGTGCGATCGCTATTGGGAGGTTTTTAAATGCAACCGAATTTTGAAGCAATGACTGGTAAAAAACTGGAGAACAATTCGGCATATCAGATTCTATTAGCCCAGTAATTTGGTTGACGTTGAAGGTGCATGACTGCAACTATTAAAATTTGCTGCTCTCTGATGGCATAAATGATTCCATAAGGAAAACTAGCTACGCGGCAGCATCTTGTATTCTTTGATAATTGAGTTCATGCTTCTGAAAACTGTTCAATACGACTGATAGCGCGTTCAACTTCGGCAAGAAATGCGTCCCCCATCTCGCAGCTAATATTGTCATAGTAACCAACAGCATCATCTAATTCTTGTTTGGCATCAGGATGAAAATCATAAGCCATTACTTACTCCTGGAACGCAGCTCTCGCAACACCTGTTCACTAGAAATTAGAGTAACTTCGCCTTGTTCAACAGCTTGAAATCTTTTCTCTGCTTCCTCCGCCCACAGAGTATCAATTTCTAGTTAATTTTCAGCATCCAGACTTTTAAACAAATGTTCAGCAAGCATTGCTCTTAATCCTGGAGGTAATGACAATGCAGCATCGAAGATTTCATCATAGGTGTTAACCATACTTTTTCAGATTTAGTAGCAGGTTATTTTCATTTTAGTTTAGGTTACTTTTTCTGTTTCTAGCTAAATATTCACGATAATTATTCAATGGTCTGATGAAAATGAGTGTTTTGTTGTCAGTTTTACTGAATGGGGAGAATTTTGCCACACTCACCGGGAGACTTACAAAGGCGCTCTAAAAAATGCTCAACAAGTGCTAGAGATGCTGATTGAATCGTCTTTGGCTGACGATGAAATTCTACCAGAGCCTAAAACATTAGCAAAGTCATTAAAAGTGGCGTTGTAAATCAGTAAAATTAAATAAAAAGAGGTAATCTCATGACTACATCTGTAAATACTACCAAAGTCTACGACGAAATTATAAACTAAGATTGTTTCTATCAATTCTAATAATTGTTTTTGTGGAAGTTGCAAATTTACTGCTTGCTGGGTGCGGTTGATTAATTCCTTGGCGCTGTTAATGGCTGTATCTTCGTCTTCAATTACTAATTTTATCGTAGCAATGCCTATTGGTAAGGATGCAGCTGAGCCTAATTCATCTAAGTAAATTCTACTGATACGCTGGCTGTGGAAGAATTCTATGAAATCTTCTTTCTCACCTATATCTATATCTCTGCTGGGATAAATCACCACTCCTCGCCAAGGATTTTTGCGTCTATTTTGGCGTAAGTATAAAGAAATTTCTGATACTAAGCGTAAGTAAATCTCTGTGTCTGGTTGAAACTGAACCTCGACAAAATAAATCGGGCTTTCTTCATCTTGGATGGGAAGAAACACACCATCAATTCTAAAAGCTGTTTGTTTGATTTCAACTGAAGCAAATTGATAGGTGTTGGCGGTTTCGGGAGGGTTGCCAATTAGTTCAAAGAAGATGCTGGGGAATTCTTGAAATAGGCGATAAAATATGCTGTCGGTTTTCACTCTGGATGTTGTGACACTATAAGACTTATATTATTTATGTCACAATTGAGGAAAACACCATATATCCCAATGCACAGCAAGCTATAACTTGTTTAATAGTTTGTCAGATGTTGTCTAACTGCTATCGTGACATCCGGTTGTTCAGATTTGATGACAAAACTGGAAATGTATATATTTTGGCAGGCGAGGACATACAAATCATCGTACCCTCTCATGAACCTTGGAGGTTTGTAGATGAAACTGAACTTTGAAGAGATGAGTGTACCTGAGTTAAGAAAATATGTATTAGAACACCGTGATGATATGGAAGCTATGCGTGCGCTGTTTCATCATCCTAGTTTGAAATGGAAAACTATGCCTCCACTCGCTACAGCAGATGGAACACAACTAGAGGAAAATATTCGCATAGCTGAGGAAGCGATTAGACAGAGAATTGACGCAGAAAATAGCCGCAAGAGCAATGAATCTTCAGAATAATTAAATTGACAAAAACAAATGGTGTACTTTCAGATTCTATTAGTCCAGTAATTTGGCTGACGCTGGAGGTGCATGACTGCAACTATTAAAATTTGCTGCTCTGTGATGGCATAAATTATCCCATAGGGAAAACTAGCTATGCGGCAGCGTCTTGTATTTTTTGATAATTGAGTCCATGCTTGTGGGAACTGTTCAATGCGATTGAGAGCGCGTTCAACTTCGGTAACAAATGCGTCTCCCATCTCGCGGCTGATATTGTCATAGTAAGCAACAGCATTATCTAATTCCTGTTTAGCATCAGGATGAAAATCATAGTCCATTACTTACTCCTAGAACGTAGCTCTCGCAATACCTGTTCGCCAGGAATTAGAGTAACTTCGCCTTGTTCAACGGCTTGAAACCTTTTCTCTGCTTCTTCTGCCCACAGAGTATCAATTTCTAATTGATTTTCTGCATCTAGGCTTTTAAATAAATGTTCAGCCAGCATTGCTCTTAACCCTGGAGGTAAAGACAATGCAGCATCAAATATTTCGTCATAGGTGTTAACCATAATTTTTCCCAGAGTAAATAATCTTAATTTTAGTTTAATTCTAGAGTAGAGAGGCGAAATATCGCGTCTCTACAAAGCGTGAAATACTTGCTATTACGTTGTTTTTCATAATTCACATCATACGTAAATTATAATTTATTCAGCGTAACTTTGGCTTATTGAACTGCTTGAAACTTTAAAATACATCATCTGGAGGATGCCAACTACTAATTGTCCAACGTCGTCGCGCAACAACTATAACTGGATTATTCATTCGCAAGCAAACAATTGTAGCCCTACCAGTAGTAGTTAAACCTTCAACCCTTGTAGCATCAGCATTCCAAGCAAAATGTTCAGACCATCTTTGTTGACGTGGATTAAATAGAGGCGTTTTTTCCCCACTTAAAGGGTCTATAGCTTCGGTTGAATCGGCTTTAAATTCATTGCAAGAGCGACAAGCTAAACAAAGATTTGCAAAGATAGTTTCTCCACCTTTTGAGCGGGGGTGAATATGGTCATAGGTCAAGTCGCTTCGCTCCAATTAAAAATTAAAAATTATTAATTAAAAATTGCAATCAGTGGGGGCTTGAACCCACCACTGATTGTAGACCACTGAAATCTTTGATTTCAGTGGGGGCTTGTACCCAAAATTAATTAATTAAAAATTATTCTTATTCTTAATTTTTAACTTTTAATTTTTAATTTTTAATTCAAAAAAGGTCATGGGAATACCGCTATTTGCTTCAGTTGTTAAGCAATAACAGCAACGTCTTTTATCACTATCAGCTATTTGAGTTTTTAAGCTTTCAGGAATGTATTTAGACACAACAGTTTAAGGAGTTGGCACATGATGTCCTCGCCAACGGAGTAAAACAGCAGCTTGGGCTTTACACAGCATAAAACGGTCAGCTTCGTGACGCAGTTTTATTAGTTCTAATTGTTCTGCATCTGTAATGTTACCACTAGAATTACGCTCCAGCAGCAAGTTATATCGCTCCATTTGCTCTGCTGTTTTGCGACTGCGGACAATTTGCCACAAACTATTATCATCTAGTTTATCTAAAGCCGCGAGGTCAGCTTGGAATTCCTCTGGGACATCATCCCATTCGGGAGGACTACCTACCTGCAAAGCATGAACTATTACTTCGTCAATGGGGCGACGTTGAGCTTGGGCAGTGTTGAGTAAACGCTGATAGAGTATTTCTGGAATTTGCAGAGTAATTGTTTCTGTTGCCATTGTTCAATTCCTTACTCATGCCTTGGTTAAACCGTTTTAATTTTAGCTTAGGTCAGTCCTAGCTACCGTAGCCGCCAAATTTTGATGGTTTTGTCATTACTACCACTGGCAAGGGTTTTGCCATCTGGGCTGAAGGCGATGGAATTAACGTCGTTGGAATGCTCAGTGAGGGTGCGGATTTGCTCTCCGGTTGCCAGATTCCACAGTTTGATGGTGTTGTCAACACTACCACTGGCAAAGGTTTTGCCATCTGGGCTAAAGGCGACAGAATTAACCTCCTCAGAATGCCCTGTGAGGGTGCGGATTTGTTCTCCGGTTGCCAGATTCCATAGTTTGATGGTGTTGTCAAGACTACCACTGGCAAGGGTTTTGCCATCTCGGCTAATGGCGATAGACCAAACTTTATCGGAATGCCCTGTGAGAGTGCGAATTTCTTCTCCGGTTGCCAGATTCCACAGTTTGATGGTGTTGTGATCATTACCACTGGCAAGGGTTTTGCCATCTGGGCTGATGGCGACGGAATTAACGTCGTTGGAACGCTCAGTGAGGGTGCAGATTTGCTCTCCGGTTGCCAGATTCCACAGTTTGATGGTGTCAGCACTACCACTGGCAAGGGTTTTGCCATCTGGGCTAAAGGCGACGGAAGCAACCACGTTAGAATGCTCAGTGAGGGTGCGAATTTGCTCTCCGGTTGCCAGATTCCACAGTTTAATGGTGCTGTCACCACCACCACTGGCAAGGGTTTTGCGATCTGGGCTAAAGGCGACGGAAAAAGCCTGGAAAGAATGCCCAGTGAGGGTGCGAATTTGCTCTCCGGTTGCGAGATTCCACAGTTTGATCGTACCGCCACGATCACCACTGGCAAGGGTGTTGCCATCTGGGCTGATGGCGACGGAATTAAGCACGTAAGAATGCCCTGTGAGGGTTCTTTCTAAGAAAACATCGCTATCTTTGCTAGCAATTACAGATATGGGACTAGTTGGAAATAAGACATCACGAACATAGCCATATATTTGAGTTCCAACTATTGTAATAGCAGCACCCACCAGGAATCTTTTTCTCAAATTAATATTTTGTCTGGATAGCTTTTGTAGCAATCCTTGTGGTATTCTTAGTGGCTTTGCTGGTGCTACTAGCGTTGATGCTGGCGGCTGAGAAATTACTGTAGACGGTGGCGGTGATACTGGAGTTGCAATTACTGGCTGGGTTGGAAGTATTGAAGGCGATAGCGGGGGATTTAAATCTTGTAAAACTTCCTCTGCTGACTGATAACGCTGCTGGTATTCTTCTTGCAACAATTTATCTAGCATTCGCCCCAATTCTTGACTCACTGGTTGCTGTAAATGCTGTCGCCAACTCGCAACCCAACCATAACCTTGTCGTTTCCAAAGTTCCCAAGGGTAAATTCCACTCAACAGGTGAAAGCAGGTTGCACCGATACTATATAAATCACTCGTTGGGTAAGCTTCACCTCCTTCCATCTGTTCCAGTGGCGCATAACCAAAGGAACCAATGGTTGTTCCTACTTGCTTCATCACCGTTGCTGTCAGTCGCTTGGATGCACCAAAGTCAATGAGTACCAACTTCCCATCACTGCGACGAATGATATTCTCTGGCTTGATATCGCGGTGAATGACTTTGTATTGATGAACTGTTTTGAGAATATCTAACAAATCAAGCAATAATTCTCTGACTTTTTGCTCGTTGAAAATTCCTTGCTGTTGTAATTCCGCTAATAAATTCTGCCCTTCGATAAACTCCTGTACCAAATACAGGCGATTATCTTGCTCAAAATATGCCAACAGTGTGGGAATTTTGAGATGTTTTCCTAACTGTTGCAGTTGCTTTGCTTCTTGCTCAAATAGTTCCGTGGCTTTGTTTAGTGCGCCTGTTCCCTGTACTTGCGGTGCAAATTGCTTGATGACACAATGCTCATTTAGTTTGTCGATATCTTCTGCCAAATAAGTTTTACCAAATCCCCCAGCATCTAATGATTTAATCGGGCGATAGCGGTTTCTCAGCACTACCAATCCTACACCGCAGTTTGAGCAAAACATTGTGCGATCGGGATTGGGCGGATTGTGGCAAGTTGGATTGAGGCAGCAGATCATAACTGTGCATCTATAAGCAAATGTATTTATTATCGCTTAAGCACGACCTACTTCTCGTAGAAACTGCAAAATACTGTATAAATTACGTTTTTCTGCTCGACAGGGTTGCTGATGAGCAACTCACCAAACAGGTAGATGATACCCTAATGGCTGTCGGTAGTGAAGCGATGATTAGCAGTTTGACTGTTTATGATTACATCAAGACTGCATCGAAAAAGACTCCCGGTTTAAAGACTGTCGCTGAACAGTTAGGCGATCGCTTTAAGAGGATGTTTGAAAAGTCGCATTGTCGGTATAAAAAGTTCTAGATCCCCCTAAATCCCTCTTATAAAGGGGGACTTTGATTCCGGTTCCCACCTTTTTAAGGGGGGTTAGGGGGGATCTAAAAGTGCCTAAAATCACAGTGAAATACTTTTCAAACAACCTCTAAGGCTATCAAAGGTAGACCTACTAAAGCTGCGTCTGGTTCTTGAGTCTTTGATACTCATTAATCAGCCTTTGAACTCCATTAATGAGTCTTTGATACTCATTAATCAGCCTCTGAACTCCATTAATGAGCCTTTGATACTCGTTAATCAGCCTCTGAACTCCATTAATTAGCCTTTGAACTCCGTTAAAGAGTATTTGAACTCCATTAAAGAGTAGACATCTCCGAAAACAGTCAAAACTGCTTTGTGACTAGCTTACAAGGCGCATT
>NZ_JABXKL010000014.1:32967-104661 GCF_017114995.1 Nostoc sp. NMS9 | reverse complement strand
TGTTTATTAAACTGGACTTAATTTATTACTTTAGCATAACAAGTAATGAAGAACCATAATTTCTACTCTTGAAGAATGCCAGCAAGATACTAATACCTCTGCGTTACTAACAAGTCCTCTTTACGTAACAATTATCCTACTTATTATCAAGAATCGTGGTCGTCCTCCCAGTCAAAAAGAAGATTTATTTAATAAATATTGGGAGATTATATTTGCTAGAGAACAAAGTAAAGATAAGGGAATTATTAAAAGTGATGAGTCGCTCTTATTTGGATTACATTCTTACTTAGGATACTTACTGCATCACCGAGCAGCAAAAGAAAACGTTCAATCGCGCTTACCTGAAAATGACTTTAGAGATGCTGTTTGTAAATTCCTACGTCAAGAAGGCAAGCGTTCTACTGCTGAAACCATAAATTTTAAGATGGAAACCTTGGTGAAGGATGGTGATAGATTAGTTTTGATTACTGAAGCTAATGATTTGTTTGGTTTTGATATTCGCTCTTTTCAAGAATTCTTTGCAGCGGTTCATTTAGTAGAGAATGCCGAGGATACTGCTCAACGTTTTGAAAGCTTAAAAAATATCATTTATTTAGCACACTGGCGGAATGTTGCTTTATTTTTCGTTGGTCGTATTGCTCGGAGCCATAAGGGAGAAGCTAATAAGATTTTAAGACTCTGTAAAGAGATAGACCAAACAAAAACAAATCATTATTTACGACCAGGAGCTTGGTTTGCGCTTGAAGTAGCAAGCGATGGTGCTTTTAGTAAAATTAATCCGGATTTACAATATGAATTTATAGAATACGGACTAAAAATTTTAGACACGGGGCTAACTACAGAGCAAAAAGAAGCATTGGAATCTTTCATAGAGCAATTATCTCAAGAAGATAAACAAGAATCATTGCATCCTCTTCTAGAAGAGAAGTTGCGTTCTTTGCCAGATTCATGCTCAGAAACAGTATTAGAACTTTATGGTCAACATTTTGGAGCAAAAAAACCTTTCCAAGATAAGATTAATGCTCTGCTTCAAACTCAACGAGAAACAACTGTAATTACTGCATTGTGTCTTGCTATGAGCTATAAATCTGAGCCTTCATGGATGGTAGAAAGATTACAAGATTATTGGGACTACTACAAAAAAATATTTAGTGAGCGTGGGTTCTCTTCGTCTGAAATAAAAATGTGGTTAAGCTCGCTTGAATATACTGAGGCAGTTCTGAGAAATTGGTCAATTTCTGAAGACCAAGCAAACGAATTAGCAGAAATATTTTCTTTAGAAGTGTATTATAATTCTTCAAGTTCTGAGCAAGAACTTATCGGGGAGTTCCTAAAACCAAAAACGCTTTCTGAACAATTAATATTATTGCTGAGATGCTCTAGATTATTGATCGAGTTGTCCATGAAAACTAATAAACGCAGAAATATTTTAATATATGGAGAGGAACAAGATATCTCACAACATGCAATAGCTATAAGAATGATGAGGATTGGGCTAGAACCATCTGACTCTATGCCTAAAGAAGTTATCGATAATATAGAGGAGCTATTGCAATGCCATAACTTAATACCCAGGTTAGAAGTAAGTTTATGGTCGTTACTTTGGTTTTTCAAAGAGCCTCATCTCGATCATATATCTGTCTTTATGGAAAGATTAAAATTAATTCACCGCACTTCATCCCTTTCTAAGAAATGGTGGCGTTCTTTTGCTTTAAGAGAAAATTGGCCTCTTTTGAATCTAGCCGTGGATAAACAATTAGTTGAAGAACAAGATAGTGTCAATAGATTATTACCCTTCTTGGAAGCTAAAAAACAGATAGCTATTTTTAAAGAAATAGAGGAGGCTATTCTCAAATATAAGCAGCAATCAGATGATAGACAACATTTACAAAAACTTATAATAGCAATACATACGCAGATTAGATTAGATGAACTTTTGCCTGAGTTATTACCATTAGCTAATCAAATAGGCATAAGTGTTGAAGATTTAGCAGAAGCATATATTTATAGTCCTATTAGCTTCAGTACATTGAAATGCGAAAGTGATGAACTCTACAAAATCTTAACGATTGCTGAAGAGGCTATAAAACAGCATAAAAGATTAAGTAGAATATTAATGAATCTGATTGAACTTAAGTGGTCATCAGATCCAATCTTCTTAATAAAGACACAGGACATTTTAGAATTAATTCTTACTACTTGGTCGCAATCTTTAGACGACACTATTACTAACTTATGTTGGGTTTACTTCCTAAAAATATTAAGTTATTATACTCCGATTCAAAGAATAATACTACTTGTGTTTAATACTCTACCTCTTAAAGAACTTTTACTTAACAAAAGAGAGCTTTATCTGAGTGGCATTTCTAATAATTTTTTATTTAAATCTACAGATGTATTAGAATCATTTCTTAGTCATGAGGATGAAAATGTTCGTATAGGGAGCGTATTCCTTTTATATCTAATTTTTCGTTCGTCAATGAAATCTTATAAATTCTCCAAGAAAGCAAAAATACAAGAAGCCATTAATCTTTGCTTTAATGCAGATGCAGGATGGAGTCTGATAAATTCTGACAGTAACAAGCATTCTTTACTAGGGATTTTATACTTAACTTTGTCAGATTATCCAATTGAGAATATTAATTATAGACAAATGTTATTAGCAGCATTGCAACAAACTCAAATAATCGAGAAAGAGGAAGCTTGGGTTAAGATGCTAAGAGAGATTCAAATGCCTGTTGATAAGCATGAGACATGGCATAACCTGTTAGAAGAAATTTTAAAAAAACCTTGGAATTATAGCAATTTAGTATTGAGTGCAGCAATGGAGCGATATCAAGAAACCAGTAATAATGCTGATGCACTATAAAAGTCACAAAGTTTGAACAAAGACCGATCGCACTTCACCAAATACAATGAGAGTAAAACTTTAGTTGCACCTGCAAATTTATTTAACACTCATAAACCACTCAGTAATCCCTTGAGCGATCGCGTTTGCCGTTTTCTTCTGTACCTCTGGGTTCACTATCTGCTCAAATTCATCGGGATTGCTCATAAAACCCAATTCCAGCAATACCGATGGTGCAGCTGTCGGACGTGTCAGCGCCAGGTTATCCCAAAAAACACCATAAGAAGGTTTGCCGAGTTTTTTGACTACATAGTTGTGTAAAAACATTGCGAGGTTATGGGCTTGGGGCTGATACCAAAAAGCGGCAAATCCCTTAATTTTTTCGGCATCGCCATCATCGGGTAGAGAATTGTGATGTATGGAAATAGCGATCGCAGGTTCTTCTTGACTGATAATTGCCTGACGTTCTACTAGCGAAACCTCTCGATCGTCCTCCCGCGTCATCACCACCGTTGCTCCTCGCTTCACCAACTCGTCGCGCAGCAACTTAGATACCACCAAATTCACATCTTTTTCTAAATATCCAGTTGGGCCACTGGCACCAGATTCTTTACCGCCATGCCCTGGATCTAGTACAATCTTAAAATTAGCTAAAGGCTTGCGTCTTGTGTTCCCGATTTTAGGCGGATGACGCAAAGCCAAAACCAGGGTTGTACCGTCGTATCTCAGCTTGTATCCCCACTGTTGAGCTTTTTTGAGGTTAAAGGTGTATTTTACTTGTCCTGGAGCTTCCTGTTGCCAGTCTAGGCGATAAATTAGGGGGTTATCATCCAGGCGAATTATGTCTGTTTGGGCAGTGGTATTGTAGAGAGTGAGAGCGAGAGTTTGCTCACTTTGTTGTACGCTCACGGGTACGGGAACTTGCAAAGGGAAAACTATCTCTGTCGCACTAGGGAGTTGACGGTATCCGACACTGCGAATTATTGTCTGTGGCGGAACTGCACCAGGTAGAATGCGGGTTTCTTTACTATTAATCCAAGCGCCATAATCTAGGCGCAACCATTCACCTTCCCTACCTGTGACTGTTGCGCGTGTGCCTTTGGGCAGTGGTGTGAGTCGAGAATGATCGGTGCTAGGGCCAGTACGAGCAACGCCTGACTCTACTGTCACCTCAGAAACTGGCAACTGTGCTCTTGAGAGGATTTCAATCTTACCAGATCCGGGTTGAGTTATCGTCTTGCCGTCAAGCGTCAGTTGAAATTGAGGTTTTCCCAGATCGGCGGCTGTTGCCACTGTAGTGCAACCTTGATAATTGCCTACGCTAGACTGGGCATGAGGCTGATTTTGCCCTGTCAAAGCTGCCAAATTACTTGGTAGTTGTGCCTGTTGAGGTTGCGGTAAAAGGGCAATAGTTTGATTAGCCAGGGTTACAGAGACATTAGCGTTAGGGGGTGCGATCGCGCCAAAACAAATTACTTCTCCTGGTAATCTGGCAATGTCAACTGCGGGAGTCAGGGAATCTTTCGCAAAGGCTACCCCCTGTGGTAGTTCAGGGCTAGTGTTAAGCCTGATCACCTTAATCTTAAGTTCTTGATTCTGGCGACGCACAGTAAAAAGATTTTCCCCCAACTGCAAGGGGAAACTAGGGGAAAAATGACCAGCTTTGCTGCGGGTAATTGGCTTACTATTGATCAAAACCTGACCATTTGGTGGTGCAGTGCCTAGAAAGAAGATTTTTTGGGCACTTGTCTGGTAGTTTGTCTGGGGAAAAACAACTATAAGAGATGGCTCTGCCAATGCAACTGAGGAGGTGAGAATACAGCCTAATATTACTAATCCTAGAAGGTTTTTCACAGCAAATCACAGAAGATGACACCACAATAACTGTGGCACAATGACGGGATGTATTTTTAGAAGTTGTTAGAAATTCAAACTACTATGACTAAGTTTATCTTTGTTACTGGAGGCGTAGTTTCCAGTATTGGTAAGGGCATTGTAGCAGCAAGTCTAGGGCGTTTGCTCAAGTCGCGCGAATATTCGGTGTCGATTCTCAAACTCGACCCTTATATCAATATCGATCCTGGCACGATGAGTCCCTTTCAGCATGGGGAAGTATTTGTTACCCAAGATGGTGCGGAAACAGACTTAGACTTGGGGCATTACGAACGCTTTACCGATACCTCAATGTCGCGCTTAAATTGTGTGACTACTGGCTCTATTTACCAGGCAGTCATCAATAAAGAGCGGCGCGGAGACTACAATGGCGGTACTGTACAGGTAATTCCTCATATTACCAATGAAATTAAAGAGCGGATTCTACGAGTTGCTAAAAGTACAAACCCTTCTGTAGTAATCACAGAAATTGGCGGGACGGTGGGAGATATTGAATCACTGCCGTTTTTGGAAGCAATTCGCCAGTTCCGTAAAGAGGTGGGACGGCAGAATGTATTGTATATGCACGTAACGCTGGTACCGTGGATTGCCTCTGCGGGTGAAATGAAAACTAAGCCGACACAGCATTCAGTTAAGGAACTGAGATCCATTGGTATTCAACCAGATATTTTAGTTTGTCGGAGCGATCGCCCTTTACCCAAGGGATTAAAGCAGAAATTGTCGGGCTTTTGCGATGTGCCGGAAGAATGCGTCATCACTTCCCAAGATGCCAAAAGTATCTATGAAGTACCGCTAAATCTAGAGCGGGAAGGAATGGCAGAACAAGTGCTGAACTTGCTGCAAATGGAACAACGTAAACCAGATTTGACGCAGTGGCAAACCCTGGTAAAACGGTTACATAGTCCCAAGCACGAGGTAGAAATTGCCATTGTTGGTAAATATGTGCAGTTAAGTGATGCCTATTTATCTGTGGTGGAAGCACTAAACCATGCTGCAATCTCCACTTATGGCAAACTGCGCCTGCGTTGGGTGAATTCAGAAAATTTGGAAACGGAACCAGCCGAAAATTATCTTGAAGGTGTCGATGGCATAGTTGTGCCAGGAGGTTTCGGGGTTCGGGGAGTCGATGGCAAAATTGCCGCCATTAAATACGCCCGTGATCGCCAAATTCCCTTCTTGGGTTTATGCCTGGGAATGCAATGTTCCGTGATTGAATGGGCCAGGGATGTAGGGGGATTAACAGGTGCTAATAGTGCTGAATTTGACCCTTACACAACTGATCCGGTAATTAATTTATTGCCAGAACAGCAGGAAGTAGTGGATTTAGGGGGTACAATGCGCTTAGGACTATACCCTTGTCGTGTTCTCCCTGATACTTTAGCTTTTAAGCTTTATCAAGAAGATGTGATTTATGAACGACATCGACACCGCTATGAGTTCAACAATGCTTACCGCGATTTGTTGTTAAAGTCTGGCTATGTGATTAGTGGTACTTCTCCCGATGGACGTTTAGTTGAAATTGTGGAATTACCCAAGCACCCATTCTTTCTTGCTTGCCAATTTCATCCAGAATTTCAATCACGCCCAAGTACACCTCATCCTTTATTTAAAGGATTCATTCAAACAGCGATCGCTCTTTCTCTTTCGACATCTAGCACACCAACACCATTGGAGGTGTCATAACAATTCAAAATTCAAAATTCAAAATTAATTTTTTAGATTTTGAATAGGCATACAGCAACATTAACTTAAGGCTTCAGCAAATTTGGACATCCAGGGTGCATCATTCGTAAATTTCGGACTTGAGGAGATGTTGTGGCGTACTGGGTGAAAATCCTTTACGAGAGGAAAGAATATGTAGTAAATTTTGAACGTGTCCATGCTTTTTGTTATGAACTGAATGGCAGAGTTACTTTTTGGCTACCCGATAGTGCCATTCCCATAGTAATTAACCCACAAAATAACCTGGAAGACTATCAAAAAATTCTCGATTATTTAGAATGTGTGACAGGATTAGAACTAGATCATGCCCACTGGGTGAAAATAATTTACGAAAAAAATGAATATGTAATTAATCTCAACTGCATCAGTTCCTTTTGTCATGAACCGAACGGCAGGATAACTTTTTGGTTGCCAGATGGCACTATTCCTATTATCATCAACCCTGTGAGTAATCCTGAATCTTATGAAAAAGTTGTGAAATACGTTAAGAAAGCAACAGGATATTCTTTGTCTTGAAATTCCTGTGTATCAGAACAAGGTGACAATAAAGTTGAAAAACAGATTACTGTCTTCACAATCTTAAAAAATGGTTTGGGGAAATTTTTACTCAATTAGCCTTTTTTGTAGAGTTATCTAAGAAGAAAATTGTAACTTTAATAGTAAGGTGTTGATTCTAAAATTGCATATAGCTCACTGCCATTCATCAAAAATTTGTTTTATCCGCTCAATTGCCGTGTCTGCTGCTTCTTCTGGAGATATGCTATTGACAACTATTCGATTGAGAGCCTTACCCCAAACATTCTCTTCTAAAACTAGGCTGTAAGCAGGGTTTTGGACAATATAAAATGGGCGAGTATCTTTAGTTAGTGTTTGAGTTGCAGTGGAAAGATGAGGATCTGCTGGATTTGTCCAAAAGGGGTCTTTCCAAACAGGCTTCATTACTGGTAGATACCGACCTCCGGTAGCTTTGAGATAGTTTCCTATGATCTTAGGTTTAATTAAATACGCGAGAAAGTCTTTGGCTACCTTCTGGTTTTTAGACTCGGCAAACAAAACTATTTCATTAATCGAGACTAAGTAGCGCATCGGTTTACCATTAGGTTTGTTCGGAAATTCTAGGATACCAAGCTTGTTACGATAGGTGTCAGAATCTTGGCGGACAGCAGCAGGAATCGAAAGCGAGGAGTTAGGCGTCATAACCACACCACGATTGAGCAAGCTGCGATTATTGTCTGGATTTAACCAGTTTACTGCGTCTGGTGGTACGTAGCCCTGCTGGAAAAATTTCGCATACCACTCTAAGCTCTTAACAATACCTTGATGCACCTTAGGATCGTTGAGGAGAAGTTGACCCTTGGAGTCTAAAATTTGGACATTGTATGCCTCTAAAATCTGCTCAAATAAGTAGTAGGTATCTGTAGACCCAGTGGAGAAAGGAAACCCTAACCCGTAAATATTCTGTTTTTGCTGTGCGTGCAAATCATCTTGCACTTGTTTCCAAAACTCCCAGAAAGCATCCCACTCTTTAGGAATATCGCTTTGAGTTCGACCTACTTGCTCTAGCAAGTCTCGCCAGTAGAAGATGTGAATTGTTAATTGATTAATTGGAACTGCATAGTAACTCGGCTTTTTATCAACGTTGTTATATAAACGAACTGCTTCCAGCACACCTTCAGAATAAATATTTTTGACTGGCTCAATTACATCAGAGACATCTGCCAGTTTACCTTCCCAGGCAAGACGTGGATATAGCTCCCTCTCAGCACTGCTATTTATTACCATATCAGGCGAATTACCTGCCTGAAGTGCCCTTTGAGTCTTTTGTGGCAACTCATCGTTAGTATAGAAAGTAAGTTTAATTTTGTTGCCGCTTTGTTGTTCCCAGTTACTAACGATCTTCTGGAGCGCTTCATCCTCTTCCAAAGTATAACCTTTATCTGACCAAATCTTCAGGACTTTACTGTTAATAGGAGACTCGGTGACTGAGGATTGGTTAGATTTTAAGATGTTAATACAGACAAGAATTATCAAGCTGAGTATCAATGCCACTAGTACGTAGCGATGGCTAGCTCTTATTAGCATTACGGTAAAAGTTTGCTTGACTCTTTGCTGATTCTTAAAGCCTTTAGCCATTGGACTGGCTTTGGTTCTGAATAACATGCTCATTTTATGATTTTTGCCAGAAAAACATCTTTACTGCATCTTCTGACATCACATAGCGCTTATTCAAGTGTTATTTAATCTGCAATCTCTAAATTCTCTGTCTATTCTGTAAAAAAGTTGGTGTCTGTAGCAAGTTGCAAACAAATTTTTCTTCTAATCCGTAAAGACTGATGTCTCTAACTGGGGTTGTTTGAACCATAATTTAAAATCTTGAATAGTTTTGCCATGCCAACTTTGCTGCACCTACTATCCCTGCAAAATTGCCTAACTCCGCTGGCAATATTTGTAAACCCGCTCGTGATAAAGGCTGCACTCGCTTCTCAATTTCTGCCTTCACACCTGGTAAGAAAAACTCAAAGCTGCCACTGATACCGCCACCAATCACGATCGCTTGTGGTGTGAGTACATAAATCAAACTCGTCAAACCAATTCCCAAATTAATACCATATTCTTGCCAAAAAGTCAATGCTGCGGCATCTCCTTGTTGAGCAAGAAAACCCAATTCGCTGGGTTCCTTGAGAGTGCGGCGGCGAATTGCAGTCGCACAGGCATATTGTTCCAAAGAGCCTCGATTGCCACTATTACAAATTGGGCCATCAGGATTTAAGGAAATTAAACCCAATTCCCCAGCGGCTCCTTGATGTCCAATAAATAGTTTGCCATCAAGGATAATTGCGCCACCAACCCCAGTACCTAAAGTTAGCAGAATTAGATTTTGAAAGTGGCGACCGGCTCCCAGCCAAGCTTCTCCCAAAAGAGCACAATTAGCATCATTAGCGATCGCAGTCGGTTTGCCAGTTTTAGCTTCTAACCAGTCTGCTAAAGGCACATCGATCCATCCAGGTAAGTTAATAGCGATTTTGGCAATGCGTCCTGCTGCATCGGATGGGCCAGGAGTCCCAACACCAATAGCAACAGCTTGATTATCTGGATCGATTTGAGCGATCGCATCTACCAGAACCGCCAACACCACTTCCGGCGTTGTTGGTTGAGGAGATACCACAGTCAAAGATTGCAGACAAGTACCATCATCTGCAAAACGCCCCAGCTTAATTGCCGTTCCTCCGACATCAATGCCAATTACTTGAATTTTGTCATTTGTCATTTGTCATTTGTCATTTGTCATTGGGCATGGGGCATTGGTAATTGGTGAACAGCTATTCCCTATTATTGGGCGCGAGTCGTTTTCACCCCGGATCTGTTCGCGCAGTGTCTTTGCTTGGGAGAAGACGCGCAGCTTTCAACTCCGATTTCTGTAAATTAGCAAAAGTCGTGCTGCGGAAACTCGATTGCTCTTGCCAAGCTGTAATTGGCGCACCTCTTAAAATACCAGCAAGAGCAACGGAAAGGATAAACCCGCCAGTAGCGGCAGCAATTAACGTTAGATTATCTTTCATACAAATCTCTGTATTGTTATTTGTCATTAGTCATTTGTCCAAAACTAATGACCAATGATTACTGTCGGATTCTATTTTCTCTCCGTAATCGGGGATTGACAAATTCATTTAACCCCTCACCAAGTAGTGATAACCCTACCACCATAAATGTCATCGTTAAACCAGGGAAAAGGGTAGTCCACCAAATACCAGTAGGTAGAGCTTCTAGGGCTTGTTTTAAATCATGTCCCCATTCTGCCACTTCTTCGGGAAGTCCTAGCCCCAAAAAGCCTAAACCGCCCAACACCAAAATCGCATCAGCGGCGTTGAGTGTGAATAAGACGGGTACGCTTTGAATGACGTTGAAAAACAGATAACGAGAAAGCACAACCCAAGTAGAAGCGCCCATTGCTTGAGCCGCTTCGATGAACACTTCAGTTTTCACGCTCACGGTGTGGTTGCGAACAACACGATAATATTGGGGTATGTAGGCAATGCTAATAGCGATTGCTGCATTTAATATCCCACGCCCCACCACAAATGCCAGTGTCACAGACAGCAGTAGCCCCGGTAGAGTGTAGATGCTATCCATAATAAATAGCAACACCTTATCCAATTTCCCGCCGAGATAACCACTCAGCATCCCCAAAGGCACACCGATAATCATACTCAGCGCCGTTGCCAAAATCACCACCTGCAAAGCAGCTTGAGCGCCGAACAATGTCCGAGAGAACACATCATAGCCGAGGCGACTAGTACCAAACCAATGTTTAGCTGAGGGTGGCTCGTGAATTGGATTAGAGAGAAAATCTTTGGGGTTTTGCAGCCATCCCCAAGCCTGCAATACGGGAGCGAAGAAGGCCAGGAAGATGAAAAATAGGGTAATGGCTAACCCGATGAGCATGAGTTTTTGGGAAAGATTGGGACTTTTGCCAAACTGTAAAAATGTCGGTAGCTGCCGTTTTGTAATGGCCATAAAGCGATCGCCTGGATCAAAGCTTGATACGCTGACCATTTTACATAATATTAGATAGGGGATTGCGTAAACATCCTTAATAAATGTCCGACTACCTCACGCTGGATACAGAGCTAGACTGAGTTAGAGGTGAAATTATGCCTGATTTTTGCCAAAGCTTTTAACTACGATTCAGAGTACTACAATGTTCGTGATAATCTTTATCAACGAATCAGTCATCTTGATGATGCAGCCTTTGATTTCTTTGACACACTTTCAGTATTTTAACTGTTGTCTTAGCTCTTAATGCTTACTTAATATGTAGCACAATATTTTTCATTATCTTAGTCATTGTGAAACCTCTTCTACAGACTTACTTAGAACAAGAAATCTGGATACTAGTAAGAGATAAGTGGTATTTCGCCACAATTATCGGAGTTTGGGATGATTTATTGTGCTTTAAACACAGAACTTACAACAAAGATACAGAGGAAGATACTTTCTGGGAAATGGTTGTGAAAATCAGTGAAGTAATTGCTATTGATAAAATTAGGTCTATTATTAGTAGAAAACCAGATATGCTTATTTCACGGCTACTAGAAACTGAGCAAGATACAAGCGATCTTCATCAAGATAAGGAATATTAATTAGCTCAATTTTGGAGTTAGGCTCATCCTTTGCATCTTGAGACAGGTGCAAAGGATGAGCAGTGAAGTTATCGGCTATGGCGCAATACGGTTCAGAATGAGCAACAAAACCCTGATGTAGAGACGCGATTTATCGCGTCTTAAAAGACCAATGATCTACACTAATAACCCTTAACTGAAACGTATTGGGCTATGGCGGGTATTGGGTATTGGGCATTCAAAAGAGGCAGAGGGGAAAACTCTTCTCCCTTGCTCCCTGCTCCCTTGCTTCTTCCCTAGTCCCTAATACCCACTATCTCAAAGATTACTTTCAATCAACTGGCGGTATTCGCTCTTTTGCTTTACGCCTTTGACTTCCTTCACAAGTTCCTTATTTTTGAACAATTGAACCGTTGGCGTTCCTGTCACACCAGCATTTTCAGCAATATCTCGGTCTTTGTCGATGTCAATTTCTACAAAGTGAATTTTGCTGTCAAATTCATCCACCACTTTATTTAAAATTGGCTTCAGGGTATGACAAGGGCCACAACCAGGAGAGACGTATTTAACAAGGAGTAAGCGATCGCTTTCATGGAACAATTTCCGTAAAGCATAACCTCCCTCATGGCGCGTCCCATCCAAATTAAATCCAGCTTCTTCCTCGGCTTCGGTCTTTTTGGCTGGCTGATGTTCTAATTCATTATCTTTTGTTTCAGGCTGTTGATGGAATTCTTGAATCAAGCCACTAGATGACAACCAACGTTCTGCCAACATCGCCGCCATACAGCCAGTACCCGCAGCCGTAATTGCTTGCCGAAACTCATGATCTTGTACGTCGCCAGCAGCAAAAACGCCTTCTACACTGGTTTCTACAGAACCAGGCTTAGTGACAACGTAACCTACCTCATCCAGTTCTAATTGTCCTTTAAATAGAGAGGTATTGGGACTGTGACCAACTGCGTAGAATAAACCTTTAGCGTGCAGTTGGCTCTCTTCACCAGTTTTAGTATTGCGGACTTTCACCCCTTCCATGTGACCGTTACCGAAGATATCCACGGCTTCTGTGTTCCAATGTACCTGGATTTTTGGGTTGTTCAAAACCCTGTCTTGCATGGCTTTAGAAGCCCGCATCTTATCGGTGCGTACCAACATATTTACCTTAGAGCCGTATTTGGTAAGGTAAATAGACTCTTCCGCCGCTGAGTCGCCAGCACCAATTACAGCCAATTCTGTGCCGTGAAAAATTGGTGTTGCACCATCGCAAATTGCACAAGCGGAAATACCTCGACTCCAAAATTCGTGTTCGTTGGGTAAACCCAAACGCTTTGCTGTTGCACCCGTAGCAATGACGATGCTATTGGTTTTAATTTCCCTTTCTTGCGATCGCACTGTAAATGGACGCTGACTCAAGTCAACTGAGATAACATCTTCAGTATATAGTTCAGCCCCCCAGCGCTCCGCCTGAGCCTTCATCTGATCCATCAGTTCCGGCCCGGTAATTCCTTTAGGAAATCCCGGAAAGTTCTCAACTTCCGTCGTTGTCATTAATTGCCCACCAGGTAAACCCCCGGCTTGGAAACCTTCAAATACAACGGGTTTCAGGTTAGCGCGTCCAGCATAAATGGCGGCTGTGTAGCCTGCTGGGCCAGAACCGATAATTACCAAGTTTTCTACAGTTGGGTTAGTCATGAAAATATACGAACTCATAACGACTACGCTTAATATAGCATAACAAACTGTAATTGGCTACGTCAGATGGTAAGCGATCGCCAAATGCCTACGGTACTACGGGTTCAATACTTGCCAAAGATGCTCTTAACCGCATTGAAAAAGACCAAGCGTGACTTTGTAGAGTTAGTTCCAGACCTGATGGTTGAGATTAAATCTAAAAGCGATAGAATAAAACCGCTTGAAGAGAAGATTCAGCTATTTTTCCAACTTGGGTCTGAAGTCGGCATATTGATTGACCCTGACAAATTGACAGTAACGGTTTATCCAATAAACCAAGCTTCGGTGGTATTGCACAATGGCCTCACACTACCTGACTTGCTACCAGGTTGGGAACTGGCGGTATCAGAGTTGTGGCCACCTGAGTTTGAATAAGACACTTCCACAATTGATATTGAGAATCTAGCCTCTGGTGTTGATAAGCGGCTTA
This sequence comes from Nostoc sp. NMS9, assembly GCF_017114995.1. Lineage (GTDB taxonomy): Bacteria > Cyanobacteriota > Cyanobacteriia > Cyanobacteriales > Nostocaceae > Nostoc. The sequence goes on along the minus strand of NZ_JABXKL010000014.1, from coordinate 90,920 downwards.
GTAAGGATTCTGGATTGTGTAACTGTATCTTTCCAAACTTTTTTTCTGGAGGTGATAGGAAAGCGATCGCAGTTGGGTAAGTTACATCTAGAACACCCAAGCACTTCCTACCCCAGGGTAAACACTTATGAAAACCGAATTAAAAGCCAAGTTTCTCCAACACATCCTCGACAAAAAGAAAGGAGATGAGGGTTTTACACTTATTGAATTACTAGTAGTAATTATCATCATCGGTATTTTGTCTGCGATCGCTCTGCCTTCTTTCTTGAACCAAGCTAACAAAGCCAAGCAGTCAGAAGCAAAAACCTATGTAGGTTCGATGAACCGCGCTCAACAAGCTTATTACTTAGAAAATAGTACATTTTCAACTTCAATTGGTAGTTTAGGTCTTGGTATTGCAACACAAACTGTAAATTACAAATATGACGCTGTTACTGGAGACGCGAGTACAATAAACAACCGAGGAATAGTAATAGCTGGCGGTGGCAAGGCGCCTCTTAAGGCCTATATTGGTGCTGTAGAGGTGACAACCCAACAAGCTACCAGTGAAGCTACTACCGTAGCTGTTTTGTGTGAATCTAAAGACGCTATGGTTAACAATGGTACAAATGCAGATGCTGCTAGTGGAGCAGCTATTACTTACACCGCTGGAGCACCTAGTTGTACCAGCAACTTCATCTCTTTGGCTAAGTAACCAAGGACAAACAATATATAAATTGTCTTTCAACTAGATATTTTCCAAAGTGGGTAGATGCTTCTATCCACTTTATTTTCATTATGTAAGTTGTTCACAAGTATATTCCTCATAAATTTTTTTCAGAGAATTACAATGATTACTGATATATGTAATTGGCAAAATCAAGCTGAACAATACTTTATTCAAGAAAAATATTTGCAAGCAGCACAGTTATATGAACAAGCAATAGCAATAGAACCAAATACTATCTCTTATTATTGGCATTTAGGGTTACTATTGCTATTACAAGGGCAAGAAGCAGAAGCTCAAATGACTTGGATGCTGCCAATGGCAGAGGCAGATGAAGAACAGTTACCAATTTGGATAAATGAACTATTTCAATTTTTACAAATAGAAGCTGAAAGGCGTGAAATACTGGCAGAATATTCTCTAGCTTGGTTAATTCGCCAGCATATACGGGAAATTAATCCTGGCTATATAAATAATTTACTTCAAATCCTTATACTTTCTATCAAATTGGAAAAATTTGAAGAAGTTGATAATTTGAATGATTGGGGATTAATTGAAAGCTTAAACGCAAAAAAAAATATAGAAATCAATACCGAATTATTAATCCAATTTTTAAAAGAATTTTTAAATACTGTTCCATTACATCCAATTAATCTAAGTTTAATAGAAGCTAGTCTTCCTTATTTCTCTAATACTCATCAAAGTTTCTCTCTACTGCTTCCTGCTGCTATCCAAATTGGTCATACTTTGCGGCAGCCTTTACTAGCAGGATCTCTGCTAGAATTGCATTTACGATTGGAGCCAAATAATGTAGAAATTTTGCGGCACTTAGCGACTTTTTATCAAGACTCTCGTAATTATTCTCAAGGAATAGAGACAGCTAGATTATGTTATTCCTTATCAGAAAAATTGGCTGATAAAATTTTTGCACTCCATTTGCTGTTAAGGGGTCTAATGACAGCAGGGGGATATTGGCAAGAAATATGTACAACTTGTCAAGAATTGGAAACTGTGTTTCAACAATTTATTAAAGCTGAACGAATTCCTTTAGAAGAAGGAAGAATCTTACGGTTGCTTACGCCATCTTTTGCGATACCTCACATTAAAGATGCTCCTGCGGATTTCCGAGCTATTCATAATCAGGTAGCTGAAGTTTTTAACTTTTATATTAATGCTCTTGCCCAATCAGAAGGAAAAAATTATTGTCACAAAATTATCAATAATAGAGATTTATCTTCCCCTACTAAGAAGTTAAAAATTGGTTATGTATCTTACGCTTTAAGGAATCATTCTGTTGGTTGGCTAGCTCGCTGGTTATTTCAGCATCATGACCGAGATAAATTTGATATTCATACTTATTTTGTTAACTATCAATTAGTAAATGACTATCTCCAAGAGTGGTATCTAGGTCAGGCAGGAAAACCTCGTCAATTAGGTATGAATGGTCTAGAAATTGCTGACCAGATATATCAAGATGAAATTGATATTTTAATTGACCTTGATAGCATCACTCTAGATATTACCAGTGAAGTGATGGCACTCAAGCCAGCACCAATTCAAGTTACTTGGCTGGGGTGGGATGCATCAGGCATACCCGCAATTGATTACTTTATCGCAGATCCTTATGTACTGCCAAATGATGCACAAGATTACTATACAGAAAAAATCTGGCGATTACCCCAAACTTATATAGCAGTAGATGGTTTTGAAGTTGGTGTACCAACTCTCCGCCGCGATGACTTGGATATTCCTATGGATGCCGTTGTTTATCTCAGCGCCCAAAGAGGATATAAGCGCCATCCAGAAACGACAAAATGGCAAATGCAAATTATTAAACAAGTACCTAACAGCTACTTTTTGATTAAGGGGCCTGCTGAGGAGGAAACAATTAAACGCTTCTTTTACCAAATTGCCGAAGAAGAAGGTGTAGATTGTTCTCGGTTACGATTTTTACCACAAGTTTATTTAGAGTCAGTTCATCGTGCTAATTTAGGCATTGCTGATATTGTATTAGATACATTTCCCTACAACGGAGCGACAACAACCTTAGAAACATTGTGGATGGGTATCCCTTTAGTGACAAGAGTTGGTGAACAATTTGCAGCGCGTAACAGCTACACCATGATGATGAACGCGGGTATCACAGAAGGTATTGCCTGGACAGATGAAGAGTATATAGAATGGGGTGTGCGCTTGGGGAAAGATGAGGCTTTACGTCAGCAAGTCGCTTTGAAGCTGAAAGCATCGCGGCAAACAGCACCGTTGTGGAATGGTAAACAGTTTACCCGTCAGATGGAAAAGGCTTACGAGCAGATGTGGCAAAGGTATATTGAGGGGAAATAAGCTCGTAGTTAGCGCTTAAGCACTCAAAATAACCTCCTACAGAAATTTCCAGGTAAATAAATCACAGATTATCGCTTGATTTCCTCCAAGCCATGATTGAAGAGAATCAAGTCAAAATGATTATTTATGATGTAGAGCAAGAGGTTATTTTCAAATGGATAAACTAGCCCACTATCGCAAGATAGTACAGCAGATATTACAGGAGTATAGTGAGCAAAAACCCTCTGATGGTAATATAGACGTTGAGAATATTTTTGATATAGAACGTGACCATTACCAGGTAGTCCATGTAGGCTGGGAAGGGCAAGATTGGGTACATAGTTGCATCATCCATATTGATATTAAGGGTGAAAAAATTTGGCTTCAGTGGAATGGTACAGAAGATGATATTGCAGCAAATTTAGTTACTATAGGAGTTCCTAAAGAGGATATTGTGTTAGGGTTTCAGTCTCCTTTCATGAGGAAGTTTACAGAATATGCAGTGGGTTAGAGAGGCGTCATCTCTAATTTAGATGCGCTCAAGCTATCTACATCGCAGAATGGGAGATTTTCTGCTTTCGCTTGTGCGATCGCCTGTTGATTATCTGTTGCTAAAGCAATTCGAGTATTAATTCTAGGCAAAAGAGTTTTCCATTGTGTATCACTCATCTTACTAAGCAGAGAAATTTCTGGCCCCTCAGTTATATCTACATCATCTTCCATAAGCAAATTCATCGTCAAAGATGATAAAAGCATATCGGCTTCTTCTTCAGAAATATTGTGAGTATCAATTAGGAGAGTTATGTGGCTTTTATCTGGGTGAGTAGTGAGAGTAGAAATGACACTCGCTAAATCTTGATATAGTAGGTCTTCTGGCTGTAACCAGTCTGGGAAAATGATTAAGTTAATATCTCCTAAGCGGAAATTTTGACTCAGGGTGTCTGCAAGATATTTACTAAATAGTTGTTGGAAGAGGCTGCCTATTTTAGCTGAGTAAGCGCGGCTATCTAGAAAACTAGGATTAGCTTGCATTTTTTCCTTGATTTGGGCGCTCTTTTGTTGGCGTAATTCAGGATCGGTTCCGAGTGCGATCGCTAACTCTATATAAGACTCTTCACTATCTGCAACTAAACCAGGTACATCGAGTGCTTGCACCATTGCAGCCCCCATTGCAGAGCGAAAACTAGTTCCCCGTCTAGCAATTATTGGTAAATTAACCTGTAGTGGTTCTATCAAAGAAGTTGTTCCAGCAAATGGAAAAGAATCTAGATAAACATCGGCAATTTTAAAGTATTCTTTAACTTCTTCGCGCTTTGGCACTGGCTGAGGATCTAAAACTATTAATTGCTCTGCTGGTATTCCATGCTTTGAAAACACTTTAATTAAGTGATTTACAAAAGCTTTCTTAGGATAATTGTTTGACCAATTTGGACCAAATGGCAGAAGCACTAAAACAGAGTTAGGAACTCCAGAAATTATTTTTGCCCAAATATCAATTAGTTCGGGGATGATTTTAAAGAAGTTAGCACCAGAGATAAAAATAACTGTTTCTTCAGATATACCCAAACTTTCTCGATCAACTTTGACAGTTATATTTTCTTCTTCATTACCATAACTAAAGCAATGAGCAGACCCTTCAAGTTTCACCAACTTTTCTTGATATTGCTGTTCTGCCGTTGGCGATGGATCAGTTAGCATACCAGAAATGTAATAATCTATATGCCGCATTCCTGTTGTTACCACAGATCCGCCACTTGTGATTTGTATTCTGGCTAACCGATGCATTGATAAGAAACAGATTTGATTGGTTACAGCCGTTACATTGGTAGCAATGAATAATATATCGATATCATCAGCACGAATAATATTTACTTGTTCTGCTAAATTTTGCGGTAGAAGTTTAAAGGAGTTTGCACAGCTTTGGCAATATTGCTCTAATTGATGACCAGTTTGATTAAGAGAGTACAGAATTACTTCAAAATCTCTACTGATATACTCATAAATAGGAAGGTAAGCAAATGTTTCAGAACCAGGTAAAAAATATGCTGCTAGGACACCCAAGCGAATTTTTTTTCTGGTTATAGGTCTATCAGCAAACTCGTAATCTACCTCATAACCCTTAAGCTTCAGTAAATACTCTATAATCTCTCCACGCTTAACATAGATATCTTTAAGATTATGCTCATTAAAATATAAGGGAATAAAATTAGCAATGGGCGCAAAATTATTAATTACTTCATGCCACAACTGAGAATCAGAATTTTTGACTATCGATGTGTGTAAGTAATCAATCCACCCCTGCATATAGTAATAGTAATTATTTGCATCACCCAATTCTTGAAAGTGGACTGGGGCAGAAAATAGGAATTGTAAATAGTCTTTAAGTAACCAACGGGGTATGCGAGAGAGGTCATGTTGTAATGGTAACTGGTCAGCACGGCAATACAGCATAGCTGCTAGTAAATTCTGAATTGCTTTTGGCTGCTCAAAACCTTGAGATATACTCTTAACGATATCACTAGCAAAAATCTGTTCTTCATCAGTCAGACTTTCATATTTGATACTACTATTCAGTAACATCTTATGTGTTTTACCTAGCAGACCCACATACATATCTTTTATCTGCTCATCTGAGATATTTAGCCATTCTTCTGTTATTTGTTTTCGCAACTGATGCAATTCTGCATTTTGTTCACTTAAAGCTGCGTATCTATAAAGAGCTTGTTGTCTGGTTGCTTGAGGATATCTTGTATCACTATAAATTGTCTGAAATAGTTTTTGGTAATCTAATAAAATAGCATCCTTTAAAGCAACATTTCGACGAGTTTGTTGTTGTGGATGTATCCTAAAGTGAGATAAAACTTGATCAACAAAACCAACTTTGTATTGACTCATGATTCTGAGCCACATTTCCAAATCTACAAGTTGACAAAACTCAGAATTAAATAATCCTACTTTTTTAAAAACATCTTTTCTAATGAGAACTGTACTTGGCTCTCCAATTTTATTAATTGGATTGTCAAGTATATTGGGATCTAGCAAAAGTTCCTGTCCTGATTGAATCAGCTTTAATGTCGACCAAGCTTTGTGTACATCCTTAGCTTCATGATGCATTAAAAAGTTTGAATCATAAACAGTATGACCAGTATCAGTGAAGAGTGTTCTCGGAGAAAAAACCAAACCTATCTCTTCATCTTGTTCAGCTAAATTGACCATTTCTTCAATAGCGGTTGGCTCTAGTAAATCGTCTTGAAATAAAAACTTTATATATTTACCTTTAGCCTGAGAAATACAAAAATTCCAATTCTTAGCTAGTCCAAATTGGCTATGTTTAAGAACAAAAAACAAAAGTTCAGATGTGTGTCTAAAATTATTAACTATTTCTATGGTCTGGTCATCAGAATTATCATCGGAAACAATAATTTCTATATTTTTATATGTTTGAGATAAAACACTATTGATTGCTTCTGCTATAAAGTCCTTCCCATTGTAAGTAGGAATACAAATACTAACTAATGGCTCTACTTGTAATAAGTTACTTTTCTTGTAAGCAGTTTGTTGCTGTGATTTATTTAATTCTTCATCCTTTAAGACACTAGCTAATTGTTGAGAGTAAAAATTTATTGATGTATTTATAATTGCTTGATATTGAGAACTAAGATTATATTTTATAGTCTCAAGCATTCTAATAGTTTCTTTTATTTGTGATTCTCGGCTTTTACTAGACCATACTCCTTTTGCATGAACCCTATATGCTGCCATAACTTCATCAATATATCCGATTTTACCGTACTGTGCATTTAAAATATGGAAAGTCCAATCTCCCATACTTTGTTCATAAAACCAATCGGGAAACTCTTGTACTAAACCAGCACGATACATTACTGAAGGAGTAGAAATAAAATTGTTTATTAGCAAGTTTTCTATAGTAGACGTTTTTGACTGATTGTGTAGGAAAATCCCAGGTGAGTGACTGTTATCTTGCCAAAATACTAATACATTGTGAAAACATATAGCAAAGTCTAGGTTTTTATCTAAAAAATCTACTTGTTTTTGTAGTTTTTCGTTTGAAGTCCAGTAGTCATCACCTTCTAATATTGCTAGATACTGACCTTGACAGGCTTTGAATGTATTTAAAAAATTTTTGTGCGCCCCCAAGTTTACCTCAGGCAGTAATAAGCGAATTTTGTCCGAGTATTTTCTTTGGTATTCAATTACAATTTGACGTGTATTATCTGTAGAATAATCTTCACCTATCACAAGTTCATATTCAAAATCAACTTTTTGCATCAATACACTTTCTATTGCTTGAGCAATAAAATTTTCATGGTTATAAGTAACCATTAAAACGCTAACTTTCATGCTTTTACCTCTAAGATATAAATTTTAGATGTGTGAATAATATCGGACTTTAGAAAGTTCGCAACTATTTGTGACGACTAACTTAATAATTTGACAAATTTTGCTGATATCTTCTGGTATTAATGCCGTGCCTGTTGGTAGGCAGAGTACTCGATTGACAAGTTTTTCAGTTTCAGGTAGCAATAGCCTATTGTAAGGAAAATAAGAACGATAAGGTTCCATATTATGACAACCTGGATAGAAGTACTTTCGAGCGATAACATTTTCAGCCTGTAATATTTCAACTAAATAATCTCGACTTATACCAGATTTATTTTCATCAATTTCTAAAATAATATACTGATAATTACAATTTTGTGTTTTGTCATAAGTAATAAGTCTTAGCCCAGGAAGACTCTGCAATTCTTGTTTATATTGTTGGTAATTACGATAATTGATAGCAACAAATTCTTCTAAACTTTCAAGTCCTGTCAAACCCATGGCCGCTGATGTTTCATGCATTTTCCCGTTTGTACCAATATAGATAACGTTATCCATACCAGTAAAACCAAAGTTAGTCATCAGGCGAATTTTTGCAGCTAATTCATCATTATTAGTCACAATTGCTCCGCCCTCAAATGTGTTCAAAAATTTAGTAGCATGGAAACTAAAAACTTCGGCATCTCCAAAGCTGCCAATCATACGTCCTTGATGTGAACAGCCGAAAGCATGAGCCGCATCAAACATTAATTTTAAGTTGTGGGTACGGGCAATTTCACTTAAAGCCTCCACGCTACAGGGACGACCCCACAAATGAACGCCAATAATGCCTGTAGTACGTGGAGTTATTAATTGCTCTATTTGCTTTGGATCTATGTTGTGGGTTTTAGGGTCAATATCACAAAATACAGGGGTAATTTCTTGCCATTGTAGAGCGTGTGCAGTTGCAATAAAGGTAAAAGAAGGGACAATAACTTCGCCTTTTAAACCCGCAGCGCGGATGGCTATTTCTAATGCTACTGTAGCGTTACAGCTAGCAATGCAATGCTTTACTCCGACAAATTCAGCAATGCGTTGCTCAAATTCTTGTACATAAGGGCCATTGTTTGTTAGCCATCTTTTATCTAAGATGTCATTGATGCGATTAAGTAAGCGTTCGCGGTTTCCAATATTAGGACGACCAACGTGTAATTTTTCTGTGAAGGTTGGTATGCCAGTAAATATAGCTAAATTATTCAATTGTTGTTTCATTTGAAGCGCTTTTTAATTTTGTATTTGGGAAAAATTTAGAAAATATTTTAAACAAATCATTATAGGAAGTTTGAAAAATGAGGGTCTTTGATATATTGAAAAACAAAAATAATTTTTCTGGTTTATTCCATAACTTTGGCGTAAAGCACTGTTTCCTCAGAATGTATTGTGTAATGTTCTATATACAACTGGTAGCCAATATCTAAATTATGGATAAAAATAGGAATATCAAAAATATCATTTGGTTGATGATATACAGAAATAGCAAGTTTTGGACGGAACTTACGGATAGTTTCTACAGCCCCATGTAAGGCACTTAACTCAGCACCTTCAATATCCATTTTAATAAAATCCACTCTATCTATACTTTTTTCATATACAAATTGATCAATTGTGGTAGTAGCTATAGGTATTTCCGATGGAGTGTTACTAATATTTGCACCAGGTCCTTCGCCATGTAAATAAAGCTGAGTTTCTGAACTATCAGTTAGAGCATAATCACTAATAACTACTCTCTCTGCTAAATCCTCATTCTGCATCAAATTGTAGCAAAATACATCTAAATTATTTGGCTCTATTTCAAACGAAAAAACTTTACCTTCTGAACCAACAGTTGATGCAAAAGCTATTGCTGTATCACCAAAGCACGCACCAGCATCAATAACATAATCTCCTGGCTCAGGACATATTTGAACATTATTTCTACTAAAGTAATACTGCTTGAAGAAAAATGTCCAAGCCACATTGCCCCACCAGCAATCAATAGTAATACGTTGATCTTCAAAGCTAACTGCATACTTTTGCAATTCACCAAAAATACCAGAGTAATCTGTATCAGATTCGGAAACTATCATTTCCCTAGCTTTGTGTCTGTCTCGCCAGTGTTGTTCATTATTGGTAGGTAATTTAAAGTGTAGATGTCCTACCAGACGGAAAAGTAATAAGTTTGTTAACCAATTCTTAGACTCAGAATCAGCTAGAATTTCGTGAACTCGCTGAAAATTTTCCTGATTTTGGAAAAGAAACTTAAGATAATAACTATATGAGTCTATAAAAATCTGGCTATTGGTATGATCCTTTGATAATGTTTGAAACCTATCATAATCCCAGTTATTTTCCTGAAAAGTATGAATATTTACATAAAAAGCATGGATAATATCATTGATAAATTGGGACATAATCTTGCTGTTACCAGATTTCAAATGTTTCAACTTGACTCAGTTATAAGAAGGAAATAATTCACTACCTAAAATTGCTATGTATAAGAGATTGCTACGGTCAAAGTTTTAGCAGTTCTCCTAGTTATTAGACTACCCACAACTTCCCAAAAACTATCATTTTAAAATTGGTTTATTTCTTATATAACGCATTCATACTATTTATTATCGTGTCAAATTCGCCAAAGCTACCTATTGTAGTATTTAGGATTATTAAAAATAATATTTTATATTAAATTTTATTTTTTTGAATATCTTTATTGTAATTCTTTCTAAGAATCGCCATCAGCAAAGTGTTATGATAGCTGCCATTTTTATAAACTGCCTCTTCCAACTTCCCTTCTAGTAAAAAACCAACTTTTTCATACATTCTAATAGCTCTAGTATTTTCCTCAAGAACATAAAGATAAATACGATTAAGATTCAAATTAATAAAAGCGTGCTTAATAATTTCTCGGCACACCGCTTCTCCAATACCTCTAGACCAGTAATTTTTATTGCTGATAACAATTGAAAATTCAGCAGAACAATTAATAGATTGAATATTTGTTAAGTAAACATTGCCGATAAGATGGTTATTATCTGATTCAATAATAGAGAGTCTAACGTTTTTATCTCTATTGTTAAGATAGTTTTCATACCATTTATTATCTATTTCTTCAGAAATATAAAGGAAATTACAACCAAGAAAATTGATAATCTCATAATCATTTCTCCATGTATTAATTGTTGTTATATCCTGTCTTGAAATCTCTCTTAATCTGAACATTTTTAGATACCTAATAGTTCTTTTACTGATTCAATCACATAATCTATATCTTCAATTTCATATCTATGATCTATTGGAAGTGCAATTAATTTTTGTGTTAAATATTGTTCAAAATAAAATCCTTCTAATCCTCTCTGTATTGTATCTTTCCATAATATTGGAATAAAAATATTTTGCTCATATAATAGATTTCTATCTATTATATTTTTGACAAGAAGAGGATAATAGTAAGGAATATCATTAGTTGCTAAAGGCAAATTAAATTGATTAATTTCTTCAAAGATGGAATGATAATAATTGAAATGATACCGACGCTTTTGAGCAATATTTAGGTAATCAATATTAGCTAGTAAATATTCAGAAACTATTGATATCTTTTTAATTTCATCATTCAATCCTTTCTCGTATTCTATAAATTCTTGATATGCTTGTTTCTGCTTTCCTAATAAACGATTAAATAAATAACTACAACTCAAATCAGTATTCCTTTGATAGTCAACAGCAATATCATAAGGAGTATAAAGATATGCTCCATCCGGTACGCCAAAAAACTTTCTAGCAGAATTAAAAGACCAAGTTTTACTATTTTCCCGATCAAAGAATGCTTGAGTATTATCAATAATAATTTGATCGCTATACTGATTGATTAAGGATTCAATAAATTTGCTCTTTATTCCAAAATAATTGATATAAAGAAAATACTCGTTTTCTTTTAATTCAAAATCTTCAGTAGGTTCTAAACTTATATTGATTGAGTAAAAGCTATAAGGAATTTGGTTGTTTTTAATTGGCTCCAACAATGCATCGCAGGTGTAAAAAGGTATCCATATTTTCTGGGCATTAATGTGTTCAAGTATGAGATTTAGGCAAGCTCTTCCATTACTAAGAGCAATTGCATTAGAATGATAGCTGTAATCTTTATTTTGAATTTCTAACTCAAAAAAACCTCCAATTGCTTTTACTCTAGTTTTCATATCAATTTTTAAAACCTCACATAAATTTATGTTTATCTAAATAGTTATGAATCTGATTATTGCTTTTAAATAAAATATCTATTATAATTACTTCTCTTTTTTATGTCTAATCAATAAATTGTCATTTTATTTAGATTAAATCATATTCATTTAACATTTTTTGAATTTTTTCTTTATCATTAAACATTAAAACATCAATGATTGAAAGCCAAGGAATAAACTGATTATCAAATTGATTATATTCGACAAATCTTGGTTGAAGGAAGGACAACTTTATATTATTTTTTTGAAAAACCTCTCTTGAATATAATTTTTCTCCTCCAATTGAATTTATGTAATGGTCAGACCCTAGACAAGTGTTTATACTTATAACGCGTTGTTCTCCTTTTAAAGTATTGTCTTTATTCAGTTCTGAAGAAAAATAAAATTGTGTACCTATATCTAAATAATTACATATGAGCTTTAGGCTATGTGTTATCATCTGTGAAATATTAATTGTATCTACGTATAAAATACAATTTAATAACTTTTTAATGTTTGAGTAATAAGGCGCTTTTCTATAAGATAACTCTACTATGTTTAATAATTTTTTTCTTTCTCGATCAAAATTTTCTGTAAAAAATCTCTGATTGATGTTTAAAAAAGCAGAATCATTTTTTATGCTTAATGTAAAGAGGTAAGCTTCTCTATTTAATAGAATTCGGTTTCTATTTATCCAACCTCCTTTTATGTACTGTACATCATCATGTATTACAAATTTGTCTGCCATATTTATAAGCTGAAAATACCCAATATAGGGAAATAAGTATGGCTGCATTATAGTCATCTTCATAAATAGCCCTTTGTTTAAACCAGTGAACGATAAAAAATATACGTTGTTGATAAAAATATTTAAACTAGTCGCTGAAAGTTTGAAATTTCGTAGATGATTACACTAAATAGTACTGCTACTATGCAGCGCAGAAAATAACACTGACGAAGATTATTACTGCACTATCTGAAGTATAATCTTGTTTCTCTATCGGTCTAAAATATACCTTAATTCAGCAATATCTTATTTTTGGATCAGACCTTTTTTGCAAACTAGAAAAATGCTAGCACAGAGATCCGGGTATTGCATTCCTAATTTATAGCAAGCTTCTAGATATGAGTCTGAAATTATGTCAGTACTTAATAATTTATCAAATTGAAAATTGGCTAATGCTTTGAAAAATATACCGCCTCGATGAACAATATTGAGACCAGCATCAATAGTATCTTTTTCTAAGCTATCAAAAGCGTAAGTTTTTCTATGTCCATGAGCAAACTCTGCCTCAGTAACTGCCGTATTGTGAGAAATAAGACCCATCTTAACGGCAATTTGCCGAGATGGAGCATTTGCATTGGGGACAGCTAAGAAAAGCAGTCCCTGATCTGATAACCAGGAATTAATTTTACGTAGAATGAATACAGGATCATCTAAATGTTCAAGGGTATGAATTAGAAAAATAGCATCGTACTTGTCTTGCAATTCTAGTGTTTCAAAGACTGAGTTAATGAATTTAATTTTATATCCCACACGATTTCTTACATATTCTACTAAAGTGTCAGCAGCCTCAACAACGGTGATATCTGTGAAGTGCTCGATCAGCATCTCAGTAAATTCTCCTTGAAAGCAACCTAACTCTAATGCCTTACCCGATGACAAAAATGGTAGAAAAGAACGCAGCATATAGCGTCTTAGAAGTTTGTCAAAGCTATACTCATATTTTTTGTCAGGGTCATTAGTATTAAAGGTTGAATATTCTTTATTGTAATCTCTCATAGTAAGTCTCTCTTTCTATGGGTTATGATGCATTAATAAATTAACCTTGTCCTGGTTTGTAAAATCTCTTTTCTGGAGGTTGATACCATTCTTCCAAATTTGTTGGAACTAGAGCATTGTATCCAAGGATTTGCTTCATTTCTTCCGATAAACTGGTTGCATAGTCATATCCAAAGTATCGAGGTAAATCCAACTGTTGCTTGACAAAAGGCTTAGTGAAACAGAGTGTAAGAGCGCGTCTAGGCTCATCCGTCTGATTGCTTCCTGCCGCGTGCCAAAGGTTAGCATCAAAAAGAATGATGCTACCACTTTTTCCAACAGCGCGAGTGGAATTTTCGTAGAATAATTTTTCAGATGGGCGATCTGCTAGATAATGTCCTCCATTCATGAAGTAAGTTGCACCATTTTCTAGCGTGAAATCATCTAGCATGACAATCATTTGAAGCATCAGTTTTAGGTTGCCTGTGAAACTGCGAACATCTCGATGAATATTTAAAAGATAAGAAGGATGATTCTTAAGATTATTTACACCACCAAAGATATTCAAAATATAGTTGCCACAAAAGTAACTTGTTATTGCTTCTTTCAAATACATTCTTTCTAGAAATTCCATAAAGCTGTCACCCAATCCCAATAGGTGATTAATCGTCCCATCAGTATTTTGTGATACATCATTCTTGATTTGAATATGACGCGCTATTGTATTTGCTTTATCGAGGTCTAACTTCAACTTTTCAACTAATTGATTATCAACAATATTTTCAAATAACAACCATCCTTGTTTTTCAAGCTCTTTTCCTACTAGTACAGATGAAGAAAGATAAGTTTCATTATTAGGATACTCACTTTGAGAGTAGGAAGACATATCATACTACCTTTAGACGTTGACCAATGCGCCCCATTTTTATTGAGCGGAGACGTTCTTACCCTCTTGCTTCTTAATCTGCTCTAATACAACTTTGTAATCTTGTCGCTCAGGGTGCAACTTCACCAGCTTTTCCAAAAGTTTCATCGCACCTTTAGCATCCTTCAATTGCAACCGCAGCACAGACAGTTTCTCTAAAGCAAGTTGGTTTTCTGGTTCCCGTTGTAAAACCAACTCGTAGCCCTGTGCCTGTTGCTGTAATCCTGACTCAGGAGAAGCAGACGCAGTTGCTGGCTTAGGTTGAGTAGCCTGTTGGATTGCTGGAATAACTGCAAATACCGTAGAACCAAAAAACGAGAACATCGACACTATCGTGACAATCTTTTGTCGCCGCTGAATCTGCTTTTTGCGGGTAATTAAGTATTCTGCCTCCGAACTAGCCATGCCTCACATACTTGCTGCGGTAAATACTTAGGTATCAGCAAGCCTCCCGTTCTGAGGATACCCATCTGCTCAACAGAAACTAACATCCTCGCTAAAAATTTTTTACACAAACTTCAAATGCTGACTCTGGAGACAAGGGAACTTTATGCTAAACCCATGCTGTACCAACAATTTTGCCATGCGTAGTTTACTCGCTCCTACTACCTCAAAGCAAAACCCCACCCTGTTACCTAACAGGTCTTATTCTCTGAGCAAAACATAAAAAATATATAAAGATTTGCAATTATTTTGCCTAAAGCCAGATGTTTGCGATATTCTAAATAACATTTAAATCAACAGAAAGAGTAGACATTTCTACTCAATAGCAAATTTCCCTGTCAGTCAAAAACTTTCAAACTAGTCCGTATCCTATAGCTTCTTCAACAAGCAAGCATATTTTTCCTAATTTAAACAAACAGAATTTTCCCAGTAGTCCTCAGTCACACTACTTAGTGGAACTTCCCTGAGGACTAATTATTCTGCTCGGCGTCCACAATAGATATCTTACGAAAGGTAGTGTTGCACTCTTGCGGAAAAAAGGTAGAGGTAAAGAGGAAAAACAAAAGGGCAAAGGTTAAAGGAAAAAGGGTAAACATAAACATCCCTTACCCTTTCTCCCAAAACTTTTGTCTGGCTTCTGCAAAAAGTTTCAGGACTGCTTGGTAAAATTGAGATTTTCTGGTGGTAATTACCGTACAAAACCGAATTTACCAGTAACTTAGTAGAGTTTGTTATGGTATAGTTAAAAAGTTAAGACTAGCTTTACCAAATAACACCACTCTACGGGCCGGCAACAATTGCAGAATGGGAAGCAGTTTTAATTAAGCATTTACCCACAAAATCAGAATTCAATCGAGGTTATGACTCAGCAAGTGATTCACCCAATGGTGAAATTGCAGCGCAACGTGCAATCACTCATAGAATCGAATATTATCAAGCCAAGCGATAGCATCTGGAAAATCGCTTTGCTATATGGTAATGAATGGCAGCACTGGAAACAAGAACTGCTTGACTTTGGCTTTAGTATGCAAGACCCAGTTAGTGAATTGCTAGCTGTAGAAACTTGGGATGAGGAATAGGGAATAGGAATTTTTAATATTCGCCACTCCCTAGACGCGATTAATCGCATCTCTAGCCACTCCCGACTCTCTAAACTTTACAGGCAGCTAAGGCCGCAGCCAATTCCTTTGCATTTTGATAGCGATCGCGTGGCAATGGTTCTGTAACGCGATCAATCACATCTCTTAACTGGGAACTAATGGTGGGAACTTTTGCCACATCAAACCTGAAGTTTCGCCCTCGTTGGCGGTAATACTTGAAAGGGTTTTCGCCTGTGAGCAGAAAAATCAGCGTTGGTCCAATTGCATACAAATCAGATTGAGTCAAAGGTTGTCCTCGTTCTTGTTCAGGAGAGCAGTAACCTTCTGCACCAATTCGAGTACCAGGCGCTGTGCCAATTTCCTTAACTGCGCCAAAATCTAGCACCACTATGCGATTTCCTGAACTTCGCACCATTAAATTGGCGGGTTTAATATCGCGGTGAATCAGTGGAGGCTCTTGGCTATGAAGATAGTCTAAAATATCGCAGGTTTGGATCATCCAAGCGATCGCTTGGTTCGGTGTTACTGGGCCGGTGGTATAGACACGTTTCTCCAAATCTTGTCCGTGGATTAGTTCCATTGCCAAGTATTTTTTTCCTGCTTCTACAAAGAAGTCATAATACTTGGGAATTCCAGGATGGTTAAGAGATTTGAGAGTGTGCGCCTCTCGCTCAAATAACTCTTGAGCTTTGACAATTTTCACCATATCAGCATTCATTTGCTTCAACACCAGCAGTTGTGGCATACCCGCAATCAGACCAGCCTCATCCCAAGCGAGATAGGTAGTACCCATACCTCCTTGTCCGAGAGTTCGCAACACCTGATAATGGCGAATTCTCTGTTGGACTGAGAGAGGTTGACCGCAGTGGATACAAAACAGATTGTTTGGGGAATTGCCTTCGTGCGTGCAAGTGGAAGATAAATTTGCCGGTTTTTTTGCTGAGTAAAGTGTCTCGGCAGCGTTTTCTTCTGTTCCTTGTATTTGTTGCGATCGCAAACCAGTTTCCAGTACTGTTACATCCTGAATTTGGAATTGCAGTATTGGGCCTCCCTGTGCCAATTGCAAAAGGGAATTATCTGGTAACGGACTCTGAATTACAAGGATACCGTTGAGAAAAGTCCCATTTGTACCCTGACTAATCAGCTGCCAAGCATCGCCATTGCTAGCGTCACCGACTTTTCTCAGTTCTAGATGATGCCGCGAAACTAAACTATCATTTAAAACAACGTGATTATCTGCCGCTCGACCAATCCGAATTATGGAGGAGTTTTCAAAGCACCACTGCTGAAGGGGAGTTTTCTGTTGCGGTTCTAACAGGGTCAGACTAACCACAATGTAACCTATAAGGTAAATGGATTAGGGAATTGGGAATGGGGCATTGGGCATTGGGCACAAGAGGCAGAGGTGCGGAGGGGCAGAGGGGAAAAACTTACTGCAATTTCTCCTCTGCTCCTTTGCTCCCCTGCTCCCCTGCTTCTTCCCCATGCCCCATTCCCAATTCCCCGTTTATGATTAACTTTCCAGATTTGGGCGTACTTTTGCCCGAATAAGTATACCAGTAATATTGTCGTGACCGTTGTATTGATTTGCCAAATCAATTAAATCTGTAACGCCCCGTTCTAAGTTAACGCCAGAACTAAGTAAGGGTTCTAAGTGAGTTTGCCAATGGGTTTCTAGTAAATCATTATCTGATAAACCGTCTGATGCCAACAGCAGAAGAGTATCTTCATTGATGTCGAAAAAGCCTACGTCGGGATTAATCGAGTTTTCATCACGAGGCCCCAAGGCTTGGGTAAGTTGGTAGGCATCTGGGCGGGCGTAAGCTATGCTTGCTTCCACTCCTCGGTTAATCTCTCGTTGCCCAACTTCGTGATCTACTGTGACTTGTTCTAGTCCCTGCTTACGCGTCAGCCGATAGAGACGGCTATCTCCCACATGAGCAACTGCTGCTTGAGTATCTTGAATTAAAAGCATTACTAAAGTTGTACCCATACGCCCAACTCCAGAACGGGCATCTTGTTGATTGAGCTTGTAAATCGCCTCATTAGCTAAATACACTGCCTCACGAATGCTATCTTCTGTTGGCAGCTGGTTGGCAATCCAGTGTTCTTGAAAGTATTGCCGTAGGGTGTTGACTGCTAACTCGCTGGCTATCTCGCCGCCAGCGTGTCCACCCATACCATCACAAAGAATATACAAACCATGCCCTTCTAAGACTCGACTTTTGGGGAACTCCAGTTTATGAATTTTGGTTTCAATGCCAAAGTAGTCTTCGTTATGATGACGTTGACGCCCCACATCTGTGCGTCCTGCATCTTCTAAGCTACTTAACTGCATCGCCAGCACAACAGTTGGCATATCATCAGTTTTGCTAATGATATCTTCTAACTCGTCT
Organism: Nostoc sp. NMS9; assembly: GCF_017114995.1. Classification (GTDB taxonomy): domain Bacteria; phylum Cyanobacteriota; class Cyanobacteriia; order Cyanobacteriales; family Nostocaceae; genus Nostoc. The sequence goes on along the minus strand of NZ_JABXKL010000014.1, from coordinate 72,692 downwards.
GATTGCGGGATGGTGGACACAGCAGTATTTTTCTCCTTTATTGGGGGCAAAGTTGCGGTTCCTAGTGCTTCCAGTTCAATAGAGATTTCCTCCAAACGCGATCGCAATTGGGCGATCGTCTGAATCTTACCTACCTCTAAATCCCCCAACATCTGGACTACGGAGCCAAATTGAGTCCGTTGCGACTGTCTAAATAGTGCTTGCCAAACCCTTCCCAAAGCTTGGATAGTTAACGGCTCTTCTGGAATGGCAGATGTTTGGCTTTGGGCATCTTCTAACAACTCCGTGGCGGGCTGAGAATTCGATGACTCCACATACAACCTTTGTAGTGCCAACGTTTGGTCTTCATCCAATCGCAAATTCGACAAATCTAAAAGGCTTTGACGACAATTTACTGGTTCCAATACTGCCCAAAGTTGGGTCATTTCATAACACCAGTGTAAAATTTTTAACGAACTGGTTGTTTCTTCTTGCCACAGGTCGAGTAAATGCTGCCAATCTGAGCGGTTTTCGATTATTAATACCTGTATATCACCTTGCTGCCATGCGTCGTGAATCGGCGGTATCCCCCGCTCACCTTGGGATTGTAAAGCAATATAAGCTTTAGCAAGGCGAGGAATTTCACTCGCTTCTGCTGATGGCGTTAGCAAATCTGATTCCTGACTTGCTAGTATGGCCTCAATGGGTGATATTTGATACGGCTGGCAGTCTAGAACTCTCACACCTACATCAGTAATAATGGCAGTTTCCGTCTGGGCAAGTGGCGTATCTATCAATTGATAGCGCTCTTGGGAGTCTAAATAGGAGCCTAATGTAATCTGATAACTAGGCGATACAGGAGATGAGGAGGGTATTGCTTGCTCATCTCCCTCACCTCCCTCACCTCTGACATCTCCTACATCCCCTTCTACTCTCAAAGCTTCCCCAGTCGTTTCTTTAGCAATAATTGCCCAAAACACTGTTCCACATTCTGTGTCACAGTTATGACAACGTAGTGCATTCACAGGTACATCATCGGTACTGCATTCAGGACAGACCTTGTGAGTCAGGGACGTGCCACAGTTTTGACAGAATTTATTGCTATTGGGGTTTTCAAATTTACACTGAGGGCAAATCAGCATAGTGGAAGTTCCTTTATTCCCGTTCGTTCCAAGGTGCTTCTAGCCACTAAGATCCAAGGTGCCACAATTGGCTGTCCCTGACTACAGTAGATTGTAGTTTATCAATGAATTTTGGTGGCAGTATTAATTGTGACGCATATTAGATAAATATTTCATATATTGGCACCTAATTCCTTAATAAATGGGGAATAGGGAATGGGGCATGGGGCATAGGGAATGGAGAAGATGACGGGGATGAGGAAGAAGCAAAGGAGCAGGGGAGATGAGGAGACAAGGGGGACAAGGGGGACAATGAGGACAATGAGGATAAGGAAGGGGTAATTATTGAACAAGTCTCTCCCTTATCTCCCCCCTCTTCCTTGTCTACCTTGTCTCTTTTCAATGCCCAATCCCCAATGCCCAATCCCCAATTGTCAAGAGTCTGGCAATTGTGGAGGTTCAACTTTAAACCATTTTTGATAAATTTGCTTGTAATTGCCATTGGATAACAAACTCGCTATACCTTTGTTAATTGCATCCAAATGGGGGGAATTCTTGGGCATAGCAATCCCGTAGTATTCTTCAGTGAGGAAATCCGCAACAACTCTGATGCCTTTGAGTTTGCCATTTTTAATCGCATACAAAGTTGCGAAAGCATCGCTAATCACAGCATCAACGTTGCCATTGAGTAAGTCTTGGAAAAACTCTGGCCCAGAATTAAAAGTACTAATTTTGGTGTTGGGGATGGTTTTGGCAAAATCTGCCCCAGTGGAACCAATTTGGACAGCAATTTTTTTGCCTTTGAGACTATTGAAGTCTTTAATATTTTGATTGTCTTCGCGGACAGCGATCGCAAGTCCGGCTTTAAAATAAGGTCGTGAAAAAGCAATTGTTTTCAGGCGTTCTGCGGTAATTGTGATTCCACTAATTGCTGCATCAACTCTTTTGGCTTGCAAGGTCGAGATTATGCCATCAAAGGGCAGACTTTCAAACTGGACTGCAAAACCTGCTACTTTAGCAATCGCATTCATCAAATCAATATCAAAGCCTTCCAAGTTACCGCTAGCTGTTTGGATTTCAAAAGGGACAAAGGTGGGGTCTGTGGCCACCTTGAGAGATTTAGCGTCTGGGTTATTGGGATATAAACTCTGACAGGCAATAATCAGTAGTAGGCAGCCTAAGCTTAGAATTAGCTGTTGCCACTTGAAGTTAATTAATTTCACTATAGTAATTTTGTTCTAGTAATCAAGATTTACGATACTTGTCATGATGTTATAAGAAAGAATACATACGTATGACTTTTCGCTAATTGCCTTTGTGTGTGTTCTATATTCTGACTCCCAATTTTGAATTGCTTATGGCTTATACCACTTCTGCTTACCAAATTGCTGATTTATTCGCCGAAAGAGCTAGAAATCTGACACCACCAACTTACGGCACTGAGTTAACCAAAATCATCAGCGTCAGCTTTGCCTATGGTCTAGCTGACCCAATTCTCTTTCCCCATGCTGACTTGTCTGCTGCAAGTGCTGCTGTACTGGCAGAAGAAGCTCCGATCGCTCTCAATTACGGGCCACCTTCAGCCCAACTTTATGAACAAATAATCCTCCGCTTGCAAGCTCAAGGAATCCCTGCCGATCGCGATCGCGTGATTATTGGCTACGGTTCCGGTCAGATTTTGGGCTTGCTACCAGATGTATTTATCGAACCTGGTGATATGGTAATTGTGGAAGGGCCAACCTTCTTGGGAGTAGTTAGTAGATTTGTCCAGGCTGGCGCACGCCTGATTACCATTCCTGTAGATGAGATGGGAATGGATGTAGATGCGTTAGAAGAAACTTTAAGCGACTTGAAAAAACGGGGTATTCGACCCAGGTTTATTTACACTATCCCTACTTTTCATAATCCCACAGGCACTACTATGCCGTTATCTCGCCGCCAAAAACTGGTAGCGTTAGCGGCTGAGTATGGCGTGTTGGTGGTAGAAGACGATGCCTACAGCGATTTGCGCTTCCAAGGCGAAGCTGTAACTCCCTTGGCAAGCCTAGACCAGGAGGGGTGGGTGTTATACGTGAATACCTTCTCGAAAATCATTGCGCCTGGTATCAGGCTAGGCTGGGCTTGTGGCAATCCAGCAATTATTGAGCGGTTGGCAATGTTCAAAAGTGAAGGGCCTGTGGGGCCATTTGTCAGCCATGTGGTTGGCCGCTACTGTGCTACAGGTAAACTAGATTATCATATTCAGGAGCTAATCGCCTGCTACAAGCATAAGTGTAATTTGTTGTTAGAAGCGATCGCTCACGAGTTTCCCAGTGATGTAGTTGCTTTGCGACCAGGTGGTGGCTTTTTCGTTTGGTGTAAATTGCCGCCAGACATCAGCGCCAAAGCACTCCTAACTGCTGCCAATGAACAAGGCATCAGCTTTCTGCCAGGAACTCGCTGCTACGCCAATGGACAGGGAGATGATGCCATCAGGTTAGCTTTTAGCTTTCAAACAACTAAGAAGATTGTCGAGGGAATCGCTACCTTGGGAGCAGTGCTACGTGGATGGCAGCGATGATCGTACCAATTTTAGATTTTGTGGAAAGTCCGATCTCAGGAAACCTCCGATCAGACTTTCCAACTTACGAGATGTAGCAACAAGGGACTTAACAATTTAACCCACACTTCGCAGGTAGGATTGCAAATGCTGTATTTTTGAAAATGACCTAAATGCTGCATTTTAGAAGCATGACAGCTTGCAGATTAGCAAAACGAGGCAGAAAAATTTCCAAGTATGTAACAAAAAGCTAAAGTAATTAACCCTCTTTAATCACTTTGAGAAAATAAAAATAAGAGCCTATTTTTAAACTGTAAATAAAGCGATAATTAAAACATTTATTTTCTAACAGAATCCTAAAATCAAGGTTTTTGGTAAAATTTTTATACTCAGAACTAGCCCTTTCAAGGTGACTCAGCATTTTTTTGGGAATTTATTTAACTGCATTAGTCGCAGATAACACAGAAGTTAAGAAGAATTATTGTCCAAAAATTTTACCTATCTTGAAAGGGCTAATTTTGAATCTTTAAAAAATTTGCTCCAAGCGCTGGAAATCACGCTGGACTTCATACCAGAGACTTTTATTATGTGGATCTGTTTTCAAGGCTTTTTTGAGATAAATTCTGGCTTTGAGTAGTTGTTTTTCGGAAATTAGCGCCCGTCCCCAAATTTGATAGGCGATCGCTAGCCATTGACGGACTTCTGCATCTGTTGACAAACGATCTGCTAAAGCTTCTGCCAGGGCGATCGCTTGCGGAAATCGTCTTTCTTGCAAAAATCGCTGCAATTGCTCATAAGTCTTCCACTTCAGCCGTTCTTCTATTTCCAACAGATTAGGCGGCTTTGGTTTCCCTGATTCTTGACTTGTCACCGTTGTTACTGGTGTTTTTTGCCTATGCGTTGCCTTAGCGTCATCACGCCCACCAGATGTTGACACCTGAGTTGAATGTGCCACAGTTTCCTCTGGCAGTACCACCGTCAGTAGGAGTTTGTACGCCTCTGTCAACGCAATAAACTTATCTTTGGCTTTGTTGTCATCTGGGTTGATATCGGGATGATATTGCTGCGCCAATCGCCGATAGGACGCTTTGATGTCAGCAAAAGAAGCTCCCGACCTTAAACCCAATAAACGGTAGCAATCTCCAAGATCCATCTTGAGCTATGAGCTATCGAATATGCAGCTATAGGCTATCAGCTATCTGCTTCACGCCTGAACTACTAATAATAAGGGCTAATTTGTGATTTTAAAGTTCAATGTTGACAGTTTGTTCATAAAAGGGCATTGGGCATTGGGCATTGGGCATTGGGCATTGGGCATTGGGCATTGGGCAATTAATTATTCTTCCCCTGCTCCCCCTGCTCCCTGCCCCTGTGCCCCCTACCTTCCTACTCCCCTGTTATTACCGAGGTTCGTTCTTCAATCACACGGTCAATTAAACCGTATTCTTTTGCTTCTTCGGCAGACATGAAAAAGTCACGATCCATATCTTTTTCGATCTTTTCTATGGTCTGACCAGTTTTATCAGCATAAATGCCATTGAGCTGGTGACGAATCCGCAGAATCTCTTTAGCTTCAATTTCGATATCGGTTGCTTGTCCACGGGTGCCACCTGAAGGCTGGTGAATCATAATCCGTGAATGAGGCAACGCTAGTCGTTTGCCTTTGGTGCCAGCTGCCAGCAGGAAAGACCCCATTGAAGCAGCTAAACCCACACAAATAGTCACTACATCTGATTTGATATGTTGCATGGTGTCAAAAATAGCCATGCCAGATGTAACCATTCCACCGGGGGAGTTGATGTATAAATAAATATCTTTACCTGGATCGTCTGAGTCCAGATACAGCATTACAGCGATAATTTGATTGGCAATTTCATCATCAATATCACGCCCCAAGAATATAATCCGTTCCCGGTAAAGGCGATCGTAGATGCTAATCCAATCTGTATATTGTCCACCGGGCATCCGGTAAGGAACTTTAGGAACGCCTATAGGCATAATTTACTCCGTTTTTAATAATTTGGGGGCGGTGGGAGAGTTAGGAATAACTCATAACTCCTGCACAGACGCGATTAATCCCGTCTCTACTCAGCACTCAGCACTCACTAAAGGACACTGGCAGGGAGTGGAGGATTTGCGAGTTCTTCTTTCTCAAAAACTCGGTCAATCAGCCCGTATTCCTTCGCTTCGTAAGGTGTCAGATACAACAGCCGATCCATGTCTTTAGTAATTTTTTCTGGAGCCTGTCCAGTGGTGCGATGTAAGATATCAACTAACGCCCCTTTGTTTACCAAAACTTCCCTGGCGCGAATTTGAATATCCGTTGCTTGACCTTGGGCGTAGCTCTTGGGCTGATGCAGGATAATCGAGGAGTGAGGCAAACTAGCGCGGCAACCTTTTGTACCAGCACTGAGAAGCATTGCTGCCATACCCATCGCGGAACCGACGCAGATGGTGTGGATAGGAGGCTTGATATATTTCATGGTGTCATAAATGGCGAAGGCTTCGGTTTCAAAGCCAATAGGTTCGCCACTGTAACCAGAAGTGCCGGTGGAGTTGATATAGATTTTAATCGGTTTTTCGGGGTCGTCGGATTGCAAAAACAGCAATTCGGCTACGATTAATTCCGTGACAGCAGGTACCAGTGGCATCCCAATATAGACAATTCGCTCCTTCAATAAGAGGGAAGGCAAATCTGGCGGTGGTGTCCGGTAAAAGTTATCGCCGTAATATGGGGCTTGAACAGCCTTGATTGGGGAAATGTCCATAGCAACTGATCGCCTGAAACTATGCCGTTAACTGTAATACATCCTAGCGCGATGCCAGCCTTCCTCAAGGTGCGGATTTCTCCCTAATGCTGAAGGTGGCTTCGCATCTGCCAATGCTTGGCTTCTAAGATATTCTGATTATATTAATGTATTTATGTTGGAGAGGTTTTCCGTAGAGCTAAAGTAGTGCTTTGAAGTTATTTTTTAGTATGTATATCCTGAATAGGGACTCTGAGTTATGAAGGTTAATTTGCAGCCTGCCTTGAATGATGGTAATTTGGACGCAAATCAACTGAACAGTCAACGTCAGTTGGGAATTTCGATTTCGGCGATCGCAGAGACTCAAGACCGCCATGTACCCTTGAATTTATGCTTAATTCTCGATCATAGTGGTTCGATGAACGGGCGATCGCTAGAAACGGTCAAAAAAGCGGCGAATCGTCTGGTAGATAGACTCAATCCTGGCGATCGCCTCAGTGTGGTAGTTTTCGATCACCGTGCCAAAGTCTTAGTACCCAGTCAAACTATCGAAAACCCAGAGAAAATCAAGCAGCAAATTAATCGCCTAGCCGCCGATGGTGGAACTGCGATTGATGAAGGACTGCGCTTGGGGATTGAGGAGTTGGCAAAGGGGAAAAAAGATACTGTTTCCCAAGCCTTTTTGTTAACCGACGGGGAAAATGAACACGGTGATAACAACCGTTGTTTGAAATTCGCCCAATTGGCTGCTAGCTATAATTTAACTTTAAATACTTTGGGATTTGGTGACAACTGGAACCAAGATGTTTTAGAAAAAATTGCTGATGCTGGCTTAGGTACTTTATCTTATATTCAAAAACCCGAACAGGCAGTGGAAGAGTTTAATCGCCTGTTCAGCCGTATTCAAACGGTGGGATTGACTAATGCTTATCTGTTATTCTCCCTGATGCCCAATGTCCGGCTAGCAGAACTTAAACCTGTGGCCCAAGTTTCCCCAGACACAATTGAGTTACCACTGCAACAAGAAGCTGATGGACGTTTCGCTGTGCGGTTGGGAGATTTAATGAAAGATGCAGAACGGGTAATCTTAGCTAATATTTATTTGGGACAATTGCCAACAGGTGAACAAGCGATCGCTAATGTGCAAGTCCGCTACGACGATCCAGCCGCTAACAAAGTAGGTTTAGTTACACCAAATATCCCAGTTTATGCCCATGTAGTCAAAAATTATCAAGCAGACCCGAATCCCCAGGTACAGCATTCTATTTTAGCATTAGCTAAGTATCGCCAAACCCAGCTAGCCGAAACGAAATTACAACAGGGCGATCGCACTGGTGCGGCGACAATGTTACAAACGGCTGCGAAAACTGCCTTGCAAATGGGAGATACTGGGGCAGCGACGGTGTTGCAAACTTCTGCCACCCAGCTACAATCTGGTGGAGATTTATCTGAAAGCGATCGCAAGAAAACCCGGATTGTCTCTAAAACAGTTTTGCAAGATACCCCTCCGCAATGAAAGTTAAATTGCTCTCGGCGTTAAATGATAATAATGTTGATGTGGCTCAAACAAGTAGCCAACGTCAACTAGCAATAACGATTTTTGCAATCGCTGGTGAGTCTGACCAAAATCTCCCCCTTAATCTCTGCTTGATTTTGGATAGAAGTGGTTCCATGCATGGACAACCAATAAAAACGGTGATCCAGGCAGTGGAAGGATTAATCGATCGGTTGAAAGTAGGCGATCGCATCTCAGTTGTAGCTTTTTCTGGTTCTGCGGAAGTCATTATCCCTAACCAAGCGATCGAAGACCCCGAAAGCATCAAATCTCAAATAAAAAGCAAACTGACTGCTAGCGGCGGTACTGCGATCGCTGATGGTTTGGAACTGGGAATTACAGAACTGATGAAGGGCACAAGAGGCGCTGTTTCCCAGGCGTTTCTGCTGACAGATGGGCATGGTGAAAGCGGTTTGCGAATTTGGAAGTGGGATATTGGGCGAGATGATAACAAACGCTGTCTTAAACTGGCACAAAAGGCTGCCAAGCTGAACCTAACTATCAACACTTTCGGATTTGGCAATAGCTGGAATCAGGATTTGCTAGAAAACATTGCCGATGTCGGTGGTGGGACTCTAGCGCATATTGAACGCCCTGAACAAGCTGTGGATCAATTTAGCCGGCTATTTGGACGGATTCAATCTATTGGGCTAACTAATGCCTACTTGCTGTTATCTCTAGTGCCCAATGTCCGACTAGCAGAATTGAAACCCATTGCCCAAGTTGCCCCAGACACAATCGAGTTACCAGTGAAACCCGAAGCTGATGGTAGCTTTGCTGTACGTTTGGGAGATTTGATGCAGGATGTAGAACGGGTAGTTTTGGCGAACATTTATCTGGGACAATTGCCAGAAGGGAAACAAGCGATCGCTCATCTACAAATTCGTTATGATGACCCGTTGGTTAACGAAGAAGGTTTACTTTCGCCCTTGATGCCAGTGTATGCAGATGTAGTGCGGGCGTATGAACCGACATCTAATCCACAGGTGCAACAATCTATTTTAGCATTAGCGAAGTATCGCCAAACTCAGTTAGCAGAGGCGAAATTGCAACAAGGCGATCGCACTGGTGCAGCAACGATGCTGCAAACGGCTGCTAAAACCGCTTTACAAATCGGAGATAAAGGGGCGGCGACAGTGTTGCAAACCTCAGCCACCCGCTTGCAAGCTGGGGAAGAACTTTCCGAAGCAGACCTGAAGAAAACTAGGATTGTATCAAAGACCGTTTTGCAGGAATAGTAAAAATTCAACGTTGCTGATTAACGGTATGAAAGTTTCGCGTCAAGACTGTCAGCAGTAATACTCAAACATAGCGATAATCAATTTAAGTATTCTTTGCTTTCAAGTTTACTGTATGAACAAGCTGCTCAAAAATCCGCTCTTTTTGTTCATTTTTGGCGCAACTGCCACAAGTTTAATCGGTTATTTAATTAATCAATTACCTTCAATTCCAGATTTCCCGCATAAAAATTTATTAATTATTGGTACTGTGATTATTGTGACGCTGTTGATTGCATGGGGAACATATCAACAGGCACAGCAGCAGCCAGAAGACGCACCAGAACAAATCGACCCGACCTTAAGACCGCGACTACTGGAAGCAAAAGAAACAAAGGTTAAAAAGCGATCGCAAGATTCTCTGCTTTTGTCACTGATGATTGAACTAGACGCACAAGAGCAACCGGAAAAAGTCGGACGAAACCCACTACAACCCTTGTATACAATCTCTGCAAATCAGAATACAAGTCCACCTCAGCAAATTAATCGCATGGTGGAAGTGTTGCAGCGAAAAGACATCGGTGGCAGGTTATTAATTTTAGGACAGCCGGGAGGCGGGAAAACTACGACACTACTAAATTTAGCAGAAGAATTATTGGAAACAGCAAAGCGAGATGATACAGCCCCAATGCCCTTTATATTTGAACTTTCGGCATGGCGAGATGATAGCGTCAACATTCTGGATTGGTTAATTATTCAACTCAAGGAGGAATATAATCTAACACCTGGTATCAGTCGGTTTTGGTTGGAACGGGGTGATATTTTGCCGTTGTTGGATGGGTTGGATGAGTTGGGGTTGCAACGACAGAAAAAATGCATCAAAGCAATTAATCAATATTTGGGTGAAGATGCAAAGCGAGATTTGGTTGTTTGCTGTCGGGAAGAGGAATATCATACAGGGGAAGAACAGCTTACACAGTTACATGGTGCGGTTTGTTTGCAGCAGTTGTCGGAAAGACAGATTCAAGATTATTTAAATCAGTTGAATAGACCTGATGTGTGGCAAGAAATTCAGAGAAACGCGGAATTTTTGGAATTAGCAAGGACACCATTATTACTCTCAATGATGGTGGTTGCATATCAAGGAAGGGCAATACAGACAAAGCAGGATTTATTTAATGCTTATATCGAGCGTAGGTTTAATTTGCTGCCTGTGGGGAAGGGAGAACCGCAGCGAAAGAAAAATATACATTTTTTAGCATTTTTAGCAAAGCGATTGCAAAAAACGCAGACGGAGTTTTTGATTGAGAATATGCAGCCATCTTGGTTGCAAAATCGTCAGCAAAAGTGGTTATATAAGCTGATTGTAGGGCTGATTGTAGGGCTAATTTTTGGGCTAATTTCTGGGCTAATTTCTGGGCTGAGTTTTACGGTGAATGATCAAGAGATTGGGCTGATTTTTGGGCTGATTTTTGGGCTGGTTTTTGGGCTGACTTCTGGGCTGACTTCTGGGCTGATTTTTGGGTTGATTTCTGTGCTGATTTTAGATATTTCTTCCATTGAACCAGTCGAAGAAATTCAATTGTCAGTTAAACGATTAAAAATTCATGTTTTTCTTAAAAATTTTACTTTAGGGCTAAAATTTTGGCTAAAATTTTGGCTAAAATTTTGGCTGATTTATGGGCTGATTTTAGCGCCGATTTATGCGCTGATTCTAGTGCCGAATTCTGGGTTGATTTCTAGGCTGATTTATGCGCTGATTCTAGTGCTGATTTCTTCTGGGCTGTATGGACTAATTTTTGCGCTGATTTTTGCGCTAATTGGAGCGTTATTTAAGGGACTAAAGTCAGATTTAAAAACTAAATTTAAACCCAACCAAGGTATTAGGGCATCATTCACGAACACGCTTTTCATCACAGTTTTTATCACAATTATATTTAGTATTCTTCGTATTCTCATCTTTTGGTTAAACCAAAAGTTGTCTATACCTCGTGAGAATACTTTAATTTTGAATATTATCCAAGCTACTACTTTTTTACTTACATTATTCTACGGTGGAGGATTCGCCTGCATACAGCACGTTTCCCTACGTTTGGTACTTTGGTGCAGTGGCTACATACCTTGGAACTATGCCCAATTTCTCAACCGTGCAGCACAACGTCGCTTAATTCAACAAGTCGGTGGCCGTTATCGGTTTATCCACCGTTTGCTACTCGACCACTTCGCCAATATGCGTCTGTTGTAGTTTGAGTAATGTGTTCAGCCTTAGTTTGCAATGTTTGGTTCATGGCTTTAAAACCTTGGCGAACTTTAATATTTAACCAACGAGCCAGCAAAGTTAACAGTCAGCCATTGAAAGATTCTTATTGAATGAAGCGATGGCTACGCCCGTCGCAGGCATCGCAAGCTAACGGCTCAACGATATACCAAAATGAATGCGGAAATTACTTAAATAAACAAGCAAACTGGGGTTTGAGAAAGTAAGAGCTTCTTTTACTTGCGGAAAACACCAAAATGAGAAAGCAAACTGGGGTTTGAGAAAGTAAAAGCTTCTTTTGCTTGCGGAAAACACCAAAATGAGAAAGCAAACTGGGGTTTGAGAAAGCAAAATGTCATTTTGAGTAAGCAATATGCCTTTTTGCTTATTGAATATAAAGTTTTGAGAAAGCAATAAGCCTTTTTGCTGATTAAATATAAATTTTAGTTAAATATGCGAAAAGTTAGACATCAGGTAACAGATGATTTCTGCATCTTCAGCTTCAGACATCGCAATTTCACCCACGTCAATACGAAAATCATCGTCCTATATTTCTTAATACCAAAATGTAGCAGTTCTGATCTGATCTACAGTAATAAATATTGCTCTACGTAAATCAGCGTCTTTAAGGTTGATGGCATCAAGGTTTGTATTTTCCAGATTAGCACTTTGCTAAAGCCCTTATCTTGCAAAGACTAGCAAAACTCTGCTAAAAGTGCTACAGGTAAATGGTTGTTAGCTTGAGAAGTACACATGAAAACCACTGGCATTCATCATGTAGCGATTATTTGTTCTGACTACGATCGCTCAAAAAAATTCTATGTAGAAGTTTTAGGCTTTTCGATTATTCAAGAGACTTTTCGCGCCGCCAGAAATTCTTATAAATTAGATTTAAAAGTTGCAGAAAATACTCAAATCGAACTATTCTCTTTTCCCAATCCTCCAGAACGGCCTAGTAAACCAGAGTCTTGTGGTTTAAGACATCTTGCTTTTCAAGTTGATGATGTAGAAGAAACTGTTTTTTATTTAAAATCAAAAGGTTTAGAGGTAGAAAATATCAGAGTTGATGAAATTACAGGTAAGAAATATACTTTCTTTAAAGACCCAGACAATTTACCATTAGAAATTTATGAGCGTTAAAATTACTGCTGACAGACAAACTTCTTATCACTATAAATCAATACGGTTTAGTTAATGTTAAAACTTTTTTAAAAGTTATTTTTTTAACGAAAATGTGAGGTTTTTTGTAGATATCTATGTCATAAAAGTCAATTTTTTGAAAGTAAATTGTTTTGATTCTAAGTCAACTTTACCGCATAAAATTTATCTCATTGTTTGGGGGACAGTAAATACTTCTACCAAAAGAATAGCCAGTTTCAGCATCCGTTACTTCCACAAATTTAGCATTATCAGTACAGACACTTCTACCTCTAGACATTCTCAACTCACCTTGAACAAAACCAGTCACTATCCACACCATTCGGTTGTTAGAAATCGATGATTTATATAGCCCTGTTTTAGCTGCAAATTCCTCGTATGTTGTAAGTTTTGCTTCTGTGATTTGCATCTTGCTAGACTTTTTTATAACACTTTCAATCGTAATCAAGCAGCTTGCTGGTAAGCTATTATTTGCAGGATATATTCGTACTCTTGAGTTGAATGGTATTGGTTGATTGACTTGCCTTTTTATCTGTACTGGTTTAGCTGTGACTGTCTGGACTAGCAATAAAGTACTGATGCTAGCAAATATAAAAGCAGATAATGAAGTTATTGTAAAAATATTAACCATCACAAAGAGAAGGCAGAAGGAAAGAAATATGAATGACAACTAAGAGATGCTATCGAGGGTCATTATTAATTACGAATTATTTTAAGCGATCGCCTCCGTGAGTGTTTGCATCATCGTGCCAGAAACTCTATTCTGTCAGAGCATCAAGTTTAGCCAGTATTCTTAAGCCTTCTTCTGGGTTGCTAGTTGCGGCCATTGCTTTAAATCTGGTATATTTCCAGTCAAAAAACTCAAAAGCGATCGCTCAGAGATAAATATCTGCAATCTCAGGCTAAAGAACCCAGGATAATGAATCATAATTAATCTCTATAGCTTTGAGTTATCAGCTATCAGCCACCAGTTATCAGCCGGAAGCTGAGATGCCGAATAATCAAGGCTTTTGATTCAACTTAACGAATTGACTATGAATTCTGAACAAATCAAAAATTCTCTAAATATTTCGCCAGCGATACGTGTGGGAGTACTGGGTTTCGGCGGACTCGGACAAGCAGCCGCTAAGGTAGTTGCTGGTAAACAAGAAATGATTTTAGTCGCAGCAGCAGATCAAAAAGGCTACGTTTATGCTACCGAGGGTTTAAATACTGAAAAATCCATTGCAACCTATCAGTCCCAAGGTTCGGTGGGTTATTTAGAGCCAATTGGTACATTAACAAATCAAAGTATTCAGGATTTAATCGAAATAGCTGAAGTAGATGGGTATTTTTTGGCTTTACCTAACCTACCTAATGACTTTATTCCCACTGTCGCCAAGGAATTTATCAAATCTGGTTGGCGTGGGGTACTAGTAGATGCGATTAAACGCACCACTGCTGTAGAACAACTCCTAGCGATGAAGGAGGAACTGCAAGCGGCCGGGATTACCTACATGACAGGATGTGGTGCTACCCCTGGACTATTAACAGCAGCAGCAGCTTTAGCCGCCCAAAGCTATGCCGAAATTCATCAAGTTGAAATTACCTTTGGGGTGGGAATTGCTAACTGGGAAGCTTACCGCGCCACTGTTAGGGAGGACATCGGCCACATGCCTGGTTATACAGTGGAAACTGCGAGGGCGATGACTGACGCACAAGTAGAAGCACTACTAGATAAAACTAATGGCGTGCTGACCTTGACAAATATGGAACACGCTGATGATGTGATGTTAGAAGTAGCAGGGATAGTAGGGCGCGATCGCGTTACAGTTGGTGGTGTAGTAGATACCCGTAATCCCAAAAAGCCCCTCAGCACTAATGTTAAGGTAACAGGACGTACCTTTGAAGGGAAGATTTCTACCCACACCTTTACTCTGGGAGATGAAACCAGCATGGCAGCAAATGTCTGCGGCCCTGCTTTCGGCTATCTCAAAGCTGGTAGACAATTACACCAACGCGGCATCTATGGAATATTCACCGCTGCCGAAATTATGCCCCAATTTGTTAGGTAAATAGGGCATGGGGCATGGGGAAGAAGCAGGGGAGCAGAGGAGCAGAGGAGAAGTTGCAGTAAGTTTTTCCCCTCTGCCCCTCTGCCTTTTGTGCCCAATCCCCAATGCCCAATTCTTATGAGGTGTGATGCTTATATCCCCCGAATTCTATTCGGGGGATATAAGCGGATTGCTGAATTTCTTGAGCATTATTATGCTAATCATGGTAGTATAAGAATGTAGTTGGTTGGTCGAACCAGTGATAATCTACGAGTTTAAAGTCAAGGGAAAAGACAAACAGTATCGGGCAATAGATGACACTATTCGTACATCTCAATTCATCCAAAACAAATGCTTAAGGCAATGGATGGATGTTAAAGGTTTGAGTAAATACGACCTGAACAAATATTGTGCTGTACTTGCTGATTTATTCCCCTTTGCTAACGAACTCAATTCAATGGCTCGGCAGTCTGCGGCAGAGCGTGCGTGGAGTGCGATTAGTAGGTTTTATGACAACTGCAAGAAGAAGGTTTTGGGTAAGAAGGGGTTTCCCAAGTTCAAAAAACACTGTCGTTCAGTGGAATATAAAACAACTGGATGGAAGCTTTCTGCTACTCGTAAATCCATAACTTTTTCAGACAAGAAAGGCATAGGAACCTTAAAATTAAAAGGAACTTATGACCTTAACTACTACGATATCAAGCAGATTAAGCGTGTCCGTTTGGTGCGTCGTGCTGATGGGTATTACGCTCAATTTGCGATAAGTGTTGACCAAAAAGTTGAAACTCAACCCACTGGTCAAGTGGCAGGCATTGATTTGGGCTTAAAGTATTTCATTGCTGATAATAAAGGCAATGTAGAGGTATCACCCCAGTTTTACCGTAAGTCTGAGAAACAGTTAAACCGTGCTAATCGCAAGAAGTCTAAGAAGTACGACAAGTCATTGAAGAAAGCCCTATTGCCACAATCAGCCAACTACCACAAAGCTAGAAATAGGTATGCGCGTAAGCATTTAAGAGTAAGTAGGCAGCGAAAAGAGTATTGCAAGAGATTAGCGTACTCCGTCATCCAATCTAACGATTTAGTAGCCTATGAAGACTTAAATGTCAAGGGCATGGTCAAGAACCGACATCTAGCTAAATCAATATCTGATGCTGGATGGTCAACATTCCGGTCATGGTTAGAGTATTTTGGGTATAAGTATGGGAAGGTAACGGTTGCTGTGCCTCCCCATAACACTAGCCAAAATTGTTCTAACTGTGGCGCTAAGGTTAAAAAGTCTCTATCGACAAGAACTCATGTTTGCCATCATTGCAACTATGTAGAAGATAGGGACGTGAACGCCAGTATCAATATTCTAAAACGTGGATTAACTACCGTAGGGCATACGGGAAGCTACGCTTGGGGAGATTTGCCCTCTTGGGCGGTTGGGGTAACTCTGCCCTCTTATGGCGAGTCAGGGAACCAAGAATCCCCGTCTCTTTAGAGCGGGGAGTGTCAAAATGGTATTTCAGTGCTGATAAATCGGAGGTAAGTGTGACCACTACGGTACACTGGCAGGAACGAGTTGGTAATCAAAGAGATTGGATTTGGCGTGGCTGGCAAACCCGCTATACTTACATTCGCCCTAGCCAAAATCACCCCAATACAACACCCCTAATTCTATTACACGGCTTTGGTGCTTCCATTGGGCATTGGCGACATAATTTAGAAGTTTTGGGTGAGCATCACACAGTTTACGCCATAGATATGTTAGGTTTTGGCGCTTCTCAAAAAGCCGCAGCTAATTACAGCATCGAACTCTGGGTTGAGCAAGTTTACGATTTCTGGAAAACATTTATCCGTCAACCAGCGATATTAATAGGCAATTCCAACGGTTCACTGATTTCGATGGCCGCCGCCGCCAATCATCCTGATATGGTGCTGGGTATGGTGATGATGAGTTTACCCGACCCGTCATTAGAACAAGAAGCAATTCCTCCTGTGCTGCGACCACTTGTCACAGCAATTAAAAATGTTGTTGCTTCGCCGTTGATACTTAAACCTGTATTTAACTTCGTGCGCCGTCCTGGGATGCTGCGTCGCTGGGCTAGTCTCGCCTACGCTAACCCAGAGGCGATTACCGATGAGCTCATCGAAATTTTAGCAGGGCCTCCCCAAGACCGGGGTTCTGCGAGGGCCTTTAGTGCTTTGTTCAAAGCTGCGATCGGAATTAATTTTAGTCCCAGTGTCAAGACAGTATTACCAACCTTAACAATTCCGATGCTTTTAATTTGGGGACAAAAAGACCGATTTGTGCCGCCAGCCCTGGCTAGCCAATTTGCCCAATATAACGAGAAGTTGGAACTGCTGAATCTGGAGGATGTAGGGCATTGTCCCCATGATGAATGTCCAGAACAAGTTAACCAAGCGATTTTAGATTGGATTGAAAGATGGGTTGGCGATCGCCAACCATTGGTTGTTCCCTAAATATTATGCAATGGGAGCGATCGCATCAGCAGTACCTAGCCAATCGTCGCCTGGTTAGTGTCAACATCTGTAGCACCATTTACAGAACCCGCCACAGAAATCATTTTGTTGAGAATTTCTTGACTGGGGACTTTACCTTTCAACACCACAGTGCTACCCGTCTGAGCAACCCAAAGGGTGTTAACATCGTCGAGTTGGGGATCTTCATCAAATGCCAACGCTACCCGCTTTGCTAAACCACTTTGGTCATATTCTCCGCTTAATCCTAGACGTTCTGGAGGTATTGATTGCGTAGCACTAGCGACATCACTACTAGGAGCTTGCTGTACAGCCTGTGGAGCCGGATTTACTTCTGCATTTTGAGGTTTTTCCATTCCAAACAATCTTTGTAGCCAACCCATAAAAACTTTTCTCCTATTAGAGGCTTATCAAATCTGAGTATAAAAGCTTTACAAAAATGCTGCATCTGCCAACAAAAAGATATACATTCAATCAAATTCTTGCTAGCAGTATGATTTCTAAACAATTTCTCGATTGAGAATGCAATGAGTGCAGCTGTTAAGTTTACAATAGGAGGTCGCACTGAAAATTTAGTGCGGTAGTAGGTCTAGCATTGCCCTTTGCTAGTGTCTGCATTACTCAATTCCTGCTCTAGCCTCTGTTGGCGAAGATGAAACATACCCTTTCAGTTCTTGTAGAAGATGAGGCGGGTGTTCTTTCCCGCATTTCTAGTTTATTTGCGCGTCGCGGCTTTAATATTGAAAGCCTTGCTGTTGGCCCTGCTGAACAAGGAGGAGTCTCCCGAATTACAATGGTTGTCCCTGGTGACGATCGCATCATTGAGCAACTCACTAAGCAACTGTATAAGTTAGTCAATGTCCTAAAAGTCCAGGATATTACCGAAACTCCTTGTGTCGAGCGGGAATTGATGCTTTTGAAGGTGAATGCTAGTAGCAGCAATCGCTCAGAAGTGATCGAATTGTCTCAGATTTTCCGGGCGCGAGTCGTGGATGTGGCGGAAGATTCTCTCACCTTAGAAGTTGTGGGAGATCCAGGTAAAATGGTAGCGATCGTGCAAGTGTTGCAAAAATTTGGTTTGAAAGAAATCGCCCGCACTGGCAAAATAGCCCTGACTCGTGAGTCGGGTGTGAATACCGAGTTACTCAAATCTTTGGAAGCAAAGGTTTAGTTGGAAATTTAAATCAAGACTCAGAAATACTCAACCGCAGCAGAAGTCATAGTGGCAATTGTTACTATGGCTTCTGTTTAGGGACTAGCAAAAAAACAAATATCCAACTACCCTTCAATTTTAGCGATCGCTTCTTCTGGTGAGACATTACCATAGATGACAGACATAATCCCTGGCAGGTATTCATCCATCATCGTGACATTGGCGTAAACCACCCGTTGAATAAGTGCAAAACTGAGTCTGTCACCTTCGACATCAATGCTGGTTTTGTAACTAATTTCACCATCAGTAAAATCTAGCTCCAAGTTGCCGATAATCATACCAGAATTAGCTCTAGTGATAAACTCTGCTACAGCCAGCCGCTTATTTTCTGGTACGTTGACTGGACAAATTGAATAAAAAACGAATTGATTTTGTTCACTTCTGGCTCTAGCGTAACAATTCCATTTGCCATTTTCACCTTGAAAAGCTATCTGTAAAGCTGGCTGTCCTGGAAGTTGTACAAACGGCCAATCATCAGCTTGGAAAAAATTGATTATTTCTTCAAAAATACTACCATCTGTAGAATCTGAAGGCAAAGTTGCCTCTATTTTTTGTGTTATCTCATCTGTGTTAATATCAGCGAATTCAGTCAAAAATTTATCGATTCCTTCTAGTATTTTGGCAGCAGATTTTTGAGTTTTAGCTGATAAATTCGCCTCAGTCCAATCTTTAAAAAATTTGACAATACCTTCAGCAATTCCTTCACTGTTCGTGCTTGTTTGAGCAATATTTTCTGGACTAATATAAGACCAAAGAGTACGATAGCCGATTTCGCCTGATTCTTGTTGCTGTTTAACAGATAAGCCCAACCAACTTTCGGTGAAGAGGATTTGGTTATCGGGTTCTTCTTGGCTTAAATTCAGGATATATTTTGCCGTTTCATCAATATTGACGGCGTGTTCTGCGAGGAGTGGTAATAAATCGGGTTTAAGACTGGTTTCAATGGTGATGTCTGGTTCGCTGAAGAATTTACCAAATGATAGGGGGTTACGCGCATCTGGTTTGAGATTGAATAAGGCGGCGGTATCGATGCGTTGGTAGAGTTGTGGGTTGACTTGGAAGGTGAGGCGACACTCGATGAGTTCGTTGTCTTGTGTGGTGAGAGATAGAGCGATCGCGCGAACTCTGAGGGGAGTTTGTGAGGAATTGTGTAGGGTTAGTTCGGTGTTAAGCTGATGAGTTTCAGTGCGATCTGCCATATAAAGATGTGATTAAAGTTGCAAAATATCTTTATTAAATATCTTTAGTATATTGCTGGCAGCGAATTCCATAGGTAATATCTTCTGATAGTTGACTGAGTTTTACTAACTTCTCGTTGTGCTTACATAGTTCTACCAGAACTTGCTAATCCTGAAGTGCTTTCTTTGCTATTTAAATTATGTAAGTGCTTCCATCTCGACAATGAATATAAGTTTTATTGTTTTGAAAGCCGAAGACTTTCATAAGTATTAGAGAACTCTTCAAAGGAGAAATTTGAAAAAATTTGAGGCATAAATACTCTAAATCTTTCTGCTTCTGAATTGTCACTCTCTGTCTTTAATGACTTGATAACGTTTTGCCAATAAAGAAATCCTCTTGCAGCTATTAGTAATTCAATATAGCCAAAAATATCCAAATCTAATCTAAATGGATCTGAGTCAAATTGATAAAGGTAAAGTGAATTATCAAAATCTTCTTCTAAGTAAATACCAACGCAGGCTTCATCTACAAAAAAATCAAATGGACGAAAATTGAGGATAGGATCATCTAATTCAGTATCCTCAAAATATACAACGTCTTTCCAATCTTGAATTACTTCACCCAAAGATAATATTTTAACTCTTCCTAAAACATCTGGATCGGGGGAACTTAGCATTTCCCAATCTAATTCAAATCCATTAGAGTTTTCATAAAAAGAAAGGATTTCCTGTGGTATTCCCATATCCTGCGCTTTATCCCTTACTTTTTTCGGAGCGGAGAAGGTCAGTTCGCACGTATTAACTTGAATATTATTCAAATCTCCCAGTTCTTTTTTTAATGCCTGAAATTTCTTTCTGGTTTCCATAATGATTAGACATGAACAATTACTAACTATATTAGAATATTTTCTCAGAGGTCAGAAGCTGACTATGATCCCAAAACAATATCACCATTTTCCTTCAATTTTTTTAACTTTGGAAGACCTATACCAGTCTCTCTAGCTAGAGTATCGTACTGTCCGAAACGCCGCTTACGATTTTGAACAACCTCGTGAATATTTTCTGCCTCCTGTTTCGTTATTCCTGGAATTTTCATTAATTCAACTGCTGATGCTGAATTAATATTAATCGGCTCAGGTTTTTTACTTGAGCCATTCTCAATAAAGTAATCATCTGCATTACGCTTTACTTCATTGATTAGCGACCAAGCTCTTGGAGTTCCTATGGCCTGCAATTTATTATTAACTTTTTCTAATCTTTGAGTGTGGCATGTCAATGCAACTGGTACATAATCCTCGGCATCAATAATTGTTTTTATTAGTGCAGCATCGGTTGAAGTATTATGTGTGTCAACTTCTGCTTTTAATGAAGTTTTATTGCTTCTTTGTTGATAAATAGGTTCTACGTGGTATTCCACGATAGCACCTGAGTTTACAGCCGCTTTGACTAAAGATTCAAATTGAGCTTCATGTTCTCCATTGCCTGCTCTTGAAAGAGGTGTCATGTTTTCCCATTTACCTTCACCACCGAGTTTTTCATTCAATAAATGTCCTCTAACATAATAGGCAGCACCTCCTTTGTCTCTGCGCTTATTTAAGATGTCGTATGTATCATGTTTTGCTTGAGTAGGAGTAGAACCGCTTCCTACTTTCACTCTTGTCAAAGCTTCAGCTTTCATCCACTTACCAAAACCCGCACTATTCACACCCCCCAACTTCGGTGGTTGCCAGTCAGGTAAATCACTGCCAAAAAGTTTTGCAGTAGGTGTTTGAAGTTTTTGTAGAAGCTTGTCGATATTTTCCTTCTTATCCTTTATAGCTTTTTCTTTTTGTGTACTAGACAGTTTTTTTCCTAATGGTCTAGTTTTCTCCTGCTCAATGTCTTGTGCAATTAATTTTGCTTCTTTCATAACTTTTCTTTGATCGTCATTTAATGTTTCATTTCCTTCTACCCACTCTAAAAATTGCGTATAGGGTTTTGGATTCTTACTCGCTACCATTAATGTGGAGTTTCTATCAGTCCCCTTAAAAAATAGAGTATGAGTTTCGCCGTCTGAAGCTTTAAACTGCTTCTTAGCTTTCCACCATTCAACGATCGCAGCTACTTTTTCTTTACCTTTGTCTACTGTTTTTTTATACTTATCCTTCACTGCTCCCTTCTTATCTTCCAGCCAGTTTTTAGCTGCTTGTTTCTTCTTACTTCCCCAAGTTTTCGCTGACTCAAACTTATGACCTAGCTTGCTCTGCTTAAACTTATCCTTGAGCGCCCCCTTCTTGTCATTAACCCACTGCTCAGTGGCTTCTTTTTTATCATTAACCCATTGCTGACCAGCTTCTCTCTTATCATCAACCCACTGCTTACCTGCTTTATATTTCTCCTTCGCTGAATCTTTCAGTTCTCCAGCCTTCTTACCAAACTTGCTATTCTTAACCTTGTTGCCAACTTTCTTAAACGCCTTTGCACCTTTATCAATTACCCAATCAACTGCTTTTTGCATCGGTTTACGCAGCTTCTTGAATATTCCTTGAATCTTGCCGGCAATTCCATCCAAGCCCAAAAGACTTGCTAGGAAACTGATAACTACAGGTAAAGATTTTGCTAGAGCATTTTCAACACCTTTGATTGCTTGATCGATCGCACCACTAGCGATCGCCCCAATCGCGTCTAAAATAGCATTAATTAAATCGGCAATCTGCTGGGCGCGTTCAATAAAGAATTTGACAATCTCATAAATCGCCTTAGCAGCTTTGATGAATGCTGAAGCTGGGGTCAACAGGCTGAGAATCCACTCAATCCCGGCTGTAATCACTTTTTCAATAATAAAATTCTTGATGGGTTCGATTACCAAAGCGTTGAGGTCGCCCATCTTCTCTTGGACAAACTGCCACATCCCAGCCACACCCTCACTGGCTAAGACTTGAAATACATCAACAGTTTGTTCCAATCGGCTGACCTTTTCTTCACCCAATCGTTTCACAGCTTGGGCACGAATTGCTTGATAGGTGAAGCCCAAAAGCTGCATGGCTAGGCTAAAGATCCCTTTGAGGTCGAAATTTTCTGGCATTTCAATACCAGTTTCTGCCATTGTGCCTGTCAGCCAGCCGATTAATCCTTGCTGGAGGTGCTTCCCGATATTATTCATGAAGTTGAGGAAGCCTTGCTTCACCGCCTGGATCAAATTAGTCAAGAAACCAATCGGGTTTTTGAGGATTTGCCCAATTACGCCAGCAACTCGCGCTAGCACTTCCAAAAGCATTTTGGTCAGTTCAATGATCGTCTTGATGATTCCCACGATGAAGTCGAAAGCTTTTTGAATAAAACCTTTATTTGCTGCCTTCATCTCTTCAATGCGGGCATCAACAGCTTCCAAGTTCTCCTGATATTTCTGTGCTAGGGTGTCAATTAGCTCATCTTGCTTATCGTCAACACTTTGTTGCAATTCTTCAAATTTGCTGTCAATGTCTGCGGCGGCTTGTTGACCAACTCCTTTCAAGTCTTGCGGCAGTTGGTTAACATAATTCTGAATCTCTTGTTTCCCATTAGCAATTTCTGCTTTGGCTTGGGTAAGTCCTTTACTGATAATGGCGACAACTTTGTTAATTACACCATCCATCTGATTGATGTAAAGCTGCCGACCCTCTTGATAGAAGGCGTTCACCTCTGAGGGCATACCAAACAATTTGTCTTTCAGCCATTTTAATGGCCCAAAAAAGCCACTGTAGCGATCGCTCTTATAATCGTCCATCCGCTTGCCAACGTAATCCTCGAAGGCTTTCTTTGCGTCAGCAGCACCAGCATCGAAGGCTTGTATAACTTGCCCGTCTAGTTCACCGAGGGTTTTCTCAACTTTGCCTTTGGTCTTGTCATAAATCTTATTAATATCACCAGCAACTTTTGCCCGTGCTTGTTCATCCTTGCTCTTGGCTCCAACCTGTTGCTCCCCTACCTGACCCAGGTTTTGGGTACGGATACCGTGCATTGCTTGCAAATGCTGCTGGGCTGTAGCTTCTGCCGTCGCTTGAGCGGTTGCTAGTATGCCTTGCTCTTGTTGGCGATATTGTGGCGGCGCTTCTTGTGCATTAGTTTGAGCGTCTTTCTTGGCTGCAAGTGCCCCTTGAAACTCCGGTTCATTGGAGTTTGCCAATTGCTCCTCAGTAATATCCGCCTCTTTCATCTGCTGGTCAAGTTTTTTACTGTCATCTTGCAGTGGTGCCTCGACTTCACCTTGTCCCTTAGATTTGGGTGCAGCTTTATCTGCATCAACGCCTGTTGGCGGTGTCCCTGGCTCATTCTTTGGCAGTGGTGTTACTTGTTTAGCCTCAATACCACTGGCATCAGGTTTTTCTTTGGTTTTCTCTTCTAGCTGACCCTGAGAACTTTTCTGTTCTTCTTTAACCTGGCCACTCAAATCACCCTTAACAGAATCCAGTTTGTTGTTATTTTTAAAGTTGTCCGCCTCTTCCAAGTTCTTGGGAGCCATATCAGCAATGCGCTCCATCAATTTGGCTTTGAAGGCGGCAGCGTCAAATCCTGGTGTTGGGGCTTGTTGCATCTCCCCAACTTGATTGGCTTGCGCTTTGCTGTCTACTTCATTACCTGGGGGTTGGGCTGCCGCTTGGGCTTCTTGGGCTTTGCTATTGGCAGGTGGGTGTTTTTTCTGTTGTCCGGCAACCTCTTTTGTTGTGCCGACTACCGCTTGAAATGCTGGGTCATCTTTAGGGGAAGTGGGAGCCTTTTCACCATCAACTGCTGTTGTACTGGCTACATTTGCTCCTGGTAATAGTGCGATCGCTTTCCCTGCGTTTCCTCCAGGTAAATCTATGGCTCCCTTACCTACATCTGCTCCTGGTAATCCTCCTTTGCTTTGAGCTTGCTGTTGAGAATCGACCTTTTCTGTATTAACTTTGGTATCTTTTGACTCAGGCTCTTTTGGTTGATTTCCCCCAACCTCAACCTGTTTCTGAGTTACTGCTGCACCAACCTTTTTTGTCGGGGGTGGATCTGTTACCGCATTCCCACCATCATCTGGGGGTGTGGGGATAGCTTGATGTTTTTCTGTCGTAGCCTGATTTTGTTGTTCGCCGTTTTCTGTATCAGTTTTGGATTCTAAATTTTTTTGGTTATCTTCGTCAGTTGGTTTTTGGAAATTCTCCCGCAGTTGGATAGCTAGCCCATGCCCCGCAGAGGTTGTCGGCAGAGCTTTTGTCTGGAGTTTATTTTCTTTTGGTGCTACAACATGAAGAGATTTCGGCTGCACTGCACTGCCATTCTGCTGGACAACGTGCGTCAACTCATGGGCCAGTAATTCTTTGCCTGCATCACTTTCAGGAGAGTATTCGCCCTGACGGAAGAACACATCTTGCCCTGTGGTAAAAGCACGAGCTTGTATAGATTCATTTAAGCTATTAGATTGAGCATCAGTATGAACCCGGACACTACCGAAATCAGCCCCAAATGCTTGCTCCATTGGTTGCTTGATATCATCTGCAAGCGGCTGTCCATTGCCACGTGCTTGTTGGATTGAAGTTTCTAGCTCAGATGTCGCTGCTGTTCTTCCTCCACCCTGACGCTGTAACAAAGGAGTAACGGAATCCGCCAGGGATTTCATTTGTAATTGGTCTTTTTCCTCTGGTAATGCCTCCCGTTGGATAGACTGCACAGGTTCGCTCATCCTCTGCATCACCAACTGAGCGACGCTATCAGCCTCCTGTTCATAAATGTCTCCAGGCTGGTTAACTGTCAGTTTTGTTTGTGGACGCCGGAGTGATATTCGACTAATGTCATGTCCAAGCGGTTTGCTTGGGGATTTTGCCTCATTTACTGTCTGGGATGAAGTACCAAGCGGCTTCATTTGCAATTCTTCTTCCTCTAGCAGTTCCTCGCGCTGAATACTGCCCTCTGGTTTCATTTGCAATTCATCTTCATCATCAGGTGATTCTTCTCGCTGAAGTTTCTCACTCTGTGGCTGATGAATTCTTCGCATCACCTGACGTGCTGTTTGGTCAGCTTCTTGCTCGTAACGATCTCCAGGCTCCCCAATCGTCAGTTTTGCCTGAATTGGTGTTGATGTATCTGGTCTTCTTACTGGAATATTGGCAAAGTTATGACCAAATCGAGTTGCTTTTTCCAGTCGAGAATTCAATGATTGATCCATCTTGGCTTGCAATACAGTCAGCCGTTCTTGTCCCTCTGGCGTAATCGTCCGATGCTTGGCTTGTAATTCCAATCCAGTTACTTCCATCTTTTCTTCTGCAAAAGCTTCATTCTCTACGTCCGTTTGTGTCACTGGCGTAAAAGATGCTTTTTGAGTTTGGCCACCAAACGGTCTATACGCCAGTTGAGGAGTTTGTTCTGGTACTTGGGAATTAGAAAAGCTGGATGAGGGACTTTTAAGGGATTTCATCGGTTTTATTGCAACTATCTATTGACGATTCAATTTGTCTAGGTGATTAGTTTTGATTATCATTTACCCAAAATTGCAATTATCAAGATAATTTTAGAATGCTAATCAATTAGAAAGAATTAAGATGTGTTGCCCCTGGAGATAAGTACTTGCTTGTAGATGGTCTCATGTCGGATAAAGGAGAACACGCTGCCGTGTTCCCCTAGCCACGAGGAAAAGTATCCTTGAATTTGCCTTCTAAATATTAGTACTTTCTTAAGTTGACAATGTTTTTATGCAAAACTGACTCCTAGTGTATAAGAAAAATCAGGATTAGAACTGCTACCAGAGAAAGTTCCGCCATTTTCAGGCAAGAAAGCATATTTACTCACTGAAATGTAGTACGTACCTGCACCCAGGGAACTGGTAATTAATGACGAATTGCTACCGCCACTATCGTCGTTCGTTTCCAATAAAGTCCCAATCCCAGTATCGTCAAACAGTCCAAGAACTGTATCTCCCGATGTCACTGTCTTAATAGTGACAGTTCCTGGATTTGCTAAAGAAAATTTAAAAAAGTCGAAATCGGGATCGTCCCCTGGTTGAACTGTGGCAATTTGGGCTGAAAGATTAATGTTTGAGCCTGATGATAAGGAACCTAATCCTTCAGCGGTGGCCAGTGTGTTGTTTGTACCTTCTCCAGCATTCTCCCCCTCAAAGAAAAGGAAGTCATCACTATCAAGTTTGAAATTGTTTTTCCCTAACGCAATACCGATGATCTCATCTGGTTCTGTTCCTGGTTTGTTTGAGAAGATTCGTGTGTTGCTTCCAACAACTTGCAGGCGGTAGTCCTGTAAAGATCCTTTGAGTTCAATTCGATCTTGGCTAGAGTCGAAGTCAGTAATAGTAGCGTAGTCCCCAAAACCAGGATTTGCACTGTTGTTATCGTCGTAGAAAATATTTACAGCGTCCCCCAGGATAAATCTATCTGCTCCAGTCCCGCCAGTTAAGGTATCAGTTTCCCCTAATCCAGGTGGAAGCGGACTACCAGGAAAAGTACCGATGAGGATATCGTTTCCAGATCCCCCATTGAGTATTTCATTACCCGGCCCGCCTTGTAGGCTATCATTGCCGTCCTCACCATTGAGGATATCATCGCCATTACTACCGTCTAGCGTATCATCGCCTACTCTTCCATTTAGAGTGTTATTAGAAGTATTACCAAAAAGGAAGTTGTTAAAACTGTTACCTGTCCCGGTAATGTTGCCACCTTCCCTCAGCCTCAGGTTCTCCA
This sequence comes from Nostoc sp. NMS9, assembly GCF_017114995.1. Lineage (GTDB taxonomy): Bacteria > Cyanobacteriota > Cyanobacteriia > Cyanobacteriales > Nostocaceae > Nostoc. The sequence continues at coordinate 45,532 of NZ_JABXKL010000014.1, read as the reverse complement.
GATTGGCTCCTAGTGTGTAGTTGACAGAAGACCGGACGGTATCTATGCCTGAATTCGCAGCCTCTGTAATGGTATCAAGAGTAGTGTCAACAAAGTAACTATCGTCACCTGCACCACCTTTTAAAGTATCATTTCCTACACCACCATTAAGTGTGTCATTGCCATTATTACCGGATAATTGGTTATTTTGGTTATCGCCAACAATGATGTCATTTCCATTTGTGCCGATGACATTATCAAAGTTGACTGCGGTAAATGACAATGTTCCTAAACCAGGAACGTTATTGGCAGCTAAACTTTGGGTTTGCAGGTTAACGATGATAGATACCCCAGCCAAAGATTGGGATGCATCTATGGTATTGTTGGCAACCTTAGCATTAGCAATAACTTTTTCTACTTTAAAGAGTAGGTCTTTTCCCAATCCCCCAGCTTTTTGAATGGTTCCAACACCTGACAAGGTAATAGTTTGACCTAGTTGAGTGTAGTCTGCGGTATCAATGCCATCTCCACCATCAATGTTGTCGTTACCTTGACTGCCTGTGAAGGTATCACTGCCAGCACCACCTTTTAAAATGTCGTTTCCTGTGCCGCCATCAAGTGTATCATTGCCATCTCCACCGCTTAGACTATCGTTTGCCGTCCCACCTGCGAGGGAATCGTTACCAGCCAAACCATTCAAGATATCGTTACCGGAGGTAGTATTGGCGTTACCACCACTAGCCCAACCAACTATGGTATCATTTCCCGAACTCCCATTTATCGTGTCAGGATTTGTAGTACCGAAAGCCATATTATCTCTCCTAAATTTCTCACTAAATATGTAAGTTCAGCATCAATCAAAGAACTATTTATCAGTTCCATATAGATGACTTGTCATTTGCGTAATTTCATGTTAAAAAACATTAACTATTTAGTTAGTAGCTGCTCAATAAAAAATATCCAACTACTTACTGTGGGCTGATCCGAAAAGCCAGCCCTTGGTTGCAAGCAAAACGCATACCTAAAAAATCAGATAATTTATTTCCTGACAATCCATTAAATTGATTACGCAAATGATTAAGTAATGTATGTCAAATATTTTGGTTTTTTTCCAACTTTTTGAACCCATGCTGTAATTATTTAATTATCATGAAGTACAAGGTTACACAAACTTCTTTACTAAATCTTCAAAATACTTAATAAATCCGATTCATAATATATTGATATATGTTTGTAAACCTTAAATTAAATATTTTTTAAAATCTACTGATTTGTTTGGTTAATGTTGGCAGTTTTTTTAGCTTGATGGGGTTTGTCATTAAGTTAGGTTTCAAGATCATTTTTTTGTTAAAGAATTATTATGTTTAATTACAAAAAACCATTTATCTATTAAAGAAATAATCTTTTAAATAAGTAAGTCAGTGGAAAAAACACAACTATGTTAAGAAAGATAAATAAGGCTAAAACTCTTTTTCTTCCTGCCTTCTCCCAAGGGGAGACGCTAAAAGCGATCTGCCTTCTCCCAAGGGGAGACGCCAAGGGCGATCTGCATCTTGCCTCATCTCAACTACAAATATTTACGCCGTTATACTTAGATAAGTTAAATTGATGTATATCCAGAAGATTTTTATGCTTAATAACAGTTAAGCTTTACATAAATTTTATATGCTTTTTTGGAAATTAGCGATCTCTGCGGTTTTTGCTAGTCTACGCATACCCACAAAAACCATCTAAACAAATGTCAATGGGCAAAAGCCGATCTGAAACAGATGTTTCAGATTGTGTACTAACGAAAGTAATAGAAAAGTACTAATTTCAGATAAAAACTCATGCACCAAGCTGTGGGATGATAAATATAAATATTTAGTCATATATTGCTTCCATATAGAGCAATACATGCCAAATCTGTATTTGGAGCAATAGCCCATGTAGGATTGAAAGGGGACTGAAGCCAAACCAGAGCGCGTAAATTGGAGACTCTTGAAAATTGGAATGAAGATTCAGACCTCAACCAAATCTTACTTATATTTTCTTCGCTAGTACCCAGCCGAGACTTATAGTTATGCCGCTGCTAAAATCTTGCATAGTCTTTAGTCTATAGAAAATGCTTCGATACCGTAACCAAACAATATTTATTATTATTTCTGCGCTCATCGTTGTACCGATAGGATTTTTATTTAAGTATTATAATGGGCCTGCCCATCACTGGTTTAATGATTACGGAGCAGCTGTATTTTACGAAATATTTTGGTGTCTGTTCGCATTTTGGTTTTTCAGAAGTAGGGCAGCGGTAATCCAAATTCCTATATGGGTTTTTGTCATCACCTGTATACTAGAATTCTTGCAACTTTGGCATCCGCCACTATTAGAGCAAATTCGCGCCACCTTGATAGGTAAATTGTTACTTGGTACGACCTTTGTTTGGTGGGATTTTCCTCATTATGTATTGGGTTCTGTTTTAGGCTGGTTGTGGCTGCGACAATTACACAAAATGGCAAGTTAAACCAGAAACCTTAAAAGGCTGGTCGTTCAAAACCAGCAACTACTCCATAGACATCACCAAATTAATCGCCGCGATGTGGCAATAGAAATATGAGTGAAAACGAATGTAGAGACGTAGCACTGCTACGTCTCTACAAAGGTTATGGATAACGCATATTTAATTTCTGGAAACATCTAATGATTAAGCGATCGCAATTAAAGAAACAGGCAGCCAACAGCTACCTCTAATCCCCCTTTACAATGATTATCATTACTATGTGAATTAATATTTAATTTACTGAAAGCCTTATCTGATTGGGGTTTTGGTAATTTATACTCTGATTCAGGCTCATCAATATTTAGATACGTTTGCCCTGTGGGCAGTGCTAAGTATCGGATGTGCAAGTGTGAGGTATTATGTTTAGGATTTGTGTATAAATAACCTGAACAATTTTTGTGTGAAAGCTAGATTTAGCAAGCTATTCCATATAAATTTTGTACAACTTATTTTTACATAATGCCTTAGCCGATTCTCTTTAATGTCTCCTCAGCCTGACGTTCTACCCCTGCTAATCTAAGCTCAAGGCGTTTAATTACCTGGGGCTCCTTCGGACTCTCGAGTTCGCGTGGTAATGTTTTCAACTCCCTGATTTCGCTTTCTAGTATGCCCGCCGACTCTCCACCTACTATTGCTATGATTTCAACATCACTAAGTTCCTCGATTACTGGAGCTTGCAGGTTTTCAATGTTGAATGTTTTTGCTTTGATTTTGTTTTTCATCTTAGTTTAGAACTGCTATTTGATTGACTGCGTATTTAATCTACTAAATATAACACTAAAAATCAAGGTACCTACCAAAAGATCGTACTTTTTTTTCCACGAAGCGTTTCACTACTGGGAATTAGGATAAATACGCAATGTTGGTGAGCATTGAAACAAAAACTCACGTTGATTTAGGGATACAAAAACACTCCCTCTACTCTAGGGAGTTTCTTTTTGCTGGTATGATTTTGCGTGACTTCAGTCCTGTTAGAATGCATCGATGTCAAAAAAGCAACATTTCTTAAACAAAAAACCCGGTTGGTCTTTGGATGAGCGAGATCCAAAGTTCATAGAATCTCTGATGCCCCTGTTTGGCTTTTTGTATCACTACTATTTCCGAGTTCAAACTAGTGGCTGGGATAATATTCCACCCCAACAAAAAGTCCTATTTGTTGGTTCGCACAATGGGGGACTCGCGGCACCCGATATGTCAATGATGATGTACGACTGGTTCCGAAGATTTGGTGTAGAGAAACCCATTTATGGTTTGATGCATCCCAAGGCTTGGCAAGTTAGCCCGCCACTAGCGCAACTGGTCGCCAAGGCTGGAGCAATCATCGCCCATCCGAAAATGGCTTACACTGCCTTACGCTCTGGAGCGAGTGTGCTAGTTTATCCCGGTGGAGCCGAAGATGTCTTCCGACCCCATTATTTACGTAACAAAATCTACTTGGCAGGGCGACAAGGATTTATCAAGTTAGCGTTACGGGAAAATGTGCCGATTGTGCCTGTGATTTCCTGGGGCGCTCACGATACACTCATTGTAGTCGCTGACTGCTACAAAGTTGTGCAGCAACTCCACGAGTGGGGGATGCCTTGGCTATTAGGTATCGATCCAGAAGTTTTTCCAATTTATCTGGGACTGCCTTGGGGATTAGCAATTGGCCCATTGCCCAATATTCCATTACCAGTGCCCATCTACACGCGGATTTGTCCGCCAATTGTATTTGAACGCTACGGCCCTGAAGCAGCTAGCGATCGCCACTATGTCAATGAATGTTATGAATTAGTTGTTAGTCAAATGCAGCAAGAGTTAGATAACTTAATAAAGCTAACTGCTAAGACCAATTCTCTTTGAATAGTTGTGAGTTAGAAGTTTTGAATCTTTAATTTATCACTCCTAACTCTTAACTGTTTTCCTAGCCGCCGCTAACTGGTGGAATCAACACAACCTCATCCCCATCTTGTAGTAGGGTATCTGGTTCGACAAATATCAAATTAATCCCAAAACGGGTTATATCGCGCCATTGTGAGAGTTCAGGGTGTTCAGCTATGAGGCGATCGCATACTGCTTTGACTGGCATACTATTAGGAAATTCCAGCACTAGTTCCGAAACCCTAAAGGCTTCTTGATAAGCAGCGAACAACTTGACGGTAACGGTGATTATAGATTTAGACATAGAACATACTTTGGCAGTACGAGCAAGTATTTTAATAGTTGCCAATAATGTAAACAAATGTTCAACATAACTTATGTATGTTTTGCTTCCCCGCCCCTTATAACTAGGGGTGTAGGGGAATAGGGGTTGGAAGTGTGTAGGGGACTCCACCCTTCGGGACAGGGAGTTTTAAACAAGGACACCGTGTTTTTTCGCGCCAAACGCCGTCTGAAAACACATCTTTTTTTTCTTCCCCTTAAAAGGGGAGGCTTCTAACCAATATTCGGGACGGGTTTCCCCTATACCCCTACACCCCTACACCCCTACACCCCTACACCCTTACCCCCGTCCCGAAGGGACTCGGTGAGAAGAGAAGGCTTTACGCTGCGCTATCGTCAATCTAAAATTGCAAATCTAAAATCCCAAATTGTTTGACTATTCAGCATTGAGGATTTTTGGTACTTTGAAAAATTCGCCTTCCTGTTCAGGCGCACTGTTGAGAATACTTTCCCGGTCAGGATAGGGTTGCAATTTATCCTCTCGTGTGATATTACTGACATCAATTGCGCGTGTTGTTGGCAGCACATTACTGACATCAAGTTCATTCAATTGTTCGATATAGTCCAGAATATTTCCCAACTGGGTAGTGAATTGTTCCTCTTCTTCTGGAGTCAATTCTAAACGAGCAAGATTAGCTACTTTGTGAACTTGTTCTTGGTCAATCATCTTTTTCTAGTTAGGAATTAGGAGTGAGGAGTTAGGAGTGAATAAATCATAATTCCTAACTCATCACTTTTAGAAGAATACGTCAATTTGCGATCGCCCAGTGGTTTTCAGCCAGTTTTGCGCTTCGATGTAGTTATTGGGAGCCATGCGAATAGCACGCATCCAATAGTCTGCTGCTTGGTCAAAAAGTGCTTCGCCAGCCTCGTTATCTCCAACTTCTTTCTCCTTTTCGCCTTGGTAGTGATAAATCACAGCGATGTTGTTTAAGGCTTGGGGCATACGTGGGTTCAACTCAATTGCCTTGTGATATAGTTCTAAAGCCTTGTCGTGGTCGCCATTGCTGGCATAGATTAGCCCCATATTGTAGAAAATATAGCCGCGATCGTTGGTATCTTCCTCTAGTGTTAGAGCTTCTTCATAGTATTCCAATGCCTCAGCATATTCCCCTTCCGCTTGGGCCGACATACCATCTCGATAATAAACAAACGCTTCTTTAGCTTTTTTGTTGGTTGGCAGGATCTTCAGAATGATATCCGCCATCACAGTAAAGGATTTGTCAATAAAATTATCGTTTTTTTGTGTTCTTGGCATATTTCTCTCTGGGTATTGGGTATTGGGTATTGGGGTATTGGGCATTGGGCATGGGGCAAAACAGTTCCGAGTTTCGAGTGCTGAGTAAAGAAGTTCAATAATTCCCCCTTGTCCCCCTTGTCTCCTCGTCTCCCCTACTCCCCTGCCCCTCATCTCTCTCATCTCCCCAATCCCCTAGTTCACTCAATAGCTAATTTAACTGATTTGCGGGGGCATTCTTCTCGCTGAGCGGTACGATACATTCTGAACTATTATGTCGAGAGTTGTTTACCAAGGTGCTAACTGGATATGCAATCATTGCTGGCGCTGGATATGGACGCAATAGCTGCTGTAGGGTTTGGACCGTTTGCACTTGGGAATCTAGCCATAAATCGTAATCTTGTGGCTCCAGAATCACTGGCATCCGCTCGTGGATGGGTTGGAGTAATTCGTTAGCTGCCGTTGTCAAAATTGTACAAGAGATTATTTCTTCGTTAGCAGGCGAACGCCATCTCTCCCACAAACCTGCAAAACCGAAGGGTTGCCCATCTTGAAGACGAAAATAAAATGGCTGCTTCTTACCTTGTTGGCGTTGCCACTCATAAAAGCCATCAGCTAGCACTAAACAGCGTCTGTGCTTAAAAGCCGAACGAAAAGCAGGTTTTTCGGCAACAGTTTCTGCCCTAGCATTAATCAGCTTTGCCCCCATTCCTGCATCTTTCGCCCATGACGGAATTAATCCCCAATACAAATGCTTAAATTCCCGCTTTTCGCTTTCAGGATTTTGTAACACTGTCGCCACCATTTGCGTAGGTGCAATGTTATATTCGGCTGCCAAATCGGGAACTGACTCGACATGGAAAACTTCAGATAATCCTGCTGCCGACTGGTTTAGAGTAAATCTTCCACACATAGTTTTATTTTCGACCATTAACTAAATTAAACATCTCAATCTAGAAATAAATAATATTTTTTTTTATTTTCTCGAATAATTTTATGTAGTACGTTCAGATACTAAATACAAAAAAAATATCCGGTTTTGGGAAAATCTTTTGGTAAGATATTGTATTTTGAACCTTCACTTATCAACATATTACCAACTGTATTTTAACATGGAACTACTGCATCTGTACGATTTTTTACCTTCTGGTCATGGTTATAAGATACGTCTTTTATTGACACAACTAGGTATGCCTTTTAAGAGGATAGAGCTTAACATCTTAAAAGGCGAGACTCGAACACCAGAATTTTTAAGTAAAAATCCTAACGGTAAGATACCTGTTCTAGAAATCGAGCCAGGGAAATATTTAGCAGAATCAAATGCCATATTGGTTTATCTGAGTGAAGGTACAGAGTTTTTACCTTATGACCGCTTTTTACGAGCGCAGGTGCTGCAATGGTTATGTTTTGAACAATATAGCCATGATCCTTTTATTGCTACATCAAGATTTTGGATTTCTATTTTAGGTAAAACTAAAGAATATAGTGAAGCTATCAAACAAAAACGTGAACCAGGCTATGCAGCACTTAACTTGATGGATAAACACTTAACTTCTCAAGATTTTTTTGTGGCAGAACGTTATACGATTGCTGATATTGCCTTGTTCGCTTACACTCATGTAGCTGATGAAGGTGGGTTTGATTTAACACAATATCCTGCTATCCAAGCTTGGATAGAAAGAGTCAAAACTCAACCCAGGTATATCAGTATTACAGAGGCATAAAAATTAGATTTTGCAAGTTTCTATTTCTCGTTTCTTGTCTCTAGTAGAGAATGTACTGGGTGGAATGTAGCTCACATTCAGAAGGCAGCAAAGTCTTCAAAAAAGATATTATTAAGCAGCAGTTAGGTATTCGTATCAATTTCCATCAGCTTTTGCCGAGAGGAGAAACCTGACTTAATTCTGATATGAGACTTGGGTACATCAAATTTATCTGCTAGTAGTTTAATTAACTCTTCATTAGCCTTACCATCAACTGGGGACGATTTTAAATAAACAGTCAAACTGCCATCAGGTTGTTCTTCAATTTTTTGCTGTTTTGAATTAGGTTTAACCTTGACTTTTTTTTGCATAACCTATTCACTGTAAAGTCTATCATTTGCGATGCCGGTCTGCGGTGGAGCTAGTCGCAGCACCTCTACCATTGCCGCGACGCGACTTGGGCATTGGGTATTGGGCACAAGAGGCAGAGGGGCGGAGGGGCGGAGGGGCGGAGGGGCGGAGGGGCAGAGGGGAAAGAACTTGTACAAGAACTCTCCCCTGCTCCCCTGCTCCCTTGCTCCTTCCCTAATCCCCAATCCCCAGTCGAATTGTTAAGCTGGGTTCCAAGTGCCGTGGAAGCTGTGGGGAATGACGCTAGGTAATCCTAGTTTGCAAACGGGTTCTTCATCCAGGCGATCGCTATCAAATATCCAAACTTCACTACTATGAGAATTACCATCGTATACAACAGTTAGCACCCAGCCTTGCTCAGGGTTTTGGGCATCTTGCGCGTGGATGGGTTCTGAACCATAGCGGTTTTCTCCTAAGTCTGCTTCGGTGAGGGTTTCAGTTTTGTAGTCGAAGCGGGCGATCGCACCGAACCATTCTTTGTCTATATCCCCTCTTTGAGGCATTAATGATATGTAAGTATAGCGGCAAGGTTGCCCAACTTGCGGTCGCTGCACTACAGGAAATTCACACTTGCGGTTGACAACTTCCTGTATTGCTGTAACTTTACCAGTTTGAGGATTGAGGCGCACTTGCCACAATGTTCCTCTAAAAATTGTGTGCGTCTTACCACTTGCGAATTCTCTGAGATACTCATTAGTTTGGTGAAAATCTGCATATCGCACCATGTCCAGAATCACGGAACCGTCTTCATCTTCATAGCCATTGCCAAAATGCCAATTAAACCAAGGATCGGTTTCGCCACGACTAACTAAGGATAAGTTTTGCCGATCGAAGATTAATACCTGGGTTCCTAATTGAGGTTCCCACAACAGAGATTCACTAAAAGTAGTCACACCTAGCAAAAGTGACAGCTTTTTCATCCGCATTGGTGGCATGAAAAACACCAGATACCTTTGAGTTAAAACAAAATCATGCATTATCGAGTAGCGATCTAGCTTGAAAGCAGTTTTTTGGATAATTTTGCCCGTGTCATCGCTTTTGTAGAGATTCAGTTGTACAGAACTTCCGATACTGATTCCAAAGTTAAAAATCTCGCCTGTTTGTGAATCACGCTTGTAATGAGCAGAATAAGGTAATCCGTTATCCAAAGCACCCAAATCATCCAATCCCTTCGTTTCTAAAGTTTGCAAATCAAGGGCATAGGGACTGGTTGCTTCCCACAAACCCAACAATTTATCAGGTAAAGCTAACACTGAGGTATTGGCTGCATTCTTAATCTGTCGGCCCCAGCGCTTCCAGATGGGGCCTGGCGGATGCATCCCATAGACACCATAAAGGAACCTATCCGCTTGAGTTTCAGCTAGATATTCTGCTGTTTGCACATAGCGATAGACTCCGGCAGCTCCTGCATCCGTGAAATGGACGCCGAGAATTGCCCCATCTCCATCAAACCAGTGTCCCACGCGATGACCACCGCGTTCTAGGCGTGCAGGGCCATTGCGGTAAAGAGTGCCACGCAAGCCATCTGGGATTTTGCCAGAAATAATTGACAGTTGAGTAAGGGGAAATTCTTTTGCTGGTTCTGCGATCGCATTCGCCCAGGCTTTTTTTGTTGACTTTTTAGTGATAGTCTGCATATTAAAATATTGCCTGATACATTGATGTAGACCGATGTATTCTGACATTGTTGCAATTTTTGGCGTTGCAGAGAAAGCGGGATGATTTAGCAACTTACAAAATTCCTCCCCTGCATCCTCATGCTAGTTATATCAGATAAGCCCAAAACCCTCATGTAGAGACGCGATTTATCGCGTCTTGAAAAACCAATTCTCTACACCAATAACCCTTAACCCAAGCGTATTGCCCAGAAACCTTTCCCCAGACCAAAAGAGAGATTGTTGGGTTTATCCGAAAAGTATTGGTATAACTCCCGATACCAATCTTTCTAGAATCACGGCAACCACGAAGCCCAAAATTAGGTTGTAGCTCCAAAAGTTCTGCCAACCTGCAAAAGGTGTAAGGAGCAATTCGATTACGGTAATTGCCAGACCAATTTTTAATGGCAGTTCTTTACTAGTTGCACCAGACAATTTTATCCCTGGCGATGTCTGCGGCAGCAAGCTACGGAATATTGAAAGCGGCGGATCAAATCCTTAGCGGGACTTTCGGAATAACTGCTTATTTCACCCCTATTATCAGGTCGTTAAAATTTTATGTAACTTCATAATAACTACTTATTTAACGCCTATTAGCAGGTCGTTAAAATTTTATGTAACTTCATAATAACTACTTATTTAACGCCTATTAGCAGGTCGTTAAAATTTTATGTAACTTCATAATAACTACTTATTTAACGCCTATTAGCAGGTCGTTAAAATATTAGGAAAAAAACTTAAAAAAGTGGGATTTAAAAAGTGAAAAAAGTGGGAAAAGTGGGATTTAAAAAGTGTAAAAAGTGGGAAAAGTGGGATTTAAAAAGTGTAAAAAGTGGGAAAAGTGGGATCTTTTATAAAAACTGTTGACAAGCTTTTAGATAAATTGATATTTATAAGTACATCCAAGGCACAAATGCCTACCTACATACTTTCTGGAGAAAATTATGACTAACGATAAAAACTTGACACAACCCAACAATCAAGAAGTTATTTTGGAGGAAATTAGTGAGGAAGAATTAGAAGGAGTAACTGGAGGAGTTCTCGGAGGTTTACTCGGAGCCGTAGGCACTTTCCTCGGAAACGTGGGCGCATCTGCCGATATACTTCTTGGACAGCTTTCAGGACCTCTCTAAGGTAGTTGATCTGCCAAATTCCACGAAAGCAAAGTTTAAGAAATGTCATTTCTAATACATGAGGTGAATTTGAGCGAATCAACATCATAAAACAACTCAAGGTGATTTTTGAAAAGTAAATAAAGGCAAGGAAGCAGCTAGCATAAAAATATTAGCCTGTAAAGGTTGTAATTTTTATAAAAGTCTGTTGCTCAAAAAAAATACTACAAATTCACCTTCGTTGTCGCTGAACTAATACCTAGTATAACCCCAATTATACAGTCCTCATTGTTGGATACTTTAGCCAGAAGTCAGAATATTCTGACTTCTGAATTTTCTCATGTCACTTCTGTGTTCACAAAGAATCTATTTGTGCCAGAAGTTTAAATTGAGATTGAGGATTTGAGATTTTAGTGGTTCAGTGCTGTAATAAAGATGCGTGAAGCTGCCAACATCAAAAGTCGTCTGGCAAGCATAGAGCGAATATTTTCACAGCTTTTATTGATAGTTAATTTTTGTCGGATAGAAAAGACTAGCCGACAATCTTCTCTCATGAAAAATCGTAGTAGTAAACTTGTACGTTCTAGAAACATTAGTAATAAAATTAGGAAAAATTCAAGAAGTGAAAATTAAAAAATGACAAGAATAAGTTAATTAAGAAAAATTAGATATTTTTTTATAATCTATTGACAAAACATTAAATAAACTGTTATTTGTAAATATATCTTAGACACAAAATGTCTGCATACTTCTGGAGGAATTTATGGCTAATGTAAATCAAGTGAGTTTCAGATCCACCTGTAATCGAAAAGTTATTGTTGAGGAACTGATAGATGGTGAATTAAAGGGAATAGTGGGAGGTATTGTTTTGGATTTTTCATCACAGATAAATGCAACTTCAACTGATGGGAATGATGCTGTTGTTCAAGACTCCAATCAGGACTTTGTGAATGCGAAGACTAAGCAAAGAACACGCAGAAGAAGAATATATACGTTTATAAATGGAGTAGTGCAAACAATAGATTCAACAGTGACTTCATCTACTTAGCATTCACAGTAACTCAAATTAAACTCACAGTTTATGTACCAAATTAAAGGTACGTATCCCCAACTTCTTTAGAAGTTGGGGATATTATTTTTATGAATAATTTAAGATGTTAGCCGTTGCCTATTCAGCAAGGGTTTGTAATACCTGTAGTCACTTTAAAAAAATTGATTTTTAGATATACCTTCTACTTATCCTACCTTTTTTAATTTGAACTAATGCCGATATTTGATATTTCTTAAAAGACTAATCTTTAAAAAACTTTCTCCTAACTTCATCATTTCTTTATATAAAATTCTTTCAAAAACCTGTATTGTTTAAACATAGTGAAATCGCAAAATAAACCAATAAAAAATGTTGTTATGCACATTATATTAGTGTGTTTTAACAACATATTTGATAATAAAAATCGTCAGATACTTATTATTTTAAGCATCTAAATATTTTTATTATTTGGTTAAATAAAATAAAGATTTCACTATTCCAAAACCATTTTGTACAAGGAAGGAATTTTTATGTCAGTAGTAACACTTGAACAAGAAACACTCGTAGTCATGACTGAGTTAGCTGATGAAGAAATCAGTGGAATTGTCGGAGGACGCGGAGGTATAGATATCGATAGCAAGGCGAAAGTTGACGTTAAAGCCAAAGGTAAGAACGTACAAGTATCCAATCAAATTGG
>NZ_JABXKL010000014.1:0-32867 GCF_017114995.1 Nostoc sp. NMS9 | reverse complement strand
CGAAAGTTGACGTTAAAGCCAAAGGTAAGAACGTACAAGTATCCAATCAAATTGGTACCGCAGCAGCAATTGGTAGAGGAGATGCTAAGGTTTATCAAAGTTCAAATCAAGAGATTGATAATAGCAGAGACCGTGTATACTTCTAGTACTAATAGGTACTAGGTTATCTCCATAGTACGCTCATGTTGAGTTACCATTTCACTATTCCAAAACCATTTTGTACAAGGAAGGAATTTTTATGTCAGTTGTAACATTTGAACAAGAAACACTCGCAGTCATGACCGAGTTAGCTGATGAAGAAATCAGTGGAATTGTCGGAGGACGCGGAGGTGTAGATATCGATGCCAAGACGAAAGTTGACGTTAAAGCCAAAGGTAAGAACGTACAAGTATCCAATCAAATTGGTGTCGCAGTAGCGATTGGTGGAGGAGATGCCAAGGTTATTCAAAAATCAAATCAAGCGATTGATAATAGCAAAGACCGTGTGATCTTCTGGTAGTAATAGGTACTAGGTTATCTCCATAGCAGGCTTATGTTGAGTTACCACCTCAACCAAAAGTCACTTTGACGGTTTGTATTGCCAAAAATTTCTCCATCATGATTTGTATCATCACTACAAATCAAAACAGCACTACCCTAGTAAGCATGTAAGTTATGCATTATTTCGTTAAGAGAGTTATTAAACAGTAATCCTTTGCCAATTGCTACGAACAACTGACAAAGGACTACAAACGACCCTTACGAATAAGCTACAGACATCTTATAACATAGTGGTCTGACTATTATTGGCATCACAACCCTTTACAACGTTACACGAACATTGGCGGGTGTAAGCCGGATAAAAACGAAAGGTCAAAGGGTAAGCGACCAATCATTATTATCCCTTACTTCTTACCCACCCGTCAATGTTTTCATATAAAGATTGCAAAATCGTTACTTTAACGAAAGTTATTCTTCATCTACGCAAAATTTAAAAATAAAAAATTTGATTTTCTCAGCTTTCGACCTTTCATCAGATGGTAGGTTGATTTTTGCATCTGAATATTAGTATGCCAAAGCAAACAAAACATATCCGCCTTCCGCTAAAGACAGAAGGTAATTTTTTATTCAATTGTCAGCCTAATACCCAATTCCTTCTGAATGCAATGCAAATTGGGATGGTTTATAGTGATTAATCAAAAAAGCGACCTATTCCGCAAAGAAGCTTTAGAGCGCGCTTCTTCGCCTGAAGAACTAGATCAAATTATGCAGGTAGTCAGCCCGAAAAAGTGGCTACCTCTAGTTGCTGTTGGTTCGTTGGTGGCAACGGGGCTGACTTGGAGTTTTTTAGGTCGAATCCCAATTACGGTGACGGGTACTGGAATCATAGTCTATCCCAGTACAATTACCTCATTCCAGTCGCCGATCGCAGGTAAATTGCGAACAATCAACGTCCGGGTTGGCGACTTTGTAAATAGAGGAGATGTGCTGGCGACTCTAGACCAAAGCGAACTGATGAAACAGCTACAACTAGTACGCTCTAAATTAGGACAACTACAAACAGAAGATCGTGCTGCTAGCTTAGTGCAAGTACAGCGGCAAAACGCAGACAAAGAAGCCATTAAACAGCAACGCCAATCTTTGCAGCAAAACCTTCAGGCGGTACAGAAACTCACCCCGATTTTAAGGGAGAAAGGGCTAAATTCGATTCAACGCGATCGCGCCAACCAAACCCAAAGCTTACAAGCACTGCGGGATCTCTTACCTACCTTCAAACAGAGATTGAATAACCGCCAGCAGCTATTGCAGGAGGGAGCAATTTCTGGCGATACAGTCCTACAGTCACAGCAAGACTACTTAAATGCCGTCACCCAAATTAATGAAGCCGAATCGCAACTCAAGCAACTGGATGTCAAGGAAGCAGATGCCCAACGACAATACCTAGAGAATTTGAACTCAATTAAAGATTTGCAAGCGCAATTAAAGCAACTAGATAGCAAAGAAGCGACTGCGGCGCAACAAGACTTAGAAACTGTAACCACCCGCAAAAAAGAAATTCAGGAAGTCCAGCGGAATATTGTGCAATTAGCACTGCAACTATCAAGCAACAGCTTAGTCAAGAGCAGTTACTCTGGACGAATTTTAGAAATCTCCGCAAGTCCGGGACAGGTTGTTTTACAGGGTACACCCATAGGAGCGATCGCTGCACAAAAGCGATCAGCTCAACCTGTAAGTGTGGCATTTTTTCCCGTTGGCGATGGCAAGCAAATCCAACCAGGGATGAAGTTACAAGTCACACCTAGTACAGTGCAACGCGAACGCTTTGGTGGCATCATCGGTGCTGTCACAGAAGTCTCAGCCTTTCCTGTGACTAAAGAAGGTGCATTAAGTGTAGTAGGCAATTCCGAATTTGTGGAAGCTTTAATGTCACAAGGACCACAAATGCTAATTACTGCGCGACTGCAACCAGACAATTCAACCTTCAGCGACTACAAATGGTCTTCTTCCCAAGGACCACAGATGAAAGTCACTTCTGGAACTACCACCTCAGTACAAGTGACTGTGGAAGAACGCGCCCCGATTACTTTTGTCCTGCCGATTCTGAGATCCTGGAGTGGTATTTCGTGATATTGGAGATGAGGGAGACAAATTAATTAAAAATTAAAAATTAAAAATTAAAAATGAAGAATCTATACTTCTGCCTCCTGCCTCTTGTACAGACGCGATTAATCGCGTCTGTACAAAATTCAGTAATTTTCATATCAATAAATTAAGCCAAAGTCAAAGTTTTAAAAAATATTTTTATGTTCTGGCGAAATCTGCAAAATATATTAGGGCGCTTGCGTAAAAACAAGCGGTGTCATACTCCTACTCTGTTGCAAATGGAGGTAGTAGAATGCGGCGCTGCTGCTTTGGGAATTATTCTCGGTTATTACAATTGCATTGTCCCGTTGACAGAACTGAGGCAAGCGTGCGGTGTCTCCCGGGATGGAGTTAGTGCCTTAAATATCTTGAAGGCTGCCAGAAATTATCGACTCAGCGCTAAAAGCTTTAAAACCAACTTAGCTGGCTTGTTGCAGTTAAAATTTCCCTACATTGTATTTTGGAACTTTAACCATTTTTTAGTAGTAGAAGGAATCGGCAAACAGCGAGTTTATCTCAATGACCCTGCTACTGGACGGCGCATCGTCTCCTTGGAAGAATTCAGCGGCGCTTACACGGGTGTAGTGCTAGTTTTAGAGCCTGGTTCAGAGTTTCAACGAGGAGGACGCAAGCCTAGCACAATCTTAGCTTTGTGGTCACGGTTGCGAGGCTCCATTGGCGCATTACTTTACTGCGTGCTGGCAGGATTTTTGTTAGTAATTCCTGGACTAGCGCTACCTGCATTTTCCCAGGTATTTGTAGACAACGTATTGATTGAGCATCGGTATGAGTGGTTGCGTCCCCTAATTTTAGGCATGATCTTCACAGCCGGACTCAGTGGATTTTTGACGCTCCTACAGTTGCAGTTTTTGCGTCAAATGAAAATTAAATTGTCCGTAGGGATGAAGAGTCGGTATCTCTGGCACATTTTACGCCTACCCGTCAGTTTTTACGATCAGCGGTATGCTGGGGAAATCAGTAGCCGCATGGAACTTAACGACAGCATCGCCGACATGCTTTCGGGTGAATTAGCAACTACAGTAATTGCAGCAGTATCAGTATTTCTATATGTAATAGTGATGTTGCAATATGATGTTGTACTAACTTTAATTGCGATCGCCTTTGTCATTATCAACCTTGCCGGCTTACAGTGGGTGAGAGGGCGGCGCGTAGATGCCAATATCAAACTCATCCAAGAAGAGGGAAAAGTTCGTGGCGTAGAAATTTCTGGTCTTCAGAGTATGGAGACACTGAAAGCATCTGGATTAGAATCAGATTTTTTCTCTCGCTGGGCGGGTCACTATGCCAAAGCCATCAACACCCAGCAGGAATTAGAAGAAACAAACCAGACAATAAGTGTTTTACCATCTTTTCTGTCAGCGATCGCTTCCATGCTGCTTTTAGCTGTAGGCGGTTTGCGAGTCATGGATGGAGCGTTGAGCATCGGCATGTTAATAGCCTTTCTCGGCATGATGCAAAGGTTTTTCGCCCCAGTAAGTAATCTCATCAGCCTGGGAAGCGAACTCCAAGAGATGGAAGGTAATCTGACTCGCCTCGATGATGTCTTACGTAACCCCATTGACCGGCAGTTGGAGCAGGGAAGAGGCAGGGGAGCAGGGGGGCAGGGGAGCAGAGGAGCAGGGGAGAAAGAGGACAATTGCAATCTTTCCCCTCTGCCCCTCTGCCCCTCTGCCCCCTTGCCTAAATTACAGGGGTATGTTGAATTACGCAATGTGACATTTGGTTATAGCCAAATTGCCCCGCCGCTGATTGAAAGTTTTAATCTCTCGCTCAAGCCGGGGCAGCGAGTTGCCTTAGTGGGTGGGAGTGGTTCTGGTAAGTCTACTGTTGCCAAACTTTTATGTGGACTTTACGAACCGTGGCAGGGAGAAATTCGATTCGACGGCAAACCCAGAGAGCAAATTTCTCGCCAGGTACTAGCCAATTCTATTTCTGTCGTAGAGCAAGAGATTTTGTTATTTGCTGGCAGTGTCAGAGACAACTTGACGCTTTGGGATACTACCATACCTGACAGTCATCTTGTCCGAGCTTGTCAAGACGCAGCGCTTCACGATGTAATCCTTTCACTACCTGGAGGCTATCATGCTGACCTTTTGGAAGGTGCTACTAATTTGAGTGGTGGTCAGCGACAGCGGTTAGAAATTGCCCGTGCTTTGGTGAATAATCCCAGTATCCTAATCATGGATGAAGCCACCAGCGCCTTGGATGCCGAAACAGAAAAAAACGTCAGTCGTAATCTGCGGTTGCGCGGTTGCACTTGCATTATCGTGGCGCATCGACTCTCGACTATCCGAGATTGTGATGAAATTATTGTCCTCGATCGCGGCAAGATAGTCCAACGGGGAAGCCATGAACAATTGCAGCAAGTTGAAGGGTCGTATTTACAATTAATTCGCAGTGAGGGAGCAGAGGAGGAGGGGAGTAGGGGAGCACAGGAGCAAGGGAGCACAGGAGCAGGGGAGCACAGGAGCAAGGGAGCACAGGAGCAGGGGAGCACAGGAGCAGGAGAGCAGAGGAGCAGGGGAGCAGGGGAAGAAATTACTTCCTTGTCCCCCTCATCCCTCTTGTCCTTCGCAAATCTCAAAGGACAACACTATCGTTTTCAATGCAATGAATCGCTACTGCTAGATGACCCGGAGACAATTTGGCTAGTGAAATCTGGTTACTTGGCGCTATTTGCGATCGCAGTTAATGATGGCATTCCAGAAGGCACTCGTCGCTATTTATTTAGTAGCACAGCTGGACAGGCGATGTTTGCGATTGCACCAAGTTTAGAGGGCAAGCAGCAAGAGATTTTAGCAGTATCACTTGAGGAGACAGAAATTCTCAAAGTATCCAGAGCAGACTTTAACCAGTTGTTTGCTGACGCTAATAAAGAAGTAGTAACTCTGATAGAACGGTGGATTTATCAATTAGGTTCGGTACTTGCTGGCATTACTACGCCAACGACACCAACATCGCTGCCAAAAACCCGCCAGTTCTCCTTGGTCAAAGACCAAATCTTCCAGCCGCATCAAATATCGTGGGTGCAAATTCTCCAAGGGCGTGCTAGATGGATGGGGTTTGCAGAACTGCCGTTAACTTCTGCCTCTGGAATGTTGCCTTTGGCTGAAAATATCTGGTTACAAGCAGATAACACTGTGGAGTTGAAAAGTGTTAACACCCCAGAAATTGCAGATATCAATTCCTTATTAGGTGGTTTGTCCCAACTACAAACCTACTTCCTCCACTGCATTAATCTGCTGCAACGCCAGGAAATGGATGCAGAATTACTGAGATTTCAAGCCAGAGAACGTCTTGAGAGCCAAGTGATGCAAGAGACGTTAGCAGAATTAGCATCTGTATTGCCACAGCCAATGTCAGACAGACTAAATAATAGTTTAGGATTCAGTAGTAGTCTTGATGCAACTGACCCAGAGCAAGCCTTACTAATTGCTGCTGGTGCTGTGGGACGAGCATTGGGAATTAAGATTTGTCCGCCAGCTGCCTCAGAAGATTCTAATCGAGTCCAAGATCCTGTAGAAGCGATCGCTCGTGCTTCGCGTATCCGCGTGCGACGGATTCAGTTGCGGGACAATTGGTGGCAAAAGGATTGCGGGGCGATGTTGGCATTTACGCTTGCTGATAAACTACCAGTGGCACTATTACCAGTGTCTGATACACATTACGAACTCTACGTTCCTGGGGAACGAACGCCTATCTCTGTCGATGCCCACATAGCAGCAGCCCTAGCTAAGACTGCCTACGCATTCTATCGACCTTTACCTGATAAAAAGCTGAAAACTTTTGATTTACTTCAGTTTGCCCTCCAAGGACATTACAAGGAACTAATTATAGTTTTAGTAATGGGAATGACCATCAGCCTTTTAGGAATGCTGACACCTCAAGCTACAGCTATCCTAATCGACAAAGCTATCCCAGATGCTAATCGAGGCTTGTTGAGCCAAATTGCTGTTGCTTTGGTGGCTGCTGCCTTTGGCGGAACGCTGTTTCAACTAGCCCTTGGGTTTGCCACGATTAGGCTGGAAACTTTTGCCGATTCCTCCACCCAAGCCGCAGTGTGGGATCGATTGTTAAACTTGAAGGTTTCCTTTTTTCGCTCTTTCTCAGTTGGTGACTTGGATTCTAGAGTCACCGCTATTACTCAAATTCGCCAGCGACTGGGTAACACAGTCTTAAAAACAATCTTCTCCAGTTTGTTCTCACTACTAAATCTGGGATTGTTATTTTACTACAATGTTACCTTAGCTCTCATAGCTTGTGCAGTGGCACTGGTAAATATTGCCGTCACTATCATCTCTGGTACTCTTATTGTCCGTAAAGTTCGCCCATTACTAGAGCTACAAGGACAAATCTTTGGCGTGATGGTGCAATTAATTAATGGAGTTGCCAAACTCCGAATCGCCAAAGCTGAAACCCGCGCCTTTGCCTACTGGGGTAAACAGTATACGCATCAACTGAAATTAATGTTAAGTACCCAAGGCATTGAAGATAGCCTCGCCGTAATCAATCAAGTATTACCTGTGTTAACCACTGCTGCCCTCTTCTGGTTTGCTACTAGCTTAATTGGGCAATCCCAAACTCCTGGAGGTGGTGGTTTATCCACTGGCACATTCTTAGCATTCAACGTTGCTTTTGGCACGTTTATTAACGGAGCCACTAGCTTAAGCAGCACAGTTGTGGAAGTTTTGCAAGTCTTACCCTTGTGGCAACGGGCCCAACCAATTTTGCAAGCTGAACCAGAAATTAATTCCGCTCAGGCAGATCCGGGTAGGCTATCGGGCAAATTAGTTGTAGATCGGGTAACTTTCCGCTATCGCGACGATGGCCCCTTGACGTTGGATGATGTCAACATTCGTGCTGAACCAGGAGAATTTATTGCCATTGTTGGGCCTTCTGGCAGCGGTAAATCAACTTTATTGAGGTTACTATTGGGGTTTGAATTCCCGAAATCTGGCACGATTTACTACGACGGACAAGATTTAGCTTCTTTGGATGTCCATGCTGTACGCCGTCAATTGGGTGTGGTACTGCAAAATAGTCGGTTGATGTCAGCCTCTATTTTCGAGAATATTGCCAGTGGTGCCTTGGTGACGATAGACGAAGCTTGGTCAGCAGCTCAAATGGCAGGTTTAGCGGATGACATTGCGGCGATGCCGATGCAGATGCATACAATCGTCAGTGAGGGAGGTAGTAATCTTTCTGGTGGACAACGACAACGGCTGTTGATTGCTAGGGCGTTGGTGTTGAAACCCCGGATTTTGCTATTCGATGAGGCCACTAGTGCTTTAGATAACAGAACCCAGGCAATTGTCAGTGAAAGTTTACAACAGCTAAAAGTAACTAGGGTTGTGATCGCCCATCGCCTCAGTACTATTCAAAACGCTGACCGAATTTACGTACTTGCAAATGGCAAAGTAGTGCAGCAGGGTAGTTTTGTTGAACTAGGAAATCAATCAGGGCTATTTGCACAACTGATGATGCAACAGTTGCTTTAACTTCTCCTACTCTGGTAAAAAATGCTGAAACTATTAAGATTAGAAGCATCTGCTTACTGAATACTCACTAATCTTTCCCAGCCATGCCTCTGTCACGCATAGTAACGCTGATTGTTGGTCTAATCGTAATTTTGGGGCTAGCCCTATGGCTAATTGATTCCCTATCACGCCTCTATTGGCAATTATCCTATTCGCCGTTGCTAGGCAATTTACTGCTGTTGCTGCTGATTGTCCTCATTGGAGCTTTGGTTGCCGCTTTTGTCTATTATGTATTGGTGATTCAGTCTGGGGAAAAGCGAGCGCGTCGCAACCCGAAGCGAGTGACTGCGGCACAAATTCCAGCTGGCAAATCTGATGCTGCTTCTACAACTCTCCAGGCTGTGCGGCAACAGGTAGCGCAAATTCAAGATGAAGTCACACGCCAAGCTTTATTGAGTCGATCGCGAGAGATTGAAGCCAACCTCGCACGGGGTGAAATTCAAGTAGTGGTATTTGGTACGGGGAGTGCCGGCAAAACTTCCCTAGTTAATGCGATTATGGGACGCATGGTCGGTCAAGTGGATGCACCGATGGGTACAACTCAGGTTGGAGAAACCTATTGTCTGCGGTTGAAGGGATTAGAACGCAAGATTTTAATTACGGATACGCCGGGGATTTTAGAAGCAGGGGTGGCGGGAACAGAACGGGAACAGATGGCGCGAGAACTGGCAACAGAAGCAGATTTACTGTTGTTTGTGGTAGATAATGATTTACGACGCTCAGAATATGAGCCGCTGCGGGGATTGGCAGAAATTGGGAAGCGATCGCTCCTAGTTCTCAACAAAACTGATTTATATACAGATGAAGATAAAGAATCCATCCTTGCGAGATTGCGTCAACGGGTACGGGGATTTATCGCTACTAATGATGTGGTAGCGATCGCTGCTAATCCGCAACCTGCACAACTCGAAACTGGCGAAACCTTCCAACCGGAACCCGATATTGTTCCTTTGCTACGGCGCACGGCTGCTGTTTTACGTGCCGAAGGTGAAGATTTGGTGGCAGATAATATTCTTTTGCAATCTCTGCGATTGGGAGACGAGGCGCGAAAACTCATCGATGGCCAGCGTCGCCGTCAAGCTGACAAAATCGTAGAACGGTTTCAATGGATTGGTGCTGGTGTGGTATCAGTCACGCCGATACCGATTGTAGATTTATTGGCGACAGCTGCTGTTAATGCTCAAATGGTTGTGGAAATTGGTAGAGTCTACGGCTGTGAATTGAATATGGAACGGGGACGAGAATTAGCTCTTTCTTTAGCGAAAACCATCGCTAGTTTGGGTATTGTTAAGGGAGCAATTGAATTATTATCTACAGCGTTGCAACTCAATGTTGCCACCTTTATTATTGGTAGAGCAATTCAAGGCGTGACAGCAGCTTATTTAACGCGAATTGCTGGCAAAAGTTTTGTTGAATATTTTCGTCATGACCAAGATTGGGGTGATGGTGGAATGACGGAAGTTGTCCAGCGACAGTTTCAAATGAATCGCAGAGATGAGTTTATTAAAGCTTTTATACAAGAAGCGATCGCGCGAGTGGTGAAGCCGTTACAAGATAAATCTGAAGCGATCGAGGAACAAGAAAGCAGAGAGGAATCTGAATAACTATAAATTTTTTATAAAAAATTAAAAAAACGCTCTTGCTTTTTTGCAAGAGCATTGAAATTTTTCGAGGAAAAAATACTTTATCGGATAGGTAGCAAATTACAGCAGTTTTCATGTATTTGAACCACATCTGTTGTAGGGGCGCAAGGCCTTGTGCCCCTACCGCGTGGTCTATTTACTTGAAAATAGCTGTAAATCAGCCTATACACTTAGAGAGGAATCCAACGAAGATGAACTTACGCCATGCTACCTTTGCTGATTTGGATCTACTGCGACATTGGGACGATCAACCTCATGTGATTGCTTCAGACCCTAACGATGACTGGGGCTGGGAGGTGGAACTAGATCGTAATCCTGATTGGAGGGAGCAATTGATTGCTGAGATCGAAGGTCGTCCCATCGGATTTATCCAGATCATCGATCCTGCACGAGAAGAAAGTCACTATTGGGGCGATATCGCAGCCGATCTTCGTGCCATTGATATTTGGATCGGGGAAGCAGCTGATTTGGGTAAAGGTTATGGCACAAAAATGATGCAGCTAGCAATTAGCCGATGTTTCGCAGACTCATCTGTGACGGCTGTAATCATTGATCCGCTAGCTAGTAATACTCGCGCTCACCGCTTCTATGAACGTCTTGGCTTCCAATTTATTGAGTATCGGCGATTTGGTGACGATGAGTGCTTTATTTATCGCTTGAACCGAACAGATTGGCAACACCACTCTTATTAAGGTAGCGCGTGAAGACTGTCCAAAATGCAGCGTCAGCATTCGATAGAATCCCTAAAACAAGCTTCCAAGCTACTTAACCTGCACCTTTAAATGATTTGAGCAATTCCGGTAAACACAAAAATCCAGCCAAATACTAGCGCTGAAGTAACGGACGCAAAGAAGGGAAATGCGATGCCTGCGGCGGGCTGCGCCAACGCAATCATGCCTAATACAATCATGAGAATTGCGATGGCGTACCCGCCCGCCGTACGCGATCGCAGTTAACCAACCAGAATTAATCTGAAGGTTTTCCCTATTTTCAAGATCAGTGACTCTTATAAAAGTTCTCCTAGAGTCGTTTCAACATTTTGAACTAGGCAATCCCGATGCCGCCTGTTACACCATAAACTTCTCCGGTGATGTAGCTGCCTTCTTGGGAAGCAAGCAACACATACACAGGAGCAATTTCCACAGGCTGACCGGGTCTTCCGAGCGGAACTTCAGAACCAAATTTCTCGATCTTGTCCTGGGTCTGACCACCACTCGGCTGTAGCGGTGTCCAGAATGGGCCGGGTGCGACTGCATTAACGCGCACTCCCTTCTCGATCATCTGTTTGGCGAGAGATTTGCTGAAATTCTCAATGCCCGCTTTCGTCAGCGCATAGTCAAGTAGACTCGCTGAAGGTTGATATGCCTGAATCGAAGTGGTGTTAATAATTGATGCTCCGGGCTTGAGATGTGGAACGGCTGCTTTGGTAATCCAAAATAGCGCGTAGAGGTTTGTCTTCATCACTTTATCGAAATGCTCAGTCGTGATATCGCTAATTGATGGGTAAGATGTCTGTGCGCCAGCATTGTTCACCAGAATATCTAAACCGTTCAAAGATTGCACTGCATCTGTCACCAGCTTTTGGCAAAAATGCTCGTCGGTGATGTCACCGGGAAGCGCAACCGCTTTGCGCCCTGATTGTTCAATCAATTGGATCACCTCTTGAGCATCAGCCTCCTCGCTCTTAAGATAGCCGATCGCGACATCAGCACCTTCCCGCGCAAATGCGATCGCAACAGCGCGCCCGATACCAGAATCGGCTCCCGTGACCAATGCCTTCCGACCTGCAAGCTTTCCACTTCCAATGTAGCTCTGCTCACCGTGATCCGGTTTGGGCTGCATCTTTTGAGCAAGTCCTGGTACGGACTGCGGTTGTTGGGGAAAGGGCGGAGCAGGATATTGCTGCCGGGGGTCTTGCATCTCTAATCGCTCGTCTTTCATCACTTGTTCTTTTGATAGTTTTGCAATTCAAGACTCAAGTATCAAGGATCGAGGAGAACGATTCCTCACCCTTTCAGTAGAATAATGTTCCAGAGTATGCAAGACTTAGGCGCGGGCTAATTGATGCGCTTGTAGCTGCTCCCGTCACAAACTCCCAGTGTTACTAAGTAGTTTCAGAAAGGAATGGCACTAAGAAAAGCTGAAATAGTTGCCTGATAAGGGGTTTAGAAAACTAATAG
Source organism: Nostoc sp. NMS9 (assembly GCF_017114995.1). Classification (GTDB taxonomy): domain Bacteria; phylum Cyanobacteriota; class Cyanobacteriia; order Cyanobacteriales; family Nostocaceae; genus Nostoc. The sequence goes on along the minus strand of NZ_JABXKL010000014.1, from coordinate 20,864 downwards.
TTTTAAGGTCGGGAATCAAAATAATCTGCAACTCTCAGTTTGCGATCGCTGCTTCATTAATTTACATTTTTCCAAAGTGATAAAACCCTTGTAAATAATACATTTGCGCTTTTCTTAGTGCCATTTTGCTTTAGCCACCAACCTCCAACACCAACAACCATTATCCCACCAAGGGCGCTAGGTTCTGGAACAGGGGTTGAATTGGTATCGACCACAAGTTTAGCAAACGCTTGACCACCACTCTCAGAAAAAAGATATTCCTCAACAAGATCCCCTTGAAGCGCACCTCCAATTGAGAAAAAATTTCCGTTTCTGGCGTTAATATCTGCAATGGCGTTGGAGTTGAGAGCAAAATTCAAGATTTCGTTTGGATCGCCAGAAGTAGTAACGTTAAAACTTCCATAATTTTTACCACTTCCCAAATCATTATAAATAGTATTATTGGGGCTATTATTTTTCTGACTCAACACATTAGCAGGTGTTGAAACATCAAAAAAACCTAGAGTCTCTGTTGGATTTCCTGAACCCTCAAATCGTTGAATTTGCAAAGTTGCTGAAGAAACTCCTACTAGATTACCAAGATCGAATTTAAAATAGTTACGTAAATCTGTTCCGCGTATATTTCCAGTTACGTAGTTGATATTATCGTTAGAATTAGGGCCATTAAGTCCATCTTCAGCAGCCCACCAACCTTGATCTGATGCAGTCTGAGTGAAAGTTGCTGCTTGGGCTGTATTCAGCGTTCCTAATCCAAACCCAACAATAGCAGACGCAATTGCTAATTTATAAAACTTTTTCATTGGATATCTCTTTAAATTAGAACCTGTTTAACTGAAACTTACAAAGCTATTCTTTATCGAACAGAATTCAGGAGTCAGGTGTCAGAATTCATTTGGAATTCTCTCTGACTGGTGGATAAATAATCGGCGTTTTTGCACCCCCACTAAATTGAAATATTTTAGCCCCAAAGCACAAACTAGGAACAACTCATACTCTTCAACTTTTCGTTTACAGACTAGTAATTAAAAATTAATTATTGGGTTAGTATTCTATTCAATATTGTTAGCTTTGTATTAGATTTACAAAGTATTTACGCACATATAGTATATGTAATACTTAAAAAAGTTGTGAGTTTGCAAGGATAAATACATAAAATTCATGTAAACTTTATACAATCTTTATAAAATAGTGACAATTCATAAATGAGAACCAGATGAAAATAGTGGTTTCGGCTATTTTTTGCGTCAATTTTATTCTTAAAGAGGTTAGGAATCTTGTTATTCATTCTTTCTAAGAATTAAGTAAAAATACTTAAATAAATCCATTTTGCATTTTAGTAACAAAAGTTCAAGATATATATTTTTCAAGCATTCCGGAAATAGGAGGGAATGTCAGAAAAACTAAATAAAAGGACTTACTGAGTAACCAGGTCATGACCCACCACATAATCGGTAAATTACTACAAGGGCGTTACCAAATTGTCCAAAGCCTCGGTGCAGGGGTGTTTGGACAAACATACATAGCTGTAGACGTAGATTATCCAGAGAATCCCAGATGCGTTGTTAAGCAGATTAAAGTTAGCAGTTCCGAATCTGGCTACTTGGAGATGCTAAGGTTACTGTTTCTGACTGAAACCCAAACCCTCAAACTTCTGGGAAGTCATGACCAAATTCCTGAATTCATCGCCTGCTTTGAAGAAAACCAGCGATTTTATTTAGTGCAAGAGTGTATTGAAGGACATGCGCTGACTGCGGAATTGCCCATCGATCGACAATGGGGCTGTCTGTGGAGTGAAAGCGAAGTTGTAGAATTCCTGATCGATGTCTTAGGTATTCTAGAATTTGTCCATTCTCAAGGTGTGATTCATTGCGATATCAAACCGGAAAACTTGATCAGACGTGATAGCGATGCCTCCGGCAAGGGCAAAGCCCTACGCAAGTTAGTTATGATTGACTTTGGCTCAATCCAGTCGATCGATTTTGGCATAGGTGCAGAATTGCCCATTCATAGAATTCCCGTCACTTCATTGGGATACATACCGCCAGAACAATTTATTGGTCAAACACAGCCCAACAGTGATATTTATGCTTTGGGTATGATTGCTATCCAGGCTTTAACGGGGCTAGAACCACTACAATTAAAAACCGATCCTTCTACTAATGAAATTTTTTGGCGTTCTCAAAACACGCCAGTTAACGATTATCTAGCTGCTGTTCTCAGCCAAATGATCCGCTATAATTACCAAGACCGCTTTCAGTCTGCGAGTGAAGTGCTGCGGGTACTCAAACAAATAATCTGGGAACCTCAGCCATCAGAAACATTACAGAAAGATTCTCAATTTTCCCTAGAAGTAGCGAAAAATCCTGCGTCTGGAAAATCATCCCCATTATTAACGGGAATGAAAGTAGGACTGGCAGCTAATTCTTTAGTGATGGGATTTGGTGTATATTCTTTAGTTAATAATGCACCTGCATATTCAGAAACAGATACATTATATAAAGCAACAAAAGAATATCAAGCAGGAGATTTGGAAGAAGCGATCGCACTCGCTAAATCAATTCCCTCTCACAGCAATGTTTATCCAGAAGCGCAAGCCACAATTGAAGAATGGCAAGAGCAATGGCAAGTAGCTGCACAGCAATACGAAATAGCACAAACAGCTTTTAAAGAGAGCAGATGGTCAGATGTTCTTCATGCTGCTGCTAAAGTTCCAAAGATTTTCTATTGGCAATCTAAAATAGATAAAATAGTTCAGAAAGCATCCGTAAACATTGAAATACAGACGCAAGATTTATTAGCAAAAGCTTACGATAAAGCTGCTGAAAAAGATTTTTCTGCCGCATTACAATATCTGCGTCAAATTCCTCAAGAAAGTCATGCGGGCGCTTTAGTTCAAGACAAGTTAGCTGAATACAATCGAAAGCGGCAGATCAGAGCAGCCTACTTTTTACAGAAAGCCTATAAACAAGCATCTATTGGTGATTTCGATCGAGCTGTAAAGTTTCTCAAAAATATTCCCCAAGATACTTTAGTTTATGCTCAAGCTCAAGTTAAATTGAATGAGTATACTCAAAAACAACGCGTGCTAGCTGACAATCAAAAGATAGCTTCTGCAAAAAGAACAAATTTATTCGTCCCGAAAAACTTAGCTACTAAGGTTGAATATTTTCAAGGAGTAAATTACTTACAAGAAGTTAATATTCGGTAAATTTAGTAATTCGTAATGACGCTCTCTAGGAGATACTGCACGTAGCTTGCGATGGGACAAAGGGAATAACCCATGCCCAATGCTTTCTACTTTTTACCAAGGAACCACACCATTTTCATCAAAAAACCCTCCGCTAGAACCATTATCAGGTAAAGTAGCGAGTCTCACTGCTGCGCTCGCACCCTGCTCAACAGTGCGATACCCTTGGTATTGATTAATGTCAGTTGCTGTAAAACCAGGATCGGCAGCATTGATTTTAATTGGGGTATCTTTAAGTTCGGCAGCCAATAAAACTGTGATTGCATTCACTGCTGTCTTTGATGAGTTATAGGCAAGAAGCTTAAAATCAGCGAACTCACTATTTGGGTCAGAGTTTAGAGTCAGAGAACCTAAGCCACTTGATAGATTTACTATTCGGCCTGCTTTTGACTTCTTCAAAAGTGGGAACAACGCTTTTGTAACTGCAAACACTCCAAATACATTCGTTTCATAAGTATGTCGCAGTGTTTCAATATCAACTTGACTAGGTGGAAGGCGTAGTTTACCGCCGTAGGCATCGCGATCACTTAGTATTCCAGCATTGTTCACAAGAATATCAAGTTTTCCGAATTCGCTCTCGATTTGTTTAGCCGCAGAGTCGATTGTTTTTTGGTCGCTCACATCAAGTTGAATTGTTGGAGCATCGATCTGGCTAAGACGAAGTTTATTCGCCGCTTCTTCACCACGTCCTATATCTCTTGAACCAATAAGAACACTAGCGCCTCTAGAACCTAATTGGCGGGCAATTTCATACCCAATACCTTTGTTTGCACCTGTGATCAGTGCAACTTTGCCTTTTAAATCTTTTGACATATTGCTTCTCTATTTTGATTGGCACTGACAACTGTTACTATCTTCGAGCAAGTTTAGTATATAAGTAGTGTGTATCAACACAACATTCAAGAGTGATTGGCTGTCATGTTTGCACCAGTAGTAATTCACACTTTAGATAGCTGTTGAGATAATATTTGCAGCCTAAAGTAGCAATTGACTCAAAAATTCTTGAAGAAAGTAGATATGCAAACCAAACAGCTTGGCAATTCGGAGCTTAACATTACTCCAATCGGCTTTGGAGCCTGGGCGATTGGTGGAGGTGGATGGGCTTTTGGCTGGGGAGAGCAAAATGACCAGGAATCGATCGCAGCGATCAATCGCGCTCTTGACCTGGGCGTTAATTGGATTGACACCGCAGCTATTTATGGTTTAGGACATTCTGAAGAGGTTGTTGCTAAAGCACTCAAAGGTCGATCTAGTCGTCCCTACATTTTCACGAAATGCTCAATGATCTGGGATGAAAAGGGCGAAATTGGTCGCAGTCTCAAAGCGGATTCTGTCCGGCGGGAGGTTGAAGCCAGTCTGCGCCGACTCGACATTGAAACCATCGACCTCTACCAAATCCACTGGCCCAACCCTGACTCAGAAGTGGAAGAAGGCTGGACAACTCTGGCCAAGCTCAAGGATGAGGGGAAGGTTCGCTATATCGGAGTTTCAAATTTCAATGTAGAACAGTTGAAACGTATCCAGGAGATTGCACCAGTTACGTCATTGCAACCGCCTTATTCACTGGTGAAGCGTGATGTCGAAAAAGAAATTCTGCCTTTTTCTTTGGAAAATAATATAGGTGTGATTGTGTATTCACCTATGCAATCTGGCTTGCTCACAGGGGCGATTACACCTGAGCGGGTTGCTAATTTTCCAGATAATGATTGGCGCAAAAACAATAGTGAATTTCAGGAACCACGTCTATCTCGTAACCTGAAGCTAGTTGAGGTTTTGCAACACATTGGTCAACAACACGATCGCTCACCAGGTGAAGTTGCGATCGCTTGGACTTTAAATAATCCGGCGGTGACTGCGGCGATCGTTGGCGGACGCAATCCTAAGCAGGTGGAAGGAATCATTGGTGCTGGAGAATTTCGTCTCAATCAGCAAGAACTAAATGATATTGACACTTTCCTGCGCGATAATCCATAAAATCTCTGGTGGAAAACCTCACAAACCCCACGGCTTTAGCCAGGGGTTTATTTATACTTTTATTCAGCAACCGCTAAAAGTTCTTTCACTTTGTCGCTACGCCGATAATATCAGGACTAACAATTGGCAATTGTGCATCAAATCGCTCATAATTGATGCTACTAAAACCAGCTTTTCCTAATGCTATCCAAGTTTCTCTATCTGGATGACAACTATTACCTATCACTTTTCCCATCGGACTAATTGTGTTTTGTAGTTGTCGCAATAAACTTCCTTGAGGTGCGCCGACATGTTCAATAAATAAGAAGCGTCCACCTGGTTTAAGTACTCTTAAAATTGCCTGCAATGTATAATCTATATTTGGCACTGAGCACAAAACCAATGTACTAATAACAGTATCTATGCTGTTATCTTCGGCATCTAACCATTCAGCATTCCCAATGCGGAGGTCGATGTTTAAACCCAGTTGTTCTGCTTGTTTTTGCAGAGAAGGATGCGTCTGTGAATTTGGCTCGATTCCTATCCAGTGGATATCTTTAGGATAGTAGGGTAAGTTAGCGCCTATTCCGGGGCCAATTTCTAACACTTTACCTTGGAGATTAGCAAAAAGAGAACGTTTGCGATCGCTAACAATTTTATCATATTTGCTGGTACTTGGAGGCATCATCCAAGCAAAGAAACGTTTCCCAAAGTTGGCAAAAATCTGAGTTTGTGAATCTCCAATAATTTGGTTTACAGTCATTATCTACTTCCTAATTTTTGAGCCGATAAATTGGTGTGCCAAACAACCATTTCTAGCCTCAAGGTACAATACTTCGTGTTTCTTATACCTCACCCATTAGACTCACCTGATAGGATGATTTTAATTAACGTATTACGCGTAGCGACTGACCGCAAGATATCACAGAAAGGCCAAAAGGTTTGAGGCGTCTATATATAGGGCAATGAGCGATGCCTACGGCGGGCTTTGCCTACGCTATAGTTATACAATTTTGGGTAATCATAGCCAAAGATTTTTGAATAGCCGCTTTGGTTTCATTATCTACCGCAGAAATATCCTCATCCCAAATCCGAATTGGCGGATCTTTGACAATAGCATGGGCAATACCTGCGGTAAATGCTCGCCTACGCAATTTGCTGTGGCTGACCTCCAGAAAGTTTCTGACCCCATTTGCCAACAAATCAAAGAGATCGCTGTTTCCTATTTTAAGTATCCCTGAGAAAGGCTAGCATCACTGCGAATGTTATAATCCAAAGTGGTTTTGCAAGACAGCGTTTATTGGACTCCAATCGCTCTAATGAAGTACGAGATACCAAACTCGACGACGGACGTAACTGAAATTGTACAACGAATAGTGACATAAAAATTAGCTGAAAACAATTATTTCATTCAATAAAAACTATGAGCTTTAAACTTCAAGCTTTGCAACTTCCGACTCTCCAGAAAAAATCCGAAGGGCTAATTGTAACTGCTTGGCAGAAATTTCTTTTAGATTATGACTTTCCTATTGCTGCCATTGATGGAGATTTTGGGAATATTACAGCTCAAGCAACTCGTGATTATCAGACTAGTAACGCTTTAACAGTAACGGGAATTGTTGATACTGCTACATTTAAAAAAGCGATAGAGCAAGGTTTTGCAATTTATTTCGCTATCTATACCGATGCTGGAAAAAAATTATTAGCTTATCTTAACTTTGGAGAAAATGAGATTAAGGACTTACAAAAAACTTTAACAGCGATCGGTCGTTTGAATCCGCCGTTAGTAGCTGATGGGGACTTTGGCCCCAACAGTACAAAAGGACTAGCCGAAACTTATAAAATAAGAGACATCAATTTTCGAGCCGAGTTAGCTCAACAGCTTTCTAATACAACAAAAACCAAGCTTGGGATTGATTTGGAGTTGGCTTTAGACAACATAACTGAATACGCTAAAAAATTAAGACAACGACTGAGTGGAAAAGCCTGGGTTAATTTTTTCCCAGACAGCGACTTAATTGATGATTTAGCTTCTCCCTTCCGTCAAAAAGTACAAGCTTTTGAGCAAGCATTAAAAAATGCCGGAGCTAATATTAGTATATCGTCAGTATTCCGCCCCTCAGAACGGGCTTATTTAATGCACTATGCTTTCCGTATTAGTAATAATGAAATTGCTGCCAAAGATGTTCCACCTATGCCTAATGTAGATATTAATTGGCTACATTACACCAATGCTGGTTCTGTCCAAGCTGCTAAAGAAATGGTGTCTGCTTATAATATTGCTTTTCGACCTGTTCTTACCTCTCGTCATACCCAAAGATTAGCAATTGATTGGGAAATTACTTGGTCAGGAACCTTAAATATCAAAAACGCTAGTGGAACTATAGTTAGTATTAATCAGCCACAAACGAGTTATGAAAATTCTACTTTATGGCAGGTTGGCCGTTCTTACGGTGTGATTAAATTATCTAGCGATCGCCCCCACTGGTCAAATGATGGACATTAAATTAATGGCTAGGAGGAACCGCATATATGGAGAAGGCAGTTCCAGAGTTCAAAGTGGAATTATTCAATAAGAATTCAGGAGTGGAGCAAGGAAAGCTCCGCCAAGTCTTCAGAATAACTATTCGTGGGGGATTTATTTTTGCCTCTCCCAATCTCTGCATATTCTTTGAGTACGGTAAACCGTATTTGCTCGTTAGTTCACAAAGATTAATTAAATTGTTAAGTTTAGTTACATAAATAAGTAAAAAAAAGCTGCAAAGATTGCTAAATGGGAGAAATTATGAGAAACAGTAGTATAATCGAAGACCGAGACAAGCTGAACAACTTTGCCTTATCGTTAGCGAGTCTTCTCCCAAAGAGAGATGCAAGGGCTAACGAGCATCATGAGCCTTACAGCCCGTCGTAGACATTGCTCAGATTGGGCGAATATATCAGAATTTTTGACCAGTCTTTAATCAAGTTTCTCAAAGCGTTAAGGGAAATAAGGAACAGGGGAAGCAGGGGAAAAGCAATGCCCAATGCCCCATACCCTATGCCCAATTTTCAAGTTAGTTTTCATTATTAAGGATTGGTAACATCTATGGGAATTAAAGAACAGCCTAAGTCACCTCGGTTTCGGATCGTTGCGAATATATTACTGGCAGTATCAGGGCTATTCCTGATCTTAAATTTATTTTTGCCTGGTTTATTTGCTTCTGGCCCTGCTGGTGTTCCTTATAGTCTATTTATTCATCAAGTACAAGAAGGGGAAGTCAGCCGCGTTTCCGTTGGTCAAAACCAGATCATCTACCAATTAAAAGCAGAAAATGCCGAGCAAGCTCAAGTGTTTGCAACGACACCAATCTTTGATTTAGAGTTACCCAAACTTCTAGAAGAAAAGGGAGTTGAGTTCGCTGCTACACCGCCACCGAAAAATACTTGGTTTACAACCCTCTTGAGTTGGGTGATTCCACCACTGATTTTTATTGGTATTTGGCAGTTCTTTCTCGCTCGTGGTGGTGGTGGTGGGCCCCAAGGTGCGCTTTCTATTGGTAAGAGCAAAGCTAAGGTTTACGTTGAAGGCGAATCTGCTAAAATCACCTTTGCAGATGTGGCTGGGGTAGAAGAAGCGAAAACTGAGTTGGTGGAAATTGTGGATTTCCTCAAGACCCCGGCACGCTTTACGCAAATCGGCGCTAGGATTCCCAAAGGTGTGCTGTTGGTTGGCCCTCCAGGTACTGGTAAGACACTGTTAGCGAAAGCCGTAGCAGGAGAAGCAGGAGTTCCATTTTTCAGCATCTCTGGTTCTGAGTTTGTAGAATTGTTTGTCGGTGTAGGTTCTTCCAGAGTGCGGGATTTGTTTGAGCAAGCCAAAAAACAAGCTCCCTGTATTATATTCATTGATGAATTGGATGCGATTGGTAAGTCTCGTAGTAGTAACGGCTTCTACGGTGGTAACGATGAGCGAGAACAAACCCTCAACCAATTACTAACTGAGATGGATGGGTTTGCAGCTGGGGATGCAACGGTGATTGTGCTAGCAGCTACCAACCGCCCCGAAGTACTAGACCCTGCATTGCTGCGTCCAGGCCGCTTTGACCGCCAAGTGTTGGTAGACCGTCCCGATTTATCTGATCGTGAAGCAATTCTCAAGATTCACGCTCAAAAGGTAAAATTAGGAGATGATGTAGATTTAAGAGCGATCGCTACTCGTACCCCTGGTTTTGCTGGCGCAGATTTGGCAAATTTGGTGAACGAAGCCGCATTATTGGCAGCGCGCAATCTGCGTGAAAGGGTTGCTCAAGAAGACTTTGCCGAAGCAATTGAGCGAGTAGTCGCCGGTTTAGAGAAGAAGAGTCGCGTGATGAACGAGACTGAGAAGAAGATTGTTGCATACCATGAAGTTGGTCACGCAATGGTCGGGGCGCTCACAACCGGAAACGGTCGCGTAGAAAAGATTTCGATTATTCCTCGTGGGATGGCTGCTTTGGGCTACACTCTGCAATTACCAACTGAAGACCGCTTTTTGATGAATGAAGCAGAATTGCGGGGTCAGATTGCAACTTTGTTGGGTGGACGTTCCGCCGAAGAGATTGTATTTAACAGTATTACCACAGGTGCTTCCAACGATTTGCAACGAGCAACCGACTTGGCAGAACGGATGGTAACAGCCTATGGTATGAGTAAAGTCTTAGGGCCATTGGCTTATCAACAAGGACAACAAGCAGCATTCCTGGGTAATGGTGCTACTAATCCCCGGCGGGCGGTAAGTGAAGACACATCCAAAGCCATTGATAGCGAAGTCAAGGAAATCGTGGAAACAGCCCACGAACAAGCCCTAGAGATTCTCAGACAGAATCGAGACTTGCTAGAAGCGATCGCTACTCAACTCTTAGAAACAGAAGTCATTGAAGGCGAAAAACTGCACAGTTTGTTGAGTCAAGTGAAACCCGTAGCTAATTCGTAATTAAGAAAGTCAAGTTTTAAACTCAGAGGAACGCAGAGAATAACTTTGCGTTCCTCTGCGTTACTTTGCATTTTTAATACTCTGGAACAGAAGGATCAATTTCTCGACTCCAAGCGGTAATTCCGCCTTTGACATTCGTCCCCACAATCCCGGCTTCTTTGAGAATGGCAAGGGCTTTTGCCGATCGCCCGCCCATCTTACAATGAGCAATTAAGCGGTGGCCGTTCAATATTTCCTTCACCTTAGCAACGCCATTCCCATTTTCAATGTCTGGTAAGGGCACCAACACTGAACCCGGAATCTTAGCAATGTCGTACTCATGGGGGTTGCGGACATCCAGCAGTACAAAATCCTTCGCACCGCTATCCAGTAATTCCTTCAAATCCTTGACGGTCATTTCTTGACTTTCCATCTGCTGTTTTGCCTCCTCTGCCTTAGCTTGTGGAATCCCGCAGAATTCTTCGTAGTCTATCAGCTTTTCAATCACTGGGCGAATCGGGTTCGGACGCAGCTTTAACTCCCGAAATTTCATATCCAAGGCGTTGTATAGCAGCAATCGCCCGCTGAGAGTGTTGCCTTGTCCCAGAATGATTTTAACAGTTTCGGTTGCTTGGATTAAACCAATAATTCCTGGCAAAATTCCCAATACACCGCCTTCGGCACAAGAAGGAACCATCCCTGGTGGTGGTGGTTCTGGGAAAAGGTCACGATAATTCGGGCCACCTTCGTAATTAAATACAGTAGCTTGCCCTTCAAAGCGTAAAATTGAACCGTAGACGTTTGGCTTATTCAGCAATACGCAGGCGTCGTTAACTAGATATCTGGTGGGGAAGTTATCAGTACCATCCACTACGATATCGTAAGGTTGAATCAGCTCCAGGGCGTTTTCGGAAGTCAGACGAGTTTCGTATAAATCAACCTGGCAATAGGGGTTAATCTCGTGAATGCGGTTTTTTGCCGATTCAATTTTGGGTTTACCCACCCAGGATGTTCCGTGGATTACTTGGCGTTGCAGATTAGAAGTATCGACAACATCAAAATCGACAATCCCGATGCGTCCAACACCCGCCGCCGCCAAATATAAAAGTAGTGGTGAACCTAATCCACCTGTACCGATACACATTACACTAGCGGCTTTCAGGCGCTTCTGTCCTTCTAGCCCTACTTCCGGTAAAATCAGGTGTCGGGAGTAGCGTTCGTAATCATCTTTGGTCAACTGGATTTCGTCCAGATTGGGATTGAGCATAGCAGTTATGATGTGGGAAAGCGGAATATTAATCCTATCGAAAAACTGGATCTTATATGGAGATAGGAGTGGGAATGAGGAATTTTCATCTGTGATAGCGGCGAAAATCGCGATGAGTAACTGTCTTTAAACTAAGCCAGTTATTTTATATTTTCAATTTCCTCTGTTTGAAACTGATGAGTATCATCAAGGCTCCAACTTTTGAGTTCTCCAGCTTTGCCGTTTTGGACGGAAACTATTATATACGAGTATCCCTGCCAAGCGTATAGGCGATCGCATTCTGAGGGTATAGCAGGATGATCTGGATGAGAGTGAAAAATGCCGATAATGTTCAATGAGCGAGCGCGTGCTTCCCTTTGTGTTTTTAGCATAACTTCGGGTGCGATCGTATATTGCCGTCTTTTACTTTCTGTTGTGCCTTCCCCTGGAAACTTAGCAACCGCTTCTGTATTCCAAGCATTTTCTGTTGCCATGACTTCTACTACAGTTTTGCCCTCACTAGCCAGATAGCCCAAAATTATACCACAGCACTCATCTGGATAGGTACTTTCGGCATGGGTGCGGATAGTTTGCAAGTGTTCTTGACTAAGTTGAATCATGTCTGCGTTTATAATTCTAGCAACTTTTAACAATTCTTGCTTAGATACAATACATCAACACGCATAAGCGTAGCCCGCACTTTGACCATTCTCAGTGATATCATGTCCGTATAATTAGTTATGATTTCCACAGTCATTGCACCCCACCCGCAGGACTACGGTGTATAGAGAAGTCGAATTACCCCCCTTAATCCCCCCGATGCATTGGGGGGAAACCGGAAAATCTAGTTACCTCCCCAATGCATCGGCTACGGTGTATACACAAGTCCTTCTGACCCCCCTTATCAAGGGGGGAAACAGAAAATTTAGTTCCCTCCCCAATACATACGGGGAGGGTTAGGGTGGGGTAAAACCGTGATTTCTCAGCTATTTCAGACTTGTGTGTACACCGTAGCCCCGCAGGCGGGGTGGGGTTCTTCGGGTTTAATAAGTAATTTAGCGGACATGATATAACGACTACTTGAATGTTGACTCTTCTTCAACATTCAGTAGACCGAAAACTTTTCTGTTAGCGTTCGCGGAGCGTCTCGTAGAGAAGCTCACCGAAGGTATCGCTAAAAAATAGTAGTGTACGATACCGTTTTTTGGGGAATGTAACAAAGCTATACAAGATTGCCAAACTTAATCTTCATAAACCTGCCACTTCGTTGCATTTGCAATCAGGTATCATAAGGGATTAACCAGACTATTAATAAACTGTGGTTAATTATTTCTTAACAGAGCGATCGCTAGTTAGAGACTTGATATCAAAGCTAAATAGTTAAAATTTCTTTTATGCTAAAAATTTCTAATCTTAACGTTTATTACGGCGAAAGCCATATTCTCCGCAATGTAGATTTGAGCGTACCATCTGGGCAAATGGTTTGCCTAATTGGACGCAATGGTGTTGGAAAAACTACCCTACTCAAAACTATCATGGGTTTACTCAAACCCCGCAGCGGTACTATTAATTTAGCTGAAGAATTAATCAACTCCAAATCCCCAGACCAAAGGGCAAAGTTGGGAATTGGTTATGTCCCCCAAGGACGAGAGATTATCCCTCGGTTGACAGTTAAAGAAAATCTACTGCTGGGGTTGGAAGCTAGACGCAAACCAGTAAAAAAAGCAGAAATTTCAGAGGAAGTTTTTAGTTTATTTCCGGTGTTAAAAACCATGCTTTCGCGGATGGGTGGTGATTTGAGTGGAGGACAGCAGCAACAATTAGCGATCGCACGTGCTTTAATGGGAAAACCTCAATTACTCGTCTTAGATGAACCCACCGAAGGTATTCAACCATCCATCATCCTAGAAATTGAAGCCGCAGTCCGTCGCATCGTCGAAACCACAGGCATTTCGGTGTTATTAGTAGAGCAACATTTACACTTTGTCCGTCAGGCTGATTATTATTACGCCATGCAAAAAGGTGGTATTGTCGCCTCCGGTTCCACAGCCGAACTTAGCCAAGATGTGATTCAGCGCTTTTTAGCTGTTTAATTTTTGACATTTCTATATCAATTGTATCGGTAGCAATCAAGTCTGCGGCTTCTTGTAAAAGCTCATTTTGTTCCTTTTGAATTGTTTCTAAACGACTAGAAATTTCTGCTAATCGTTGTTGTTTATTTGGTTGAAAATTTTCAGGTAGTAAAACTGGTAGATTATCAGTTTTGTTAGCACCTGTGATTCTTTGAACAGCAAAACTCCCAACTTTAGTTAAGGATAGAAAACTAACTTTAATCAAAGCCTGAAGCAATTTTAACGGAACTTTGAGTATTGACCAACTAGCTGTTTCAATCAAGCGGACAATTGCTTTAATGATGCTCCAAACGAGAGCAAGTATAAACAGCAAAATGACTATGCTTATAATTGGGTGATTAGCTGCCCAATTTAGTATTTGAACTAACCGAAAAAATATCGGGTGTTGTATCAGCCAATCACTTGCAGAAGATGTAATAGCATCTTTAACTGCTCCCGATGTTGTACTCTTAAATTGCTCTGCTGTTTGCCAAGTTTGTTCTAAACTTGTTGTAACTGTATCAATTGCTCTATCAGTTGTTGTATTTAAAGACTCTCCAGCTTGTTGTGCTGAATTACTTAGAGAGTTAACGCTTCCGCCCACAAAATCTTTCACATTTTGCCAGCGTTGTAAAACTTCATTAGGTAAATGTACGTCTATTTGAGATGCCATAAAACATTTCACCGAGGTTGAAATATAACCCGTAACCCATCTTTAGGGCGATTAGTGGGAACCGCAACTACCTCTAAACTTTGATTAGGTAATATTTCCCAATGATAACTACGTAGAAGATGAGCAGCAACAATCTTCATTTCCATTTTGGCAAAGGCTAGACCAATACAAATGCGTGGCCCACCTCCAAAACCAACTAAACTAAAAGGATATTTTTTGTGTTCTTGGCGCTGGGGACTGAAACGGTCTGGTTCAAAAAGGTCTGGTTCAGAATAAATTTCTGCAATTTTGTGAGTAACTCCAATTGAGTAGTATAACTGCCAACCAGTAGGAACGTGATAACCTTTAAACTCAAAGTCTTTTATTACACCACGAAATCCACCTCCGACAGGTTGATACATTCTTTCAACTTCCCATAAAACCTGCTCTAAATAGGGCATTTTCCCCAATTGCTCTAAATCCAAGTTACCTTGACTTGCAAGTTGCAATTGTTCTTCTCTGGCTTTTTCGAGTACTTTCGGATGACGCGCTAACTCTACACACAACCAAGTCAGCATCGAAGTAGTGGTTTCATGTCCAGCGAAGAGTAACAGCACCGCTTGGGCAATGATTTCTTTTTCACTGAGGCTATTACCATCTTCGTCTTTAGCTTTGATTAACAAGCTAATGGTATCTTGAGTTGGATTTTGCTGACGTTCTCTGACAACTTGAGTTAGATGTTCTAAAATCTGATTACGAGCGGCTATAGCTTTACCAAATGTAGTAAATGGTAAGGGTAACGGGTTAATAGCAAATAGCCCATTTGTTAAGGTTGTAAACAACTGGCTGAGGCGCACACATTCCGGCCCAGGACGCGTACCCAACAATAATTGACTGGCAATATCAAACGTCAGTTGTTTAAATTCTTGAAACCAAGTAAATTCCTGCTGCTTCTCCCACTTTTGGAGATAGCCACGTGTAATATCTTCCATTGTGGAGACATAATTCGCCAATGCTGGGCCATGCAATGCTGGCATCATCAGGCGACGGTTTCTGCGGTGTTCTTCTCCATCTTGCAGAAAAAGTGATTCACCCAGTAATGTCTTGAAATTATCAGGCCATCCCTCGCGCCAAGAAAAATTCTCCATTTGGCTTGACAAAACCAACTCTAATGCTTCCGGCCCGACCATCACTACAGTCGGTCTGCCAAGAAGATGAGTTTTGAAGATGGGCCCATACTGGCGATAGCGCTTTTTAGCGAAATCGCGGTCGAAAACAAAGGAGAGTGTTTCACCTAATACAGGTATACCAAAGCTTCCAGGAGGAATTTGATGACTTTTCATATCTCTAAGGGTAGTTATGAAAAAGTTAACACGATATTCCAACTCTGCTGCGTTAGCAAAGCTCTCCGTAGGCATCGCAGCACCCCAAAATATTCTTAGTACTTTCAAATATCTTTGTCTCTTGCACCAATAACCCAAAACCTGTCATCTGTCATTACATTTCCCCAGATTACATAATAACTTTACATAAATTTAATATTACTTTTTATTCAATAAAATTGCTGAACGTTAAGATGTTGTGGATCTATTGTTGAAAAGTAAAAATTCTATGCATCTGGATTTACCACAACTGATTAAATCACTCGGCTATTTTGGGGTCTGGGCGATTGTCTTTGCTGAATCTGGCTTATTAATTGGTTTTTTTCTACCTGGGGATAGCTTATTGTTCACCGCTGGATTTGTTGCATCTCAGAATTTATTGAACATTTGGGTTCTGATAATTGGTGCTTTTATTTGTGCGGTCTTAGGTGACAATGTTGGCTATGTGACTGGGCATAAATTTGGTAGAAGACTATTTAATAGGGAAGATTCATGGCTGTTTCATAAAAAACATCTTGTGAAAACTCAAAACTTTTATCACCAGCACGGTAAAAAAACGATTGTTTTAGCACGCTTTTTACCCATTGTACGGACTTTCGCACCCATCGTGGCTGGGATTGGTGCAATGCATTATCGCACATTTATGTCTTACAACTTAATTGGTGGCTTTCTTTGGACATTCGGCATTACCCTGTTAGGGTTTTTCTTAGGAAAATCTCTGCCAGCTGAACAGGTAGATAAGTATTTGTTACCGATTATTGGATTGATTATAGTTATTTCTTTAGTACCATCGATTATTCATTTGGTACAAGAAAATAGAGCAAACAAAAGTTGAAATATTTTTTGTAGCTCTTTAGTAGATGTTTTATTGTAGAGACAAGTATATTGATTTACTGAAGCCATAAACATCAGAACTTGATCATACCCTCATGAGCGACAAACAAAAGGATACAGAGCAACTAAATTTATTTATGGGAATTTTGAATTTTGAATTTTGAATTCGGAGCGAAGCAACGTGACTTCCTTAAACATCAACCTCTATCTGTTCTTAGAAAATCTCCTCTTTTTCCTTATTGCCACGCTTTTTATTGTGGTTGTGAACTGGGGGTGGAAAAACACAAAACCTTATACTCTACCTTTACCATTTCCCGGTTGGTATAAAATCTGGTTTGGCTCAGTGATACTGCTAGGAGTAGTGCCGCCATTAGTAGTTATGCTATTGTGGGGTGTATGGTGGGGCGATCGCACGGTCTTAATTGTGCTTGGTTGGTATTTTATCGTCTTCGGGTTGCAAATCATCTCTGAAAGCGTGACGCTTAGGCAGTTGCAAAATGTCGTGTGGGTGATGGTTCCTTATATATATCTCCCTTACCGCTTTTGGCAGTTGTATGAGGGTTTGACACTTTTAGATTCTACAAGCGAGTTGCAGTGGGTACGATATTTATTGATTTTTGAATTGGTGATGTGGATTGTTAACTACGCCATAGATGTATCTCAATTGCCACGGCTGTTTCGTTGGGAAGTACAATCAAACTCTGACGCTAGCTAGGGATTAATCGCAGAATTAGCCATTTTTACTAAAGAAGTGCGATCGCCTGCTTTCAACCCAAAAACATATTGCACACCCTGTTGTCTCCAAGTCAAGGTAGCATCTGAGCAACCAGCACCACAAGTAAAATCTACAAAATAGCCAGTAATGCCCTTAGCTAAGGATACACGTTTCCCAGTCAGGCTGGGTGTTTTGCGGGTTATGGCTTCAGCAGAAACAACGCCTAAACGACAGGCAGAAGCACCATTACAGTCTGGAGTGAAACCCAGTAAAATATCATACTTTTTTTGCGTAGCAGCTTCTATAGTTGCGTAAATTGGATTTTCCCCATCCGACTCAGGAATAAACCTCGGTAAAAGAATCTGAATTTGAGTCTTTTGGTTTAATTTGGGCATAATAGATTTAAAAACTGGGTTTAGCTGAGTTTTACTCTGCTGTGCTATCAATTGGGACTGGTTATTTATATTGGCTATGGCTGACTTGTGAAAGCTGCTGACACTGACTAATAAAAATACGGCACACACAGCACTGGTATTTTTAAAGCTTAAAATCATCTTGAAAACCTATTTCATCTAAAGTATTTATTTGTAATACCCAGTTTGAGTATAAAACTACGCATTTAACAGATGAAGCGATCGCTGGGAATAAGAAATACAAAATGCAAATATGTCCGACTGGGAAATAGGTTATACCGAAATATTTTAATGTTGATGAGAAATATTACAATGTTGCTTATAGATGTTGTAATGTTGATGAAAAATATTCCAGCATTAATAAGGAATATTGTAATGTTGATGAGAAATATTACAATGTTGCTTATGAATGTTGTAATGTTGATGAGGAATATTCCAGCATTGATAAGGAATATTGTAATGTTGATAAGAAATATTACAATGTTGCTTATGGATGTTGTAATGTTGATGAGGAATGTTGCAATGTTGACAAGAACTATTTGTACATTGAGAGTGACGAAGAAAAAAGTGGCGATCGCTAGTGAGTCAATATAGGTTAGCGAGCGCCTACGGCGGGCGGGTACGCCATCGCACCACACATAAATCTACATCACATCTTGCACTATTTAGCAAACCTCTGCGTTTAAAAAAGTAATATTTTTAAACGCAAAAGAGTGCAAAGGTTGGCGCAGAGAAACGCAGAGGTTTAATGGAAGGCAATTTTTTGCTTTGAACTTGTGAAATTATGTCCTAAGTGAATATGCGATAAGGTAAGGGTATCACAACCTGCTCCCACCACAGGAAAGATGAATATTGACCCCGTATCTGTAGTTAATGCTATTAAAGCTATTGCACCTGCTACTGTTTCTCTTGGTATCCAGCAGGCTCAACGTAACGAATATATTATTAAAATTTTAAAACGTTTAAATCTTGATCCAATACAGCCTCCCAAAGAGTTTGAAGGTGTTTATACTTATGCTTTGGTAGAATATGGCGTATTTAAAGCTGATTATATACTCAACTTTTTTAGAAATAAAGAGATTAAAAAAGCTTTTTATAAGGCTTTTGCAGAAAATGCATTGGCTATTGATAATGAGGAATGGAATACATTAAAAGATGAGGCACAACAAGCAAAAATAGACTTGGCTCAGGTTGAAAAATTTCATCAAGTTTTTCTCAGTGTGGCAAAACGTTCTATCAATCCTGGAGAAGTTATAACGAATGTACAACTTCAAGAACACCTGAATAAATCTACAGAACCTCCAGAACAGTCGCTTTATCCAGATGAGTTTAAAGCACTCATCGAAGAAAAAACTAAGGCATTTTGTGGACGGGTATTTGTATTTAATGAGTTTGATGCTTTCCTCAAAAAGCATCCTAAAGGTTATTTTACCGTGATTGGGGATGCGGGGATGGGGAAAAGTGCGATCGCAGCCCAATCTGTATCTAAATACAAAGCTATCTGCTACTTCAATATTCGGGCAGAAGGTCGCAACACACCAGACCAATTTTTGCAAAGTATTCGTCAACAACTGATTAATCGCTATCAGTTACAGAATGCAGAGAATGATAATTTACCTACTTTGCTGACAAAAGTAAATGAAAAGCTAGCAACTGGTGAACCCTTGGTAATTGTAGTTGATGCACTCGATGAAGTCGAACAACCAGGGTCAGGAAATCTTTTAGATTTACCCAAAAATCTGCCAGAGAGGATATATTTTCTGTTAACTAGGCGACGTTATGCCCAAAATGAAAAGCGCTTGTTGACTGAAGAAGTTCCAGAGCAGCAGTTGGATTTAACAGCGAATAAGTATGAAGTCTGGAATCGAAAAGATGTGAAAGAGTACATTAGTACATTTATCAATGATGAGCCAGAGCATCATGGTTTAAAGGCATGGATTCAAAAACGTAACATTGAGCCGCCATATTTTATTGAGCAGGTAGCACAAAAAAGTGAAAACAATTTTATGTACCTGTACTATGTCTTACCAAGGATTGCTGAAGGAGATTATCAAGACTTAAGTTTAGAGGAATTACCTGAGAAACTTCAGGGTTATTATGAACTGCATTGGAAGCAGATGGAAATGGATACTCCAGACAAGCGGACAAATGCGATTATCCTCTGTGTACTGGTTGAGGTAGGTAAACCGATTTCTTGTGAATCCATTGCCTGCATCACTGAACGAGATGAATATGATGTTTTGGAGCTTTTGAATAAGTGGCTGGAATTCTTGAGAAGACAAAAACAAAATCAGGAAGACTACTATTCAATTTATCACCAAAGTTTTGCAGATTTCCTCCGCAAGCAACCAGCTCTCAAAAGAGAAAAAAAGAGCAATAATATTGATTGGCAAGAGGTTCAGCGTCTTATTTCCGACTCTAATGACCAATTGTGGGCAAGCCTCAAACCTGGTGAGGACGAAGATGAATAGTTTTGATGAAAAATTTGCCCAGTTATCGTTAAGCGACCAGCGAACCATCCTTATTGACCCTCGTGTTAAAGCAAAGATAGGAAAGTGGAAAACATTTTATAAAAGACTGACTGATTTTGATTTTATCAATGCTAAAGTCAACCATTCTGATTTTGGTGTGCAGTCACTCATTGAGGATTATGATTTAATTAATGACTCAGAACTATTAAACAACCCAGAATATAATTCAGAGCAAATCAAAACGCTGAAATTGATTCAAGGAGCGTTGCGATTGTCAGCGCATATATTAGTAAAAGATAAAAAGCAACTGGCAGGGCAATTGTGGGGGCAAATGCAGCACTTTGCAGTACCGGAAATTCAAGGAATGCTGAAAGTAGCAAAGCAGCAAGTTTTACCTTGGTTGCGTCCTTTAACATCTAATTTAATTTCCCCTGGCGGAAGTTTACTTCTCACCCTCTCAGGTCATAGCCACAGGGTAAGAGCAGTAGCCCTCACCCCCGATGGCAAGAAAGTGATTTCTGCTTCATCTGACAAGACACTCAAACTTTGGAATCTGGAAACTGGGGAGGATGAGCGGACTTTCAAAGGTCATCGCCACAGGGTAACAGCAGTAGCCCTCACCCCCGATGGCAAGAAAGTGATTTCTGCTTCAGATGACAACACACTCAAACTTTGGAATCTGGAAACTGGGGAGGATGAGCAGACTTTCAAAGGTCATAGCAGCTGGGTAAGAGCAGTAGCCTTCACCCCCGATGGCAAGAAAGTGATTTCTGCTTCATCTGACAACACACTCAAACTTTGGAATCTGGAAACTGGGGAGGATGAGCGGACTTTCAAAGGTCATAGCCACTCGGTAGGAGCAGTAGCCCTCACCCCCGATGGCAAGAAAGTGATTTCTGCTTCATCTGAC
>NZ_JABXKL010000068.1 GCF_017114995.1 Nostoc sp. NMS9 | reverse complement strand
TCCGCGCTTCCTAAATATTCTCGAATGGCTGGTACTTTATTTTTTCGCAAGTCCCTTACCTGTTTGATAATATTTTTGGTACGTCAGCCACCATTGGTGTCAACTTCAGGTTAAAGCTAGTCTAGAAAAAGCTTTTAGCAGATTATCTCGTTCCCAGTCGGAGACTGGGAATGCCCCTCATTGGGGCTGCCGCCTCCCGAACTCGCGGCAGAGCCGCCAGGAGTAGCATTTCCAGCCTCTTGCTGAAAACGAGATTTTAAAAGGGTTTTGGCTTAAGTTGACACCAATGGTTAGCCACTCTCTACTCCCAATCTCTTAAAATGTAAAAGTAGTCCGAAGTACACCTACAGTCGTAGTCTCATTGTTGCTGTTACCTTCTGGGTTAAAGAGAATAAATGCACCAGGGGTAATGCTAATATTATCGCTAACTTGAAGGCGGTAATAGGCTTCTAAATGGTAAGGAGTTGCCCGATTGTCGCCTGTGGAGGTAAGTTGAGCAGAACCACCAGTATCAGTACGGAAAAGCGGCTGACCAAAAAGAATCCCGGCAGTGTTTCCTGACTTGAATAAATCTCTGAAGTGAACTCCCGCCATCCAACTTGTAAAGGTGGTGGAAGCATCCACGCTATTGGAAGCAGCATCAACAAATATTGCTGCACCGTAGCCAGATAATGCTATTTTGGGAGACAATCGCCATGTTACCGTACCGCCAACAGAGTTGAGTGTGAGCGGTGTTCCAGCTGCAACCCCTGCTAAAGCACCGATATCACTACTAACTAATCCTGTAGCCAAAATATTGATTTCGTGATAACTGTGGGCATAGTTTAAACCAATATCCAGAGCAGGACTTGGCTTGAAGGTTAACTGTGTGGCAATAATACTACTACCACTAAATAAACCTGCTCCCAAAGGTGTAGTAGAAACTCCTGGTAGTGCCTCAGTCGCAGATTTTTCGGGTAAATTGGCATTTACACTGCCGTATAAAGCTCTTAAATCAAAATTTGGCGAAATGTTAAAAATAAATCCCGCCGCCGATGCTAAACCAGTACCTGAAGTCCCACCAGAAACCCGTAGCACAGGATTCAAGCCGGCAAAACGAGAAATTGACTCTTGTCCTTCACCATAAAAAGGCGTAATTACTGGGAAAGCATCTGATGTCTCTGCCGCAGTTCCCGCAAACAAGGTTAATTTATTAGCGACGGGAAAGACATACAGCAATTTGTAAAGCTGAATACTGTTTGCGCCAACACCCGACAAAGTATTGACATTTAACCCCGGAAATTGCGGCTCAAAACTGGTACGAGCGCTACTCGCACTTAAAAGCGGCGCAGCTAATCCTAAACTTTGTTGCAGGCTACCCTGTCCATCGGCTCCACCCAAAAAGTTATAAGCTTGCAATCCAGTAATTAATGAATCTTTACCAGTAAAGCTAGTGGTGAGATTTAACCGCACTCTATTGACTAGGATGATGTTCGGGTCGCTGTCATTAGGAGCGCCACCGCTAGCACCAATACCAGCAATAATTACCTCTCCATTAAGTTTAGTAGTCGTAGAAAACTGATTTGCTTCTAGTTGTGCTGTGCGAGCTTCTACGGCATCTACTCGACCCCGCAATGTTGCCAATTCTGCGGCAAATTGTTCTTGTAGTTTCTGCAACGTGGCTAAATCTTCTTTCTTGACTAAATCAGTAGTTGCAGTCGCAATCAGTTCGTTGATTCGCTCTAAACAAGCATTTAAGCCAGCAGCAAATTCATAGCGAGTTATCGCCCGATTACCGCGATAGGTTTGATTGGGATAACCTGCGATACAACCATAGCGCTCGACTAAAGATTGGAGTGCCTGAAAAGCCCAATCAGTCGGCTGTACATCAGACAATTGGGATACGGATGTTACTTGTGCAAGTTTGTATGAGGTTGAAGATGAACTTGCAGATTGTGGTATGATTGGCTGCCAAAAGTTAACGCCAGAATCTACTCCTAAATCTTGATTTTTTTGCTGTTGATTGATTGAGGGGAAATTTTTTTGAATTTCATGAGCTATCAGCAATTTACTGGAGATATTTTTTGCTAAATTGCTTTGATGAGAATAATTATTTTCATAGCTGCCATCATCTTGATTAACAGCTACGTTTTTATCTGCAATTTCTAAACTAGGAAGGGCTTGCACAGGTGATAACCCGGCAATTAAACATAAAAATCCCATCCCACTAGCAGAAGCTAGTAGATATTTTGCCATCATAACTCCCAACACCTATAAAATAGTGGAAAAATTAATTGCGATTTTAAAATGGATTGATAAGTAAATTTAAAGTAGATTTAGCAAGAGAGTCTTGTTAACTTTAAATTTTGGATATCAGGATTTTTTCTGAATTAACTTACCAAAACATCAGCTTATATCGCAAGTATTAAATTATAGTAAATACTATTTTTGGAAAGAATTAACAATACATCATATTGATAGTTTTTATAATTACGATAGCAATCCTAAATGGTTTTTGAACAATGCATTACGTAAAAGGCTTGATTCATAAGCCTTCCAGATTTTCTCTATTCAAAGATAAAATAGGATTGCTATATTGACAAAATAATAATTAAATAAGTCTGATTTTGTGATAATGAATATAGGTATTGAGCCGAGGATTTTGGCTCAATACCTAACAAAGAATAATTTACTCAAAAAAAATTAAGAGGCTGCGATCGCTGATTGATTTGGGTGCATGTAAGATCAGGAGGAAAACGGTGGAAATAACTTTCAAGAATTTAATCCCACCAATAGGTAATAATAACTGCATCACAATCCTGGTGAACATCTTCACCCGATAGCCCCCCTTCCAATCTAGTTCTCAGTCGGCGCTTAAGCCGCAAACCGTAGTCTTCATTCGTGCCATCACTTACCTCTACTGAATCAGCTCGCCACTTTTTGCCCAAGTCTAAAAGCTCAGACACCTTTATGTCTTGGTTCTCTGTAAGGATATACAACGTATCGGCAGGATAAGCAATGAAATGGATGATGCTGGTTTCAGGCATGGGGCGATAGTTCGCCATTGCAAGGAGGGTATCGACCATACCACCAAAGCTTAAACCGTTTTCATCTGGTGCAAAGATCGGTTTTGTGAACAGAAAGCTTGCCCATAAATTTTTGTGGTTGGAAAGGTCAGTAATCACTTCTTCACCATCAAACTCATTGAACCGACGCTGCCAAACCAAGGCAGCAAACAGTTCTTGAGGAGAATAGGATTTCGCTATCGATTGGATTTTGGCTAAGTCAAGCATCACATTTACGGGAAGTAATATTTTTAACAAAACATTTGTAACTACCCTTGCAGTTTATTTACCCAGTGGCTGCTATTCTTATAGTTACTTCGGTCTGTCATAGCAGATAGATTATCCTCAATAATGTTTTTATTTGTTAGCGCTCATATACCATCGTGGTAATGTGGGTGCTTTTACTTTATCCCTTCTGGCAAAAATCCGGTTTAATTTTGAGGCGATATCTGGTGTTTGGTACACTAAGCTGGTACTGAAGCTTTAACTTGACCAAAACGGCGATCGCGATTTTGGTAGCTCAACAAAGCCTGATGAAATGCTTCTCGATTAAAATCTGGCCAAAGAATATCGGTGAAATACATCTCTGTATACGCCATTTGCCACAAGAGAAAATTACTCAATCGCATCTCACCACTAGTACGAATCAGCAAATCGGGTTCTGGAGTATTTGCTGTGTAGAGATGTTGTTCTACAAGACTTTCATTCACTTCTTGGGTGCTGAGTTCGCCCTGTTCCACGAGTTGAGCTACTTGACGGCAAACTCTGGCAATTTCGTTGCGGCTACCATAGTTGACTGCAACAGTAAAGTGGATTGCTTGATTGTTTAATGTCTCTGCCATTGAACGCTCCATTTCAGTCTGTAGAGACTTGGGTAAAGCCGATAAATCTCCAATAAACGAGATGCGTACTCCTTCTTGATGCATCTGAGCCAACTCGCGGTGTAGTAATCGCTCAAACAAATGCATTAGAAAATCTACTTCTTCAACGGGACGCTGCCAATTTTCTGTTGAGAAAGCGTAGGCTATTAACGCTTTGATTCCCCAATCTTTGCAGCAACGCAATAGTTCTTTGAGTGTTTTTGCTCCTTGGCGATGTCCAGCGATGCGCGGTAATCCTCGACTGGTTGCCCATCGGCCGTTACCATCCATGATGACAGCGATATGTTGGGGGATTTTTTGGGGGTTTAAATCGGTGGGTAATTTTGATTTGTCATTTGTCATTTGTCATTTGTCCTTTGTTTTGACTAATTAGTTTCAAATAAATTTTGTAAGTACTCTGGTGTGAGGGTGTTGTTCCAACTCCACAAGCGATGCATTGTGTAAGTGAAGGTGAAGAGGAGAGTTGTTTTGTTGGTTAATGACCAAGCATTCCAATTGAGGGTACCCATCATGCGGCAAAGAGTACGCATGAGGTTATTACGCTGATAGTTTTGCGATCGCGTTTTGATCAGCGTGCGTCCAATTCGCATCAACCCAGTATCAGGAAAAGTCCAGACTCCAAACCCCCAGAATTTGGTCATGTGGTTGATTTCATCCTGTGCTAGTTCCTCTAAAACATCCTGGAGTGCGCCAGTAGTGTGAGCCATGAGCCAAATATAAAGACAGGTAGCACCGTATTCTGTGGCAATGCGGTGTAAGCCGTGGCGATATAAGTCTTCCTTAGCGTCATCTGTGGGGAGATAGCTTCTAACAGTACGAAGTTTGGGGGTAATTTTCTCGCCCGTTAATTGGGTGTAGATTTTGATTAATGCAGGTGTGTGCTGACGTTCTTCCTTTTCCCACAAACCAAGTTCCAGTAATTCGCCATCTTTACCGACAGTTCCACCAACAAACCGAGCCATCTGAGGATGCAATTTTTCCAAATACTGGCGACTGGTTTGGGTATAGCCGCGAATGGGAGCTTCTGTATCCATCGCACCGATCAATATAGATAAAAATACCTCTGTGTCTAAGCCGATAATTTGATTACGGTTAATTGTTTGCCAGTCGATGAGTTTCCAGGGACGCGGTTGGGGATTGGCAAACTGTAACGGTAAATCTTGCAGACGATCGTGTAGTTTTTCAACTGCAATATATTTATCTATGAGGGAACGAATGCGGCGCTGTGTTTGCAAGTAATGAGGAATAGGATAGCTTTTACCTGCTAAGTCTTCTGTGATTGGGCTGAGGGTGTTAAGCATATTTTTATACTTAAGTTTTTATCTTTATGCCCAATAGCCTAAGCGATCGCACTATCGTTTGTCAGTCGGCTGAAGTCGGCAGTTTTATGTGATAGGGTTGCAAAAGTCGGGGAAAAAGTTGGTTATAGAAAATTTGGGTTTTAAACCTCGCCCTTCTAAGACGACTTTACAAAGTTAAAAGAGAGAATTGCAGAGAATGTGGCGAAATTGTTAGAACAAGGGTAGATAAAAGTTGAGTAACAGGATAAATCATGAACGCTTATAAAACATATATCACTATTGCAGATCCAAAGCAGTTAGTATTATCTGATTTACGATTTAAAGCAGGACAGAGAGTTGAAGTGATTATTTTGATAGACGATAATCAAAGGGTTACTTTAGCAGAAGAATTAAAAAAGTTATTCAAAGAAATACAAGCGATACACGCAGATAATCCCTTGACTGATGAAGAAATAGCAGCAGAAATTGAAGCTTATAAACGGGGATAATGAAAGTTATTATTGATACTAATATCGTAGTCTCTGCTGCTATAGCTGATAAAAATCCAGAGGCAGTAATTTTATTTGTGATTGCAATTCTGCTTTTGAGTGGGTTGTATAGGCAGAGATTATCGCAGAGTATAAGGAAGTTTTAAAGCGTCCTCGTTTAAAATTAACTGAGGCACAATACCAAAAATGGGTTTATTTAATTGATTCAGTGACAACACTAATTGATGTGGATGTGGAAGTTGATTTCCCCAGAGATAGGAAAGATGCAAAGTTTTTAGCTTGTGCTATTGCAGCAGGAGCAGATTTTTTTATTACGGGTGATGCTGATTTTAATGAGGTGCAAACTTTGTTAAACACAACTATTATTTCTCTGTCTTTATTTAAAAAGTTAGTTTGTGATGTGAGGGAATAACACACCGTACAAAACTTTGGCCAATAGCCTAAGCGATCGCACTTTGTTTTGTCAGTCGGCTAAAGTCGGCAGTTTTATGTGATCGAGTTGGAATAGTCGGGAAAAAGTCAGTTTTTCAATGTATTTATTATTACCAAAAATTGATCCAGTACGCTATTCTACGCTTAAACTCTCTATGTAAATAATGTTTGCAGGTATCTATATCAGTATAAAACTGCTACAGACAACATAGTTAGCAGTCTTGTAGTATATATGTATTGTGTATAGGTTTCTCAAGTATGAAAGTCTACGATATATACTCAAAACGTCAAAAAATACTTATGGGAGAAGTCCCTGATGTTTATCAGTATGAAGATATCCCTACTCCGCTTCGTGTACAGATTGTTTACATTATGAGTGATGCTCTAGGAAAGCAGGAAAATCAAGAAACTTTAGATATGTATAAGTTGATTCATGATATCCTATGCCGTGAATATGGAAAATTGTCACTGGTACATAAGATTAATTTAAGCCTAATAGATCACATTGATGATGTCAGAAATTCTATTTTGCAAAATGAAGATATAAATCAGGTTATTGATGTCGTAGAACTAAGTTTTAGACTGATTGATAGATTTTACAGAGAACCGGACATCATTGAGTTCACTGAGCCAGAAATTACGCCTGACAATGCTATTGAAGAATTGAACATTAGGTTTAGAGAACATGGAGTAGGCTATCAGTATGAATCAGGTGAAATTATCAGAGTTGATTCTCAGATTATTCATGCTGACGCAGTTAAGCCAGTTTTGCAGTTATTAAGTGATAGCAGATTTGAGGGAGCAAATGAGGAATTTTTGAAAGCACACGAACATTACAGACATGGGCGCTTTAAAGAATGTCTTAACGAATGCCTCAAAGCTTTTGAGAGTACTATGAAAACTATTTGTGATATTCAAGGCTGGATTTATCAACCTGGAGATACGGCAAAAAGTCTTATTAATGTTTGCTTCCAGAACAATCTGATTCCTTCTTACTTGCAGACTCAATTTACCTCACTCAAATCAAATCTTGAAAGTGGAGTTCCTACTATGAGAAATAAAAATGCAGGTCATGGTCAAGGTTCTCAGCCGCTTACTGTCCCACAATACTTTGCTGCTTACCAGCTTCACATGACGGCAAGTACAATTCTATTTTTGCTAGAAGCGGAGAAGTCCTTACTTTAATATTAATGCTTACCCTTCTGGCAATTCTCCAAATTGTTGACGATAACGCTCAAGTTGTTTTTGCGCTAATTCAAGCTGTTCTTCTGACGTTTGATAGCGCTTTCCTTGTTGGTCATACCAATACAAAACCTGACGCTGTATATTACCAGAGATGTATTGCGATCGCCCGATTCCCAAACCGATTTCTGGCATCCAAAAGGGTTCACCAATTTGCAATTGATAACTACCATCTACTAAGCGATAAACTTCAAAAGGTTGGTGACGGTCTCTTTGCCAATACTCTGGATTGTAAATAATGTAGTACAGTACACCTAACTTGGCATAGGTGTCTAGTTTTTTATCGTATTCTCCACCCGGAGTTAAAGAGACAATTTCTAAAGCCAAGATAGGCACAATGTTGTTTTCTTCCCAAACAACATAGCTTTTACGAGATTTACCTTCCTTGCGGCGTTCTACACCTAAGCTCAAAAATCCGTCTGGTACAATCGGCACAAGTGGACTAACCCCTGTGGTATGGTAAACGCCCATATCCACGCTGAAAAACCAGTCATTGCGGTTTGCCCAAATATATTGCAGCAAGAAGAGAAGCAGATTAGGAATAAAGTTCTGGTCTTCGTTATCCACAGGTGTATCGTCTGAACAAGGAAGTTCAGCACTGGTAGGCAGAGATTGACGGGGGTCTGATTTCACCATAAGTAATGATGGTGGTAGCGTGACCTAATGACCTTTATTTTATTAGATGAGAAAGCTTTATTCGGAAAAGTCGGGAAAAAAGTCGGATTTACAAAATCTTATCCGAAAACTCCAGCAGCATAACTGTAAAGTGATTTATAGTTATCCCTAAAATCTGAACTACCCTTGTCGTTACACAATGGACGCTGAAGCAGCATTAGCATGGTTAGACGCCATAATTCCCCCGCAGACTGGGGAACGGTTGAGCGATTTGCAAAAAGTGATTCTTGTGCAAGTTTGGTTGGGTAGAAAATACTTGGATATCGCTCATTCTTACGGTTGTACCGAAGGACACGCCAAGGATGCTGGTTCTCAGTTATGGAAGCTGCTTTCTAAAGTATTGCGCCAAAAGATTACTAAAAGTAATTGTCGCGCTACTTTGGAACGGGTTCTGAGAAAAACTACTGCTATATCATCCAGTTTGATTGATTATTCGCGATCGCCACACCCCACCCCAAAATTAGAGGATACCAATTTTATTGGACGAACAGAAGCGATCGCTCACCTGAATACTTTGGTAAATCAAGGCTCGAAAGTGATTGTTATCCAAGGTGAAGGCGGTTTAGGTAAAACCACTCTAGCGCAGCAATATCTCCAAACTCAGGGGTTTGACTTGGTTTTAGAACTGCTGATGGCGAAGGAAACGCAAAATATCACCCCCGCCGAACGAGTAGTAGAGGAATGGCTCAAACAAGATTTTGATCAAGAACCTGGGGTAGAATTTGGCGTAACTTTGGGACGACTCAAGCGCGAACTTCACAATCGGCGGATTGGGGTGTTAATTGACAATCTCGAACCTGCATTAGATCAACAAGGTGGATTGATTGCTTCTCACCGCAACTATGTAGAACTATTGCGGATTTTAGCTGATGCTAGGGTGCAGTCTGTTACTCTAATTACTAGTCGCGATCGCCTTTGTGAACCTGGGCTGAATGTGAATCACTATCGGCTTCCTGGTTTGGATCAAAGTGCATGGCAAAAGTTTTTTAGCAACCGTGGGTTAACTATCGACTCGTCAACTTTGCAAATCATGCATCGCACTTATGGCGGTAATGCTAAAGCAATGGGAATTCTCTGCGGTTCGATTCAGGAGGATTTTGATGGTGACATGGCTTTTTATTGGCAAGAAAATCATGCCGATCCGTTAGCAGCAACCGACTTAAAAAATTTAGCAGTTAGTCAAATTAATCGCCTGCAAGCCCTTGATCCCCAAGCATATCGTTTACTTTGCCGTTTGGGATGTTATCGTTACCAAGATATACCCACCATCTCATCACAAGGGTTGTTTTGTTTACTTTGGGATGTCCCACCCGATCAACATCGCCAAATCATCACTTCTTTGAGAAATCGGTCTTTGGTGGAGTGTGAAAAAGGTAAATACTGGCTGCATCCAGTGATTCGGAAAGAAGCGATCGCACGTTTACGCCCCAGCGATGAATGGGAAATTGCCAACCACAAAGCTGCCGAATTTTGGACAACTAGTGTTAAACAAATTGAAACCTTTAAGGATGCTTTGCAAGCTCTGGAAGCATATTATCACTACATAGAAATTCATGAATTTGAATTAGCGGGTAAGGTCATTTTAAAAAGCCGAAATAATCAATGGCAGCAGTTTTTACCTCTTGGTAGTACGTTGTATCGTATGGGTTTAATTCAACCGATACTTGCGGCAATTGATCGAGTTGTTCACAATCTGGAAAATGACCAAAATCTCAGCGAACTTTACAATATATTGGGTGATTTATATTGGATAACAGGTAAGATTAGTCAGGCGATCGCTTGTCAAGAAAAGACTATTACTTTAGCAACGCAAGCACTCAAATCACTTGTACCTCAGTCAGAAAATAAACATACAGTTTACTATTTGAGAATGTTAGAGGTAGATTCTTTATTAAGTATTGGTCTTTACAAGATAGATTTGTGGGAACTAGAGGCAGCCGCAAAGTTATTTCAACAAGTAATTTACTTAGCTCAAAATACCGAGCATCATCGCTGGGCAGAGAAAGCTTCAGTCTGTTTAGCTTTAGTATATTCTTATTTAGGTTTGCGTGATGCATCATATCAATTAGCAGATGTAGCGTATCAAAATATTACGAACGAAAAACTGGTAGAACAGACTGGAAGATTTGTCTATTTTATGCAAATTTTGGGTCAAACCTACGTCAACTTAGGTAAATTTTCTCAGGCAAATCAGATATTCCATCAAGCTTTGACTTTTGCTGAAGAAAGTCATTATATGCAGGTAAAAGCAAAAACACTCAATGGTTTAGCAGAAATCCATCGACAACAAACAGATTTTGCATTAGCTCTCGCTAATCATACAGAAGCAATCGAACTTTTGGATAAAATAGGTGCTAAATGCGATCTAGCTGAAGCTTATTTTCAATTGGGTATAACTAATCAAAAGATGTCAAAGCCTAATGAAAGTCAAATAAATTTTGATCGAGCAATTCAGCTATTTACTGAAATCAAAGCACCGAAACAAGTTGAAAAAGTTTTAAAGTGTGCTACTCAAATCTGTGTCACCAGTCGTAGATTGGCAACGATGTAAAAATCTTTGATTTAGTAGATGGCTCTGTAAACAAATCAAAGTAAATAATTAAAAGTTGACTCAGGGACTTGGTGCAGTCCATTGAGAAGCGGTTGTTGTGAACAGGCTTTTTTTTGATAGCTTGTGATTCCCAGGATTGTTCGCCAGCAGACTGTGCGGCTTGCAGGTCAGTTGATACCTCAGAGGATGCTTGGATTGGAGCTTTATTTGCGATGTCAAAGCCGCGCACTCGATTTGCCATTGGAGTTGTTGCTGAGACCAGCGACGGATTGGAAAAAGTAGATGTATCTGCTTTCTTAGACCCAAATATGCGATCCCTCATCTCACATCCTCAAGCATATTTTTGAATCAAATTATACAATTTGTTTAGTGGCGATCGCTATCGACTTAAGTAGAAATTATTTTGTGCCAGCAGGTGTTTTGTGTGAGCGAGACTTATAATTCTAGAAAGCTGGGATGAAAAGCTGGGGCGATGGCGTCTCTGAAAGAGAAGCCATCGCTTTTGAAGGTGAATGAATTGGGTTAAATTAGATTTATCTTGTCAAAAGAGAAATTATTATGTCTTCTGCTCAAGATTTAGGAATAATTTTAGAAGACACACCAGAAGATGTTATATTTCCTCCTGGTGATTTATACAGTGATGAACCACCTTTGGAAACAGAACTTCACTTGCGGCAAATACTGCTGTTGATTCAGTGTTTGGAATGGTTGTGGCAGGAACGTCAAGATTTCTACGCTTGCGGTAACATGACGATTTATTACAGTCCGCGTCAACGCAAGTCTGAGCAATTTCGAGGCCCCGACTTCTTTGTAGTTTTAAATACCCAACGCAAAATACGCAAAAGCTGGGTAGTTTGGGAAGAAGATGGCAAATACCCAAATGTGATTGTAGAAATTCTTTCTGACAAAACAGCTGCTACTGATAGAGGGTTGAAAAAGGAAATCTATCAAGATATTTGGCGGACTCCTGATTATTTTTGGTTTGACCCGGTAAGTTTAGAATTTAAAGGATTTCATTTGTTAGATGGTCGTTATCAAGAACTGCAAGCAAATGAAGCACGTTGGTTATGGAGTCAGCAATTGCAGTTATATTTGGGAGTTTATCAATCGAAGTTGCGCTTTTTCACTCCCGATGGACAACTGACACCCACGCCAGAAGAAGTAGCACACCAAGAACAGCAACAGCGTCAACAAGCCGAGCAGCAACTTGCCCAAATGGAGTCCATGCTTGCTCGCTATCGGGAAAGATTTGGTGAATTACCAGAGTAATTTTGTTTGCTATGGTAGTTGGCTTAGGTACAGCCTGTCCTAGACATCGCTCACAAATTTTACAACCTAGTACCGCAAGGCGGAAGTCAAAAATCAAAAGGAGCCAGTGCGTTGGGCGGCTCTGCCGACTTGTTCGCGCAGCGTCTCCCCTTGGGAGAAGCAACTGGCGTTCAAAAGTCAAAAGTATTATGGAATGGTCTTTTTAGGGATTTTAAATGGTTGCTCTATTTACGCCGTGGCGTACTAGTCTAGCTACAAGCATTTTCTAATAAGGTCAAAATTGTAAAATCACATCCATCCTCCAACTTCCGCATCAGTCAAGGGTTTCTCCAACTTACTGTATTCTGTTTGAGCCGCCCGCAATACGTGTTTCATCTGCACTGGTTCCCCAGCATCGGCAGCTAAAAAAGCTGCATTTAAAGCAATGTTACGGATATTACCCCCAGCGACATTGAGCCGTGCTAGTTGCAGAGCATCTAAATCTGCGGTTGGGGTTTCGGCTGGAAAGACACGTCGCCAAATCTCGGCTCGTTGCATTGTATCGGGGAAGGGGAATTGCACCACAAAGCGAATCCGCCGCAGGAAGGCTGTATCAATTGCACTTTTCAGGTTTGTAGTTAGGACTGCTAGACCAGGGTAGCTTTCCATGCGTTGCAATAGATAACTAACTTCAATATTGGCATAGCGATCGCGCGCATCTTTAACTTCACTCCGTTTGCCAAATAAAGCGTCGGCTTCATCAAATAACAAAATCACTCCACCTTGTTCTGCGGCATCAAATACTCGGCGCAAATTCTTCTCTGTCTCGCCAATATATTTGCTGACTACCGATGATAGGTCAATACGATAGAGGTCAAGGCGTAATTTATGGGCCAGCACTTCTGCTCCCAAAGTTTTACCAGTGCCGCTACTACCTGCAAATAGAGCGCTGATTCCTAATCCCCGCGCACTCTTACCCCCAAAACCCCAATTATTATACACAGTACTACGTTGGCGCACATGAGCCGCAATTTCTCGGAGAACTTGTTTCTGTGCCTCTGGCAATACTAAGTCCTCCCAATCACCAGATGGCTCAATCCGTTGGGCAAGTTCATCTAAGCGCGGACGTGCTTGCACGCGGCAGGCATCCCATAAAATGCTAGTAATATCGCTTTCTGGCGTTTGTGCTAACTGTCCTGCGGCTTCTGCACAAGCAGCACGAATGGTTGCAGCACTGAGGTTAAACTGATCCACTAAGGTTTTGACTTGCCCATTCATTTGCGATGCACTCGCCCCTAATGCATCTTGCCAAACTGCACCTTGTTCTTTGCTAGTTGGTTGATGTACATCAAAATTAACTACTAGGCGTTGTGATAAGCCGATCCGTTCCCGACTCGTGACTATTAAAAAGCCCTTTGTGCGTTCGATGAAACGAGCGATCGCATTCAGCCTCGCTGTATCATTAGTATCCAGTTCGTTGCAGTCTATGAGTAAAGCACTCTTACTTAAAATTATCTCACGAGTCCACAGGCGGATGAGATTATCCAATTCGCTAGGTGCTAAGGGAATAACTTGTGCAGGCATTACCCACAAGCTTAAACCCTGAAGTTGACAAATTGTCGCGGCAATGGCATGTTTACTGGCAGTTTCACCACTAGATAACTGGACAATTGGCAAGCTGTTAACCTTGTAAGCTTGCGACCAAACGGCTGCGATTCGCTCTGCTAAATCTTGATGCGAAGGTACTAAATCGCTAACCTCTGGTAATGGCTCAATGATACCAGCTAGCCGTTCGTCAAGATATTGGATACCCGTGAGATAATGTAAAATCCGCTCGTCAATTCTCAAGGGACTGAGAGTCAGGGAATGACCATCACCAATTTGAATTAACCGCCAATGGCGTAAGGGAGCATTTGGAGCGATCGCATCCCAGTGGACATTAGGTAAAGCTGCCAAAGCTAAACCCAAAGTTGGGTAAGCTCGTTGTGAATCGTCGTGAACTATAGCACATAATTTAGCAAAATCTCCATTTAATTCCATACCTGCACACAACAGCAACAAATCACGTTCAAAGGATGAGAGGTGAAACATTTTGCATATTCTCTCCAATGCCGATGGTGCAGGCATTGCAGCAGCGGCTTCCTGTAACACTTGCTGTAAATGCTCTTGGTTGTTCTCTTCAGGTTGATTTTGCTCTTTTGCCGTGTGATTTTCTAAAATACCACGCACCACGGCTAGGGCTGCTGATAGGTAGCGGTAGTTTGCCTCATCCCAATTGTGATTAATTGTCGTAGCATTCATAAAATTGTCACCTGTGGCGAATCATATTCCCCAAACTGATTCTTTTGCAGTGGACTTTCGGCGCCATCTACTCGCGCCCGGACAATATAAGTTCCTGGTTTCACATTTTTGACCGGAATCGTGATTGCATCAGTGTCTTGGGTAGGTGGTGCAACCAAGAAAGAGTAAGCTACCGGACTATCACCTGATACCTCATTGAGTAGCAAAACTACCCGCTGTGCCTTACCTACTTTGGGCTGGAATTTAACGGTAATTTCTGCTGCGCGTAAATTGTCACCGCTATTTTCCACTTGAGTAACGAATGCTGTAATTGTTGGATGTAAAACAAAAGCCGCAACGTTTGATTCAACTAGATGATTCGTTTGCCCTGCATTGCCCATTGTTAAATGTACAACTTGAACACCCTGAATGCTTGCGTATAAATCTGGCGGGACTAACAAACTGATTTGGGTTTCTTTTACTTCTTGAGGTACTAGTAATGTCTCTTTATTACTGAAACGAACTCGTGTGATTTCACCGTGTAACCGTTTACCACGAATTACTAATTTTGTACCTGTAACAATCATTTTTTCAGTTTTTGTCGGAGCTATAACTTGCTCTATATTCGGTTGAGACAAGGGCATCATGTAAAAACTTTCAGACTTGTCATTACTACTTTCAATCAATACCATTGATGCTAAATAGGTAGCTGAAGGTCGATAGTGTGTTTGTAAAGCAGACCATAACTTAGAAGTTTCTTCCATGTTAAAAAACTCTGGAGTCAGTTTTATCTGCCCAATTTGTTCAGCTAAATCAGATACAGACACACTTGCTACAGCTTGCGAAAAAGCACTTGAGGTATTGGTTGTAGATGCATTTATCAAAGTATTTTCAATAATATCAGATGTGATCGCTGGTGTTTTGTGTAATAAATGCATTGCATAGCCTAGTAAAAGCTCCGCCTGAAAATCCTTGGCTCCGTAGGCTGTTAGTAAGTAGTGCAGGTCAAGAGCTAGTGGTGGAGTCGGAGAGCGCGGGTTTCCATTAATACGTGAATGCCTGCTCCGAAATTCTTGAGATACCCAATCGACATTGCGATTCTGCGTCACTTGATAGAGAAAGAGGTTGATTTGAGCACGCTCGTCAGCTTCAACTGAAATTCGATCCGGCGGTAGGGCAGTTACAATCACATCACCAACACTAGCAGCGATCGGATCGCTGACTAAACCATTTTCCAGCAAGACTTTTAGTACTGCTGTTACTGCGGCTATAGAGAGCACATTACTCATCCTGATTCCTCATGGAAATAGCACATATTAATCATGTACGCCAGAGTACATTAATAGAATATATTTTGCAAAACTTTAAGTCCTGTTGTCGCAAAGACTATCAGCACGGCAGACAAAAGCGCATTGTCAAGCATTAGTACAGCACAGCATAAATCCACCTACCTTCTCAATTAAAAAGACTCAGTAATGGTCAAAATCCCCTTATTAAAAGTAGGTTAATTTCCACTACAAGCTACCTAATGTACTTGAACACTAAGACTTTTAAAACATCCTCTTAATTAGAATTTTAAATAATTAAAACTAAAGTGCCTATGACTACTAACCCAGTTCCTAAAATTATCTTCCAGTTTAATGTTTCTCCAAAAAAAATGACTGAAAACAATAAAACTAATACCAAGCTTGATTTATCAATTGGTGCAAAAAAGGAAGCTTTTCCGGCTTGTAAGGCTTGGAAGTAAAAAATCCATGATAACCCTGTAGATACTCCAGATAATAAGAAAATCATGGTTTTTTGGGATATAGCTAAGCGTTTCCCTGAAAAAATACAATCCCCCAAGCAACTACTAAGATGACAACAATTCGGATTGCTGTTGCTAAATTAGCATTCACATTGTCTATCCCAATTTTGGCAAAGATAGTTGTCAATGCTGCAAAGCCAGCCGACAATAATGCATATATCCACTATGTTGTGGTGTTGCTTTCCATCTTAGCCTCCTGATTCACTAGTCAAAATTAGCAGTGTAATTTAAGAAGAGTGTTAAATTAAATTACTTGTCTGTCAAGTTTGACTTGCTAGGTTCGTAGTTTGTGCTCTACCGTTTCACTCTCTTAGTCACTCAGCACTACTGAAGCTGATGGTTATCGTCGAACTTGCGCTAACTTAATATCAGGACAAATTTCAACTGCTATAGGCCTTAAGTTTAAACATTTTATCAAATTTATCGCATTACTTTAAGTTAGTAATATGTTAAGCTGAGTATAATTAGATTAACTACTAGTAGCATATATTACTAATATTCATCTAAGTTATGAAGCAATCATAATTTGTAATACTAGTATTATCTGTGAATAAAGTTAACACTTAAAGTAACTAGGATGGGTTGCCCCAGATGAAATCCCCACCTTCTTCAAATTCTTGGAATGGTCGCTTCGTAGGTGATAACCAGCGATACCGTTTAGATAGACGGTTAGGCGGGGGTGGCATGGGAGAAGTTTTCCTAGCAACGGATACCCGTGTCGGTCAGCAGGTAGCGTTGAAGTTGCTCAAAGATACGCTAGTGGCATCGCTCGAAATGAGAAAGCGTTTTGAGCGGGAGGTGGCAGTTTGTGCTGCTTTGCAAAGTGACCACATTGTTAAGATTAGTGACTGTGGTGTAACCCCGGAAGGTTTTCCATTTTATGTAATGGAATATCTGCGGGGGCAAACGCTTGGGCAATTACTGCTGCGCGACAAGCGGCTGTCTGTTGAGCGGACGGTGAAGATTATGGCGCAAGTTTGTAAGGGTCTACAGCTTGCCCATCAAGGAGTGACTCTCCAACGGGATGGCGGCAAAACTACTGAACATATTCAGGTAGTTCACCGCGACCTGAAACCAGATAATATATTTTTGATGCCGACAGATTTGGGAGAGTGGGTGAAGGTTTTGGATTTTGGTGTTGCCAAAATTCGTAGTGAATCTTCAGAGAATTCCAATATTACAAATATAACTAGTACATTTATCGGTACATTTCGTTACGCACCTCCTGAGCAAATCCAAAGCGATCAAAACCTGGATGCTAGAGGTGATATTTACAGCTTAGGGATTATCCTTTATGAAATGCTGAGTGCAGCCGACCCCTTTGGAATCAGCATTAAGGGTAGTCATGTTAGTGAGGCTTCTTGGGTATTAGCTCACGCTTATGAGCCACCAAAACCACTGCGATCGCAACCAGGGTGTGAGAATTTACCCGTACAATTGGAAGTGGTGGTGATGAAATGCCTCCAAAAGAACCCAGTTAATCGATTTGCAACGGTAGAAGAACTGAATCAAGCTTTACAAGCTGCTGCAAAATTTGTCACAGATAATACTAGTGTACCCGGACAAATTACTGGGCGATCGCAACCTTCTTCTAATCAAGGCTCAAATCACGAAACTGTTCCCAGACAATCAAACGACGACACAATTCTGCGTCCTCCATCTGCTTCCAATCAAGGCTCAAATCACGAAACTGTTCCTAGACAATCGAACGACGACACGATTCTGCGTCCTC
The DNA here is from genome assembly GCF_017114995.1 of Nostoc sp. NMS9. Lineage (GTDB taxonomy): Bacteria > Cyanobacteriota > Cyanobacteriia > Cyanobacteriales > Nostocaceae > Nostoc. The sequence goes on along the minus strand of NZ_JABXKL010000068.1, from coordinate 20,888 downwards.
CATCTGCTTTCAATCAAGGCTCAAATCACGAAACTGTTCCTAGACAATCGAACGACGACACGATTCTGCGTCCTCCATCTGCTTTCAATCAAGGCTCAAATCACGAAACTGTTCCCAGACCATTTAACTCGATTAAGCAAAACCAATCTGAGCAAACCTTTCCTGGCATTCAGGCTGGACAAAACCAAGGTTCAAATCACGAAACCGTTCCCAGACCATTTAACCCAGTTGAGCAAAATCAACAGAGTCCTGTGAATAATCCGAACGCCAGCAAACCTGATGTGACGTTATATCAACCACGACCAGGATCTAATCAAGGTGGTCAACAAGTACCACCAGATAAGACGTTGTTTCAGCCACGACCAGGATCTAATCAAGGTGGTCAACAAGTACCACCAGATAAGACGTTGTTTCAGCCACGACCAGGATCTAATCAAGGTGGTCAACAAGTACCACCAGATAAGACGTTGTTTCAGCCACGACCAGGATCTAATCAAGGTGGTCAACAAGTACCACCAGATAAGACGTTGTTTCAGCCGCGACCAGGATCTAATCAAAGTAGACCACCAGTGCAATCAGATGTGACTTTGTATCAGCCACGACCTGCGTCTAATCAAAGCAGACCACCAGTGCAATCAGATGATACTATTTATCAACCAAAGCTAAGTGAGCAGCTAACTACGAGAATTAATCCCAATTTTTTGCGAATTCTGGGGGTGGTATTGGCTATTGGACTGACTTTAGCAGTAGTAACCTATATATCTCAATTTCAATCTCGTAAACAGCCAAGCAACCAGCAAAATTTACCTAATAACGATCAGCGCATTTAGAAGTAATCAGCTAATCAGTTATCAGTAAGTCACCTGAGGGGGTCTACGAAATAATAAGCTTTTCAGCTTTTGGACGACCCTCTCAGTTTACACTTCTTAACAAATTAACTATGTTCATCCCAAACAACGGGAAAGGAATAATCTGAAAACGCCGAGAAATCACGATTTTCGCTGCGGGTTTCTTCATCCAAAACTTTGACAACTTTGTTATAAATGTCTTGTGCTTGTTGCGGAGAATCACCGATGCTGGTTAATCCCACCTTGCCAAACTGCGAAAGGCAACCCATAAGATGAAACACTGTACCCGTTTCTGTACCACTATCGAATTGTAGTCTGTGGTGAGCGATGATATCCATCAAATCATTGGGTAATAATCCCTGATAGCGCTCTTTTTGCAGATTATCAGTGGCAATATAGTATTTTGGACGACCTTGTTGACTATAAAATAAACCTGTGGAAAGGTCATAGCGGCCGTTCGTTAATAATTTCAGGGTCATGAATGGATGAGTTGTACCGCCTTTACGCAGGTTAATTTCGATCGCCTGAATATCCCACTCTTTATTACCCTTGTCAACGGCAATAAAATCTAATCCAAATCGCTCTAAAGTGCCTTTCTCTGCTAGCTTTTTGCCAACTTGTAGTCCCAATTGCTGTAATTGCAACCGATAGCTTTCATCAGCGGGGAAGCGACAACCAAGGTAAATCTGACCGTCTGGGCCTCCGAGAATTTGGTCGTGAGTTGAAAGGATTTCCACTTCGCCCTGAGGTGTGATCCGTCCTTGGACGCTGGGCGATCGCTTAATTTCCCCTTCCACAAATGCTTCCGCGATTGCCCCTAACTCAGGCATTTTTCCCAAAAAACTATCCCAAGTCTCTTGTTTTGCTTGAAAGCGCATCGTTGATAAGCGATCGCTAATTGCTGCTATCCTTTCGGCATGAGTACCAATGTTTGGTGCTAAATTCTCAATCGGTCTAAGATCCAGCAATGCATTCCCCTCTCCAGAAATGCCCTCGTTGAGTTTTACTACTACCCGTTTTAATGTTGGTTGGCGTTCCCACAAATCAACGGTAGCTTCTGTCAAATCTTTGTGGTTCCAAACTTTTTCGCTGCCATCTGGATGCGGTATTCCGCTTTCTTTGAAGATTTGCCGACTGCCACTTTTTGTTCCCCAAATCTGTAAATTTGGTGCAGCAGCATACAATGGTACACCTAATTTTAAAGACAATTCGCCTTCCCAGTGCGAAGAGTTATAGCAGATCATAAATGATTTGTCTAGCCTCAAAGATTGATGAATCCGCTCTAGCAAGCGGGGGCGTTCTAAAATCTTTTGGCTCAGAGGCTTAAAAGAGGAATCGTAAGTAGAAAGTAACAGCAAGCGATTGCGAGCATGAGAAAAGGGAATTCCTGGCAACAGTTGCAGATAATAATCAATGATACTAGGATGCAGCGGTACTGATGTTACATATATCAGCCGAGTTCGGGGATTTCGCAACCGAATTAAGGAAAATAGTAATCTTTCTTCATAATGCTCGCAGCCTTCAATCTTTTGGAGTTCCCCCTGGTCGAGACTCAAGGAAGGAATAATTAAAATATCCGCTTCACTATTATCAAATATTTCGCTCGTTTTCCAGCGATCGCGCAGGGTTAATTGTAAGTGGCGAAACTTTTCAACCTGTTCTAACTCGGAAATATTTAATGTTGCCATAACCCCTGCCCTCTAATGATCTCAATGTAGCGCACCACGCAGCCTTTTGGACGATGTATAGTCGCCGTGTCAATATTCAGGTAGTTTTGTAAAAAATTTCCGGAAGTCCGCAAGGATCAATCAAACTATAGCAACCCGTAAATCGCCAACTTTTTTAATTTCGTTTCCATCTTAAGGTTGAGCTAATTCCAGTTTAGTTTACCTCTAAGGGGCGATAAAGTACAGCTATATAATAGTTAACTTGAAAGCAGATGAAAAAGATGGATTCTTCATCACATTAGAGTTGTGTATTTATTTTCATGGTCAGGCGTGAGGATAAATAATGTAAGTTGCGTACAGTTGCTAGGAATAAGTAAGTTTGGCAAACATCCAGGATATAAATGCCTAAAATTGCAAATGGCTAGTGAGAGTCAAAGCAAAAAATAAACCTTGGGTTGAATTTTCGATCCAAGGTTTAGTTATGAAATAGGGAGTAGGGAATAGGAGAAATGAGAAAGATGAAGTGTAACTAATTCTCAATGCTCAATGCCCAATTCCCAATGCCCCATTCAATATTCAATTACCAAGGTAAAACAGATGGCTAAATCAAAAGAGAAAAAAGAGCAAAAATTGCAACCGCCACAGCAACAAGAAACACCAGGTGTTGAATCAGAAATGACACCAAAACCCAAAGCAGATGATGCTCAGTATCGGGGTAGTGGTAAGTTACAAGATAAAGTAGCATTGATTACGGGTGCAGATAGTGGGATTGGTCGTGCTGTTGCGATCGCATTTGCAAAAGAAGGTGCAGATGTGGCTATTCTTTACCTTAACGAACACGATGATGCCAAAGAAACAAAACATTTGGTAGAAAAACAAGGGCGTCGTGCAGTTACCATTGCAGGTGATATTGGCAATGAAACTTTTTGTCAGCAAGCTATACAACAAACAGTTGGTGAATTTGGCAAACTCGATATTCTCATCAACAACGCTGCTGAACAACATCCAAAAGAAAGTATTGAAGAAATCACCGAAGAACAACTAGAGCGAACTTTCCGCACTAATATTTTCTCAATGTTTTTCCTGACTAAAGCTGCACTCAAGCATTTACAAGCAGGCAGTGCTATCATCAATACCACATCGGTAACAGCTTATAAAGGTAGTCCACAACTATTAGATTACTCCTCTACAAAAGGTGCGATCGTTGCTTTTACTCGCTCCTTATCAAAAAATTTGGTATCCAAAGGAATTCGCGTTAATGCTGTTGCGCCAGGTCCAATTTGGACACCTTTAATTCCCTCAACTTTTCCTGAAGAAAAAGTTGAAACTTTTGGTAAACAAGTACCAATGGAACGAGCTGGACAACCTGAAGAAGTTGCTCCTAGCTACGTATATTTGGCTTCTGATGATTCTTCTTATGTCTCTGGACAAGTGTTACATGTTAATGGTGGAGATGTTGTGAATGGGTAATTAAAATAGTTAGGAGTTATGAGTGAGGAGTTAGGAATTAAGAGTTATAAACAATATATTTTAAACTTAAACTTTTAATTTTTAACTCCTAATTCTAAACTTATAACTCTACCCTTATGGTCATCCATTGGAGGGATGATTTAATGTCGAAATATTGATAATCTGTTTAACAGCGTACATTTAATAAATAATAACTACGTTTATGGCATCTCTTACACCACTGCATGGCACAGAATTAGTAGATTGTGCTAGAGCAAATGCCAAGCAAGGGATTGAAACCGCTGCTTATCAATGTGGCTATGGTCAAGACCTCAATAAATTTGCCCAAGAACTCAGACAAGCTTGTGAAGAAATGAATTTACAAGTGAAGGAACTCAGTGGATTGATTACTGAGCAGGACTTGATACTGCAATTAGGTACTGGCGAAATTGTTGCTCCAGATACGGAATCAGAATTGTAAAAGTTAAGTTAGTCATTTGTCCTTTGTCCTTTGTCATTTTTAGTGTGTTATTCACTAATGACTAATGACTAATGACCAATGACTCTTTTCATAACTTTAAAATTACCCGCGCCAAATTGAAATAAATTAAAACGCCTACGACATCAACTGCTGTGGTGATAAATGGTGCTGACATTAATGCTGGATCTAAACGCAGATAGCGAAATAGAAATGGTAGTGCTGAACCGGAGATCGAAGCTAAAATAGAAATAGCTACCAAACTAGTGCCTACAGCGATCGCTACTTCTAATCGTCCTTGCAGAAAATAAGCCCAAACAGTAGCGATCGTACCTAACATTCCTCCTAATAATGCCCCAGCGATCGCTTCCCGGCCGATTACCTGCAATGCACCAAGCGATCGGATTTCATCGGTATTCATCCCGCGAATCACTACTGTGGAAGATTGAGCGCCTACATTACCCCCAGTACCAGTCAACAAGGGGATAAAGGCCGTCAGTGTCACAACTTTTGTTAAAATATCTTCTTGTGACTTAATAATTGTGCCTGTGACGGTATTGGTTACAAGTAAGACCAATAACCAGACAACTCGCTTCCGAGCAATTTCCAGCAAATTCATTTGAAAATAATTGTCGCCCCCCGACTGCACACCACCACCCAAGGCATAGATATCCTCGGTGGTTTCTTGTTGCAGAATATCAATCACATCATCCACCGTAACAATACCTACTAGAAGCTGTTCTCGATCTACCACAGGCACAGCCAAAAAATCATATCTTTGGATTAATCTTGCAACTTCTTCTTGGTCTGTATCAGTGTAGACAAACACCACATCACGGGTCATAATTTCGCCAATAATTTGTTCAGGCTGAGACGTTACTAATTCCCGCAACGATACAATCCCCGTTAAGCGCCTTGCCGCATCCATGACATAAAGATAATAAATCATCTCACTGGCATTAGCTAAGTTGCGAATTCGCTCTAGAGCTTGAGATACTGTCAAGTTTTCTTTCAGCGAGATTAACTCTAGCGTCATAATTCGCCCAGCTGTATCAGCTTCATAACCCAATAGTTGGGCTGTAGCTTGGCGTTCTGCTGGACTCAGTTGTTCTAGCAAGCGATTGACAACTTTTGCCGGTAATTCATCAAATAACCTAGCTCGGTCATCCGGCGACATTTGATCGACAATATCGCAGACTTCCTGGCTTTTAAGTTCTTCGATTAACCGTTCTTGAACACTGTAGTCGAGATATTCATAAACTTCTATCGCCTCATCCTTAGAAAGCAAGCGAAAAGCCAAAGCGTGCATCGCTTCTGGTAAACCCTCAATTGCCTCGGCAATATCTGCAGGCTGCACGGGTACGAGAATAGATTTTGCTCCCTGCAAGTCTCCTGCTTCCAGGAGCATTTGCAGCTGAGTCCGCACTAAATCTCGCAATTCCCTGCGTGAGAGATTCTGGATGGTAGAGTTTAAATTGTTTGTCTCAGTCAAAGTCCACTTTCCTCAGCCAGTTTGAACAAGGTTGCTGCCCCTAGTCTAGGGGAAAGTGGGATGTGCAACGTCAAACTTGTAATTTTTCTGACTTGGAGTAAAGTGAAAACTTTTGTAAATGAACGAAAGAGTAGGGTTTCGGACGCTGACAATTCTTTGCTCGCGGCCCCTCGTAAACCCTGCAGGATAGCTACGCTTAAGGCGTAGCCTCTCATGGAGAAGAGAAACTGTCGCGTAGCGATTCGCAGGATAATCCACCCGCAACAAGGTTACTCAAAAAGTACGATTATTTCTTAATTCCAGCGGATTGTGTTTCCTAGCTTAAATGCATGAATGGTGAGGCTCTTGCAAAAGTTTTTGCTCCACTGATTTTAGGTTATTACTATATTTCTGCTGGTTCTGGTAAAAAGACATAAAGTAATAGTGAAGATGAAGTATAGATAAATATTAATTTTTCAAATCTTTAAATATTAAAATTTTTCTTTACCAAATTTTTATATAGTTAATAAATATGTAGATAAAACATATTAAATTATCCGGTACTTTGGCAATTTTTATTTAAAGATCATCAAAACTTTTATATTCCTTTAAAAAAGGATATATCAATGTGAATATTTAAACAAAGTTCCATAAATAAGATAGACATAACACCGCGATCTATTGTCAAATATGTAGAAGTAAAAGAATTACTTAAGTAATGTATGTAAAGTTATTGCATTTGACTAATTACGTATGTATCTGCTTTTCTTGGGCATCGCTTGCCTCAACGAATATGCATCTACACATCAGTGAGATTAGAGGCTGTCAAGAATTCAGAAATTTGTTGAAATAAAACAAATACTAATATGTTCTTCAACTAATTATTCATAATTAGCAATTACTAAATATATATTTATAAGTCAATCAATGATTAACTTATGAATATATTTTTATCAAGCTTTATGATGCATTCTTTGTTGAAAATACTCATCAATGCGAAACTAATCCTGAAACATTAATTATGGCATCAAATCAAGACTTATCAACATCTGTAAGTTCAGTAATTACTACTAAATCATCTCTAGAAAGCATTGATCAGGGACAAACCAGCATTTCTGCTCGGTCTAGCCTACTCTCTCAAGGAGATGGACTCAAGGCAGAGTATTACGACAACATCGACTTCACCAATCTGAAGGTAACTCGTACAGATCCAACGGTGAACTTTAACTGGCGCAATGGTTCTCCCGATCCGTTGATTGATGCAGATACCTTCTCAGCGCGCTGGACAGGTCTGGTAGAAGCCAAGTACAGCGAAACTTACAACTTCTACACCACTGCTGATGATGGTGTGCGACTGTGGGTAAATGGTCAACAAATCATCGATAAGTTTGTCGATCAACCTGCCACAGCATACAGTGGCTCGATCGCATTGGTTGCAGGTGAGAAATACAATATTAAACTTGAGTACTACGAAAATAAATCCAATGCCGTTTCTCAACTGGCTTGGTCAAGCACTTCTCAGGCGAAGGAAATCATTCCTCAGTCCCAACTGTATAGTAATGCCAGTACATCTAGTGGTAGTAGTAGTAGTAGTAGTAGTAGTGGCAACGGACTCAAGGCAGAATATTACGACAACATCGACTTTACCAATCTCAAGCAAACTCGCATAGATCCGACGGTGAACTTTAACTGGCGCGCTGGTTCTCCCGATCCGTCGATTGGTGCAGATACCTTCTCAGCGCGCTGGACAGGTCAGGTAGAAGCCAAGTACAGCGAAACTTATAACTTCTACACCACTGCTGATGATGGTGTGCGACTGTGGGTAAATGGTCAACAAATCATCGATAAGTTTGTCGATCAACCTGCCACAGCATACAGTGGCTCGATCGCATTGGTTGCAGGTGAGAAATACAATATTAAACTTGAGTACTACGAAAATAAATCCAATGCCGTTTCTCAACTGGCTTGGTCAAGCACCTCTCAGGCGAAGGAAATCATTCCTCAGTCCCAACTGTATAGTAATATCAGCACAACTAGTAGTGGCAACGGACTCAAGGCAGAATATTACAACAACATCGACTTCACCAACCTCAAACAAACTCGTACAGATCCGACGGTGAACTTTAATTGGGGCGCTGATTCTCCCGCTCCGTCGATTGATGCAGATACCTTCTCAGCGCGGTGGACAGGTCAGGTAGAAGCCAAGTACAGCGAAACTTACAAGTTCTACACCACTGCTGATGATGGTGTGCGACTGTGGGTGAATGGTCAACAAATCATTGATAAGTTTATCGATCAACCTGCCACCGAATCCAGTGGCTCGATCGCATTGGTTGCAGGTCAGAAGTACGATATTAAACTTGAGTACTATGAAAATAAATCCAATGCCGTTTCTCAACTGCGTTGGTCAAGCGCTTCTCAGGCTAAGGAAATCATTCCCCAGTCGCAACTCTATTCACCAGTTCTTGAAGCTAGCATCACATTAGGATCGTCTTCGATGACTGTGAACGAAGGTAGTGATAGTGTTACCGTAAAAATAATTAGAAGCGGAGATTCAAGTGGTACATCTTCAATTAAGTATGCAACTATAGGTAATACTGCCACAAAAGGAGTTGACTATGGGAGTGAAGGCGTTGAAAGTGCTGGAACACTTATTTTTGCGCCAGGACAAAGCAGCGCACAGGTATCCATTCCGATCAATGATGATTCCTCAATAGAAGCAGATGAAAGCTTTAGTTTTGTGATCGATCAAGCAGAGGGGGCAACACTAGGAGTCCAAAGAACTCTCTCAATTACGATTCAAGACAACGATCGCTCTGGTCTCGATTTCAGTCAGCCAGTAGTTAATGAGGGTGACGGTACTGCTAAGGTGACAGTTACACGGGGCAATGCTTCGGCGGCTGCTAGCGTGAGCTACATAACCCAAGATGGGACTGCTAAAGCTGGATCTGACTACCAGACTGTATCTGGAAGCTTGAGTTTTCTAGCCGGACAAACCAGCAACACCATTGTTATCCCCATTCTGAATGACAACGTTGGGGAATCAAATGAAACATTTGCTTTGAAGTTTAGTAACGCAGTTGGAGTGCAGCTAACTAATCAACAGACAAGTATCACTATTATTGATAATGACTCTGGTAACTTTGCTTTAGATACGGTAGCTTCTGGTTTGAATCAACCCACAGCTTTTGAATGGGCACCTGATGGTAACAGCATGTTCATTGCCCAGAAAAATGGGGTAGTGCGAGTCATAAAAAATGGTACCTTATTATCCACACCATTTACTGATATACGTGGAGAGGTAAATGATACGCGCGATCGCGGTCTGTTAGGCATTACCGTACATCCAGATTTTGGCAAAAATCCAAACGGCAACAACTATGTTTACCTGTTGTATACCTACGATCCACCAGAAACTAGTGTAAACAATCCGAAGAACAATCCCAATAGCACATTGGACGATCCTGACCAGAATGGAAATCGTACTGCACGGCTAAGTCGCTTTACAGCCGATCCCAGCACTAATTACACTACTGCTATTGCTGGCAGCGAAGTTGTGCTACTCGGCACAAATGGCACTTGGGCAAATATTAGCAAGCCAGATGGAAATAGTACAAATGTCTCACTTGGCTATGCACCATCAGGAATTCTCAACAAAGATACTGGTAAGCCGTTTACCAGCTTGCAGGATTATCTAAATAATCTCGATAAAGTCCAAAATGTCCAGAATTTTATAGCTAATGATAGTGAATCTCACTCAGTTGGTTCTGTGCGTTTTGGTACTGATGGTTCTCTGTTTGTTAGCTTAGGAGATGGTACTTCCTACAATGGGATAGACCCCCGAGCAATTCGCGTCCAGGATAAGAATAATCTGTCCGGCAAGATTCTGCGGATTGACCCGATTACTGGTAAAGGCTTATCAAGCAATCCTTTCTACAACGGTGACGCCAATAGCAATATTTCCAAAGTTTATGACTTAGGTCTGCGTAACCCCTTCCGTTTCACAATTGATAAAAAGACCAATACCCCCTATATTGGCGATGTTGGCTTCAGTACTTACGAAGAGGTCAATGTCGGAAAACCAGGAGCTAACTTTGGCTGGCCATTCTATGAAGGTGGCCTTGATGCAAATGGTAATATCGTCAGTTTGAAACAACCAGTCTACGCTAGTTTAGATCCAGCAAAAGCCTTCTATAATAGTGGCTCATCTGTTACAGAACCACTGTACACTTACAAGCATTTTGGTTCTAATTCGATTCTCGTGGGTGACTTTTACACAGGTAATACTTTCCCTTCAATCTATCAAGGTGCGTTATTCATTGGTGATTTCAGTCAAGGAACTATCGATGCTTTGATATTAGATAGTCAGGGCAAAGTTGTCTCAGTTAAGCAGTTTGCTTCCCAAACGGACAGGCCTAATCTAGGACTGCCTACACAAATCACCACTGGCCCTGATGGTAATCTGTATTACGCAAACTTGACCGGAGGCGAGATCGATCGCTTCCGACCTGTTTAGAGATGATATGATGTCCGGGTAATTAACCATAATAACCGGAACCCCACCCCGCAAAAGCTGCGCTTTAGCTCCCCTCCCCGCAAGCCTACGGTGTACACACAAGTCGAATTACCCCCCTTAATCCCCCCTTATAAAGGGGGGAAACAAGAAAATCCGGTTCCCTCCCCTTTATAAGGGGAGGGTTAGGGTGGGGTAAAACCTTGGTTAATCAGCTATTTCAGACTTGTGTGTACACCGTAGCCCCGCAAGCGGGGAGGGGTTGGGGGTGGGGTTCTTTTATTATGGGTGATTTGGCGGACATGATATGACTTGAAGGAGGCAGGAGGCAGGAGGCAGAAGGCAGGAGGGAGGAAGTAAACTCTTTATGTCTGGTTTTGAGTCCTGTACTTTATACCTCATCTAGTTGAAAACTGCTGTATCAGTTATCAGTGAACAGTTATCCAACTGTTCACTGATTTTGCTTATACCAATTCTGTATAAAGATACGCCAAATTATATAAGGAACGAACCGCAAAGGGCGCATTCGCGCAGCGTCTCGTAAGAGTTGGACACAAAGCAAGAAAGAAAATTTGGCGCAGCCTCACAAAGAAATGGTATTAAGATAACTTTGTCAGAAATCCTAACAATTTTTTGGTATTTGATGTTAGGAGTGTTCGACGATAAGCATCAGCGGCTTTTTTAATCGCTTCGGCTTGAGTGGGATAAGGATGAATTACACTGCTTAACTTGCTCAAACCAATCTTATTCACTATTGCCGTAGTCACTTCTGAAATCATCTCACCCGCGTGACTAGCGACAATAGTTGCACCGATAATTTCATCAGACCCCTTTTTATGGTGGATTTTGAGAAATCCTAACTCTTCACCATCTGCGATCGCTCGATCTACACTACTAAAAGGTATGTTGATGGTCGTCACCTCAATACCCAATTTCTGGGCCTCGTGTTCGTATAACCCGACGTGAGCAATTTCTGGGTCAGTATAAGTTACCCAAGGCATCACCAAACTACTGAGTTTCGAGCGTCCCAAGCCAAAGGGAGAAAACAGGGTATTTTTAATTACAATCCGCGCCGCTGCATCAGCTGCATGGGTAAACTTCCAGTTCATGCAGATATCGCCAGCTGCATAAATTTTGGGATTGGTCGTTTGGAGGTAATCATTTACCTTCACTCCTTGGTGCTTGTCGTATTCCACCCCCACTGATTCTAAATTTAAACCTTCCACATTTGGCGATCGCCCCGCACCGACTAAAATTTCATCGACTGTCACCGAATCTCGATGACCATTGGTGGAAAAATAAAGCCGTTTCCCCTGGGTGACAGTTACCACTTCTTCCAACTTGGAATTGAGTACTACGCGAATTCCTTCGTTAATCAAAACCTTTTGGAGAATATTAGCGGCTTCAGCGTCTTCTTTATTCAGGAGATGAGAACCGCTATGGAAAAGCACTACTTCACAACCCAAACGTCGGAAAGCTTGCGCTAATTCGCAACCAATGGGGCCGCCACCAATCACCGCCAAATGTTCTGGTCGTTGAATCAGGGAAAAAACCGTCTCATTAGTTAGATAACCCGCCTGTTCAATTCCCGGAATCGACAGTTGTGCAGCTCTTGCGCCAGTTGCAATGACAGCTTTTTTAAACTTGAGGGTTTTGTCCCCAACTTCCACGGTATTTTTACTTGCAAATCGACCGCTACCCAAAAAGACATCGACACCCAGGTTTTGAAACCGTTCCGCCGAGTCATTCTGGCTGACATCAGCCCTGATTCGCCGCATCCTGGCCATAACTTTGGAAAAATCAACATTAATATTATGTTGGGGAATATTAACTCCCAAACCTTTAGCATCCCAGATTTCGCCAACGACGCGGGCAGACCGAATAATAGTTTTAGATGGTACGCAACCAACATTTAAGCAATCTCCACCCATGAGATGCTTTTCAATCAACGCCACCTTTAAACCCAAATCCAGACCCGCCGCACCCGCCGCCACGACTAATCCCGCCGTACCAGCACCAATTACTACCAAGTCGTAAACATCGGTGGGTTGAGGATTAACCCAATTTGGTGGATGGACGTAAGACACCAACTTTTGGTTATACTCATCCATTGGGCGAACTGTGACTCTCTCTAAATCTGAATTGGTCATTGGCAAAACCTCTTTTAAAATTAAGAATCCCGATTAATTTAGGCGGCTCAGTCTTTTATTTTTTATGCTTGTTTAATAAGGAATACAGCCTTTGAATTGTTTTGTCCGTTTGGGAATTGACAGATATGATTGAAGCTTTCCTGTATAAACGTTTTTACAAGAGGAGTCAGGGGGCAGGGGGTAGGAGGCAGAGGGTAGGGGACAGAAGGAAACAGGTATGATTGAAAACTTTTGTTTTGGGTCTAGAGCCGCAGTTTAAAAAGAAGATACTGGTATGATACGCACGTCCTTGCTTTAATCCTACGTTTTGAAACGTAAATTCCTCCTGCCCCGTCTATGGTGTATACACAAGTCAGAAATAGTAGTCTGTCAAGGAATAATTGACGAGTATATTCTTTGTAGAGACGGCGATTTACCGCGTCTTGTTAACGTGCCAGTCTTTTAGACGCGATAAATCGCGTCTCTACATGGGGGTTTTCTGGCTGATCCCAAGCGTAGGGTAAAACTGGATCTGACTTGTGTGTATACCGTAGGCCTCCTGCCTCCTGCCTTTGTTTCCACCTTTACAATTCCTCTTCTAAAGCTTTGCGTGCAATCCGGGTTACATAAACTGTAACGGCAACTGTTGCAATCAAACCCAAAATGCGAATTGCCCATTGTAAAGTCGGGTTGGTAGGTTGAGCCTCAGTGCCAATCATCGCCAGATTACTTGCAAGGGAACCAATATAAACATACATGATGGTTCCGGGAATCATGCCTAGAGAGCCGATGAAGTAATCTTGAAGTGAAACTCCTGTGATGCCAAAGGCATAGTTAAGCAAATTGAAAGGAAATATCGGGGACAATCGCGTTAACAGGACAATTTTTAATCCTTCTTTACCTACCGCTTGGTCAATGGCGGCAAATTTTTTGTTATCTGCGATTTTACCAGCAACCCAACCCCTTGCTAAATAACGTCCAACGAGAAAAGCAGCGGTAGCGCCAAGGGTTGCACCGATAAACACGTAGAGAGAACCCAAAACTGCACCAAAAATCACACCAGCTCCCAAGGTGAGAATAGAACCTGGGAAAAAAGCAACAGTAGCGATAATATAAAGGGCAATAAAAGCTATGGCTCCCACTGCACCCAGGCTATCAATCCACTCCAAGGCTTCGCGTAAAATTGCTTGGGGATTAAAAGAATTTGAATTTGCCGATTCTTGTGCGAAAGCCGAGTCTGTATTTAATGAGAAAGCAGTCGCCAATATCAGTAATGTTAATACACTGAGGTTAAAAAACTTCTGCAAGTTTCTGGCATCAATAGTTTTAAATATCTGATTTATTGGGTGTTTTGTCATGGGTTGTTATTTTTTCTATTGCCACACTTTGAGCTAATGCTTTCTGAGCAACTTTTGTGATATACACAGTTACAGCAACGGTAGCAATCAATCCAACCACTCGCATTATCCATTGCCAGACTTGAGTTTCTGGAGTAATTGGTTGATGAGAGGTGTTAATCATGGCAAGATTACCAGCTAAAGAACCAATATAAACGTACATCACAGTACCGGGAATGATGCCGAAGGAACCTAATATATAGTCTTTGAGAGAAACCTGTGTTACTCCAAAAGCATAATTTAATAAATTGAAGGGAAAGACGGGTGAAAGACGAGTTAGCAAAACAATTTTCCATCCTTCTTTAGCAACTGCTAAATCAATCGCTTTAAATTTAGGATGTTTGTCCATTTGTCGAGAAACCCAATCTCGTGAGAGGTAACGTCCAATGATAAAAGCCAAGGTTGCTCCAATTGTTGCAGCAATTAGTACATATATTGACCCCCAAAATACTCCAAACAGACAACCACCTTTGAGAGTTAAAAGAGAACCTGGTATAAACAGTAATCTTGCTAAGTTGTAAATGACTATGTAGGCGATAGGCCCGAAAGCACCAAGACTGTGAACCCAAATGACTGAAGTCTGTAAAAGTCCCTGAAAATTTAACTGTTTAGCAGCAATTATGAGAGTGACAATCAGGCAACTTAGGAGTAGTAGTTTGAGTTTGGAATTTAATACAGGCTTCCTCATTTTTATAAGTTTTACCTTTAGAACCTGAAAGTTTATGTTCAGAACTTGAAAGTTCGTGTTCGGAACTTCAACACTGAAGCTCAACACCTCAAATCCAATGCTCCTAAGATATATTCCTACATGATAAACAGCTTAAAGCCTCTTAAATTTTTCTCGGCGATACCAGCGACAAATTCGCTCAGGTGAAACGCCGAGCAAATAAGCAATAATTACTATTTGATTAAGTAGCGTAGTTTTGAATACCCCCTTTTGCAACCATCTACGGGCTGAGGTGACAACTGGTGTAGAAATAATTACAACGCGTCCAATGCGTTTTAAACGACGCATGAGTTCAAAGTCTTCCATGATAGGCAATTCAGGAAAGCCGCCAATTTGCTGAAATACTTCTTTTGTTAAAAAAATTGCTTGGTCGCCATAAGGCATTTGGTAAAAATGCGATCGCACATTTACTCCCCACTCCACCCATCGTAAACTTAAAAGGGACGCATCAATCCGCAACTTAAAAGCACCAGCCACACTCCCAGGCTGTTGTAGTGCTGTGCGAATCATCTCATCAAACCCCGTTGGCAAACGGGTATCTGCATGGAGAAATAACAGAATCTCACCACTAGCCGCTACAGCACCAGCGTTCATCTGCACAGCACGGCCAGGGGTAAATGATGAAATAACTTTGACACCTAATGACTGGACTATTTCTACTGTGTCATCCTTTGAGCCACCATCTACTACTATGACTTCTATATTTATACTGAGTTGAGTTGTCGCAATTGCTTCTTTAATATTTCCTGCTTCATTAATAGCCGGAATGATAATAGAAATTTTACCAGCACCAATATTCTGACTCATGATTGCTGAGTTTGCTTTTCCGGTTGGTCAGGAAATGAACACTCTACCGTTACCTTAAGATTACTTTCAGCCGTGCCTTTAGTCACGTAAGGTATACCTTTAAAGAGTCTCAACGCACCAGCTGCCGATGGTGAAGCGATCGCTCAAATCTTACAACAATATGGTGAATTTCGGTTAACGCGGCTACCAGCAGTCAAAGACAAAGAAAATGAGACGATTCGCATTGGTAAGCAAACTAAAGTTAGTTTAACTCAGTTAGAAAAAGCGATCGTCCAATTGTTTAAGCCAGAAGGTAAGCCGCCAGACACAGCACTGCTCTATTTTTCTGGTCATGGATTGCGGAAAAACTTAGGAATTCAGGAAGGTTTTTTAGCAACAAGTGAAGTCAACCCCGACACTGGTAATTGGGGATTATCTTTGCAATGGCTGCGGCGACTACTGCAAGAAAGTGAAGTCAGACAACAAATTGTGATTTTGGATTGCTGCTATAGCGGGGAAGTGCTAAATTTTGCAGAGGCAGATCCAGGCGATAGAGGTAAAGGTAGAGACAGATGTTTTATTGCGGCTTCTCGTGATTTTGAAGTTGCTTTTGAAGATATTAACAGCCAACACAGCGTTCTCACCGCCTCACTGCTCAAAGGTTTGGAACCAAAACAAGAACGTTGGGTGAGTAACTACACCTTAGTAGACTTGCTCAATCAAGAATATCACCCCTTTCCCCAGCGTCCAATTTTTGCTAACTCTGGTGAAGCAATTAATCTCACCCGCAAATGGGATTCCTCTGTTGTTAACTCCACGGTACAAGTATCAGCTATTTGTCCTTACAAAGGTTTGTCCTATTTTGATTGTACAGAAGCAGATGCAAACTTATTTTATGGCAGAACAGCGTTAACCGACGAATTATTAGAAAAAGTGCGTTGCGGTAATTTTCTCGCTGTGTTGGGAGCATCAGGAAGTGGTAAGTCTAGTGTTGTCAGAGCGGGTTTACTTTATCAATTACAGTTAGGACGTAGGTTATCGGGTAGTGAAACTTGGCAGTTAAAAATATTTCGACCAGGGATTAACCCCTTACAAAATTTAGCACTGGCATTTGTAGAATCAGAATTATCAGATATTGAACGAGCATTTCAATTAGCAAAAGCTGAAGAATTAATTGCGAAAGGTGCAGCTGGTTTAGGACAGTTAATTACAGGTAGGCAAACTCAGCGCGTTGTGCTAGTGGTAGACCAGTTTGAAGAAGCTTTTACCCTATGCCAAGACATTGCAAAACGACAGCAATTTTTTGAATGTTTGCTAGGTGCTTTGCAGAGAAATGACAATAAACTTTGCTTAGTAATAACGATGCGAGTTGATTTTTTTGACAAGCGTATTAAACAGGAATATGGGGGACTAGCCAAGAAGATTCAGGATAATTTGGTGATAGTAACACCAATGAGTCGAGAGGAATTAACAAAAGCAATTTTCAAACCTGCAAAACAAGTGAACTTAGAAGTCGAACCTGAGTTAATTCTTCAGATGATTGTAGATGTAGAAAGCTCTCCGGTAAGTTTACCATTATTGCAGTACACGCTGACAGAAATATGGAAGCAAAGGACTGAGGAACGCTTAACCCTTAATACCTACACTCGACTGGGTGGAGTCAGAGGAACGCTTCAAAAACGCGCTACAGAAGTTTATGAGTCATTATTACCTGAAGAACAGCAGATAACAAAGCGGATTTTTTTAGAACTGACACAATTGGGAGAAGGAACAGAAGATACCCGCAAGCAGGTTTGGCAACGAGATTTCGTCACATTACAGTATCCAGAGGTTGTGATTAATAGCGTAATTCAACGGTTAACAGATGAGAAGTTAATTGTTACCAGTAGCTTGCTTAAGAAGGGGTCAGGTCTTGATCAAGTTGCTGTCATAGATGTAGCCCATGAAGCACTGATTCGCCATTGGTCGCTATTGCGCCAGTGGATTGAGGAAAATCGGGATATATTACGACAAAAGCGGAAAATTGAAGCGGCAGCTGTTGAATGGCGAGATCGGGGAAAGGCAGAAGATGACCTCTTTCAGGGAAACCGTTTGAGAAGTGCAAAGGATTTTCATGAGCAACAAGCTGAAGACTGGAAATTATCTGACTTGGCTATTGAGTTTATTCAAGTAAGCATTAAACAAAAACGAAATAATCGTCTTAAGTTCGTTGGTTTTGCCTTAATTATTCCGCTGGGTGTGTCAGTAATTCTGGGTATTGTTGTTGCCAAACGGATTCTTTGGCATACAGTCGATACTGTTAAAGGAAATGAGTACAGTCGGGAAAAAATTAAGGCACTGGAAACGCTTGTAAGACTTGGTGACAGTCTAGCTAACCAAGATTTCAGCCGTAATGACCTCAGTCGTGCAAACCTCAGTTCTGCTGATCTTAACGGTGCCATCCTCAACAGTACCATCCTCAACAGTGCCAACCTCAACCGCGCCAACCTCAGCCGCGCCAACCTCAACGATGCCAACCTCAACGATGCCAACCTCAACGGTGCTAACGTCACTGATGCCAACCTCAACCGCGCCAACCTCAACCGCGCCAACCTCAACGATGCCATCCTCAACAATTCCAAACTCAGCAGTACCAAACTAGACAATGCCGATCTCAGCAGCGCTAAACTCAACGGTGCCGACCTCAGCAGTGCCAACCTCAGCAATGCCAACCTCAGTAAAGCCGACCTCAGCAGCGTCAACCTCAGTAAAGCCAACCTCAGCAGCACTAATCTCAGTGAAGCCAATCTCAGCAAGGTCAACCTCAAAGGTGCTATTTACACTCATGAAACTAAATTTCCTGAGAATTTCGAGCTTACTAAGCAACAAATGTACTTAATTGCTCTTAATGCCGACCTCAGAGGTGCTGACCTTGGCGGTGCTAACCTCAGCTTTGCCAACCTTAGCGGTGCTGACCTCAGCAGTGCAAACCTCAAAGATGCTAACTTCACCTTTTTTACAAACCTTAGCAGTGCTAACCTCAGCAAAGCCGACCTCAGAGGTGTTGACCTCAGAGGTGTTAACCTCAGCAGTACCAACCTCAAAGATGCTATTTACACTCATGAAACTAAGTTTCCTGAGAATTTCGATCCTACTAAACAACAAATGTACCTAATTGCTCCTAATGCCAACCTCGCTGGTGCCAACCTCAGTGGTGCTAACCTCGGTTTTGCTAACCTCAGTGGTGCTTACTTCGGCTTTTTTGGCAACCTCAGTGGTGCTAACCTCATCTTTGCCAACCTCAGTGGTGCTGACCTCAGCCTTGCCAACCTCAGTGGTGCTGACCTCAGCTTTGCCAACCTCAGAGGTGCTGACCTCAGCTTTGCCGACCTAAGAGGTGTGAAAAACCTGACTGTTGAACAAGTTAAATCTGCTAAAAATTGGAAACAAGCAAAATACGACAAGGATTTTCGTACTAAGCTTGGTCTACCACCTGAACCACTTGATTTGACTTTCCAGCCTAATTTAGTATTCAAACTCAAACCAACTAAGTGAATTCCAAAGAATGAATTATGGCAAATATAACTGCCCTTAGTACAGTTATATTAACTAGCCCCAATAGTTACTTTGTCTGTCGCTACTAGCGCACCTAAAAGCGATTTATCAGAACATCTAATTTTCAAAAATGGCATCGAACAGCGATCGCAACAGACAAAAACGAACCCTGAAGTCACTCCCGTCAACTCTGAAGCCACTCCCGTCAACCCTGAAGCCACTTCCGGGAACTCTGCATCTAATCTGAAAAAATGGCATCAAAGAGCGATGCCTGCGGCGGGCTACGCCAACGCTTGACTCTGAAATTCATTGCTAAGTGATTTTTAACCCACATTCTGCAGATGTGACTCATATTACTGGTAATTTTTAAAAGTCAAACCCAGAAGATTATTCTCAAGTCTAAATTTTCTGGTTTAACTTCACTTTTTATTCAAATAATTAGCCAATCCCCCAGGAAGTTAATTTCATTTATTTAAAAATAGATTCATTCTCTCAATTAATCAACTTATTTATCCGAAATTAATCAATATAATCCCAGCCAAGAACATTGTCATCTTCGCTAAAATTTATATTTATTAAAGAATCTCTGCATTTTTTGTCAAATAAACCTTTTTAAAATCATCAGATAATATCGGCTACAACTCTGACCTAAATAATTCAGAATCTTTTGACGTTCCTCTGTTAAATTGCTCATTTGCTCCTGTCCATTTATGAGCAGCAAATGTACAGAAACTTTTATTCACACTTTTTTATTCACTTTTTCTACCAATTCTATCTCGTCTATTATTCCTGCTACTATACCTAAATGGTCTATATCTAGGACTTTTATTGCTTCTAATGCCTCATCCATGCTTTTTTTCTCTCTCTAATTGACGCTTATTGTTTTATATAAAAAAAGCCTGAAATGATTGTCTGATAATTATTTCAGGCTTAATATTCTCTAATTTCATAATTATTGAATCCGCTTTAATATTTGCGAAATGTGGGTTTTAATGAATGAATTATCGCAAACATAACCGCCCTTAGTAGAATTATATTAACTACCCCAATAGCTACTTTGTCTAGATTATCAGGGAGAAAATGCCAGCAAAAGATGTATACCATGATGCGGTTAAAAATGCCTTAATTAAGGATGGTTGGATAATTACAGCCGATCCTTATCTGATTAAATATGAAGAAGTTAAATTGTTTGCCGATCTTGCTGGTGAAAAGACCATTGCCGCGAGTAGAGAAGGAAAACAAATTGTTATTGAAATTAAAAGTTTTCTGGGTCGCTCTCCTATACGTGATTTGGAAACTGCATTAGGTCAGTATCTCATTTATAAAGCTCTACTTTCTCTTGAATAGCCTGAAAAGCAATTATATTTGGCAATAGGTGAAATAATTTACGAGGATTTTTTCCAAAATTTGCAATTAAATTTATTTTGGAACAATATCAAGTCTCACTATTAGTTGCTGAGGGGGCGACATGAAAGCTAAAACGTAGACAAAATAAGCTCCATAGCCCTCATACCTCGTAAATAATACTCGTTATTATTGCTATTTAATCTCATTAATTTTTGAACAATACACCAACAATTATCTATAAAACTTACGCAGATTTGACTATATAAACCGACATAAAAACTGCTATGCCTCCTGGTCACTCGTCCATATTCTTTGACTCTAGCAACATATTTTTGTACACCAATACGCTTAATTTTTTGCCCTTGAAAAGTGGACATACTATAAGCAAAAGATATTATTAATATCAGAGATATCAAGCGATTACCCGAAACATTTGTATCTTCTAGCTTGTAACCACCACTTTTAAAATCTCGAAACATCTCTTCAATGTCAAACCGCTTTTTATAAGCATTAATAGCCGAAGTAAGAGCGTTTAAATTTGT
>NZ_JABXKL010000079.1 GCF_017114995.1 Nostoc sp. NMS9 | reverse complement strand
ACTTTTAACTTGTATGAGTTTTTGAACTTGCTCTTCATTTAACTTATCTTCATTTAGATTCAACAACTATTACTCTCACCAGTAAATTGTTATGGGTACTAGGACACCATCAAGTAAAACTTTTCAGTTCTCTAAATCTAGCTACTGGAAGTCCATCAGATAACTTCATAAACTTTGGACATGACCATGACTATAAATTTGGTTCTAAAATGATGTCTAGTCTACCAATAAATGCTCTTGGGGTAATGGATAGGGGTTTTGCTGGATTAAAATTTATCCAAGAATTAGTACAAGAAAAAAAATATTTTGTTTTGCGGATAAAAAACAATTGGAAACTAGAATTTTATAGCTCAAATGGGTTGGTCAAAGTTGGTGCATCTGATGATGCTCAAGCCTCTAGAGTAATTAATTTTTGTGATTTAGAGGCGAAAACCGAGTTTCGCTTTTTCATCTTTAGATTTAATTGTTTAGCATAACAGGTACTGAAGAACCGAAATTAATTTACAATATTAATATGAATAATATTAATCTTATACATAGAGAGCTTAGAAAATCTTAGAGCTTGCAAAATTTATTGTGCTAACCTAGTTTAGTGCCACTAAGACTAACTATAACTTGAATTTAACTTGTTTTTACCTTACTTATGTATTCCTTTTGAATGGTTGGGCTTTCTGATAATGTGCATACCTAAAATTTTTAAAGTACTATTATTATGACGGATAGTGAGTGATGTTAACTCTTGACCCAATACATAAAAGCTACCCATAATACTAACCCAATTGTACAGTCCGTTTTTTGGTCTGTTAAGCGTTATTGTCGCATTCCTTCGATTATTTGCTCCTTTAAGTATTAAAATACCACCAAAATTAAAACTACCCGATGCAATTAATTTGCTGCTATTAATGCTAGCCGTGATATTGGCAAAGGTGTAGCCTAAAAACTTGAGGCTTCCTGCAATACTGGCAGAATTATTGATATTACCATTAGTTCCTTTGCTGAGAGTTACTGTAGCGCCGTTGAAAGCTAAAATGCCAAAATTGAAATTACTTGTAGCTTGAAATCCGTTCTCGTTCAGGCTGATGCCTAACGCCGTAAATTGTTTGCCTAAGAGAGTAACATCGCCTAAACCAAAAACCTTTTTATTAGTTAAATCAAGTTTAAAACTAGGAACATTGAGCTTTATAACATTGCCTAAATTAATAGCTACATCATTAATTGAAACGTTCTGAGTGTTAAATGATAAAGTGCCACTACCCAAGGATTGATTAAAAGCAATAATATTTGCTGTTCCTGTTGCACTTTCATTCTTCAAATTAACTGTGAGGTTCGGAATAGTGAAAGTCAAGAAACCTGCTAAACTCAGCCGAACATTCCTCAGATTGACACTATTTTGAGTAACATCAAACATAATGCCTGCTAGGGTATTCCCAAAAACTGAAATTGTTCCTAAACCACTACCGCTACCAGATTTTATATCGATACTCAGGGCATCAATATCAATACTCAATAGATTGCCTAAACTCAGATCAAAGTTTTTAAAGGTAGTCTTGGTAGGGGTAATTTTAAATTCAACATTCGCAATTTTGTTGTCAATAATTTCTAGATAACCATCTCCCTGAAGATACTGCTCACTAGGCGTTACCTTTAAAGATAAATCTAAACTATCGTCATCCGTTCCCTTAATTTTCAGAAATCCTAAATCAATTTCCAGAACTTTTAATGAACCACAGATATTATTAAAAGTTTTATCTCCTTGAAGGATTAAGATTGCCTCATGTCCCCAAGCATTAATTTTGCCATTAATTTCTAAACCTTCTGATATCGTTTGAGCCGCAATTATTGTTGGAAAAGGAACATACTTAATTAAAGGATTGATTTTTCCGTCTCCATCCCCATCAATTGATTCGATGTTTAAGTTTACTAAGCTTTCTAAAAGCCCTAGTGCTTTCTTAACTAAATCGGTTGAATAACCTACTTGTTTGCTAAGAAAGGAAGCGACTGGCCCCCGCCACAAATCTATTAAGCTAACCGCTTGTTTGGGATTTAAAATTAAAGCTAATCTTTCAGGATCATTAGTGTCCATGAGAAAAGCTACCTCAAGGTCTGTTTTTTCCCATTTCAAATCACCAATGAAACCAAAGTTATCGAAGTAAGGAGGTAAATACGTTCCGCCTCCTTGAAACCTGATATTGCGAAGTTCAGTTCCTACCAATCCATAGGGATTAAACCAAGATTTTTCACCTTGTTGACAAAAGTATGCTGTTAAAGATTCGGGTTCGAGAGAGAGACTACCAGAGAGAAATAGCTTAGGTTCTTTTTCTTGGGTGGGATCGTAGCCTTGAAGAATCAAATTTCCAGTTAATCCGAAGTTTGGCTCTAAATCAGCCCCAATATTTAACCCTATGAGCAAATTATTAAAAGTAGCCTTAAATTGTTGCTGGGAAAATAGCTGAATATCGCCTGCAATATTACCTGTTAAGCTAACCTGTCCTGCCGGATTAAAGTTAATTATCGCTCCTAAGCACCCAATTCCTAAGCTTCGATGAATAAAACTGCTGAAATTTGTCTGGAGATTATTGAAATCAATATTTCCAATAAAGTTGAATCCTCTGCTTAAGTTAATGCAACCTAATTTTGAATGTATAAAAGAATGTTCCGTATCAGTGATAATTAGCTCTGGGTTGCTTAATTTTAAATCGTTGATAATAGGAAGTTTACTCGCTAGGTTGCTAAAAATAAAATCTTCATTTAATTTATATTTTAATGTGGTCTGCTTGCCAAAAAATAATTCAATACCTTGGTTATTTAGTAATCCTTTAAAGCTAAGTTCAACTTCTTGATAACTTTTATAAATTTTATATTTTGGTGCAGATATTCTAATTTCAGGTTTGCCAAATATTTCAACAATGATTCTATCAAGCGCCACATTTATGTATGTAACTGTACTATGAATGCTAAAAATTTTGTCTAAATTTAACTGCAAATCATGGTCAAAATCTAAATAAATTCCTGAACTGGACGAGACTAAATTTACATCATCCAAAAATTCAAGTTTTAATTTGATAGCATTAGGTAAGGGAATTATTGTGAAATCAATGCTATTAGCCATAAGGAAGTCGATGTAAATGTTTTTAACAGATTGGTTTAGAGGTTATTTCTAGCAAAGCGTTTAGAACCTCAACTCAAGTCTTTGCTAGCAGATCGTATTCTCAAAAAACTTTGAATACCAATTCGTCAGAACTAGATGTGAAAGTTTCCCTGAATTTAGTAGAGCAACGTAGCAAAATTATAGCTAAAACTGCCACATCACTGAGTCAAAATAATCGTCAAGTCTCACAAAAAATTTATCCACACAAATCACCTCTCCCACCCTTTTCGTGATTATCATTATCAGATGGGGAATGATCAAGAAAAAAGGGGTGTCTGATTGAATACAGCCCCCCCTTTTGGCAGAAAGTGAGAAAAGAACTACCATTACTCACCTGCCAACATGAAAAATGCCAGACTTGAAGAGTTTCGTCAAGTAGCTTACAAATATTTAGGTAGAGCTAAAGATGCGACGTTTGAATTAACATATGCCATATTGCTGACTCGCAATGTTTATTCCTTAGCAGATTTATCCTTATCACCAGTATTTAGACGCAAGTGGTCAAGTATTTATGAAGCGCTACAAGACAGTAGACCGCAGCGACAGAAATTGATGCAGCTATATATCAAACAGATACCAGTAGAGGGACGACCCTTGTTAGCAACTCCTAAGGAGTGTGAGCGCTGGAGTGACTTAATGCCTTTTATGAGTTGGGAGTTGTGGTTAGCTCGTGATATTGTGACTGATAATCCTTTACCTTGGCAGAAGTCACTCGATAATTTGACTCTTGGACGAGTCGCTCAAGCTATGGGTAGAGTTTTTGCGGTGATTGGTACTCCAGCCCTTCCACCCAAACCTCGCGGAAAGTCCCCTGGTTGGGAAGCAGGAAAAAAGCGTCACCGTAAAAACCGGTGCCCGATTGTTAAAAAAACAGTAACACTACCACGTAAAGAAGCATCTGTTGCTGTTTAATACCTTAGATTATTCATACTTTTGCTAAGTCTCTGATTAACTCAGCCCTGCTGGGTCATTTTGTACGGCTTAGTCTAAACTCCAGGAAAAAAGAAGAAGACAATACAGAACCAGTCCGCAGATTTCTCAAAAATACAGGCTTAGTTAGCAACGATTTATTTATGCGGACATTTGAAGTAGCCTTGAAAGTAATTCCGCGCATTGGTGATGAAAAGAAACGCCTGACTGAAGAAAAAGCGTTATTGGATTTGTGGTTGGCTATGGATGAAATCAAAGCCAAAGTGTCTTATGTGCAACCTGAGCTATCCTTAAATTATGGACAAATGAGTTTGAATTTAGAGACTGAAGAGACTGATGATTGAGGGCTGTTGACCGTTAACATACAACTGTCATAATTAATTAATGGAGGAAATAAAAAATGAATCAATATGATTTTAGTGTAGAGCTAAAATCTACAGGTCAAGCTGAGGCGTTAAAAGATTTAGAACTGGCGAAAAAACAGCAGAAAGCAGAGCAATTCCATCAGAACACCCATCTAACAAAGAAATCGAATCTGTATCTATCCCATTAGAAAATATCCGCTAAAATCAATCAGGAGATATTAGACCTGTCAGGAGTTGTCAGAATATCTAGAAGTAGCGGTATGTCTTTCAGATTTTATAAAGTTCCAGATGGCAAAGATAAATTGATTCAAGAATGGTTTGATGCTTGTCAGCAAAATTTATCGGATAAAGTTTCTAAATTAATTATCCAATCTTAACAAAAGCTATATCATGACTTTCTTTGCCAACAATCATCAATCATCAGTCAACTAATAATTATAGGAGATAATCAAACATGAAGGTTAGAGGCATAAAACGTGGTCAAAATATTGAAATATTAGAACAACTTAATAATATTCCAGATGGGACAGAAATAATCATAGACGTAGAATTTATTACCAATCCAATTACAGAACCACAACCACTATTAACAGACGAGGAGAGACTAGCTAGACTAAATCAATTATTTGGGGCTTGGAAGAACCAACCTGAATTAACAGAAATATTTACAGAAATTGACCAACAGCGCCATACTTATCAAGGCAGAACATTAGACTCACTTGATAATCGGGATAACGGCTAATGTATCTACTAGATACCAATATTTGCATTGCACTGCTGAACGAAAATCCCCAAGCTGTTACTAAATTTAATCGCTTTTTCAGCCAATGCTATCTCTCTATAATTGTAGTTTCAGAACTATATAAAGGCGTGTATTGTTCCCAACAGGTAGCCAAGAATCTAGAGATATTAGCACAGTTTACTGAACTCCTACCAGTAGAACCTTTTGAAATAGAAGCAGCTATCGAATTTGGTAAAATTCAAAGCGAACTCAGAAAAATCAGGAAACCAACCGGAGAATTTGATGCTTTGATTGCTGCTGTAGCTCGTTCTCGTGACGATATTCTTGTTACTAACAATATCAAAGATTTTATCAATATTCCCAACTTAAAATTAGATAACTGGTTAGAAAGTTGAAAAACCTGCGTGAATATCCCTGGAAAATTAGTTACACCAGCAACACCCATAATACCATCACTGATTTCTACATTCCTGCTTTAGAGTGTGCCATTCAATATGACCGGAAAGCAGGTTTTTTTAGCAGTGCGATTTTAAGTAAAGTTGCACGAGGTTTAGGTGCAATGCTGCATAACAAGGGGCGAATGCGGTTAATCATGGGTTGTCAGTTTAGCCCCCAAGATTTACAAGCAATTCAACAGGGATACGAACTGCGAGACGCATTGCTATCTCGTCTAGACGCAGACTTAAAACCACCAGAAAGTTTTGCCCAACTCAAACACTTAGAAATTCTCAGTTGGTTGATTCAAAACCAGTATCTCGATATTAAAATTGCTATTCCTCTCAAAGAGAATGGACTACCAGAAGATAGTACACAGCAACTAGACCCACAGCATATATTTCACGAAAAAGTTGGCATTTTTACTGATAGCAAGGGCGAAAAATTAGCATTTAACGGTTCCAATAACGAATCTATCGGTAGCTGGGAGAGGAATGTAGAATCCTTTCACGTTTATTGTTCTTGGGAGGGAGGAAGGGAACTAGATAGAGTTGAAGAAGAAGTAGCGAGGTTTGAGCAACTTTGGTATGACGTATCGCCTAACGTGCGAGTCTTTGAAGTTCCAGAAGCGGTATAGAAAAAGCTGTTGCGTTACGCAAAATCTACTAAACCTGATTGGAATGCCCAAGCTGAATTTGACTCTAGACCTCTAACAAAAATAGAATTAACTGAACCAGAAGCACAACCAGAAGCGGAACTAAAACCAGACCCTTCAGCTATTTCTACAGAAGTAAGGGAAGAAGAACGGTTGGCATTTACTCAACTTGCCAATATTCATGAACATCCTGGCTGCTTGGACTTTTGTTTAAAATCAATTCCCATTTACCCCTGGCCACACCAAATTAAAATACTGCGCCGCGTTGCTCAAAAATTTCCCCAAAGTTTTCTCATCGCTGACGAAGTTGGTTTAGGAAAGACTATTGAAACTGGTTTAATTCTGCGTTATCTGCTGTTGTCCAAAAAAGTGAAGCGGGTACTGATTTTAGCACCTGCTAGTGTCCAACCCCAATGGCAAGAAGAACTACGGGAAAAATTCAATCTGCATTTTTGGAGTTACACATCTACAGAATTTAAAGACCCCTACAAGCGGACTATCCCCGCAGCAGCTAATCCCTGGAATACTCAAGATTTAATCCTGGCTTCTTCTCATTTGGTGCGGAGAACTGACAGAATGCAGCAGCTACTATCAGCAGAACCTTGGGATTTAGTAATCTTAGACGAAGCACACCATGCACGCCGTAAAAGTCCCCAAGACCGCAAGGAAACGCCCAATCGCTTGTTACAGTTAATGGCACAGTTGAAGGAGAAGACTAAATCCCTGATTCTTTTGTCAGCAACTCCCATGCAAATTGATGCTATAGAAGTTTTCGACTTGTTAAACCTGCTGGGATTGCAGGGGCATTGGAGTTATGGCGATAACTTCTGCTATTATTTCGCCTCGCTACAAGGTGCGGTCAGTGAACACGCCCCTAAAAGACTTGATGTTCCGCCACACCCGCGACACTCTCCGACAATACTATCAGAGGGGACTGTTAGAGCGGGATATTCCTACTAGAGTTGTGCAGGATAATGCTATTACGCTGGAACCCCAACGGGAAGTACCGCTTTATGTAGCTGTCAGCGACTATGTACGTCACTTTTACCGACTGGCACAAATAGATCAGCGTTCTTGTTTGGGTTTTTTGATGACCCTTTACCGTAAACGTTTGACCAGTTCATTTTATGCTATCAAGTCATCTCTGCAACGTCGTTTGGATTATTTGTTAACTCAACGGGGAAGCGTTTTAAGTGACGACGATTTATTTCTTGATCATTCCCCATCTGATTATCATTATTGTATTATTATCTGGAGCAGATATACTACAGAATTGTTAAAGGTCGCGGATGCTTTGAGGCTGACAAGATAATATTTTTAATCTCTAATTCCATTTGATTTGCGTTCTCTCATATCGCTTTTAGTCTAAACTCCAGCACCGACTCAGCAATTTTAAAAGCCAGTGGCGTGCAGTTTGAGAGAAGGAGCGAACGTACTTGGCAACTGACTTATAAAGCGCAGAATTACACAGTTACTTTTTACCTTAGTGTTTTTGATGAAATGCCTTCCCTACGATTAATGAATTTTGGCGACCCCTTGTTTAAAAAAATGCTACAAACCATTAATTTTTGAGATTACAGTTTTAACACTTATATTACTGGCGTATGGGGTGGAAATTTAACGAAAAAACGGGATTATATCATCCCATAAGTTAGTATTTTTATGATTTTCAAATCTTCTAAAAACGAACCGTTCAAGGCTTCATTCTCCCGTGGCATATTGACGTTTTGAGCATTAAAAATGATTTTAAAAGCAATATCTCTGCCTGACTGCCTCAACACTTGCAGATAAGCAACAGCATCATCACGTCGGCGGAATCTTTTCACAACAATATTTTCTTTATTGGGAATATCACGGACAATACACCACGGTTTTAATTGCTCACAATAAGTCATATTTTACCCCTTAAAAATGCTGTAAAATAACCATGCTATGTACTTTTAAATCGCCAATATTTACCTTAAACGAGGAGGTATACTCAAAGACAGGTCAAATTGATATTGACAATTTTAATTATGTGTGTATTAGATTGATTTGACAGATATATAGCGTTACGACTGGAATGAAATATTGTGTACTGAGTCTGAAAACCTTGCAGGGCAAAGCTTTTGTTTTAAAAACCTTTCATGAATCAAACCGGATTGCTATATGTAGAAGAGAAATGTTATTGAGATCAAGGCGAATGAGTCAGACATAGCAATTGCCAAAGTTGTTCGGGAACTTCTTCAAAATGTTCCAGTAAAAAGTCCATGAATGCCAAATGTCGTAAATCATTAGGCTGAGGATAGCGTCTAAATTTACCTTGCTTAAACCAACCTCTGACCGTAGAATCGGAACGACAGCATATTAACGCAATTTGTTCATAACTCACATCCCATTTGGCATAAAATTCTTCTGGTTTCATACCAAATTCCCAGTGACTGTAGAGTGAAATTAGATGAATTTCTCTTGCCCCTAAAATCCGGGGGTTAGACATTAATACACCTCAAATAGGTAAATATTGGAACTTATTTTTTACATCAGGTATTTGTCAGTCACAGAGTTTATAGACACACCAATAAAACCCAATTAAGTGGGTTTTAAACTCTGGATTCACTCTCAATCTGCGTAAGCAGATATAGTTAAAATAGTTCCGTTATTTATAATGGCTAAAATACCGATTCAGGAATAGCCATAAATAGTGGATAGGGTAGGGATGGTGCGGTGCTTCGGTTCAAAAAAAACGCCCTATAACCACATTTTTGCACGAACTATACTGTGAGGAGGGCAATTGAGTTTTTGACTAATCTTCTCAGAATAGCTTGACTGCAAATCCAACTTCAGTCGGACTCGGCAAGTTGGGATAGTTCACCAGCTATTTGATATTTTAATATCTATAACAACTGGAATAGGGCTGAGAAACTTTTGGGCAGCAGCAACCATACAATTGTGTAATATATTGCTAACTTGCTCAACTTCAGTCTCTGGACATTCCAGTACAATTTCATCATGTCTTACACAGATAAGTTTTGTTCTGAATTTAGCTAAGGTCGTTGAAAGTTTTACCATAGCTAATTTGTTGATGTCGGCATTTAAACCTTGTACTGGATGATTAAATAGCTCTGATAGTCGGGGCTTGTTTACCCATCTCCGTCGTCTATTTGCTAGTGTACGACTTTCCTTAATGCCTTGGATGTATTTACCTTTGATGTTTTCATGCCACCTAGCTATTCCAGGATAAGCTTCAAAGAATCGTTTTCTGAAAGCTTTTGCTTGTTCTAATGTCATTGCCACCCCATATTTTACTTGGGCGTAAATTTGGAGTTTGGCAGCGCCCATACCGAAAATCAATCCAAAGTTTATTGCTTTTGCTAGTCTGCGGTCTTCCTCAGTCACTTCATTGATATATTTTCCAGTTACTAGAGATGCTGTTAATCGATGTAAGTCAGCCCCCTGGCGATAGACTTGGCACATCTTTGTATCACCACTAAGCCGAGCCATAATTCGTAGTTCTATTTGGGAGTAATCGGCTTTGATAATTTTATAGCCAGGGGCAGCAATGAAGCAGCTCGTAGCTGCTTCATCACGGGGAATATTTTGTAGAGGTGGTTTGCGGCAAGAAAATCTACCGGATTTTGCCCCTAATTGATAATAGTTAGGATGAATTCTCCCAGTTTTGGGGTGGATATGCTGGGGTAGTTTCTCGGTAAAAGTGCCGATAATTTTGGATAGACGGCGGTAATCTAGCAATGCTTGAATTATGGGATACTGTGCAGCCAAAGAAACTAATTTACTTTGATTAGTTGAGTTGATTTTGATACCAATAGCTTGGAGAGCAGCCAAAACTTGCTGAGGTGAATTCGGGTTTACTGCATCTGTCAGTTCTGGCAGCAATGACATCTGAGAACTAGCAATACGGAGTTGCTTGAGTTGGCTTAAAGCATCTGTTTTTTCAGCTTCTAGTTTTGCACCCAGTATCTGCCATTGAGACAAGTCAAATAGCATTCCGTTAAGTTCCATTTGAGCTACAACAGGCATACACTGAAATTCCAGTCGGGCAATTTTGAGTAACTTTGCCTGCTTTAACTTGTTGAGGAGAATTGGGTAAAGGTCAAGTAATATGGCAGCATCTACGGCAGCATAGTGCAATTGAACCTTGGTAAGAGGTTTACACCAATCACTGATTTGTTGAGTTTTATTTAGTTGAAGGTGTAGTAGCTTTTTAACTATATTTTGTAAGGATGAGCTTGTTTTTAATCCTGCGGTTAGAACTTTATAAGCAAGTTGGGTATCAAAGAATTGACCAGAGGGTTGAAGTCCTGCGAGTGTGAGAAATTGCCAGTCGAACTTGGCATTATGTGCAATTTTGATAGCAGAGTTACAGAGTAGTTTTTTGAGCAGTTGGCGATCGCTTTTGGGAATAGCTGGTAAATCAATTAGCACTACCGGATGGTTTGGTGCAGCTATTTGAATCAATCTAATAGAATCAGTTAGAGGGTCAAGTCCTGTTGTTTCACAATCTATGGCTAAAATTTCTGCCTGAAACAGAGGTTGGAGAGCCGAATTAAGAGTTGAAACATTGGAAACAAGAGTATATTGTGGGGTAGAAATACTAATATTATTTGTATTTATTAAGCTTGTAGCCATAATGAATTTAATTTGAACTTCTCACCTAGAAGCGATAGCTTGTATGTCTAATAACTTCAAAATATTTAGTTTTATACAATGATTTTAAAAACTATTAAAGAGAGGTAATCTTAATAATTTTAAAAACTATTAAAGAGAGGTAATCCTATCGATATTCCTCTCTTTATATGATTAACTGACTTTACGGTTACCTGTTTTTGCAATGTTAGAATGCTGAATATTCTCTTGAGCAGATGTAAAAGCAGTAGGAGCTAATTCTCTAATAATGGGTGTGACAATTTCTGGTGCCAGTTCTAAACGATGCTTAATCTGTGCTTGCAACCAGGCTAAAGGAACACTTTTACTGTTGACTTTTTGTTTGATAATTAAGTCAGGATTGGATTTTGAAGCTTTTTTTATGGCAGTGGCAATTTTTCTGGCTGTCCGTAAATCAATTTTGTCTACATCAATGCTAACAAAATTGTCTGGTTGAGGTTCTGGTTTTGATGTAATACGGTTAGTTGATTGATTTTGATTTTCCAACTTGAGAGATTTATTAATATTAATAGATTCAATGTGTGATTGTTCCGATGTTGTGTTGTTGGTATGGTATTCGATATTGAGTGTAAATTTCTGCCACAGATGGACTATTCCCACAACGAAATCAACGAGTATCACAATTGTATATAAGGCTGCAATTCCAATGATGAGATGATTTAAAATTTCTTGAATTTCTTGAGTATTCATGATGACTAACTGAAAATTTATGTTCATAATTAAAGAAGCGATCGCTTCCATTTAACAGAAAAATTCTCAGATGAAAATTTGAATAGACTGAGGATAAGAGTGAAAATTTAGAACAAGCTAATTTGCACAGTTGAATTTGATGAATGTTTAGGAGTTGGAGTGCTTTGGGTCGAGTCTAAGCTAGACTTGGTATTGACATGACGCTTACCCCATCCCTCTTGTGCTGCTTGTTTAACTATGCTGCGTCAAATTGACCTGCTAAGGTAGTTGAATTCATTTTTTACCTGATTAAAATGAATGATGCGATTATTGCTGGCATTGCTCGTATCACCATCACCTAGAAATTCATAAAAACTCTTGCAACCCTTTGGTAATTTATCGTATTTGGTTAAAACTTCATTACCTACCCAAAGATAAAGGTCAGCGTAGTCCCTATGTAGAGGAGCTTCGTAAGTTGCTGGCATCATGTAGGTAAGAACTTCTGTGGCTGTGCTGGAAACACCAACCTGATCCTGTTCGTATTCAGTGAAGATAAGTTCCAATCGATCCTGAATACAAGCAAACTTCAGCCATTGGGGAATCGTATCACTCCAAGGACTGCGATGAATTACTAATGGCCCTGCAAGGTAGCGAACATGGTGTAGGGAAAATTCAGCTATTTCTAAAAGACTTGCTAATAATTCTTTTGGTGTATTTAAACTTGCCAGAATTTGCAGTATTTTTCGGGTGTTGTCTGGCAGTTTGGTACTATTAGCATTACTGATTTTTGCCATTGTTTATGGTAAAATTAAATTCATTTGCTCCATTTGTCATCTCGATATGAGCGCATCATCAAAAATAGCCAATCGGCTAAAAAATTAATGTCCAATAGGTGAAGGTTGATATTAGATAAATCTTTTTATGCTGGCATTGATGCAGGTTTTTTAGGTAATGCCAATGAATAACGAACCCACTATTAACCAAAATCTTGATACTGACAACAGTAGTAATTATCAATCTGGCAGTGGCTATCAATCTGAAGGTTACGGTGTTGAGCAATTAAGTTCTGGAGATAGTAGTAATCCCTTGCAAGCAGACCAATTTAGGGATGGTTATCAAGAGAATATTTTTGAAATCAATCTTGGGGATACACCTTACACTGAATCGGCTGCTAATCCCAATCCTCAATTATCAGGATATGGCTCTGGCTCCGGTTACAAGTCTAATAAAAGTCAACAGTCAGCATCGCCAGAGCTAGAGTTATAAGTCATATTTTTACTGATAACTATACCCCATAAGTAACAAAAGAATGGTTTCTATTAAATAAATTACTTTGCTTATTGGGGTATAGTTGCTGTCATTTTTAAACCTGAAATTATGAAGACACCAAAAGCATGAATATCTCTTCTGGTTGTCATTGCTTGTATTATTTATAGTATCGCCGCACAAGCTACAATCAACACAATTGGTGATGGCAATTTACCGACTCGAATTGTAGAAGTTGCAAATCCTCAGTCTCGACTACCTGCTACTAAAGTTTTGCTGCCAGACTGGAGCCGCATTTCTCTGGGCCAGCTACCAGGTATCAGTCAATCCGGTGCAATTGATGGCAGTCCCTACAGTCAAACACTGGGTTATGACCTGAGTCGCACTTGGAATGTGGGTATGACTCCTGACCAATATTTGAAGTTAGGAGATATCAGTGAAGCATTACAGGCAGAGGAGTTTTCTTTGCAGGCGATCCAGACGATCGCTCTACGCACAGTACCAGAGGCGAACACAGACATTAACAGTATAGATTTAAACAAAATTGCCTTGAGTGAATTTCCCCTGATTGGGGAGCAGACATTGAGCCATTTAGCTCAGGTTGTTCCAGAATTGGTTAATACACAAGTAAACAATATTACACCTGTTGCAACTTTACTAAAATCTCTCTTAATTGCTGCATCTAATTTAACACTAGCTCAGGTACTAACACAGTATGAAGTTGGGCAAATGAAGCTGGGACAAATCGACTTGTCAGAGTTTTCTATTTCTTCAATTCCTAACTTAGATGCAGTACAGCTACAACAATTTACAGGTTGGATGAATAGCAATGTTTCGGATATTCCTGGTTTGGGACAAGTACCTTTAGGATTAATGCCTAATCCCATCACTGAAATTGGTAGCTTAGTAATGCGGATTGATGTAGTTCATGGACCAGCATAAAACCGCCGTAACAATACGATTTCTGGTTCAGACGTGCAAGGGTTTTCTGTGCCTTGTACTGTAAAAGACTGCGCTTACTTAGAACTGGACGATTTGGAAAATGCAGGTCATAGCGATCGCAGTAAGTTAGAAGGAAAGCAGTGGATTTCCGGGAAATACCAAGAAGTTGAGGGCGGGCGGGGTATCCTGAAAGCAGTGAATAACGGTCGGGAACCAACAGGACGGCTACCGTTTGGTAAAGCTTTTAAGGTGGTGGTAATGGAGCCGGATGAAACTACTGATACGGTAGATACGGCTTTGTTCTTTCGGTTCTGTGCTTGGCGAATGGGTTGTACACCTTATTTTATATCAAATACGTGGCTGAACCCCAAAACAGGTTCTTGATTCGATCTCTGCCGAAGCGATCGCATCGATTTGTGGATGGGATTACATCACCTCTGCTTTATTAAGTGCAACTTCATAGAGAATTGGTATAAGAAACAAGTTTAAAACTTCAAGAGCATGTTTTAGATAATAAAATTTTATTTAGTCAATCATGTTGATGTTTAGTATTTTTATTGTTGCCTCTTAACTATAATTCGCTCAATAATCTCTTCCGGCAGTTTATAAAGATTACCAATCTCACTAATAGTAGCAACTCCTAGCTCAAACATATTCCTAATCTCCAAAATTTGCTTATAAATATAGCATTGATAACTAATTTTAAAATTTTTACTATAAATTTATGACACTTGTTATCATGAAATTCTTCAAATTCATAGAATAAAAAATCGCTCAATAATTCTATATTAAAATCAACATCAATTTTATCAAGTAAATTATTCTCCTCTAGATAATTAAATATGTCTTTCTTATGAGAGGCAGAAATATCTATTATCTCCCAGTCTAAAGCTTCTCCAATGCGTTATATCTGGATTAATTAAAGGAATTTTTACAGAAAGTGCTTCAGTCGGATACTCCAGCCAATTATCACTCAAAACTGGAAATTCTGGAGAACCAATTAATGCTAATTCAAAACTACCGCTAGCTATTTCTTTTACATATACCCCCTCCAAGTAATATTTATTTAAACCCCGTCCATTTTGAAACCTGGAGTTTTTAAGGAGAGTGTATTATTCGGTTGTGGCTTGAGTTCTGAGCTTTAACCTAATTCCAAAAAACTACGGTTTTCAAGGTAGACACGGTTTATTTGCTTAGTTTTTGTTGACAATGAATATAAAAATTCACTGTTGACCACATGTCCCAGTTCTAATTCTAAGTCTTTTTGCAAACCAAAATGTAAATAAAAAGCTGGATAAGTCAATCATAATTCTCCTGTAAACGGTCTATTTTACTGGTAATTTGCTGTAGTTCTTGAGAAAGTGACTGTAGCAGGAGTGATTGGGCTGAGTGTAAAAAGAAATGATCGCCCCTGAACATCTGTAGTGAGAATGCAGCATTTGTCTGTTCGCGCCAAGCTTGAAGTTCATCATAATTGACCTCTCGATCCTGTAAGCCACCAAAAGCAGTAATAGGACAATCAAGTGGTGGCTCGGTAGTATATACATAGGTTTCTAGAACTTCAAAGTCTGCTCGTAGAATCGGGACAAGAAGTTGCATTAATTCGGCATTTTCCAGCAGTGCTTCGGGAGTACCATTGAGACGGCGTAGTTCTTCTATGAACTCAGGCTCACTTAGAGCATGGATAGGTGGATCTGGATCGGGAATTTGTGGAGCGCGGCGGCCAGAAACAAACATATGTACTGGTTCAAGACCGTACTGTTTGCGGAGTAAACGGGCTAGCTCAAAACTAACAACTGCTCCCATGCTGTGACCAAAGAAGGCGAATGGCTTGTTTAAATGTGGAAGCAAGGCGGGAGCAAACTGATTCATTGTCAGCACTTGGGCGATCGCATCCACAAGAGGTTTTAGCCGCGAAAATGGGGCTGACTTCATCTGGGTTCCTCGTCCAGGAAGTTCAATAGAGCAAACTTCCACAGTTTTAGGTAGACTCTCAGCCCATCTGCGAAAAATTACAGAACTACCACCTGCATACGGGAAGCAGAATAAACGCACTGAAGCTTGAGGATTAGGTTTGGTATATGTTAGCCAAGAGTTAAATGTTCGTGTGGTTGTCATATTTTCATGTCGAAATTGCACTTTTTTCCGTGTACCCCTCGGGGGAAGCAAGCTACGCACAGCAGCGACCACAGGAGAAGACTGTCATATCAAGTTCGGTTGAAGACTTATCATTAGGACTGACATGGAGACACGGAGATGCTCTTACGCGGAGAGTTTTGAATAATAAGTGATTATGCGAACTTGATATTCTCGTGCGGAGCGGGAGACGTTTCCGTTGCTCTGGTCAAGAGTCCAGAGTTTTTTGATCTTTGACTCTTGACCTTGGACAACCTTTACGAAAAATCAAATGCGTTATGATTTACCCCCAGCAACTTCTTCCATTTTCTTGCGAAGACTAAGTGGTCTCATATCAGTCCAAACTTCTTTGATGTAATCTAGACATTCTTGTTTCAAACCACTTTTGCCAGCATCTTTCCAGCCGAGTGCGTTTTCTCGGTCAGCAGGCCAAATGGAATACTGTTCTTCATGATTGACTACAACTTTGTAAATTGTTGTGTCTTCTTTGTCGTCTTGGTACATAATTTATCTCCTGCTATTTAATTGGCTATGCTTTCTAAGATTTGATAATCCAGTACTTCACTACAATAAGTTAGTAGTGGGTTGCTCTAGCCGTCATTTAAGCAATAAAGTGCTTACTACTAACTCGTTTAACCTGTCATAATTACACTTGGCAGACTACTAGTACTAACTGCCTGTAATTCCTAAGACTGGCGTGAAGGCGAGAAGGAAACTAGGTAATTAAGTTTGGGCAAGGGTTTCAGGCATTTTAAATGGGTGGCTTATTTACCCCGATGTCTACTAGTCCATAAACCTTAATAATTTGCACGGGGAAATCTCACGATTCCACTGGTTCAAGATGTCCCTTACCTTCTAAACTTGCCAGTTCAATATCTGCAATACATCGAACTTTCACGTAATTCAGTGTCAAGTTCCCAACCAGATGAACCCTCCCTGTTTGATGCTCAAAGTCAGCTTCTTGCAAATTAGATGCTTCTGGGTCGAGTCTGATACCTAAATCAGTACCTCCGCTAGTATTTGTGAATTTGATATGTACGTACCCTCGATCAATATTTTCTTTTAGTGCTGTAGCTGTTTTTTCGGGTCTTAAGCTTGCTTCAACAGAATGTTCACCTTTTGATAAACGTTGCACTAATTCATTCATACAGATGTCTTCCTCTTAAGAATCACTTTTGTTTTGATTTGTTGATGCTTGTACAAGTACAGGCTCGTAGACTGGAATCTCAAATGCTAAGGTCTTGTGGCAAAACTCCTTCCATTCGGGAGTTATATTGTCAAAAATGATATTCTCATCCTTGAAAATCCCATCAGTCACTAGGTAATTTTCTTGTAGGTAAAGAAAGTGATCATCAGTTAACTGTCTATTACTTTCGACTTCCTTACCCTCAACTGATTTGTTTTCTCTCCTTGTATTTTTAGCACACTCAGTCCACTGACTGAACTCACGTAATTTTTTCAAAGAGTAAGCTTTGCAATACTTTCCCATTGTTGCCATAGTAATACCTCAGTTCACATTCTTTTGGCTAGTGATGTTATCAGGTTATGTTTTAATCTTTCAATAAAATTGGCAGAATTGGTCGTGCATCAAGATTTTTTTCGATAACGATACCGCCACATCACAAAACCGGTAATAGATAGAATGAGCGGTGCAAGTCCGACAAACACATAGAGAATACGTGTTGGTAATCCGCCAAAAGTGCCATAATGCAGTGCTACAAAGGAATCCAAAATTTTCTCACCTAGAGGTGCTTTTAACCCATGCTTCAATCGCAAAACCTCACCTGTATACTGATCCAGATAAATCTGGCTGTAGCCGTACTTCCAGCTTTCCTGGGGTAGTTTTTTGCCCACTGCGATCGCATCTTCCGGTTTTATTGGTAGCAAAACGTAAGTTGTAACTTCATCTGGTAATGCCGCATCTGCTTTTTGCAGCAGTTGTGTTACATTAAGCGGCGATTTACCAGTAATGTTTTGGGAAACAAGGTTAGATGGATTGGGAGTAGAGGTGAGTGCATAAATTATAGATTGTGTGAAATCATAAAAATTCCAACAGAAACCGGTGAAGCTAATTAATCCCAAGAAAACAGCTACTATAATCCCTGAGACTTTATGGATGTCAAAGTTGATTCGTCGTGGATGTGCATTCCATTTAATTTTGAAGCCAGAAATCAGCCTTTTCCATCCAGGCCAGAGAATAATTCCTGTAATGCAAAGGATAAATAGTAACAGCGCCACTACCCCCATTATTTGAATTCCAACATCGCCAGCAAAGAGTTGGTAGTGTAATTTAAGCGTGAGTGACTTCAGCGTATTATCCCACACACGGCTACCCATGATTGCACCTGTGTAGGGATTAACGTTGATTTCTGTTCGTTCACCTTCAGAAGAACGGAGCCAGATTTGGTAAGGAATATCTGGTTCTGGTAGTGTATAGATCCGCTCAACTTTAAGTTCTGGGTGGTTGCTGTAAGCTGTCTTAACGGTATTCAGCACCGACTCAATGGAAACTTGTTGTCCTTGAGGGATGATATGTCCGATTTGGCGAGCCAACAAGAAGTGGTCGATCTCATCCGCAAATACCAACAAGCTACCTGTTAAGCCAGCTATAACTAATAGCAGGCCTATAGCTAAACCAATATAGCGGTGTAAGATAAATACTATTTGTTTGGCGGTTGGGAGGGAAAGGTTCATCGAACTCACCTAATGTTAGATTGCGTATTTGTTTGGATTTCATCATAGATATTCCCTGCTTAAGATGCGCCTACTTGATAAGTCTTGTCGCTCTTGAATTCGTCAAAACTCCACTGAGAGCGATCCTACAACTGTAAACGGTTCACCAGGGGTAATAGAGGTTCTATTCTGGCCAACATCAATGTAGTTAACATTAAAAAGATTATTGAAGTTGAGTCCAAGCTTCCAGCTATTTCGCCGATAAAAAATGCTGGCATCAGTACGCAAGTAGCTAGATATTTTAAAGTCATTAGCCAGATCCCCCTGGCAGTTGTCAACCCAAAAATCAGACCTTCATCGCTGTCAAATAACTCGACTGTTGGTGAGCTTCCCTCACCGATCACCGTCACCCCGATAGTATTGGCATCAAAGTTATTGACTGTTATTTCAGTAACTCCCGCAAGTGGTTTTTCGGAACGGAATGTAAACCCATCACCATTGGGTAAACGCAGCTGGGCATTGGGAATATCAGCAATAAAACTATTACCAGCACTGCGATTCGTAATTTGTAATTGTTCCCCTTTGGTAGTTTGTAGAATCACCTCCACACCTTTGGCGGTAGGATTTGCCTTCACTGCCGTCACTTGCACAACTTGACTTGAAGGTGTTGACGATTGAGAAAACAACTCGCTAACATTGGTGGCTGGGTGTTCAATCTCGCTCAGTCGCTTAATTGTTGTAATTACTGTTGGCTCATTTTGCTGCTCTTGCTCTTGTGCCCGTACAGATTGTGCCATCAACAATGGCAGAAAACTCATCACCAACCACAGCCAAATATTAGACGACAACTCTTGAATCCTCACAATAATTCCCCACACTCCAGTAACCAAAACCCCCTTTGTTGAGAAGCTTTCTGAATAAGCTTAAAATTGAGATTAGAGGAATTGGATGAGTTGTGTCAACCCCAATACAGAACTAATCATCGCCAAACAAACTTTTCTGGCAACAAACACTAACTGGGAAAAATACCAAACTTACGTTTAAAAGCAACACTAAAGTGTATAAGATTGGAGTAACCAGTCATAATTGCCACTTCTAGTACTGTGCGATTTCCTTCTCTGAGCCAGCGTTTTGCTTCTTCCATAGCAAATTGCAAAGGGTGAAGGCATTCACAGCCTGCTTCCAGTACATCATCGTAGTATTCGTAGTTACTAATCCCCAGATGCACTTGGGTATGCACTTCTATGCTTCGCGTATATCCTTTGCCCAGTTGTTTAGGTACTTGACAATAGGATTCAAATGGCTCTGACAAGTTTTGTTGGCTATTTTGTCTAGCTTCTGCCCAAAGGTCTCTTTCCTGTTCCAGCGTTAGGGTAATGGTCATAGCTGGCGATTGGTAGATGGTTATAGCTTGATAATATTAATTTTCAACAATCTTACCACAATTTATTCCTAACTATTGACCTAAGCAGAACTCAATATATTCGCTCGCCTCAAGCTTTTAAGGGCGTAGCGTCCAAAACTACTACTGAACTATGTTTTATACAATAGACTATATAATCAAGCAAATTTTAAGTATATATTCGGGCTTTTAATAACAAAACATTTTGCCATTTAGTCTTTTAAATAAGGTCTAAAATCGCTATTTTTTCCCTTTTATCTGAATATAATCTGATGTATATTTTAAACCTTGCAAGGGATATCTACGACGGGCTAAGCCTACGCTTAAATTCATACTTATATTTTGCAACTCCCAAACTTGCATATACTAAAAGTAGTAAATTAGTCAAGCCTGATTGCAAATATAATTTAATAGTTATTGATAATAATTCTTTATAGTTTAGGGGTTGCTAAATGCAATAAATTCCTTCTATATTAGAAAACATTGAGTGAAAAAGTATTTTAAAAGTATTGTATGAAACACCAAAAGCCTCAGAATTATCCCCTCTAACCCCCTTTCCTACAAGGGAATAAGGGTTTCAAAGCCTATCTCCTTGTAGGAGATAGAAATGGAAGTGAGGTTTTTAGTATATGCTTTGACTTTTCAAGCATTCTCTGAAAAATATTTGCAACATAATTTGAAAAAATCTCTGCCACTGACCAGGCAGTAGCACTGACTATCCAAAAAAATTCTGAATATTAAAAATCTTACCGTAAGCCACCAGTAGCTGAATGTCTCATTTGGTTAGCCCTATTTAAGAGTTGTTTGTGTGTATCTAAATTGGCTGAGGTATAAAATGACTTTAATTCTCAATAACTTTCAAGAAATATCTCATCAATATAAAACAATAGTTGATATTCTGCGTTATCGCAGCTTAAAAACACCACATGCACAAGCATTTACCTTTCTTGAAGATGGAGAGACTCAGGAATCAACACTGACTTACCATGAGTTGGATCAGCGCAGTCGGGCTGTAGCAGCTCAACTCCAAGCTCTTGGTTTAAGTGGGGAACGTGCCATATTGCTCTATCCTCCTGGACTGGATTACCTAACAGCATTTTTCGGTTGTCTATATGCAGGGGTAGTGGCGATTCCAGCTTATCCGCCTGCCAATCAACGTAAGACGCCTAGAATAGAGGCTATTAGCATAGATGCACAGGCAAGCGTTGCTCTCACGACAACAGCAATGCTCCCCACATTACAATCAATACTCATACAAGAAACAAAAGAGGGAAATTTTCGCTGGTTGACAACTGACAACATAGCACAGGGTCTAGAAGATTCTTGGCAACAACCTTTAATTAATGCGGATGCTTTAGCCTTTTTGCAATACACATCGGGTTCTACAGGGACACCAAAGGGAGTCATGCTTAGTCATGGCAATCTGCTACACAACGCCGCCGTGACTTACCAACTTATGGAACATTCGCCTAAGAGTAAGTTTGTATCCTGGCTACCTATCTACCATGATATGGGGTTGATTGGTGGTATTTTGCAACCTTTGTATGGCGGGTTTGGTTGCATCTTAATGTCGCCAGCATCTTTTCTGCAACGACCTTACCGCTGGTTACAAGCAATTTCCCGCTACAAAGGCACCACGAGTGGTGGTCCCAACTTTGCTTATGAACACTGTGTTCAAAGGATTACTCAACAACAGAAAGAAACTCTCGACTTAAGTAGTTGGAGTGTGGCGTTTAACGGTGCGGAACCAGTCCGGCAAGATACTCTTGAACAATTTGCAACTACCTTTGCTGAGTGTGGCTTTCGTCCAGAAGGATTCTACCCCTGTTATGGCATGGCAGAAGCAACTTTGATAGTTTCTGGTGGGGTCAAAACAGGCTTACCCCAAGTCAGAACTGTAGAGAAATTTGCACTTTCACAGAACCAGATAGTCGAAGCAATTACCCAGAGTCAAGATATCCAAAGCTTTGTCAGTTGCGGTAAAACAATTCCTCAACAGCAGATTGTTATTGTCAATCCTGAAACATTAACTCGCTGTTCATCAGATGAAGTTGGCGAAATCTGGGTATTTGGGCCGAGTGTTGGTCAGGGTTATTGGAATCGAACACAAGAAACAGAGCAAACATTCCACGCCTATCTAAAAGACACAAAAGAGGGGCCGTTTTTACGGACTGGTGACTTAGGCTTTTTGCATGATGAAGAACTCTTTATTACAGGTAGAGCAAAAGATTTAATTATTATTCGTGGTAAAAATATTTACCCACAAGATATAGAATTAACCGCAGAACGCAGTCATCTATCATTGCGTTCTGGTGCTAATGCAGCATTTACAGTAGAAGTTAATAACGAAGAAAGACTCTTTGTTGTACAAGAATTAGAGTTTCGCGCCAAGCCAAATTTAGCAGAAGTAGCTAGCGCAATTCGGCAAGCTATTAGTGAAGAACATGAAGTACAAGTTTCTGGCGTAGTTTTAATTAAACCAGGTAGCATTCCCAAAACTTCTAGCGGTAAGATTCAAAGACGTACAACTCGCGCTCAGTTTGAGAATGGTCAACTAAATGTAGTTGCAAGCAATATTCTCAAAATTAGTGATATTGTCAGAAAAGAAACTCGATTAGAGCGTTCTGAACTGTTGGCGCTTTCCCCAAGAGAATGTCAACCGCTTTTAGAATCATATTTGATTGAACTGTTGGCGGGAGTACTTTCAATTGCAGCAGATGATATCAATCCACAAGAACCATTAAGCACGCTGGGACTTGATTCTTTAAAAGTATTTGAATTAAAAAATCGAATTGAGCTTGACTTAGAAATAGAAGTATCTGTAGCAGATTTCTTTGAAGGTATGAGCTTGCAAGCACTAGCAACTAA
Source organism: Nostoc sp. NMS9 (assembly GCF_017114995.1). GTDB lineage: Bacteria > Cyanobacteriota > Cyanobacteriia > Cyanobacteriales > Nostocaceae > Nostoc. The sequence continues at coordinate 83,684 of NZ_JABXKL010000079.1, read as the reverse complement.
GATACTGGCTGAAATGACATCAGCGGCTTCTCAATTGTCAGTGTCACTCAATCCAATTCAAAAAATTACGGAGGAAGTTCAGCCTCTATCTTTTGCACAGCAGCGACTGTGGTTCATTAATCAGTTGGAACCAGGCAATCTGGCATACAATATTTCTTTGGCAATTAACCTCAAGGGCCAGCTAGAAGTCACGCTGCTAGAGCACAGCCTCAATGAAATTGTGCGACGACATGAATCATTACGAACTACTTTTACCACAGTTGATGGTCAACCTGTTCAAGTCATAGCCCCCTGTTTGAAATTATCCATATCAGTGGTTGATTGTCAAAAAATTCCTAGATCAAAACGTGAAACAGAGGTTCGGCAATTAGTAACTCAGCAGAGTCAACAATCTTTTGACTTGGCACAAGGACCACTTTTACGTGCTAAACTTCTGTGTCTATCGCCACAAGAACATATACTTTTGCTTGTGATGCACCATATTATCTCGGATGCTTGGTCTGTCGAGATATTGATGCAGGAGATGGCATCAACATATAAAGCATTTTTAACTGAAAGTTTCTTGCCTCTACCCGATTTATCTATTCAATACAAAGACTTTGCGTACTGGCAGCGGCAAGGACTTCAAGGAGAAAGACTCCAAGCCCAACTTTCTTACTGGAAACAACAACTTGAAGGTGCTCCGACTGTTTTACAATTACCCACAGATCGACCACGACCAGCTATTCAAACCTCGCGAGGTTCCCATCAATCTATCCAGCTATCCAAAACCTTAAGTGAGCAACTGAAAGCGATCGCTCGGCAAGAGGGCGTGACCCAATATATGTTGCTGTTAGCAGCATTCCAGACTTTTCTCTACCGCTACACAGGACAGGATGATATTCTTGTCGGCTCACCAGTTGCCAACCGTAACCACAACGAAATTAAAGGGTTAATTGGCTTTTTTGTCAATACCTTAGTATTACGCACTAGCCTTTCCGGCAACCCAAGTTTTCAACAGTTACTAAATCGTGTGCGAAAGGTAGCCTTAGAAGCCTACACACACCAAGAGATACCTTTTGATCAGCTAGTAAAGGCATTGCAGCCAGAACGAAACGTCAGCTATACACCTGTATTTCAAGTGATGTTCGATTTCCGGAATGCTCCACCTTTGCCAGAAATGCCCAATCTAACTGTGAGCCAGTTGAAAGTAGAAAATGAAACGGCGCAGTTTGATTTGAGCCTGTCTGTAGAGATTACAGAGCCAGGAATGATCATGTCATTTGAGTACAATACAGACCTGTTTAATGGCACTACAATTACTCAGATGCTAGAGCATTTTCAAAACTTACTCTTTGGTATTGTTGCTAATCCTCAAGCTAGAGTTTCGGACTTACCACTCCTGACAGAAGCACAACAACATCAATTGGTTGTAGAGTTTAACAACCAATCTAAAACTATGCCACGTGCAAGGGGGGATTTTGAAACCTTCACGACAGTGGGGTTGGGGGAAAACTCTGAAACACAGTGGCTCCAAAATCCCAAATCTCAAATAGAGCAGTGCATTCATCAATTGTTTGAGGCACAGGTAGAGCGGACACCGGATGCGATCGCAGTAATTTTTCCAAATCAGCAGCATCTAACCTATCAAGAACTGAACCAACGTGCGAATCAACTAGCGCATCACTTGCAAAAACTAGGTGTAGGACCAGAGGTACTTGTCGGTATTTGTGTGGAGCGATCGCTCTTAATGGTGGTAGGACTCTTAGCCATCCTGAAAGCGGGTGGAGCTTATGTTCCTCTAGATCCCACTTATCCTCAGCAACGTCTGGCTTCGATGTTAATGGATGCTAAAGTACCAGTTATACTAACCTCTTCAGTACAGCTGGATATACTCCCCAAACATGAGTCACAAGTTGTGTGCCTGGATGCAGACTGGATGCTCATTGCCCAAGAAAGCCAGGAAAACCCGATTCATCAGACCAAAACTGAAAACCTGGCTTATCTGATTTATACTTCTGGCTCGACTGGAACCCCCAAAGGTGTGATGATCCAACATCAATCTTTGGTCAACTACACCGAAATTGCCTGTTTAGAGTTTGGACTCAAAGCGAGCGATCGTGTCCTCCAATTTGCTTCTATCAGCTTTGATGCCGCTGCCGAAGAAATTTTCCCATGTCTTGTTTGTGGTGGTACACTTGTGCTGCGTACAGATGACATGTTAAGTTCAACCTCTGAGTTCTTGCTGCAATGCCACAATTGGGGGATTACTGTCCTCGATTTGCCTACTGCCTTTTGGCATCAAGTAGTTACTGAATTAGCAACAGCAAATTTGACACTTCCAGATTCCCTACGGCTAGTGATAATTGGGGGCGAAACAGCCAAAACAAAGCATCTCGAAACTTGGCTACAGCAGGTTGATCAGCAAGTACACCTCATCAACAGCTATGGTCCTACAGAAACAACAATTGTAGCGACGCTGTGTGAGTTATCAGCATCGACAGCTTGCGAAGTGCCCATTGGAAGAGCCATTGCCAACATCCAAACTTATGTACTTGACCCCTATCTACAACTCGTACCCATAGGAACTCCTGGAGAACTTTACATTGGAGGTGTTGGTGTCGCTCGTGGCTATTTCAACCGACCAGACTTAACAGCAGGAAAGTTTATTCCTAACCCCTACAGTTCAAAACCTGGGGAGCGTCTTTATCAGACAGGCGACTTAGTTCGCTACCTCCCTAATGGCAACCTCGAATTTTTAGAACGCATTGATCATCAAGTTAAAATTCGAGGTTTTCGTATTGAATTAGGAGAAGTAGAAGCCTTACTTAATCAACATCCAATAGTTCGACAAGCGGTAGTCATTGCTCATGATGATGGCTCAGACCATAAGCGCCTAGTTGCTTATATCGTTGGGCAAGGTCACCTGGAGACAGCAAAAGCACACGAACTCGCACCTCAACTTCGGGACTTTCTTAGAGAAAAGCTACCCAAATACATGGTGCCAACGGTTTTTATGTTTTTGGATACGCTCGCTTTAACCCTCAATGGCAAAGTCAATCATCGCGTCTTACCACCACCAAAAGCTGACTCTACTGACAACGACTTATATGTAGCACCTCAAACAGAGCTAGAGCAGATTATTGCTAGTACTTGGCAAACATTACTGGGTCTTGAGAAAGTTAGTATTAACGATAACTTTTTCGATCTAGGCGGTCATTCTTTACTCATCTCTCAGGTAAACACGCAACTGCGAGAACAACTGCAACGCGATATCTCAGTGGTAGAAATGTTTCAATATCCTAGTATCAGTTTGTTGGCAAAACATCTTAGTCAAAAGCAAGAACAACATTCCTTTCAAGAGATTCATAACCGATCTGAAAAACAGAAATTGGCTCTAAACCGACAAAAGCAAACTCATAAGTCACGTAAATAAGTAGAAAGGACTCTTAGCAAAACTATGCAAACAGCGAACTTGGCTACCACGTTGCACTCATTGCTTTTTTTCTTTCCAATTGTTATTGGCTCAATTTTGGCGATATTCGCGTTGATTTTAATAACACTGATGAGTTCATATTTCCTTAAGAGAATATTGCTCAAGAAGAAACGTAAGTTAATCTGGACACCAATTTCTTCTATTGAGCGTCGCAGCAATCTCTCATCCGATGAATTTATTAAAGAGTATGCATCTATTGGCAAGCCAGTCATTATTACCGATGTAGTTAAAAATTGGAAAGCTTCAACCAAGTGGACTTTAGATTTCTTCAGAGAGAAATATGGCCCAGTAAAAACTGATGGTGTGAGAGATGTGAGAGAGAGAAAGAATGGAACTGACATGAACATATCAATGAATATTGCAGATTATATGGATTATCTAGAGACAGGTGATAGCGAGCAATCACTCTACTTGTTCGACTTCCATATGTTTGAGCATCCAGAGCTTTACGAAGATTTTGAAGTTCCGGTTTACTGTCGTAATAAATTAGAAGTTTTGCCAGAAAAACTGTTTGCTAAATATTTTATGCAATATTTCTATCTGCTTATAGGTTCTAAAAAGTCATCAGTAGGTCTTCATATTGATGCCTTATGTACACAAGGATGGTTAGCAGCAATTTATGGACGGAAGCGATTCATCTTAATACCACCAGATCAACAAAAATTTGTATACGATGGGGAAGTTGATACTTTTAACCCAGATTTAAAAAAATTTCCATTGTATGTCAATGTAAAACCAGTGGAATTTATCCTAAGTCCAGGAGAACTTTTATATATTCCGTCTATGTGGTGGCATCAAGCGGAAAACCTTGAAAACACTATTGCCTTGACCTTCAACACAGTCAATGAGGAGAATTTTGAGATGGTTATACATGCGGCAAGTGAGGTAAATCCAATAATAGCTAATCTTTTAGGGTTTTTGTTGGAATTTCCTTGGCTAGGTAGAGTTCTATTCGGTAAGCCGTTACTCTAATAATTGGTTATAGTATCCGCACTTACTCACTATTTGGTAGAAATTTTTTAAAAGCAAAATTGAAATTATTGTTCAGACAATTAGTCACGATATCAACAGCAAAAATTGGCTATCAGCAGAAAAAATCGTTATTAAGGACAAAATTATGAGTATTTCAGAAACGCCAAATTCTCTAGAAGGAATAGCTATTATCGGCATGGCGGGAGGTTTTCCTGGGGCTAAAAGTATCGAGAAATTTTGGCAAAATATTCGAGATGGTGTAGAGTCTATTACTGTTTCATTGTTTGGCGTTAATCCGATTATTATTGTTATTGGCTCAATTTTAGCGATATTCGCGTTGATTTTAATAACAATGATGAGTTCATATTTCCTTAAGAGAATATTGCTCAAGAAGAAACGTAAGTTAATCTGGACACCAATTTCTTCTATTGAGCGTCGCAGCAATCTCTCATCCGATGAATTTATTAAAGAGTATGCATCTATTGGCAAGCCAGTCATTATTACCGATGTAGTTAAAAATTGGAAAGCTTCAACCAAGTGGACTTTAGATTTTTTCAGAGAGAAATATGGCCCAGTAAAGACTGATGGTGTGAGAGATAGAAACAATGGAACTAATATATCAATGACTGTTGCGGATTATATGGATTATTTAGAGACAGGTGATAGCGAGCAATCACTCTACCTGTTCGACTTCTATATGTTTGAGCATCCAGAACTTTACGAAGATTTTGAAATTCCCGTTTACTGCCAGAAAAATTTATTAGAAATTTTGCCAGAAAAACTGTTTGCTAAATATTTTCGACAATATTTGTATCTGATTATAGGTCGTAAAGAGTCATCAATAGGTCTTCACACAGATGCGTTTTTTACACAAGGATGGCTAGCAGCAATTTATGGACGGAAGCGATTCATCTTAATACCACCAGATAAACAAGAATTTGTATACGATGGGGAAGTTGATGCTTTTAACCCAGATTTAGAAAAATTTCCATTGTATGCCAATGCAAAACCAGTGGAATTTATCCTAAGTCCAGGAGAACTTTTATATATTCCCTGTATGTGGTGGCATCAAGCAGAAAACCTTGAAAACACTATTGCCTGGGGTGTCAACACAGTCAATGAGTTGAATTTCGAGATGGTTGTACATGCGGCAAGTGAGGTAAATCCAATAATAGCTAATCTTTTAGGGTTTTTGCTGGAATTTCCTTGGCTGGGTAGAGTTATATTCGCTAATATCGATTAACTATAAGGTTGCTCCTGAAGAAGGGGCTTAAGCCCCTTGTCTCACCAAGTTTGAATTTGTGCAGCTTCACAACGAATTGGTATAAGCAGTTACTCTAATAATTGTTTATAGATATCCATACTTCCTCACTATTTTGTATTGATTTTGTTGAAAGAAATTGAATTTATCAGATAATTAGTCACGAAATTAACAGCAAAAATTGGCTATCAGCAGACTAAATAAATCGGTATTCAGGGCAAAATTATGAGTATTTCAGAAACGCCAAATTCTATCGAAGGAATAGCTATTATCGGCATGGCAGGGAGTTTTCCTGGGGCTAAAAGTATCGAGAAATTTTGGCAAAATATTCGAGATAGTGTAGAATCTATTGCTGTTTTTTCAGATGAAAAATTACTATCAGAAGGTATAAACCCGACAGTAATCAATGACCCAAAATATGTAAAATCTAGAGCAATACTAGAAGATATAGATTTATTTGATGCTTCATTCTTTGGCGTTAATCCTAAAGAAGCAGAAATTACAGATCCGCAGCATCGTTTATTTTTAGAATATGCATGGGAAGCATTAGAAAATGCTGGTTATGACTCCCAACGTTGCGAAAGTCGGATTGGAGTTTATGCTGGTTCTAGTTCAAATAATTATTTATCATTGGATTTAAATAGCGATCAAGTTGGATTGGCTAGCATTTTCCAAAAGGGAATTGGCAACGATAGAGATTTCCTGGCGACTCGCGTTTCCTATAAATTAAATCTCACAGGTCCAAGTCTAACGGTACAAACCGCTTGTTCTACTTCCTTAGTAGCTATTTCTTTAGCTTGTCAAAGTCTATTAAATTACCAATGTGATATGGCTTTAGCAGGTGGAGTATCTATTCACATTCCCCAAAAAACAGGGTATTTGTATGAAGAAGGGGGTATTTTATCACCTGATGGCCACTGTCGTGCCTTTGATGCCAAAGCCAAGGGAACAATTATTGGTAATGGACTGGGGATTGTAGTTTTGAAGCGGTTATCTGAGGCGATCGCTGATGGTGATAATATTTATGGTGTGATTAAAGGTAGTGCGATCAATAACGATGGTTCTGGTAAAGTTGGTTACACAGCACCCAGTGTAAACGGACAAGCAGATGTGATCGCAGAAGCACTTGCTTTGGCTGGGCTAGAACCTGAAACAATTAGCTATGTAGAAGCTCACGGTACAGGAACTGTCTTAGGCGATCCCATTGAAATTTCTGCTTTAACAAACGTGTTTCGTGAAAGTACCGATAAAAAAGGCTTCTGTGCGATCGGTTCAGTTAAAACAAACATTGGTCATCTAGATGCAGCCGCTGGGATTGCAGGACTGATTAAAACTGTTCTAGCCCTGAAACACAAGCAAATACCACCCAGCTTGAATTTTGAGCAACCCAATCCTCAAATAGATTTCGCCAATAGTCCTTTTTACGTTAATACAACGCTGACGGAATGGAAAACCGGACTTACCCCTCGTCGGGCTGGAGTCAGTTCCTTAGGTATTGGTGGGACTAATGCTCATGTAATTCTGGAAGAAGCGCCAGCTTTAGGAGCTTCTAGTCCCTCTCGCCCTTGGCAGTTATTGGTACTTTCTGCCCAAACAGACTCCGCTTTGCAAACTGCCACAGAGAATCTGGTTCAATACCTCAAGCAACACAGCGATATTACTCTGGCGGATGTGGCGCATACGTTGCAAGTCGGACGCAGGGAATTCAATCATCGTCGCGTATTGGTGTGTCAAGATATTGAAGATGCAGTCAGCGCCTTGCAGGTGCGAGATCCTCAAAGAGTTTTCACTCGCTTAGTTGAAAGTGGCAATCGCCCCATCGCGTTTATGTTTCCTGGACAGGGCGCTCAGTATGTGGACATGGGCAAAGAACTTTACCAAACTGAGATCATCTTTAGGGAACAAGTGGATTTGTGCTGTCAATTGCTCCAACCTCATATAGGATTGGATCTGCGATCGCTCATCTATCCGGGCGAGTCTGAGTCAGAAGCCGCAGCAAAGAAACTGCAACAAACTGACATTACTCAGCCTGCATTGTTTGTGATTGAATATGCTCTGGCTCAGTTGTGGATGTCATGGGGAATTTCTCCAGGTGCAATGATTGGTCATAGCATCGGCGAATATGTAGCAGCTTGCCTTGCTGGTGTCATGTCACTTGAAGATGCTTTGGCGCTAGTAGCGGTGCGTGGACGGCTGATGCAACAACTACCAGCTGGTGCTATGCTCTCTGTACCATTGTCAGAGGAAGAAGTTGTAGCTCTACTGGATGAAAAATTATCCCTAGCTGCTTGTAATGCATCGGCTTTATGTGTGGTTTCGGGAACTTATGATGCCATAGACGCATTTCACAACAAGCTCCAAGATATAGAGTGTCGGTGTCTCCATACTTCCCACGCTTTTCATTCAGAGATGATGCAACCCATCTTGGAGCCATTCCAGAAAGAAATCAGTAAACTCAAACTACATCCCCCAAAAATTCCCTTTATCTCCAATGTCACAGGAACCTGGATAACAGCAGAGCAAGCTACAGATCCCAATTACTGGGCAACACATCTACGCTCCTGTGTCCGTTTTTCAAAAGGAATCTCTGCGTTGCTGCAAGAGCCAAATCGCATCCTGTTAGAAGTGGGACCAGGACGTACCTTGTGTACATTTGCTCAAAAACATTCAGATGCCGTAGGACTGTGTTCATTACGACATCCTCAGGAAAAACACTCAGACATAGCATTCTTAATGAACACATTCGGTAAGCTGTGGTTATCTGGAGTACAGATAGAATGGTCAGGATTTTATGCCCACGAGCGCCGTCATCGTCTTTCTCTACCAACATATCCCTTCGAGCGCCAGCGTTACTGGATTGAAGCCCAAAAAGAGACAGCAACTGTCAAGACAAGTGTAGAGGCGTTGTCTATCACCTCTTTACCAAGTAAAAAACAAGATATTGCCAACTGGTTCTACGTTCCATCATGGAAACGGTCTGTGCTACCCGAAAAGCACAAGAGTGAAAAATCAGTTTTGTCTTGCATTCTTGTGTTTATTGATGAGTGCGGCTTAGGTGAAGAACTTATAAAACGACTCGAACTGCAAGGTCAGGATGCGATCGCCGTCAGTGTAGGATCAGAGTTGACAAAACTGAGCGACTCTAAATATACCCTAAATCCTCAACAAAGGGATGACTACGACGCTTTGCTCAAGGAACTTCTAGCAGAAGACAAGTTCCCAAATACGATTGTGCATTTATGGAATGTCACGCCTGTTGATAACACAGAATTAAACCTAGCAGCAGTTGACAAAGCTGAGGATTTAGGATTTTCTAGTCTGTTATTTCTCGCTCAGGCACTTGGAAAACAAAACCTTACCAAGCAAATGCACATAGCAGTCATCTCCAACAATATGCAGGAAGTAACGGGTGAAGAGGTGCTGTGTCCAGAAAAAGCAACCGTTATTGGGCCTGTTAAAGTCATTCCACAAGAATACCCTGACATCAGTTGTCGTAGCATTGATGTTGTAATTCCCTCAGAAGTAAGAAGTTGGGAAACTGAGAAACTCATAGACCACTTGATTAAAGAGTTAGAAGCTCCATCTTCTGATTCAGCGATCGCCTATCGAGGAAATCATCGCTGGGTACAACAGTTTGAACCTGTCTGCTTGAATCAAACTACCGAAAAAACACTAAGATTAAGGAAAGAAGGAGTCTATTTAATCACAGGTGGACTTGGAGGAATTGGACTGACGCTGGCAGAGCATTTGGCAAAGACAATACAAGCAAAACTACTGCTTGTAGGACGTTCAGAATTTCCACAGCCAGACAAGTGGAGTGAGTGGCTAACTGATCACGACGAGCAAGACAGCACCAGCCGTAAGATTCTCAAAGTGCAGGAACTCGAACAACTGGGCGCAAAAGTTTTGGTTGTGAGTGCTGATGTCACAAATCTTGAACAAATGCATTGGGCGATTCAAAAAGCACAGTCACACTTTGGTAACTTCAATGGTGTGATCCATGCCGCTGGAGTTCCCGCAGGTGGTGTGATTCAACTAAAAACGCCGCAAATGACAGCAAGTATTCTAGCACCTAAGGTCAAAGGAACACTGGTTCTCAATAGTATTCTCCAGGGTGTTCAGCTAGATTTCTTTGTCCTGTGTTCTTCAATGACTGCCATCCAAGCGGAATTTGGACAGGTTGATTATGTTAGTGCCAATGCTTTTCTTGACGCTTTTGCTCACTATAAGACCAATCGAGATGGTATATTCACCGTAGCGATCAACTGGTCTGCTTGGCAAGAAGTGGGTATGGCTGCAAAAGCAATCAAGCAATCTGCCCAAACCCAAGATATTCCCAAACCTCAATTTCAAGCAGTGAAGCATCCCTTATTTGAGCAATGCATAGTAGAGGGAAGAGAGCAAGAAATATATATTTCTAAGTTTAGTGTCATCAAACATTGGGTTCTCAATGAACACAAGGTGATGGGAAAGGCGACACTTCCAGGAACAGCCTACTTAGAAATGGCTAGAGCTGCTTTTGAAAACCATGCTGAAAATAGGACAATTGAAATCCGTGAAGTCTATTTCCTGACTCCTTTAGCGGTGGAAGCAGATGAAGAAAAAGAAGTTCGTACACTTCTGAAAAAGCAGGGAGATAAGTTTGAATTTTCAATCATTAGCCAATCGAACTCTGGGGAAGATAATTGGCAGGAACATGCTAGGGGTGAAATAGCCTGCATAGAAGAATCCCTGGAAAAATATGAAATCGAAGAAATTGCTGCTCGGTGTAACGAAGAAATCATCCTTAGGGAAAATGAGGGGAAACCTCAAGTAAAATACATAGAATTCGGTTCCAGATGGAATAACTTCAAGCAGATACAATTTGGCACAAATCAAGGGTTTGCTATTCTGGAATTGTCTACAGAGTTTGCCGCCGACCTCAATTCCTATAAATTGCATCCTGCCTTATTAGACAATGCCACTGGTTTTTTGAGCCTCAAGGACGAAGACAATTACTTACCGTTTTCTTATAAAAGATTGAAGTTTAGAGAATCTCTACCTGAAAAAGTATACAGTTACATTAGATACAGTAAAAATAATCAAAACCATCACAATTCTCTGAAATTTGACATCACTATTATGGATGACCAAGGGAGAGGATTGGTCGAGATAGAAGAGTATACTTTGAGGAAGGTAGAGGATCATACAACAAGCCCCGCTCAACAAAAATCTGCCGTTTCTCTTAGCCAAAACTTCTGTTTGCAAATTTCCTCTCCTGGCACTTTAGAGACTCTGAAATTTAAATCAGTACCACGCCAGCAACCAGGTCGAGGTGAGGTAGAAATAGAGGTTAGTGCAACTGGTCTTAACTTCAAAGATGTACTCCTGGCTCTCGGAATGCTTCCCGTACCATCTGATGATCTCAAGTTCGGTTTGGAGTCTGCTGGAAAGATAGTTGCGTTGGGAGAAGGGGTTGAGGGGTTTGAAATTGGAGATGAAGTGATTGCTCTTGGTGAGAGATGTTTTAGCCGATTTCTCACAACTTCTGCTTTGTCAGTTGCACTCAAACCCAAACATCTGAGCTTGGAACAAGCAGCAACAATTCCGGTAGCTTTTACGACAGCTTACTACTCCTTGATCAAATTGGGCAGGCTCAGTCAGGGCGATCGCGTTCTCATTCATGCTGCTGCTGGTGGAGTTGGCTTGGCTGCGGTGCAAATTGCCCAGTGGGTAGGAGCAGAAATCTTCGCCACTGCCGGGAACCCAGAGAAACGAGCGTTTCTGCATTCGATGGGTGTTGAGCACGTCTTTGATTCTCGGTCTGTTGCTTTTGCTGATCAAGTGATGCAATGCACCAATGGTAAGGGTGTGGATGTAGTTTTGAATTCACTTGCAGGCGAATTCTTGACCAAAAGTCTAGATGTATTAGCACCTTACGGACGCTTCCTCGAAATTGGTAAGCGTGATATTCTCAACAATAGCCAACTAGGTCTAGGAGTCTTTGCAAAATGCTTATCATTCTTTGCGATCAACATAGATCCACAAGTTCCTAACTATAGTGACCTGTGGCATGAGGTGGTACAACATTTCCATAACGGAAATTTTAGTCCCCTACCTCATCGGGTCTTTGCCATTGATTCGCTGACTCATGCCTTTGAATATATGGCTAAAGCCAAGCATATTGGTAAGATTGTCGTATCTCTGGAAAATCAAGATTTTCTAAGTACCCAAGTTGTTGCGTCAAACGGAGTTAGCTCTCAACAAAAAGCGATCGCAACTTCTTCTGACTCATGGGGTTCTGCTTCAGATGGACTGAATAAAAAAACCACTACACCTGTTAATGCGTATCAAAGACAGCTACTTCAGCAAGGGTTATCACCAAAAGAAGGAGTAGAGGCGTTTAGTCGGATTATCGGGAATACTCTTTCCCAGGTTTTGGTATCAACTTATGATTTTCGGGTTCAAGTCAAGCCAGATTTGCTAGATAGCTCACCCAATTTCCCAGAAGCTACAAAGAAAGACAACTTCTCGAAACCAACACATCCAAGACCACAACTGAGCAGTGCCTATGTTCCTCCCAGAAATGAAATCGAGCAAAAAATCTCTCTTATCTGGCAAGAACTCCTTGGAAGAGAAGAAGTAGGTGTTAATGATAACTTTTTTGAACTTGGTGGCGATTCACTTCTATTGGTGCAGGTACGCAGCAAACTGCAAGCGGCATTGAACTGTGATATCTCAACAGGTGACTTATTTGAATATCCCACTATAAATACTTTAGCAACATATTTTAGTCGGGAAAACAAGGAACAACCAGCCTTTGAGCAAGCGCAAGAGCGTGCCAACAGGCAAGAAGCGGCTATGGAAGAAGAAATGCAACTGATGAAGCAAAGAAGGAGGGGTGTATGAATAGTGGGTTGAAAGGCATAGCTGTCATTGGCATGGCTGGTCGGTTTCCCGGAGCCAAAAATGTAACTCAATTTTGGCAGAATCTATGTAATGGTGTGGAGTCTATTTCATTCTTCAGCGATCAAGATTTAGTGGCACAAGGTGTAGACCCCGCTTGGTTGCATGACCCTGAATATGTAAAAGCAGGGTTTGTGCTAGAAGACATTGAGATGTTTGATGCTTCATTCTTTGGCTACTCTCCCAGAGAAGCTGAAATTCTCGACCCTCAACAGCGAATTTTTTTAGAGTGTGCTTGGGAAGCATTGGAAAATGCTGGTCATAATCCAAAAGCTGATAACAACCTGACTGGTATTTATGCTGGGGGTAACTTAAGTACATACTTACTCAATAATCTCGCCTCACACCCTGAGTTACTCAACTCGCTGAGTACGCAAATTGTTCTTGGCAATGATAAGGATTCAATATCTACACGAACTTCATACAAATTAAATCTAAAAGGACCAAGTGTTAGCGTTGGTACAGCTTGTTCTACTTCCCTTGTGGCGGTTCATTTGGCGTGTCGAGGATTGCTGAGTTACCAATGTGATATGGCGCTGGCTGGTGGTATTGCGATCCAAACTCCGCAAGTAGAGGGTTATTTCTATCAAGCAGGTGGGATGGCTTCTGCTGATGCTCACACTCGCACCTTTGATGCCAAAGCTACTGGTGGTCCTTTTGGCAGAGGTGTGGGTCTTGTTGTCTTGAAGAGATTGGAGGATGCCTTAGCAGATGGCGACTATATTTATGGCGTGATTAAAGGTTCAGCGATCAATAATGATGGTGCACTGAAAGTCAGCTACACGGCACCGAGTGTTTCAGGTCAAGCAAAGGTGATTGCTGAAGCTCAGGCGATCGCCTCCTTTGATCCTGATACCATTACCTACATTGAAACTCATGGCACAGGTACAGCCTTGGGCGATCCGATTGAAATTCGGGCGCTAGAAAAGGTGTTTCGTGCCAGAACCAGTAAGAAAGGTTTTTGTGCGATCGGTTCGGTCAAACCTAATGTCAGCCATTTGAATACAGCTGCTGGGGTGACGGGCTTAATTAAAACTGTCTTGGCTCTGAAGCATCAACAATTACCACCCAGTTTATATTTTGAACAACCTAATCCTGAGATAGACTTTGCCAACAGCCCTTTTTACGTTAATACCCAACTGTCTGCATGGCAAACAAACGGAACACCACGCCGCGCTGGGGTAAGTTCTTTTGGTCTTGGGGGGACTAATGCCCATGTTGTTTTAGAAGAAGCACCTGAAGGGAAGCAGGGGAGCAGGGGAGCAGGGGAGCAGGGGAGAAACTATCAATTGCTGATGTTGTCTGCCAAAACTGACTCAGCTTTAGAGACAGCAACAGCAAATTTGGTTAATCACCTGCAACAACACCCTGAACTTAACCTTGCAGATGTAGCTTATACATTGCAAGTTGGTCGTCATGCTTTGAGCCATCGGCGCACAGTTGTTTGCCAAGATATTCAAGATGCGATCGCTGCTTTTTTGAACCCCAAACGAGTTCTGACTAGCACTGAGGAGACAAAAGAACGCCCTGTAGCTTTTATGTTTACTGGTTTAGGGACTCAGTACATCAACATGGCTGGGGAACTTTATCAAGTAGAACCAACTTTTCGCGAACAGATTGATCGCTGTTGTTCCCTGTTTCAACCTCTGTTGGGTCTTAATCTTAAAGAAGTTATTTATTCTACTTCCCATTCAACAACCGAAGCAACAAAAGAAAAATCGGGTATAGATTTACGCCAGATGCTTGGTCGTGATACCCAACCACCAGATCCCGCCACGCAAAAACTGAATCAAACCCATCTCACCCAGCCAGCTATCTTTGTCATTGAGTATGCTCTTGCCCAGTTGTGGATATCATGGGGTATTCGTCCAGTAGCAATGATTGGCTACAGTATTGGTGAATATGTTGCAGCAACACTTGCGGGGGTTATGTCTCTGGAAGATGCGATCGCTCTTGTTGCCAAAAGAGCACAAATGATTCAAAAGTTGCCAGAGGGAGCAATGCTGGCGGTTCCCCTAACAGAGCAAGAAGCGCAACCCTTCCTGAGTAAAAATCTCTCATTATCAGCAGTCAATGGATCATCTCAGTGCGTGCTGGCTGGAACTACTGAGGCGGTAATAGAATTAGAACAACAGCTGACTACCAAGGGATTAGCCTGTCGGCGATTGCAGACTTCCCATGCCTTTCATTCTTACATGATGGAAGCGATCGCTGACTCTTTCACCGAACTGGTACAAACTATCAGTCTCAAACCACCGCAAATTCCTTATCTGTCAAATGTTACGGGAACTTGGATCACAGCAGAGCAAGCCACAAATCCCAGCTACTGGACACAGCATATGTGCCAACCTGTGCGTTTTGCCGATGGAGTACATCAGTTGTGGACACAACATAGTCCAATTTTGTTGGAGATCGGGCCAGGACAAGCATTAAGCAGTTTAGCAATGCAATGTTTAGATAATGTTCCTAATCATAACAAGGTAATATTATCCTCGCTGCGCTATGCATATGAGCGACAGCCTGACGTTGCTTTCATCCTCAACACATTAGGACAACTATGGCTTGAGGGAATCAAGATAGATTGGTCGGGATTTTATGCCCATGAGCGCCGACATCGCCTTCCCTTGCCAACATATCCCTTTGAGCGACAGAGGTATTGGATTGAACCGCAAAAACTCTCACCTGCACAAAGAAATTTCCAGCCCAAGTTAACAGCACCAGAACTTTGGAAATCTCTTGTAGAAGCTGGTCAACTCCAAGCTCATGTCGGTGCTTTGGAATTTGATGAGCAAACTTATCAAGAGAAAATAGAGTGGTTAGATCGTTTATGCACTGCTTATATTAACCTTGCCTTAAGACGTTTAGGAGCTTTTAACAATCCCTCCAAAAAGTATTCTTTGCAAGAATTCTTTGAGCAATGTCAGATTATTCCTCGCTATCAAGAATTGTTGAGTCGATGGCTGGAAATATTGGTAGAGCAAGGTCATTTACATCAAGAACAAGGGCTGTTTATTGACCTGTTGCCACTTTCAACAGACTATGTTGATAAACTTTTACCAGAGGTCAGAGTCAGATACACAAACATACTTCAACAAATAGATTTGCTGCAACTATATGGCGAAAATATGGTAGCCATACTGACTGGTGAAAAAGAACCTTTAGAGTTTCATGTTTCAACCTTAGTCAAGGAAGGAGAATTTTCAGTCCAACAATTGCCTGAAAATAAATACTACAACTCGATTATGCGGGCATGTGTAGAACAGGTAGTGAAGTCATTATCACCTCAAGTCAACTTGAGAATTCTCGAACTTGGTGCTGGAACTGGTACAGCCACGGCAGAATTATTACCTATATTGCCCTCAGAACAAACGAACTACACCTTTACTGATGTGGGTGGATTTTTCCTCACCGCAGCTAAAAAGAAGTTTAGCGATTATCCGTTTATCGACTATCGGTTGCTAGACATGGAACGACCACCAGCAGAACAGGGCTACAAAGAACACAGTTTTGATGTGATCGTAGCTTTTAAGGTATTGCATGTAGCTCGAAACATTGGACAAACTCTGGAACATGTTCGCTCTTTACTTGCTCCTGGCGGCTTACTGCTACTTTGGGAGACAACTCAAGCGAGATTGGAAACGGAGGTTATTGACGCCCTGATTATGAATCCGATAGAAGATTCAGAATCAGGACGCAACATGGGTAATCCTTTTATATCTGAAAAACAGTGGCAAGCAGAACTCAAATCTCATGGTTTTGTGCAGGTGGCAGCTTTCTCAGAATTTGCACCTTTTAGAGAACATGTGATTGTAGCTCAAGCGACTACGCCAGCAACGCCAAAAGTACCATTCGCATTTACAGCATTACTTCATGAACAAGAAGCAGACAAGACGCATGAAGTTTCATTTGGCAAAAAGCCCAACATTGCTGACTGGTTCTACATCCCTTCATGGAAACGTTCGCTACCACCACAGTTAAATGGTCAGGTCAAACAAGCAGAATGCTGGTTAATATTTGTCGATGAGTATGGGTTAGGCGCTCAAATCGTAAAGCGACTCGAACTTGAAGGTCATGATGTGATTACCGTTAGAGTTGGGGAGCAATTTGGCAGCAAAAGCGAATCTTCAGAGAAGCATCTGGGCAAGTCTGCATATACAATAGCGCCTCAAGAACAGGATGATTACAATACCCTACTCAAAGAATTTCGCACCCAAGACTTAACACCAAAAAGAATTATTCATCTGTGGAATGTAACACAGTCAGGACTTGCAGACTTTGATACAGTCCAAACACAAGGATTCCAAACTTTGCTGTTTTTAGCAAAGGCGCTGGGAAAACAGAATTTCACTGATGAGTTACAAATTACAGTTATCTCCAATAATATGCAAGCAGTAACTGGAGTTGAAAATCTCTGCCCTGAAAAAGCAACACTACTTGGACTTGTTAAGGTCATCCCACAAGAATATTCAAATATTAAATGTCGTAGCATTGATGTTACTATTCCCTCACCAGAAAGTTGGCAAGAAGAGAAATTTGTAGAGCAATTGCTAACGGAACTCAAAGCCCATTCCTCTGAGTCAGTGATTGCTTACCGTGGTTTGGAACGCTGGGTGCAAACTTTTGAGTCTGTCCAATTGGATGCAAGCGTCCCCAAGACACCAAGGTTAAGGGAAAAAGGAGTTTACCTGATAACTGGTGGACTTGAAGACATAGGACTGGTGGTAGCCGAACATCTAGCAAAAACAGTACAGGCAAAACTGCTGCTTTTGGAGCGTGAAGATTTTCCCAACCGAGAGGAGTGGGAAGAGTGGCTGGTAATTCACGATGAGCAAGATAACATCAGCCGCAAGATTCGGAAAGTGCAGGAACTGGTGGAAAAGCTGGGCGCAGAAGTTTTAATCAAGAGCGCCGATGTGGTAAATTTAGAACAGATGCAAAATGCGATTGTTCAAGCACAAAAGCAGTTTGGTCAACTCAATGGGGTATTCCACACAGCTAAAATACCTGTAGAGAAGTTATTTACTCCTATTGTAGAGATAGACTATACGGAGTCTGAGCAGCAATTTCAAGCAAAAGTGCAGGGACTGTTAGTCTTGGAAGAGGTTTTGCAGTCGCAGAAGCTTGATTTTTGTCTATTGATGTCTTCGTTAACCTCTGTTTTAGGAGGATTAGGCTCTGTTGGCTACTCAGCAGCGAGTCTTTTAGTGGACGCTTTTGCTTACCAGCATAATCAAACAAATCCTGTTCCTTGGATGAGCGTCAACTGGGATGCATGGCAATTTGGAACAGACAATCAACAAATACCTGCTGGTACAAGTTTGGCAGAATTTGCCATTGAACCGCAAGAAGGTACCAATGCCTTTGAACGTATTCTTTTGTGGAGTCAATATCATCAAATAGTTGTCTCGACTGGTAATTTACAATCCAGAATTGACCAATGGATTAAGCTGGAGTCAAGACAAGAAAAAACTGCTGCCAAAAAAGACAATTTATCTTCTCGTCACTCGAGACCGAATTTAAAGAATGCCTATGTTGCTCCTAGTAATGATGTAGAACGCAAGCTTGCTGATACTTTTCAAGAGTTACTAGGTATTGAGCCAATCGGTATTCATGACAACTTCTTTGCATTAGGTGGGGACTCTCTAACGGGAACTGTACTTATTTCCCAGGTTCGCAAAAATTTTCAGGTAGAACTACCTGTTCGTTCTCTCTTTGAAACACCTACTGTAGCTGAGTTAGCTTTGGTTATTGAAGAAATTCTCATAGAAGAGTTAGAACAATTATCTGAAGACGAAGTTAATGCAACTTGGGAAAAGAATACAACCGCCGACATGCAATTGTAAAACTATAGCAATTCTAAATGAGTTGTAAGAAGACTTGTGAGGCTCGTCTTTTGTGCTTTGTCCTTGGTCATTTGTAATCACAAAGGACTAATGACAAATGACCAAAGACAATCCTGACGCAACATCTCACAAATCAAATAGAATTACTGTAACAAATATTTCTACCGTTTATCAACAGCTAGAGAATACTGAGGTGTAAAAATGCTAGTTTTAGGATTTTCTGGGGGACCAGAGCTTATTCATGAGAATCTATATGAGCGTACGTTAGGAGCAGTTCACGACTCAGCAATTGTTTTAGTTGAGGATGGAGAAGTTATTTTTGCAATCGAGGAAGAAAGGCTCAATCGAATAAAGCATACAAACAAGTTTCCCGGTGAATCATTGCGTTTATGCTTGAAAAGCAGTGGCATACAACTGGAGGAAGTAGACCTAATTGCCTATTACGCATCAAAGGAATACCTGGAGATAATGCTTAAACTACTTTTTTTCGATAATACCAATGTCTCGGTACCAATAATTGACCCGACAATCTTTTTTCAGCAGCTTTTTCGCAGAGAATTAAACTCTGAAATAAATCCAGATAAATTCTGCTTTGTTACTCATCATTATACACATGCAATGAGCGCACTGGCACTTTCTGGTTATGAAAGTAGTCTTGTTACCACATTTGACGGAATGGGAGAGGGTATTTCTGGTATGGTTTTTGAGGGTGAGGGCACAAGACTTAAGCAAATAGCCGGCATTCCTGAATCGAAATCTCTTGGTAATTTTTATGAGAACGTAATAGGTTTTTTAGGTTACACCATGTTCGATGAATACAAAGTGATGGGACTAGCTCCTTATGGAAATCCGAAAAGATATAGAAATGTCTTCCAAACACTTTATACATTACTTCCCAATGGAGATTATGTTATTCATCAAGATGAAATAATTTCCCTCTTTGATTTAGGAATACCGCGCAGGAAAGGGGAACCCTTCACCCAAATTCATAAAGATATTGCTGCATCACTCCAGGAAACCTTAGAAATTATAGTTTTTCATGTTCTTCAATACTATAAACAGGAAACCAAACAGAAAAACCTTTGTATGGCTGGGGGAGTGGCTCATAATTGTACTCTTAACGGAAAAATCTTACGCTCTGGAATGTTTGAAAATGTATTTGTTCAGCCTGCGGCTCACGATGGTGGTTGCGCGTTAGGCGCAGCTTTATATGCGTACTATAATGCCAATCCAATGGCTAAGAAGTCTTCTCAGCTTGAGCATGTTTACTGGGGAACAAATATCGGAGGTTCTCCCTCTGTTTTAAACCAATTGATGCAATGGCAAGATTTTATTAGCTTTGATAAATTGATAAATGTTTCTGAACAGACGGCAAAGTTACTGGCAAGTGGTTACGTTGTGGGATGGGTTCAAGATCGCTCGGAATTTGGACCTAGGGCTTTAGGGAACCGAAGTATTCTTGCAGATCCTCGACCTGATGAAAATAAAGCTCGTATCAACAAAATGATCAAAAAGCGGGAAGGATATAGACCGTTTGCCCCGTCGGTTTTAGAAGAGGATGTTGATGAATTTTTTGAGGTTCCGTCTAATCAAAAACAACTCCCCTTCATGATATTTGTGGTTAACGTTAGAAAAGAGAAACGCAATCTTTTGGGGGCAGTGACTCATGTTGATGGAACAGCAAGAGTACAAACTGTATCACGCAAAACAAATGAAAAATATTGGGACTTGATTCACTGGTTTAAAAAGTTGACAGGCGTTCCGATTTTGCTTAACACGTCGTTCAACAACAATGTTGAACCAATTGTAGATTCTATTGAAGATGCAGTAGTTTGTTTTTTAACTACGGGACTAGACTACCTTGTTGTGGGAGAGTATTTGATTAAGAAAAAGGAGGTATCTTGGCAGAATCATCTATCTCTTAAACTTTCACTTCCCCGATATATTTCGTTGCATCAGGTTAAAAAAGTTTGTCTAGACAGCAAGTTCGACAATCTCTTTTATATTGGGAATAGCTACGATACAAAGTTTCAAATAGGAGTGTCAGCCGAAGTCTTTCGTGTTTTGACGTTGGCAAACAGTGAGAAGACTGTGGGGGATCTCCTCCAGGAAAATGGCGAGACTGAAGAAGGAAAAGCGCAAGGAATTGTTAATGAGCTTATAGAATTATGGTCGCAGCGTTTAATTTTGTTGCAACCATAAGCAATCGCCACCCCTGTAGTCAAGGTACTGGTCGGATAAGATGCCTTTACCCTAACGTCTACTCTTAAAGAAAAAATGGTATTCCTTTTCAGGAGCGTGTAAACGTGTTTAACTGTATTGTGTCTTGAACGTAGCAGAGATTAGTCAGTTTTAATCATGAATATTCAAGTAGTAGGTGTAGTTGGATCTGGGGTTATGGGTGTTGGGGTTGCACAAAACCTCGCTCAAACTGGTCATCAAGTGATTATAGTAGATATTTCCGAAGAGATTCTGGATAAAGCAAAACAGGAAATCAGGAATAATGTGCGTTTCCAAGGGTTTTTCCAGAAAAATGAGAAAGCAGAGAGTCCTGACAATATTCTGCAGCGAATTAAGTTTTCTCCAAACTATAAATTTCTTGAAGATGCAGAATTTGTGATTGAAAATGTCACCGAAAAGTGGGATATTAAAAAGGGGGTATACGCACAGCTTGATGCAATTTGCCAAGATAAAGCTATATTTGCGGCTAATACATCTGCTATTCCCATTACTCGCATTGGTTCATTAACTAAGCGTGCTGATAAAGTGATTGGTATGCATTTCATGAACCCGGTTCCAATGAAGCCGATGGTTGAAATGATTCGTGGGTATCACACATCCGATGAAACAATCTCAACAGCTAAAGAATTACTGGCTCAGATGGGTAAGGAAAGCATCCTTGTCAATGATTCGCCAGGTTTTGTTTCTAACCGAGTTCTCATGTTGACAATTAATGAAGCAATTTTCTTGCTACAAGACCAAGTTGCTTCAGTGGAAGAAGTGGATAGAATTTTCAAAACCTGTTTCGGTCATAAAATGGGACCCCTAGAAACTGCTGACTTAATTGGATTGGATACGATTCTTTTTTCCATCGAAGTTTTGTATGAAAGTTTCAACGACAGCAAATACAGACCTTGTCAATTGCTGAAAAAGATGGTGGATGCTGGGTTGTATGGTCGCAAGAGTGGGCAAGGTTTTTATACTTACAATGGAGCAATTTGAAATTGGATATTAAAACAAACTCTCTAGCCATACCTAAAATCAAGGTGAATTGAAAATATGTCAGAAATACAAGCAAAAATTCTAGATTTTTTGTCCCGATTTTTCCGCAATCATGATTTGCAGTCAGATGAAGATATTTTTGCACTTGGTTTTGTCAATTCCATGTTTGCTATGCAACTCGTCTTATTTATCGAACAAGCATTTCAAATTAATATTGACAATGAAGACCTGGAGCTTGATAACTTCAGAACTATAAATTCTATGACTCGTTTAGTTGAACGCAAGACAGCTTTCGTTGTAGAAAAATGAACAAATATAAAATTCAAACCTATTTTCAACAACCAAGTAATCATCATGAAAATTGAGTTTACATCTCAACAAAAAGATGATACATCTAAATTTAGAGGTTTCGTCAACAAAGAAGTTGTACCTCACGCAAATTCCTCCGACCAAGAAGAGTGTACTTCCCCAAAACTTATAGAAAAGTTTGCTCACCAAGGATATTTGGGTGCTGTAATACCCGAAGAATTTGGTGGCAAAAGTATGGATATGATCACCTATGGTCTTCTGAATGAAGAAATTGGACGAGGATGTTCTTCTTTACGGAGTTTGCTCACAGTTCATAGCATGGTTGCTTCTGCTCTTTGTCGATGGGGTAATAAGTATCAAAAAGAGTATTGGCTGCCAAAATTAGCATCTGGTAAAGTTATAGCTGCTTTCGCCTTAAGTGAACCTAACGTAGGTAGCGATGCTAAAAGTATAGAAAGCACAGCAACACTTTCTGGTGACTCTTATGTTTTGAATGGACAGAAAAAATGGATTACCTACGGACAAATTGCAGATGTCTTTTTGGTATTTGCCCAATGTTCAGGAAAACCCTCTGCTTTTTTAGTTGAAAAAAATAGTCCAGGACTTTCAATACAACCTATTTCGGGGATATTGGGTGTTCGGGCTTCAATGCTCGCTCAATTAAACTTTCAAGATTGTCGAATTCCTCAAGAGAATCTGGTAGGCAGATTGGGTTTTGGTTTCTCTTATATAGCTTCTTCTGCATTAGATTATGGAAGATATAGTGTGGCATGGGGTTCTGTAGGTATTGCTCAAGCTTGTCTAGAAGCCTGCATTCAGTACACGAGCGAACGAAAGCAGTTCGGTGTTTATTTGAAAGAACACCAATTAATTCGGCAAATGATTACCGAGATGATAGTCAATGTCAAAGCAGCAAGATTACTGTGCTATCAAGCTGGCTATCTCAAAGAAGTTGGCGATCCGAATTCTATAACAGAGACTTCGATTGCCAAATATTTTGCATCTACAACAGCAACTCAAGTGGCAAATAATGCCGTACAAATTCATGGGGCTAATGGTTGTACTAATGAATATTCAGTTGCTAGATATTTGCGAGATGCAAAAATCATGGAAATCATTGAAGGAAGCACACAAATACAACAGATTGCCATCGCTGATTACGGTTATCAGGAGTATATATCAAAACCTGCTTTCACTCACCATCAATTCTCAAAACTTACTGGCAATGATGTGAGAATATGATTAGCACAAACACTGAAATTTCAAACGATCAACAAATAGAGAAAAAAGCTATCAAATGTGTAGTTTGGGATTTAGATAACACGCTTTGGGATGGTATTTTATTAGAGGATGACTGTGTTTACCTGCGAAACGAGGTAGTCGATATTATCAAAGCATTAGATGTCCGAGGTATTTTGCAGTCTGTTGCCAGTAAAAATGACTATGCCAGAGCAATGGAGCAGCTCCAGGAATTTGGGTTGCACGAATATTTTCTCTATCCTCAAATAAATTGGAACTCTAAATCGAGTTCTATTCAAGAGATTGCTAAATTTCTCAATCTTGGCATCGATGCATTTGCTTTTATCGATGACCAGTTATTTGAACTTGAAGAAGTCAAATTTTCACTTGCGGAAGTCCTTTGTATTAATGCAACTGATCTGACGCATTTCTTAAATAAACCAGAAATGAATCCTCATTTTATTACAGAGGATTCAAAACTGAGAAGACTAATGTATATTAGTGATATTGAAAGAAATAATTATGAAAAAGAATTTATTGGTACTCAAAACGAGTTTTTAGCTACACTTAATATGACTTTTACTATCTCTGATGCTCAAGAAGATGATTTACAAAGAGCCGAAGAGTTAACATTAAGAACTAATCAATTAAATACAACTGGTTATACATATTCATATAACGAACTGAATAATTTTCGACAATCCGATCAGCATAAAATACTGATTGCTAGTTTAGAAGATAAATATGGCAGTTATGGAAAAATTGGGCTAGCTCTTGTGGAATGTGCAGAGGTTGTGTGGACTCTGAAGCTTTTGCTGATGTCTTGTCGGGTTATGTCCAGAGGTGTCGGCACAATTATGCTAAATCATATTATGACATTGGCTAAGAACAATAATGTTCGTTTGCGGGCTGAGTTTGTTTCAAATAATCGGAATCGAATGATGTATATATCTTATAAGTTTGCAGGTTTTCAAGAAATTCAAAAAAATGGAGATTTGCAGATTTTAGAAAATGATCTAACCCAAATACAGTCTATCCCTGAGTATGTCAAGGTCCAAGTTATAGATTAAAAAGCATTGCTAGTTATCGTAGTTTGACAGGGGAGATTATGGATATAACAAAAGATGAAATTTTAAAACGACGATCAAAGCTTTCACTCAGTCAACAGGAGCTTCTCAAAAAGCGATTGCGGGGTGAAGTTGACTCTCAAGTAGAGATTATTCCAAAACGTTCTCAAATAAGTCCTGCTCCCCTATCCTTTGCCCAACAACGGCTGTGGTTTCTCCAACAGTTAGATCCCGATAATCCTTACTACAGTGAACTAGCATGTGTACAGCTGGTAGGTGCGCTTAACGTGGATGCGTTAGAGCGAAGTCTCAACGAGATTGTGCGACGCCATGAAGCGTTACGTACTACTTTTGAGATGGTTGAGGAACAAGCAATTCAGGTTATTCATCCTACTGTAACTGTGACCCTGCCACTGGTGAACTTGCTCTCGATGCCAGAAGCTGAAAGACATACACAAGTCGAGCGGCTAACAACAGAGATAGCTCAAAAACCTTTTGATTTAGTGACTGGCCCGTTGCTGCGAGTCATGCTGCTACAAAGAGGTGTCGAAGAATACTTGCTGCTGTTCACGATTCACCACATTGCCGTTGATGGTTGGTCTATAGGAGTGTTAATCCGTGAATTAGCAGTACTCTATGAAGCCTTTTCCACCAGCAAAATATCTCCTCTCCCTGATATCTCTATTCAATACGCAGACTTTGCTATTTGGCAGCGTCAGTGGCTACAAGGCGAATTACAAAAGACGCAACTTTCTTATTGGAAGCAACAATTGGCAGGCACTTCAACCTTGGCTTTGCCCACAGATCGCCCACGGACACCAGTCCAAAGCTTTCGAGGCGCAATTGCTTCTTTTGAGCTATCAGCAAGCCTAACCAATATGCTCAGATCCCTGAGCAATCAAGAAGGGGTAACCCTGTTTATGACGCTACTGGGAGCATTGCAAGCTTTACTGTACCGTTACACAGGGCAAGAAGACATCTGTGTTGGCTCTCCAATTGCTAACCGCAACCAAAGTGAGATTCAAGGGCTGATTGGTTTTTTTGTCAATACCCTTGTGCTGCGGACTTATCTTTCTGATAATCCAAGTTTTTTAGAATTGTTGAATAGAGTACGCGAGGTGTGTGTGGGTGCATACGCTCATGCAGATATACCTTTCGAGCAATTAGTGGAAGAACTTCAGCCAGATAGAAATCTCAGTCATATGCCTTTGTTTCAGGTAATGTTTGCCTGGCAGGAAGATACTCAAAAGGAACTGACACTACCTGGTTTGACTCTAAATTGGCTCCCGACGCACGGTCAGACTGCCAAATTTGATTTAACTCTGCACATAGTGAATGCAGAGCCAGAGTTGAGGGGCTGCTTAGAATACGACATCGACTTGTTTGATGCTGAAACTATTACTCGGATAGTAGAGCATTTTTGTACTTTGCTAGAAGGGATTGTTGCAAATCCACAAGCAAGATTATCTGACTTACCACTATTAACGGCAGATGACTTACATCAGCAGCTAGTGGAGTGGAATAACACTCAGGTTGAATATCCTCAACAACAATGTATTCATCAGTTGTTTGAAGCGCAAGTAGAACGCACGCCTGATGCAGTAGCAGTAGTATTTGAGGATAAACAACTAACCTACTACGAACTGAATGCTAGAGCAAATCAGCTAGCGCACTATCTGAAAAAGCTGGGCGTGGAACCAGAGGTATTAGTCGGGATTTGTGTAGAGCGATCGCTTGATATGGTCATCGGTCTATTAGCCATCCTTAAAGCTGGTGGTGCTTATGTACCGCTAGACCCAGCCTATCCACCAGAACGTTTAGCCTTCATATTGCAAGATGCTTCTGTGTCAGTGTTACTAACGCAGCAGCACCTAAAAGAGAATTTGCCACAACATCAGACTAGGGTTGTTTGTCTAGATACATATTGGGAAATTATAGCTCAGTCAAGTCAACAAAACCCAATCAATGACTGTACAACTGAGAACTTGGCTTATATCATCTATACATCTGGCTCAACAGGTCAACCTAAGGGTGTCTTAGTTAATCACAGCAATGTTGTTCGTTTATTCGCAACAACTGAATCCTGGTATAAATTTAATCAACAGGATGTCTTTTCACTATTCCATTCTATAGCCTTTGATTTTTCTGTTTGGGAAATCTGGGGGGCATTGCTGTATGGTGGACAGTTAATAGTAGTACCGTATTGGCTGAGTCGTTCACCTGAAGAGTTTTATAAATTGTTGTTAACACAGCAAGTGACTGTACTTAACCAGACACCTTCTGCTTTCCGTCAGCTGATACAGGTAGAGGAATCGCTGGGAAATAGTAACAACTTAAGCCTGCGAAAAGTCATTTTCGGTGGAGAAGCGTTGCAAATTGAGAGTTTAAGACCTTGGTTTGAACGTCATGGCGACCAGTCACCACAGTTAGTCAATATGTACGGGATTACGGAAACAACTGTGCATGTTACATATCGTCCGCTAACAATGGCAGACTTAGAAGTAGCATCAGCAAGTTTAATTGGTCGTCCAATTCCTGACTTGCAAGTTTATTTACTAGATAGATATGGGCAGCCAGTACCCATCGGAGTACCAGGTGAAATGTATATTGGTGGTGCTGGTGTGGTCAGGGGTTATTTAAACCGACCAGCACTAACTCCTGAAAGATTTATTCCTAATTGCTTTAGTGATAAACTCAATGCGCGTCTTTACAAATCCGGTGATTTAGCACGATATTTACCGAATGGAGACATTGAATATTTAGGTCGTATTGACCACCAAGTAAAAGTACGTGGTTTTCGGATTGAACTGGGAGAAATTGAGGCATTAATCAGCCAATACCCACCAGTACGAGAAACTGTAGTTATAGTAAGCGATGATTCAGGAGATTCTAAGCGAATAGTTGCCTACGTAGTTGCTCAAAAAGGACAAACACTGACAGTTTCTGAATTACGCAGCTTTTTAGAGTCAAAGTTGCCAAGCTACATGGTGCCAGCAGCTTTTGTCACATTGGAGGCACTACCGCTCACAGCTAATGGAAAGATTGACCGCAGAGCATTACCCACTCCTGACACTGCGCGACCTGAATTAGAAAAAGCTTTTGTCGCACCTCGCATAAAAGAAGAAAAAATACTAGCTGATATTTGGGCTAAAGTTCTTGGTATCAAGCAGGTGGGTATCCACGACAACTTCTTTTCCTTAGGTGGAGATTCTATGCGTAGCATCCAAGTTCAGTCTCAAGCACAAAAACATGGTTTAAATTTTTCAATACAACAGTTATTTCGATTTCAAACCATTTACGAACTTGCGAAAACTTTAGTGGCTGCAAAAGAAAGTAACATAAATGTAAAACCAGTTGAACCATTTAGCTTACTTTCTCAAGCAGATAGACAAAAGTTACCTGATGATTTAGAAGATGCTTACCCTCTAAGTCAACTTCAGGCAGGAATGTTGTTTCATAGTATTTCCAGCCCCGATACTGCAATCTATCACAACGTTACTAGCCTGCATCTGAAAGCTCCTTTTGACTTGGAGAAATTGCAGATTGCTATTCAAGAACTGGCGGTTTATCATCCTGTACTAAGAACTTCATTTGAACTGGAAAAATATAACGAGTTGATACAGCTTGTACATAAAAATATTTCTATTCCCTTACAGGTTGAAGACTTACGACACCTTTGTGTAAATGAACAAGAGAATGTTCTAGCAGTTTGGTATGAAGCTGAAAAGAGCCAAAAGTTTGACTGGACGTGCCCACCACTGCTACGCTTTCAAATTCATCGCCGCAGTGAAGAGACTTTTCAGTTTAGCTTTACCGAACACCATGTGATTCTGGATGGATGGAGCGTGGCTTCCATGATTACAGAGTTATTTAGGCGTTATTTATCTCTCTTGGGTGAAAACATTTCCTTTCCAGAATCTTCACCAACAACTGCGTATCGAGATTTTATCGCTCTAGAACGAGAAGTACTGAAATCAGATGAGTGTTTGCGGTATTGGCGTCAAAAGTTGTACAACAGCACGGTAACAACTCTCCCTCGCTGGTGGTTAAATTGTGATCAAGTTAGCAATATTTCTAGGAGCATTAGCGTACACAATGTTGAGTTATCTCTTAATGTTTCTCTTGCTTTAAAACAATTAGCTCAAATTGCTCGCGTTCCACTCAAGAGTATTTTGTTAGCTGCACACTTGAGAGTATTAAGTTTGCTAAGTAGCCAGACAGATGTTGTCACAGGTTTAGTGTCAAATGGTCGATTAGAAGAAGTAGATGGAGAGCGGATTCTCGGACTTTTCCTTAATACCTTACCATTTCGTTTGCAACTATCTGGAGGAACCTGGTTAGACTTGGTGCAAAGAACCTTTGACACAGAGCGGGAATTGTTACCACATCGGCGGTATCCCCTAGCAGAGTTACAAAGGATTTTAGGTCAGCAACCTTTATTTGAAACAGCGTTTAACTTTACTAACTTTCACGTTTATCAAGGTATAGTAAGACTGAACGAAGTTCAACTATTGAGTAGTAAATATTTTGCAGTAACAAATTTTGCACTTTGTACTCAATTTAGTTTAGACGAATTTTCATCTGAGATTAATTTAGATTTGGAATATGATGTCAGACAGTTTAGCTCCAAACAAATTGAAGCTATTGGTGGTTATTATGCTAGAACACTTGCCGTAATAGCAGCAGAACCCAAGAGACGCTATGAGTCTATTTCTCTGCTTTCCTCACAGGAACAGCATCAATTAATGGTTGAGTGGAATGATACTCAAGTTGAGTATCCTCAAGATCGATGCATCCATCATTTGTTTGAAGCTCAAGTAGAACATACACCCGATGCTATAGCAGTGGTGTTTGAAGACCAACAGTTGACTTACCGTGAACTCAACGCCAGAGCTAACCAATTGGCGCATTATTTGCGTTTATTGGGAGTAAAACCAGAAGTATTAGTGGGAATTTGCACAGAGCGATCGCTCCACATGATCATCGGACTATTAGCCATTCTCAAAGCAGGTGGCGCATACGTACCATTAGACCCTAGTTACCCTAAAGAACGCCTAGCCTACATGTTAGAAGACTCCCAACCAAAAGTCTTATTAACACAACAGCAGCTAGTAGAGAATCTCCCAACTTACACAGCTAAACTAGTTTGCTTAGACAGCAACTGGGAACTCATCGCCCAACACAGCAAACAAAATCCAGATTACCATCCCAGTAACGATAACCTAGCTTACATCATTTATACCTCCGGCTCCACAGGCAAACCAAAGGGGGCGATGAATACCCACAGAGGAATTTGTAACCGCCTGCTGTGGATGCAAGACCAATATCAACTCACGGACACAGATCGAGTTTTACAGAAAACACCATTCAGCTTTGATGTTTCAGTCTGGGAATTCTTCTGGCCATTAATCACAGGTGCGCGGTTAGTAGTAGCACAACCAGAAGGACATCGAGACCCCAATTATTTAGTAAATGTCATTGCACAGCAGCAAATTACGACTTTACATTTTGTCCCTTCGATGCTGCAAGTATTCCTGGAAGCCGAAGGTTTAGAAAAATGTCAATCTCTGATGCGGGTGATAGTTAGTGGTGAACCCTTACCAGTACAATTGCAACAACGCTCCGGCGATCGACTCAATGCCCAACTGCACAATCTTTATGGGCCAACGGAAGCGGCTGTTGATGTCACTTTTTGGCAGTGTCAAGATAGTGTCACCAACCAAAACACAGTTCCTATAGGTCGCCCAATTGCCAATATCCAGATTTATCTGCTGGATGAACATCTCAACCCAGTACCCATCGGCGTACCAGGTGAATTATATATCGGTGGTGTAGGACTAGCTAGAGGCTATTTCAACCGCCCCGACTTGACAGCAGAAAAATTTATCCCTAATCCCTTCCAAAGAGGCAGGGGAGCAGAGACAAGTCCCAGCGCAGGCTTCCAACCATCGGAACTTCTCCCAAGGGGAGACGCGAAGCGCGAACGGAGGGAGCAGGGGAGCAGGGGAGGGAAACAAGACCAATCCTCAAATTATTCCGAACGCTTGTACAAAACAGGCGATTTAGCCCGTTATTTACTCAATGGAGAGATTGAGTTCATTGGTAGGATTGACTATCAGGTTAAAATTCGTGGTTTCCGCATCGAACTCGGAGAAGTTGAAGCACTGATTAACCAATACTCAGGAGTGCGGGAAACCGTAGTTGTGGCCACAGATGCTCAAAATTTAGTAGCCTATGTAGTCCCACAAACAGAACAAACACTGGTAATTTCTGAACTGCGTCACTTCTTGGAGTCAAAGCTACCAAACTACATGGTACCAGCAGCTTTTGTCACACTTGAAGCACTACCTCTCTCACCAAATGGTAAAGTTGATCGCAAAGCTCTAAGAGCACCTGATACAGTACGTCCCCAACTGGAAGCGGTTTATCAGCCACCCCAAACTGAGGTGGAACAAACTATTGTTGATATTTGGCAAGAAATACTGAATCTTGAGAGTGTAGGAATTCATGATAACTTCTTTGAACTCGGTGGTCATTCATTGCTTCTAGTTCAGGTTCATAGTAAATTACGCGAAGCATTTAAAAGTAATGTATCCATTATCGAGCTGTTTAGATATCCGACCATAAGGTCTTTAGCAGAATATTTTAGTCAAATCAAAAATCTACCACAGTCCTATTTGATAGAAATTCCCTCTGAAAAAATTTTACATGGTAAAGTTCAACAAAGAAAGCGTCTACAAAAGCTTAAATCTATCGACAGCATCTAAAGAATGGCTCGAATAATCTCAGAGGCTGTTTGTAAAGGATTATGAAGGTCAGCATTTAGGTGTTCTGATCTGTTTCAACATCACATGAACCATACTTACAACTGATGCGATCACCGCATTTCTACCCTTTACATTTCTTTAGAAATAGCCTCCGCGAGTACGGAATATGGGGTCAAATGTCACTGATTTGTGAGAAAAATCGAGAAATACTTGCAATTGCTTACCATTTAATTTATCTTTATTCTCGTACTGATAGTAATTGTTCTCAATAGATAAAGGCTATTTATTGCATTTTAGTAGTATTTCTAAATATATTGAGTAGCAAATGACACTTAAAGAGTTATCTAACATTTTTTTAGTGACGAGTTCTATTTGGCTTTGGGGTGTAATGAGCGCAACTGCTCAAGAAGTATCTAAACCAGAGGTAAAGAGTAAATCTGTTGCATCGATACTACGTAATTCACGTTCAATTAGAGAGATTCGCCAACTCGGTGAGATAGAATTTCCCAGCACTAGCGCCCAAATGTTAGTGCAGTCACCAGCACCAGAAGCAGCACCCTTGTCAAAAGTTATCCAAGTTACAAGAGTGCAAGCTAATCCCACTGACAAAGGTGTAGAGGTAATTTTACAGACGGCTCAGGGAGAACAACTACAAATCAACAATCGCAGTGCTGATAATAAATTTATTGCTGACATTCCCAATGCCCAACTGCGTTTACCTAGTGGCGATGCCTTTATATTCCGCTCGGAAAAACCAGTTGACGGTATTACTGAAATAACAGTTACAAATCTAGATGCCAATACTATCCGGGTGACAGTTACGGGTGAGGTGGGATTGCCAAAAGTAGAGTTATTTGACAGCAATGAGGGTTTAATTTTTGGCTTGACACCTGCTGTAACAGCGACACAGCCTGAGCCGGAACAGCCAGCAAGTGAGACACCACCAGAGAAACCATCGGCACAAAATGATCAGCCGATTGAATTAGTCGTGACGGGAGAGCAAGATAGTTATCGCGTACCAAATGCCAGCGTGGGTACACGAACCGATACGCCCCTGCGCGATATTCCCCAATCGATTCAGGTAGTGTCTCAAGAAGTACTGCGCGATCAAAACGTCAACAACCTAAATGAAGCCTTAAGAAACGTGAGTGGAGTAACTACAGGCACTCCTCCACAAGCCTTCGGAGGCGCTGGGTATACAATTCGAGGTTTTAGTACGTCAAGCCGCAATGGTAGCAGTTTTCTCAGAAATGGACTAAGAGAGGGTGGAGATATACTATCGGATTTTACCCCCAACATCGAAAGAATCGAAGCACTCTTAGGTCCGGCTTCTGTGCTTTACGGGGGGGCTAATCCGGGTGGCACTATCAACATAGTGACGAAACAACCCCTCAGAGATCCCTTCTATGCCATTGATGCCACCATTGGCAGTTATGACTTTTATCAAGGTGCTATTGATTTGTCTGGACCATTAAATGACTCCAGAACACTGTTGTATCGCCTCAATGTAGGCTACCAGGATACAGGAAGCTTCATTGATTTCTATGACAGAAGTATCTTCACTATTTCACCCGTCGTGAGTGTGGCGATTGGAGAGCGAACTCGCTTGACCCTGGAAGGTGAGTACACAGAAAGAAGCACTCTTGCTTACTCAGGCTTGCCAGCAGTCGGTACAGTACTCCCCAACCCCAATGGTCAGATCCCGCGCGCTCGTTTCACTGGAGAACCTGAGGGTGTTATTGATGCATCTCTTACCAGAGTAGGATATCGGTTGGAGCATCAGTTCAGCGATAACTGGTCATTACAAAATGTATTTTGGGCAAGAATTCAGAGAAATAGACCCGGAAATGAGTTCTATCCGATTATTGTTGGTCTTGCCGACGACGATAATCGAACCTTAAATCGTAATGCGATTATCAATACTGTTGATTATGACGACTACGACCTAGCCACTAACCTGACTGGCAAATTCTCAACTGGGTCAATTAAGCATCAGCTACTCCTTGGGGTCGATCTGAGTAGCTCGTTCTTAGGATTTGAGAGGTATACTGCACCTGCACCAATAGATATATTCAACCCTGTGTATGGGCTTGTTACTGGACCTTTCGCTTTAGCTTTTGATGGTGCAGGATTAACAAAAACTCTGGGGATTTATGTTCAAGACCAGGTGACGCTAACAGAAAATCTCAAGTTGTTGCTAGGCGGGCGATTTGATGTGTTTGACCAAACCAATCGTTTTCTGAGTGATACCACTAGTCAATCGGGGGATGCCTTCACTCCGCGTGTCGGTATTGTTTATCAACCCATTGAACCCATTTCACTTTATGCCAGCTATAGTCGCTCATTTTTCCCAAACAGCGGCACGACTTTTGATGGTAGTCCATTCCAACCAGAGCGTGGCACTCAGTATGAAGTTGGGGTCAAGGCAGATTTGAATGAGAGAATTTCTACAACACTTGCTTTCTATAATCTGACTCGCTCTAATGTTTTGACTCAAGACCCAAATAATCCAGATTTTTCGATTCAAACAGGTGAGCAGCGCAGCCGGGGTATCGAATTCAACATTGGGGGTGAAATCTTAAAAGGGCTGAATGTGATTGCAGGTTATGCTTACACGGATGCCACAATCACCAAAGACAATACTTACACACCAGGTAATCTCCTCAACAATGTCCCAAAAAATAGTTTCAATTTGTGGACGAAGTATGAAATTCAATCTGGTAGTCTCAAGGGACTCGGCTTTGGTTTGGGATTATTCTATGTGGGCGATCGCCAGGGAGATTTAGAGAATAGCTTTCAGTTGCCGAGCTATTTACGTACTGATGCTGCTATTTCCTATAAACAAGGACAGCTCCGCGCTGCCGTTAATTTTAGAAATCTGTTCAATGTGGATTATTTTGAAAGTTCTTCTGGTCTATCGGAAGTTTATCCTGGTGAGCCGTTCACCGTGCAGGGCACGATTTCGTGGGAGTTGTGACCCCTCCCCAACCCTTCCCTTACCAAGGGAACGGAGCCAAAACTACTGTTGTTCCCCCAAGGGAGTAAAGTGAAGTGAATTTGTGTAGTGAGGTTTACGAATGAGCAGGTGGATCGACAACTGGATGGAGTTTTCTAGACGATCGCTCAGACGATTTGTCAATTATGGCAATCAACCCCACCCTAGCCCTGCCCTTGATCGAGGCAGGGAACAAACACCAAAATCTCCCCTTTGGAAAGGGGGATTCAGGAAGGCAAGACAACGATTGCTATTAATACTTACAATCGCGATCGTCTCAGCCTGTAGCACCAGCGCGATTGAGCATTAGGTATTGAATATCAGATGGATCTGGAGAAAATATTACTGCTGAAGCCTGATTTAATCCTGGCTTGGGATGGGTGGGAAAACAATTTATCCTCTGCTTACTCAAATTGCCCCTACGGTAGTGGTTCCATCGAATAATATGCCAAGTTGGAAAGAACGCTTTAAATTTATCGCTGAGGTATTCTGAAAAATTAAAGTTTAAATCCCCAATACTTAGTTGGATTTCAGATTTTGGCTTTAATATTTCTCTCACAAAAGTAAAGTAATGAAAAATGCTAAAACGCAAATCTAAAATTGTTTGACTTTATGCTGAAGGCATTGGCTCTAGATTACAGATTTGTCACTAATCAAAATTACTAAGTCTGTTGAAAACATTTTAAGGAATCAACACGCATTATGAGTATTCAAACAACACCTAATTCAATAAATGGTTCAGAAATAGCAATTATTGGCTTA
This sequence comes from Nostoc sp. NMS9, assembly GCF_017114995.1. Lineage (GTDB taxonomy): Bacteria > Cyanobacteriota > Cyanobacteriia > Cyanobacteriales > Nostocaceae > Nostoc. The sequence continues at coordinate 48,827 of NZ_JABXKL010000079.1, read as the reverse complement.
ATGGGACGTTTTCCAGGATCTAAAAATATTGAAGATTTTTGGGAAAATCTTCAGATGGGAAGAGAATTAATCTCTTTTTTCTCTGAGGAAGAACTGTTATCTTCAGGGATCAGTTCATCTACACTAAATAACCCTAATTATATAAAAGCGCGGGCTATATTAGAAGATGCAGAATTATTTGACGCTTCCTTCTTTGGCTTTAATCCCAGAGAAGCAGAAATAACCGATCCACAACACCGACTTTTCCTAGAGTGTGCTTGGTCAGCTCTGGAAAGCGCTGGATATGATTCACAAATTTATAAAGGTGCCATTGGTGTTTATGCTGGAGCTGGTTTAAGCAGCTACTTACTTAATGTTTACTTAAATCAAAATATTATAGACTCTATCGATCCTCTGCAACTCATGGTAGCAGGTGACAAAGATTTTTTGACCACGCGCGTTTCTTACAAACTCCATCTAGAAGGGCCTAGTTTTACTGTTCAAACTGCCTGCTCAACTTCATTAGTTGCAGTTCACTTAGCTTGTCAAAGCCTACTGAATGGTGAATGTGATATCGCTTTAGCTGGTGGAGTTGCTATCAGTGCATCAAGAAAAGCTGGATATATGTACACAGAAGGGGGAATAATGTCTCCTGACGGACATTGCCGTGCGTTTGATGCTAGGGCACAGGGTTCTGTGAGTGGTGAAGGTGTAGGTATTGTAGTGCTGAAGCGATTAGAAGATGCTCTTAACGATCGCGATCGCATTTATGCTGTAATCAAAGGATCGGCTATCAATAATGATGGTTCATTCAAAGTCAGCTACACAGCACCCCGCATCGATACCCAAGCAAAAGTAATTAGAACAGCCCAAATAGTAGCCGAAGTAGAACCGGAAACTATCACTTATGTTGAAACTCATGGTACAGCAACAGCCTTAGGAGATCCCATTGAAATTGCTGCCCTGACACAAGCTTTTCGCTCTAGTACCCAAAAGAAAGGATTCTGCGCCATTGGTTCCGTCAAAACCAATATTGGGCATTTGGATACTGCGGCTGGTGTAACGGGATTAATCAAAACCGTTCTGGCACTCAAGCACAAACAAATACCTCCCAGCTTACACTTTACTTCGCCTAATCCCGAAATTGACTTTGCCAATAGTCCTTTCTACGTCAATACCACACTTTCCGAATGGCAAACAAATGGCACTCCCCGACGTGCAGGAGTTAGTTCCTTTGGGTTAGGGGGAACCAATGTCCATGTAATTCTCGAAGAAGCCCCGGTTGTCGAAGCTTCCAGTTCTTCTCGCCCTTGGCAGTTGTTAACGCTATCTGCCAAAACCAATTCAGCCCTGGAAACAGCTACAACAAACTTAGCTAATTATTTGCGAGAACACCCTGATTTAAATCTTGCCGATGTGGCTTATACATTGCAGGTTGGGCGCAGAAATTTCGACTATCGGCGTGCAGTTGTCTGCCGAGATATTCAAGATGCTGTCAACGCACTTCAAGAACCAAAGCGAGTTTTTACCAGTACTCAGAAAACTCAGGAACGCCCTGTTGCCTTCATGTTTTCTGGACTGGGAACTCACTACGTTGATATGGCTCTTGAACTTTACCAAACTGAGCCAACATTTCGTACCTCAGTTGATCAATGCTGTGAACTCCTCAAACCCCACCTTAATCTTGATTTGCGAGATGTCCTGTATCCCAGTAGAAACAGTGAGAATGGAAATAAGCAAAAGCAAAATACTCTCTATGCTGGGCTAGATTTGCGAAAAATGTTAGGTCGTGGAACGGAACAAGCAGATCTACGTACTCAAAAGCTGAATCAAACTTTTCTCACCCAACCAGCTATTTTCGTCATTGAATACGCTTTAGCTCAGTTATGGATATCTTGGGGAATTCGTCCGGCGGCAATGATTGGCTACAGCATCGGTGAATATGTAGCGGCGACTCTAGCCGAGGTTTTATCTCTGGAAGATGCTTTAACCCTAGTAGCGAAAAGAGCGCAAATGATTCAAGAGTTGCCAAGTGGGGCAATGTTGGCGGTTGGGCTTTCAGAGGAGGAAATACAGCCTCTGTTGAATGATCAAATCTCCATGTCTGCAATCAACGGGTCATCTTTGTGTGTGATTGCAGGTTTCACAGATGCTATAGAAGAATTGGAACGGCAGTTGAGTGAACAGGGTTTAGTTGGGAAGCGTTTGCAGACTTCCCATGCTTTTCATTCTGTGATGATGGAGGCGATCGCACCTACCTTCCACGATTTAGTCAAAACCTTTAGCCTCAAACCCCCGAAAATCCCCTATTTATCCAACGTCACGGGAACTTGGATTACAGCAGACCAAGCAACAGATCCCAGTTATTGGGTGAAGCACCTCTGCCAAGCAGTACGCTTTGCAGATGGAGTGCAAGAGTTGTGGAAAAAAGATCATCCGATTTTATTGGAGGTTGGCCCTGGTCAGGCATTAAGCAGTTTCGCATCGCAATGTCTAGAAAATCACGATAGAGCCAAGTCTGTGATGCTCTCTTCCCTGCGGCATTCCTACGAGCAACAGTCAGATGTCGCCTTTTTAATGAATACATTAGGTCGCCTGTGGCTGGCAGGGGTAAAAGTAGATTGGTCTGGTTTTTATGTTCACGAACAACGCGATCGCATTCCCTTACCGACGTATCCTTTTGAACGCCAACGTTACTGGATTGATGCCAATCCTGAAGCTAACTTGGCTACGCGATCACAGCAAACATTACATAAAAAACCAAATATTGCCGACTGGTTTTACATCCCTTCCTGGAAACGATCTGGGCACTTAGCATCAAAACCAACACAAAAGTTATGCTTGTTAGTCTTTATTGATACTATTGGCGTGAGTTTACAAGTTGCTAAACAACTGGAATTAGAGGGGCATGATGTCATTACTGTGAGGGTTGGAGAGCAGTTTACCCAGCTAGGCGATCGCTCTTACGAAATTCGTCCACAAGCGAGCTGTGACTATGATACCTTGCTGAAAAAACTATGGGATTTCAAACCAAATGCGATCGCCCATTTTTGGAGTCTGATCCCCAACACACAAACAGAATCACCTCATCAGTTTTTTGAAGAATGTCAGAATTTAGGTTTGTATAGTCTGCTTTTGCTGGCGCAGGCATTGGGAAAACAAGAAGTTACCGACGATCTGCAAATTCTGGTAGCAACTAACAATGTGCAAGAGGTGAATGGCGATGAAGAGTTGTGTCCAGAAAAGGCAACTGTCATTGGAATTTGTAAGGTGATTCCCCAAGAGTATCCCAACATCACCTGTCGTCATATTGATGTAGTCATTCCGAAATCAGGGACACCCCAAGAAAATCAACTCATAGACCAACTTGTAACAGAACTCACTCAAACGGCATCTGAGAACATGGTTGCCTACCGTGGCAAACATCGTTGGGTGCAAACTTTTGAACCAATACAACTTGAAAAGCCAAATAAAGAAACAATTCCTATCAGGCAAGAGGGAGTATATTTAATTACTGGTGGTCTGGGAGATATTGGCTTGGTGCTGGCAGAATATTTAGCCCAAACAGCGGGTGTCAAGCTAATTCTCACAGGGCGTTCAGGTTTGCCTGCAAAACTAGAGTGGTCGCAATGGCTAGCGACTCATGATGATAACGATGATATCAGACGCAAAATCCAGAAAGTGCAAGCATTAGAAGCATTGGGTGCGGAAGTTGTGATTTGCCGCGCCGATGTTGGCAACCTAGAACAAATGCAAGCAGTAATGACTCAAGTATTAAACCGCTTTGGTGAGATTCATGGTGTCATTCATGCTGCAACGGTGAGAGTGTACAACACTGTTCAACAGATAAGTAAAACTGAGTGTGAAACTCAATTACGCTCTACAGGCTATGGATTATTTGTATTAGATAAGATACTACAGGGAAAACAGCTTGATTTTTGCGTAGTCATATCGTCATTAGCATCTGTTTTGGGGGTACTGGGCATGGCTGCCTATCCAGCAGCGCACATATTCACGGATGCTTTTGTACACAAATACAATCAAACAAGTTTTGTTCCTTGGTTGAGCATCAATTATGGCGACTGGATTACTCAGGAATTCTCTGAATCAATCACTGTGCCTAAAGGTGCGGACTCCATGATGACGCGGCAAGAAGGTCTGGAGGTTTTTAAACGTGCTTTATCTACGAATAAGTTTACTCAGATAGTCACATCAACTGTAGATTTGCAAGCTAGTATCAAGAGATGGATTCAACTTGAATTTCGTCAAGGTTCTCAACTGGCATCAAAAACCAGTTCCGCTTCATCTTATTTAAGACCTAATTTAGATAATGCCTATGTTGCTCCTAAAAGTGAGGTAGAGGAAACTATCGCTAATATCTGGCAAGAACTCCTTGGTATTAAACAAATAGGTATTCACGATAGCTTTTTTGAGTTGGGTGGGGACTCTGTGCTTGGTATTCAAGTCAGTGCCAGAGCCGCTAAAGCAGGTTTTCGGCTGACTCCTCAACAATTATTTGAGCATCAGACGATCGCCAAACTAGCAGAGGTAGTAACCACAACCCGAGTTGTCCAGGCTGAACAGGGTTTAGTAACTGGCCTAGTACCCCTTACGCCTGCTCAACACCAGTTCTTTGAATTGAATCAACCAGAACCCCATTACTGGAACCAAGCAGTTTTGTTAGAGGTACTTCAATCTCTGAATCTAGCTTTGTTAGAGCAAACATTGGAGCAATTATTAATACACCACGATGCACTTCGCCTTCGGTTCACACACTCTGAGTCTGGCTGGCAGCAGGTCAACACTAGGCCCCAAGAAGTAGTGCCGTTTACACAGATTGATTTGTCGGCATTGTCATCAAAAGATCAAAAATCTGCTATGGAGGTAGCCGCCGCCGAAATCCAAGCCAGTTTAAACCTCTCAGAAGGACCGATTGTGCGGTTTGCCCTTTTTGAACTGGGTACCAATAAGTCAAGCCGCTTGCTAATCGTCATCCACCACTTGGGAGTAGATCCCGGCTCTTGGCGAATCTTATTAGAGGATCTCCAGACTGCTTATCAGCAGCTCAGTCAGGGTCAGGTAATTAATCTGCCACAAAAGACATCCTCCTTTAAGCAGTGGTCTATTCGGTTAGAGGAGTATGCTCAGTCAGAAAAGTTGCAGAAAGAACAAAAACGTTGGCTGAACGAACGTCATAAGCAGGTTTCTCCTTTACCCATAGATTACCCTAGCGGTGTAAACACTGTAGCGTCAGAAGATCAAATTGTGTCAGTAGCTTTCAGCGAACAAGAGACTCAAGCGCTGCTTCAGGAGGTTCCAAAAGTCTATCGAACTAATACACAAGAGGTTTTGCTTACTGCCCTTGTACAGGCTTTTAGACAATGGACAAGCGTGAACTTGCTACTGATTAATCTCGACGAAAATGGGCGTGAGGTAAGTACAAGTGGTATAAATGATGTAGATATATCAAGGACAGTAGGTTGGATCACTACTACTTATCCTGTACTTTTAGATTTGGAAAGAGCAGACAATCCTGGCGATGCATTGAAAGTTGTTAAAGAACAACTTCGTAATGTTTCTAACAAGGGCATTGACTATGGAGTGTTACGCTACCTGAGTCATGATACGGTACTGACTGAGAAAATTCGATCCCTTCCCCAAGCAGAGGTGATGTTTCTCTACCTTGGTCAAATTGGTAAAAGCTTGCCTCAGAATTCTTTGTTTAAATGGACGGAAGAATCACCAGGACCGACGACCAGCCCCCAAGCAATTCGGCCTTATCTGTTACAAATAACTGCGTCAGTTACTGAAGGTCAGTTGCAACTGAATTTGAACTACAGCAAGAATATCCATAAACGTAACACAATAGAAAAATTGTCTAACAATTTTGCCAAAGCGCTCAAGTCTCTCATCACCCATTGTCAGTCTCCCGAAGCAGGGGAGTATACTCCTTCTGATTTTTCGGCAGCAAACATCAATCAAGAAAATTTAAGCCGATTACTAGCTCAAGTTGGTCAATTAGACAGGAGTAATTTCTAATGAAACAAAATAATATTGAAGATATATACGAACTTTCACCCATGCAGCAGGGTATGCTTTTTCACAAGCTTGTTGCACCTAATTCGGTGGTGTATTTTGAGCACGTTTATTTCACCTTGCAAACTCAGCTTGATGTCTCAGCCTTCCAGAAAGCTTGGCAGCAAGTTGTAGATCGCCATCCAATTTTGCGTACCTCTTTCTATTGGGATAATCTTGATAAACCTTATCAGGTCGTTTATCAGCAAGTAGACTTGCCTTGGGAATTCCAAGACTGGCGGCAATTATCTTTGCAAGAGCAACAAAAGCAACTAAAAGCTTTCTTAAAAGCAGATGGCGATCGCGGGTTTGAACTTTCCCAAGCTCCTCTCATCCGCCTAACGTTGATTCAACTGGCTGATGACACTTATGAATTTGTTTTCAGCTTTCACCACATCCTCATGGAAGGATGGTCTATAAACTGGTTGTGGAAAGAATTCTATGAGTTTTATAATGCTTTTTGCCAAGGTCAAGATTTACATCTAGAACGCCCGCGTCCCTACAGAGAATATATTGCTTGGCTACAGCAGCAAGACCTGGATAAAGCAGAGGCTTTTTGGCGGCAGAAACTCAAAGGATTCACATTACCAACACCAATTGTGGTCGGTAATACTTCTGCTAGCTTTTCTGACCAAAAAGAAGATTATCAAAGGCAAGAAGTCTTGGTATCGGAAACTATGACAACTGCCCTAAAATCCTTGGCACGAAAACATCATCTGACCTTAAATATCTTAATTAAAGGAGCTTGGGCTTTACTTTTAAGTCGTTATAGCCAAGAGTCAGATATAGTTTTTGGATCTACATCTTCAGGGCGACCGACTGCGCTAGCAGATGCAGAATCTATGGTCGGACTCTTTATCAACACACTGCCGCTACGAGTACAAGTGGATAATAATGCTTTTCTCTTACCTTGGTTGAAAAAGCTGCAAGCTGAAGAAGTTCAGATGCGTGAGTACGAATATAGCCCGTTACTCAAAATTCAACAATGGAGTGAGATACCCCGTGGTCTACAATTATTTGATAGTATTTTAGTTTTTGATAATGAGTTAGTAGATTACAATCAAGGAGCGCTTGCTCAAAGCATAGGGGTTGTAGAATCTCAGTTATTGGGCGAATCTAAGTCATTTTTTGACTGGACAAACTACCCTATCAGCGTGAAGGTAGTGCCTAAATCAGATTTATTGAATCTGTTGATTTCATATGATACCCGTCGCTTTGATAGTGCTACTATTAGTCGGATGTTGGGGCATTTCCAGACTTTATTGGAAAGCATAGTTAGTAATCCCGAACAACGAATTTCAGATTTGCAATTACTAACCTCATCTGAAGTACAACAGTTGTTAGTTGAATGGAATGATACCAAGACAGACTATTCTCAAGATAAGTGCATTCATCAATTGTTTGAGGCACAGGTAGAAAAAACACCAAATGCGATCGCAGTCGTCTTTGAAAACCAGCAACTAACCTACCGCGAGTTGAACAACCGAGCGAATCAACTAGCGCACTACTTGCAACAGCTAAGAGTAAAACCAGAGGTACTGGTGGGAATCTGCGTAGAGCGATCGCTCGATATGATCATCGGTCTGCTAGGCATCCTCAAAGCCGGTGGTGCCTATGTACCCCTTGACCCAACATATCCCCAAGAGCGATTAGCTTTTATGCTCAAAGATGCCCAAGTGTCAGTGCTACTAACTCAGAACAAGTTACTACCTAAACTTCCTGAGAATGACGTACACATTGTTTATCTTGATACAGACTGGGGGGAAATCTCACAAGAAACAGAGAAAAAACCCGACAGTAGTGTTACACCTTTGAACTTAGCTTATGTTATTTACACTTCTGGTTCTACAGGCAAACCTAAGGGAGTGCAGATTGCACATCGGAACCTAGTTCACTCAACTACTGCTCGTATTACTTACTACCAAGAACCAGTTACCAGCTTCTTATTGCTTTCTTCGTTTGCCTTTGATAGTTCTGTTGTCGGTATTTTTTGGACACTTTGTTCTGGAGGAATTCTTTGTCTTCCCCAAGAAGGTTTACAACTGGAGATACCAAAACTGGTAGAGTTAATCGCCCAAAATCACGTTTCCCATCTATTAAGCCTTCCTTCTCTGTATGCTCTCCTGTTCCAGGAGGCAAAACCGGAACAGTTAACATCACTTCGTACCGTCATTGTTGCGGGTGAACCTTGTCCAACAGAGTTGGTGCAACGTCACTACCAGTTAAAGTCAGAAACACCTCTGTTTAATGAGTATGGACCAACGGAAGGAACAGTGTGGAGTAGTGTATATCACTCCCACTCTCGACAAACTAGAAAGCAAGTCTCGATTGGTTGGCCAATTACTAATACGCAGATATATATACTTGACTCTCATTTGCGTCTTGTTCCCATTGGCGTTAGCGGCGAACTCTATATCAGTGGCGACGGCTTGGCTAGAGGTTATCTCAATCAGCCTGCTCTAACTAGCGAAAAGTTTATTCCCAATCCCTTTGGCGATAAATCAGTCGCACGTCTGTACAAAACAGGAGATTTAGCCCGCTATCTACCCAATGCAGAGATAGAGTACATTGGTCGCATCGATCACCAAGTTAAAATTCGTGGTTTTCGCATTGAACTTCCAGAAATTGAAGCAGTCATTAGCCAACACCCAGCAGTGCGAGAAACTGTAGTTGTCGTTCGTGAAGATTCAGCAGATTTTCAACGTTTGGTTGCCTATCTTGTCCTTCAAAAAAAGCAAACACTAACGATTACTGAACTGCGTCGCTTTTTAGAGTTGAAGCTGCCAAACTACATGGTGCCAGCAGCTTTTGTCATGCTAGAAGCCCTACCGCTCACACCTAATGGTAAAGTGGATCGCAAAGCGCTGCCTGCACCTGATAAAGCACGTCCCGAATCGGAAGCGGTTTATCAACCACCCCAAACCGAGGTAGAAAAAACTATTGCTGATATATGGCAAGAATTACTTCATGTCGAGAACGTAGGAATTCATGATAACTTCTTTGAACTCGGTGGTCATTCATTGCTCTTGGTTCAGGTTCATAGCAAGTTGCAAAAAATATTTGAGCGAAATTTCCCCTTGGTGGAAATGTTTCAATATCCAACTATCAGCCATCTAGCTAAATATCTTAGTCAGGAATCAAGCGAACAACCGTCTTTTACACAACATTCTCGTCGTCCTGAAAGCAGAACAGCGTCAGTACAACAACGCAAACAAGCTACAAAAGAACATCGTTCAGCGACAAAAAACAAGGGTGTTTAATCACAAAAATAAAGTAAAAAACAAAATTATTCTAGGATGCAATATGACATTAAGTAAGCAAGAAATACTGAGCAGAAATTACTTTTTGGAGACGGAACAAGCATTTAATTCTGATATTCAAAAACAAGTAATGCAAATGTTTGCTTTATCCAGTCAAACAACATCTATTGAGAAAGAAATAGATAAAATGTTTGATAATTTTTCTGAAGATTTTTTAAACACGATTGACACCAACACTCGCATTGATTTAGATTCTTTATTAGGAAATTTTTCTGAGAGCAAAATACCTGTTCAACCTATTGATTTTGAGAGCTATCTCAAATACTTAGGCAACAATGTTGTTGCTCATTCAATACATACATCCTCGCCACAATTTATCGGTCACATGACCTCGGCGCTTCCTTCTTTTGTGCGTCCTCTGGCAAAATTGATGACGGCAATGAATCAAAATGTTGTCAAAATAGAGACTGCTAAAGCCCTAAGTTTCTGTGAACGCGAGGCTTTAGCGATGTTGCATCGACTAATTTACAACTTTTCTGATAATTTCTATGGTCAGCACATTCAAAATAACCTGAGTACACTGGGAATTTTGGTTTCCGGTGGGACAGTGGCAAATATTACAGCGCTTTGGTGCGCTCGAAATGCTATTTTGGGAGCGAAAGATGAGTTTCTTGGTGTAGAAAAAGAAGGTTTAGGCGCATCTCTAGATTTCTACGGCTACAAAGGAGCAGTGATTATTGGCTCTGACTTGATGCATTACTCTTTTGATAAAGCTGCGGATTTGATGGGAATTGGTACACAGAGTTTGATTAGAATTCCCACTGATAGCAACAATCGAGTTGACATCCAAGCGCTACGCCAAGCTGTTGTGGAGTGTCGTGATCAAAACTTGTTGATCATTGCTATTGTAGGCATTGCTGGCACTACAGACTCAGGTGGGGTGGATTCACTCTTCGATATTGCCGAGATTGCACAAGAAGCTCACGTTCATTTTCATGTAGATGCTGCTTGGGGCGGGCCACTCATTTTTTCTGAACAACATCGGCATAAGCTTGCTGGCATCGAACGGGCTGATTCAGTAACTATTGATGGACATAAACAACTCTACTTGCCAATGGGCATTGGTATGGTCTTTCTGCGAGATCCGCATCTGGCAACAGCGATCGAAAAGCAAGCTAGCTACACCATGCGTAAAGGGTCATTTGATTTAGGTAAACGTGCCTTAGAAGGGTCTAGGCCAGGTATGGCTTTATTTTTACATGCTGGGCTAAATCTAATCGGACTTAAGGGATATGAATTTTTGATTGATGAAGGTATTAGGAAAACTGAATATATGGCAGACCGGATCTGTACCATGCCTGAGTTTGAGTTGTTAGCAAAACCTAATACTAATCTGCTTCTATATCGCTACATTCCAGAGCCATTCAGGGAGCTTGTTATCAAAAATCAGTTAACCGAAATCGACAATCAACTAATCAATAAATTTAATGAATGCTTGCAGAAAATCCAGCGCCAAATTGGTCATACGTTTATTTCAAGAACAACAAAATCAATCACCAGCTTTGGCAAAGAAATCCCGATTATTGCTCTGCGTGCAGTGATTGCCAATCCGTTAACTAAAGAAGAAGATATTGATGCAGTTTTAAATGACCAGATTCAAATTGCTGCAAAAATTTCAATCTGAATTCTGGCGACTGATACCTTGATTTTGTTTGGTAATTTAAAACCGTTTTCTCCGATGAATATGTTAAATAGTATTAATAACTTAAATGCTCAAGAAGAAATAGCTATCATCGGTACGGCAGGTCGTTTTCCCGGAGCTAAAAACGTTGATGGTTTTTGGCAAAATATCCGAGATGGTGTAGAGTCTATTTCTTTTTTCACAGATGAGCAGCTAGTATCTGCTGGAGTAAATCCAACATTGCTGAATGACCCTCTGTACGTAAAAGCAGGCGGTGTACTAGAAAATATAGAGTTGTTTGATGCTTCATTTTTTGGCTTTTCTCCTAGGGAAGCTGAAATTACAGACCCACAACACCGTCTTTTCCTAGAATGTGTTTGGGAAGCTTTAGAAAATGCTGGCTACAACTCCCAAACCTATAATGGTCAAATTGGTCTTTTCGCTGGTGTAGCCGCAAGTAGCTATCTGCTTGCAAACTTATATCCCAACCGGGACTTTATGGAATCAGTAGACAGCTTCCAACTTTTGATTGGAAACGATAAGGATTTTTTGCCCACGCAAGTTTCTTACAAGTTAAACCTGAAAGGGCCTAGCATCAATATTCAGACTGCCTGCTCTACCTCCTTGGTTGCTGTCCATTTAGCCTGCCAAAGTTTACTAAATGGTGAAAGTGATATGGCTTTGGCTGGTGGCATTTCGATAGGAGTGCCGCAAATATCTGGTTATCAATATCAAGAAAGCGGAATTCACTCTCCTGATGGACACTGCCGAGCTTTTGATACAAAGGCTAAAGGCACTAATAGTAGCAGTGGTTTGGGTGTAGTAGTCTTGAAAAGATTAGAGGATGCGATCGCAGATGGCGATTTAATTCATGCGGTTATCAAAGGTTCGGCTGTCAATAACGATGGTTCCTTAAAGGTTGGATATACAGCCCCCAGTGTGGATGGTCAAAGGGAAGTGATTTTAGAAGCGCTTGCCTTAGCTGGACTCGAACCTGCGACTATCACATATATAGAAACACATGGTACTGCAACTCCGTTAGGAGACCCCATTGAAATTGAGGCTCTAACACAGGCTTTTCGTGCTAGCACAAACAAAAAAGGTTTTTGTGCGATCGGCTCAGTAAAAACCAACATGGGACATTTGAATACAGCAGCGGGAGTCACAGGGTTAATCAAAACAGTACAAGCCCTGAAGCATCAACAAATACCCCCCAGTTTACACTTTGAGCAGCCTAATCCACAAATAGATTTCGCTAACAGTCCCTTCTATGTCAATACTAAATTATCGGAGTGGAAAACTAACGGAACCCCTCGTAGAGCAGGTGTTAGTTCTTTTGGCATTGGCGGGACTAATGCCCATGTGATCTTAGAAGAAGCCCCAGTTGTTGAAAAGTCTAGTGTTTCCCGCCCCTGGCAATTATTGCTTCTATCAGCCAAAACGACTACAGCCCTAGAAACCATTACAGCGCAACTAGGTGCTCACCTCCAGCAACATCCTGATTTAAAACTCGCTGATGTAGCTCATACCCTACAATTAGGTCGTCAGGCTTTTGACTATCGCCGCATAGTGGTTTGCTATGACCAAGATGATGCAGTAAAAGTGCTAAATTCCCAAGACCCGCTACGTGTTTTCACTAATCACCACAAACCCAGTCACCGTTCAGTCATTTTTATGTTTTCCGGGCAAGGGGCGCAATATGTGGATATGGGGCGAGAACTGTACGAGGTAGAACCCACATTTCGCAGACATGTGGATGTTTGTGCTGACATTCTCCAACCGCTGCTCAATCTTGATATCCGCCATATACTCTTCCCTGAAGAACAACAAATTGAAATTGCTACCCAACAACTGCAACAAACAGCAATTACCCAACCAGCAATATTTGTCATTGAGTATGCCCTTGCTCAGTTGTGGATGTCATGGGGAGTGCGTCCAGAGGCAATGATTGGTCATAGCATCGGGGAATATGTCGCCGCAACTATTGCAGGTGTGTTCTCTTTAGAAGATGCTTTAGCTGTTGTGGCAACACGGGGACAACTCATGCAACAACTGCCCACAGGGAGTATGCTGGCAATTCCACTGCCACACAAAGATGTGCAATCCCTTTTAGATACACAGTCATTGGTCGAAGTAGCAGCGATTAACAGTCCATCTTCGTGCGTAGTTTCTGGTACTGTGGAAGCGATCGCCACACTCCAAAATCAATTATCCTCCAAAGGGATTGAATGTCGCCTGTTACATACATCTCATGCATTTCATTCTGTGATGATGGCACCAATCTTGGAATCATTCACTCAGGCTGTGAAAAAAGTCCAACTCAATGCGCCGCGTATTCGCTTCATATCCAATGTCACAGGCAACTTGATTACAGATGATGATGCTACCAATCCCGGCTACTGGAGTCAACATTTGCGACAAACTGTGCAATTTTCTGCTGGAATATCGCAACTATTACAGCAGTTTGAAGGCGTTTTCTTGGAGATAGGTCCTGGGCGGACATTAAGTACAATCACAACACAGCATTTACAGCCTAATGCCAATGCCAAACAGATAGTGTTGAGTTGTGTACGCCATGTCAAAGAACAACAGTCTGATGTTGCTTATTTATTGCAGACATTAGGTCGGGTATGGTTGGCTGGAGTAGAGATAGATTGGTCAGGATTTTATACTCATGAACGGCGTCATCGTCTTCCTTTGCCTACTTATCCCTTTGAACGTCAACGTTATTGGATTGAACCCAAAAAACAAGGAATTGATGACCATCCTACTCCAGTGTCACTGGGCAAAAAACCCGATATAGCCGACTGGTTCTACCTTCCTTTTTGGAAACCATCTTTACCCCCAAAACGGCTCGAACACAAAGAATTAGCATCTCAAAAATCATCTGTTTTGGTATTTATTGATGAGTGTGGCTTGGGTACTAACCTGGTAAAACAACTCCAACAACAAAACCAGGATGTTATTACCGTAAAAGTTGGGGCAGAGTTCACAAAGCTAGGCGAGTGTCAGTATACCCTCAATCCTGATCACAATCATGATTACAATACCTTAATCAAAGAACTTTTAACACAACAAAAATTACCAGAAAGCATTGTTCATTTGTGGAACGTCACGCCTGTCATTGACAAAGAATTAGAACTTGAAGAAGTTGAGAAAGCTCAAACAACAGGATTTTACAGTCTACTATTTCTTGCTCAAGCTTTGGGAAGACAGGAAACATCTTCTGAAGTACAAATTACAGTCATTTCTAATAACCTACAGCCAGTAACAGGAACTGAAAAGCTATGTCCAGAGAAAGCAACTTTACTCGGACCAATTAAAGTCATATCTCAAGAATACTCAAATATCATCTGTCGTAGTATTGATGTTATTCTTCCCGAATCTGGAAGCTGGCAAGAAGAACAACTCGTAGAAAAATTGCTGACGGAACTGACAGCTTCTAGCTGTGACCAAATGATTGCCTATCGAGGTATCAATCGCTGGGTGCAATCTTTTGAGCCAGTGCGCTTTGATAAAGCGAAAATTGTCAAGCCGCGATTAAGGCAAAGGGGAGTCTATCTAATTACAGGTGGACTCGGAGGGATTGGACTTGTTGTGGCAGAATACTTGGCTCAAACTGTGCAAGCCAAACTGCTGTTGCTTGGACGAACAGCTTTGCCCAAAAAAGACGAGTGGAAACAATGGTTGCTGACTCACGATGAGACTGATAGCACCAGCCGTAAGATTCTCAAAATCCAACAACTCGAACAGTTGGGTGCAGAAGTTTTGGTAGTGAGTGCTGATGTAAGTAATACAGAACAAATGCATTTGGCGATCGCTCAAGCAGAGTCACAATTTGGTCAACTAAATGGTGTGGTTCATGCTGCTGGAGTTCCTGGAGGCGGGATGATTCAGCGAAAAACACAGGAGGAAGCGGAAAGTATTTTAGCTCCCAAAGTCAAGGGGACACTGGTTCTCAATGCTATCCTCAAGGATATTCAATTGGATTTCTTTGTCCTCACATCATCAATCAATTCAATTTTAGGGGGATTTGGACAGGTAGACTATTGTGGAGCCAATGCTTTTCTTGACGCTTTTGCTTACTGCAATATCTCGGAACGTAGCACATTTATTACAAGTATAAACTGGGATGCTTGGCAAGAAGTTGGGATGGCGGTAAACACAGGGGTACCTCAAAAACTCCAAGAATTGCGTGCAGAAGATCTTAAACAAGTAATATCACCTCATGAGGGTATAGATGCTTTGATGCGTATTTTAGGAAGTACAATACCCCAAGTTGTAGTATCCTGCTCTGACTTGCTGAATTCACTACATCAGCACAATTCTTACGATGAACTACGCGTCTTAGAACTTTTAGAGAAGGTCAATGAATCCAAATTAAAATATCCCAGACCGGAACTGAGTAATAACTATATTGCTCCTAGAAATGAAACTGAGCAAAAAATTGTTGATATTTGGCAACAAAGTCTTGGAATTGAACAGATAGGAATTCATGACAATTTCTTTGAGCTTGGTGGTGATTCACTCATAGGCATTCAAGTAATTTCTCGCTTAAATAAAGCGTTTAATTTAAATTTTTCTGTTGCCAAACTTTATGAATGTCCCCACGTAGGAGCTATGTCCAATATTTTACTTCCTGAAGAATCTCAGGAAAGCACTTTTGAACAAAGATTAAGTCGAGGACAAAGAAGAAGGGAGAGAAAAATGCAAGACAAGTTATCATGATAAGTTACTTTATATTGATTTTCTAAAAAAATTATGAATGTAAATACAACATTTGAACAAACAGCAGATTTAGATATAGCGTTAGTGGGAATGTCTGGTCGGTTTGCTGGTGCAAAAAATCTTGATGAATTTTGGCATAATTTACAACATGGAGTTGAGTCTGTTTCATTTTTCTCGAATGATGATTTAGTAGATTTAAATATTGAAAAGGCTATTTTAAACGACCCAAATTATGTTAAAGCAGCACCTGTACTAGAAGATATTGAGAGTTTTGATGCTAGGTTTTTTGGCTTTAGCCCTAAAGAAGCTGAAGTTATAGACCCCCAACAACGCTTCTTCATGGAGTGTGCCTGGGAAGCTCTTGAAAACGCTGGATATGAGCCAGAAACCTATAAAGGGTTGATTGGGGTTTATGCTGGAACAAGCACAAACAGTTACTTTTTTAACAATATTTTTCCCAACTCTAATTTGATAAACTTTTCAAATAAACATACTCTTTATAAAGATTTTATTAGCACAAATGTCTCATACAAATTAAATCTAAAAGGGCCAAGTATAGGTATCCAAACTTACTGCTCTACTTCATTAGTTGCTGTACACTTAGCCTGCAAAAGTTTACTAGATGAAGAGTGTGATATTGCTTTAGCAGGTGGGGTGGCGATCGCAGTTCCACAAAAATCAGGCTATTTCTATCAAGAAGATGGAATTTTGTCTCCTGATGGTCACTGTCGTGCCTTTGATGCTAAAGCGCAAGGTACCATTTTCGGCAGTGGGCTTGGAATTATCGTATTAAAAAGGTTAAAAGATGCTATTGCAGATAGAGACTACATTCATGCAGTTATTAAGGGTTCAGCAATTAACAACGACGGTTCTTTGAAAGTTAGCTATACAGCACCGAGTGTGAATGGTCAGGCAGAGGTTATCGTAGAGGCTCTGGCAAATGCTGGAATAGATGCTGATGATATCTCGTATATAGAAACACATGGAACTGGAACAGCTACTGGCGATCCAGTGGAAATCGCAGCGCTAACTAAGGCTTTTCGTACCTTTACAAAGAAAAATGGCTTCTGCGCTATCGGTTCAGTCAAACCAAATATCGGACATCTAGATACAGCATCTGGTGTAGCAAGTCTCATCAAGACTGTCTTGGCATTGAAATACAAACAAATACCTCCTAGCCTAAATTTTGAAGTTCCCAATCCTCAGATTGATTTTGTTAACAGCCCCTTCTATGTTAATACTGAACTTGTAGAGTGGAAAGCAAACGGTACTCCCCGCCGGGCTGGAGTTAGTTCCTTAGGCTTTGGTGGAACTAATGCCCATATCATTCTTGAAGAAGCCCCTGAAATCAAACATTTTGAAGAATTAAGACCTTGGCATTTGCTTTTATTATCAGCCAAAACTAGTTCAGCACTTGAAACTGCAACTGCAAATTTGGTTGCGTATTTAAAACAGCATCCGGATATAAATTTAGCCAATGTGGCTCATACCCTACAAGTAGGTCGTCGGGCTTTTAACCATCGCCGAGTGTTGGTTTGTCAGGACATTAAGGATGCTGTAACCGCCTTGGAAACACAGGATCTCATCCGGGTTTTTACTACATACCAGGATCATAGAGAACAGCCTGTCATCTTCATGTTTTCCGGACAAGGAGCGCAATATGTGAACATGGCGCGAGAATTATACCAAGTTGAAGCCACCTTTAGAAAATATGTAGATACTTGCGCTCAGATTCTTCAACCCCATCTTAATATAGATATCCGCCATATACTCTTCCCCAAAGAAGAAGAAATTGAAACTGCTAGCCAACAACTCCAACAAACAGCAATTACCCAACCAGCAATATTTGTCATCGAGTACGCCCTGGCTCAGTTATTAATGTCATGGGGAGTGCGTCCAGAAGCGATGATTGGGCACAGCATTGGGGAATATGTCGCCGCAACCATTGCAGGTGTATTTTCCCTAGAAGATGCTTTAGCTATTGTCGCAACAAGGGGACAACTGATGCAACAGTTGCCCACAGGGAGTATGCTTGCAATCCAACTAAGAGACAAAGATGTACAGTCGCTGTTAGACACACAGATACCAGATAAAAGTTCTCTACAAATAGCAGCGATTAACAGTCCATCTTCGTGCGTTGTTTCTGGTACTGTTGAAGCGATCGCCACATTCCAAAATCAATTATCTTCCAAAGGGATTGAATGTCGGCTGTTGCATACATCTCATGCATTTCATTCTGTGATGATGGAACCGATCTTGGAACCATTTGTGCAAGTGGTGAAAAAAGTGAAGCTAAATTCACCACGTATTCGCTTCATTTCCAACGTCACTGGTACATGGATTACCGATGAACAAGCTACAAATCCCAACTACTGGGGCCAGCATTTACGACAACCAGTGAAATTTTCCGACGGGATATCTCAATTGTTGCAACAGTTTGAAGGTGTTTTCTTGGAGATTGGCCCAGGGCGGACATTAAGCACATTAACAACGCAACATCTCTTTCCAGAAGCCAAACAACAGGTGTTGACTTGTTTACGCCATGCTAAAGAACAACAATCAGATGTGAGCTTTTTGTTACAGACATTAGGTCGGCTGTGGCTATTTGGAGTAGAAATAGATTGGTCAGGATTTTACACTCACGAGCAGCGTCATCGTCTGCCTTTGCCTACTTATCCTTTTGAGCGACAAAGATACTGGATTGAACCCAAAAAACAAGGAATTGATCACCATGCTACACCAGTATCACTAAGCAAAAAGCCCGACATTGCTGACTGGTTCTACATCCCTTTCTGGAAACCATCATTAACTCCACCACAACTCGAACACAAGGAATTAACAGATCAATTATCTTCTATTTTGGTGTTTATCGATGAGTATGGCTTGGGTTCCAAATTAGTCAAACAACTCCAACAACAAAATTGGGATGTTATTACTGTAACAGTTGGAGGCGAGTTCACCAAGCTCAATAAGTGTCAGTATACTATAAATCCTCAACAACCTAATAATTACGATGCCTTAATCAAGGAACTGTCAACACAACAGAAGTTGCCAAAGACAATAGCTCATTTGTGGAGTGTCACACCTGTCAATGGCAAAGAATTAGAACTTGAAGAAGTTGACAAAGCCCAATTCATCGGATTTTACAGTCTGCTATTTCTTGCCCAAGCTTTAGGAAGACGGGAAATGGCTGATGAAGTACAAATAACAGCCATTTCTAATAACCTACAGCCAGTAACAGGAACTGAAAAGCTATGTCCACAGAAAGCAACTTTACTCGGACCAATTAAAGTCATATCTCAAGAATACTCAAATATCATCTGTCGTAGTATTGATGTTATTCTTCCCGAATCTGGAAGCTGGCAAGAAGAACAACTCGTAGAAAAATTGCTGACGGAACTGACAGCTTCTAGCTGTGACCAAATGATTGCCTATCGAGGTATCAATCGCTGGGTGCAATCTTTTGAGCCAGTGCGCTTTGATAAAGCGAAAATTGTCAAGCCGCGATTAAGGCAAAGGGGAGTCTATCTAATTACAGGTGGACTCGGAGGGATTGGACTTGTTGTGGCAGAATACTTGGCTCAAACTGTGCAAGCCAAACTGCTGTTGCTTGGACGAACAGCTTTGCCCAAAAAAGACGAGTGGAAACAATGGTTGCTGACTCACGATGAGACTGATAGCACCAGCCGTAAGATTCTCAAAATCCAACAACTCGAACAGTTGGGTGCAGAAGTTTTGGTAGTGAGTGCTGATGTGAGCAACACAGAACAAATGCATTTGGCGATCGCTCAAGCAGAGTCACAGTTTGGTAAACTCAACGGTGTGGTTCATGCTGCTGGAATACTTGGAGGTCAGTCTTCTGGAGCTATTGAAAAGATAAGTAAAACTGATTGCGATCGGCAATTTCAACCAAAAGTACACGGACTGATAGTATTAGATAAGGTTTTGCAAGACAGAGAGCTTGATTTTTGTTTACTGCTGTCTTCCTTATCATCAGTTTTAGGAGGATTAGGACATGTCGCCTACTCAGCAGCAAATATCTTCATGGACGCTTTTGTACACCAACATAATCAGAGCCATCCCGTCTCTTGGATAAGTGTAAGCTGGGATAGTTGGCAACTTGAAAAAGAAAATAAACAAAGTACATCTGTTGGCGCAAGTGTGACTGAATTTGCGTTTGACCCTAAAGAAGGTGTAGAAGCTTTTCAAAGGATCTTGAACTGTAGTGAATTTAATCATGTAGTTGTTTCGACTGGAGAACTTCAAGCGAGAATTGACCAATGGATTAAGTTTGAATCTTTTCAACAGAAACTAGCTAGCCAACCAGTAAATTCATTATCACTCCATCCCAGACCTGATTTACAAAATTTATATGTAGCTCCCGAAAACGAAATTGAACAAACGATTGCTAACATCTGGCAAGAAGTTCTTGGGATAAAAGATGTAGGTCTCCATGATAATTTCTTTGAATTAGGTGGAGATTCACTACTCATAATTCAGGTTCGTAGTAAACTTATAAAAACATTAAACAAAAATTTATCAATCGCTGATCTATTTGAGTATTCAACTATAAATGCCTTGGCAGAATATCTTGGTGGACAACAGGTTGAAGAACCAACATTTCAGGAAGCTGATGAACGTGCCAGCAGAAAAGAAGCAGCTATGCAAGAAAAAAGACAATTAATGAAACAAAGGAGGAAGGCAGATGGATAACCAACAAATCCATGATTCCATCAAAGGCATAGCTGTAATCGGGATGTCCGGTCGTTTTCCAAAAGCCAAAAGTATTGATGAATTTTGGCATAATCTGTGTAATGGGCAGGAGTCGATTTCTTTCTTCAGTGATGAAGAATTAGAAGATTCAGGCATAGACCCAGCATCGTTGCATGACCCTCAGTATGTAAAAGCTGGTGCTCGTCTGTCAGACATTGAAATGTTTGATGCTTCCTTCTTTGATGTCTCACCAAGGGAAGCTGAAATTATAGACCCCCAACATCGTTTTCTTCTCGAATGTGCTTGGGAAGCGCTGGAAAATGCTGGTTATGACCCGGGAGCAGGCAAAGACTTGACTGGTATTTACGTAGGAACCAACCTGAGTATCTATATGCTTAGCAAACTGGCTTCCAACCCAGATATAATCAAATCAATGGGTTCCTCAATTTTCTTTAGTAATGTTCAAGATTTTGCCGCCACACGAGTTTCATATAAATTGAACCTGAAGGGACCAAGTATTAATATTAGCACGGCTTGCTCCACCTCATTAGTAGCTGTTCATTTAGCGTGCCAAGGATTGCTAAACTACGAGTGCGATCTGGCTTTGGCAGGTGGCGTTTCGATACAGTCTCTGCAAAAGCAAGGTTATTTTTATCAAGAAGGAGGGATTATTTCTCCTGATGGTCGCTGTCGCGCCTTTGATGCTAAAGCACAAGGAACTATTTTCGGCGACGGGGTAGGCATTGTCGTCCTCAAGAGATTAGAAGATGCTTTTGCAGATGGCGACTGCATTCATGCAGTAATTAAAAGTTCAGCCATCAATAACGATGGTGCAGCCAAAGTGGGTTACACAGCTCCTAGTGTGGGTGGCCAAGCCAAAGTGATTGTTGAGGCTCAGGCGAATGCTGGGTTTAATCCGGAGACAATAACCTATATTGAGGCTCATGGAACCGGTACAACCTTGGGAGACCCTATTGAAATCAGTGCTCTCAAGAAGACGTTTGAAGCTCGCACTAACAAGAAGCAATTCTGTGCCATCGGCTCGGTAAAGCCTAATATTGGACATTTGAATATAGCTTCTGGTGTAACGGGCTTAATCAAAACGGTTATGGCGCTCAAACACAACTTGATTCCTCCCAGCTTACACTTTGAACAACCTAATCCAGAGATAGACTTCGCTAATAGTCCTTTTTACGTTAATACCAAGTTATCGGAGTGGAAGACCAACGGGACTCCCCGCAGAGCTGGTGTCAGTTCTTTTGGAGTTGGAGGCACTAATGCTCATGTTATTTTGGAAGAAGCCCCAATTGTTCAACCCTCTAGTACTTCTCGCCCTTGGCAACTGTTGCTGCTTTCAGCTAAAAGCAGTACAGCACTGGAAACAACTACAGCTTCTATAGTTGCTCACCTCCAGCAGCATCCTGATTTGAATCTCCCTGATGTAGCTCATACTCTACAAGTAGGTCGTAGGGCATTTGACCATCGCCGTATGGTGGTTTGTCATAATCAAGATGATGTAGTGAAAGTACTGACATTCTTTGAGCCACAACGTGTTTTCACTAATCACCAAAAGCCTACTCATTGTCCAGTCATCTTCATGTTTTCCGGACAAGGAGCGCAATATGTGAACATGGCGCGAGAATTATACCAAGTTGAAGCCACCTTTAGAAAATATGTAGATACTTGCGCTCAGATTCTTCAACCCCATCTTAATATAGATATCCGCCATATACTCTTCCCCAAAGAAGAAGAAATTGAAACTGCTAGCCAACAACTCCAACAAACAGCAATTACCCAACCAGCAATATTTGTCATCGAGTACGCCCTGGCTCAGTTATTAATGTCATGGGGAGTGCGTCCAGAAGCGATGATTGGGCACAGCATTGGGGAATATGTCGCCGCAACCATTGCAGGTGTATTTTCCCTAGAAGATACAATAGAAGTGGTGGCAAAGCGGGGACAACTCATGCAAGAGTTACCCACAGGGAGTATGCTGGCGATTTCACTGCTATACAAAGATGTGCAATCCCTTTTAGATGCACAGTCATTGGTCGAAGTAGCAGCGATTAACAGTCCATCTTCGTGCGTTGTTTCTGGTACTGTTGAAGCGATCGCCACATTCCAAAATCAATTATCTTCCAAAGGGATTGAATGTCGGCTGTTGCATACATCTCATGCATTTCATTCTGTGATGATGGAACCGATCTTGGAACCATTTGTGCAAGTGGTGAAAAAAGTGAAGCTAAATTCACCACGTATTCGCTTCATTTCCAACGTCACTGGTACATGGATTACCGATGAACAAGCTACAAATCCCAACTACTGGGGCCAGCATTTACGACAACCAGTGAAATTTTCCGACGGGATATCTCAATTGTTGCAACAGTTTGAAGGTGTTTTCTTGGAGATTGGCCCAGGGCGGACATTAAGCACATTAACAACGCAACATCTCTTTCCAGAAGCCAAACAACAGGTGTTGACTTGTTTACGCCATGCTAAAGAACAACAATCAGATGTGAGCTTTTTGTTACAGACATTAGGTCGGCTGTGGCTATTTGGAGTAGAAATAGATTGGTCAGGATTTTACACTCACGAGCAGCGTCATCGTCTGCCTTTGCCTACTTATCCTTTTGAGCGACAAAGATACTGGATTGATGCAAAATCACCATCACTTTCTACAAGTAGCAACTCTGTAACTTTAGATAAAAAACAAGACATTGCTAACTGGTTTTACATCCCTTCATGGAAACGTTCTTTATTACCTCCATCTCGCGCAGAATTAGAGGATGAACAATGGCTTTTGTTTGTTGATGAGTGTAGCGTGGGTTCCCAGTTAGTTAACAAACTGGAACAGAATGGTAAAGATGTCATTGTGGTGAAGGTAGGACAGCACTTTAGCAAACTAAGTCAGCGTGTTTATGCGATTAATCCGCAAAGTCTAGATGACTATGATGCATTGCTCAAAGAACTGATTACACTTGGTAAAATTCCCCAAAATATTGCTTGTTTATGGAGTTTGAATATCTTTGGAAATCGTCAAACGGGTGATTATCTAGAATTCAACAGTTTGCTGCTTTTAACACAGAGTTTTAGTAAGCTAAAAATTAGCGTAGACGCCTTAGCGGCTTGCCAAAGGCATCGCCTACAAATCTGGGTTGTATCAAACCAGACCCAGGAAGTTAATGGTAATGAAACTATCGACCCAGAAAAGGCAACCGTATTAGGGTTATGTAAAGTTATTCCTCAAGAGTATCCTAATATTGTTTGTCGGAGTATAGATTTTGTTTTAACGAACCGCCCAGATGCCAAGGGTGCAGAGGGAAGAGCAGGAGATGATCGCAGTTATATCGTAGACCAAATCATTAGTGAGTTTGCAGCTTTATCACCTGATTTGGTTATTGCATATCGCGATCGCTACCGCTGGATACAAACATTTGAGTCAGTGCGCCTAGAGTCAGCAGTTGAAGAAAAAACTCCCCTGAGAAAACAGGGCGTTTACCTGTTTCCTGGTGGACTGGAAAGTTTTGGAGTTGGGCTAGCGAAATATCTGGCGAAAACTTTACAAGCAACACTCATATTCATTGAGGATTTAACTTTCCCACAAGAGGACGAATACTCGCAATGGCTAGAAACTCATGCTCAAGAAGATGAAGTGAGTTGCAAAATCCAAGAACTGATAGAATTAGAAAAACTAGGTGTAAAATTTTTGTTGGTGCGTGCAGATAGAACTAACTATGAACAAATGCACCAGAGCCTTGCACCTGAGAAAATTGGTCAAATTCACGGAGTTATCTATTCAACTGTAACAACCCGCGAAAATGTATTATGCCCGATACCAGAAATTGGTAAGACAGAGTTAGGAAAACTCCTTGACTCTCAACTTCATAAGATGACTGTATTAGAACAAGTCTTACAGAGTAGAAAAATAGATTTTTGTATCATTATTTCTTCCTTAGCTTCCATTTTTGGAGGAATTGGATTATCTTTATACTCAGGAGTTAACCAGTTAATAGATACTTTTACTCTGAAACATAATCAAAATAACTCTTTGCCTTGGATTTCCATAACTTGGGATAAATTACAACTGAATACAACCCAAGAACAAAAAACTCTTGGACAGGCATCTGGAGTTGAATTAGCCATCACTGAGGCAGAAAGCGTAGAAGTATTTAAACGCATATTCTCCTTAACAGAAGGAAGTCAGGTTGTTGTTTCAACAGTAGATATCAAAGCCTGGAGCGATCGCACATTTAACCTAGATTCTCTACTAGATTCAAAATCTTCTAGTCAAGTAGACTCATCCTCACGCTACTCCAGACCTAACCTTAATAATTCCTATGTTGCTCCGACTAACGAGTTAGAAAAACAAATTGCCGAAATATGGCAAGAAGTTCTGGGAATTGTACAAGTTGGTATTTACGACAATTTCTATGAGTTGGGAGGAGACTCTCTCATTGCAACTCGATTAGTTTCTCGATTGCAAGCAAAGTTCCCAGTAGAGCTACCACTACGTGACCTTTTACTGGAAGCTATGATACCTATCAAGCAGGCAGAAATGATTGAGCAACTTCTGTTGGAAAAAATTGAAGAATTTTCTGAAGAGGAGGTAGAAATGTTTTTGGCTAGTAGCGCAGATTTGGCATAAGTATCCCTATTCAATAATTAATTTCAGAGGAATTACTTGTAATTAGTAGTTCCTCATCAAATAAATATTAGTAAATATTAAAAATGTATCAGCAATGGACAAAAAACACTCTCATTTATCACCCGCCAAAAAAGCTCTTTTAGAAAAATTGAAGGGAGGAAAATTTCAAGCCGATACGATTCCCAAGCGACAAATATCCAACAGTATTCCCTTGTCTTTCTCCCAACAAAGACTATGGTTTATTGACCAACTTTACCACAACAGTCCCTTCTACAATATTTCGAGTGCCTTTCATTTAAGCGGAGTGCTTAATATTACGGCACTCCAGCAAAGTCTTAATGAGATTCTCAGGCGTCATGAAGTTTGGCGCACAACTTTTGTGCTGGTAAATGGAGAACCAGTGCAGCAGATTGCACCCCAATTAACTTGGGATTTACCCATTATTAATTTTGAGCATTTGTTTGGAAAAGATTGGGAACCTGAGATTAAACAACTTGCAGTTGAGGAAGCCAAAAAACCCTTCAACTTAGCTAAAGGACCTCTAGTCAGAGCAACTTTACTGCGCTTGGGTGAGGAAGAACACGTTTTTCTTTTGACCATCCACCACATTATTACGGATGGATGGTCTATTGGTGTGTTCATGCGGGAGTTGGCAACGTTATATACAGCTTTCTTGTCAAATCAGCCTTCTCCCTTACCTGAACTCCCTATTCAGTATGCAGATTTTGCAGGTTGGCAGCGCAATCGCTTGCGAGGTGAAGTTCTAGCAACCCAAGTTAATTACTGGAAGCAACAACTTAGCGGTGAACTTCCTATACTACAGTTACCCGTTGATCGTCCGCGGCCTGCCGTTACCACTTTTATTGGTGCCAAGCAATACTTTACATTTTCAAAAACTCTGACAGATGCACTGAATAAATTCAGCCAGCGAGAAGACGCTACTTTATTTATGACTCTGTTGGCAGCATTAAATACATTGCTGTACCACTACACAGACCAAGAAGACATCCTAATTGGTTCTCCAATTGCAAATCGGAATCGAGCCGAATTAGAGGAGATGCTGGGTTTGTTCGTGAATACTTTGGTGTTACGTAATAACCTTAGTGGCAATCCCAGTTTCCGGGAACTACTACACCGCGTGCGTAAGGTGACTATTGATGCTTATGCACATCAGGATTTGCCTTTTGAGATGCTTGTAGAAGAATTGCAACCTGAGCGAGACTTAAGCCGGAATCCACTTTATGAAGTGATGTTTGTCCTGCAAAACACCCCAGTATCTGCACAGGAAGCTTCTAGTTTAACCCTGCGTTCTTTGCAGTTCGATAGCGGCACAGCTCAGTTGGATATTTACCTGTCAATATCCGAATCTCAGCAAGGATTAACAGGATTTTTAGAGTACAATACAGACATTTTTGACTCTACAACAATTACTCGATTCATTAGTAATTTCCAAGCTTTATTGGAAAGTATTGTTGCTAATGAGGAACAGCGCATTTCAAAATTGTCACCACTCACAGCTAAAGAGCGAGAGCAATTATTATTCGAGTGGAATCAGCAAAGCACAGATTATCCTCAAGATGCCTCACTTCATCAGTTATTTGAGCAGCAACTTCAGCGTTTTCCTGAGTCGTTAGCGTTAATTAGCCAAACAGAAAAACTGACTTATTGTCAACTAAATCAGAGAGTTAATCAGCTTGCCCATTATTTAAAAAAACAGGGTGTAACAAAAGAAACTCTCGTTGCTATTTGTCTAGAACGTTCAGTAGAAATGGTCGTAGGAATTTTAGCTGTCCTCAAAGCTGGCGGTGCATACATTCCCATTGACCCAACTTATCCAGTTAATCGTCTTGGCTTCATGCTTTCTGATTCCCAAGTGTCATTGATCATTAGTCATTCGTCATTAGTTAATAGCTTCAAACAAATCACAAATGACAAAGAACCCCTTCGGGCTTCAGCAGTTGCTCCTCAAGATCGCACTGCCTCACAAATGACGGTCATCTTTCTAGACAATGAATGGGAATTTATCAAGCAAGAAAGTCAAGACAACCCAGCTAGTATATCTTCAGGTGATAATCTCGCTTATATTATATATACTTCCGGCTCTACTGGAACTCCTAAAGGTGTTCTCGGTACTCATCGCGGTACAGTCAATGGCTTGCACTGGTTGTGGAAAACTTATCCCTTCACAAAAGAGGAGGTTTGTTGCCAGAAAACAGCTATTAGCTTTGTAGACTCAGTATGGGAGATTTTTGCTCCCTTACTACAAGGGATTCCCACTGTCATTATTCCCGATGCTATTGCTAAAGACCCTCAATTGTTCATAGAAACTCTGGCACACCACAAAGTTACGCGTATTGTACTTGTGCCTTCACTGCTGGGCTTACTCTTAGATAACTACAGTTATCTGATCAATAATTTGTCGCATCTTAAACTCTGGATAACAAGTGGGGAAGCGCTGTCTGTTAAGTTAGCTGAAAAATTCCGAGAATTGATGCCATCTGCAAAACTAATTAACTTTTATGGCTCATCGGAAGTTTCTGCCAATGTCACTTACTACGACACTAGTTTATTGCCAGATCAACCGAACAGCATTCCCATTGGTCGCCCTATTGATAATACGCAAGTCTATGTGTTAAACAGCCATTTGCAACTAACGCCTGTAGGAGTTGTTGGTGAACTCTATATTGGTGGTGATGGATTGGCAAAGGGATATTTGCATCGTCCTGAATTAACTCAAGAACGTTTTATTAATAACCCCTTTATTCCAGGAAGCAAACTTTACAAAACTGGTGACTTGGTGCGTTATCTCAACGATGGTAATCTTGAGTTTTTCGGTCGCTGTGATGACCAAGTGAAAATCCGTGGCTTCCGCGTCGAACTGGGAGAAATTGCAGCAGCGATCGCACAACATCCAGAGGTGAAAGAATCTATTGTCATTGTCCGAGATGATGCTCAAGGTGATCAGCGTCTCATCGCTTATGTCGTAACAGATAAGCAAGATATAGTGCCACAGTTAAACGCTGAGTTACAGCAAAAGCTACCAAATTACATGCTACCGTCTACTTTTGTGTTACTAGATGTGCTTCCACTGACATCTAATGGCAAAGTAGACAAGCAAGCACTTCCTACCGACGACGTTATCCGACCAAACGCCACTCAATCCTTCGTTGCTCCCCGCAATTTTACAGAATTGGTTTTGGTGAAAACTTGGGAAAATCTTCTGAATACTAGTCCGATTGGAGTAACAGATAACTTCTTTGACCTGGGTGGTCAATCGTTTTTAGCTGTACGCTTAATGGCTCAAATAGAAGACCGATTTGGACACAATCTTCCCTTGTCTACTCTTTTTGAAAATCAGACGATTGAAAAACTAGCTCAAATTCTTAGCCAGCCAGTCCGTGAGATATCCAATTCTCCTCTAGTAGCAATTCAGTCTTCTGGTGACAAAATTCCTTTCTTCTGTATGCATGGCGCTGGTGGAGGTATTCGTGCCTTCTTTAACTTGTCCAGAAGACTTGGTGACGACTATCCATTTTATGGCTTGCAACATACCCCTGACCAAGAGGAACCTGAAATTATTTCAGTGGAGGAGACAGCAACTCGCTACCTCCAAGAAATTCGTCAGGTACAACCGAATGGTCCTTATCTTTTAGGAGGTTTTTGTTACGGTGGTGTCATTGCTTTTGAAATGGCACAACAATTGCAAAGGCAGGGTGAAAAAGTAGGTTTGCTAGTTGTCATCGACGCCATATTACCAGAAACGGCTGTTAAAGTAGCAGACGATGATGATGCCAAATTCTTACTCCGCATGGCTGAATCAATAAAAACTAACAACAACATCAACTTTTCCGTTCCTTTTGAGGAACTTCGAGATTTGCAACTAGATGAGCAATTTCATTTAGTAAATAAAAGAGCAAACTTTATCTTGAGCGACACAGAGATTAAGGATTTTCTCCGCTATTACAAACTTTTCAAAGCTCATGTCCAAGCCATGCGAGATTATGTTCCGCTCCTTTATCCTGACTCCATCACTCTCTTTCGAGCAAAAGAAGATATTATTCATGACTTTGAAAGTCCAGAATTTCATACTGATGACCCTTTACTAGGTTGGGGTAAATGTTCCAGTCAACCTATTGATGTCATTGAAGTCTCTGGAGATCATTTCTCGATGTTAGTAGAACCGAATATTCAGGAATTAGCCAAACTATTGAGAATTCATATCGATAATGCTCAGTACATTGTAAAATAGAAAATGTGAGTAAACAAGACTGATGAAACTACCCGCAGGACCGAAAACTCCTACTTTGCTGCTAAAGCAGCAATTCCAGGCTGATCCCTTTGGCTATATGGATGCGGTTTACAAACGCTATGGTGATATTTTCACCATAATGTCTGATTCTGCGCCAATAGTGCCAATAGTGCACGTCAGCAATCCCTCAGGTATAAAGCAGATTTTCACCAATACCAAAGAAATTATCGCTAGGGGTGCATTGAACAGCGATTTTGCTCTGGTTACAGGAAACCAAGGAGTCCTTCAACTTGATGGTTTCCGTCACAAACATCGGCGTAAGCTCTTAATGCAGGCTTTTCACGGAGAGCGGATGCAAGCTTGTGGGCGACGGATCTGCGAACTCAGTGAAAAAATCATGAGTCAAAAGGCGATTGGAAAACCTTTTATTGCCTACCCTACTATCGAAGATATTACCCTGCGGGTGGGTATAGAGGTTGTAATGGGATTGCGTGAGGGAGAGCGCTATGACAAAATCAAACATCTCTTTGCTTCTATCATCAAATATTCGCAATCTCCTCTATATGAGATCCTCACACAACTTCCCTTAGGACAACGGGATCTAGGTCAGTGGAGTCCAAAGGGATACATGCTTCAGCTCCAGCGAGAACTTTTCCAATTGCTATATGCTGAAGTCGAAGAACGCCGCGAGCAAGCAGATCCCTCACGCAGTGACATCCTCTCTGATCTCATATTTGCTCATGATGAAACGGGTGAACCATTAAGTAATGAAGAGGTGCGCGACCTCCTATTATCGCCTATATTTGCAGCTCAAGATGCTTCAGCAACTGCTCTAGCTTGGTCTTTATATTGGATTCACCATTTACCTGGCGTTCGCGAACGCCTGCTTGAGGAACTTGATTGTCTTGGTGAAGACCCAGATCCCACGAGGATTGTTGCATTGCCCTACCTTAGTGCTGTTTGTAACGAAGTTTTGCGAATTTACCCGACTCAGTTATTCACATTTCCAAGGTTGGTAGAGTCCCCAGTTAATGTGATGGGTTATGAGTTAAGTCCAGGAACAGTACTACTTGGGAATATTTATCTGACGCATCAGCGTGAAGATTTATACCCAGAACCAAAACAATTTCAGCCAGAGCGCTTTTTGGAAAAACAATACTCTCCCTATGAATTTCTTCCCTTTGGCGGCGGTGCTCGTACTTGTATTGGTGGGGCTTTTGCCTTATTTGAAATGAAGCTTGTGTTGGCGACAATTCTTTCACGTTATCAATTAGGGCTGGTTGACAAGCGACCAGAAAAGCCAAAATTTGGAGGTCTGATTTGTTACCCAGCTAGTGGCGTGAAAATGCTTGTGCAGAGTCGGCGTCAGCATCAAGGACAGTCGCAGCCATTGGTTGTTGGTTCAATTTAATAGCTATCGATAATTAAATAATCATTAAAAAAAATAGTAATGAAATTACCTGAAGGACCAAAAGATTCTCCTCGATCGCTGAGTCATCATTTTAAGACCGATCCTCTTGGCTTCATGGATGTTATGGGCGATCGCTACGGTGACATTTTCACCATACTAGGTGGTGATACACCTTTAGTGATCGTAAGTAACCCGCAAGGAATGAAGCAGATTTTTACGAGTGCCAAAGAGATCACAGCTTCTGGTAAGCTGAACCAAGGTGGCGCACCCTTAGTTGGAAACAATGGATTACTCATGCTTGATGGCTTGCGTCACAAACATCGCCGTCAGTTGTTAATGCCTCCCCTGCATGGAACTAGGGTAAAAGCATACGGGCAGCGTATCTGTCAAGTTACAGATAAAGTCATAAACGATCTAGCGATCGGCGAATCTTTTTATGCCTACCCTACCGTGCAAAAGATTACTCTAGAGGTGATATTGCAAGCTTTGTTTGGTTTGCATGAGGGAGAGCGTTACGAACAATTTAGGGTACTCTTTTCCAAGTTATTAAGTTTTGCTCGGTCTCGTTGGCTAGGGCTATCCCTGTCTTATCCCTTTCTCCGACGAGATTTAGGTCGGTGGAGTCCGTGGGGATACTGGCAGAACCTCCAACGACAATTTGACAAACTACTCTACACTGAGATTGCAGAACGGCGCAAGCAAGCAGATCCCTCCCGCAGCGATGTACTCTCCGAACTAATATTTGCTCGCGATGAAACTGGTCAACCAATGACCGATGAGGATATGCGGGATTTATTCCCATCATTGCTATTGGGTGGTCAGGATGCGTCAGCCACTGCCATAACTTGGTCATTGTACTGGATTCATAGTTTACCTGCTGTTCGCGATCGATTGCTAGAAGAACTCGATACCTTGGGTGAATCCCCAGATCCTATGAGCATCGTTGCGCTACCCTACCTCAGCGCTGTCTGTAATGAAGCACTACGAATTTATCCAACTCAGGTAGTCACATTTCCACGACTCGTAGAATCACCAATTGAGGTGATGGGCTACGAGTTAAGTCCAGGTACAGTGGTCAGAGGCTCTATTTATCTGACACACCAACGTCAGGACTTATACCCACAACCAAAGCAATTCAAGCCAGAGCGCTTTCTGGAGCGACAATATTCTCCCTATGAATTTCTACCATTTGGTGGTGGTGCTCGTCGCTGTCCGGGCGAGGCATTAGCACTTTTTGAAATGAAGCTGGTTTTAGCAACAATTCTTTCACGCTATCAATTAGTATTAGCGGATGAAAAAAGAGTGGAAAAGCCCAAGGCTATAGGTGTTAACTATCCCCCTGCTAGTGGCTTGAAAATGGTAATGCTCGATCATCGTTCAGGCCAAGAGCAGCTACAGCAGTTCGTTGCTAATTCAGCGTAAGATGCGTTTGTCTTAGGGTAAGCAGTTACAATCTTAATGCAAAAAATATCAAATAAAAGCCATGAAACATAAAATCGAGTTATTAGGAAGAAGACCGGGAAAAATAGTATATAATAGTAACGATTATGAAGATCTTTTCCGCTTTAGAAAAGCAGAAAAGATTGATCTACTCGATTCATCTGGAGTTGTTCTTTTTCGATATTTTGGGGTAACTCCAATCCAGATGAAAGCTTTTTCATAAAAAGTCAGTTATTAATGCCACCTCAGTATTTTTATAAAACTCTTGATTATGGTCGTTTCCCAAAGAGATTATGACATGATTAAGAAATAGATTGAGTTTGATTCAATGATTAATTTATCTGGAATGATGAATGATGAATTCTAAGTGCTTGGGTTTAAGAACCCTGCCGCCTCACAGCTTTTTTTCAGGAGGGGTTTGAATTGCAAAATCAACAGATGAATCTACTTTCCCTGACAGATTGTCGTTTTTGCTCCGTAGTTTCCAAAACCAACAAAGAAGACCCAATTGGTACAGCAGGTACTTGCGACCATTGGTTGATTATGGAAATTCCACAACCTTGGTCTCAAGACCTCTTTCAGGAAAATCCCACAATTAAGCCATTGATAGGTTTGTTCCAAGAGTTAATTGTCAAAGATGGGGTCAACCTGAGACCAATGTTGATGGCTCCTGACCGCGAGTACTCTTACCCTGGCTTTACCCGCGTCCTATACTACTATCGTCCTGCAAAGCTGTTTTCTAAGTTTGAGAAACAGGAGTTTGTCGTTCCAGATGAGCAAGTAACTGCTTTGGTTACGACAATACTCAAGCAGTTAATGCAACAGCCCAATGATTTATCAAAGTTTCAGGAGTATCAGCAACAAAGCAATCACATCCGTGAACTGATGGTTTGCACCCATGCTCAAGTTGACCTTGCCTGTGGCAGATTCGGGACTCCTATATATCGTCGATTACGCAAGGAATACGCGCCCATTTCCAATGGAAAATTACGAGTCTGGCAAACAACTCATTTTGGTGGTCATCAGTTTGCTCCTACCCTAGTTGATTTACCTCAAGGATGCTTATGGGGACATTTGGAACCAGAAGTCCTTGACTTACTGGTAAACAAACATGGCTCAGTCTCTGACTTGCGTCAATTTTATCGGGGATGGGCGGGTTTAACCAAATTTGAGCAAATTGCCGAGCGCGAAATTTGGATGCAGTTAGGTTGGACTTGGCTCAACTATTTAAAAGCTGGCAAAGTAGTTGCTATTCAAGAAGGTGAGCAAGAAGAAAATGCTGATTGGGCTGAAGTACGTATTGATTATGCAGTTCCAGATGGAAGTATATCAGGTGTTTATGAAGCCAGAGTAGAAGTTAGCAGTGAAGTCATGAGTGCATTGAATTCAGCAAAACAAATGGAGTTAAAACCAGTAAAGCAGTATCACGTTAGCCATCTAGTCAAGATTCAGTGAACAAACAAGCCGAGAACCTAAAAATGACTTCACAAAAACAATCTCAAATGACGAATGAGATTCTCCAAGGCAATCTGATTAAATTGATGTTCAAGTTAGTAATACCTGGTATGTTAGGAATGCTAGTAAGTGGCTTGAACAGTTTTATTAATGCTTTCTTTGCAGGTCAATATATTAGTACAACTGCTGTTGCTGCTATATCTATTGCTGCACCACTTACTTTTATTATTGGTGGATTTGCTGAAATCATTGGAGTAGGTTCTGCTTCTCTTCTTAGTCGAGCTATTGGTTCTGGAGATATTAAAAATCAGTCGAAAATATTTGGAAACTTAATAGTAGTAATTATTATTATGGCTTCTTTCATTACAATCATTGGCTATAGTTTTGGTGAACAATTAATCATGTTTATGGGAGCAAGAGGTGAGCTTGCTTCTGCTGGAGCAGACTATTTTAAGACTTATATACTAGGTTCACTATTTTTCATGCTGGCAATATCTTGTAGTCAAATTATTAAATCAGAAGGGCAAGTCAAATTTGCTATGATATCTGCTGGAATTTTTGCTGCAAGTGATATTATATTAAATTATATCTTTACTGCTATTCTACACTGGGGAATTCGAGGATTAGCTCTTTCTACAGTTTTTGCGATGGTTATTTATAGTATTCTCAACTTAACTTACTTCTTCTCTGGTAAAAGTTCTTTTCCAGTTAATTATAAAAAGTTTGCACTAGCGATAGATTTACTTCCTAGTATTTTGTCAATCGGTCTATCACTAATACTAGTTCCAGTTACAAGTTTAGTTCAGGACTTTGTAATTTTTAAATCAATATCTATTTATGGAACAGATCAAGATATAGCTTTTTTTGGAGCAACAGAAAGATTGAGTTCATTAGCATTTCTTCCTTTAAGTGGCTTCATAATTGGCTTACAACCTGTAATCGGTATAAATTATGGAGCTAGAAATTATAAAAGACTTAAGAAAGCTTATTTGATTTTTATTAGTGGTGCAATTACTACACTGACATTACTTTGGTTACCTCTACAATTATTACCAAAAACATTTCTAAACTTACTACTGCCAGATGTTAATTTTACTCAAAATGATTTATTTAACTTTCAAATTCTCAATTTATTAATACCAATTATGCCTTTTATTGGATTTACTGGGAATCTATTTTTATATACAGGGAAAGAAAAAATAGTTGCAGCAGTACTCCTTTTCAAGAGTCTACTTATCTTCGTTCCATTAGTGTTTTTATTCTCTAGACTACTAGGTGTAAATGGTATTTACTACGGAATAATAGCTACTAATATTTTATTTGTCTTAATTGTTATATTATTGACTGTGAAAGAATTTAAGTCTTTAGAAAAAATGGAAGTTGAAAAAATGACAGGTTAAAAACAACTTATTCAGATTGGAATCGCAAATTAATTTCTGTTGAACATAAGGGTTAAAAAATGGTTGATAATCAAAAAGGTGCTGTCTTGATTACAGGGACGTCTACAGGCGTTGGTCAAGCAACAGCGCTCCTACTTGACAAAAAAGGATATCGTGTCTTTGCAGCAGTTCGTAAAGAAAAAGATGCTGAATCACTTAAGCGTAATGCATCTGAGAATTTGACAACAATCTTAATGGATGTTACCAAAACAGAAGAAATTAAATTTGCCGCAGACATTGTATCAAAAGCTGTTGATAATGAAGGATTGATTGGATTAGTAAATAATGCAGGTCTGTTACTGGATGGGCCAGTAGAGTACGTTGCCATTGAAGACCTGAGATGGCAATTTGAAGTCAATGTCTTTGGGCAAATAGCGGTTACACAGGCATTTTTGCCATTAATTAGAAAAGCTAAAGGTCGGATAGTTAATATTGGTTCAGTCGGTGGGAAAATTTCCTCGCCATTTATCTCTTCCTTGTGTGCTTCCAAGTTTGCATTGGAGGCATTTACAGATGCTTTAAGAATGGAATTAGATCCTTGGGGTATTGAAGTAATTTTGGTTGAACCGGGATCAATTGCTTCAGCAGCACCAGATAAAGTTGAAGAAAGCTTTCAGAAAAACTTTGCCAATATGTCATCTGAAGCTAAAGCTATGTATGGTGATGCATACAAATTTTTTGTAGAGGGTTTGATTAGATCAAATCGCACAGGAATGCAACCTGAACAAGTTGCAGATACAATTCTAGAGGCTTTGGAAGCTAGCAAACCCAAAACACGTTATTTCTTATCTAAGCATCAAACTTCTTTAATGCTTAGTTTGATACTTAAAAAATTTCTATCTGATCGAAGTTTTGATGCAAGGATACTAGAAAATTGGAAGTTAAAAAATCAAAATTGAAGCTATCTCTTGGTCTTATATTCCACTGAATACTCGAAACCAAGGTAGATTCTTCAATTGCAATGCTTTCAAACTACTAATACTCAAGGAAAAGGGAGAAAAATCGTGGTTTTATTAAACTCTAAGCCTAGCAAGATTGAGCTTTCATTAACTACAGGAGAGTTGGTATATGCTTACTGGATTTCACGGATGATCTATGTTGTTGCAAAACTTGGCATTGCTGATTTGCTCAAAGATGGTTCTCAGCACTGCGATGATTTAGCTTCTGCAACAAATACCCATAGCGATTCTCTTTATCGAGTGTTGCGATCTCTTGCGGGTTTTGGAATTTTTGCTGAGACACAACCCCGATGCTTTGAACTAACTCCACAAGCAGATTGCTTGCAGAGCGATGTTCCGGGTTCAGTGCGTAAGGATGCAATCCTCCGAGGCGAGGAGTTTTACTATAAACCCTGGGAAAATTTGATGTATAGCGTACAGACTGGGGAAAGCGCCTTTGAGCATTTGTATGGCGTAGATTTATTTCAGTATTATGAGCAAAATCCTGTTGCAGGAGAAATGTTTCATAAATATGCTAGTAATCCGTCACTAGAGCTATATGCTCCATACTTGGAGGCTTATGATTTTTCGTCAATAGGCAAGCTGGTTGATATTGGTGGTGGTACGGGTAGCTTGCTTACTGCTATCCTCGAAGGTAACCCCACTATCACAGGTGTGTTATTCGATCTTCCAAAATCAATTGATAGAGTTAAGAATTTAGGTGAACCAGCATCTGTGCATAATCGCTGTCAACTCATAGGAGGTAGCTTTTTTGAGGGTGTACCACAAGGTGGAGACGCTTATTTACTCAGGGAAGTTCTTCACATGTGGGATGATGAACAAGCGATCAACATTCTTAAGCGCTGTCATCAAGCCATGAAAGAACAAGGGCGATTGTTAGTGATAGAATGCATAATGCCTTCTGGAAATGAATTCTCTAATGTCAAGCTCGAAGATGTTCATATGTTGGTAGTATGCTCTCGTGGGCGAGAGCGTACTGAAACAGAGTTCAAAGACTTGTTTAAATCTGCTGGATTCAAACTCACTAAAATTATCCCAATAAAAAATTCTCAATTTAGTCTATTTGAAGGAGTTAAACTGTAACCGTTCAGGGGGACATCCCAATTTGGCAAGAAGACCAAAGAAAGGAAAAATAATTCGCGATGCAAATGACTTTGTTGGCGAATTCTTTGAGGTCAAATTTAGACGGCTATTGCTGCGAAGCGAGAAATACTCTTGCCAAAATTATTAGCTTCGGTCTACCACTGCTAAACCCTAACCAAATTAATGGCAGCAGCCGTGATGATATGTTGTAGCCTAGTTTTTTCAAAACCCCGATAACGGCATCAATGTAACCCAAATGCTCTTGTGGCTTGAGAAATAGTTCCTTCAACACCAGATCGTTTTGCGTACTACTCTTTAAATTCAGGCGTTTGTTGGCGGGATTTTGCTTCACTTAGAGCTTCGTGCAATTCTTGAGGACGCAAAGTTAAGCCTCGAACGCCAGTTTTATCTTTTGTACAATCTGGGGTGTGAGTATGGATGCAATACACTTCGGTTAAGCTCTAAGCAGTATTGAGTATAGAAAAAGTGAGCGTTTCTAATTTAGCTCCTTGCCCTCTGTGTATTGGTTTCTTGAAGGGGAATTTGGCTCTAGTTTTTTTCACGACACGAGGATTGCTTCTGCCTTTCGGTTCTGGTATCTGCTCATCCAAAGAATAAAGATACCGTTTTAGCTTTGATATTATTTGTCAACAAAGTTGTATCGTTAGATAAACTTTTGGGCTTTTCTTAGTGCCATTTCCCTGACTGATCAATAGCTGTTTCAGTAACCAGGCGTAATATCTGTAGATGGTGGTGTTAATGAGGATTGATATTTTACTCAGGGTTTACAAAAGAAAATCAAAACGCCTTTTACCCTTAATACTCAGTTTGATACTGGTTTTGTTTGTAGGCAGCCACACTATAGCGGTACCAACAAAATCCACAGAGATATTATGGGATAGCTATGGTGTGCCGCACATCTACGGAAAAGATGACCAGAGTGCATTTTATGCCTTTGGTTGGGCACAAATGCAAAGTCATGGAGATTTGCTTTTGCGTCTCTATGGTCAAGCACGGGGACGCGCGGCTGAATATTGGGGAGAGAAATACCTAGAGTCAGATCGTTGGGTACAGACTATGGGAGTACCAGAACGTGCTCGTTCTTGGTACAAGGCACAGAGTCCAACTTTTCGCAGTTATCTCGATGCTTTTGCTACTGGGATCAATGCTTATGCTTCCCAAAATCCTAACTTGATTAATGATGAAGTTGAGGCGGTGCTACCAGTCAAGGCAGAAGATGTCATGGCTCACTTACATCGGGTACTCAATTTCACCTTTGTGGTCAATCCGGAGGAAGTATTAGGCTTAAGCAAACAAAAATTGCAAGCAGGATCTAATGGTTGGGCGATCGCACCAACTCATTCTGCCAGTGGTAAGGCAATGCTTTTGGCAAATCCACACCTACCTTGGTCAGATTTATTTTTGTGGTATGAAGCCCAAATCACTGCACCAGGAATTGATGCTTATGGGGCAACACTTGTAGGTATTCCCGTATTAGCGATCGCATTTAACAACAACTTAGGTTGGACTCACACCGTTAACACCTATGATGGTTGGGATGTTTATGAACTCACACTGGCAGGTAATGGATACCGCTTTGATGACAAAGTTCGTAACTTCCTTTCCAAAACTCTTTCCTTAAAGGTGAAGCAGAAAGATGGCTCCTTGCAAGAGCAACCATTAGTAGTGAAAAGTTCTGTCCACGGACCTGTGATCGTCGAGAAAAATGATAAAGCCGTGGCGCTGAGAGTTGCAGGTCTTGACCGACCAGGTGTACTCCAGGAGTGGTGGGATATGGCACGAGCAAAAAACCTTACCCAGTTTCAAACAGTACTCAAGCGCTTGCAATTGCCAATGTTTACGGTGATGTATGCGGATAGAGAAGGGCATATTATGCACCTATTCAACGGTCAAGTTCCGGTACGCTCCTTTGGTGACTTTAAATATTGGCAAGGCATAATTCCAGGAAATACATCTAAAACCTTGTGGACAAAAATTCATCCTTACCAAGATTTACCGCGCATAGTTGACCCTAAGAGTGGCTGGTTGCAAAATACAAATGACCCACCTTGGACAACTACATTTCCAGCCGCCATTAAAGCAGATGATTACCCGCCTTACATGGCACCTCGTTTCATGGATTTCCGCTCCCAACGTTCTGTAAGGATGTTGGTTGAGGATGACAAAATCTCCTTTGATGAAATGGTTGCAGACAAGCACTCTACCCGCATGGAACTGGCTGATCGGATTTTGGATGATTTAATTCCGGCTGCACGCAAGTATGGTAAGGATTTAGGGCAGCAAGCAGCTAACGTCTTAGAAGCCTGGGATCGGCAAGCCAATGCAGATAGTCGCGGAGCCGTATTATTTGCCTTTTGGGTACAACAGATGCACTTAGATAAGGATAAGGGGTTTAGTAAACCGTGGAATGAAAATTCTCCACGCACCACACCCGATGGTTTAGCTAATCCTGAAAGTGCAGTTGCAACTCTCGAAGCAGTCGCAGCCCAGGTAGAAAAGACTTATGGGGCGCTTGATGTACCGTGGGGCAAGGTTTTTCGGCTACGGTTGGGTGATCTGGATTTATCTGCCAATGGTGGGGATGGCAATCTGGGAATTTTTCGTGCACTCGATTTTGCTCCTGAAGCAAATGGGCTGTTCCAAGCCGTTGCAGGTGATTCTTATGTAGCTGCAATTGAATTTTCCAACCCTGTACGGGCAATGGCACTCACCAGCTATGGTAATGCAAGTCAACCCGGATCGCCCCATATTAGCGACCAGTTACAAATGTTTGCCAACAAAAAATTGCATCCTGTGTGGCGCGATCGCTCAGATATTCTTGCCCATCTAGAAGAACGTAAAATATTCTGAGCGTATCGGCTCAATAATCTGGGGTAAGTAGGTGGTGTCCTTGAGGTATAAATTTTGTCCACTGTGTGGAAAGCCTTATAACGATGGAAGTGTAAATCGCTGAAAGTTAGATATAGTAAGGCTTTCCAGACCATCTTGCAGGTTTTTGAGGGTCGAGGGGAACATTACTGTTCCACCCCTCCCATCCGAAACCGTGCTTGCCAGTTTCCCGGCACACGGCTACTCAATGTGTTTCACTTTGTCAGTATGGGACTTCAGACTACCATCAGTGGCAACCTCTAATTAACTGTCTAGTTCCTCCATATTTGCCTCGAATAATAGCTGGCATTTCAAATGGGATATCCAAAGCTTGCAACTAACGAATTACTGGGACACAAAAGAACTCTCTATCTAAATACAATCGCTCAATTTTCAAGTTAACTGGGGGAGCAACGCGATTTGGTGAGGTCGGATTAAAAATCACTGATGAATATAATATCAATGCCTACGCTGGTGAGTTAAACAAAATCGTAATTTACAAAGGCTTGTTAGACCAAATACATGGTGATGATGCAGCTTTAGAGGGTGTTTATAAATAAAAAATAAAGAGCACCATCGCAATTGCGTCAGATGGAAGGAAGAGATATAGAGCCATCGGCAGGAATTATCGACTCACAAACAGTTAAAACTACTGAGAAAGCAGGGGTGAAGGGCTATGATGCCGGAAAAAAGATTAATGGTTGCAAACGCCATATCCTTGTTGATACGATGGGTTTAATTTTGATGGTTGTCGTACATACAGCTTCAATTCAAGACCGTGACGGCGCAAAGCTTGTATTCGACAAAATTGATCACTTGTTCCCTAAACTAGATTTGATTTGGGCGGATGCCGGATATGCTGGCTCATTAGTCGATTGGGTGAAATATTTCATTGGTTGTGGACTCGAAATTATCAAACGTTGCGTAGCTTGCCGCCGTAGGCATCGCACAGACGGGTTTAAAGTATTACCTCGCCGTTGGGTAGTAGAGCGTACACTCGCGTCGCTGGGTCGCTATCGTCGTCTCAGTAAGGATTACGAGTATTACCCGATAAACTTGTGAAACAACGAAGTCCGCCTCCGCGGACTAAGGTCGAACTAAGGGTTTGAAACCCACGGAGGTGGGTTTTGTCTATGTAGACGTGGTTTCTAACCGCCCTTTTAACGTTAAGTTGACTCATTTGTCATGAGAACCTGATGATTTAAATCATCTAGCCGCATCAG
Source organism: Nostoc sp. NMS9 (assembly GCF_017114995.1). Taxonomy (GTDB): domain Bacteria; phylum Cyanobacteriota; class Cyanobacteriia; order Cyanobacteriales; family Nostocaceae; genus Nostoc. Next base: position 7,598 of record NZ_JABXKL010000079.1, on the reverse strand, counting down.
TATTCTTATTGAGTTGTTTATTCTTGACCGTACAACTCCTACACCCTCTCATCCATTTACGGTGCAGGGAACAGTGAGTTGGAAGTTTTGAGGAAAGAAGCTGTATGGCGAAGGAAGTTGAACTCAAAGAAACACATTTTTAAGTTCAGTTTTTTTCTTCTGTAGAGCCAAGATGTGATCGCTGTCGTCAAAGCTGACGCGATCGCACTTAACTACAATCACTCTCCTACGACCTCTATCTTGTTCACTTTGTCAATATGCCTAAGCTTAAATTCTATTTGATTGTGCCGCTCACGCTACTAGTGGTTTCTGCTTGCAGTTTCTTTAATCCTCAATTACCAAAGCGCGATATCAGCCTCGTTTCCTCAAGTCAAAGATCACCTGTAGAAGTCCACTTAGTCCAACACGCAATGGGTCAAACTCTAGTTCCCGTCCATCCTCAACGAGTCGTCGTCATCCAACGATGGCTTGTCCAAATACCTCTAGCTCTGGGGGTCAAGGTGGTGGGCGCTCTAGGTCTGGCTTTAACCCTCCAGGGGCTAGGGTTAGATAATAAGCAGCTCGGTATTGAAGACATTGGCGCGGCTTTTTCGCCAACGAACCTAGAGAAGATTATGACTCTTAAACCAGACTTAATCTTAGGCACAATTGATGAGAACCGGGACAATTACAATTTATTGTCTCACATTGCACCCACTGTTCTAATTAAGATGCCAAACAGTGGAGACTGGAAAGAGTCGTTTATGCCGGCAGCAAACGCTCTAGGGAAAACGAGACAGCACAACGTCTAATCGACAAATATAACAGCCCTTTAGTCTCCGTAATGGGGGTTGACGACTTTACCTTGAAATACCCGGTAAAAGCAATCATGAAAGCTTGGGCGCTAGTGGAAAAGGAAGCCTGATAAATTGTGACTTGGAAGGGAATGATGTAAGGAAACACGACGAAAGTTACCAACAACAATTTGCAGTGGAGTGATGAGAATGGCAAGAGCGATCGCTGTTTTGAAAGATTTGCTAAAAAATGCTTGATGGCGCTTGTTGAGAAGATACCAAGCACTAATACCACCAATTACAAACAACGCAGTTTCCAGAATTGCTAATATCATGTGAAACCAACTATTCAAAGCTGCTGGATTGAGAATGGCTTCTAGGTAACTGCGAACCATAAATTTACCATTCACCATTTCGCCACCTGCTGGTGTTTGCATCCATGAATTGGCGACAATAATCCACAAAGATGAAAGCTTACTGAAAAAGCATTTCTAACTCAATGAATGTCAAGGTTATTTCGTGACAATCTCTTAGTACAATGTCCATTGACACGGCGGTATCGGTGGAATCCGTGCGATCGCTCCGGCTCTGAGCAGTTCAGGGCGCTTGGCGTAGGGAAGCAAACCATCCGGCTTGGCGTGGTACTGACTAGCACAGTCAAGTACGGCAGTTGCTGTCTTCTCTACACGTTCAGCATCAGCAGGCAGGTCGCCGAATAAGTAGGTGTGTTTGTTATGAGAGACGAAAGCAATTGCACAAGCCTGATCACAAACACCCATGCATTCAACGGGTTGAATCGAGAACTCGTCTTGCAACACCCAGTCATGATATAGGGTTTGTAATTTCTCTAGCAGCAATTCACCCCTGCTTTTAGCAACAGACTGTTTTGTGTTATGACTACTTCCACATCTCGTACAGACGAATATAATGTGTTGATGATTCATAGATAAATTACAGGGTTCAATTTCTCATGCTGTGTCTATAAAAATACATGTCGAACACTCAATGGTATCCGACATGGATTTTAGGCAATCAGCCTGTCCGGTCATTGGGCGAACAAACTAAGGGCGAATGTATTACAACCGAATGACACAGCAATAACGCCCTTTAACACTGACTTACGAAACACTACGATTCCAAGTCAACCCGGTGCGCGGAGTCTGCCGATGTCGCAACCACAGTCCCAGCAGCAAACCAATTACCACAATTCCCGTGAAGTAAGTCAGCGAAATCAACCGGACAGACATCGGCGGAGCGACACCTTCGACTGGAATATTTTCTGCAACTTGGAATGGCTGAAATTGCTCTTTTGCGTTTGCTTGCGGCGCAATCTCGACAACAACGCTATGAGGGGCACCGTCAAAGAACTCCTGCTCCCACGCCAATTTTCCATTGTTGTCTGGAGTCCCCTCAAAAGCAAAGGCCACCCAATTATTTTCGAGTTGGGTAGTTGTTACCTTCAATACTACATCTGTTAAGGGTTGGCTGGTTTTGGGATCGCTGATGCTGACCTGCAATTTGGCAGGTTGACCCACCGTTGCACTCTGGTCACCCGATAGTTGCATATAAAGTCCTTGAGACTGCAATTTAGCGGGCTTACTAGAGGGCGGAACTTCTTCTCCCATGCCTGGCATCGACATCGACATCGTATGGTGCGATTCGGCAAGTTCAGCGCTGATGTTGACCCAGAGGAGCGCGGCGATCGCTACCACAATCAATCCACTCAACAGCAATCGCACCCGTTGCGGGGCAATTTCTCCCGGTTGAATCGTTTGTCTGCCCCCAATCACCCAACCTCCTAGTAGCCCAACTGCCAGCAAAATCACAACCAGGATGCCAAAGTAGCGGAACTTTAAGGGATTTTCAGGCAGCGTCAGCGTCAGCTTTTGCTGAATCGGCTCAAACGCATTGGCAACGAGCGGAGTAACCCCTACTAGGAGTTGATACGTTCCCCGGATCGGTAGGGTTTGTTGAACTTGCAACTGACCCGTTGGTGCATTGCCCTCAATGTCCAGCAACTTTGTTCCCTCGACGATGGGAAAATCTGTTGTGAACCAGGGGTTTTTACCAGGGGTGAACAATTGCAAGTGGATTTTGGCATCCTTTAAAGATTGCCCTTGAGCATCGAAGGCTTGCAGCATCAGCTGTACTGGCGGATTGTAGTGTCCCGATCCCAACACTGTGGTGGCTTCAGCCTCAAGGGGTCGAACCTGATTAATCGGTGGATTAGTTGTTAGCCGCACCGATGGTTGAGGGGATTGGGCCAGTCCGATCCAGCCATACAGGGTAATTCCGATTATGCAAATCGCACCGAGTAGCGTAGACCACTTAAGTCTCGTCATTTGATTTTTCAACTCCTCCTAATCATTGACTCAATCAACTAATGGCAACTTACCATCAGTGTGTGGTGACGCAGAGTGTGAGTCGTGTCATGGATAGCAGGGTATGTAGTGAAATAAATTGTCCACAGAATCAAAGAACACAGTGCGACATAGAGCGCTGATTGTACAGGCACTGATAGCACTTGACTGGTGACTTGTTGCTGGATCGAACTAGAAGATTGAACTGTCATTTTGTACCTCGCAAATAAAACGATATTAATGGTTGATTCGGCAGGCATTCTGACTTCTAAAGTCAGCAGTGAACAGTAGATTCCTGAAAACAGATGAATAAGACTCTATATGAGCCGTACTAACATACTGAGCCAGCTATTTCGTTTTCATTCATGAAAATTACTTATATTAACATTGACGTAAGGTTTAGTAAAACCTATCTAAATGACAGAGGCATTGCAATCTTATGTCAAAAGTGTGGCTAACTAGGATGGCCGCACTTTTCAGGAATTCCCAAGACAGGCCAGTTAGCGCTTGTACTGAGAGCAATAGTGACGGTGTTTGAGTAGCATCTGATACTGACACTGTTGGCGAAAGCGCCCAAGCAGGACACTGGCAATTGGTTCGTTGGCTGTACGGACGTGCCTGGGTTGATTCGGAGAGTCCCAGTGTTTTATTTGACTTGGTTACAGCAAGGTTGGTTACAAAATCATAATTTCCAAAAAAGAAATTTCCAAGTAGAGAAAGAAGTTTAGGACTTACGCAAAAACCCTCCAAAACTCCTATTCCTTCGTGTCCTTTGCGTCCTTTGTGGTTCGTTTTTTCATAATTTTGCGTAAGTCCTGGAAGTTATCAGAAGTGAAATTTCAGCCTGAAAGCAGATTTATCTGGAAAAACCTAAAAAATTATCAAAAAATGCCCCCTTGGGGCATTGCATTACCAAAGAACAAGCTGGTCTACTGATAATCTAGTTGTAAAGATTTTTATTAAGTTTCTGGAAATGAAAAAGACCTCTGCATTGCTGTTGGTACTGAACTTAACACTGGTAGCTTGCAGTACACCTCAAAACACAGCAGTATCCCCCAGCCCATCAGAAAATACTCCTGCTGCAAAACCTATCCAGAACCAAACTCAAAATAAACCTTTAGTTGTAACTACTGTAGCTCCCCTGACGAATATTGTCAGTAACATTGCAGGCGATCGCCTGGAAGTTAAAGGTATTATTCCTGAAGGTACTGACTCCCACACCTTTGAACCACGTCCTAGCGATACTGGTTTGCTGTCAAAAGCTAATTTGGTAATTGTTAATGGATTACACTTAGAAAGCCCCACGGAAAAGCTGGCTAAAGCTTCTAAACCTAAAGACACTAAAATCTACGAACTTGGTAGTAATACAATCACTAAAGACCAGTGGTTATTCGACTTCAGCTTCCCTAAAGAAAAGGGCGATCCCAACCCACATTTATGGGTAAACCCCAAGTATGCTGAGGCTTACGCTAAACTAGCGGCTCAACAGTTAAGTGCCTTAGACCCGGCTGGTAAGGATTACTATGCAACAAACTTGAAAAACTACCTGCAACGTCTTGATGCACTCGACAAGGTAACAAGAGAAGTTGTAGCAAGTATTCCTGCCAAAAACCGCAAACTTTTGACCTACCATGACTCTTGGGCTTATTGGGCAAGAGAATATGGTTTTGAAGTGATTGGTGCTATCCAACCTTCAGATTTTAAGGAACCTTCCGCCCAAGATGTGGCAAAGCTGATCGACCAGGTACGTAAAGTCGGCGTTCCCGCAATTTTTGGCTCTGAAGTCTACCCCAGCAAGGTAGAAGAGCAAATTGCCCGCGAAGCCAAGGTCAAAACAGCCAACACTGCTGATGACGAGTTACCTGGACAGGGATTGGCGAATGCAATGCAAAATACTAATCCTCAACACACCTATATTGGCATGATGGCTAACAATATGCGAATTATCGCTGATGGTTTGAAGGGTAATTCCAAGCTGGTTGACAGTCTCAATAGAGCCAATGTCGTAGGCCCAACAGCAACCGCCACAACCACAACGGCTAAGTAAAAAGGTATCTCAGTTGAATGCAACCAATACTTGAAGTTAAAAACTTAGCTTGCGGTTATCAAAATCAGCCTATATTTACGTCGGTGGATTTGAAATTATATCCAGGTCAACTTTCTGGCTTGGTGGGACCTTCAGGCTGCGGTAAAAGCACTTTCATCAAAGCAATTTTAGGATTAGTTCATCCTTGGGCTGGGGAAATTTGGTTCCGGGGAAGGCCACTAAAGCCAGGAGTAGCACCGCCAAAAGTGGGATACGTACCGCAAGTAGAAACAGTCGATTGGACTTTTCCAGTCACGGCTTTGGAAGTGGTGATGATGGGGCGTTACCAAAAGCAGAAGATGTTTCCTTGGGCTTCCAGAAGCGATCGCTTTGCGGCTCAAGAACTTCTAGAACGTGTGGGAGTTGCTAATGTTGCCCATAAACCCATCGGTGATTTATCTGGTGGACAGCAACAACGGATTTTTATCGCCCGTGCTTTAGTGGGAGAACCAGAAATCGTCCTTCTTGATGAACCAACAAGTAGTTCTGACTTACACGTTCAACACGAACTTTTGCATCTGTTGGCTAATTTGAATCAGCAAGGCTTAACAATTTTGCTCTCTACCCATGACCTCAATTCAGTAGCAACACACCTACCTTGGGTAATATGTTTCAACCACGGCTTAATCAGTCAAGGTCAACCGATTGATATCTTTACTCCCGCCAACCTAGAAAAGACTTTTGGGGGAGAAATGGTAGTTTTTCAACAAGAAGACCGGATTTTAATTGCTAGTGGCGGTACTTCCCTACGCCATCAAATGCAAGACAACTTGCCTCAAATCTTGAAGCAAGCAAATTCAAATCACAAAATCCAAAATTGACTTATGGATTTTCTTCTAGCGCCCTTTCGTTATGATTTTTTTAGCCGTGCCGTCCTCGTTGGGATGATGGCCGGGCTATTATGCGGTGTTATGGGAGTTTATATTACAACTCGTCGCATGAGCTATATTGCTCACGGTCTATCTCATGCGATTTTAGGAGGAGCCGTACTGAGTTACGTGCTTGGTTTAAACTTCTATATTGGTTCTGGGATTTGGGGTTTTGCCGCCGCCTTACTAATTCAGTACTTGACAGGGCGCAAAGTCTATTCGGATGCAGCTATTGGAATTGTCACAACTGCTAGCTTTGCTTTAGGAGTAGCTGTGATCAGTAGCTATCGCAAGTTTAGCCATAACTTTGAAGCGGCTCTGTTTGGTAATGTCTTGGGTGTTTCACCTAGTGATTTGTGGGTAGTGACGGTAGTAACCGTTGTGCTTTTGAGTTTGGTGTTTTTCTTTTACCGCCCTTTACTTTTCTGGTGTTTTGACCGTGAAGTTGCCCAAGTTCATGGTGTACCAGTTGTGGCGATGGATACCTTATTTGCTTTGATGCTAGCAACATTACTAGTAGCAACACTGAATGTGTTGGGAGTAACGTTGATTATCTCTGCGGTAGTGATCCCGGCATCAATTGCTCGACTGATCAGCGATCGCTTTGGTCACATAATGATTCTTTCTGGAATTCTGGGAGCAACGATCGCATTTGTGGGTATCTACCTCAGCTATTACTTGGACATCGCCTCTGGTGCCAGTGTAGTGTTACTTTCAACCCTGGTGTTCACCTGCGTGTTGCTCTGGACTCAGTTTCAACGTCGGCGGAAACGCCATCTCCCATCCCTCCCCTCAAAACATTACCAGTAACGGGGTGAAATGAGCAACCGATGCTGTTGGCGAAGTCAAAAGTAGACAGAAATTCCGTGGAGTGTCACTCTAAGATTGGTACTATATATAGCCAGGAGTGTTAAGGATATGTCAGGCAGGACTGTGCCAGAGGAAACACTTCGTGTCGCCCGTGCTGCTTTCCTCAAGGGAACCTTTATCTCACCCTGCGAGATAAATTGGCACACAATACACAGTGACAGTTACTTTGCCATCTTGTATCCCACTCTTGGTCAACCAACAGTTACACCTTGGCGATTGGTGTTAATCTCTGTGCTGCAATTTATTGAGGATTTGTCAGATAGGCAAGCCTTTCTGTTGCTGTCCGCAGTAGAATTGACTGGAAATATGTTTTAGGGTTGAAATTGACTGACTCAGGTTTTGATTTTTCTGTATTGTGTGAATTTCGCGCCTGATTGGTGGCTGGTGGCGCAGAACAACAACTGCTTTTCACCTTACTGAAGCAATTTAAAGAGCGCGGATGGCTCAAAGAAAGAGGAAAACAGCGCACCGACTCTACCCATGTGCTGGCTGCTATTCGCAACTTGAACAAGACTTTTTTAAAGTTAAAACCTCTTTCCGTTGAACTGCCTCAGTCATTTTGGTGTTAATCGGCTTTGCCACAGTTATAGCAATCGCCAAGAGAGTTAGGACATATAATGCAAATAGTCTGGGTTCAAAA